>CAVSKT010000011.1:0-791846 GCA_963728575.1 uncultured Acidobacteriota bacterium
ATCTGCAGTGCGAATGTCAGCCGAGCGTGAGCTTCAGCGCGAGCCCGATAAGTGCAAGGCCGCTGACGGCTTCGAGGATGCGGCGCGGTGTCGTCCGGCGAGAGGGCCTCGGCGAGCGTGCCGCCCGTGGTCGCCCACACCATGTGCCACGTCAACCCGAGCGTGACGTGAAAGGCGGTGAGGATCAGCGCGCTCCCGACGAACGGCGCCTCGCGCGGGATGAACTGGGACAATCAGCAGGTAGAACGTGGCGAGCGAGGGGTTGAGCATGTTCGTGACGAACCCCTCGCGCACGCTGCGCGATATCGGCGGACGATCGACCGCGGCGTGTGCGCCATTCTCGGCTCGACGGGTCCGTCCATGCGCGCGCGAGCAATCAGCGATCCGGGCCGCGCAAGATGCACGATACCAGCAATGGCAGCGCCGCGCCACGACCGGCGGCCATCGCTGCAGTGCCACCGACACGCCAAACGCGGTCAACAACCCGTAACAGAACGATCCGGTATTGGCGCCGAGCGCGGTCGCAGCACCGGAACGCACGCCGCCGGCGAGCGCGTTGCGCAGGACGACGGCGGTGGATGCGCCGGGCGTGGCGACGAGCGGCACCGTGATCGCCGCGAACGCCCACAGGTTCAGTCCCATGATCTGAACTCGACGGCCCGCCTGCCCACTACTGCTGGCCTCGAAGCAGCCTCGTGAGCTCGTCGGTCAGATCCAAGGCCGGGTGCAATGCACGGTGGCCTTGCGTGTCTGCGCGACGGCCGCGGGATCGACTGCCGATGCCGTGTGTAGCCATTCACGCCGGATGTAGGTGAGCGCCGCGGCGACCTGCTCGTCGGTCAGCGTCGCTCCGAGCGGCAGCATGAGCGCAACCGTGCCCTCCTTGCCGTTCAGCACAATCCTGATCGGGATGGTGACCGATGGCGCGAGTGCGAACTCGGATCCAATCAGGGACGGGGCGAGCCTTTCGGCGCCGCGTCCATCCGCCTGGTGGCACGCCTGGCACAAGGTTCTGGTTAACGGTGCGCCCGGCGTCGAAACGCGCCTGCTCCGCCGCCGTGAGCGGTGTGGCGGCGGCGGCCATCCCCGGCTTCCCTGGCCACTCCAGCCGCGCGAGCAAATCCCTTCCGACGCGTCGATAATTCGCCGGTGTTCGCCGCGGCCAACGCGACGAGGGCGGGCTCGCGGGTCAGCTTCAGCGCAGGTCGCGCCCCCCGCCGCGTCCACGGGGCCGCCGCGGCCCGGCGCCGGGGGTCGCGGGGCGCCCCCTCTACCAGTGACTCGTCGGGGCACCGTCCCTCTGGTACGCGGAAATGCGGATGCGCCGCCGGGACCCGCGCGGCCGCCGGGACAGGTCGGACACGGCGCATCGGCGCCGCGGCGCCACGTCCGCGGCCGCGCCCCGGTGCCGAGCCCGGCGCCGCGGCCCCCAGCAGCGTGACCTCGGCCCCCCTGAGCAGCGCCGACCGTTGCCAGGCGGGACGCGCGGTTTGCGCGACCGCGGTGAACAGTTGCTGGATCGCGGGATCCTGTCCGGCCGAGATGATCGTTGCCGCAAGCATCGTGATGGCGGTCACACGCTGGGGCGTTTCATCCGTCGCGCGCATCAGCGCTTCCAGCACGCGGGTTCGGGCCGTTCAGGCCGCTCAACGCCGCATCCATCGCGACAGGGTCGTTGGCATGGCGTCCAGGAAGCCGCGACCGCCGATTCCTTCGTGCCCTGCGGCAGCTCGCCGAGCGACGCCGCCAATTGCCCGCGCACCGCCCAGTCCGTGTCCGTCCCCAACGCGATCACCGCCGCCTCCATCTCGGCGTTGCCGTCGCGAAGCCAGCGTTCGGACAACCGGATGGCGGACGCGCGCACGTCGCGCGACGGATCGCGAAGCGCCCGCATCACGTTGGCCGGGTCCAGGCTGTCCATCCCGTCGAGCGTCCACAACGCGTGCAGGCGGCTGCGCGGCGGCGCCGCCGACTCGGCAGTTGCTTCAGCGGCCCGACCGCCGCCTTGTCGTTGCGCTGGACGAGCAACTGCTGCGCGGTGTCGCGCCACCATCCGTTCGGATGCGTCAGCGCCTCGACCAGCGCCGCGGATGTCGCTTTCGAGAACGAAGGGTTGGGGCCCGCCGCGCCGTCTCGTGCACCACGCGCCAGATGCGGCCGTGCCCGATCGGCTGTTCGAGCTTGCGCGACACGATTTGATCGCGCAGGTACTCGGTGATGTAACCGCGGTGCTGGATGATGCCGCGATACATGTCGACAACGTAGAGCGTGCCGTCGGGCGCGGACGACAGGTTGACAGGACGGAAGCGCTCGTCGGTGGACGCGAGGAATTCGCCGCGCTCGTAGGCCTTCTTCCCGCGCAGCGACGCCCCTCGTCACTCACCACGATGCGGCTGACGAGGTTGCCCGCAGGCTCGGCAACGAACACGTTGCCATACAGGTCCGCCGGCAGGCGATCGCCGCGGTACACGGTGGCGCGCACACCGAGCTAAATCGCGCCAGGTGCCGTCGTCGCGCAGGATTCCGCTCTGGTAACCACGGTTCACGCCAGGGGTCGGCCGCACCGGCCAGACCGCGTTCAGTCGTCGCCGGCGCGCGCCAAGGGATTCGTAGCTGCCGCGCGTCCGCGTCAGCGCCGGGTTGCGCGCAGAAGTACAGCGTGGGCACCAGATCGGCATGGAGCGCGGGATTCGTTCGAATTCCGGAAAATGCGTCCCGCGTCGTCCTGCGTCGCGCCCCACTGGCCGCGCGCGAGCGTTCGCTTCACCTCGAACTTGCCGTCCTTGAGGCGCAGAAACATGTCCACTTCGGACGTGTCCGCATTGCGGACAAACTCTTCGAGATAACGATCGAGATGCAGCAATGACTCGTCTTTGATCGCGCGCGCGTGGTTACGCAACTCCTCCCAGTCGGGAACGCTCGCAGCCGCTTCTCCGCGTTTCGCGCCAAAAATCGACGTTGCATTCTTAAGCGCGCCACGTAATTGCACGTCGCCCAGTGCGATTCGAGCGTTTTCACGAAAAGTTTCGCTGGTAACGTGATTCATACGATTGACCCGGCGCTACCGCGCTCGGTTCTGTTTAAGCCTGAGACGCTAACAACTCCGCAAGGTGCATCGTCCGCACTTTCGATCCCTTGCGCGACAATCTTCCGCCAATCTGCATCAAACAGCTCGCATCACCTGATACAACAGCCTGAACACCGGCGCGCTCAATCGCTTCAATCTTTTGATCGAGAATCGCGACCGAGATTTCCGGGTACTTCACCGAGAAAGTTCCTCCAAAACCACAACACGCATCGGCGTGTTCGAGTTCGACAAACTCAGCACCACGAACTTTCCGTATCAGCGTTCTTGGTTCAGTCTTGATATTGAGATCGCGCAAACCGTGACACGCATCGTGCCACGTTAACCTGCCACTCCATGAAGCGCCGACGTCGTCAGTCTTCAGTACACGGATCAGGAACGAACTCAGTTCATGCGTCTTTGCCGCAACTGCGCGCGCGCGTTTTTGCCACTCGGGCTCGCTACTGAATAACCGGGGGTAGTGATGGACCATCGCGGTGCACGATCCGGATGGACTGACGATAGCGTCCGCGTCGCTTTCTTCAAAGATACTTATGAACCGTCGCGCAACCTGGCGCGCTTCGTCGAGGTAACCGGTATTGAAAGCGGGCTGCGCGCAACAAGTTTGGCGCTTATCAAACTGAACCTCACATCCAACCCGCCGCAACACCTCAACACTGCTCACACCAATGCTGGTCCAAAGCTGATCAACCACACATGTTACGAAGAGCGAAACCTTCATTTCAGAAAATCCGCATTAATCCGCATTAATTTGTGTTCCTGATTTCAACCACACCTTTTATGTAGTCCGGCGCATGAATGTCAGTCGACAACGCCTTCTCAACATCTTCGAACGACGTGTACCGATGCGTGATCAAAGGAGCGATCTCGATCCGGTTGTCCTCGATCAGGTTCAGCGCGCGCTTGTACACCACCGGACGCCCATCGCTTTCAAAACCACCTGACGCGCCCGCTGACGTCACAAACACCGGCTCTTTGAAAAGTATGCTGCTCAACACACTCAAATCCGCACCCGTGTGTCCGTGTCCATAAAGTAAAACTGTGGCCTGCTTGCGAATGAGTCCGGGCATCGAGCGAAAGACTTCGCCCGATCCGGAAGCTTCGATCAAATAGTCAACACCCTTACCGCCTGTGTGTTCGTGAATCGCTTCCACCAGATCGGAATGCACCGGATCGATCGCTTCATCAGCGCCGAAGCTTCGGGCGAGTCGGCGTTTGTGCGCGTTCGGATCGCTGACAACAAGAAACGCTTCGTATCCGAGCACCTTGCGCAAGTACTGTGTAAACAACAAACCCGCTGGTCCGGCGCCGCATATTAACACGCTGCGAACGCGGCGGTCCGCGCTCTCGGCATTGACCGCATGGCGCGCACGCGTTTTCGCAACTGTGTCAGACGAATGGATGATGCAAGCGAGCGGTTCAACGAGCGCGGCGCTCGAACCCTCGAGTGGAGCAGTTATCTTTACTGCATTTACACCCGGCACAGCAATGAACTCAGCCAGGCCGCCGGGCAGTCCTGTAATTCCGTGCTCGCGATAAAACTCGCATTGATGACTGTTCTCGGTGCGACAATACTCGCAAAGCACCTCGCGTCGCCGGCTGACGCAATTCAATCCCTGGTCCACCACAACACGATCGCCTGCTCGCAGATCTTTAACGGCAGTGCCAACTTCCTCTACGACGCCCGCGATCTCGTGACCGAGAATCTGTGGTTGCAGGGCAAGCGGGATGGGTTGGCCGTATTCGTTTGTGTTGTAGTTTGCGTGACCGGCAAAGATATGAACATCGGTTCCGCAAATGCCGACGACTGACGTTCGAATCAACACTTCAAAAGGCGAGATCGCGGGACGTGGGATGTCGCGCACCTCGAGACGCTTCACGTCGCATAACACGCTCGCCTTCATTGTTTGAGCCATACTTCTAAAAACCAGCCACAGATTACACAGATTATCCAGAACGAGATCTGTGTAATCTGTGGCTGGATCTATCCTTCAATATCACTCGTGTCGAGCCTTCCTTCGTCCCGCAGAGTGGCGAACCTTTTCATCGTTTCGCGCACACCGGTGTCGAGTGGAGTCGAAGGCAATGCCGGCATTATGTTTCTGATGGCTGTATCGTCCATTGCCGGTGCGATCGGAATCGGTGGTCCACCAAACGTGATCAGATCTCCATTCGAGCCTTCCCGGTTAATCAGTTGGGTGACACGCTCTACTGTGACTGTCTCGCCGTGTAGATTAAAAACGTGCGCGCCCTCAGGCATCTCGTCCGCGCAAGTAATAAAAGTCGCCGCCGTATCTGCAACGTACTGAAAATCAGTTGCGCCACCAAAGCGAATATGAAAACGACGACCGAGCACCGCTGATTTCATCGCCTTCGTCGGATCGCTCGTCAGGCCCGTGTCACGATTCACGCCATACACTGTCAGCGGGCGAAGACCAATACTCGATATGCCGTGATCGAGGAAATAAACACGCGCATTGCCCTCATTGGCACGCTTGTAAACGCCGTAATGAGTTGTTGGTTCACACTGCGCGGTTTCAGTCAGTGGTTCATGCGTATCGTTCATTCCGTAGACGGCCGCGGAGCTCGCGTACACGACTCCTCTGATTCCGATCTTTCGCGAGGCTTCAAACACGTTGATAGTGCCTGCGACATTCACGAGCGCTCCGGCAACTGGATCCGCTTTGCACGTAGGAACTTGCAACCCGGCGAGATGAATAACACGCTCTGATCTTGACGCACGCAATGCCGGCAAGACCACAGCGCCATCGGTGATGTCGCCAGTGACGAATCGAACTCGCGCCAGATCGTCAGCATTCATGATTGCGCGCAGACGACCCGAGTCAGCGCTGCGATCGAAGACAACAGCGTCGTCTCCGCGTTCGATGAGTGCCTTAACGATCCACGAACCGATGCAACCCTGAGCACCCGTGATGAAGTAAATTTTAGACACGGTATACCCTCGCCGCGTTTCCGGAAAAAATCTTCTCACGATCGTTGTCGCTGAGACCTTTCAGAATCTCCTGAAATGAATCAAGCACTCGATCGTAGGAAGCCGCCAGCAAGCATACCGGATAGTCGCTGCCAAACATCAACCCAAACGCTTCGAGGCGCGACATCGACGTACGGTCGCATCGGAGCGAGTTCAGCGGGAGATAATCGCGATAGCACGCGCAAATCGTTTGTCATCCACGGATAATCGAAACGACCTACTGCCAAAGGCGCGAAATTGTTTAGCGAAGGAACGCAGCGCCAAAGGCGCGCAATATGATAGCCAGGGGCAAGCGCTGAGCGGAGCGAAGCGCGTCGCCCCTGGTGAACAGGAGTAAATTAGAGAGAGAGCACTGAAAGTGCGAAATATTGCAGGGCCTAACATCCAGGCCTAACATTTATGTCGCTCTTTCAGAGCTTCAAGGTCATTCTTCTTTCTTTTCCAGGGGCGACGCGCTTCACTGCGCTCAGCGCTTGCCCCTGGCTATCATATTGCGCGCCTTCAGCGCTACGCGGCTATCACAATTTGCGCGCCAGAAATGTTGGTGGGAGTCAATGATCATCAGATCAGATCAGCGTCCATCTGTGTAAACGCGTTTACAAATACTTCTCCCAACACCCTAGAATCGTGCGCAGCTCGTCTTCTTCTTCCGACGAGACATTCACGAGTGGTGGGCGCACTGGACCACCATTCAAACCCACCATGTCCATCATCGCCTTCATCGCCGACACTTCGTAACCCTTGCGACGCGCGCGGAAAGCGTAAAGCGGTATCACACACTCGTCCAACAACTCCGTGAGCGCTTCGTGATCTTGTATCTCAGCTAACTCGTGAAGCTTTAACGATAGCTGTGGCGCGACTGTAGCAATACTCGACGAAAGCGTTCTGATTCCAGTGCTGTAATAAGCAGCGATCATGTCGTCGCCGGCGCCGCCGATCCAGTGCAGGCGATCGCCCACGCGATTCATGATCGCTTGCAAACGACGGATGTCGCCCTGACCATCTTTCCACGCAACGAGAGTTGGAATGGCGCACAAGCGCTCCACCATTGCCGGAGTGAAGTTGGCCCAGTCGCGAGAATAGATGAGCACTCCGAGACGAGTCGCTTCGCCGATCGCGCGGTAATACTCGATGAGCCCTTCATCGTCCGCCTGCATGTAGTAAGGAGGAAAAGCAAGAATTCCGTCAGCGCCGGCTTTCTCTGCCGCCTGCGCCATCTCGACTGCGAGGCGCTGTCCAAATCCAACACCCGCGATCACGGGCACGCGATCTTCGACGGCGTGTGTCGTCAGCTCGATCACACGGGCGTATTCAGAAGGCGTGAGCGAATACATCTCCCCGGTGCCACCCGCGGCGACGACTGCCGAGATCGGGTGCTCCAGCAATTTCGTGAGATTGTGGTGCAGCCCGGGAAGATCGAGAGACAGATTTTCTTTGAAAGGCGTGACTGGAAAAGCGATCACGCCGGCGAGCTTATTGCGAAGCGTGTTTGGATGCATGCGCTGATTATAATTCCTATCATGCTATACATCCGCCATTAAATCTGTGTAATCTGTGTCGTAAGTCTTTTTATGAGCTCATACCTGATGCCGGCTATGTTGGCGTTCTTTCTTTTGCAGAACGGCAGCCCCGATCTGCGTAAGACCGCCCTCAAATCGACAACGCCTTCTGACGAAATTGTCCGCCTCGATATCGACAACGACGGTAAGCCTGACATTCTCGAGCGCTGGTGGAACGGCAAGCGCGTGCGCTGGCTCGACGAAAACGGTGACATGCTTCCAACTGACACCCGCGGCGATCAAATCGCCGACGTGATGCAGATCGATAAGAACGGCGACGGGGTTTACGACAATGAGCTCGACATCAACATCAAGTGGGCTGACAACGATCGCGATGGTCGCGCCGATCTTCAGGCCTTCGTGACGCAAGGACGCGAGTGGTCCAACGATAAGTACAACCCCGCTGAGTCGCACTGGATGGTGTTTGTCGACGTCGAGAAAGACGGCGTACTCGGCTGGCTGGATTGGGAACGTTTTGATTTCGGTAGCGACAACTGGGGCTACACAGGAACGACCGATTGGCTCCCCGACTACAACGGCAACTCAGTTTTTCTGAAGATTCACCGCCCGCCTCAATCGCTTCCCGATCCGCGTCTCAACTGGGAAAATCCCTTTGCCTTCTTCGACTTCGACAACGATGGCGCCAGCGAAATGGCGATCCGTTGGCTCGATCCGGTGCCGCCACTCGACAAAGACGCGACCAAACTCGCGGGCGTCATCAACGAGGCGTTCGCAACGTTTGATATTGACAACGACTCCACGAAAGGCAACGAAACCGACTACGACATGTCCCTGCGCGGTTATGGTGGACCAGGCATTCCCTATCGTTCGTTTGTACATAAATATCCCGCGCTCAAAGGCAATCCGAAATTCGATCGATGTTTTCAGTGGAACAACTGGCGACAGGTTGACGAGCTGATGTACATGCCGCACGAAAAGAGCTACGACTCGTTCTTCACCGCCCGTTGGTCCACCATGTATTTCGTGTTTGACGAAGACGACGACGACCATCGCTGGGAACGCGTGGAGATGTATTACCCAATGCATGGGTTTGGTGGTCCAAAGGAGATCGACCTTTATTCGACGAAGCGTTGGCGTCGAAACAACTACGCCGAACAGAACATGGTGAGCGGTGAAGAGCGTCCGGGGATCAATGGTCACCCGCAGGCCGACTCGCTCGGCGATCGTGGTGAGTTTGACGAAGACAATTCAGGCGGCGGAAAGCTATACGTTGGCGTGTTCGATCGAAAGCTCCATCTCGCGGGCGCCGAGTGGGGCGCATGGACTGTCGACAAGAATGCAGAGTTTCACGGTGGTTGGAAGACGCCGTCGCCGAAGCCTGTGGCGCAGCGCGTCGAGGAAGTTGTTAAGTACACTGACAGTGACAAGAACGGGTTTCTGGACACGGTCGAGTACGACTATGACGGCAATCGGACCATCGATCTGCGTGTGTCCTTGCTCGATTATCGAAGCGCGAGTAACCCGCATCCGGACGTGGTGCCGTTGATCGACACACACAAGGAAGGCTGGAGCGGATTGAATGCGTTGTTCGCGAGGATTGCGAATCAATCTTTCCAGGAAGCGCTCGTAGTTTATCGCGCGGCGTGGCGGCGTGGATTGACCACGCCCGAGATCGATAAGCTCGCATTCGCGTCAGCTATTGGCGAGCGCTATGACCACGGTTACTGGTTGAAGGAGAAGGTCTTCCGCGAAATTCGGGCGCGAGTGAAGGGCACCGCGCTCGAAAAAGACCTCACCCGCCTTTATTACACGGGCCAATTCGAGGAATACGCCCGCCGCATATCTGAGGTCCCGGCCAAATAGGAACACGGATTACACAGATAAATCCTTTTAATCCTAATATAAAGATTATAGCTTTGACTCTTGGCCCAACCGACCGTAGCATCCTCGCCCTATGCCACAAACCAGAGTCAGCATCTTTGATACAACTTTGCGCGATGGCGAGCAGTCGCCCGGATGCTCGATGAACCTCACCGAGAAGGTTCGGATGGCGCAAAAGCTCCAGGAACTCGGTGTCGACGTCATCGAAGCCGGCTTTCCGATCGCGTCCGACGGCGACTTTAATGCGGTCAGAGCTGTTGCTGCCCAGTGTCGTGAAGTCAAAGTGGCTGCGCTCTGCCGCACGTCAGAACAGGACGTCGCGCGCGCCGCCGAGGCACTGAAATATGCAGTCAATCCACGAATTCACACATTCGTCGCCACGTCTGACATCCATCTTCAGCACAAACTGCGAAAGACACGCTCCGAAGTGATTGCAATGACTCGCGCCGCCATTCAACAAGCGCGAAACTACGCCGATGACATTGAGTTTTCGGCGGAAGATGCGACTAGAAGCGACGTCGATTACTTGTGTGAAGTGCTCGACGTTGCGGTTGACGCGGGCGCTTCAGTGCTCAACGTGCCGGACACAGTTGGCTACACAACGCCGGTGGAATTCACGCACCTGGTTCAACAAGTGCGCGAGCGAGTTGTCAGAGATAGAGACGTGATTATCAGCGTGCACTGTCACAACGATCTCGGTCTGGCAGTGGCGAATAGTTTGGCGGCGATCGAAGCCGGCGCGCGGCAGGTTGAATGCACGATCAACGGTATCGGGGAGCGTGCAGGAAATGCATCGCTCGAAGAGATCGTGATGGCCATGCACGTGCGTGAAGATCGCTTCCCGTTCGAAACGAACATAAAAACCACCGAGCTTTATCCGACAAGCCAACTGCTCTCGAGCATCGTCGGGTTCGACGTGCAGCCAAACAAAGCGATCGTTGGTCGCAACGCCTTCGCGCACGAAGCAGGCATTCATCAACACGGCGTCATCAACAATCCGCTTTGCTACGAGATCATGACACCCGAATCAGTCGGTGTTCCGGCAAATTCGCTCGTGCTTGGCAAACATTCCGGTCGACATGCGTTGTCGCTGCGATACATGGAGCTTGGTTACGACATCACGTCGGCAGAGCTCGACGAAGCATATAGGAGTTTTACAGACCTGGCGGATCGCAAAAAGCGAATCTATGATCAGGATTTGATTTCGTTGTTAAGCGACTTAAAAACAATCGGTGCCGCAGCTTAAGAAAAGCCTGCGTTTGGAGTTCAAGCTTTAGCTTGCTGTTCATGAAATCGAGGCCCGCAAGCTAAAGCTTGAACTCCAAACGCAGGCTCGAAATACCGTACGAGGTTTTTATGAAATCCAGGATCACAATTCTTCCGGGCGATGGGATTGGACCAGAAGTAACTGCGGAAGCAGTGAGAGTTCTGCAAACCGTCTCTGCAATCCACGGGTTTAGATTTGAATATGAAGAGCACGCAATCGGTGGTGTCGCAATCAAGAACCACGGAACGCCGTTGCCACGAACGACACTCGATGCGTGTTTGGCGTCGGACGCTGTTTTGCTCGGAGCAGTCGGAGCGCCTGAGTTCGATCGACTGCCACCGAATAAACGACCTGAGGCGGGACTGTTGTTGATTCGAAGCGCGCTCGGTGGCTATGCAAACCTGCGCCCCGCTATTTCCTACTCCTCGATCGCAGCCTGCTCGCCGTTACGACCGGAAGTCGCGTGCGGCGCGGATATTTTAATCGTTAGAGAGTTGCTCGGCGGGCTGTACTTCGGCGAACCGCGAGGTATCTCGGGGACGAACGGAACTACTGTCGCGAGCAATACGATGCGCTATTCAGTCGCTGAAATTGAGCGTGTCGCGAAGGTCGCATTCGAAGCTGCACGCAAGCGCAGGGGTAAAGTAATTTCGGTCGATAAAGCAAACGTACTCGAAACCTCTCAACTGTGGCGGCAGACGGTGATTCGCGTCTCTCAAAATTATCCTGACGTTACGTTGGAACATCTCTATGTCGATGCATGCGCGATGCACCTGATCGCAAACCCGCGACGTTTCGATGTGCTGTTAACTGAAAACCTTTTTGGCGATATTCTTTCGGATGAAGCGGCGGTGATTACCGGCTCACTCGGAATGCTCGCGTCGGCTACGATCGGCGGCGAAGTCGGTCTTTATGAACCGGTCCACGGTTCCGCTCCCGACATCGCCGGCCAGGGCATCGCGAATCCTTGCGGCGCGATTGCTTCAGCCGCGATGATGCTGCGACATTCGTTCAAGCTCGATCAGGAAGCTGCGGACATCGAACTCGCGATCGAACACGTGCTGGAAGCCGGATATCGCACGCCCGACATCGCTGAAGGGACCGGCGGCTACATGGTAAAAACGCGCGAGATCGGTGAGTTGATATGTGAAGCTGTCACTGAGATCGCCGACATGCGTCACGCCTATCACGCGGTTTAACTTTGTGCTTTTTGTGGTTAATCTTTCGTAGCAATGACAACGCTCTTCGACAAACTCTGGGCCGCGCACGTTGTTCGTGAAGCCACCGGCGAGCCCACACTCCTTTACATCGATCTTCATCTCATTCACGAAGTAACGTCGCCGCAGGCGTTTGACGGATTGCGTCAAGCGGACCGCAAAGTGAGACGCCCGGATCTCACTTTCGGCACAGTCGATCACAATGTTCCAACTACAGATCGCAGCCTGCCGATAGTTGATGCGGTCGCTGCGAATCAAGTCGAGGCGCTGCGTCGAAACTGCAAAGACTTCGGTATTCAACTCTTCGACATCCACTCACCCGAACAAGGCATCGTTCACGTCATTGGTCCGGAACTTGGTTTGACTCAACCCGGCATGACGATCGTTTGTGGCGACAGTCACACGAGCACTCACGGCGCTTTTGGCGCGCTCGCGTTTGGGATCGGCACCAGCGAAGTCGAGCACGTGCTGGCGACGCAGTGCTTGCCGCAAAACAAGCCGCGCACGATGAAGATTGACGTGCGTGGATCGCTTCCGGAAGGTGTGACCGCCAAAGATCTCGCGCTCGGAATCATCGGCAAAATCGGTACTGACGGAGCGACTGGATACACGATCGAATACGCCGGTGAAGCGGTGCGTGCGCTTTCGATGGAAGGTCGCATGACGCTTTGCAACATGAGTATCGAAGCGGGTGCGCGCGCCGGCATGATCGCTCCGGATGAGACGACCTTCGCGTACTTAAAAGGTCGAAGGTTTGCGCCTGAGGGTGAGGCCTCGGAAAAAGCGCTCGCGTATTGGAAGACGCTGAAGAGTGATGACGGTGCGGTCTTCGATGGAGTTGTTGAGATCGATGCCTCGCAACTCGAGCCGTTTGTGACGTGGGGCACGAGTCCGGGGATGGTTGTTCCGGTGACGAGTTATGTTCCGGATCCGGCGGACGCCTCTGCCCAGCGCGCGCTTGAATACATGGCGCTCGAGCCGCGGACAAACATTCAAGACATCGCAATCAATCGCGCGTTTATCGGTTCGTGCACAAATGCCCGAATTGAAGATTTGCGAGCAGCGGCGCGCGTCGTTAAAGGTTACCGCATTAATTCGTCGGTTAGCGCGTTGGTGGTGCCTGGATCGCAGGAGGTGAAGAAGGCAGCGGAGCGCGAAGGGTTGGATCGGATTTTTAGTGATGCGGGATTTGAATGGCGCGAAGCGGGATGCTCGATGTGTTTGGGAATGAATGAGGACATTCTGCAACCCGGTGAGCGTTGCGCGTCGACGAGTAACAGAAACTTCGAAGGACGGCAGGGGCGCGGTGGACGCACCCACCTCGTGAGTCCGATGATGGCCGCGGCAGCGGCGATCACGGGACATTTTACGGACGTCAGAGGATGGCGATTTAAGTAAACACGGATTTTTAGGATAAATAGGATGAAGGCATTTAGACAGCATACTGGATTAGTTGCGCCACTCGATCGCGCGAATGTCGATACTGACCAGATCATTCCGAAGCAGTTTTTGAAGCGCATTGAGCGCACGGGGTTTGGAGAGTTTGTGTTCTACGACTGGCGCTTCCGATCCGATGGTGAGCTCGATCCGTCGTTTGTTCTGAATGAGACACGTTACACAGGCGCGTCGGTTCTTGTCGCCGGCAAAAACTTTGGTTGTGGGTCATCGCGCGAGCACGCGCCGTGGGCGCTCGGTGAGTACGGGTTTCGAGTGATTATCGCTCCGTCGTTCGCCGACATTTTTGCGAACAACTGCTTCAAGAACGGCATGCTTCCCATCACGTTGACTGCCGGGCAGGTCGCAGAGATCAGGAGTCGTACACAAAAACACAAAGGCTACCAGTTGAGCGTCGATCTTGAACGACAAACAATCAGCGACAATAGCGGGCTCTCGATTCTATTTGTTGTAAATGAGTTTCAGCGCAACTGCCTGTTGGAAGGTCTCGACGATATCGGTCTCACGCTGCGGCACGAAGAGGCAATCAAGGAGTACGAATCACATCAATCTCGCTATAAAACGTATTCCCCCAGTTATCGTGAAGCTCCGTAACATAACAGTCAAAAAGCAGGTAGCGATACCTGCCTAAACTGCCGCTTGCATCGACGACACTCGCCGCGTACTGTCCACCTTCATCGCCTCGATCAGACAGCGTGCTTACGAGTGCGATCAACTTCCAACCAGCGGTCGCGGGATCGACTCCACGCCTCGGGTCGAGATTGAGCTTCGGATCAGATCCATCTGCCGCATAAAGCTTGTACAACTGTGGACCACGCGTGTTTGGATGCCAGGAGTACGTATTGACTCTGGCTATGTCGATCGCACTGCCGAAGTCCATACGAAAGCGCCCGCCGGAGCTCCCGGCCCTGAAGTAAACGTTCGCACCAGGTTCGTCTTCATCACGCGGTAAACGGCCATCGGTGAGAGCGGCGAGTTCAGCGCCACCCTGGTCCAACTCACCGTCGATCACTGTTAGTTTCGCATTCGCCGCAGCATCGTCTTTAAGCGGCGAGGCGATGTTCTTAAACTTGAACTCACGATTCGCGTGGTCGTTAGAGTTGTGATCGAAGGTGACCGTTACATCCGGAATCACAACAGCATTATCAATAAAATCAGATTGATCATCCGTGTTATCTGTGGCTAAAACGAAACACTGTGCTGTGTCGATATTCTTCCCCAGGACGAAGCACGGTCGACGGGAAGTTCGAATGATTCGGTGCATCGGGAAAGTGCTGCGGCTCTAAACACAACCCCGCATACTTGTGATAGACGATACCCTTCTTTCCCACCAAACTGCCATCGAGAAAATTCCCTGAATAGAACTGCATTCCGGGCTGCGTGGTCATTATTTCGAGGACGCGTCCTGTGCTCGCTTCATAAAGATGACCGACGGATCTCAACGATCCGTCGTAATCGTTCAAAACAAAATTATGATCGTAACCTCGCCGGTGAAACCGAGTTGATCGTATGGCTCACGGATCTCCGATCCGATGCTTTGCCTTTCCTGAAATCCATTGGCGTACCCTCTACAGATCGAATCTCGCCTGATGGGATCAGATCTTTTGAGACGGGAGTGAAACCGTCAGCGTTCAGTGTGAGTTCATGGTCGAGGATCGTTCCCTCACCCTTGAGATTGAAATACGAATGATTCGTGAGATTCACGATCGTATCCGCATCAGTCGACGCGCGGTATTCAATACTGAGTTGATTCTCTGACAACTCGTACGCGACTTCAGCATTGACGTTGCCCGGATAGCTCTCTTCCCCGTCTTTGCTCAGATAAGTGAGACGCAAAGCGTTTCCATCCTCAGTTGCGTCCCAAACGCGTTTGTCGAAACCCTTGAACCCACCATGCAGGTGATTGACGCCGTTGTTTTTCGGCAACTGGTAATCGATACCGTTGAGGGAAAACTTTCCCTCACCGATCCGGTTCGCATGACGTCCGATCAAACCACCAAAGTAACGCGGATTAACGACATACTCGGAGAGCGTTTCGAAGCCGAGCACGATGTCTCCCAACTCGCCATCGCGATCCGGAACTTTCAGCGACGTGATCGCGCCACCGTACGTGATGATCGAACCTTCAAGACCTCGATCGTTCGTCAGTGTATAAAGGTCGACATTGACACCATCGGGCGTCTGGCCAAAATGTTTTTTGCTTATCGTCACAGTTTGCCGAAGACTTGATTCGCTTCTTCCAGAGATTCGATCGAACCGATATCAAACCAGATACCAGGAACTTTCCACACATAAAACGGCACGCGCGGGTACAGCCATTGGACCAGGCGCCCGGGCTGGTCCGGATTGTTTCCATCCGCAATATATTGATGAATTAACGGCAGCGTGTGCTTTGGATAGTAGTAGAGCGCGATTCCCGTCAGCGTACTCTTCGGCAGCTTAGGCTTCTCTTCGAAGAAGTTGATGCGGTTGTTCTCATCGATCTCGATTGAGTTGTACTTCTTGATCTCTTCCAGATCGCCGACATCATACACGCCTGTAACCGGCGAGTTTTTCTCGAGGCAGTAGTCGCCAAATTCAGACAAGTCGTGGCTGAACAGATTGTCGCCACCGACGACGATGATGTCGTCGTCGACCTCGTGTTTGGTCAGTACGAGATGCAGATCGCCAATAGCGCCAAGCTTGTTGGTGTCGTCGGTGCTCTTATCGTTCACGATCGTAAAACCGAAATTGAGTTTCGGAGCGTTGTAGCTCTTCGCCCAATTCTCAAAATGCTCGGTAAACTTGGCGTTGGTTACGACGTATGCGTGATCGATGTAACTAATGCCACCAATCTTGTCCAACACATGCTCGAGCATCGGCTGCCCGCCACCGGCAACAGCGGCTTCGGCTGATTCAGTGTCAATGGATAAAGCCGCGTCGCGTATCCGGCGGCAAGTATGATCAATTTCATAAGTTTTTTATTTCCCGTTTAGAGTTCAACCTTTAGGTTGCTGCTTTGCTCACCATAGCCCAAAACAGCAAGCTAAAGCTTGAACTCTGAACGCGCGTCCGTTACTTCCGCGGCGCCATTGGCGGCGTTGCACACATAAATCTCCGGCCTGATCTTCATCGATTCTTCATACTCCCGCGCCACCCGCTCCCGAAACTCCTCCACATTATCCACCGCAACGATATTCACCGTGCTTCCCCCAAACCCACCACCAGTCATCCGCGCGCCATAAACACCTTCAACCTTTCTCGCTAACTCAACCATCAGATCGAGCTCCGTTGAACTAACTTCATAATCATCGCGCAAACTCCGGTGCGACTCGGCCATCAACCGCCCAAACTCCTCCAAATCACCTCGCGCCAGCGCATCTCCTGACGCCAACACTCGCGCGTTCTCAGTGATCACATGCCGGCACCGTCGATAGATAACATCCGGAAAGTCGCTTCTGACCTGTTCTAAATCTTCAATGGCCACGTCGCGCAGCGCTTTCACCGCCGGAAAGTGTTGCGCGAGGATCGTCACGCCCGCCTCACACTGCGCACGCCGGTCATTGTAAGCGTTCGACGCGAGCTCGTGCTTCACCATCGTGTTGCAAATTAGCAAACGAACGTTGTCGGGCAGCGGCAACAGCCTGAACTCGAGTGAGCGACAATCGAGCAACAAAGCTTTGTGTGCTTGCCCGAAGAGCGAAACAAACTGGTCCATTATCCCCACGCGCGCGCCGACGAACTCGTTTTCCGCACGCCGGCACAGCAGCGCGAGTTCGCGCTTGTCGATTTCAATCCGGGAAATTGCTGTTAACGCACACGCCGTCGCGACCTCGATTGCTGCCGACGAACTCAATCCCGATCCAATCGGCACTTCACCGCGGATTTCGAGTCGCGCTCCGCGCAAACGATAGCCCGATTGCTCGAGCGTCACCGCGACGCCCACCGGATAATCACTCCAATGCTTACGTCGCGTGATGTTTGGATCGTCGAGATCGATCTCAATTTCTTCGCCAAAGTTTTCAGAGTGGATTTGAAGTTTGCGATCTTCGCGAGGCGAGATTTTGGCCCAGGTGTAAAAATCGATCGCCGCCGGCATTACGAAGCCGTCGTTGTAGTCGGTGTGTTCCCCGATGAGATTCACGCGCCCCGGCGCACGAAATGTGCGAACTTCAGTGCGCATTGGTTATGTCAAGCACGATTTGCCAGTTGCTCGCTTGTCTTTTCCAGATCCGAACGTAACTGCCGCGCTCGATCACTTTGCTCTCGATGTCAATGTCAGTCAGATAGTATGTGCCGTGTGTCCACCCGAGGTCGCCGGCGCGGGAGACATCGCCGGCAATCGTTTGAAACTTAAACCAACCTTTAATTCTGATCAGCGCGGCGATTGAATCATCACGGCCTATAAATGGAAGCCTCCCAGGCCTGTAGACTTTGAGTTCTTTCGACGCATATGGGGGAAATGCCGCGCTCGTACCCCTCTCCCGGAAAGCTAGGTGGAGCAAGCGTTCCATATCAAGGAGACCTTTTAGTGCCATTGCGGGGTCAACATTTTGACGTTTTGCCGGCTCATTCTGGTCTGTCGGGTGCCAAAGCGTCTGTGGTCCCCCTGATTGCGGATGACTTATACCGATATCAACTACCCACTTCCACGATTCATCAGGCTGCTTCTTCCAAACGGTTACAAAGTGACCGTATGCTGAAGGATTCGGATCTTTTCTGTCCGCTTTGGATTCCCATGGACCAGTGGTGAAACCCATATCGCCTGATGCAGCCATTCCCGCGAACGACGGCTGCCACGCAAGCAACGGCTTCTTGTCTGACGGAGGCACAGGATGCTCGATCATCCACTTTTTGCCGTTGACTGCGCCGGGCCGAAACAGCAGACCGTCGTCAGCAATGTACGCCATGAAAGCTTCACGCGCAGTCTTCTCCTCGGCCATCTTCGAAAACGCCTGCTCAGCCTTCACCATGTCCTGCAACGGTGTTTGCCCTTGCGCCACTACTACCACACCTAAAATCAAACCGAGAATTGCTAATCTCATAAGTCCAATCCGTTCCTTAATCCGTGTAATCCGTGCCACCAATCGCCGCTTGCAAAACGGTCTCCGGCGTCCACTCATCAATCGGCTTCACTCTGGAAAGCCTGCCGCGACTCATCACTGCAAGTCGATCGCACATGCCAAACAACTCGGGGAGATACGAGCTCACCATCAGCACCGCCTTGTTCTGCGCGGCACATTCGGCGATGGTTTCATAAACCTGCGCTTTGCTGCCGATGTCGATGCCGCGCGTCGGCTCGTCAAGCAGGAGCACGTCTGCATCCTGATGAAGCAGCCGCGCAACAACGACTTTTTGTTGGTTGCCGCCTGACAGCGACCCGACTCCTTGCTGCACGTCGTGCGTGCGAATTTTCAGTGCGCTCACCAATCGTTCTGCCTGCTTGCGTTGCGCGCGCAGATCGAGCCAACCCCAACGCGAGCATGAATTGAATCTCGTGACAGTCACGTTGTCAGCGACTGACTGGTTCAACGTCAATCCCTCGCCTTTCCGATCTTCGCTCAAGTATCCAAGTCCTTCGATCAAACGCATCGCAGGTGTGCTGCGTCCAGTCGTCAGACTCTTCTTGTTTACTTCAATCGTTCCCTGGTGCGTATGCTCGAGACCGAATAACGCACGCAAGAGCGCCGTCCGTCCGGAGCCCATCAGACCCGCGATTCCGAGAATCTCTCCGCGACGCAGCTCGAAGCTGGCGTCCTTTAATAAAGGAGGAGACGCAAGGTTGCGCACGCTGAGAATCGGCTCTCGCGGGTTTGGTGTGCGGGCCGGGAACAGGTTCTGTTGCGCGCGGCCAACCATCTTCGCGATCAGTTCGTCGTCCGTGGTTGTTGAGATATCACCCGTGGCCACACTGCGGCCATCACGAAGAATCGTGAATCGATCCGAGATCTGTCGCACCTCTTCAAGAAAATGACTGATGTAGATCACGGAGATTCCTTCGCCGCTCAGCTTTCGGATCAACGTGAAGAGATGCTCGACGTCTTCGCGTTGCAAACTGCTCGTCGGTTCGTCCATCAGGATGATGCGAGCCTGCGCCGCGATCGCGCGAGAGATCTCGACGATCTGGCGCGCAGCCACTGATAGATCTCCGACGCGTTTTTCCGGACGAATGTCGGCGTGGTGAAAAGTCTTCAAAACCTCGTTGGTCCTGGCGATGAGCTTGTCGCGTTCCAACCAGCCGAAGCGGGAGGATTCGATACCCATGAGAACGTTTTCCGCGACGCTGAGGTGCGGGCAAAGCGATAATTCCTGGTGGATGAGTGCGATGCCGTGGATGCGTGCGTCGAGCGGATTCGATGGAGAGTAAGGTTGACCCTGAATCTCCATCGTGCCGCGATCGGAACGCAGCGATCCGGCGATGATGTTCATCAAGGTGCTCTTGCCCGCGCCGTTCTCGCCGATCAGCGCATGCACCTCGCCGTGTCGCAGTTCGAGATCGACACCATCAACCGCGATGGTTGGGCCAAAGGATTTGTGGATCTTCGAAAGCTTGAGCGCCAGCATCTTCGGTTTAAATCCGGACACGGATTAACGCGGATTTTCCAAAGTGTCGTAGAGCGGATGCGCGGGTTTCACCGCGTGCACCTCGTTCGATCCGGTGATTGCCAGAATCCGGACGTTGTCATTTTGCGGAATCGTCAGTGTCTTTGCATTCGCAGGCACGTCGATCGAGTACGCAAAGAGATAACTATAAGCGTAAGACTCGTTCGCACCCGCCGCTGTGTGCCGGTGTGATGCAAACCAGGCGAGCGGCGCGCGTTTGATCCAACCCGGTGTGATTCCAACCATTTCTCCGTAAGCGTCACGCCGCGTTCTCGGTCGTTGCAGCAACGCCGCGATGTCCGGGGGAATGTCAGGCGGGGGCGTGCGCGGTTGCACGGTGACTTCAGTTTGTTTCCACTGTCGATCATCCCACTGCCCGATGAACCCACTCCATCCTTGAATGTTCAAGTTCACCGATTCACTTCCAACTCCAAACACGACATTCTGATCGCCCGCCGCCGACGCTGCAAGCACGTACAATCGTCGCACTCCGTTTGGCAACACCATTGTCTGCCCGCGCGCCAGCATTGCATTCGCTCCCTCGCCTTGCGCCAGACGAAAAACTATACCTGCGTACGGCAATTCACGCGGCAGCATCTCCGCCGGCAGCGCGAATCCTTCACCGTCAAAGCCATGCTTCGATCTTTCACCATCGCGATTAGCAGCCGCGAGATCGTATGGCAAAGTGAACTGGTGCGAACGCGGAGAAGCGAGCTTCATCGCGGGTGGAGCTAACTTCACTGCAAAGGTGCGCGGCTGGAAACGCCCGAGACTTGTTGCGAGTTGACCTTTAACAATCGTCGCACGTCCGACCGGCAGCTCCTGCCCGTTTACTTCGCGCGCGGCAACCACAGGCGCAGAAAATCTGATGCGCACGTTAGGCGCAGACCTTCCGTCGAGCTCTACAATACGCACAATCACTTCATCGCTGTCTTCAGCTTTCTTCAGCGCCAGCACTCGAACGCGATCATTGTTGACGCCCACAATCGAAAACGTTTTGCCCAGGCGTCCCGGATGCTTCGAACTGTGAAAAGCGACCAGCGGTTGATTCAAACGTTGCGCCTGCCAGTCAGTCTGTTCGCGACGCCAATCACCGCCGTGCGACGCAAGCCCGTAAACAAACTCATGACGTCCCCAGTCCTGCGTCGACTGATCCGCATAACCCGCGCGTGGTCCAATTCCGGGCGTCCGAAGCAAGGTCAAGCGAAGTGTCTTATCGTCGGGCTTGTCAGAACCATATTTTGAATCTGAAAGTATGGTGACGCCAAAGCTGCGGCTTCGATCCGTGAGATCGAACCACTGGTGCGACGGCACTTCAAACTTCCGTTCGTCGTTGTTTCCGCGTTCAATCGTTCCGATGTCCCAGTTGTAGGTCGCATTCGGATTTGCGGCGGTCAATGGAAACGTCGCTTTGAGATTCGCATTACTGGTTCTCCACTCGATGACGTTGCCAAACTCGACGCGATTACCCGCATCGCCGGCTGAAAGTCGAACGGTCTGCTGAAACTTCGAACCTTCCGTTTCACGCACGACTTCGATCGCAACACGCACCGGTCCATGTTCGACAACGCGAGTCTTTGTTGCGCCACCGACGTACGCGCGCGGCGGTTTCTGCTGATCGGCCCAATCCATGTTCCATGCAGGCCACTGCGCGGGCGTGTCGCTCTTTATCGCGAGGCGCAGCGGCGCGTCGAGCAGTTCGCGATTGAGTCGCTTGTCAAAGATGTTCGCAACGTCACCGTCGTCATTCAAAGTGATCCGGTAGCGATGATTTTCAAGAGACGTTTCGCTCACTCTCAAGTCAGGAAAAGTAGCTCGTCCCCGCGGTTGGGGCTCGGAACGAACGTCGTAGACGGCGTAACCCACCGATGGTACTTTGGCGAGAAACAGCACTCTGTTTCCAACCACTTGCGCGGGAACTTCAATTCCATCCGGATTAAACACCCGAACTGGACCACGAACATCCACACTTGCCTCAACAACATCTTCACGTGCAATGTTCAGCGGATTGTAAACAACGATTGCTTGCCCAACAGTCTGCGTGTTCAACGCAGCAGCTATCCCTTCAGTCGCGCTCGTCAACACGGCAGCAAACTGGTTCATCGCGATCACATCATCATTCCACGAAAACTGAAACGCTCTCGGCGTCGAAGTGCCCGGCAGGATGTCGTGAAACTGTCCACCCATCACGAGCGTCCATGCGCTGTTCAATCTTTCCTGCGGGTACGCTCGACTGCCGAGCCATGCAGCACCAACCGACGCTTTCTCCGCTGCATCCGCGAGCAGCTCGTTCATCCGGTTCCAGCGTTTCTGATAACTCTGCGACGTCAACGAACCCGCGGAGTGATCGGTCAACAACAAGTCGCCCTCATAACGCGGCAGTCCTTTGATCTGTTCGGGACGAATGTTGAGAAACATTTGTTCCGCCGTTGCCGATATCACTTTCAACGGTCCATCACCCACACTCGCCACAGGCGAAGGCATTAGCGAACTGTTTCGCGTAACGATCGCTTCCATCATTCGCACGGAGTCTTCGCGCGGTGACCCACCGGTATCGCCCGTGCCGTAGTAGTGATAGTCAGTAAACAGTCCACTGACTTTCCCATTCCGCTCGACTCTTCGCGGCCAATCAACCGGATTATTGCGCGCGTTTGGATCTGTAATCACGGGACTCTTGCTGATGTCTTCCCTGATCTGCCCGCCATAGCTTCCCGGATTGAAAGCGGCGATGATCCCGCGCCCGTCTGGTCCAACCCAGTAACCGACATTGAATGGAATGCCACGCGGCGTTTCCTCTATCGAACCTCGCCCACCCACACGCGCGGCGGAATTCCACGTCAGCTTCTGCGTCGAAAATCCTTTCAACCCCGCGTGCGCGAGTATGCTCGGCAGCGAGGCGGGAAAACCGAAACAGTCAGGTAACATGTACTCCGCGCTTGTCTTGCCAAACTCACGTTGAAAAAACTTATTGCCGTAAAGTATCTGACGAAAGATCGACTCGGCCGACGGCACATTCACGTCGCCTTCCTCCATCGACGAGCCCGCCGGAAACCAGCGCCCAGCCGCGACGTACTGCTTTACGCGCGCGTAATCCGCAGGCCAGTATTCCTTCATCATGCGATAACGATTCGCGCCGCTGAAGTTGAAGACGTAATTCGGATACTTGTCGAGCAGCGCGAAGTTGTCGTGCATCGTCTTCGGAATGTAGTCGTTAATCGAACGCGGGTATTCCCAGCGCCACTGCGTATCGAGGTGCGAATAAGCGACGACGTAAAGAGTCGGTTGTTTCGTGAGGTCGGGTTGAGTGGTCTGCGCCGAAACTGCCAACGAACTTGCGAGTACAACAGCCAGTAGCTTCGTTAAAGCTCGCATTGGGGGTTAAGACTCCTCGGAGATAAACAGAACCGAGCGCGGTAGCGCCGGGTCGATGTTACTTCCAATGGCGTCTATAGTGAAACACTACCCGGCGCTACCGCGCTCGGTTCTGTTAGAATGGCCCCAGCCATGTCCATTTCGTTTTCGGATCGAGTGAAGATACCTGACGGCGTCCTGATCTCCAAGCTTCAAGACGAATCAGTTATTCTCAATCTCGATAGTGAACGTTACTTCGGTCTCGACGATGTCGGCACGCGGTTCTTGTCAGTTCTTACCACTTCCGAATCAATCGAAGCTGCTTACCAAACACTCGTAAAGGAATACGACGTGGATAGCGAAGTGCTGCGGCAGGATCTGCTTGAACTCGTCCAGAACCTCGTCGAGCAAGGCCTAATCCAAATCAATCCGTAAAATCCGTGTCTCAGCTTTCGATCAACGCCTACGCTCGCATCGATGGACGCGAAGATCTGATCGCCAAACTGCCGCGGCCCCCACAAACACAAGACGACTCAGAACTGATCCTCCTCGCGTATGAAACCTGGGGTGAAGATTGCGTCAAACACCTGATCGGCGACTTCGCTTTCGCGATCTGGGACGAAGGCGCGCAAAAGTACTTCTGCGCTCGCGATCACTTCGGTGTAAAACCATTCTTTTACGCACCGGTCGATGACGGCCTGCTGTTCAGCACGAAATTAAATGAAATTCGCCGAGACCCACGGATCTCAGACGCTCTCAACGAAACGGCAATCGGCGATTATCTGGTTTTTGGGCTAAACCAGGATCTCTCGACTACAACCTTTCGCGATATTCAACGCGTACCTCCAGCGCACAGTCTGACAATCAAGAACGGCTCCATGACACTTCGCCGGTACTGGACACCGCACACGTCACGTGAAATTCGTTTTCGCGATCCGCAGGAGTACGTCCAGCGCTTCAAAGAATTGCTACAGCAAGCGGTTCGCGATCGGTTACTTGATACAGAGCGCGTTGGCATATCGATGAGCGGTGGACTCGATTCGACGAGCCTCGCCGCTGTTGCGCGTGACACGGGCGCAGACGTCCATGCTTTCGGAGTTGTCTACGACGAGTTGATCCCCGACGAGGAGCGTCACTATTCAACATTAGCCGCAAATCACCTCGGGATTCCGGTTAGTTACGTCGCCGGCGATCGTTATTCGCTGTTCGACGAGCAAGTTGCCGGCGACATGAACCAACCCGAGCCGTTCCTCTTATCTCCAATGACGGCTCAGTTTCACACGCTCTTGAGACTCTGCGCGGCTCATAGCGGTGTCGCGCTTACCGGTTATGACGGCGATGCGTTTATGCACGAGCCAAGGGAGCGGCGTTGGAAAGTAAGAACGACATTAAAGCGGTTGATCGGTAAACAATCGAAGGATCCTGTGCTTCCGGAGTGGATTGATGAATCGTTCGCAAACAGGATCGGTTTACGTGAACGTTACCGGGAAGTTTTTTCCACGCAAAGGCGCAAAGACGCAAAGGAAAAGACACGGCCGGCGGCGATGCGGTCGCTGAATTCAAAAGTGTGGGCGCCACTCTTCGAAGGTTACGACAGGGGCGCTACTAAATTGAATTTGGAGCTGCGGCATCCGTTTATTGACGTGCGGCTCGTCGAATACCTGCTTGCGATTCCATCATCGCCGTGGTGCTTCAACAAGCACATCCTCAGAGCTGCGATGAAGGATCGACTCCCAGCCGCAGTATTAAATCGTCCAAAAACACCACTCCCGGGTAATCTTCCTCTTCAATTGATAAGGCGCGGTGGTGTAAGATGGCTCGACAGTTTTGAGGTCAATCCGCAGCTGAAAGGTTTTGTCAACCTGAATCAACGGCGATCCATAGCGGATGAACTAACTCCCGACGGTCTCTGGGCCAGCCTTCGTATTTTTGCGTTGAACTATTGGCTCCAGCATACCGGACCTCAATCGCCTAGACTGCCTGACTATGGAGATGATGCATGGAACAGAAACTCGAACAGAACGAGCAAGGCAACGAGCAGGAAACCAGGAAGTCATATCACAAGCCCGAAATAATTGTTTACGGAAACATCCGCGAGATAACTCGTAACGTTGGTCCAAAAGGTAATTTGGATGGTGGTGGCGGCTCGGCAGCGGGTCCAAAAACCGGAACCTAGTCGCTCTCTAAACCCTCATTCATGGCTTACCGGTGCTCTATCTATGGCCTTGGAGTTGTCGCCAATAGAAATATTCCCGGAGTCCCTCCTTCTTCGATAACGAAGGAAGATGTTTGTATAACTTTCGGCTCGCTTCCTGCCTGGCTTCATCCAGCGAGTGCAAACACATATCGAGACGTCATACGTCACCGATTACAATGACGATTGTGGGAATCCCGTTTTGCGGGTTTTCCGTTCGCTCGATGACAGGTACTACCAGTTCTGTTATTCCGATCAAACGAAGTTTGTTATCGATCGATCAGGTACTGAGATTTGGGCCGAGTGGTGTGAGCCTTTAACGTTGGAGGACACGGCCACTTACTTGCTTGGTCCAATCATGGGGTTCGTCCTGCTATTGCGCGGGCTCGTTTGTTTGCATGCAAGCGCAGTCGCAATTGATGGGAGTGCGATCGCAATTGTCGGCCCTGCGGGATCCGGCAAATCAACCACCGCGGCCGCCCTTTCAAACCGAGGCTTTGGGATTCTCGCCGAAGATGTAGTGACGCTGGATGATCGTGGAGATCAGTTTCACGTCCGCCCTGCGTATCCGTGTATCCGTTTGTGGCCTGCATCCGTCAAAGCACTCTACGGAACCGAATCGCATTTACCGAAACTCACTCCAAACTGGGACAAGTGTTACCTCGATCTCACTGGGCGGCCTGAACAGTTTCAACAGGAATCACTGCCTCTCGCGGCGATTTATCTTTTGAATGACCGTCGCAATAATTCTCGTGCGCCTTTCATAGAACCCGTCGATAGTGCTGTCGCGTTCATGTCGCTGGTGGCAAATACCTACGCGACGAAGTTGATGGACAAACAAATGCGCGCGCGCGAGTTTGAATTGTTGACTCGGGTTTTGAACAACGTTCCTTTGCGACGCGTGACACCGCATGCAGATTCGGCACGGATTCCGGAGCTGTGCGACTGCATTCTTAAGGATTTTGAGTCGAGCCATAATCGATGTATAGCCTTCACTTCTACGGCCGGATGATTGCGGACGCTCCGCGCATGGATGCTTACGCAGCAGCCCTTCGGCGCACGGTTAAACCCGATTCGGTTGTGATGGATCTCGGAAGTGGTCCAGGCGTGTTTGCATTGCTCGCCTGCAAGCTCGGCGCGCGAAAGGTTTATGCCGTTGAACCTGATAACGTGATCGAACTCGCACGCCAGGCTGCTGACGCAAACGGCTTTGCCGATCGGATTCAGTTCTTCGAAAGCTTGTCGACTGAGATCACACTCGACGAACGCGCCAGCATAATCGTTTCTGATTTGCGCGGCGTCCTGCCGTGGTTTCAACAACACATACCATCAATTATTGACGCGCGCGAAAGACTGTTGGCGCGTGGAGGGATCCTCATTCCGCGTCGCGATATCGCCTGGGCGGCGGTTGTCGACGCCGCCGATATTTATGAAGAGCTCGTGGCGCCCTGGAAAACCAACGGTTATGAGTTGGATCTTTCAGCGGGAGCACGCCTGATCACCAACAACTGGCGAAAGACACGCGTACGACCTGAGCAGGTCCTGGCCGAACCGGTTTGTTGGAACACAGTCGACTATTGCGAAGTGGATGACCCTGACGTGTGTGCCAACATCTCCTGGCGTGCGGCGCGAAGTGGCACGGCGCATGGCGTTGCGGTGTGGTTCGATTCAGAGCTGGTTGATGGCATTGGTTTTTCAAACCATCCGGCCGCGCCCGAATTGATATATGGCAATGCTCTTTTTCCGTTTTCTGAACCCGTTGAAGTGCGCGCAAACGATCTAATTACATTACGGCTCGAGGCAAAGATGGTGGGCGAAGACTATGTCTGGCGCTGGGACACCGATTTTCCGAAAGTAAGTTTTAAGCAGTCCACATTTTTTGGTGCACCTCTTTCACACGCGCAACTACAAAAGCTTCGACAATAATCGTGTCTTTTCTGAGCTACAAAATTCTGAGCACAAAATTTCGCAAGGCGTTGGCCCAACTGCCTTACCTGCCGCGCGCGCTGAAACTCGTTTGGGAAGTTGCGCGGCCATGGACCATCGCCTGGGTCGTGCTGCTGATCGTGCAGGGACTTTTGCCGGTAGGCGTAGTCTATCTCACGAAACTCGTCGTCGATGGTGTAGTTGTAGCTGTGCGAAACGGCAGTTCGTGGGTGCAAGTGCGACCTGTCTTAGTCGTATTGCTGTTACTCGGTGGGATCTTGCTGTTGATGGAAGTTGTTCGTGCCGGCATCAACTGGGTGCGTACAGTTCAAGCCGAGTTGTTGCAGGATCACATCACGTCGCTCATTCACGAAAAGTCAGTCACTGCCGATCTCGCCTTCTACGAACTTTCCGATTACTACGACCACCTGCATCGCGCGCGTGTTGAAGCCTGGTACCGTCCTGTGGCTTTGCTTGGGAATTTCGGCGCATTGCTGCAAAACAGCATCACGCTGCTTGCGATGGGCGCGATTCTCATTCCGCTTGGTCCATGGTTGGCGTTGGCGCTCATGCTCAGCACGTTGCCGGCGTTTTATGTCGTGGTTCATTACGCGTTGGCTGAGTATCAATGGCGACAAAGAACCACGGGCGATGAACGGCGCGCGTGGTATTACGATTGGATCATGACCACCGCCGAAGCAGCGGCGGAACTCAGGCTGTTCGGGCTCGGTAAACATTTTCAATCAAGCTACAAAGCCCTCAGGAAACGTTTACGCGGCGAACGATTCCAGTTGACGCGTCGACAGAGTATGGCGGAACTGGGTGCGAGTTTGATCGCTTTGCTGATCATCGGCAGCGCACTCGGCTGGATGGTCTGGAAAGCTCTGCACGGTCTTGTGAGTCTGGGCGAACTCGCCCTCATCTATGCAGCCTTCAATCAAGGCCAAGGACTAATGCGCACCTTGCTGGAAAACGCCGGCCAGCTCTATGCCAACAGCCTCTTCCTCGGCAACCTGTTCGAATTCCTCTCTCTTCAACCGGGCATCATTTGTAGGGGCGGCCCTCCGTGGCCGCCCGTTCGAGAGGTTAACACCGGCATCACGTTCAACGGCGTCTCCTTCACCTATCCGAACGCGAGCGGCAAAGCTCTCGACAACTTCACGATGACGATCTCCAGCGGCAAGATCGTCGCCATCGTCGGTCCAAACGGCGCCGGAAAAAGCACGTTAATCAAACTTCTCTGTCGTTTTTACGATCCCGACTCCGGGACCGTGTCGATCGACAACCGCGACTTGAAAGATTTCGCTCTCGACGATCTTCGCCGCCTCATCACCGTGTTGTTTCAACAGCCGGTTCATTACAACACCAGCGTGCGAGAGAATGTTTTGTATGGCGATCTAAAACTCGAACCATCTCATTCAGAAATGGAGACTGCCATCCGCGCTGCCGGCGCTGAGGACGTTGTTTCACGTTTGCCCGAAAAAGAGCAGACGCTACTCGGCCGGTGGTTCGCCGGCGGCACGGAGCTCAGCGTCGGAGAGTGGCAACGCATCGCACTCGCGCGAGCGTTTCTGCGACGCGCGCCGATCATCATTCTCGACGAACCGACGAGCGCGCTCGATCCGTGGGCCGAAGCCGACTGGCTCGAAAGATTCCGCGAGCTGGCACGTGGTCGCACTTCGATCATCATCACCCACAGGTTCACGACCGCAATGCACGCAGACGTGATACACGTGATGGATCGCGGTCGCATTGTTGAGTCAGGCAGTCATCATCGCTTGCTGGAGGAACGTGGTTTATATGCGGAGTCGTGGTCGCGACAGACGATGTCGAGGGCGGCAGTACTATAAAGATAATTTCTCGCGCAAAGGCGCAAAGGGGCAAAGCGCTGCCGCGATTCTTAGTTTTCCTTTGCGCCTTTGCGTGAAACTTTCTTCAAAGATGATCGAACACGAAATCATCCTATTCATCGCTTGCCGCGAACTCAACGCAGCTCGACGCGCTGCGGTGCGCGACCTCCTGCAAAAGCCACTCAATTTCGATTATCTATTCACAACAGCTTCGGCTCACGCGCTTCTGCCGCTCATGTACAAGAACCTCAGCGGTGAAGCAGATATTATTCCCGCTCATTTTCTTTCACGACTCAAACGCGAATCGGTGGCTAATTCGCAGAGCGTGTTGCATTTAGTCGGCAAACAGCAACGCCTCTACAAACTCTTCAAAGAACATGGAATTCCTGTCGCACTATTTCAAAGGACCACTGCTCGCGCAGATCGCTTACGGCGAGCTTGCGCTGCGCCAGGCCGGCGACATCGACATCCTGATTCCCCGCCAGCACTTCGATCGCGCAAGGTCGTTACTCGAATTACTCGGTTACGAAATGCATCCCCAGCTAACGCCGTCGCAGCTGGCTTCGCACCTCAATAATCATTGCGAGATCCAGTTTATGCGCGACGACTGGTTCACGATGGTCGATCTGCATTGGGACCTTGCGCCACGCAGTTTTGTGTTTGGAGTTAAACCTCATGAAGTGATGTCGCGTTTGCAATCAGTGTCGCTGGCTGGAACGATAGTTGAGACCTTCTGCGCGGAAGATTTGGTGCTTTACCAGTCGATGCACGGCGCTAAACATCTCTGGCGGCGCCTGGAACGGATCACTTCATTAGCGGAAACTTTGCGTTCAAGTCGCGATATTAACTGGAACGTTCTGATCGATCGCGCAACACACGCACACGCAATGCGCATACTCGCTCTCGGCCTCCGGCTCGTTGAGAATTTTTCCGATGTGCCAATTCCCTCTCACGTCTTGAACGCACTCGATTCAGATGGGAGCATGCAGCGCATGGCCCAGAGTATTCGCGAGCACATCTTTACGTTTGACAACGCCGTCGATTCGACCGAAACCAACCTGTATAACCTGCGCATCATGGACCGTAAACGCGATGCACTGCTCTCCGCATTGCGCGCGATCTTCATCCCCACTGTTCCTGACTGGCAATCACTCGCGCTCCCCGCTTCCCTCCACTCGCTTTACTACGCCTTTCGCCCACTGCGATTGTCGACGATCTATTTGCGGAGACTCACGCGCAATGTTTAAGCCGCCGTTGAAATGGGCGGGCGGCAAGCGTTGGTTAGTGCCCCACGTAAAACCGATCTGGGAACAGAACTCACAACGACGATACGTCGAACCGTTTTGCGGTGGCCTGGCGGTGGTGCTTGGCTTGCAGCCGAAGAAAGCGTTACTTAACGACATAAACCCACACCTGATCAATTTCTATCGACAACTGCGACATGGTCTCGAAACGCATATCGAGATGCGCAACGATGAGAAACTGTTTTATCGTCATCGCGAGCGGTTTAATCAGCTCGTCAAAGACGGCGAAGCCGGCACGCAGGAAGGCGCGCAATTGTTCTACTATCTGAATCGAACGTGCTTCAACGGACTTTGCCGGTTCAACAAGGGCGGTGATTTCAACGTCCCATTCGGCACGTACAAGAAGATCAATTACGCGAATTGTTTTGATGAGTATGCGAAGGTTTTCAGGCGGTGGAAATTCAGTAATGTAGACATTGAGAGACTGAAGATCGAGGCCGATGATTTTGTCTACGCCGATCCCCCGTATGATGTAGAGTTCACGACTTACAGTTCGGGTGGCTTTTCGTGGGATGATCAGGTGCGCACTGCCAAACGCCTGGCGCAGCATCGAGGGCCCGTGGTGATTTCGAATCAGGCGACCACTCGGATCGTCGAGTTGTATGAGAGTCTGGGATTTGAGTTGACATACCTTCATGGACCAAGGCGAATTAGTTGTACGGGCGATAGAACTGCGGCGCGTGAAGTGTTGGCGGTAAAACCGTAACACGGATTACACGGATAAAACGAATGAGTGGAGTTTGGTTACCGGATCTGTTGTATGTAGATGGACGCTTTGAGTCTGATCGCGCGATCGCGTGTGACGATGCGGGGATCATCGTTGAAAATGCCGATCTGCGGAATGCTGTTCGGTTGAAGAATCGTGCGCTGTTGCCGGGTTTGATTAATGCACACTCGCATGCGTTTCAGCGTGTCATTCGCGGGCGCACTGAGTATCGCTCGGAAAACACGACTGACACGTTTTGGACGTGGCGCGAGCAGATGTATGCCGCCGCGAATCGACTCGGGCCGGAAGATATTTACGCTGTGTCGCGCATGGCGTTTCTCGAAATGGCGCTGACGGGAATCACCGCTGTTGGCGAGTTTCACTACATTCATAACGCACCTGACGGTTCACCGTACTCCGATCCAAATCTACTCGCGCGACACGTAATCCGTGCCGCACGCGACGTCGGCATTCGCATCGCGCTTTTGCGCGTGGCTTATGCACGCGCGGGGTATGAACTTGCACCCAACCCGCTACAGGTGCGCTTTATTGAATCACCTGAAACCTATTTGAAGAATCTCGAGGTTTTACTCAACTCGCCAGAGCCTGACGACGGAATGGATTGGATTGGTGTCGCGCCGCATAGTGTTCGTGCTGTACCGCTCGACTATTTGAAGGCGATTGTCGGCTTTGCGAACGAACGCGCTCTGCCGGTTCACATGCATGTCGCGGAGCAGCGGGCCGAAGTTAGTGCTTGCATAGAGGAATACGGTCGCTCGCCGGTAGCGTTACTCGAGACAGAAGGCTTGCTCAGCAAACACTTCACTGCCGTCCATGCGATTCATGTGACGCCGAAGGGGATCGCGACGATCGCACGCGCGGGCGCGAACGTGTGCGCGTGCCCGACGACTGAGCGAAACCTGGGCGATGGTGTAGTGCCTGTTGATGCTTATTTCAATGCGGACGTGCCGGTATCACTCGGAACTGACAGCCAGGTCCAGATCGATCTGCTCGAAGACGCACGCGAGCTCGAGTATCACCTTCGTTTGCAAAAAATGGAGCGTCATGTCTTCGCGCCGCGCGATCTCTTTGACTGCGCGACGGTGAGTGGCGCGAAGAGTATCGGCTTCAATGGCGGAAAACTTGAACCTGGAGCGCCTGCTGATTTCTTTACAGTTGATCTTGATGACCCTTCAATCGCTGGATCGTCGCCGGATGATTTGCTGGCGAACATCGTCTTCTCACTTTCGCGGACGGCGGTACGTGATGTTGTTGTTGCGGGGAAAGGGATTGTTGAAGATGGAAGGCATCGAGATCAAGAGGCAATCATCGAAGAATTTAGCCACAGATGACACAGATAAAAAACAGATTAGCTGAGCTGGTGAAGATCGATTCGGTTTCGGCGAGATCGAATGCGGAGATTGTTGAGTATCTCGAACGTAGCTGCCAGGCGTTGGGCTTGATCACCCGGCGCTTTCCTTACATCGATGAGCACGGAATCGAGAAGATCAACCTGATCGCGCTTACCGCTGATGTGAGCGAAGTTGAACTCGCACTTGTGGGCCACACGGACACAGTTCCATACGATCCGAAGTGGAACGAAGCAACGAACCTCACTGAACGTGATGGAAAACTTTTCGGACGCGGATCATGCGACACGAAAGGTTTCATCGCCGCTGCGATCACCGCCGTCGAGACGATCGACTTCTCGCGATTGAAGAAACCACTCGCGTTGATATTCACGGCTGATGAAGAGATCGGGTTGCGCGGCGCAAAGAGGTTGGCGGAAGCGAAGCCCTTACGTGCGCGTTACAGCATCGTTGGCGAACCGACTTCACTCAAACCAATTCGCGCGGGCAAAGGTTACTCGCTTGCCGAAGTAATCGTGAAGGGGCGTGAAGCACACAGTGCTTATCCATCGCTTGGTTCGTCGGCTGTGTTTCGCGCAGCGCGCCTTATCAACCGTCTCGAAGAAATCGCCGCGCAAATCCGGGAAGATCAGCACGACGCGTTCGATCCGCCATACACAACGCTGAATGTCGGGTTGATTCATGGCGGCTCTGCGAAGAACGTGCTCGCTGGTGAGTGCCGGTTCACGCTTGAATGGCGACCGATACCCACACAGTCGTCCGGGTACCTGCTCAATCTCTTCAAAAGTGCAATCCAGGAAGAGACGCGGAATGATCCCGGATTTGAGTGCGAGGTTGACGCAAACCGCGCCGATTCAGGTTTCGAGACACTGCCCGATTCAACTCTCATCAGATTGTTGGAGAAACTGACCGGAAATGAGTCGGGAACGGTTGCATTCGGCACCGAAGGAGCGCAAATGATGTTACTTGGGAGCGAAGTCGTGGTAATTGGTCCCGGCGACATCCGAGAAGCGCATCGAACCGGAGAATTTGTGCCTGTCGAGCAACTTGAGCGCTGCGCGGAGATTCTGAGAGAATCAGTCCTCGAACTTTGTAGCCGCTGATTGGACACGGAAGGCAGGTCAATGAACCGCATTACCAAAGTCTCTTTACTCCTGTTCCTGTTATTTTTGTGCATGCCTGTGTCTGCACAGGACGGTAAACCACTAACGAGTAAAGAGATCGTCAGCCTGCTTTACCAACTGCCGCGCAATCCGCAAATGCGGGACGAAATCATTGACGAGATTCGCAAACGCGGCATCGGCTTTCCACTGACCGACGGAATGCGCTCGCTCGTCGCGACGAAGAGCGGAAACGATTCACTGTTGCGCCGGACAATCGAAGAAGCCGAGCGACGTCGTGTAAACCCTACAGCTTCAACCCTTCCGTCCGAAAACGAAGGCAACGAACTTCTCGAACGCACGCGCAACGTGACTCTCGCGGCTGCGAATGCGATGCCCGATTTCATCGTCAAGCAGATCATCAAACGTTCAGTCGCATACGGCACGACCGCTAATTGGATCCCACAAGATAATCTAACGCTCGCAGTCGGTTATCGCGCGGGCGTCGGCGAGGAATACAAGATCCTGACTGTAAATGGAATGCCCGCTGGTCCCGAGGTACAGTCGAGCCGCGACTACAGCAAGTATGCTCCGAAAGGCGCGTCGTCGAGCGGCGTTGAATACATCTCAGCGCTTGCGGATGTTTTTAAGCCTGAAACCAAAACAGAATTTCGAATGGTCGACACCGACACGATCCAAACGAGAAGAACTGTTATTTACGAATACGTAGTCAAGAAAGACTTCTCGCAACTGAGTTTGAGTCTAGCTGACACAGGTGCACGCGCCATTGTCGGCTCGCGCGGAAGACTCTGGATCGATCGCGAGTTGGATCGCGTGCTTCGTTTCGAACAGATCGCGACCGAGATTCCGCCAGACTTTCCGATCACTGCGGCGAGCAGTTTGATCGACTACGACTGGGTCAACATCAGCGAACGAAAGTACCTGCTGCCAACTCACTCTGAGATCATGCTGACGACCGTGAATCCGAAGTTTGTGCTTCAGAGTCGCAACGACGTTCGTTTCCGTGGTTATCAAAAGTTTGGAGCCGAGCTGAAAGTCGTCGACGAAGTCGGCGAAGACGACGAGCCACCACCGCCGCCAAAGCCCATTAAGCCACCGCAGTATTAGCCACAAAAAGGCACAAAACCACAAATGATTTAATGAAACACATTTGTGACTTTTGTGCCTTTTTGTGGCTAACCTGTTCACTGTTGTAGACGCCTTATCTTCATCTGTTCACATCCGTCGACACGTAACAATCATTGCAAGCCCCTAAACCCGCTTATTTCCGGCACTCGTTAATCAATCGCGCCACGGTACAAGCTTTGCACAAGCCTGAAGCCAGGAAGGCAGGACGAGCTCACGGAATGAAGCCCAGGATTTTGATCGTTGATGACGACTCCCAGATTACGCAGCAACTCTACTGGACGCTGTGTGACGAATACGATGTCGTGACCGCAAACGACATGCAGACCGCCATTCGACGTGCGACGTTTTATAAGCCCGATATATCCATTTTGGATTTACAGATGCCCCCGGACAAAAGCTCCACGACCAGTGGCCTGCGATTGTTGGAATACATCAAGGGTCACCTGTCGCAATCGCGAGTGTTGATCATGAGTTCGAACAGCACAAACGAAACGCGCAAGGCTTGTTTTGACGCCGGAGCCGATGGATTTTTTGCCAAACCCTTCGAGCTCGAAGACATGCTTGCAAGCATTTGCAAGCTGACCCCCGTGCATAGGTTGGAGTTGTTTGCTCACATTCTTTGAAAGATCCGGCCGCCACTCCCTTTGGCGTCCGTAAAACACCGCAGATGAAACCCTCTTCATCCGGCGGTGTGCTCGAAGGCCCCCGCAGACGTTGCCCAACACGACGCGGGGGCCATTATTTTTGGTGAGTCATTTGTCATTTGTCATTTGACAATTCTCATTTGTCAATTGGAGACCTTCGGCTTCCACAATGTTCAGTAATTTTGTGGCGATAGCCACCGAATGACAAATGAGAATTGTCAAATGACAAATGACAAATGATTACAAACTGACATTTACCAACCTCTCTGACATAATCCCTTTCACGTGAGTGAAGCATCCGACAAAGTGAGTGGGCTTTCAGATCTCCCACTGTTTCCGTTGCCGGTGGTCCTGTTCCCCGGCGTACCTCTACCCCTGCACATCTTCGAGCCCCGCTATCGACAAATGCTCGAAGACATTCAGATGACAAAGAATCTCTTTGCCCTCACTTACTTCGATCCGACGCTTTCGTCGAATGAAGTTCCGCCCGCGGGCAGTGTCGGGTGTGTGGCTGAAGTCACTGAGACACAAAGTTTCCCCGATGGGCGTTCGAACATACTGACACTCGGAGTGATCAGGTTTCGGATCGAGTCGTACGTCGATCGCGGTGATCCATACCTGGTCGCACAGGTGAGCTTCTTCGAAGACGACGAAGAGGATGAGTCGCTCCTCGCTGGTCCAGCAAAGGAAGTAGCAGATACATTCACTCGCATCGCGCAAGCGGTGCGCACGATCAACGACGAACGCGCAACGTTGCCTGACATTTCAAACACCGAACCTCAGCGTCTGTCGTTTCTTGTTGCTGCCGCAATGGAGATCGATGCAGAAGTGAAACAGGAACTGCTTGAGCTGCGTGCGACGTCGGAACGTTTGGAACGTCTGCGCGGGATGTTGACGATCGCCGTGAAGGGGTACGAAGAACGAGCGCGGATGCACGAACTCGCGAAGGGCAACGGGCACGGCGGCAGAAAGATCGATCTTGAATGAGCAAATCGGCGCAGGTGAGTGTTCGGGTGCTGTTTTTTGGCGCTGCGCGTGACGCCGCGAGATCGAATCAGATCGAGATCACGCTTGATGCGCCCGCTACAGTTGGAAGTGCTTTTCGAACTCTCGTGGAAAAGTATTCAGGTCTTGAACGCTTTGGACGTTCGCTTTTGTTTGCAGTGAATCAGGAATACGCGACGCGGGAAACTGAAATCAAAGACGGTGATGAGGTCGCGGTGTTTCCGCCCGTGAGTGGCGGAGCCGGTCACGATTTTTTTGAGTTGACTACGGACCGGATCGACGTGGGCCAGGTTGCGCGACGCGTTGTGCTGCCGGAGTGTGGAGCAACAGTAACGCTTGACGGCTACGCACGCGAATGGACCAAGGGAAAGCAAACGCAGTATCTCGTTTATGAGGCGTACGATTCGATGGCGTTAGCGGAGATGGAGCGCCTCGGTGTCGAAGCGCACAAGCAATTCGATATCGCACACATTGGGATCGTGCATCGCACTGGTCGACTGGATATCGGTGAGACCAGCGTCGTGATCGCCGTCAGCGCACCCCACCGTAAAGCCGCGTTCGAAGCCTGCGAATGGGCGATAAAAGAATTAAAGAGGACGGTCCCCATCTGGAAAAAAGAGATCTACGCAGACGGTGAAGAATGGGTAGGCCCAGAGTTAAACAGAACCGAGCGCGGTAGCGCCGGGTAGCATCAAGCTTCCGCGCGCTCTTATGCAATTCATTTACCCGGCGCTACCGCGCTCGGTTCCGTTCTATTCCACTTCCTGTGTTTCTTCTTCAGCGGCTGCCTCTACGAGTGAAGCGCTCGTGACTTTGTCGCCGGCATCGGTCTTGATCAATCGTACACCCTGCGCGCTACGACCCGTCTTACGGATGTCAGCGGCTTCGAGACGAATGAGTTTACCCTGTTGAGTGATGATCATGATCTCCGACTCGTCTTCCACCGGAAATACCGCAACGACCTTGCCGGTCTTTTCGGTCGTCTTCATATTGATGACGCCTTTACCACCACGCGATTGCAGCCGGTACGTCGTGATCGGAGTTTGCTTGCCGTAGCCCTGCTCAGAGACGGAGAGCATGCGCTCCTTGTCTTCCGCCGACACCGGGCAGACCGAAACAACAAAGTCGTCCTGACGCAAGTCGATTCCACGCATACCACGCGTCGCACGACCCATCGGACGCACGTTCTTCTCGTCAAAACGAATCGCGAGCCCGTTGTGGGTTGCGATGAAGATCCGTTTTGTACCATCAGTCAGCACCACGTCGAGCAGCCGATCGCCTTCGTCGACGTTGATCGCGATGATGCCGTTAGTGCGAATGTTCTGGAAATCGGCAAGCGACGTTTTCTTGATCACACCTTTGCGCGTGACCATCACGACGTGACGTCCCTCGGTAAACTCGCGCACCGGAACGACACCAGCCAGTCGACGATCGGAAGGTATGTTGATGAGATTCACGACAGCCTTACCGCGCGCCGAAGCAGCAGCGTCCGGCACTTCGTGAACTTTCAACTTGTAGACCATGCCATCGTCCGTGAAGATCATCAGGTACGCATGCGTCGACGCGATGAAGAGATGCTCCACGAAGTCGCCATTCTTCGCAGCAGCGCCGAAACGGCCCTTACCTCCGCGACCCTGGCGCGAGTAAGTCGTGATCGGAGTTCGCTTGATGTAACCGCTATTCGTAACCGTGATCGCGACGTCTTCATCGGCTATCAGATCTTCGATTGAAAGCTCGACACCTTCGTCGACAATCTCTGTCCGGCGTTCGTCACCAAAATCTTTCTTAACCTCCTCAAGCTCCTTCGAGATCACGCGGCGCAGAGATCTCTCGTTGCCGAGAATCTCTTCGAGCTCTGCGATCTGCTTGATAACGCCTTCATATTCGTCGGTGATCTTTTGACGCTCGAGCGCGGAGAGTCGTCGGAGTTGCAAATCGAGGATCGCCTGCGCCTGGATTTCGGAGAACGCAAGACTGTCCATTGTTTTCTGCAACTTGCCCAGGTAAGTCTTGAGTTGAACATCAGACGGAACGCCTTTCCACTTCGTCACTTCGCTCGTCGTTTTCAACTGTCCCTGCAACCACAGTCGCGCTTCATCGACTGAACGCGAATTGCGGATCAAAGTGATGATCGCGTCGAGCGCATCGATCGCCTTCGTGAGCCCTTCGAGAATGTGCGCGCGTGCTTTAGCTTTGCGAAGCTCGTATTCCGTGCGCTTGCGCACGACTTCGCGACGAAACTCGATGAACGCCTCGAGCATCTGCTTGAGGTTCATCACTCGTGGCTGGCCGTTGACGATGGCAAGATTGATGACGCCGAACGACGACTGCATCGGAGTTAACTTGTAAAGCTTGTTGAGCACTACCTGCGGCACTGCATCGCGCTTCAACTCGACGACGATACGCATTCCCGTTCGATCCGACTCGTCGCGCAAATCGGAAATGCCGTCAATCTTCTTTTCGTTGATCAATTCGGCGATACGCTCGAGCAGGCGGGCTTTGTTTACCTGGAAGGGAATTTCAGTGATCACGATTGCGTCGCGTTCCTGCGAGCCGCGTCCGATGCGATCGATGCCCGCGCGTGCGCGCAACTGCAACACGCCGCGGCCTTCTTCATATGATTTTCTGATCTCCTCGCGACCGTAGATAAAGCCGCCGGTTGGAAAGTCAGGTCCAGTCACAATCTTCGTGAGATCCTTGATCGTGGCTTCCGGATCCTTCAGCAACGTCAGAGTCGCATCGACAATTTCAGTAATATTGTGAGGGGGAATCTTCGTCGCCATTCCCACTGCAATACCATCGGAACCATTGATGAGCAGGTTGGGAACGCGAGTCGGTAAAACTGTCGGCTCACTCAACGACTCGTCGTAGTTCGCTTGAAATGTGACTGTCTCTTTCTCAATATCCGCAAGAACTTCATTTGCCAAACGCGCCATGCGTATCTCGGTGTAACGCATCGCCGCTGCTGCATCGCCGTCGACGGATCCAAAATTTCCCTGACCATCGATGAGCGGATAACGCATCGAGAAGTCCTGGGCCAAACGCACAATGGTGTCATAAACCGGCATGTCGCCGTGCGGGTGATACTTACCGATAACGTCGCCGACGATGCGCGCGCTCTTTTTGTAGGGCTTGTTGTAAGTGTTGCCGAGCTCGTGCATGGCCCATAACACGCGACGGTGGACCGGCTTCAAGCCGTCACGAATGTCAGGCAGCGCGCGGCCGATAATCACCGACATCGCGTAATCGAGATACGAACGCCGCATCTCGTCTTCGATGTTTATGTGGTTGCGTTCAGAAGTGGTTTCCATCTACTAGCCTTTCCAGTACAATCCGCCACGCAGTCGTCCCTGTTTCAAGAGATACCGAGCTTGAGTTGGCGCGATTTCAGGGAGAAAAACAGGTGAAGCGGCTGATTCAAAGTGGCCTGTATTTTAGCCTTTTTTGCGCCTTTTTGGCAAACACGAAAGAGGCGAAAACTCTAATAAAATCAACAGCTTCGTGTAGGCACTCCCGACGCTTTTTGCGCTTCCCCAACCACCGCGGGCTCCCATGGGCGAAGAACGAAATTGGAAACGAATTCGAGAGCGACTTGCCCTGCATTTGCCGGTGCGGGTTCAGGGCCGTGAGACACTTGATTTTGCCTGGACTGAGATAACCAGGCTCAATAATGTGACTCCCTTCGGGGCGGGATTTACTCTAAAACGTCCGACTGAAAAGGGACGTTTGCTTTACATGACGATCCCGATGCCGCGCCAGTTGCGCGTGTTTGATCATGTTGAAGACCAATACAGAATCTGGGCTGTTGTCCGGTACATGAAGGCGAGAACGTCAAATCAGGGAATGACATTTGACGTCGGGGTCGCCTTCATTGGAAAGCGCGCTCCGGAGAGTTATGCAAAAGAACCATGGAAGCGCTACGACGTTTCCACCAACGTGTTTGAAGCATTGACGCCCGCTGATGATATAGTGACACCATTCCCGACCGAAGATGAGCGCATTCATACGAGGCATAACATCGCCGTCGATATGAAAATTGAAGTGCTGGATGAGGGTCTTCAACTCATCCAAACTGAGCAAACTGTGACTGAAGACATCAGCAGCCATGGCGCGACGCTCTTTACGACGTTGCAAATTCCGCAGGGACGTTTCATTCGCTTGACGAGCGAGCAATATCGCGTTACGGCATACGCGGCTATTCGATCCGGAAGCATCGGGGCCGATGGCGTGCCGCGAATTCACATCGAGTTCATCGATAAGGAATGGCCGTTATAAGAATCACTTGAGTACTAACGGAACATATCCTGTGAAAAAACAGGTTTCACGAGTGACTACCTCAACAGGTATGTTTCCGCAGTGGGCGCTTGACATAATCAGACCCGTTGTTGGGAGTGTGAGCCGGGTGTTCTGGAAGATCGAATATTACGGTCTCGAGAATCTTCCGGAGCACGGCGGGTTGATCATCGCGGCAAATCATCAAACGTACATCGATCCTTTCTGGCTTTCGGTTCCGATCAAGCGACCGACACGTTATCTCGCGTGGAGCGCGGCATTTGGTTGGCCACTCGTTGGAAGATGTCTGACGTGGTTTGGCGCCTGGCCACTCGCGCTCGAAGGCAGCGATCCTTCGGCGATTCGCCGGTCGTTGCAGTGGCTGCGCGAAGGTGGCGCGGTGGTTATTTTTCCTGAAGGCGGGCGCGCCACGGCGAGCGGCTCACTCGAGCGGTTTAAGGCTGGAGCAGTGCGGTTGGCGCTGGAAGCACAGGTGCCGATACTGCCGGTAACGATTAAAGGTGGGAATCGAGTTTGGCCCAGGGGATGGAAATTTCCGCGACCCGGGAAAGTGACTGTGACCTATCATCCGCTCTACCACGCTGAGCAATGTCCGAATGAAGAAACGCGGGCGTGTGCGCGCCGCGAGAGTGAGCGCCTGGCGGAAGTGATAGCGTCGGCTTTGTAGCCACAGATAACACAGAAAATAAATCCGGATTTTGTATCCGTTTAATCAGTGGCTCAACAAAACTTCCCTCATGGCGTCGTGGATGAGTCCATTGCTTGCAAGGACTTGTTCGTTGTAAATATCCAGTGGTCCATCCTGGTAGTTTGTGATTCTTCCACGCGCTTCGGAGATCAACAACGCACCCGCTGCAATGTCCCACGGGCTTAAGCCGTCTTCCCAGAATCCATCGAAACGACCACACGCAACATAAGCGAGATCGAGCGCGGCGGAACCGTCGCGCCTGACAGCCTGCGCGATCATCGTGAAGTTCGCGAACTCGCGAGCGAAGTCGGGTCGTTCGCGAACGTTGTAAGGAAATCCCGTGCACAACATCGCGCTCTGGAGCTGCTCGACTGACGACACGCGAATCTTTCGATCGTTCAGCGTCGCGCCCTGACCGCGCTCAGCAGCAAACATCTCATCGCGCATCGGATCGTAAACAACACCAACCTCGAGCTCTCCTTTGTGTTCCAGCGCGATCGAAACGCAGAAACACGGATAACCGTGCGCATAGTTTGTCGTTCCGTCCAACGGATCGATGATCCACTTCCAGTCGCTGCGCTTGCCGCCAACTAAAACCGCTTCGCCCGATTCCTCCGCGAGGATTCCATGCTGCGGGTAATATGAACGAATTCGCTCGATGATCAGATTCTCAGCCGCGATGTCGGCTTCGGTGACGAGATTGATGTCGCCCTTCGTTGTGATCTTCGCGACTCCGAGTCGTTGGACCAGCAGGTGACCCGCTTCACGCGCGATTTGGGTAGCGAAGTTAAGCACGTGCGCCTTTCGAGGTTTTGGCTGGTGGCATGCGCATTTTCTGCGCGCTGATTTTCAGAATCTCCTGCACTTGCCGGTCCCAGTAAGCCCATGAATGATCGCCCGGAAGTTGTCGAAACTCGTGCGGGATCTTCTTCTCGAGCATGAGCGCGGAGAGTTCGCGATTAGACGGAAAGTTCAGCGGTCCGTCTTCAGTGCCGCAGTCGAAATAGAAATACGGAAGCTGGCTGATGCGGGCGGGCGTTAGTTTTTCGACGATCTCAAAGACGTCGTTGGCGAGTCGTGTTTCGCTGCCCAGAGGACCGAACAGTTTGAGCGAATCGGCCCAGCCAGTGGCGCCGGCCTCTTGTCCTGTAACGCGCGTCACGACGAAGGCGCCACTCGTCGATGCCGCAAAAACGAAGGTCCAGGGAAATTTCAAACCGAATTTTATGGCGCCGTAGCCACCCATCGATAGACCGGCGATGGAGCGACCGAAACGCGTCTGGAGCGTGCGATAGCGTTGCTCCACATCAGGAATGAGTTCGTTGAGGATGTAGGTTTCGTATTTGTCGGTCGTGATGGTGGCGCTGTTTGTGTACCAACTGTCGTTGCCTTCGGGCATGACGACGATCATGCGGTAATCGGAGGCGTAATCGGCGACGTTGGATCGAGTGACCCAATCGGAGTAATGACCGGTTAGACCGTGGAGGAGATAGAGAACGGGGTAACGAGTGGTCTTTGACGTGTCGTAATCCGTTGGGAGGATGACGTTGTAAGGGAGTGTCGTGTTAACTAATTTGCTCTGGAAACGCACTGTTTCGACACGAGCAAAAGCAGATCCGCAGATGAAGAGCGATAGAAGGAGAGCCCTGCGGGAGCCTGCGTTTGATCATAGAATTTTGTACACGGATGGGATCTTGATTCCCTTTGCGCGTGCGGTCTGCGACGCCTCCTCATATCCAGCATCTACGTGCCGCGCGACGCCGAGGCCGGGATCGTTTGTCAAAACACGATTGAGTCGCTTCGCTGCGTCGTCAGTTCCATCCGCAACCGAGACCTGCCCTGCGTGTAACGAATAGCCAATCCCAACGCCGCCGCCGTGATGAAACGACACCCAACTCGCGCCGCTCGCCGTGTTCAGAAGGGCATTCAAGATGGGCCAATCCGCCACGGCATCAGATCCATCTTTCATCGCCTCTGTTTCCCTGAAAGGCGATGCTACTGAACCCGTGTCTAGATGATCGCGACCGATTGCGATGGGCGCCTTCAGATCGCCACGCTTCACGAGATCGTTGATCGCCTCGCCCATCTCGGCGCGTTCGCCATAGCCCAACCAGCAGATACGCGCGGGCAATCCCTGGAAGTGAACACGATCGCGCGCGAGACGCAGCCAGCGATTCAATGTTTTGTCGTCAGGAAACATCTCGAGCGCGAGATCGTCCGTCTTGCGAATGTCTTCAGCATCACCGGAAAGCGCGACCCAGCGAAACGGCCCTTTACCTTCACAGAACAACGGTCGAATGTACTCCGGCACAAAACCCGGAATCTGAAACGCGTCTTTGCAACCCGCGTCGAACGCCTGCTTTCGAATGTTGTTTCCATAATCAAAAGCCACCGCGCCCGCGCGTTTCAACTCCAGCATCGCATCGACGTGCCGCGCCATCGACTCCATCGAACGCTGAACGTACGCCGTCGGATCTTGTTTACGAAGATCCGCGGCTTCACTCAAAGTGAGACCCGAAGGTACGTAGCCATTCAACGGATCGTGAGCGCTCGTTTGATCGGTAACTGCATCGACCTTCACTCCACGCCGTACAAGCTCCGGCAAAACCTCCGCGCAATTCCCAACGAGCCCGACGGAGATCGCGCGCTTTTGATCGAGTGCGTCGTCACAGATATCGAGTGCTTCGTCGAGTGTCAGTGCGAGACGATCGCAGTATCCGGTGCGAACGCGTCGTTCGATACGCTCCGGATCGACGTCGATGCCGAGGAACACCGCGCCATTCAACGTTGCGGCCAGGGGCTGAGCGCCGCCCATTCCACCCATGCCGCCTGACACGACGAGTTTCCCGGAAAGATCGCCGCCAAACTGTTTGTCAGCCATCGCCGCAAACGTTTCAAATGTGCCTTGCACGATGCCCTTGTGTGCCGATGTAGATCCAGCTACCGGCAGTCATCTGGCCGTACATCATGAGGCCACGACGTTCGAGCTCGTGAAAATGTTCCCAGTTGGCCCATGCGCCGACAAGATTTGAATTGGCTATCAGCACGCGAGGTGCGTGCTCGTGTGTGCGGAATACGGCGACGGGTTTTCCCGATTGGACCAGCAGTGTTTCGTCGTTCTCGAGCGCCTGCAACTCACGCACGATCGCATCGAAACACGCCCAATTGCGCGCCGCCTTCCCGGCGCCGCCGTAGACGATTAATTCATCCGGCCGTTCGGCGACGTCAGGGTCGAGGTTATTCATCAGGCAGCGAAGCGCGGCCTCCTGATGCCATCCTTTACAATTCAACTGCGCGCCGCGCGGCGCGTGAATCACTCTGTGGTCCATCGACTATTCTTTGGAACCGACCAGCCGCTTAAACCATCCGCCACCCTCTTTCCGGGTCAGTTGCTCCAGCTCACCTGAATCGAGCCAGACGCCACCACATTTGTCACACGTGTCGATCAAAACTTCTTCAAACTTGCTCTCCGCCAGGCTTCCATCGCAACGCGGGCAGCGCATCGACGACGTGCCGGCAGCTTTCGCTTCTTCCGCCACCTTCATCTTCTCGCGCAGCTTCTCGATCGCCTCCCGGTCCTTGCGACGAAAGTATTCGTCTTCCAAACCTTTCCTGCGTTCGTCCATTCCGTTTGCCATATGCTCTCCTCCAAAGAATTTTCAACGCAAAGACGCAAAGGGCGCAAAGGAAAACCTGGCGCCTCCTCTGTGCCTTTGCGCCTTTGCGTGAAACTGATCCTACCTACAGCGTCGCAAAATCGCCACGCACGATCGCTGCTGCAAGTTTCTCGATATCACCCGACATCACGCGGTCGGCAGTCACGGGCGTGACGAGTTTTCGAACGATCTCATACGCCTGCTTCACACCGCGACCCGGGCACGAGCGGCGCGTGATACTCGAGTGCCTGTGCGGCAGTCATTAATTCAATCGCCGTCGCCATCTCCGCCAGTTTCACGATCGATCGAAGCTTGATCGCCGAGGTCATACCCATCGAAACGTGATCTTCTTTGCCACCGTCGGTGGGCACGTTGTCGATACTCGCGGGATGGGCCAACACCTTCGCTTCGTTCAAGAGCGCGACCGCCGTCACTTGCAACATCATGAATCCCGAAGATATGCCGGGCTGTGGTGTCAAAAATGGAGGCAGACCCTCGTTTGAATCGGGATTAACTAAACGATCGATGCGCCGCTCAGTGATACTCATCAAGTCTGTCAAAGCGATTGCGGCGTAGTCAAAAACAAGTGCGAGTGGAGCGCCGTGAAAGTTTCCCCCTGAGAGCACTTCACCACTCTCCGCAAAGACCAGTGGGTTATCAGTCGCACTGCCACTTTCAATCTCGACTACTTGCCGCGCATGGTTCAAAGCCGTTCGAATCGCACCATGCACTTGCGGCATGCAACGCAAACTGTACGCGTCCTGCACGCGCGGATCATTCTCGACGATGTGACTCGCGTATCTCACTGTCGCGCAGCAACTCTCGCAGGTGAGCGGCGACTGCCAACTGCCCCGGATGCGGACGCGCTGTGTGGATGCGTTCGTCGAAAGCCACTGGCGTGCCTTTCAGCGCTTCGAGCGCCATTGCACCTGCGACGTCCGCGAGCGGACGAGTCGTTCGGCGCGATGAAGCGCGAGCGCGCCGACTGCACCCATCGCCTGCGTTCCGTTCAGCAGCGCGAGGCCTTCTTTTACTTCCAACTGAAGAGGCGCGATTTGTGTTCGCTCGAGAGCCGCTGCCGCTGGCAGGCGCTCGCCTTTGTAAAAGACTTCTCCTTCGCCGATCGCCGCGAGCGCCAGATGTGCGAGTGGCGCCAGATCGCCGCTCGCGCCGACACTTCCCTTTTCCGGAATCACCGGCGTCACACCTTTTTCGAGCATCGCGATCAGCGTATCGATCACCAACGGCCGCGCGCCACTAAATCCCGAAGCCAGCACGTTTGCTCGCAACAACAACATCGCGCGAGCTTCGTCTTCAGATAGCGGATCACCCAAACCAACCGAGTGACTCCGCACGAGATTCAATTGCAACTGCCGCAAGTCAGACTCATCGATACTCACGTCTGACAACTTGCCGAAACCCGTGTTGACTCCATAGACGGTGCGTTTTTGCGTCGACGATATCCTGGACCACCCTGCGCGCTTGCTCTACACGCACGCGCGCATCCGCCGCGAGAACAACCTGTTCTCTGCCTTTCGCGACGTCTACGATTTGCTGGAGAGTAAGTTGTTGACCGTTGAGTTCAAGCATACGAATACATACCGAATACTTAACCACAGATTACACTCGATCTGTACAAATCTGCTGGCTAATCGGCAGATCGCAAAGGTTAACTTACTCTTCGCCTTTTATCAGGTGTTTCGGAGATATCGATCTTTTTGAACTCTGCGGTCGTGCGTATCGCGGCTGCGCACACGTTGGCGCGCGCGTTTCGCACGTACTGTCGTGCGTCGTCATGGCGCCGCGGTCCAACTCGTCATTCGTTTCAACGGTCGCAATGAGAACTCGTGTTTCGGTAACACTTCGCCTGTCGCTTCGCGCAGTCGCAGCGTTCCGATCGCAAAACCAAGCACCAGCGGCATTGAAAACTATTCCCACCACAAACACGATCCAGCCGGGAACGATGCCAACCTCGGCCCGATCGATGAAAGTGTTGAAGTCGCGCGCCGGCAAAGGATGCAGATAAACTTTGAGGTTCCAACTCAAAGCGAGCAGCGCGAAGATCCACAGATAGTTACGACGCAAACGTCGCCCGACGGCTTCCCACTCCGTGATGGTGAAGTGAGGAGTAGTCAAATCCGCCGCAAGATGTTCCGCCCACGCTTCGTCAGCCGGCCTGTTTTCAGGCATGAGGAGGTTTGCGAAGTAGCCAGTCTCCAGAATCCTCACGCGGCTCGACCAGATCTCGTAGTAACGATAACGCCGTGCTTCCATCAATAGAAAGATCGCGACCAGTATCGAGTTGATCGGAATAACGAAATGGGGATTGTTGTTGGAGCTGAAGACGAACGAAAGCGTAGCGCCTGCCGTGATGACAGCCCAGTTTGTCGTGGTATCGAGACGATTTCGCCAGGTGTTTGAGCGTTGCACTTCGCCGCGATAGAAATGGATCATCGCGGTGTTGAATTCAGCGGGCGACATGCGACGCATGAGGTTCGCCGGCGACTGTGTCGAAGAATCGAGCGAGGGCTCCGCCGGAGCCGGGCCTCTAAGCCGCCCGGTAACCCTGTCTGTCGATAATGGACCGCTACCTCTTTGACTTGCTTCGGTGGACATCTGACTTGATTCAATGGGGAGCGCCGTCCAGACTGGGGCGCGGAAACTCCGGAAACTGATAATAGCACGCTGCGCCGCAAAACGGGCACAACAACAGAAAGTATAGCCACAAAACACACAAAGAACGTCGCCTTGACACTGTTTCCACGTGCGCCCTATAGTGGCCGTTCGTTGTTTGAGACTGATTTTGACGAGCATTGGATGAGGCAGGCTCTTGCTGCTGCTCGAGAAGCGCAGGCAAGCGGCGAAGTTCCCGTCGGCACCTGTATCGTCAGCGAAAATCAACTTGTCGCCGTCTGCGGGAACCGCACGCGAACCGACTGCGACCCACGGCCCACGCTGAAATCGTTGCTCTTCGCGAAGCTGCCAGGAAGCTGGGAAACTACCGGCTCAACGGCGTGGATGTTTACTCGACGATTGAGCCGTGCGCGATGTGCGCAGGAGCTTTGATACAGGCGCGAGTGAGACGTTTGATTTACGGCGCGCCGGATGAACGAGCAGGTGCAGTGACGAGCCGGTTCCGCATCTGCGACACAGATTTTTTGAATCACCGGATTGAGATCATCGCGGGCGTTTTGGAAGATGAATGCCGCGCGCTGATGCAGGAGTTTTTCCGAAGCAGGAGAACACAGAATAAAGACGCGGAGAGGTCGCATAGTGGATTAGTGCACCGGTCTCGAAAACCGGAGTGGGTTAACGGCCACCGTGGGTTCGAATCCCACCCTCTCCGCCAGTAAAAAGAATCATTGGTCATTTGTCATTTGCAACATTTGACAATTATCATTTGCCATTTTCAGACCTTCGGCCTTTTCACAATCACAAGAAGCCGGAGGTCTTCAAATGACCAAATGACAATGTCAATATGTCAAATAACAAATGGCAATGATTCTCTTAAGCATTCTGCAAGGAGAGGTGCAGGAGTGGTTGAACTGGCAGCACTGGAAATGCTGTGAACGGGAAACCGTTCCGTGGGTTCGAATCCCACCCTCTCCGCCAGAAATTTCTCGCTTCCCCCGACGCCCTCCAACACAAGATTCTTTCAGCTCGGGGGAAATCGATGAGCGACGATAAGTTAGCGATTGAAGAAGCGCGGCGTGCTGCGCAGCACGATTCAGTTAAGAGTCAGGTCGAAGGCGAAGTCCAGTCCGAGATCGGTGAACGCGCGGCAGTAAAGCGGTGCCCGGTGAGTCGCAAAAGATCGATCAGGTCGCCGGCGAGTTTCGTTCAAAAGCAGTTAACGAGGTCGTTGACACTGAGCGCGAAGTTGAACGTTCGAGATCGCTCGCGCGCGTATCGCAAGTCGTCGATTACATTTTCTGGGTAATCTACGCGCTGCTCGGAATGCGATTTCTTCTGGCGTTGCTCGCGGCTCGCAGCACCGCCGGGTTTGTGCAGTTTATCGTTACGGTCAGCAGTCCGTTTTACGAGCCTTTTCGTGGCATTGTCGCGAGTCCTCGCACCGATGGCGGGCACACGTTGCTGCTTCCCATCGTAGTTGCGATAATCGCGTACGCGCTGCTTCATCTCGGCATCAACGCACTATTGCGGATGTTCGCGCATCGTAAGACAGAGATTTAGCTTTATCAGATCCCGGGCTCCGCACAACGCAAGCCTTGTGAACCCCGCCAGGCCGGGAACGGAGCAACGGTAGCAACGGCAGCGTGTGTTGCGGGAAAGTCCGGGGTCTGGCCACAACTCAAGTCCTAAACCCAATAAATGACCTATCAAGTTATCGCCCGCAAGTGGCGCCCTCAGACCTTTGACGAAGTAACAGGCCAGGAACCGATCACTCGCACACTCCGCAATGCGATCGAGCACCAGCGGCTTCATCATGCTTACATCTTTTCGGGCGCTCGCGGCGTTGGCAAAACAACGACTGCTCGTCTCCTCGCAAAAGCATTAAATTGCCACAAGGCCAAACAACCGACGCCCACGCCTTGCCGTTCTGACGATCCCGATCAGTGTTCGTCGTGCAGAGAGATCACCGAGAGCCGCTCGATCGACGTGCAGGAGATCGACGCAGCGTCAAACACAGGCGTCGACAACGTGCGCGAGGCGATCATCGCGAGCGTGGGTATCGCTCCGGCGCGCGATCGTTACAAGGTCTTCATCATCGACGAAGTTCACATGCTTTCGGGGGCAGCCTTCAATGCGTTGCTGAAAACTCTGGAAGAGCCTCCACCGCGCGTCGTCTTCATCATGGCGACCACCGAGCGTCATAAAGTTCCCGAAACAATCCTGTCACGCTGCCAGCAGTTTGAGTTTCGCACGATCGCGACGGCAAAGATTCTCGAGCGGCTGAAACTGATCGCGAAGGCTGAAAAGATTTCGATTCCAGATGACGCGTTGCGAGAGATAGCGCGCACTGGCGAAGGCTCGATGCGCGACGCGCAATCAGCATTGGACCAGGTGATCAGTTTCGCGGGCGAAAAGATCAAGAAAGAAGACGTCGAAATGGCGCTCGGCGTCGCAGGCGCGGACATTCTCAAACGCATTATCGACAGTATAGCGTCAAACAAACCCGCTGAAGCGATCGCGGCTGTCGACGACATCGTGATGCGCGGTCATGATCTGCGAAACTTCTGCCGCGATCTGCTCGCGCACTTCCGCGATCTGCTCGTGACTAAAGTGTCCGGAAATGAAGAGCTGCTCGAGTCGGCTGTTTGCGAAACACAGGAATTGAAACGCCAGTCGGAATTGTTTTCAGAGTCGGACCTGGTTCGGTTCTTTCATTCGCTTGCTGAAACTGAAACAAAGCTTCGCGCCGCAACTCAGCCTCGTTACCAGTTGGAGATCGGATTAGTAAAGCTGATGGAGCTGCGCGGCGTCGAAACCATTGGCGAGATCATTCATCGACTCGCGACGCTCGAGAAAAATCTCGGCGAACGAACCGTCGCCGGCTAAAACATCCTCAGGCTCAGCGAGTGGTTCGAGTACACCGGGCAAGACGAATCCTTCTGCGAGCTCTCGACCGGCGGGATCGTCGTTTGCCGCAGCGGCCGTTGCTCCGGCGCTCGAAACCGAGACGCGAAGAAAAACTCGAAGCGCCTTTGCGCGCCGGCGACGCTGTCGACGGTCGATCGAGTTAAAGCTGTGTTGGAGCGTCAGCGAAAGATGTTGCTAGTCGCTGCGCTCGACGCGGCGCAGACAACGGCGCTTGAAGATGGTGAGCTTCGTGTTGAGTTTGCGCCGGAGTTGCGCGCTCACGCGATACGCTTTCGAAGCCTGACAACATGAAGTTTCTGCGTGATGCATGTCGCGAAGTCACCGGCAAAGAAATCGGCTTGACGATCCTGGTGAAGGATCCTGAGGCCGACGGAGAGCCATTGAGCCGGGAGGACGAAGAGCGGCTCGAGAAACAGCGGATACGCGAGATGGCTGAAAACAGTCCGATCGTTCAGCAGATGCTCAAGACGTTTCGCGGCGAGATAGTTGACGTGCGGCGCGTCGATAGCGAGCGTTAAACGAACAAAACCGAGCGGCTCGTCGTATGAGGTTCCACTGTGGAGGTAGCTTGATACGATGCGCGATCCGGTTTTAGCAGGAATTCTGAGTTTGATTATTCCGGGACGTCGGGCAGCTTTACAACGGCCGCATTCTGGCGGGAATTTTGTGGTTGATGTTTATGCCGGGATTCTGGGGCTGGCACTGGCGGACGCTTCGGCTGGATCTGCCACATCGTCGCCGCGTACTGCGCGTACTCCTACGCGAAAGAACACCCGGTTAGATATAATTATTAGCCACGAAAAGGCATCAAAAAACACAGAATTAGTAAATCCATTTTGTAGTTTTTTGTACCTTTTCGTGGCTAGTATTTAAGGCTTGACCGGCTTCTTCGGCGGCACAGCTCTCGGAATATCCTCAGCATCAATCGCTTCGTTCCAGCTTCGGCGAGCCGCCCCTTAACACCGGCGGCAACTTCGTCACCGGCAAACTCACTGTCGCAATCGGATCGACACGCCGCAGAATCGCGCCACCACGTCCCGCAACCCAAACGTTAGTTCCACCCCGATAGGCAATCGAGAACAGCGACGCACTCGTGATCGACGGCTGCACTTCCCACGTTAGCCCCGCATCTCTGCTGTGAATGATATTCCCCTGATCGCCGACAACCAGCACATCGTTACGATTCGCCAGCGCAACTCCAAACAGGTTTCCGCTGATGCCAGTCTCGAGATCTTTCCACGTCTCACCACCGTCGTCAGTTCTCAACATGACGCCGCGCGCGCCGACAATGTAACCGCGTTGCGTGTCGGCAAAGGCAACCGCATAAAGCCATTCTTTCAGATTCCGATCGACGCGTTTCCAGTGTTCGCCACCATCTTCGTGCGCAGGATCGTGCCACCCGATCCGACCGCGACTCCATGCAACGCATCGACAAACTTAACGTCTTCGAGCCAACTGAGTCGAGTTGGACTGTTGAAACTGCCAACTCACGCCTTCGTCTTTCGTATGCCAGATCGCGCCGCGCGCACCGACGACCCACCCAACGTCCGTCCGAAACAAACGAAACTCCAAACAGATCTTCTTTCGCGGGACTCGTCATCGTCGCCCACGTCACGCCGCCATTGACTGTAATGAAGAATCGTTCCTTTGTCTCCAACAACCCATCCGGACTTTTCACTCGTGAACGTGATCGCGTTCAGCGACGCTGTCGTTCCCGACGGCCGGATGGTCCAATTCTTACCGCCGCGAGTTTGTGAAAAGGATTTTGCCACGTTCGCCGACTGCCCAACCGCGAGAGTTGTCGATGAAAAAGATGTTCGCGAGATCGTCGCGCCCGCCTTCGGTGAGCCTGTGCCACGACAGGCCTCCATCGTCAGTGCGCACGACGAGTCCATCAGCGCCGGCCGCCCATCCGAGCGACTCGTCTGAGAAGTAAAGCGTTGTGAGTTTCGGACCGGTTCGCACGTTAACGGGCAACCAGATGTTACCGCCATCACCAGTGGTCAACACGACGCCGCTGTCGCCTGCGGCCCAGCCGTGCAGTTCGTCACTAAAGAAGACCGAGTAGAGATCGGTCGTGACGAGCGCGTCTTTGCTGGTCCATGTTTCACCACCATCCTCTGTCTGGAGAATCGTGCCGCGATAACCGACGACGATGGCCTTCTTTTCACTCGTGAAGGTGACGCCTGTAAGCGCAAAGTCAGTCAGCTTGTTTGATTGTTTCCATTCTGCCCCACCCGTCGATGTTGTGAGGAGCGTTCCGTGTGAGCCGACTGCGATTCCATGTTTCGCATCGGTAAACGCGACCGAAAACAGGTGCGATGATGTTTGACTCGCTTGAGCTTTCCACGTTTTGCCGCCGTCAGTGGTGGCGATGATCGAACCAAAGGTGCCGACCGCCCATCCAAGCATGTGATTCTTGGGCGCAAAAGTGACGGCGAAGAGATGATCGCGAATACCGGTTTCACGCACCACCCATCTGCCGCCGCCGTTTGAAGTCGTCAGTACCACGCCGCGCGCGCCCGTGATTACGACGCGCGAGCGATCTTTCACGTAAAGTCCGTAAAGCGTCGTGTTCGACGGGAGTAAGTTGCTCTTGCCACTCAAATCCGCCGTTGTTGGTCGTGAGCACAACACCGTTGGCGCCAACGGCCCAACCGCGCTTCTTGTCCGGGGCAAATCTGATCGCGTTGATCGAATTTCCCTGCGGAAGAGGGTTTTGCCACTGCCAGCCGCGAAATGGATCCTGGGCGTAAGTTATGAGCGGCGCGGCTGCAATTAGCAGTAATAGAGCTTTGATTCTTATCGTGGGAAACACTATTCCGTAACAATCCAGATGTCGTCGATAAAGGGGAGACAGAATTATATGAATCAATGGCAAAAAACGGAACCGAGCGCGGTAGCGCCGGGTCGGTGATTTGATTACAGCGTCCGCGATGAAGTTTGACCCGGCGCTACCGCGCTCGGTTCTGTTAAGACTCGACCGTGCCCACCGAGTCCACAGCGTCGCGCAGGATCGACTCTTCAACGTGCCCAGCCGCTGCGATGCGTCGAGCAGCGTTGTCGGCTGCCTCCTGAAGTACATGTCCCGCGTGTCCGCGCGTCCACTCCCAATGGACTCTGTGCGGCGACGCCGCTTTGTCGAGTCGTTCCCACCACGGCAGATTTGCCTTGCGCCGGAAGCGCCCGTTCATCGTTTCGACAACATAACGCGAATCAGTGAACACTTTCACTTCGCACGACTGCTTCAACGATTCGAGTCCAACTGCGGCCGCGGCGATCTCAGCCTGCTGATTCGTCGCCACGCCCAGATACTCGCCCACCGCGCGCCAGAAACCTTTGTACCCTAACAATGCCACCGCAGCGGCGCGACTCGCGACTTGCCCGTTACCAAGACTCGATCCGTCGCAGTAAATCGCAACCTGCTTCAGCTTTTGTTTTTCTTTCGACACAGTTGAGACTTGGCGCGTAGCCTATCACGCTACGACAGGAAATTGTAGAATCTGGAGCACCGGAGGATTCAAACATGACGCCGCAGGAACAACGTTCGACCACTGAAGTCGAACGGATTCGAGATCAATTTCGACGCGCGTTTGACGGCGAGGCCTGGCATGGACCATCAGTGCTTCAGTTACTCAACGGCATCACTGCACAACAAGCTGCTTCGCATCCGATTCCTGGCGCTCACTCGATCTGGGAATTAACTCTGCACATCGCCGCGTGGGAACGCGCGTGCAGACGACGTCTCGAAGGTGATCCCGCACAACTCACCGATGCCGAAGACTGGCAACCGATCGTCGATACGAGCGACGCGGCGTGGGAACGGACGAAACAAGAATTGGTCGACAATCATCGTGAACTGTTGAACGCGATTACGACTCTTGATGAGTCGCGATTGAACGAACCGGTAATCAAAGATCCGAACACGCCGTTTTCGAGTGTTTACGTGACGCTGCATGGCGGCGTGCAGCACGATCTTTATCACGCGGGACAGATCGCAATGTTGAAGAGAGCACTGGAGAACGTATGAGCGGATTATCACTCAAAGATTGTGTGCCGTGTCGTGGCGGTGTGCCGCCGCTGCAAGGCGAAGAGATCGCAAAGCTACTTGCGGAGCTCGAGGGATGGGAAGTAGTGAATGAGCATCATCTTAAAAAGAATTACCGGTTTGAAAACTTTCGCGAGGCGCTGGCGTTCGTGAATCGCGTCGGCGAGCTTGCGGAAGAGCAGGGTCACCATCCGGATATCTGTTTCGGATGGGGACAAGCGGAGATTTCGATCTGGACTCACAAGATCGACGGGCTCACGGAAAACGATTTCATCCTGGCGGCCAAAATCGATCAATTAAAACACGGATAAAACGGAAGGAAATCCGGATCTAATCCGAGTCATCCGTGGCTCACTCCGTACGAAACTCAAACAGCACCAGCACCTAAATATCAAGCAATTTCACGTTTTGGCTCGGCACGACTGTTGCCGTTCAGTCACCAGAAGACTGTTTGTTGGAGGATTTGTATGGCCAAGCCAAACGCAAAATTAGTTACAGCACTTTTTAAGAGCAAAGTAGCTGCTGAGTCCGCGGTCGACGCGCTATTGAAGCGAGGTTACTCGCGCGACGACATCAGCGTGCTCATGTCTGACGCTACTCGATCCAAAGAATTTGCTCTGCAAACACGCACTCACGCAGCCGATGGCTTGGGTATCGGCGCAGCGACGGGTGGCGCAGTCGGTGCGGTTCTTGCCGCAATCGCCGCGGTGGGAACGACATTGTTTCTCCCCGGGATCAACCTTGTAATCGCTGGTCCGATCGCAGCAGCACTCGCGGGCGCGGGCGCTGGTGGCGCGACGGGCGGATTAATCGGAGCTTTGATCGGAGCGGGAATTCCAGAGTATCGCGCGAAGGTTTACGAAGCGGGAATTAAGGGCGGCGGCATCCTGATCGGCGTGGAAGCGCAATCAGATGAGGAAGTCGATCGACTTGAAGACTTGCTGAATGAACTCGGAGGCGAGCACGTTCGGACCGAGTAAGTACAAAAACAAAAGGGAGGTTAACACATGGGTTTACCAAACAGGGATGAGGTAGAAGGAAAACTGGATCAAGCAAAAGGTAAAGCGAAGGAAACTATCGGCAGAGCCATCGACGATGATGAGCTCGAAGCAGAAGGTCGCGCCGACCACGCCGGCGGCAAAGTCGAAGAAGGCTTCGGCAAGGCACGGCGAAAAGTTGGTGAAGCAATCGAAGATGTTGGCGATGCGATAGGTCGTTAACTTGTAGGGGCGGCACTCGTGGCCGCCCGTCTTTGGTCAGCAACCACTGAAAGCACAAATGTTTTTGAGCGGAATGCTCAAATCGTTTGTGCTTTTTGTGCTTTTTTGTGGCAAGATCTGAATCGATGATGGCTCAACAATCCCCTGAACAATCCGCAAAGAAAACCCGAACAGAAACCGACTCGATGGGCGCGATCGAGGTGGCTGCCGATCGCTACTGGGGCGCGCAGACCGAAAGGTCGCTGCACCACTTCAACATCGGCGACGACAAGATGCCGCGCGAGATGATTCGCGCGTTGGGCATTCTCAAGAAGGCCGCAGCGCTGGTGAATGAGGACCTCGGCAAATTGCCTCATGAGAAGTCGGAGCTCATCGTGCGCGCCTGTGATGAAGTCATCGAAGGCGCCCTGGACGAGCACTTCCCTCTGCGCGTTTGGCAGACCGGAAGCGGCACGCAGACCAATATGAACGCCAACGAGGTGATCTCGAACCGGGCGATCGAGATGGCCGGCGGCGAAATGGGAAGCAAGAAGCCAATCCATCCAAACGACGACGTCAACATGTCGCAGTCGTCAAACGACACGTTCCCGACCGCGATGTACATCGCCGCCGCGGAACAGTTGAACAAACTGATCCCGCGCGTTCTTGACCTTCGCGATGCGATCCAGGCTAAGGCGGACGAGTTTGCGGGCGTTGTGAAGATCGGAAGAACGCACCTTCAGGACGCCACACCAATGACTGTCGATCAGGAGATGGGAGGTTGGGCGAGTTTAGTCGAGCGCGATGTCGATCGTATGAAAGCCGCGATGCCCGGGCTTCTCGATCTGGCGATCGGCGGCACGGCCGTCGGGACGGGATTGAATTCACATCCGGAGTTTGGCGAACGAGCCGCGAAGAAGATCGCTGCGCTGACGAACCTGCCCTTCAAGTCGCACCCAAACAAGTTCTCAGCGCTGTCGGCGCACGACGAGCTCGTGTTCGCGAGTGGCGCTCTTAAAACTCTCGCCGGATCGCTGATGAAGATTGCGAACGATGTGCGCTGGCTGGCATCGGGTCCACGTTGCGGTTTGGGTGAGTTGGTTTTACCTGAAAACGAACCGGGTTCGTCGATCATGCCGGGCAAAGTGAATCCGACGCAGAGTGAAGCATTGACGATGGTCGCAGTCCAGGTTTTCGCCAACGATCTCGCGACGAGTTTTGGGGGATCGCAGGGCAACTTCGAGTTGAACGTTTTCAAGCCCGTGATGATTCACAACTTCCTTCACTCCGTCAGGCTGCTGAAGGATGCGATACACAGCTTCGTGGAATTCTGCATAAACGGAATCGAGCTGAACCGCGAGCAGATCGATGCGCACTTGAAAAACTCCCTGATGCTTGTTACTGCCTTGAACCCTCACATCGGTTACGACAAAGCCGCCCAGGTCGCTAAGAACGCTCACAAAAAGAAGATCAGTTTGCGCGACTCAGCGATAGAACTCGGTTTTCTTACGGGCGAACAGTTTGATGAGTTAGTTATTGCTCACGAAATGACACACCCCTGATCGCATATTGGCGTGCCGGACAAAAACGAAAAAGTAAAAGAGAACGTGTGCGGATCGTTTTACGTGGATTCGTCGTGCATCGATTGCGATGTGTGCCGCGATACCGCGCCCGAGAATTTTATGCGTTCGGATGGGAATAGCTACTCGTTTGTCTACAAACAGCCCGCGACCGAGGAAGAGCAGGCGCTGTGTGAAGAGGCGATGAGCTGCTGTCCGGTTGAGGCGATCGGGAATGATGGATGAGGGAAAAGCCAATCATTGGTCAATTGTCATTTGACATTTATCAATTATTAATTAAGACCTTCGGCTTCGACGCGCTTTTATCATTTGTCATTTTCGGAAACCAGAGGTCTTAATTAATAATTGAGAAATGTCAAATGATAATTGACCAATGACTTAAACCTCCACCTTCACTAAGCCCTCCTCCACCCACACCCTATACCTCTTGATCCTCTCATTCACGGTAAGGCATTCCCCGGTCCTGACATCAAACTGCCATCCGTGCCACCAACACTCAATCACATGCCCGCACAACGCACCTTCCGACAGTAGTGCCCCTTTATGCGGGCAGAAATTCTCGGTGGCATAGTATTCGCCATTCACGTTGTAGACAGCTAATTCGTCGCCACCAGGCAACTCAAAACTAATGCAGGTGCCGGGCGGCAGGTCGTCAATTCCGCCCACTGTCAAAGTCTGTTTGGGACCGGCGGATGGAATGGCGTCGTTTGCATTAGTATCGAATGATTGCACGAATGGATGGTAACAAAACACGTTTTGTGGAACCAGAATCCTAAGTCGCCAGCAAGTTTTTCTCTTTCACGCGTTCCTTATCTTCGCGGCCAGTTTCAACTCTCTCCGGGCTGTGAGATTCTAGGACCAGAAGAGGAGAGACTATGAAGCGACTATTACTCATTACCGGCCTGATGGCCGTTGTTCTCAGTGCTGCGACCGTTCTTCACGCAAAAGAAATCACCGTCCGCGGCAAACTACAAAAAACTGTCGAAGCCGGCGGCTGGCTCGTCGTCGAAAGCGCCAACAAATATTTAATCCTTAACTCAAAAGACTTTACAAAACACTCGTGGTTTAAGGAACAAACACACGTCGAGGCCGTGGGCGAAACCAAAGACGTGATGACCTCGTTCATGGAAGGCACGCCCTTCGAAGCAAAGTCGATCAAGCCTATCGAGCAGGGAGTCGCAACGCCTGGGGCGAGCGATAACCGGCGCATTACGCGCGTCATGATTACGGGCGATTCGATCGTCCAGGCTCAACCAGACACAGCAATTGTAACGATCTCCGTGGTCACACAAGGCAGGCGTGCGCTCGATGCACAGCAGGAAAACGCGACGAAGACTGAGGCGGTTGTGCGTGCACTAAAAGCCGCGGCGGGAACCGGAGCCGAAGTGAAAACGAGCGGCTACAGTCTTCAGCCGATGCGCGTATACAAAGAAGGCCAGCCACCGACGATCACCGGCTACGAAGCGCGCAACAGCGTGACAGTTACCCTCAACGAACTGAACAGGCTGGGAAGTGTTATCGATGCGTCATCGCAAGCCGGTTCAAACGACATCTCAGGCATCGCATTTACGCTGCGCCAGGATCGGCAAGCGCGCGATCGTGCGCTCGGCGAAGCAACACGCGAAGCATTGAGTAAAGCTCAGGTGATTGCACAGGCGCTTGGTGGTCGAGTGGTGCGCGTCGTCGAGGTTCAGGAAGAAGGTTTTCAACAACGACCTCCGCAGCCATACATGGAAATGCAAATGCGCGGCGTGGCGAAGCAAGATTTAGCGTCGACGCCGATCGAGATCGGTTCGCTCGATATCAGTTCGCGAGTGCAACTGATCGCGGAGGTGGAAACGATGTAGTTGTTAACTGGTAAGCTTAAATCCCCTTTAACCCCCGAGCGACAAAATGGAGTTCCTGGTAAGGAGGGAAGCAATGGGCAGATACAGAAACGACCTGGAAAACGAAAGGGAGGACTATTATCCCCGCGAAGAGCGCATGAGACGCGAAAATTTTGGCGCGTATGATGAGCCCTACAGTCCACGTCAGTTTGAGAATGAACGGCGACAGGATTTCAGCCGCGGCAGATTTGGTGAACGCGCCGACTATGATTATGACGAACCGCGTTATGGCGGCGAGTATCGCGAACGCTGGCGTGATGAAGGTCGTAGCTCGCTGTTCGACATTCGAGGAGATCTCGGACGACCGCGAGAGCGCGATTATCGCCGCGAACCAGAACGTTCCCGGTTGCGTTGCCGCGACATCATGACTCGCGATCTCGCGGTTGCCTCGCGCGACACACTGCTCGTGGAATGCGCACGAATGATGAAGCAGGAAGATACGGGTGTTATTCCAGTAGTTGAATACGACGCAACTTCGGGCAATGGCCGCTCCGAGGAAGAAAGAAAATATGAAGGCCGCAATTATGCGCGCGGCAGATTGATTGGCTTGATCACAGACCGCGATATCGTCATACGCGCTGTTGCCGACAACAAGGATTGTGCAAGCACTCGGGCTGAAGACATCATGTCGGTTGATATCGCCACCGCACACCCGAACGATCGTGTTGTGGATGTCATTCGCAAGATGGGAAACAAACAGGTACGGCGTATTCCTGTTTGTAACGAGCACGGCTACCTGGTCGGAATGATTTCCATGGCCGACGTGGCAACTGAAACCCATAACGATCGCGAGCTCGCGGATTCTCTTGAGGAGATTTCGAGTGGAGCGTCGTTCTGGAATCGGATCTTTGGGTAAGGATTAACGCGGATTTGACATGGATAACACGGATCTGATCTGTGTTATCCATGTTATTCTTTTCCCTATGCGAAACACGAATCGCGATTTCCTGATCCGCATGGATCGGAGGGTGGTACCGTCTGGACGGCTCTGGAATCCCGCCGCCGATGTTTACCGTGTGTCTGACGGCTGGGTTGTCAAAGTGGATCTTGCTGGTGTTTGCATCGACGAGCTCGAGATCGAATTGCGTGATTCGACTTTGACTGTTCGCGGCTGTAGACGCGACACGCATTACCGTGAAGATTTCGTCTATCAGCAGATGGAGATCACTTACAGCCGTTTTGAAAAATCAATAAGATTTCCAGGTCCAATCGAGGGCGCATCCATACGACGCGATTACCGGGATGGATTTTTGATCATCGACGTGTCTAGCGAACAGGAATAATCTCATGCCCGAATCGACTGAAAGCGCACCGCCAGCCGCCGGAACACCCCCGATCGGATCAGAAGTTACTCCTGACGATAGTCCGAAACCATTGAATCAATCGCCGGGCGAACGGTTCGAGGTCGCAGTTCTCGCGCTGCAAAATCTGACATTATTCCCCGAGACTGTTGTTCCGCTGGGCGTCGGCAGACCGCGTTCACTCGCGGCAGTTGAAGCTGCTCTCTCAACTCCGGAAAAATTACTAGGAACGATCACGGTCCGGCCCGATCGATCTGACGACACTGACGCGAAGGGTGCGGATCTCTATGAAGTCGGCACCCTCGTCATGATCAAGCGGATGGAGCGCGTCGAGAATGGAATGCGGATCGTGGCGCAGGGCACTGAACGCATTCGCGTGATCGAGTGGAAGCAGGAGGATCCGTTCCTGCGTGCAACGGTGGAGATCCTTCCGGAGCCGCGCGTCATCGATGCCGAACAAACTGAGGCGATGAAGCGCAACTTGCAGCAGATGATTCAGGAGGCAATGACGTTATTGCCGAACATTCCTCCTGAAGTGCGAATTGCGGTGCTCGGTTCTGTTGATGCAGTGCGGCTGTCGTATTTTCTCGCGTCGGTTCTCAATCTCGGCGTTGAAGAAGAGCAGAAGATGCTCGAAGCCGAGACAGTTGATGACCTTGTGCGTCTCGCGCATACGAGTCTTGCTCGTGAGCTTGAAATTCTGCAACTGCGTTCGAAGATCGCAACTGAAGCGCAGACAGAAATGGATAAAGCGCAGCGCGACTATGTTCTGCGCCAGCAGATGCGAGCCATTCAAAAGGAACTTGGCGAAGACGAGACCGGCGAAGCAGCAGAAACTGAGCTGCTGCGCGAGCGACTCGAGAAAGCTCAGCTTCCGGAAGAAGTTCGCACTGAAGCCGACCGTGAGTTGAAACGTTTGCAACGTCTGCCGCCGGCCGCGCCTGACTACCATGTCATTCGCACGTACCTCGAGTTTATTCTGGAATTGCCGTGGCTCAAGTCCTCTGAAGATAAGTTGGACCTTCCGGAAGCGCGTCGCATTCTCGACGAAGATCACTACGGGCTCGAAGACGTAAAGGAACGGATTCTCGAGTTTCTTGCAGTCATAAAACTGCGCCCCGACACAAAGAGTCCGATACTGCTGTTTGTTGGTCCACCGGGAGTTGGCAAAACCTCGCTTGGTCGATCGATCGCGCGCGCGCTGGGACGAGAGTTCGAGCGGATGTCGCTGGGCGGCGTGCGCGATGAAGCTGAGCTGCGCGGACACCGTCGCACGTACATCGGCGCGATGCCGGGACGGATCATCCAGGCGTTCCGCCGCGCGGGAGTAAACAATCCGGTGATGATGCTCGACGAGATCGACAAACTCGGCAACGACTATCGCGGCGATCCGGCCGCAGCGCTGCTCGAGATTCTCGATCCGCAACAGAACAACTCTTTCCGCGATCACTATCTCGATCTGCCGTTCGATCTGTCGCGCGTCTTTTTTATTGCGACTGCAAACCAGCTTGGTCCCATTCCGGCGCCACTGCGCGACCGCATGGAGATCATAAGCCTCGCCGGCTACAGCGATCGTGAAAAACTCGAGATCGCAAAACGCTACCTGGTCCCGCGGCAAACGACCGAGAACGGGCTCAACTCGGCGCAAGTGCAAATTACTGACGACGCGGTTGAATTGATCGCCGCGCGGTACACGCGTGAAGCAGGCGTGCGCCAGATGGAAAGAAACATCGGGAGCATCGCTCGCAAAGTCGCACTGAAGGTCGCGCAGGGTGAGGCTGAGTCAGTTACAGTGACCGCAGCGGAAGTGCGCGAGTATCTTGGACCACCGCGTTTCTATCCCGAGCAGGCGCGCAAGGAGCTGCCCGCGGGTGTGGCGACGGGAATGGCGTGGACTGAGATGGGCGGCGAAGTTCTGTTCATCGAAGCGACGCTGCTGCCGGGTGGCAGAGGTTTGACGATCACGGGGCAACTCGGCGAAGTGATGCAAGAGTCTGCGCGAGCGGCGCAGTCGTACTTGTGGTCACACGCCGCGGAGTTTGGGATCGTGCCCGAGTTCTTTAAAGATTATGGAGTTCACCTGCACGTGCCTGCGGGCGCGATTCCGAAAGATGGACCAAGCGCGGGTGTGACGATCACCTCGGCGCTGGCTTCGTTGTACACCGGGCGTCGCGTTCGCCCAGACACGGCGATGACCGGTGAGATCACGCTTTCAGGATTGGTGTTTCCGATTGGTGGCGTGAAAGAAAAAGTGCTCGCGGCGCACCGCGCGGGCATCAAGCGAATTATCCTGCCGAGTCGAAATGAAGCTGACGTCGACGATATCCCGGAAGACGTGAAGAACGATCTTCAGCTCGTGTTTGTGTCGGGTATCAGTGAAGTGGTCGACGCCGCGCTTGAAGTTCTCGTAGCAAACCCACCGCCAATGATTCCGGACTCCGCACGCGGCGGACGCCAACCCGAACCAGAGCCACTTTCAGTTAAAGGGTAGACCTGCGAAGCAGGTGTAAGCGTAAAGCCTGGGGCGTAAGCCCCAGGTTAATAATTTCTCATTTACAAGAGCCCGCGAGGCGGGCGGCAGCCCTCAGGCTGACACCCGCTTCGCGGGCTGAATGTATTCAAACTTAGGGCCTGGGGCTTACGCCCCAGGCTTTATGCTTTCGCCCGCTTCGCGGGTTACGGCAAGGCTTCGATATTGAAGAAGAACTTAAAGGAGCCTGACTGATGCACTCCCAGCATGAACTGCAGGTTGATGCTCGCTCCCGGAGCCAGAGGCGTCGGCAACGTTATCGTTCCCGCACTCAACGAGCTGTTATGACCACCACCGACCGCTTGTGTGGGTGGCTGCTCCAGCGTCGTTCCTCTGACGGTGACCGTACACGGCGCAGAACCTGCTCCTGAAGCCGCGCACGTAGCCGCATCTGTGATTCCGCTAACAACCACGTCAGTGGATGTTATTGCTCTCACATCAGCAACTCCCGGCGTTACCGCGATAGTACTAATGTCAACTACGCGGAAGCGGAGTCGAGTTACAGGCGCGCCCGTGTTGTTCACAAAGCGCCGTCTGACAGAAAGTGTGCCAGCCGGAGCCACGCCCGTTGCACTCGTATCGCGTACGCGGTTTGGCGTCGCTGGTCCACCGAAGTTCGAGTCGAGCAGCAAGGTCGTGATCGTGCTGTTACGCAGGAGCGGATTGCCAATGTTCTGCGGACCAGGCGCTCCCAGACGTTGACCGGCAACGGTATTGGTTCCGGCCGTATCAACGAAGATGAAGTCGTCGTTGTTTACGTTTGTGTCGACCGGCAGGAAGCCCGACGGGCATGGACCGAAGATCGCCGGATTTCCTTTCTTACCGCACTCATCACGCACGTAACTGTGTTCGAGTGTGCTGCCGCTGAGCGGAGGCAACGTGGTGCCTTCGCGCAACAGGTCGCAGTTACCGCCAGTGTTGCTGCCGAAGCCGACGGCATCCAGTCGAGTCACAGACGAGAGATTAGCGACAGACGACGTGTTGAATATCGCAACGTTCGCGTCACTCTCGATATCTTCTGACAAGGTCAGGTTGCCGGCCGCCGCGCCTGTACCGCCGTAGTTGCCGAGACTGTAGGCAGACCCGACGAATAGGTAGTGTCCGCGCGCCGGAATGACTGTGCCGTTTGGAATCACGCCGATGAGAACCGGTGTCGCAGTGCAATCAGCTCCCATCTTGAACAATCCGAAACCGGCTGATGCATCCGAAGCAGCGATCGTTAGCGGCGTGTCGCTGTTGTTGTAAACCTCGACGAAATCGTCGCCAGCTCCGCCCGGTCCTGAAGTGCGTATTTCACTAATCAGGAACGTACCGGCGGCGTTGCCTTGCTTGATCGTCCCGACAGCCTGGCCATCAGCAATGAGCGCGTTCGTCGGGTTCGACAGGTTGAGCAGGAAGGTTTCATCAACCTCCGATCCAACTCCGTCGGCAAGTATGTTGACTGTTACGGTCTTGAATTGTTCGCCCGCTGCGAAGTTTAAGGTCGTAAGTGGTACTGCTGTGTAGTCAACTCCAGCCACCGCATGATCGGCCGCAGGCGCTTGATCGGCGGTTGCGTATTGGACCGAAGCACCGGACGCACCCGCAGGCGCTGACAGCGAGATCGTGAACAGCATCGGCGTAGAGCCCGATGCAGGTTCATTCGCCTGAGCGTCCGCGACTGAAATGTTCGGAGTCTGCAGGATCGGAGTCTGAGTTGGATCGTTGGCTCCGCCGACTGCAGGATCGTCAGTCAAGACACTAGTAAAGTTACTGCCGGAAACAGTGCCCTGGTTGGAGACTGTTTCGCCTCCCAGATACGGCGAGTTGACCGTGACCTGGAATTGAATGTGGACCGTCTTGCCCGCACGCAGGGTTCCGATCGAATGACTGACTGTTTCACCTGCAAGGACGGAAACGCGAGGCTTCACGTTGATACCGCGTCGAGGCGCTTTGTCCTGCGTCGCCTTCACTTGCTGGGTGGTTACGAAGCGAGGCTTGACCGAATTGCGAAGCGCAGTACCCATGTCGCGTTTCGCGATCGGTGTAGTTGGTCCAGACGCCACTGCGACAGTATTGATTGATTCAACCGGTTTCGCAGTGACTGACGCTGTAGCTTCAGACATTGGAGCTACTGGTCCGGCGGGTAACGTCGGCTGCGTACAAGCTGCGCCGCCCGTGAAATTCGCGCCGGTGACGCTTACGGTAGTAGCAGTCGGATTGTCCGCCTGGACTTTCGCCGTCGCGGCTGCCGCGTTCGTGCCGACCAGACCGGGTATGCGCAAATTTAGTCCCGCTTGTGGTCCCTTGCGCAATCGGATGTCAACGCCGCCCTGAGGCTCATTACCTGCTGTGGCCACGCTGTTGGCGCGAATATCCATACAAACAGCATTTGTGTCACTAACGTTAATGCCGTTGTCGGAATGGATACCGTGCAACGAGTTTGTAGCATCGGCGAAATTCGACACGGTGTTATTCGTGATCGTCGCGTTCAACGCCGCCGCGCCTTCACCAGCTTCACTGACAATACCGCGGTCTTCATACTGGCGCACGGTATTGCTATCGATCAGCGTAGTGTGCGAGCCGCCTGCTCCGCGTGTGCCGACGATAATTCCGAAAGCTTCAAGCGAACCGGAATTGACCACGGCTGCATTACCCACGAAGTTATTCTGGATGCGACCACTGAATGTACCAGTGCCGCTTCCCTTGTTCACGTGGATCATGCCGCCCTGGCGATTTCCTACTAACGGAACTGCGGCTGTTCCGTTGCTCGAGACGTCGTAGTTGAAGGTGCCGTTGAAATTGGCGCCGAGAATAAACAAGCCCTGGCCCAATCCGACTGCGTGACCACCGGAGAACGCATTTCCGGTAAAGGTCAAATCCACGTCGGCGTTATTGATAAGGCTCAAGTTGAAGTGGTCACCGCCGTGAGCCTGGAACGTGTTGTTGGTGATGAAAGCGTTGACGACAGCAGTCGTCTCCGCTTCGAGCTGGAAACCGTCGTCGCCAACGGCAGCGCTTGTGTTCTTGATCGTGTTGCCATTGACGGTGATTTGTGACGTACCACTCTGGTTGTCGATCAGCAGGTTATGCTGGAAGCCGCCACTGATCACACAGTTGGTGATCGAGTTCGTACCGGTCAACTGGTCGAACCTCATGCTGCTGTCGCGGAATGGGCTCGACACGTTCGTGCCGTTTGTTCCGTTGATTACGCTGTTGGAAAGCGTGAAGCCCTGAACGTTCGTACCGTGTATGGCGTAGTTTTGGTGATTGTCGAGCCTCATCAACGTGAGCGAGACGGCCTTCGTGCTTCTCAACGAAATGCCGGTGCCGCCAGGAACGCTCGCTACTGGATCGACGTCGCCGCCAACGGTGTTCTGGATGCGACCGCCCGTGCACGTTGGAGTGGCCTCGGTACACGTACCGCCATTGGCGGTTACGATCAATCCACCGTTGCCTGCCGCCAGGCCAGTGTTGTTCAAAAGAATACCTTGTGCCGGATCGGCATCAGCGGTTGCGTTTCCGACGGTGATGCTGCGGAAGGTGATGTTGCTGCTGCTAATTTGCGTGTTAGTGACGTTCAGACCGACGCCCGAACGAGTTTGAATCGTGTTGAGACCGGTCGCAGTGAACGTGCCTCCGTCGTCGAGAACAATGCCGGCGCCGTTCGACGCGTCGTTCAGGATGCCAATGTCGGCAATGATGAACGTACCCACGTTCCCAACGCTGTTGATTGCGGTCGAGTTCGTGTCGTCAAAATTCAAACCATAGAGTTGGTTGTTTGAAACAACGTTGAAGCCACCCGTGGTGATGCTGGGTCTTGTTCCACCTGTGGATGGCAATGAGTCGCTGTCCGTTGCAGGCGTGATGCCCGAAAGTGTCTGCAACGTCTGCTGCGCACCCTGGCCGATGACTCGTTGGTTTGCCTCGAGCGTCAATGGACCAACATAGCCGGTGCTCCCTGTGAAGATAAAGATGTGATCGCCGGCTTCGGGGTCCACAACGTCGCCGCCAACTGAGGTGGCGCCGCCGTTCGCGGCTTCGAATGCCGGAAGCGATGTAAGCGGATCAGACAAACGACCGCAGATGCCATTCAAAGTCGCGCATGTTGTTGCCGGTGGAGCTGTATTGATAAACCAGATCATACCGGCCACCGTGATGTTTACGGTGCCGACGTCGCTACCGGCAGCATTGGTGATCGTGTAGTTGAAACTATCCGCGCCTTCAAAACCTGCGCGTGGGTTATAGGTAAAGGTGCCGTTTGCGGCGACGCTCACCTGACCGCCACGCAACGACGTCGCGTCGAAAGCCGTAACCGTGATGCCGGGGCCAATGTCGTTCGTCAACGTGCTGAAACCGGAGCGGCCGGCAGTCTGGATGCGAATGTTGCCGGTCGCATTGCGTGCGTCGTCAACCGCGCGCGGCGGAATGGCGAAGCTGAACACATGATTGGCAACCATGTTGTCGGGCGGATCGCCGGCATCAGTGTCCGTGATCTGATTTGCGAGCACGGTCACGGTGCAGATGACACCTTCCGGCAGGTTTGAAACGGGATCGAGCGTGAACGTGTTGCTCGGCGAAGAACTCAGAGTAAAGGTCTGGAGGTTTCCTGGCGCCGGGCACTCGATTGTGAACGAGGCCGTCGTGGCGTTAACGCTCTCCGTGAAATTGATCGTGATGTTGGTGTTCGCGGCGACACCCGTTGCGCCGTTCGTCGGCGTTGTCGTTGTCACTGCGGGCGCGTTGTCGATCGTAAATGAGAACACGAAATTCGACGCCATGTTTTCCGGCGGATCGTTCGCATCCTGATCGGAGACTTGAGCCGCGACCACAGTTACAGTGACCACCTCACCATTCGTAAAGTCAGTATTCGGATTGATGGTGAACGTGGTTGGACCACCCGTCACAACAGTGTCCGCGACGTTACGCGTGCCGCTGGTGGCGCCCGTGACGGTGAACCAATTGCCAGTGACGTTAACCGGTTCGCTAAACGTGATCGTGATATTCGTATTGTTCGCCACCTGCGTCGCGAGGTTAGTCGGCGTAGTAGCGGTGACCGTTGGCGCAGCGTCCATGGTGAAGCTGAAGACGAAGTTTGCCGCCATTTGGTCCGGCGGATCGACGCTATCCTGATCGGTCACCTGAGTCGCGACGATCGTGACCGTGCAGGTTTCCCCAGGCGCGAAATCAACATTCGGATTGATAGTGAATGTAGTTGGACCACCCGTCACAACCGTGGCAGCGACGGTGCGAGCTCCGCTGGTCGGGCACGCAATCGTGAACCAGTTGCCTGTTACGTTGACAGGTTCGCTGAAGGTTACGGTGATGTCCGTATTCGTCAGTTGATCGGTGGCGCCATTGGTCGGTGTAGTAGCCGTGACGGTAGGCGCGACGTCGACTGTGGTGAAACTGAAGACAAAGTTCGCCGCCAAATTGTCAGGCGGATCACCACTGTCCTGATCCGTGACTTGCGCTGCGTTGACAGTAACCGTGCAGACCTCACCATTCGCGAAGTCGGCGTTCGGGTTGATCGTAAAGGTCGTCGGACCACCAGTCACAACGGTGGCGGCGACGTTGCGCGCTCCGCTAGTCGGACACGCAATTGAGAACCATTCGCCTGTTACGTTCACAGGTTCACTGAAAGTAATAGTGACATTGGAATTGATCGCTACGCCCGTGGCGCCGTTAGTAGGTGTTGTCGCCGTAACTGATGGCGCCTGATCGATCGTGAAGCTGAAGACAAAATTCGCCGTCATGTTTTGCGGCGGATCGTTCGTGTCCTGATCGCTGACCTGTGCGGCAAAGACAGTAACTGTGACTAACTCACCGTTCGCAAAGTCAGCGGGGTTGATGTCGAACGTAGTTGGACCACCAGTAACAACCGTGTCCGCAACGTTCTTCGTACCGCTGGTCGCGCCCACGATCTGGAACCAGTTGCCGGTCACGTCAACTGCTTCGTTGAACGTGATGCTGATGTTCGTATTGTTCGCAACCTGGGTGGCGTTGTTGGCTGGCGTTGTAGCGGTCACGGCCGGCGCATTGTCCATCGTGAAACTGAACACGAAATTGGCGGCCATGTTATCCGGCGGATCGTTGCTGTCCTGATCAGCGACCTGGGCTGCAACGATCGTAACGGTGCAGACTTCCCCGGGCGCAAAATCAACATTGGGATTGATGGTGAATGTTGTTGGACCACCCGTCACTGCGGTAGCGGCGACATTGCGAGCTCCGCTGGTTGGACATGCAATCGAGAACCACTCCCCCGTTACGTTAACCGGCTCGCTGAACGTAACCGTGATGTCAGTATTCGTTGGCTGGTCGACTGCGCCATTCGTTGGCGTTGTCGCACTGACGGTTGGCGCGAGTTCCTGCGCGGTCGTCGTAAAGCTGAAAACAAAATTTGCCGCCATGTTGTCAGGCGGATCGATTAGGTCCTGATCGGAAACCTGTGCCGCGAATACGGTGACCGTGCAGAGTTCGGTAGCGTCAAAATCAGTAGTCGGATTGATCGTGAATGTAGTTGGACCACCAGTTACGCTAGTATCGGCGACATTACGAACGCCGGTGTTCGCGCAAGAGATCTGGAACCAGTCGCCAGTGACGTTAACGGCTTCGCTAAACGTAATGGTGATATTTGTATTCTGTGCTGCGTCAGTGGCGCCGTTAGTGGGAGTTGTAGCGGTAACGCTTGGCGGAGCATCGACGTTGAGCGTTACAAGCGAGGAATCGTTTGGTGTCAATCCGTTTGTTACTGTGTAAGTGAAAGAGTCAGATCCTTCGAAACCAGTCGGCGGGTTATAAGTAAAACTTCCATCCGTATTGAGCGTTACAGTTCCGCCTTGCGCTGTTGCACCACCTGCGATTGCAACTGCGGTAGGTGCAGGAAGACCTGTGTCGTTAGTCAGAACGCCGGGAGCGCCGACGACGAGCGGAGTGTTTTGGGCCGCGGCGAAAACATCCGGAAACGCGAGTGGAGAAACTTTTAGAGATCCAGGGACGAGCGTTGTGTTGGCATCGATGGTGTCTGAGAAATTCACATCTGTGGCGTCGTCTGGACCATTGTTAGTTATGTTGACGTCGTAAGTGATCGTCTCGCCCGGCGCGGCCTTACCATCGGCATCCAGGTCGGGAAATGAATCGACCTTTGTAGCCGAGATATCGGGTGCGAACGGAGCAGCGGGCTCGAGGCTAGAGGCTGTTTCGGGTTGTCTCGACGCCTTCGGCGCACCGTAAGTGAGCGGAGCGAGTGGACTCAGAATCATCCAGCAAGTAATGAGACAGGCGATAACTGTTCTTGACAGGTGATGCGGGTGTGGCAATGAGTGGTTCATCTGAGTCCTCTGAGAGAAATGTGGATTTACAGCGGTCGTTGAGCGAATAGACGCACTTGTGAGCAGCTAGATTCTTGAGCTATGCCAAATTGTGACAAACAAATGCAACGCAGGCTTGGTAGGCGTTGCGCACAGACAAACCGACTTTATGGCAAGGACCGACATACAGTCAACATTTTTGGGTACGAAAGGGCACAAAAAAGCCCAAACGCATAAATAGCTCATGCGTTTGGCGCTTTTTTTGGTTAAAACGACCGCTAAGGCCTTTGTGGGAATACGCCCTGTAGCGCTATGCAGAAGTTAACTGTCAGATACGGCTGCATGTTGTTGTGAGGTAGGCCCCCGCCTGCGAGGGAAAGTGTTTGTGGAGCCATCGCAACGAGGCCCGCGTTGCTGGTGCTATAAGCGTTTCCTCCTGACGAGCGGGTTAAGCAGCTTTGATTAGCAACCGGAATCTGAACGGTCGCAGGATCAATGAACGCCAGTAGGCCATGCGTGTGTATCGGTATTTCCGACGTGAGTAGGGTGATACTCTCAACACCCGACATCTCACCCAGGTCTCGCAAGGACAAACCTTGTCCTTGTCCCGGTTGCATCGGTGCGCTGCCTTGAAGATCCGGCAGTGCAAAAGTGGATTTTCCATCACCGCCATAGGTGGTCCCTAAAAGAGAAAACAAGGCGGTGTTTTGAGACAGCGGCAGTAACTGCCCGTCGCAAAAAGCCCAGCCCTTGGGCGGAAAGTTGAACGGGAACATTCGAATTTCAGCTACAAACGGATCAGACATATTTTTTCTCCTTACGTCTGCGAGGGGAAGACCCCAAACAATGAAATGATGAAGTTGATACAGAGAAACGGTTGCGTGTTCTCGTGTGGCTGGCTACCACCGGTAGGTGATACCGCCTGAGCGTTCATTGGCGCCGTAGGAGTGTCGTTAAAGTAGATCTTGACCGCCGCCGACTCACCGGTGACATTACCTGCGGGGGCGTTAAGGTTACCGCCAGCGGATGAACACACCAGGGGATGCGTGTGTATAGGTATTTGTTGAACGGTTAAAGTCTCCTGCTCGGTGCCGGCCATTTCTCCAATCTGATAAGTGGTGCCATCCGGTCCGGTTCCCATATGGATTGGGACGCGACTCGCCAGGTTAGGCAGATTAAATGTCTCTTCGCCGTCGCCGCCGTAGGTCGTTCCGATTAGTTGAAACAAGACCTCGTTTTCTGCGATAGGCAGGGTTTGTCCCTCACAGAACATCCAACCGTTAGGGGCGAAGTTGCCCGCAAACATTCTAATTTCTCCAACATAAGGTTCAGGCATGCTTCTTCTCCTTCTAGTTTTGCGACGGGAAGATACCCTGTAACGCGATAATAAAATTCAGCACCAGGTAGGGCATCATGTTGTTATGGGGTTGACTGCCACCTACATTGGTTACCGATGCGGGATTCAACGTTATCAGGTTATCGGCAGTACGGTACACGTTAGAGGCTTGGCACATAAAGGCGTTTGCGGCCGCCAACTGACTGTTGTTCGTCGTAGGCTGGGCCATCTCGAAGTGGTTGTGGGTGGGCATTTGCTGGATATTGACCGTCACAGCCGTTGAACCCGCGGCCTCTCCAAGATTGTGCCCATTGCCCTCGTGAATCGGTACTCTTCCACGAAAGTTTGGGAGGGCAAAATTAGTTTGACCATTTCCGCCGTAGGTGGTGCCCAGCAACGCGAACAGAGCCTGATTCTGATTGATCGGCAGTAACTGTCCGTTGCACAGGGCCCATCCTTTGGGTGGAAAGTTAAAGGAAACGATTTTGATTTCACTAAGAAAAGGTTCGGACATTTCTCCTCCTAAAAGGGGTAGTAAAACTTAGCGAACTAATAGGTAAGTCGTGTTTCAGATTTTGTCGTTACGACGCCCGAACTCTCGAATTAGTTTGAGAATGGTCGGGAGGGCAGACTGTAGCTTCCTGATTGGCCTGGGGTCTGTTTCAAAAACTGAAGCGGGGGGATTCTAAACCTCGTTGGGCCGAATTACAAGACCAAATAGCAACATTCCTGACAAAAACGTAACAACTCCCACAAACGGTTTTGTTGAGCAATTCTGCTGATAGTTTTCTGGAATTTGAATAGTCGAGTTCCAGAATAATTCTTCTTGGCAGCCGCGGATAACTGAAGATAGACTGGCCTCGGCATATCCCTTTGCCGTTCTAAAACCGCAAGACCCCGTCCTGGGGTCCAGGAGACAAAAATCAAATGACAATTTTACGTCGGACCTTCTTACGAGATGTGTGTAGATCTGCGGTCGCCGCGGGTATTTTAGTAGCCAGTGCCCGCGCCGGGTTGGCCCAGACCGGCACCCGCAGTGACATCCCAGTTGAAGCGCAGCAGGATCCCGTGTTTCTTTTCACGGCGGCAACATTCACTCCCTATGTTGGCGACATTTTTGAAGGTCGCAATGCCCGTGGTGAAAGCGTTGCGTTACGTTTGGACCAGGTTAAGAAACATGAAGTTAAAAACCGCTTAACATCAAAGGCTCAATCAACGGACAGTTTCTCGTTGTTATTCAAGGCTTCCAGTGAACTGCCGCCGTTGACTTCTATCCATCAGATCAGCCATCCTCGCCTCGGCAAATTTGCTCTGTTCCTGACCCGGCAAAAATCTGAAAACAATGAATTCCTCTACGAAGCCGTCATCAACCACGTCCGATAGCATCGACATCTCGCTTCGTCCGGTTACTGACGCCGATCAGGAATTCCTGATCGGCGTCTACGCCAATTCGCGTGCTGCCGAACTCGCTCAAGTCGATTGGGATGATAGTCAAAAGGACGCGTTTATTCGCTGGCAGTACGCCATGCAGAAACAAGAATATGAGGCGCGTTATCCTTCGGCGCGCTATGAGGTCATTCTTGTGAACGGCACTCCGGCCGGCCGCATTTGGGTGGGAACTGATGACACGCAGATCCGTTTGCTTGATATCGCGATTCTCAATGAATTTCAAAATCGCGGAGTTGGAACACACTTGCTGCAGCAGTTGATGGACGAGGCCACTCGTACTAACAAACCTCTGCGACACATGGTCTTTATGCTGAATGACAATGCCAATCGACTCTATCAGCGTCTCGGATTCAAAACGATCGAGGACGTCGGTGGATACCTGCACATGGAATGGCTGCCGGGACAGAGTCCTGGAGATTCTGCTAATCCGGTCTAAGCCGGTCGATAGTAGTTGTACACGGCTTCATACTTAAACACACCTGCTTCCGGTGCAAGCGGCACTAGGAAGATATAAATTTCTCCCATTTCCGGATGAGTTACGCGATAGGTACCCTGCGGTAAAAAGACATCCGCTGGACCGGAGAATACTACCGAGAAGCGCTCCATCCCGGCCTGTTCGTGTGGCTCACTTTTACGTGGTATAACCGCAATCAGTTTTAGCTCAATCGGCCCAGGCGACACGAGCTCAACGCGAAAGTTTGTGTCCAAACATTTCTCGAAATCCGCTGCGGTCTGAAACTCACTCATTCAATCATTCTCCTCAAAGTTCAAATACAAACTCAAAATCTGCTCGTTCGTTGGTCTAACAAACTCGTGGTACCAAAGTCCAACGTGACCGAACTTCTCGCGCCACGCTAAGCATGCAACTTCATCAGCAGAACTATCGATCACATCGCGGCTGTTCAGATCCGAAACTGGTATGGCCGCGATGATTCTTCTGACTTCTAGTTTGCGAACGGCTCGAATCGCTGCCTGCATCGTCGATCCAGTATGGATGCCGTTGTCGACGATGATGACTTGCTTCTTGCAGATATCAACCGGCGGCCGTCCCGCACGGCAAAAACGCTCGCGCTCTGACAACTGCTTCATTCCATCAGCTATCGCATGGTCCATACCTGGCTCGACTGGTTGTTTCGCTAATTCCTCGTCAACTACGATCGTCCCGGCTACATTCGTCGCACACAGAACGTTCTGTGGTCCAAACGGCGCCATCAGCCTGCGGATGAACAGCAGCTCAAATGGAAGCTTCAGTTCGCGAGCTACTTCTGCCCCCACAAACACGCCGCCAGCCACAATTGCGATGACTATCGTCTCACTTGAACCGCGATATTTCTGTAGGGAATCTGCGAGCTGACGGCCAGCAACGGCAGCGTTCTGAAACTTCGTCACTATCTTATTTGGATTAGGTTAACGGTGGCTTGAAGAAAAGGCAAAGGAGCGCTTGAGTTTCCTCGAGCGCTCCTTTGGTTTAGGTTGAACTACTGCCTGTTGCGGTTAGTTGGACCATCGCCAAACACGTAGTAACGAGACGTAAGGTACGCCTCCGGCGTGAGTGGGCTGATCCAATACCGAGGTGGTGGGGCGAAGTAAGCGAACACTCCGCTCCAATCGTTTGCACCGAAGAACAGCGAGGCGATCTCTACCGATATATCCTTGGTATCGCCCTGGCCGACGTTGAAGTCGGTCGCCGTGTCGTTACCCGGCCCGCCGTTGAAGGAGTCGGGACCCGACCCGCCGGTAAGCGTGTCGTCGCCGTTCTCACCCCGGAGAATGTCGGTGCCAGTGCCGCCGTCGATTGTGTCGTTGTTGTTCCCGCCCTCGAGGGTGTCATTACCACCACCGCCGAAGATGAGATCATCGCCGTCCGAACCGCGGAGCGTGTCGTTGCCGTTGCCACCGTCGAGCGTGTCGTTGCCGAGCCCGCCGTTGACTACGCCACCGCCGTTGCCGCCGCAGACCAGGTCATTGCCGGCTCCGGAGTTAATGGTGTCGTCGCCGTTGCCGCCGAAGATCATATCGGTGCCCACCGTGGTGGTGCCGATGTTGATCGTCTCGCTCTTGTTGGTACCAACGATGACTCTGATATTGATCGAGCTCGTGAATGTACCGTCACTGACCGTGATGGTGACGTCAGAGAACTGGACGCTATTCTGCGACAAGGCTTGGATCGTCACTGTGCGGTTGGCTCCGCTGCCGCCGAACGAGATGTTGCCGAGTGGCACCACCGCGGTGTTCGACGAGGTCGCGCTCAGAGTCAAGCTGCCCGGTGCTGTCTCCACGTCATTGACGAGGAGGTTAAGCGTGCCGGTCGACGGGCCGCCGCCACACTGGCCATAACCAACCACGATAGTCGGCGGGCTGTTGTCGTCGTTCAGGATGGTACCCGTGGCCGAATTCGGCGTGCCAACGGTGTAGCCCGCGCCTGCGGTCACCGTCAGGATTACCGTCTCGTCGGGCTCCAGCAATGCGTCGCCGAACGGATCAGCCGTCACGGTCGCGGTCGAACTGCCGGCCAGGAATGTGACTGTGCCGGGACCGCCGTTGGTGAAGGTATCCGCTCCGAACTGCGTGTAATCGCCGCCCGGGGGAGCGAAGACTGCCGTCCCACTGGCCGCGAAATTCACTGTCAGCGCGCCCGAGGTAATGCCTACACGCGTGAACGTGAAGACCATGTTGGTCGCACCGTCTTCAAGTACCGAGGACGGCGATACAGCTACCGAGACCTCTGTGTCGTCGTTAGTGATGGTGCCGGTTGCCGTGCTCGGCGCACCGACGTTGTAGCCCGTCCCCGCCGTCACGGTAAGGATCACCGTCTCGTCGAGTTCGGCAGCGCCGTCAGCCGTCGGGTCAACCGTTACGATCGCCGTTGAGCTGCCAGCGAGGAAGGTCACTGTTCCGGTGGGCGGGGTAAAGCTGGCCGCACCACTCTGCGTGTAGTCAGTGTTGAAGATGGCCGTCCCGCCGATCGAGAAGTTAACCGTTAGCGGGCTGGTGGTGACGCCGGTACGCGTGAACGTGTAAACGAGGTTCCCCGCGCCGTCCTCGGTGGTCGAGAGCGGAGAAACTGCTACCGACACGTCCGTATCGTCGTTAGTGATTGTTCCCGTCGCTGAAGCCGGGACGCCGACTGTGTAGCCTGCGCCTGCGGTCACCGTCAGGATCACCGTCTCGTCAGCCTCGACCGTGGTGTCCGCTGATGGGTCAACGGTCACCGTAGCAGTCAAGCTGCCATCAGCAAAGGTCACCGTGCCGGTCGGCGGAGTAAATGTCGCCGCGCCGGTCTGGGTGTAGTCAGTGTTGAAGGTTGCCGTCCCGCCGATCGAGAAGTTAACCGTTAGCTCACCGCTGGCATCGCCACGAGTGAACGTGTAGACCAGGTTGGTCACACCGTCCTCGCTGGTCGACAACGGAGATACCGCCACTGTCACGGCGTTATCGTCGTTGTTGATGGTGCCGGTGGCCGAGTCGGGAACGCCGACCTCGTAACCGGTGCCAGCAACAACGGTCAGAATCACCGTCTCATCTGCCTCGGTCGTTCCATCCGCTGTCGGGTCAACCGTCACCGTTGCGGTGGAGTTGCCGGCGCCGATGATCACTGTGCCGTTGGGCGGAACGAAGGTCGCCGCGCCCGTCTGCGTGTAATCGGTGTTGAAGGTGGCCGTCCCACCGATCGTGAAGTTCACCGTCAGCGCGGCGGTGGTGTTGCCGGTGCGGGTGAACGTGTAGACGAGGTTTGGCACCCCGTCCTCATCCACCGTGGACGGAGCCACCGCTACTGAGACGGACGAATCGTCGTTGGTGATAGTGCCGGTCGCCGAGCTGGGCGCACCCACGTTGTAGCCCGTGCCAGCAGCGACGGTCAGGATCACCGTCTCATCCCCCTCGGGACTGTTGTCTGCCGTCGGATCAACCGTCACGGTCGCCGTCGAACTGCCGGCGAGGAAGTCCACCGTGCCCGAAGGCGGGGCGAACGTGGTTGCACCGGTCTGCGTGTAGTCGGTGTTGAAGAGGGCCGTTCCGTTGATCGTGAAATTGACCGTTAGCGCGCCGGTGGTAACGCCGGTACGCGTGAACGTGTAGACGAGGTTCCCCGCACCGTCCTCGGTGGTCGAGAGCGGAGATACTGCTACCGACACGTCCGTGTCGTCGTTGGTGATTGTTCCAGTCGCTGAAGCGGGGACGCCGACGGCGTAGCCCGCACCTGCGGTCACCGTCAGGATCACCGTCTCGTCAGGCTCGACCGTGGTGTCCGCTGATGGATCAACGGTCACCGTCGCGGTCAAGCTGCCATCAGCAAAGGACACCGTGCCGGTTGGCGGAGTAAATGTCGCCGCGCCGGTCTGGGTGTAGTCAGTGTTGAAGGTGGCCGTTCCGCCGACCGAGAAGTTAACGGTGAGCGCGCCGCTGGAATCGCTACGGGTGAACGTGTAGACGAGGTTCCCCGCACCGTCCTCGGTGGTCGACAACGGCGATACCGCCACTGATACGGTGGTGTCGTCGTTGTTGATGGTTCCCGTTGCGGTGCTTGGCGTGCCGATGTTGTAGCCGGTGCCCGCAGTGAGCGTTAAGGTCACTGTCTCATCCGGCTCGGCCGTCACGTCGGCCGACGGGTCAACCGTCACCGTGGCGGTGGCGTTGCCGTCGGCAAACGTCACCGTGCCATCGGTTGTGGTAAACGTCGCCGCGCCCGTCTGCGTGTAATCGGTGTTGAAGGTTGCCGTCCCGCCGACCGAGAAGTTCACAGTCAGCGCGCCGGTGGTGTCGCCCGTGCGGGTGAAGGTGTAGACGAGGTTCGTTGCCCCATCCTCATCAACCGATGACGGCGCGACTGCCACGGTCACTTCCGCGTCGTCATTATTGATCGTGCCGGTGGCGGTGCTGGGATTAGCTACGTTGTAGCCCGTCCCTGTCGCCAACGTCAGGATCACTGTTTCGCTGGATTCGACTATGTTGTCTGCCGTCGGGTCAACCGTCACGGTCGCCGTTGTATTACCGGTGGCGAACGTCACGGTGCCGTCGGTAGCGTTAAACGTCGCCGCGCCCGTCTGCGTGTAATCGGTGTTAAAGGTAGCCGTCCCGCCGACTGTGAAGTTGACGGTGAGTGGGCCGGTGGTCACGCCATTACGCGTGAACGTGTAAACGAGGTTTGGCACCCCGTCCTCCTCTACTGAGGATGGCGCCACTGCCACCGTCACGTCCGTGTCGTCGTTGGTGATGGTGCCGGTCGCCGATGCGGGAACGCCAACATCATAGGACGTGCCTGCAACGACAGTCAGAATCGCTGTCTCGTTTGATTCGACAGTGATGTCCGAAGTCGGATCGAGCGTCACAATCGCTGTGGCACTGCCGGCCGCGATGGTCACGGTTCCGGCGGTGGTGTTGAACGTGGCCGCCCCCGTCTGCGTGTAGTCAGTGTTGAAGGTGGCTGTCCCTCCGACGCTGAAGTTCACCGTCAGCGGGTTAACCGTCGACCCTTGACGCGTGAACGTATAGACGAGGTTGTCTGTTCCGTCCTCCAAAACCGAAGCGGGTGAAACCGCCACGGTCACGTCAGGTTGATCGATGATGGTTACGGTCGGGTTTGCAGCGCCGATCGCATCCGGATCGTCGGTGAGCACGTCGGCGAAATTCGTGCCGGAGACCGTGCCCTGGTTGGAGACCTGGTTTGTGGCTCCCTGCCACGGATCATCGACTGTTACGTCAAACTTGATCGTCACAGTCTTGCCCGCCGGCAGAGTTCCGATATTGAGCAGGACATCCACAAACGACATGGGCGCCGGTTTCATCGCGTGGGCTCGTTGAACCGATCCGCGCGAACTACGCGGCCTGTTCGCAGCCACAAGTTGCGAGTTGTTGGGTTGCTGTTTACCGCTCGACTTGGCGACTGCGCGTTGATTGTCGCGAGCCTTCGGAGTCGAGAGTTTACCGACCTCGGCCATCTTGAATGCAGGCGCGCGCCTCGTGCCGGGTTCGATAGTGTTCTCCATCAACCAGCCCAGCGGACCGACGAGTTTCGACTTATCGAACGTCAGTGTAGAACCGAGTTGACGCATAAGCACCGTCAATAAGTCGACTCGACCATGCGCACCACTGTATTCAGTTGTTTGCAGTTCCTGGTTTGATACTGGAACGTCAAACTCATTATCGCCATTCGGTGAGTGATCGAAGAACCAGCCGTGACCGGCCGCAGTCGTGTCTAACGTGATCTGGTTACCCTTCAAGGTGGCCAACTGACCTTGCGGCAGATCGGCTATTTCGAAGGTGAACGACTGGAGTTTGGCAAAGTCTTTAGCTGAGAGGCCATTTTCTGACCATCTCGTTATCGCCGCCTGGACCATGGCGGAAAGCTCAGATGGCGTCAAAGAGATCACATTCTGTGGCTCTTTGTTCTCGCCTCTTGCGGCCCAAAGGATATTGTCGGACTTCGCATCCAGGGTCGGAGCTTGCGGCGTGTCAACTGACGAGAGTTCGCTCGTGGCTGGCGCCGTAATCGGACCTAATGGTGCGGCCGGCAGTGTCGGCTGCGTACAAGCTGCGCCGCCGGTGAAGTTCGCGCCGGTAACGCTTACGGTAGTAGCAGTCGGATTGTCCGCCTGGACTTTCGCCGTCGCGGCTGCCGCGTCCGTGCCAACCAGGTTAGGAATGCGCAGACTTAGTCCCGCTTGTGGTCCCTTGCGCAGCCGGATGTCAGCGCCGCCACCAGCCTCATTACCTGCTGTGGCCACGCTGTTAGCTCGAATATCCATACAAACAGCATTTGTGTCACCAACGTTAATGCCGTTGTCGGAATGGATGCCGTGTAACGAGTTGATCGGATCGGCGAAGTTCGACACGGTGTTATTCGTGATCGTCGCGTTCAACGCCGCCGCGCCTTCACCAGCCTCACTGACGATGCCGCGGTCTTCATACTGCCGCACGGTGTTGCTGTCGACCAGCGTGGTATGCGAGCCGCCCGCTCCGCGTGTGCCGATGATTATTCCGAACGCCTCCAGCGAACCGGAATTGACGATCGCCGCATTGCCGATGAAGTTGTTCTGGATGCGTCCACTGTAAACAGCAGTGCCGCTTCCCTTGTTTACGTGGATCATGCCGCCCTGGCGATTTCCCACCAGCGGTACCGCGGCTGTTCCGTTATTCGAGACGTCGTAATTGAAGGTGCCGTTGAACGCGGCGCCCAAAATGAACAAGCCCTGGCCTAAGCCGACTGCGTGACCACCGGCAAACGCATTTCCGGTAAAGGTCAAATCCACATTGGCGGTATTGATCATGCTCAGGTTGAAGTGATCGCCGCCGTGCGCGGAGAAGCTGTTGTTGGTGACGAATGCATTTACCACCGCCGTTAACTCTGCCTCCAGTTGGAAGCCGTCATCACCCTGCGCAGCGCTGGTGTTCTTGATGGTGTTGGCGTTCACAGTGATCTGTGACGTACCACTCTGGTTGTCGATCAGCAGGTTGTGCTGGAAACCACCAGTGATGAGACTGTTGTTGATGGAGTTCGTACCAGTCAACTGGTCGAACCTGATGCTGCTGTCGCGGAACGGTGAAGCGACGTTGTTGCCGTTCACACCGTGGACGACGCTATTGGCCAACGTGAAATTATGTTACGTTGAAACCGCTGAATGCCATAGTTCTGGCTGCCGTTAACGCGAATGCGCGTGAGCGATATGTTGCTGGCGTTGCGAAGCGCGATGCCAGTGCCCGTGGGGACACTCGAGCGTGGGATCGGTGTCTGCACCCGTGAGGTTTTGAATCTGGCCGCCGGAGCAGGTACCTGGACTCGCCTCGGTGCAAACTCCCCCATTGCCGGCAACGGTAAAGCTGCCGGTGGTGCTCGAAATGATGATGCCGTTCGGACCGCCGGTGGTCGAGACGCTGGTCAGCGTGATGTTAAGTCCTGTGGTGCCGCCTTCCGGACGAGTTATATCAACGGCCGCTGCGCCATTCGTGACCAGGGTGCCGCTGGTTGCAGTGATGGTGTTGCTGTTGTTTGTTGACAGGAACGCTTTCTGGTTCACATTTGGTGAGATACTAAGACTTCCAAATGTGATGGTGCCGTCGTTGTTCACCAGGCTGACGCCCGTGCCGCCCGACGTCGATACTGAAGTATTCGCAAAATTCAGATTTGCAGAAGACGAGCCAACGTCGATACCGATACCGCTAGAGCCGGTGACAGTCGTTGAGCCAGTCGTCAAACTGCCGCCGACGCCCGACAGGAAGAGACCCGTAGTGGCGCTGCTCGCAGAAGAGATGCTTGCAAACGTGCCGTTGAGAGTACCGGTCGTAAGGTTCAAGGTTCGGCCATTGCCATTTAGCGTAACGTCGGAAACGTTCAATGTGCCGAAGCCGGTACCATTGATATCACCCGTCGAATTGCCGCCGGTAAATCCGCGCAGCGTGTTGTTTTGAGCAACAGTAATCGCGAGTGCAGCGCTGGTGATGTTGACGATCGGCGCGCCGGGGGCTGTTGCCGGTAAAGGATCGCTGCCCGTCGCAGGTGTAATGCCTGTAATAGTAGAAAGACTTGCCGTCGCATCTTGTCCGATGAATCTCTGACCATTCAACAGTGTGACTGGTCCAACGTAATCGATGCCGCTTTCGTAAGCAAAAATATTGTCATTAGCTGCGGGATTGTTGCCGGCGCCGTTATTAAGCGCGGCGAACGCAGCCAGCGTCGAGAATGGATTAGTTAGACGACCGCAGCCTGCCGCGAGAGTAAGGCACGAAGCGGAGTTGTTATTAATAAACCAGATCATTCCACTGACGGTAATGCTGACTGTCGCGGTGCGATTTGACGCGGCAGACGTTGCGTTCGCATTGTCGGTCAGCACGTACGTAAAAGTATCGGTGCCTTCGAATCCCGCTGGTGGGTTATAAACAAACTTACCCATGTCCGCGCCGGAAACAGTCATCACGATGTCGCCGCCGTTCGCTGACGTGGTGGTGATCGTGTTTGACACAATCGTGCTGTTTGCCTGGACCGTTGTGATCGTCGACAGGGGATTGGTTCCCAGATAGTCATTCGAAACAACGCTGAATGGAGCAGCCAGATTCGCCGAATTGATTCTCACGTTGCCGGTTACGGTCACTGGGAAAGTGTCGTTGACGGCGACGGCTGACGCGGCGAGCGTGCCGGCGAGAAAGTTGGTGTTCGGATCCACTGTGTCACTAAAAGTCACGCCAGTGGCATTTTCGACGGTGGCTCCGATATTGACGGTGTACCTCAACGTGTCGCCAGGATCCGCTTTGGTGTCGAGATCATTGTCGACCTGCAAAGCGTCCGTCTTGGTGGCCGTCACGGTTGGCGCGAAAGGAGCAACAAAGGTCGGGGTCGTGCCCGTTGACTTGCTCGGATTCACAGCCGCGGGAGGCTTACTCGTATTGTTCGCCACTTCCGGATTACTGGCCGGGGTCAGCTTTCGCAACGCTCCGGCTCGTCTCGATTCAACAGAAACCGAGAAACCGATTGCTGCCATAAGGGCAATGGCCACTATCAGGGCGGGGGCAACAGAGCGGTTGGATTTATTTGACTTATTTAATTTCGAATTCTTACGAAATTTGAGACTGCGAATAATACGCGCGAGGCTCTGGGATCGAGGCATCGGAAACTCCTTTGTTTGTCGTTATTCTTTTTGGGATTTTGAAGACCGGGCTGAACAATATAGGTCTGAACGGTGATGTAGGGGCGTAGAGATTGTCTGGACTGCAACACACGGCACCCCCTTGAATGCACACACTGGAAGACCGATCAGCCATAACCGGTAGTTTTTGAACAGAAATCCCTTTGCTTTGCGAGGGCCGGGATTCTGATAGTGACCTAACTAGAATCTGTAAGAGAAACCAAACTAAAGGATTGGTAACTCCAGCGAGCCGGTAGTCAGGACATCTTATTGAGTGGACACGCATAGCCCGGATCTTCATCCGTGATTTGCGTGTAGTGGCGAATAAGCAGGCGGATTCTAGTGCGGGCGCGCTTGCGTGTCAAGAAGACATTCAATGTGTAAAATCGGTTTGATTCAACATAAACACAGTGAAACATACCTACACATCGCGCACAGACCGAGCGCGGGCGCCGGGTAGCGTTATGTTTCCATGTACTCTTGTGCAATTCATTTACCCGGCGCTATCGCGCTCGGTTCTGTTGGTCCACCATGGCGTGTTACGACCGCGCGGCGGACTTCAGTTGGTCCACTAAATTGAGATTTTGAATCAGACGTTGCAGGTAACTTGGATGGATACCGAGCAGTCGCGCCGCCTCGGCGTGATCGTTTTTCGCCTGGTCCAGGGCATGCAAAACGATCTGTTTTTTATTTTGGACCACGGCCTGGTGATACGTGGTGATTGATTGGTCCATCTTCAATTCTCTCTCGAGCAAAGCCTCGGGCAGATTTTCGGATAAGATCCATTCAGTGGTCCCAAGCACGATTGCGCGTTCAATCGTGTTCTCCAATTCGCGCACGTTGCCGGGCCAGTCGTAAGCCATCAAACACTCACGCGCTTCAGGCGTGAACCCCTTTAACCTTCGATTACATCGTGTGGCGTATTTATCCGCGAAATAATTCGCGAGCAACATGATGTCCTCTCGCCGCTCACGCAAAGGCGGCATCTCGAGAGACACAACGTTGAGACGGTAATACAAGTCCTGACGAAACTGTCCCGCCTGGATCGCTTCTTCAAGGTTCTTGTTCGTCGCCGCAATCAATCGCAAGTCGACTTTTATCGTGACCGTGCCACCAACGCGCTCAAACTCTCTCTCCTGAAGCACGCGAAGAAGTTTCACCTGAAGCGCAGGCGTAAGTTCTCCGACTTCGTCCAGAAAAACCGTGCCTCCATCCGCGATCTCGAGACGTCCTTTCTTCTGCGCGATCGCTCCCGTGAACGATCCTTTCTCATGACCAAACAACTCGCTCTCGAGCAGCGACTCATTGAGCGCCGCGCAGTTTACGCCGATGAAGGTCTTTTGCGCGCGCTTGCTGTTGCGATGAATGGCGCGCGCCGCGAGTTCTTTTCCCGTTCCACTTTCGCCGCAGATCAAAACGGTGGCATCGGTCGGCGCCACCTTCGAGATGAAGTGATAGACGCGTTGCATTGCGGCGCCTTCACCAATCATGTTGTGTTCGATGTTTACGTCGGCAAGCAGACGCTCGTTCTCAGTAGCGAGCCACTCAAACTGGCGTGCATTCTCGATCGCGACCGCGGCGATACCCGCGATCGCCGCCACGAGCTGCAAGTGATCGCGATTGAACTGATCGCGCGGAAGAGTGGTGTCGAGATATACGACACCAAGCGTGCGATCGATCATGATCAACGGCACACACATCACGGAATGCGCGCGCGTGGAGATCAAACTCTCGGTAGCGTTTGAAGAGTCTGATTCTCCTTCATTTGCGAGCAGTGCAACCCCATCTCGCAGCACCTGCTGGACGACAGTCTTGCTGACGTTAACCGCCTGATCTTTTCCGCAAGCGCGATCGAGACCGAATACTAAGACTGGTTTCAAACGAGCCTTCGTTCGTCAGAAGTATCGCGCCTCGCTGCGCGGGAACAGCTTCGAAAAGCAGTTCGAGCAGGCATTGCAATAGATCGTCGAGACCACGGATCGAGTTGATCTGGGTGCTTACTTTCATCAACGCGCTCAGGTCGCGCGCCATTTGATAGAGGGCGTCGTCAAAACGGATTTGGATAGTGGAACCGCTGGTTATCCGAGCCTCGTCGAGCCGCACGTCGCTCGATCTCGAAGTGGCCTCACCCTCATGTGTAAGAAAAAGAAATTGTGCATCGCCGATGCGAACGCGATCGCCGTGATCGAGAAGTCGCGTTCTGATGGGCAGGTCGTTGATGAACGTGCCGTTAAGACTATCGAGATCGGTGATGACGAAGCCGCTGTCCGTTTTGTCTATCTTGCAATGGCGGCGAGAAACTGAGGCCGAGGCGATGCAGAGGTTCGCGGCAGTCTCACGACCGATCACGAGCGTGTCTTCGTTGATTGCGAAGATAGCGCCTTTGAGTTTGCCTGAGATTGCTGCGAGACGTGGAGGCATTGCAATAGAGTACGCGTTTGGAGTTCAAGCTTTAGCTTGTCCCAGCCAGAAAAGATATGCAAGCTAAAGCTTGAACTCCAAACGAGCTGTAGAGCTTTAATAAACGATGCGCCAGTTGTTGTTCGGCTTAGTCGGGACGGTCTTGTTTTTTTCTACCCAGTCAATAATCAACTCGCGGATCTCTTCGCTGGATCTATAAACCACTGGCGCGTTTTTGTACATGGTATATCCGCCGCCGCCGTTAACACGATAGTTATTCGTCGCGAGGCGAAGCTTCTTCGAAAGCGACAAAGGCTGTCCGCGAAAACGAAGATTCTGAATACGTTGTCCAACTGGTTTTGAGATATCGAGGTCGTAAGTAACACCTTCGGCTATGTCGAAGTTGTAGGCCGGAATCTTTTCGTCGATCAGATCGCGCGGCTCTTTTCCGGCGACGTAAGGTTTGTAGTACTTAGCCGAGTGCTCCAACGCGTCCTTGAGTTGTTGCCCTGTAACTTCGAGACTACGAGCGTGTTTTCATAAACGTACAGACCGGCAATGTCGCGAACACTCACCGGCCCTTTGTTGATTCGTGCTTCCGAATTAAAACTCGCAACCATCGACACGTCTGCCTTGCCCGCTTCGAGTTGCACTTTCTGAATCAGATCGAGGATCGCGGTGTCGTGAAAACGCGCTTCGCGCGCCGTCAATTCTTCAGTCGACTCGCCCACGACCTTCGATAGCCATTCCTGCGTCTGTCGATCGTAAGGCTCAGCCATTTTGACGACTTCCGGATCTGGTTCAACGCGATCGTCAGCGGGAAGTGTTCGTGCCGACTTCGCATACACACGCCAACCCGTGGGCGCTTTTTGCAAGTAGATGTCGGCGCGGGCGAGATGGCGACCCCAGTGATTTGCCTGAGTCAGCAAGACTCCGTTGATGTAAAGCGAAGGAACCTCGCGGTGCGTGTGGCCCATGAAAATGACGTCGATCCCCGGGACCTCCTTCGCGATCTGGATCGCTTCGTTCTCGTGTGGGATTTGTCCGGAACTTACTTCACCCGTGCGCAGATCCTCGCCCAGTCCCATGTGCATCGCGACCACAACGACGTCAACCTGCTCCTGCGTGCGCAAAATTGGGACCCACTTGCGCGCTTCAGCAACGGGTTCATGAAACTCGAGCCCTGCATAGTTTGGTGGATTGTCCCAGTGCGGCACGCCGGGTGTCGTAAAGCCAAGTATTCCGACGCGAACGCCTCCAACTTCTTTGACGATGTAAGGCTTGTAATGCGGTTTCTTAGTCGCTATGTCGTATGTGTTTGCTGAGAGCCAGGGAAATTTTGCTTCGTTGCGCGCCTTTTCAAGAACCTTCAAACCGAAGTTGTACTCGTGATTACCTACTGCGAGCGCGTCGTAGTCGAGTGAGTTCATTACGAGCATCATCGGATCCGGAGCCTGGTTGTTCTTCCGGCTGTGAAATGATTCGAGTGGCGATCCCTGGATTGTGTCGCCGGAATCGACGAGCAAAACGTTCGGATGCTCTTTGCGGACGCGTTTGATGAGGGTCGCGATTTTTGCGAGCCCGCGGTTGTCGGGTTTGTTTGTGTAATAGTCGATCGGGTTGATGTTGCCGTGGAGATCCGTGGTGCCCAGGATCGTGATCTGAACTCGATCCGGCGCAAAGCTCCGCGCGGCGAGCACCACTGTGAGCAGGATAATGAGAGTTGCGAGGAAATAAAGAAATGGTGTTCGGTTCTTCATATTTAAGTTTTCGTTTCCCTCGCTAAGGGCGCAAAGAAGAGTCCGGCTTCCTTTGCCGTCTTTGCGCCTTTGCGAGAAAACATCTTATGGATTCACGTAAACCTCCACTGCAATCACGCCTTCAACTTTCACCTCATGCACTAGTCGATAGTGCGCGCGCACGTGGTCCAACTCTTCACGATTCTCAAAATACGTCCGTCCACGTTGCACTATAACAAATACCGGCCCCGCAGCCGTCCGCGCATCAAACTCACTTGACGAAATCGTTTTCGACTTCAAATCCGGACGCCCATACGACGCCAGGTAGTAACGTGTGACCGCAGGCGTCTCATGTGCGACGGTCGCGCCGCTTTGCGCCCCATCACAAACATACTTGATCGCTTCCCGCAGCCCGTCATCATAAAACTCATCGTGCGGAAAAAAGAAGCCCGCCTTACCCGCGGCGAGCGCATTTGTGTAAAGCGCGTAGTGCGGTCGGTTTGCGAAGGCCGTCCACGCGGGCAAGCCAACAAATATCACTACCATCACCGCTGTCACAATCGTGCGCCTCGCTCCTGCCATCTTCGTAGTGGTCCAACGAATCAATCCACGGCATCCAATTTGTTCATTTCGTCTTCAGCGAAGCCGATGGCACTGAGTTGAGTGAAGCGAAGACCGAAGCCGAGGATGACGAGAAGGGCAAGGATTTTGACGTTCTCAGACATTTCTTACGCCGATTACGCAGATGAAGGAGGATTGCAATCTGCGTTCATCTGTAAAATCCGCGTCTTATATGTGCGGTTAGCTTATCATGCCGGATTTTGATTACAATCGACTGGATTACATAGCACCGTTCAATGGATAACCTCGTAACTTCAAACATTCGCCAACGACCGATTCGCACGCTCGTGAGCGTCGCCGGCATCGCCCTCGGCGTCAGCCTGGTGATGCTTTTCACGGGGCTTGCGCGCGGCATGTCAAACGATCTCCAGCGACGCGCGACAAACGTTCGTGCGGAGTTGATTTTTATGCGGCCGGGAGCGGTGCAGTTGACTGTCATGACGGCCAATCTCGATACGAGATACGCCGAGCGTCTGAAGAAGATCGAGGGTGTCGAAGACGCTGTGCCCGTGATTCGTCACTTCTCGCAGGGGACGAAAGGCATCGGCATTGAACAGGTCGATGGTGTTCCGTGGGACGCTTACGCAAGGATGAACGGTATCAACATGGTCGAGGGAGTTGGACCGCAGAATTTGAACGAAGTGGTCATCGACGAAAAGAAAGCGCGTGAGAATAACTTTCGTGTTGGAGATGTAATGAGGCCGCTCGGTACGGACGAGTATCGCATCGCGGGAATCTACTCACCAGAATCCGGCGCGCGCGTGAAGATGTCGCTCGAGTCTATGCAGAGGGCGCTTGAAGCTGAAAATAAGTGTACGTTCATCTTTGTGAAGCTTCGAAATCCGGATCAGTTGCAGGAAGTCGCGGCACGCATCGATCAGGAGTTGCCGGGTAATACGATTCAGCCGACACGCGAAGTGTTCACGAGTTTTGAGAAGAGCATTCCATATCTGGGAGTGTTTTTGCGCGTGCTTGTTGGATTGGCGGCAGTGGTGAGCTCCCTCGTGGTTATGCTGGCGATGTACACGACGATCACGGAGCGCACGCGCGAGATCGGGATCCTGAAGGCGATGGGCGCATCGCGCGGTTACATCGTTGGGATCATCGAGAAGGAAGCGATTTTGATCAGCTTCATCGGACTTCTTGCTGGTTTTGCTGTGTCGATGATCGCCGGATACCTGATCCACAAAGGGTACGGTCTGGTTTTCGAATATAGCTGGACGTGGGCGTTGGTCGCAGCCGCTATTGGATTGATCGGAGGAATTCTCGGGGCGCTATATCCAGCCTGGCGCGCTTCAAACCTCGATGCCGTCAACGCTCTTGCGTACGATTGATCCGCGGCCCCTGCTCCATATAAGTAAAAGCCCGATCATAACCCAGAAAAGATCGCGACCTTTTCTCACGATCGCGAGGGTCTCTCCGATCCCTTTCGCAAAACCAAGCACCTTCGACACTTGACCGGTTCCACCTTCATCCACACCTGCTCGCAACGGAATAAACTTGAATGCCACGTTAATGATTCGATTCACTGACTCGAGAATGAACGCCTGTGTGATTGTCGGCGGCACGGGACTGATAAATGAAAGCGTGATGAAGACTTCTAAAACTCCGGCCAGGTGAAAGCACGAATCGAGCGCGAAGATCGCAATAAAGCTGCGCTGACTTTTTGAATAGAACCCGTAAACACGCTCCTCCAGCGCCTGCGCGCGTGGCTGCACTTTACTGATCATGCTGCGCGCAACGCCACGATCACCGAGATACCCGAGTAAACCGCTCAGAAACTTCTTTCCACTGCGAAGAAGGAGATACGCGAGCGGAACGATTACGAGGGTCACGCTCAGTGCAACGATGCTCGCAATGCGCAGTGGCTTTGGCAGTGAAAAACTGAGCAGCAGTGTCGCTGTTCCCGAGAAGATAAACACCGCGACCGTCAGTCCGTAAAAAAGGTTTTCAATCGCGAGACCTGACAGCCCGACAACGAGGGGCACACGATCTTTAACAAACACTGCCTTCGAAGGTTCGCTGACCGCGGCGCTGACGAACGGAATGATGTTACCGAGGGCGTCGCCCATCAAACGGGCGGCGAACGCATCGCGAAAACGGAGTCGATATGGAGGATCGATGCAGCGCGTCCAGGCAAGCGAGCGAACAACGTAACGAAGACTCGAAACAGCGATGATGAGCAGAAACCCGGCGCCGAGTTCCTGTATGCGCTCGACGATCAAACCGACGCCCGCTCGGCTTACAAAATACGCGAACAGAAGCAGTCCGAGCAGCGCGAAGACGATGCCAAGTGGAGCAAATCTCTTGCTCCTGCTTTGTTTCGCATTCAAAACTTCATCCTGCATCAAAGTCACACTAGCATTAACAGAACCGAGCGCGGTAGCGCCGGGTAGCTTCACGTTCCACGCCGTCTTATGCAAATCATTTACCCGGCGCTACCGCGCTCGGTTCTGTGCCGGTACTGCAGCGCCCGTTGCGGCGCTACCGCGCTCGCTTCGGCTTGGTTTATGATGCTACGTTCTATTTCGACACCGGCAAAACGAGCATCAACTAATGAGTCAATCCCAACCAGCAGTGGCGCAACTTGCGGGCGTTCCGCTCACGACACTTTCTGAAGACGAGACGATGTTTCGCGCGAGCGTGCGCGAGTTCGCGGAGGGCGAGTTGCGCCCACGCGTCGAGCACATGGACGAGACGGCGAAGCTCGATCCCGCGATCATCAAACAGTGTTTCGACCTGGGCTTGATGGGGATCGAAACTCCCGAAGAGTTTGGCGGGGCTGGAGCAAACTTTTTCACTGCGATTCTCGCGGTTGAAGAACTGTCGCGCGTGGACGCGTCGGTCGGTGTTTTTGTCGACGTGCAAAACACCCTCGTCAACAATGCCTTCATTCGTTGGGGCACTCCCGAACAGAAAAAGACTTATCTCACCAAACTCGCAGCCAGCAGCGTCGGCGCGTACGCGTTGAGCGAACCCGGTTCGGGCTCTGACGCGTTTGCGATGCAGACGCGCGCTGTCGACAAAGGCGATCATTACTTACTAAACGGTCGCAAGCTCTGGATCACAAACGGCATTGAAGCCGAGGTCTTTGTGCTGTTTGCCAACGCGAATCCTGAAGCCGGATATCGCGGCATCACCGCTTTCATAGTTGAGAAAAGTTTTCCTGGTTTTTCGATCGGGAAGAAAGAAAACAAACTCGGCATTCGCGCTTCATCGACAGTCGAGCTGATCCTTGAAGACTGCCAGGTGCCTAAAGAAAACGTGCTTGGCGAGCCGGGCAAGGGATACAAGATTTCGATCGAGACGCTCAACGAAGGCCGTATCGGAATCGGTGCACAGATGATCGGCATCGCAGCGGGCGCGCTCGAGAGTGCGCTCAACTACACAGCCGAGCGGCAACAGTTTGGCAAAGCGATCAACCAGTTTCAGGGAGTTCAGTTCCAGCTCGCCGAGATGGCGACGGAATTGGAGGCTGCGCGATTGATGGTCTACAACGCCGCGCGCATGAAAGATGCGGGAATCAATTTCGTTAAAGAAGCAGCGATGGCAAAACTTTATTCGTCGCGAGTTGCAGAGCGCGTGAGTTCAAAAGCGATCGAGTTGTACGGCGGATATGGTTACGTGAAGGATTATCCAGTTGAAAAATACTGGCGCGATTCGAAGATTGGTGCGATTTATGAGGGCACGTCGAATATGCAACTGCAAACGATCGCGAAACTAATCATCGGGAAATGAGCCACAAAAAGGCACAAAGAAGAACACAAAATTATTTTCAAAATGATTTGTGTATTTCGTGCCCTTTTGTGGCCAAGTAATTTTATGAAGACTGACACTAAAGTATTGAAGCTGGTACGCAAGACTGATTCGCCAACGATCGAAGCCCCGGAGCATGAAGTCGATCTGCCGGATCGAGAGTTGCTACTTCAGATGTATCGCACGATGTACCTCTCGCGACGCATCGATGATAAGGAAATTCAGCTCAAAGGACAGAACCGGATCTATTTCCAGATCAGTGGCGCGGGTCATGAAGCGGTCCTCGCCGCGGCGGGCGTGGTGTTGAAGCCCGGATACGATTGGTTCTATCCGTACTATCGCGACCGCGCCCTCTGTTTGCAGCTCGGGATGACACCGCTCGAGATGTTGTTGTCGGCAGTCGGAGCTGAAGCTGATCCCAACTCTCATGGACGCCAGATGCCTTCGCACTGGGGTCATAAAAAACTGAATATCGTTTCGCAATCATCACCAACTGGCACGCAGTTATTGCAGGCGGTCGGTTGTGCCGAAGCTACGTATCGCTGCACCTTAATAGAAGAGCTTCAAAAACAAATCAGCAGTTTTCACGACGACGAAGTCACTTACGTTTCACTCGGCGACGGTACGAGCAGCGAAGGAGAATTTTGGGAAGCACTCAACACCGCCTGCAACCTGAAGTTGCCGGTCGTGTTCCTGCTGGAAGACAACGGCTACGCGATCAGTGTTCCGGTTGAAGTGCAAACCGCAGGCGGCGACGTCTCGAAACTAGTCGAGAATTTTCCATCGCTCTATCTCCAGCGATGCGACGGCACCGATCCGATCGAATCATTGGAAACGATGCGAAGCGCCGTTGAATACTGTCGTCAACGAAGAGGCCCGGCCTTCGTTCACGCCAAGGTGATTCGTCCTTATTCGCACTCGCTTTCTGATGACGAAAAGCTCTACCGGCCCGACGAAGAGCGCGCAACCGATGCCGAGCGCGATCCGGTGAAGCGTTTCGGCGCGCTGCTGATCGACGAAGGTGTGATCGATCAGAACGGTCTGCAAAAGATCAAAGACGAAGTTGATGCGACTGTGAATGACGCCGCGGACCAGGCGCTTGCAAGTCCGCAACCTGCACAGGAAACGGCCACACAGTTTGTCTTTTCACCCGACGTCGATCCCTCGTCAAAAGCTTTCGACACCGAAGATCAGGTGCAGCTCTCCGGGAACACCGGGACGATGGTGGATCTCATCAATCGCTGTCTCGACACGGAAATGGCGCGCGATCAGCGCATCTTTGTGTTTGGCGAAGACGTCGCCGACTGTTCGCGCGACCAGTATCTCGAATCAGTAAAAGGCAAGGGCGGCGTTTTCAAAGTCACAGCAAACTTGCAGCGGAAGCACGGCAGCGCTCGTGTTTTCAATTCTCCGTTGGCGGAGGCTAACATCGCCGGTCGCGCGATTGGCATGGCGACGCGCGGGCTGAAGCCGGTAGTTGAGATTCAATTCTTTGATTACATCTGGCCGGCCATGCACCAGATCCGAAACGAGCTCGCCCTCTTGCGATGGCGATCGGGGAACGAGTGGAAAGCGCCGATGGTCATTCGTGTTCCGGTCGGTGGTTATCTGAAAGGCGGAGCCGTTTATCACTCGCAGTCGGGTGTTTCGACGTTCACGCAGATTCCGGGACTGCGCGTTGTGTATCCGTCAAACGCGCTTGACGCGAACGGCCTACTGCGGACCTCGATTCGTTGTGACGATCCAGTTCTGTTTCTCGAACACAAACATCTCTATCGCCAGGCGTACAACAAGTCGCAGTATCCGGGTGACGATTTCATGATCCCGTTAGGCAAAGCGAAGAAGGTGCGGGAAGGAAAAGATCTGTCGATCATCACTTACGGCGCGCTGGTGCAGCGATCGCTGGTCGCCGCGAAGCAGATGGAGCAGGAAGGTGTGAGTGTTGAGATTATCGATCTGCGAAGTCTTCTTCCGTACGACTGGAACGCCATCGTCGAAACAGTGAAGAAGACGAGCCGCGTGATCGTGGCTCATGAAGATTCATTGTCGTTTGGTTACGGTGCGGAGATCGCGGCGCGGATTAGTAATGAGTTGTTTGAGTATCTCGATGCTCCAGTGAAACGCGTTGCTGCCCTCGATACATTTGTAGGCTACGCACCTCAACTCGAGGACGCGATCCTTCCACAAGTCGCTGATGTCGCGAGGGCGATCGCTGAGTTGAAGGCCTACTGAATTCGGACGGGGAGACGGGGTGAGTGGGAGACGCGGAGACGGAGATGCGGAGAATCGGAGACGGCGGGACAAACGTACCCCATCACCCCATCACCCCATCACCCCATCACCCCATCACCCCATCACCCCATCACCCCGTCACCGCGTCTCCCCGTCACCGCGTCTCTCCGCGTCCATACCCGTACATACGTGTACGGTTCTGTTTCGCATAATTCCCCCACTACCTGCCAGTTCGCTCCAAAATCCAAGGGGCATAAATCTTGCCACTTCATACGGTTAGGCACGCCTCTGCGCGTCTCCCCGACATCGGTTCCCCCGGAAAGACAATTAATCGCGATTAATTCACAAGGGAGGTACAACTAATGAGCAAGCACTTTATGGGCGTTTTGGGGGCTGTGATGCTGACTCTCGCAATCGCCACCATCGCTCTAGCACAGGAGACAACGACGACCGTTACAAAGACTGTTCAGAATCCCGACGGCACGTTCACGGTAATTGAGTATCCAGCGAAGAAAGAAATCAAGATCCAACTAACCCCAGTCAACATCGGCGGCACAGGTATGGCGACCGTTCTTCGCGACGATACCGGAACCAGAATCAAACTCAATTTGGCGAACATCCCCGCGGATGTAAGTACGTTGACGCTTTATGCCGTTGACGACATGGGGAAAGTTACAGCCCTCGGGCCAGTTACGATCGCAAATGGAGCAGGGGAGCTAGCGGTAACCACTCCACTGTCCAAGTTTATGCTCGTCGCGTCGCCCGAACCGGCTTTGACAGCATACGATCCGACCACAAAAGTGGTATTTCGCAGTGCCGTGCCGGAAGGCTTTGCAGTTATCCCTGTGAGCAGTAGCGCATCGGGAGAAAAAGTCGCGGCCGTAGTGGCGCCCACGGGCACTACAACAGCCGTAACGCCGGCGGGTGCAGTGACGACCACGTACACGGCGCCGTTGCTGGGTATCCCGAACTTCAAAAAAGGAGACGATACAAAAATCAAGGTCGACTTTAGCGGTGCCCTGAGCGGTGCTCGCGCTAACGTCTTTCTCACACCTCGGAAAGACGGACCAACTGAAGTGAAGTTACGTTTCCATGACTTGAAAGAAGCGCCTGCGGGCCAGAAGTTCATAGCCTGGGCCGTTGGACCTGATGGCACGTTCCAGAAACTCGGCCAGGTCATAACGACTGGCGGAAAGAACGAAGCGGAAATCAAAACCGAAACGACGATGACCGACTTTGGTCTGGTAATCACAATGGAAAGTGCCGACGCTCCTGCGCCTGCGGGCCCAGCCGTCGCACACATTCACATTATTCCGTAGTTGAACCAACGTCGAGAGGCAAGTCACCACGAGGGGCGGGAATCAAAACCCGCCTCTCTTTTTTGACCCGTGGCCGTTTGTGTCAAAACTCTCACAAAAAACTACCACCTCAGGACCATCTTGAGCTAATATGTCGGCCACTGGAGTTGCACCGCGCAATTCCGCGTTCTCCCGACAGGCTTTCGAGCCACACATCTTTTCACTAATGCAGAGATCCCCTGGCCGTGACTCCTTCACGGACCGAATCTCCGTCTTAGCCATTTTGAGTTAACGACATGAACAAGAGAACCTACCCCCGTCTTTTCGCGATCGCAGTGGTTCTGTTCCTCACCTCTGCGGTTCGAGCGCAGGAAAGCCTTCCCACGCTCGTCAAACGAGTGAAACCAGCCGTAGTAGCAATCACAACTTACGACGACAAGGGTGAAGCGGTGATGACCGGTAGCGGCTTCTTTTTGAGGCCCGGACAGGTGGTCACAAATCTTCACGTGATGCGCGGCTCGGTTCGCGCCGAGATCAAGACTCTCGACGGCAAGGGGAAGATGTATCCGATTAACGGCACGATCGCGATCGATGAGGAGGGAGACCTCGCCCTGTTGAGCGTCGATATGCCGCTCGAGCGCGCGCGGACGAGCGAGCTTGCGAGCGAACTGCCCGATGAGGGTGAACCGATCTTCGTGATAGGCAATCCCCTCAAGCTCGAAGGCTCAGTGAGCGATGGGATTGTTTCGGCGGTTAGAGAAGTTCCGAACAGTTATCGGATCATTCAGATCACCGCCCCGATTTCTCATGGAAACAGTGGGAGCCCGGTTTTTAATCTGCGCGGGCAGGTGTTGGGTGTCGTGACAGTGAAGGTAACGAACGGGCAGAACATCAATCTCGCGATCGAGGCGGCGCGAGTCGCGGAGTTGAAGGCAGGCAAACTGCAACCGTTGTCGGAAGTCGCGCTAAAGGGCAAGGGCGATGTGGCAGAGTCGCTTTACCGGTCGGGGATTGAATCGCTGTGGCTGGGCAACTACGACAATGCGGTCGGATATTTCGAGAATGCGGTAAACAAGAACCCGAAGCGCGCTGAGGCGTGGGTGCAGGTTGGTTACTGCAAAGTGAAGCAGGGGAAGATTCAGGAAGCGATCAAAGCCTACCAGCAGGCACTGCAACTCAAACCGAGTGACGCAGAGATTCACAACAAGCTCGGTGATGCTTACTACTATTCGCGTCGATTGCGTGAAGCGATTGACTCGTACACTCTGGCGGCAGAGCTGCAGCCTGGTAATGCGGAGACGTTTTACAACTTAGCGATCGCGTATTTCGAGAGCGGAAATCTGGCGATGGCCGCCGCCGAAGCACGCACACTGCAGAGGTTAGATCAGAAGCTTTACGAGAAGTACCGTCGCGAGACGATGTAATCATTGGTCAATTATCATTTGTCATTTCAGACCTTCGGCTTCCGGAGGTCTTCCAATGACCAATTGATAAATGTCAAATGATAATTGACCAATGATTTCTTTCTTTACTCTCCCGCGGCCTGCCCCGTAAAAACCACCATATCCACACTCTTCGGATTTCCCAAAACCACGAACCGAATATTCCGCATGTACTTCTGCGAAACGCGTTGGATGTCAGCGGGCGTGACCGCAGTGAGCCGCTCAAGGAAGTTCACTGAATTGCGCCAGCCGCCGCCAATCAATTCATACTGGGCCAACTCGCCCGCTTGCGCGGCATTCGTCTCCTGTCCGAGATAATACGTCGTCAGATACTGCGCGACGACCGCATGAATATCATCAGCGCTCACTGGATCATTCTGTAGTCGCGAGATCTCGCTCAACATCACTCGAATCGATTGATTCGCATCAACGGCCGTGACGTAAAGCCCACCAACATTCGCGGCCTGCGTTCGCAAAAACGCATCTGGCGCGTACGAAAGATTTCTCTTCACGCGCACCTCTTCAAACACGCGATCGCGTAACAGCGAACTCGCGATCCGCATCGCGTAGATGTCGGGCGACGTCAGCGACGGCGCCGAAAATAATCCCTGGACGTAATTGGTCGGCAGCTCACGCGGTGTGATTTCAACGGACGATTTATCAAACGCCAGCTGCGGTAGTGCTTCAGCTTTGTAAGTTCCACGCGGCAACTTGCCGAAACTCGCAGTCACCAATCCGCGCACGTCAGCCGGATTAAGATCCCCCACAATCACCAACAGCAAACGGGAAGTTTCCATCAGCTTTGTGTGATATACACGCAAGTCTTCCGGGGTCAGCTTCGCAACGGTTTCCGGTGTGCCGCTCGTGCTGTTCAGATAAGGATGGCCTGCGTAAGCGACTTTTTCCTGTAGCCTTTGCAGGTAAACGTCAGGGTTATCAGTGTCATCGCTGAGCGATACGACGGTTCTCTGCTGGACGAGGGTTACGTCTTCCTTGGTAAATGATGGCCTCAGCACGACGTCGCTGAAAATCTGCCACGATCGATCGAAGTTCGTTCGCGTCGTGCCCAGCGAAAGCACTGAATAATCGTTGTTTGAGCTACTGCCGATCACAGTTCCCATGCGCGAGAGTTCACTGCGCATGCGCGCGCGCGGAAAGTTTGTGCTGGCTTCAGTCGCGACGCTGAGCATGAGCGTTTCGATGCCCGCGTTTTGCGCGTTGATGTTGGAAGCGCCGCCGCGAATAAAAAGACCCGCGGCCACAGTCAGGCTTCCCTCGCGCCGTTTCAGCAATACCTTCAACCCATTGACATCAAACTCGCTAACGAGCGCGGCCTGCTTGGAGACGACGTTTTGAATCGACTGTTGCGCCTGAACTCTCGGTGCAGGTTGCGTTTCAGTTTGAGCTTGAACTTGCGTTCCAGCGATCGCGGTGATCACGAGGATTAAAAACGACGCGGTGACGCGGTGACGCGGTGACGCGGTGAATTCTCCGTGTCCCCGCGTCTCCCCGTCTCCGCGTCTGCTTTCTGAATTTCTCTTCATCATAAGTGTCTTCACTGTCCAATTAGCTCTTCCGGTGTAAGTTTGATCCTGGTTTGCGCGTCGTTCGACATCAACGCAAGGCCGATGTGTGGCTTGCCCTGAACGTAGGTGGTGATGTACCGGCTGATGTCGGCGCGCGAGGTCACACGCAAGCGCGGGAGATAGTCGCGGAAGTAATCAAGGCCCGTCGATGCCCACCAGAAACTAAGCGTGTGTGTGTACTCGCTCAGCTTCTCACGCGAATAGAGATCGTCAGCTTCAAGCAGCGCCTTCGCACTCTCGAGCTGTTCGTCTGTGTAGTAATCCTTGTCGTTGAAGTGGGCCACTTCTTCGTAGAGAGCCTTGATTGCCGCGCGTGCTTTATCGGGAGTTGTTTGCGCGATGAGGGCGATTGGACCAACGTTCCGCTGCGTGTAGTAGCTCAGATCGACGCCCGTCACTAAACCGGTGTCGACGAGGTTTCGCTGGAAACGCGAATTTGGCTGTCGCAGGATGAACGAAAAAACGTCGGCTGCGTACGTCGCAGGATTGTCTTTACCAATCGATGGTCCATGCCAACTGATGTTCAGGATCACATTCTGCACCGGCTGAACGATCACCACGCCTTCACTCTTCGGAAGCGGCGGATGCTCGACGAGCGGAAACTCGACGAACGGATCCTTTTCACGCTTCGGCCAATCGCCATAAAACTCCTGCGCCATCTTCATAACGTCAGCAGGAGTTACGTCGCCGGTGATCACGAGGGCGGAATTGTTCGGCACGTAATAGCGTTGCTGAATGATTCGCATCATGGCGGTCGTCGCCGCTGACACGCTTTCCCTGCTTCCCAGCGCATTCTTGCGGCTTGGATATTTGAAGAACAGCCGCTTATTCATCTCCTGGGCCAGGTAGAAAAACGGGTTCGACTCGTTGCGATCGATTTCGCCGATCACAACCTGCTTCTCGCGCACAAACTCACGCTCGTCGAAAAGTGGAAAGCGAGTCGCGTCTTTCATGAACTGCATTGCAGTGCGGATATTCGGACTGGTTGTAGTGAAGTAATAATCGACTACTTCTTCGCGCGTGGTGCCGTTGTAAGCAATTCCCATCTGGCCGATCTGTCGCAGGTAATCTTCGGCGTTGGCAACGGCGCGATTCTGTTTGAAGAACATGTGCTCGTAGAGATGCGAGAGGCCGTTGAACTCCGGCGGCTCAGTGTAGGAGCCGTTTTTTACGGCGAGCTCGATGGTCACGAGCGGGACCGAATGATCTTCAAGAATGATTACTTCGAGCCCGTTCGAAAGCACCTGGCTAAAGATTTTTGCTTCAGGTACTCGCGGAGCAGGCGCCGGCGCTGTAGCCGTTGTCGGACGTGGCGCGCGTTGCTGCGGACCAACCACCCTCGCGGAAAGAGCCGAGGGCGACAGCAGAGTTAGCAAAAGAACAACAGCAAGCAAACTTCGTTTCACAGATATCTCCATATGCTGCACATTGATGATATTCGAGGGGAAAAGGTTATCTTGAATGAAGAAAATTCACAATCAGAGTTATCCGTGTTATCCGCGTTAAATAGTTTTTGAGACACAGATTTACGCAGATGAACGAGGATTCATTTTTTCTTCGCCACGATTGCTCGGGCTTTTTGACGGAGGGCGGTTCGATAGGGGGCGGCGTCGACGCCGGCAGCGTTTGCTAACCACTGAATTCGCGGCGTGCCGCGCGCGGTGGTTTCGCCGGTCAACTGCGCCGAGTAGGTGCGTCTGTCATTCGGTACAAACAAAACCAATCGTCTCAGATTTTTGCTTTCGCTCGAGTCTTTCCCACTGAAGAGCAGTTCCTGATAACCATCTTCATCGGCGTCAACCAACTCAGAAGTCCAACTCGCGTGCTTGAAACCGTCCATGTCGAGCCGGCCCTGCGCAGTTTTCCGGAACTTTCCATCGCGCTTCTGAAGCACCAGGAAATTTGTGTGACCTGACTTGCGCAGGCTGTTTATGACGACGATCGCTGGACCAGTCTCAGTGTCGACGATCGCGAGATCGCCCACGGCGCCACGTGCAAATCGCGTCGCGATCTTGCGTGCCTGCTCGAGTGACAACGTTTCTGCCGGCGCAGGATTGGACCGAGGTGCGGCTGCTTCTCGCATGACCGCAGGTTCTTCACGCAGCGAAACAGGTTTCATCTGTACCTGCGAAGCCGCAACTGGAAGCACTGACTTCGGAATGTTGACCGAAGCACTTTGGCCGCCCGTGTAACCCCACGCCAAAAACGCGCCGAAAGTAGTCACGAGAAACATCGGCGCACCAACGCGGAACACGTAACCGCGTCCAGGATCGGTTGCTGCGACCATTGCGGAGAGTGGATCAGGATCAGCAAAGGTCCGCTCCGTTTGCACCAGACTTCGTTCCAGAACTGCTTTCGCAATCGCTGCCGTTCGAGGTCTATCTTCGGGTCGCTTCGCGAGCAGCGTATGGACCGCCAGTGCGAGTGGACGCGCTATGTCTTGTCGCAGCCGTGGCAATGGCGGCGCGGCCACTGTTGCTTGTTTGATGAGTAACGCCGATTGAAGTGGATCGGTGAATGGCGGGTGACCCGCGAGCATCTCGTACAACAAAACTCCGAGGCTGTACAGATCGCTGCGCGCACCGACGCGTTGTCCCAAACATTGCTCGGGCGACATGTAGCGCGGTGTGCCGATCAACTGGCCCGAACCAGTACTTGCGTGTGTAAAAGTCGATTCAGCCGATGAGGCCAGAACTTTTGCGACGCCAAAATCGAGAACGCAAACGCCTCGCTTGCCGAGGAGTATGTTTGAAGGTTTTAGATCGCGGTGAATGATGCCGAGGCGATGTGCTTCTTCGAGGACGTCGCAAATCTCAGTCGCGATTCTGACAGCCTTCGACGCGGGAAAACGACCTTCGCGTGCGAGCGCTTGCGAAAGTGTCTCGCCTTCCACGAACTCCATCACGATGAAGTGACGACCGTCAGGCAGGTTTCCGGCGTCGAAGATCATCGCTGCGTGCGGATGGCGTAGCTTTGCCATCGTTCTCGCTTCGCGCAAGAAACGGTCGGCAACATCTGAATCGCCTGCGAATTCGCGCCTAATGATCTTAACGGCGACAGGTCTTTCGAGACCGAGGTGCGTGGCCAGGTAGACCGTTCCCATGCCGCCGGTTCCGATTTCGCGTTCTATCCTGAATCTGCCAGCGATGATTTGGGGGACATCCATATTGACCTTCCTTCGGGTAAAAGGTCGCAACGCAGCTCAATTTTTGGAATGGTTCGGGGGAAGAGACGCGCTTAGTGTAGCACCGTTTTCGTGACAAAACGACAGAAATCATTTGTCAATTATCATTTGACATTTATCATTTGGTTATTTATCCGGAAACCAAAGGTCTTCAAATGACCAACTGATAAATGTCAAATGATAATTGACAAATGATTTCTTCTTACTTATCCAGCCCTGGATGAACGGACGACACATTCGGGATCCAAAACACCTGCCCGTTAATCACAAGGCTGCGTAGTCCGTGTTTTGGCAGATCTTTTTCTTTCAATCCAAGGAAGGTGAAATGAGGCAGGTCACTGAGTACGGTTTGGAACCAACCATGCTTTGCCATGATCTCGCGCACGCGTGGATTCTCAAACTCATTGACGTCGAACGCGAGCATCGCGATGTGTTGTGAAGTTCCGGGCGCGGCGATCGAGTAAAGAATCGACTTTGAAAGATCCTTGCTGAAGTAAATCCCCGTCTTCTCGAGTTCAAAAACTTCCGCGATTTGCTGCAACAGCGGTAGACCTCGCAATCGACTCACCTGCTCCTCAGTTAGTCGACCTTGCGATAACCAGTGCGTAAGCGCGGGCTCAAATCGAGAATTCCATAAATGAACACTGTCTTCATAGCTGCGCCGCGCAGCTTCTGCGCCATCGCGGGGCGTGATGTCGAGACCCTCTTTCCGGGCTTCGTCGCGAGCTTTCTTCAGTTTCTTGAGTGCTTCCGGCTGGAGCTCAATCTCGTCAAAGCCAAACACCTCGACTTCAGACCCGGCTGCATCCTGAAATCTCGTGACCTGTTCCTCATTGGTGAAAATGCAGACGGGCGGTGGGATCACTTTCTTATCCGCAAGATATATCGCCCCATACTCCTCGAGAATGCGACGTGCGACGGGATCGGATGGAGGACAAATGTTCTCGAGTTTTGTCTTACGTTTCTTGAGAGCTTTGGCTAGAGCTTCGTAGAAAGGGGTGGATTCACTACTTTCCGAGTGACCAATGGAGTTAAGTGTTATCGCGTGTGTTGACATGTTCTCTTGGGACGGCACCACCCCGCTCGCAACCGTCGGACAGAGCACCAGCAAAATCAGTTTTGGCAGATACATCGATGCCGCACAACATGAAAGCGAGTCTGACGACCCTCGAAAGCACAGTGATGATAGTGGCGGCTTATTCAGGCGGTCAACCATCGCGGAACTGTGCTAGGCTCAGCTCGGCAAAGGCTTTCATTATGAATAACGCGGATTTATTTAGAGAATTGGTCGCCACTTATCAAAAACATGGATGGGAATTACAGGGAGCACTCCTGCGACCGGCAACTGCGGCAGACTTGGCGCCTCTACTCGAAAAACTTCCCGTGAAAGTGGCCGAAATTGATGCGCTGTGGTTCTCGCGCACGTCGCAGCAGAACCGGGAGGCGTGGGAATTACGCCTCCTCGCGCAAACTCAATATGCGTTGTTTGAAGCTTTTGAACCAGACGAGACGGAAGAGCAACGCGATGAGATGCGGCTTGAGATGGAAGCGCGGATGCGAGATTATGTCGTAAAAGAGTAGCTACTTACCGTTTTCCCATCCTGACCGGAATTTCGATTTTCTCTTTCACATCGCCCTCGCCACGCATCACAACCACGTTTACAGTCTTGTAAGGAATCGCGCGCATCACTCGCATCAGGAGCTCATCAGTCGTCCGAATGGGAACACCGTCGAACTCGATCACGATATCGCCTTCTTTAATTCCGGCCATATCAGCCGGCAGGCTGTTATTGATGTCGTCCAATCTCACCCCATGTATATTCGTGCCTGGCACTGGAACTCTTTCTGTGTCGCGTTCCTCATAACCGAATTGTGCGATTCCCTCGGGACGCTTTCTGAACTCCTGGTCCAGTTTCCTGTACTCTTCCAGCGAAATCGTTGTCAATTTAGTGGTCTTCTTCTCACCGTCGCGTGAATACTCGATCTCGATCGTCTTTCCAATCGGCGTTTTTTCCAACAGCTCAGTTGCTTGATCTTCGTCTTTAACGGGCTGGCCGTCGATTTTCAAAACCATGTCGCCGCCGATCAGGCCGGCCTTGTCCGCGGGTCCGTTAGGAATGCTGACACTGTTGACGATGACGCCCTGGTGATCATCGAGATCTTCAAATTCGCCGATACCGATGTACGACTTAGTTACCGGCGCATTGGCAAAGTTTCTGCTCTCCCTCACTGGAGCGATCAGGGCAGTGAATGCGGCAGCGCCAATGAAGAACACGAGCAGTCCGATGAAAAGCCACGATAAACCACTCATCCGGCGACGTTTGCCCTTCCCACCTTCCGCGGCGAGTTCCCCGGATTGAGTGCCGGTATAGGCACCCAGCGAGTCGGCGAGCCGGAACCCGCAGTTCCGGCAGAAGCGCAGGTCCGACGGCATCGTCGAATGGCAATTTGAACAGATGGTTTGATTGGCGGCAGCCGGCATGGGCATCGAAACTTCAGAATTCTGCGTCATTTGAGGCTCACCTGTTTTCGTCATCATTCGAAGAATACACGGACAGCTTTCTATACGCCAAATACAGTTTTACGGTTGCATCCACAGAGTCTGGTAGACTTCCGCGCGCGTAAAGGGCAAGATACGAGTGGAGGAAGTTACCCGTGGAAATAACCAAGGCGCTCGCAGCTCTGCAGCCACTTTACGGCAAGGACAATGTGGAAATCATTACGACTGATGGCAGGCGCGTGCGTGGAACGGTTCGAAGTATGAAGACAACCCAGGCTCTCACCACACCCAGCGTGAAGATTCAAATCGCGAACGGAGACATCGTCAAGATACCCTTCCCGACCATCGCCGAGATTAAAGATCACAACTAATATTTTTGCCGCAGATAAACGCAAATTAACACGGATCAGAAATAAAGCAGGATTTCCGGTTTTCGTGTTCTTGGCGTATATTACGCCGTTCTACTCAGACTCCACCGCACGGAGGCGTCTTTGACCATCGAGGAATTCGGTCCCGGGATCGCAACAGTCTGGTCTGAACTTCGCCCTGCGACACGCGGCCTCGTCGAACGGGCGCTAACCGGAACGCAGGTCTCCCGCAACTTTCAGTACGACGCGCGCGCCGATCTCGAACTCAGCCGCTTTCTCGCCGCACTCGACGATCGCGCCGCTGAGAAAACCGACGCTCTCGACGCGGAAAAGGGCGGCAAACTGAAATCCATCGCAGACACTTGCGCCGCCGTCCTGCTCGAAAAGACCGAATCCGCCGAAGTCTTCACTCAACTCGTCCGCCGCGCACAAATGCACAAGGACTACCGGCGGATTGACACACTCGCCGACGCGCTTAGTTCACGTTTTCCAGCAAGCGAGATTTGCGAACTCGCCCGCTCCCAGGACAAGGTCGTTCGCGAGCTCGCGAATGAAGCACTCGCACGCTGCCCGGTTTCAGTGTTGGCGGGATTGTTAAACGATCCGGTAGACGCAGAAACGGCGCGCGCAGCACTGCGACGACAGATTGTCGAGTATGGTTCGGAGGAAGCGCGGCTACTGGTAAACGCGCTCGATCAGGCGGACGAGTTAAATTACTGACCGATCTCGTGGAGGCGCGCGACGACCTGATCGATCAACCAGTTTGGAGTTGAAGCGCCGGCTGTCACACCAACTTTCTTCACGTTCTTCAAATCCTCAGGATTGATTTCAGCAGGAGTCTCGATCAGGAAACTCTTTGCGCATTGCTCCTGGCAAACTGCTAACAGCTTCACACTGTTCGAAGAATGCCGGCCGCCAATCACGTAGAAAGCATCGACCTGTCCGGCAAGTGCGCGCGCCGCATCCTGGCGATCGCGAGTCGCTGAGCAGATCGTGTTGACAACTTGCGGCTCGGCGTCAGCTTTTTCACGAACCGCTTCGGCGACTTCGAGAAACGTCTGCAACTTGATCGTGGTTTGCGAAACGACGAGCGGCGAACGCAGTGGCGGAAGTAAAGCTACTTCGCCTGCGTCGCGCACAACGTAAGTATTATCCGGTGCGTAACCGACGACGCCGATCATCTCCGGATGATCCGGATTGCCGGCAACTACAACGTCGCGTCCCTGCTTGGCGGCTCGCTCGGCGAGATGCTGCACGCGAGTTACAAACGGGCAAGTGGCGTCGATCACTTTGGCCGCGCGACCTTCCAACTCTCGTTGCACTTGCGGCGTGACGCCGTGCGCGCGGATCACCGCGATCGTGCCCTCGTCGGCTTCGTCTGGTGAATCGATCGTCGAGACGCCGCGAGCACTGAGACGCTCCATTTCCTGCGCGTTGTGAATGAGCGGGCCCAGCGAGCGGATTGGCCGCGCGCCTTCTTCGACCGCTTCTTCTACCATTTCAACGGCGCGTTCGACGCCGAAACAGAAGCCGAATTCGTCTGCCAGTAAGACTTCCATAAGGTGTTACACTGCCGGTCCGGTGGTGGCGTTTGTGGATGTTTCACACTTCGCCTTCCACTCTGCTCTCATGCGATCCCCACCGGCGCGGCGTTCCTCAGTCCACCGAATCTCCCAATCTACGAGGTTGCGAATCTGGTTAAGTAATGCCTTGTTTAACTCAGCGCATGCGTGCGCGATATCCTTTGGCAAAATAGCGTATGAAAAGTCACCGATCTGGCGCAGGCCGTCGCAAGCCGCTGCGCAGGCGTCGCGAATCGGGTCTCGATGTCGAGTTTCTTCCATGAAAACTTACCTCCAGAACTACACCGGGCATTCTAGCACCATCTGCTTTACGCCCGCACGAAGCAGGGAGTTCCGAAGGGTTAAGAGGGGATTCCTCGCAAAGGCGCGAAGGGCGCAAAGAAGAAACATCTTTGCGCCCTTTGCACCTTTGCGAGGGAAAACTGTTTACGTTGGCAGGCCCTTCCGAGCTATTCCTTCCATCAGCTCGCAGAACCGATCTAGTTCGTAGAGAGTCGTGTAAACGTTAGGCGTGATGCGGATGCCCTTGAATTCTTCGTGCACGATCGGCGTCGTGAAAACTCGATGTTTAGCGAACAGGTAGCTGCCGATCGCAGTCGGATCTATGCCGACGATTTCGACATTTGCAATCGCACACGATTGATTCGGATCGAACGAAGTATGAAAACGGACCTTCGGAATATCTTTCAAGCGGTTCATCCAGTAACGCGAAAGATACCGCAGCCGCGCTTCCTTCCGCTTGCCACCCATCCCATGATGAAACAGCATCGCTTCGCCAATCGCTAAACGCGGTGCCGCGGAATGCGTGCCGATTTCTTCAAACTTCCGAATATCGGTGCTCTGTTTCGTCTCCGCAGCCATCAACGGCCAAATCTTCTCGATCTTGTCGCGCTTCACGAAAAGCATCCCGCTTCCCTTCGGCGCGTACAACCACTTGTGCAAACTCGTGCCGAAGTAATCGCAACCGATGTCTTTCTGTTTGAAGTCAAACTGCGCGAACGAATGCGCGCCGTCAACGATCGTCTCGATTCCCTTTGAGCGTGCCATTTCACAGACTTCTTTCACGGGCGTGATCTGTCCCGTGATGTTCACTTGATGTGACATGAGGATGAGCTTCGTTCGACTGGTAATACCCCGTTCGAAAGCGGCAGTGATCTCGTTGAGGTTCTTCGGCGGAATTGGGATCTTCACCATCTTCAAAACCAAACCTTCACGACGCTCACGCTGGCGTAGCGTGGTCAACATGCGTCCGTAGTCTTGCGTCGTCGTCAGGATCTCGTCGCCGCGTTTGAGGTCCATTCCCATCAGCAGAATTTCCAGCGACTCGGATGCATTACGCGTGATCGCGATCTCTTCACGGTCGCAGCCAAATATCTCCGCGAGGCCGGTGCGAATGGTTTCCGACTGCGGCTCGAGAATCTGCCACATCGTGTAAGCCGTCGCGTCTTCCTGTTGCCAGATGTAACGAACGAGCGCTTCGGTGACGATGCGCGGGCTCGGCGACACACCGCCGTTATTCAAGTTCACAATGCCACGCGTGACCGTGAAAGAATTTTGGATCACCGACCAGTAGTCTTCGTTCATTGCGACTTGTTCAGGCGTGAGGTGAGCAACGCGTCGAGTTGCTGCTTCGACTTCTTTTACGAGTGCGCCGATGGTTGGAAACGAGAGCGCGGCCAGGCCCAAACCCTTTCCTGCTTGCGCGAGGAACTCTCTTCGTTGTCTCGAGGGCAGATCCTGATTCATGGCTATTTCTGCTCCTTTGTTTTTGGCTGATCGTCTTTTGGACCAACCTGGTGCACAACCACTCGGCGTTTCTCACCACCCGGCGAAGTCACCTTCACGTCAATCTTTCTGGAGCCTTTTTTCTCAGGTTGGGAAGACTGGTAGGTGACACGAAACCGCGAGCGAAGATCGGTAATTATGCCAGCAGTCGCTTTGATAAGCTCCGGACCAGACTTTGGATAAAAAACACTACCGCCAGTTTCCTCAGTAATAGTGTTCAGCAACCTCTCCGCCTTTTCTCGTGGACTCATGCGGACAAGGCCTGACTCTCGACCGAGTTCGATAATAAGCCCGAGTGCATAGACCTGAATGTTGTTTTTCCGTAAAAGACTTACCAGGGCTTTCACGTTCTGAACGCTGTTCCTATCTTCACCGTCGGTGATGATCACAATCGCTTTAAGCCGGTTTTCGCCGGTGCTGTTGTGCTGCGCAATGTACTCGGCGGCGGTATAGAGCGCGTCGATTACGGCTGACTGACCGGCCTCGATTCTCATCTGCGTGAGCGATAGAAGCAAAGCACTGTTATCCGTAGTGAAATCCTGAAGTTTCTGAATCTTGTCGCTGCTTACGAACCGCTCGATAAAGATCTCATCCGATCCGCGACGATTGATGACGATCATTTTTGCGGCCTCGATAGCCGAGGAGAGCAAACTTCGTAATGACCCCGAGTTGTCAATCACGAGACCATAGGAAATAGGCCGGTCATCTCGCTCAAGAGTGAGCACTGTCTGCTGAACTTTGTCTTCGATTATCTGAATCTCGTCTTTGCCGATCTTGTCGACAGGATTTCGGTCTTTATCAGTTACGATAAGATTCAGCTCGACGATTGGACCAGGAGGTTTCTGCGCGGGAGCGGGATCCTGTGCGAACAAGGCTTGTGGAAGTGCAAGCGCGAAGACTGCGACTAAGGTGAGAATCTTGATCATTAGTTTTGTGTACTGTACGCAACGCGCGTGATGCTGGCGCGCTTGTCTTGATTCGGGTTGTCAGTGATTGCAACCTGAATTTTGTGAAGGTCTTTCTTGGCGTCAACGCCGGTCGGTACGTAACCAATCACGTATTGCGTTCGAATCTCACGCATTATTTCCTGTCCGATGCGCTCGATTTCTTCGGTTGAAGAAGCAAAGAATGTTTGCCCCCCGGTAGCAACTCCGAGCCTGGTCAATAGATTTACTGCTTTGTCGCGTTTCTCTGGCTTAAGGTCTCTTGTTAGGCCTATGACGAACATCTGAACGTCTGTAGAAGCCAACAAATTGAAGAGGACTTCCGGTTTGTAATAACTCTCCCGATCATCGCCATCCGTCATTAGAACAAGTACTCGCCGCCGCTCGCTGGTGGGATCCATCTTTTGTTTGGCGAGCTTCTCGGCAGCTAAGTAGACTGCATCAATTACCGCGGAAGGTCCTCCCTCAATGTAGAATTCACCAAGAACCTTGATGAGTCGTGCTTTATCGGATGTGGTCTCTTCACTGTAGATCTTGTCACTACTGACGAATCGTATTAGGAAGGTCTCGTCGGCCGGTCTATTACTTTCGACAATCCGCTCCGCCGCGCGTATCAGCGGCTCATATTGCTCACGAACGGATGCCGAACTGTCGATCATTAATCCATAACTAAGCGGCGCATCGTCCTTCGTAAAGACCGCAATCTTCTGCGCCACGCCGTCTTCGGTCACTACAAGACTGCTCTGCGGAACATCGACCAGAGCCCTGCCCGAAGAATCCGTCACGCGCACGTGAAGCATCACCATCCGCGACGGAGGAATCGCCGCAGAACCTTGCGTGAGGGTCAAGGAGGAAGCAATTGCAATGAGGATTAATAAGCTAAACAATCGCATACGTCTAAGGCCTATGATGGTTTCGCTTCGTACACGATCTCGCCGTTGATTACCGTCATAACGCAGCGCGTCTTCAAGATCTCGGCCGCCGGGATCTTCATGATGTCGGCGGAAAGGATCGTGAAGTCTGCGAGTTTGCCGTATTCAATCGTGCCACGAAGTTTTTCTTCAAACGCCGCATGCGCGGGCCAGAGCGTAAACATCTTCAACGCATCTTCACGGCTGACTGCTTCTTCCGGATGCCAACCCTCGCCGGAAAAGCCTTTCTGATCCTTGCGCGCGACGGCAGCGTAAAACTCGATCATCGGTTCGCCGCGTTCGACAGGCGCGTCGGAACCACCCGGAACAATCACACCCGACTTAATGAAACTGGCCCATGCGTACGAACCATCGAGGCGCGCGACTCCCACGCGACTCGGCGCGAAGAAAAGATCGCCAATCGCATGTGACGGTTGCATCGACGGAATGATTCCGAGTTTCGCAAAACGCGGAATGTCAGCGAGATTAACGATCTGCGCGTGCTCGATTCGCCAACGAGGATCGGCAACTTTTCGCTCCCCGGCGGGGACGGCATTCAGTGCCGCTTCATACTCGTCGAGGACAAAACGATTGGCGTAGTCTCCGATCGCATGCGTTTCGACTTGAATGCCTTTGCGCAAAGCTTCAATCAACATCGGACGAAGTTCTTCAGCTTTAACTGTGAGAAAACCCTTCGTGTCAGGAGCGTCGGAGTAAGGCGCTAACAGCGCCGCTCCACGTGAACCGAGTGCGCCGTCAGAAACTACCTTTATCGTTCTGAACGTGAATCGATTTCCATAAGCACCGATCGTTGCGCCTTCTTTGAGCAGACGCGTGGCACTTGCCCCTGGTCCATGGACCGCCTTGTAGATGCGAAGTTTGATCTTGCCCGCTTCGTAGAGCTTCTTGAAAATCTCAACATCGGAGTAACTGCCGCCCGCATCCTGAATCTGCGTCCAACCGAGTTCGATGTCTCTTTTTACACCGAGTACAACGGCGCGCTCGGCATCGGCGGGCGTGATTGCGGGAACGCGCCTGCGCACCAGTCCCTGTGCGGTGTCGAGCAACATTCCGTTAGGCTCACCACTCTGTTTGTCTTTCGAGATCTCGCCGCCGAATGGATCGGGAGTGTTCTTATCGACGCCCGCGATCTTCAGTGCCGCACTGTTTGCAACCGCGCCGTGTCCGTCCGCGCGTCCGAGAATGACCGGGTTGTTTGGCGCGACTTTGTCGAGATCCCAGCGCGTTGGAAACACTGGCGGTTGCCAGTGCGTTTCGATCCAACCTCGGCCAGTTACCCATTCACCGCGTTTCGCCTGTGCGACACGTGCTTTCACCTTCGCGAGAAAATCCTGAAGGCTCGTCGTGCCTTCAAGGTTCAGCGTCATCTCGCGCAGACCGACGCCGGAAAGATGTTGATGCGAATCGGTGAAACCAGGCAGAACGGTGGCGCCCTTTAAATCGACTATGCGCGTGTCCTTGTCCGCATATTTCAGCGCGTCAGTGTTCGAACCAACGTATAAGATTTTATCTCCCTGAACGACGATGGCTTCGGCTCGCGGCTTGTCGTCATTGGCGGTGTAGATGTTGCCGTTCTTGAAAACGAGCTGTGCCTTGACAATCACCGGCGCTTCCTGTGCAGGGATCAGGCTCAGCAGCAGGAGACTCGCTACGATAAAAAGGAATTTCATGTTTCCCTCAGTTGAGAATGCGGATTCAAACGGTGGCGTGCGCAGGTTTTATATCACGCCCTCGCAAAGGCGCAAAGACGCAAAGGAAGAGCTCTACTTGGCGTCTTTGCGCCTTTGCGTGAGAAATTCTTCCAGTTTCGAGCGCGTCGGAAGGGCCGTGCGTGCGCCGAGAGCGCTGCACTTCATTGCAGCGACGGCGTTGCCGAATTTCAAACTCGTTTCGATGTCGTCGCCGTTCAAAAGTCCGAAAAGAAACCCACCGCGAAAAGCGTCGCCCGCGCCCGTTGTATCGCGGCAACCGTTTGGTGCTGCAAAGCCCGCTGATTCGATAAAACTTCCCTCGTGATAAACGACCGCGCCCCCTGCGCCGATCGTCATGCCAACAAGCGCGCAACCGTACCGGTTCTTTAACTCAACCAGCGCGGCGCGTTCGTCAGTCACTCCCGTGACGCGCTCTGGAAACTCTTTCGAGCCGATCAGGATGTCGATCAACGGCAGCAGTTCGGGAAGTCCGTCGTAAACGTTGTCGATATCAGCGGAGACGATCGTGCCCGCAGCGCGAGCAGCTTTCGCGAGGCGCACACACGCGGGCGGATCGTGCGCGTCGAGGTGCAGCACTTTCCCCATCGGTCCAAACTCAACGGGCGCCTCCTCGGGTTTGTATGCGAGTCGCTCGTCGCGATCCCAGACGATCGTGCGTTCGCCACTCCGTGCCTCGACGGTGATAAATGCGATCTGATTCCTTGCCCCTTCGACGACCTCCGCAGAGTCGACGTTGACGTCGTCGTCTTTCAACGTCTTCAGTCCAAATAAACCTTCCGGGTCCGATCCGAATCGGCCCGCGTAGGCCGTCTTCAAACCAAGGCGACGCAGTGCCACCATTGCCGTCGCCGTTTGGCCGCCTGCGGATTGCGTGTGCGCGAGCAAACGCATCTTGGTGTCGAATGCAGGATACTCCGGGACCACGATCAGGTGATCGACGGCATTGAGCCCGAAACCGACCGCGTCAAACGGCTTGTTGTCAGGAAGTTTGAATGGAAACTTCATTCAGATTAGCATCTAAACATCGTGGCTATTGAAGAACGGCTCAAGGAGATCCCACCCGCGCCCGGCGTTTACCTGCACAAGGATTCGGCGGGTAAGGTGATCTATGTCGGAAAGGCGAAAAACCTCCGGAGCCGTGTTCGTTCTTATTTTCGCGCGCGCCCGTTCGATCGCAAGACCGACGCCCTCGTTGAAAACATAATGGACGTTGAGTTCATAGTCACCGACAACGAAGTCGAAGCACTAATTCTCGAAGCGTCGCTCGTCAAACAACACAAACCACGTTACAACATCAAACTTCAGGATGATAAGTCGTATCCTCATCTGAAGCTCACGATCAACGAGCCGTTTCCAAAAGTCGTCATCACCCGGCGCATCCAGCGCGACGGCGCACTCTATTTCGGACCATTCCTGCCTGCAAGTCTCGCACGAAGAACGATCGACCTGATCAACCGGACGTTTCAGTTGCGCACTTGCGACATTGAAATCGACGGCAAGGCGCCGCGGCCGTGTCTGGAGTATCACATCAAACGCTGCCTTGGCCCGTGCGTCAAGGGATTGTGTACTCCGGAACAGTACGGGGAGGCAGTGCGCGACGTCCGTCTCTTGCTCGAAGGTCGAAACAAAGAGCTGGCTGACGAACTCGAAGGGCGAATGCTCGAAGCGTCCGACAGGATGTTGTACGAGCTGGCGGCGAAGTATCGCGACCTGCGCAAAACAGTGATCAGGCTTTCCGAGCAGCAGAAGATGGCGACAACTTCGGAGAGCGACGTCGACATCTTCGGCTACTACCGTGAAGGCTCTCGACTCGCGTTGCAGCTCTTCACGATGCGCGAAGGAAACATCGTCGGGCGGCGGGAGTTTTTCTGGGAAGACTTGTCGGAAGACGCGTTTGACCCGGCTGAGTTTCTGAGCGACGTACTGTCGCAGTACTACGCTTCTGATTATGTGCCGCGCGAGATCTACGTGCCGGTTGACTTCGACGATCGAGAGCTACTCGAAAAGGCGCTGATCGAAACGAAAAGGGCGGCGCGTGAAAATTTACGATCCGCAACGCGGCGAGAAGCGCGACATGATCGACCTGGTCGATAAAAACGCGAAGCTCGCCTTTGAGCAACGCTTCAGGATTTTGAAGCCTGACATGAAGCTCGTGCTCGAAGAGTTGCAGGAGACACTCGAGTTACCAAAGTTTCCGGCGCGGATCGAATCGTTCGACATCTCGCACATCCAGGGAGCGGAGAACGTTGCGGGAATGGTTGTTTGCGATAACGGAAAGATGAATCGATCGGAGTATCGCAAATTCAGGATTAGGGGTGTCGAAGGCGCAAACGATGTTGCGTCGATGCGTGAAGTGGTCACGCGGCGATATCGACGTTTGCTGGAAGAAGGCAAGCCGCTTCCCGATCTCGTGATGATCGACGGTGGCAAAGCGCAGTTGAATGCGGCGGCGATGGCGATGAGCGAACTCGGTCTCGAAGCGATACCGATGGTCGGCATTGTGAAGCCTCCGCAAAGGCACAATGACGTCGCGTATCTCTTGATGAAAGGCCGTGAGGATGAGCCGATCTATCTCGACTCACACTCGTTGATACTGCGTCTTCTGCAGATGATTCGTGACGAGACGCACCGGTTCGCGGTCACTTATCATCGCAAGCGACGAGAGCTGCGCGACTTTACATCTGAGCTGACTGCGATTCCCGGTGTGGGTGATAAACGGAAAGGACGACTGCTGCGACACTTCGGATCGATTCAGAGAATTTCGCGAGCTGGTGTTTCGGAGTTGACGCCGTTTGTTGGACGCAAGACCGCGGAAGAGATCGCGGAACACTTTGAAAGGCAGAGAGTTTTAGCCGCCGATCCGTCTTCATCCGTGTAATCCGTGTTCTAACCCGCCTGGCCCTCACGTACTCCAACAAAGTCGTAAGTCAAATGAAGCCTTAACGAACCTTCGAGAACCTCCGCGCGCACGTCCTTCGCGCGTGCTCTGATGCTTCCATTGCTCGCCTTCACCGGAATCATCAACTGCAACTGAGGTTCACTCATGAGTAACAACGGATTCACCTTCTGATTGATGGCGCTCTGCACAAACACTGTGACGAAGTTGTTCGCGATCGGGTTTACGCCCTCGAGATTTACGCCCTCTACCTCGACGTATCCGTAAACAACCTGCTTCTCCTGATCGAAAGACAACTTGATCTTGTTTTGCGCCCAGCCTTTGAACTGGATACAACCGCCGAGGTTGTAGCTGCCCGTGAATGCCATCGGCACGTAGATATTTCCATTTCGAAACTGCACACCCGTTTTCACGCCACTACCTTCAGGTAAGAGCGTGATCGAGTTTGTGCAGCCACCCTGAAACATCGCCGGCTCGACTCGCTCAAAGCTGTCGCCATGGTTTTGGCCCAATTGAAAAGTGGGCGACCCGAGCCCCGAGAAAGTTGTCGCCAGTAAGCCATCGATGAAACTCTGTTCGAGAGCGATGACTACAGTCGCGGGAGGAGCGGCACCCTGGTCAGGCGCGCGCACCGCCTCACCCGGCGCTGACTTCGCGGGCGGCACGCCGAGAAAATAGATCGCAGCGCCGCCGCCCACCACAATTCCAACAATCAGCATTAGTACATACTTCATTTAGTTCACCCTTAACTATCTTGGACTCGGGCTCGTCGTTGGGAGGCGACGGCGATGGTGGCGGTGGCGCTGTTTCCCTGTTTCGCAGCAATGCACCAAGCGCCGCCAACAATGTGTTCGCAACCGCGTCGACCTGTGCTCTCACTTGCGCCTCCGGCACTTTATTAAAACCCGCCGGTATCTCGAAGAGACTGGGATCGACAGTGGTTGAAATGTCGCGCATCTCCGCTACCACGTTCGCGCCTTTCACCCCTTGAACATTACCAGTTGCCTCACTGAAAAGCTCAGCGCGCAACGGGAGTCCGGTTTCTTTATCAACAAAGACAAACGATTCTGTTTTGACCTGGCCCGCTGAAGTCTGCGTTTGCGCTGTTCGCGCGTAACGATATTTCATCGCGGTACGTCCATTGACCTGTTCTTCACCCGCGGATTCGAGGCCCTTGAGTCGATCTAAGTGAGCTACAAGCTGACCAGGCGTCATCAGTCGATGCAGTTGGAAACCCGTGGCCTCGGCCGTTAGTTCCGCATACTGTTTTCGCGCCGGTGCGATTCCGTATTGAACGCCGCCCTTTTCCAAATAAACCAGATCCGATCCGTCAGGCAGTTTGAACGAGAGCCGGCGGTCCGCGCCGTTGCGAGCAACTTCAGCGGATAGGCTCGGGATCCCGATCGTTTTTTCTCCACCTTCCGTTTGCGCGGTGAAGACGATCGTTCCGCGGTAAGTTTCCGGTTCACGGGCAGCGAATGTTGAGGGAGCGGTAGCCGCATTCACGTTTGCGCCCGTCGCGTTCGCGTTTACAGTCGCATTGGCGTTGACGTTGATGTTGGTATTCTCGTTCGCCCCTCTTGCACACGCGCTCGCTGCGACAGAGACAGCGGCAATAACAAAGAGAAGGATAAAGACCGGCCGATTGACGTCGGTGTTTTTCATAGTGACACTCTCCGAAGGATTCGCGCTTGCGCGCGACGTTTCTATCCGCGGGGGTGATTAGGGAAGGCTCAAAAGAATAGCACGAGGTGGGCCAAAGAAAAACTTTGTAGAATCAGGCGTATTGACTTTCTTTTACGTCTTGGAATAGAAGGTTGTGCATGAAAAACATACTGCTTGTGTTGTTAATCGCGTTTGCTCTTTCTCTGTGTAACCTGTCCGAACGATTGAAAGGTGGAAGTTCAGGTTCTGGCTCAAAGGCGACGGGCGGCTCCAGCAGAACGGTTGAGACCGCCAAACCGACAGCGGAGCAAACCGCTGCGCTCGCCGGCGGACAGGAAACGAAGTGGGACAAGCAGGGAATGTCGTGGACCATCCCGCCGAATTGGACCGAAGAGACGAACGAGTCGAAGATGTTTGTGATGCGCTCGCCCGGTGGTGGAAACGCGGCTTCACTGATCGTCAGCATCTCGCCGATGGATGCGGACTTTCCGACCGATATTGAGCCCTGGTTCGCGCAAGCGGAAAGCCGGGCCAAGAATGGTGAAGTGGACGAAGTCAAATTTGTCGAGATCGACGGTCTGAAAGGCGTGCAGTTCCGCGAAGCGAATCCTGAGAAGCCCGACGGTCATCGACGGCTGCAATGGATGGCTTATCGTAAATACACGGGCCAAACTCAGATGGTAAATGTAATGCTCGCCAGCGAGGGAAAAGACTTCGAGCGGCACAAGAATGCGATGTACGGCATTCTCTACTCGATGAAAGTCGCGCACTAATTGTTAGGTTCCTGAAATACCTGCCGCGTTTTTGTCATTCAAAATATGAGGGAGTATCTGCTGCCACGTTGACCGGAGAACAACCGCTCCCGCGTCTGACTTGTGGTGGTCACTCTCGCCGGGCTCGACTCGGACGACAGGCACGACTCAACTCCTCACCTTCTCCTCAGGTGGTGCCGGCGTAAAACTCGAGCTTGAACTGGCCAAGTGCAGTTTCGAAGCGAAGGGTGACCACCACATCGATCCAGTCACGAAAAAATTTATGAAATGTTTGGGGCCGGAAGTCATAAGAAGTGTAGCGTCCGCGTAGGGAACCCGGTGGCGAGGTTCCGGGCTGACGCTGCTGCTGAAAAACGACCCCACGCGCAGCTAAGTTCCTCACCCCACCATGCGCTATGTTGCATGCCTCATTGAACAGATGGCGAGCGACTGTTGTGTGAAGGTCGCTCGCCAGGGTTTTTAACGGGACCATCTTCAATGCTTCTTGATGTAGTTCCGGTGCACCCAGCCATCCTTCGCTGCTCGATCCTGTGTTTCAAAGAACGCGTTTTTGTCGTCTTCCTTCGTCACGAGTTTGACACGCCTGTTCACGTCCTTCGTCGAAGCCGCGGGCTGCTCGGATTCAGCTAGAAATCCCATGACGATTTCGTTTGAAACCGGCTTCGTCTCGTTACCCTTCTGTAACTCCGCTACCGCTTCGACAGCAGTCGCCTTAATCAGTTTGGGCCAAAGCTTCGCGAACAGAGCACGCGATGCGTAAACGTCGGCGCTATTCACCTTGCCGTTGATCGCAAAGACGTATCCGATCACATCGTTGTGTTTGCTCAGTATCCCGGATAGGGCTTTGATGTAGTCTGCTGTCGATTCCTTCACTTTTGAATTTTCGACTGACAGCTCGAGACTCGACTCTGACGCGCCGTCGCGAACATTACCGACCCTGAGCCCGAGCTTCTCCTGGGCCACCGAAACGTTCTGCCAAACAGCTTGCTGCGACTGTTCGCTCTTGGCTGCCAGTTTTAGGTCCTTTGATGAAGCGGAGTTTTCAGAACTGCTGAAGGTTGCGGGCGCTTCGTTTCCTCGGCGGTTCCAACGCCCCGACTCCACACAGTAAGCGCCGATCGGCATCCGACCGGATCTTGGCGGCACAATGAAGTCGAGAGAAATCATTCGATCCTGTTCACCGCCGCGCACCATGTCGCCCGCCTGAACATAAACGTCCTGATTTGAGAAATTTCTGATCGCGAGTTCATTTACGTTCTTCGTTTCATAGACTTTCACTTTCTTCTGCGCGAGCGCCTCTTGCAGTGTGAGAAAAGTTTTATTGGTCTGATCTTTTCCATGGACGAGAAAGACTGTGAGGTTTTCGTGTGTGTACGGACCAGAAAGCCGGTACTCGGACGCGGGGGAAGTATTTTGTTTGAGCCCTACTGGGAGACCACCTAAGAGAAAAAGCGCGAGTGCAAAGAGGAATGTTGACTTCATAGCATACTCCTGGAAACAGCCCGGCTGATAACAGCCGCCAGCCGCATAGTGAATTGGACTACCGGGGAGACACTTTAGGTTTGGCGACGCCCGCGAGATCAGGGAGACGGGCTACCTTGCGGATAGAGGAACGATAGTAACGAAGGCTTCTTGCGCAGGTGAGACGAGTTGCGCATCAGTTTCGTTGCCGGCGTTTGTGCTTTTTTGCGACTACGTGATCGTTGACGAAGTTTTTTGGTGCGTTATTCACAAAGGCCAAAGACCCAGTGTTGGTAGAGTGAGTTCTCCCCATAGTCTTTCATTTGGGTCCTTCCAATTTTGATCTTCGTTACTCGGGCAACTGCTGGAGTAGCTCTCATGGAGAAGGAGAAAAAAGATGCGACAGCCCCGTCACGCTTCTGCTTTGGTAAGCGAAGCACTCAACGTTCCTGACCCAGCCGACCAACCCGGCTTTAACGGTGACACCGTTGAGTGCCCGCCGCCGGGTCGATTCGGTTTCATGTTTCCCAAGTTGCAAACCAAGGAGGCCTTGTTGCCGGAGGGCTCTGACACAGTCAAGGCTTTGGTGCGACTCGGCAAGACAATGATTGACCCTAACCCTCGGGATAAAGCTTTCGATACCACCATTCCTTCAATCTATACCTACTTCGGTCAATTCATCGTTCACGACATGACGTTTGATCCGAGAGCAAACACCAGGCTGTTTCACGAGGATCTCGATTCGTTGCAGCCTCTTTCAGAAGCGGAAGTCAAATCCATTCAGAATCCGCGCTCCGGATTGCTCGATCTCGACAGCGTGTATGGGCCAATCCTCGAGAACGACAAGTGTACTGCGGTGCCGGTAAGGCAGGACGGCACATTAAGAGTGGAAATGGTCGCCAACGCGATCATGCCTGGTACCGATCTGCCGCGAGCGCCCGCCCCTCCTTTTAAGGCAAGGATAGGCGACCCGAGAAACGACGAGAACCTCGTGTTATCTCAATTACACCTGTCGTTCCTGCGTGCTCACAACGTCGTGGTCAATGCCGGGGCCACGTTTGAAAAGGCGCGAGCTTTGCTTCGCCGGCGTTATCAACGACTAGTGATCGACGACTTTCTTTCCAAATTTGTCACTAAGGACGACAAAGACTGGGTTGAAAAGAACAAGATTTTCAATCCGCCCGCAGATGGATACTTCACGCCCGTGGAATTCTCGGCAGCGGCGCTCCGTTTTGGTCACGCTCTGATCAGAAGTGAGTATCAGTTCAACGCTCTTCGCCCAGTGGCTCGGCTCCGAGACTTATTCACGATGAAAGTGCTTTCTGAATATCACCACATAATTACAGACTGGCTCGTTGACTTTGAAGGGTTTGTGTCTGCTGACCGCAATGTTGCACGTAATATCGCGCCGCGTTTGGTCGAACCGTTAAGCGAGTTCTTGACCAGGAACATTACTGTGCCCGTTGCAGGTCAACCCAAGACACCTATTTTTAGCCTGGCAGTCGTCGACCTGTTACGAGGATACATGTTCCGAGTGCCAACGGGTCAATTCGTTGCAAAGGAACTCGGCGTGCTGACACCTCTGACTGAAGCAGAGATCGAAGCAGTCGCCGCAGAAGTAAGCCAGGACCAAGTGGACGCCCTGCGAGAATCAGGTTTTTCCAAGCACACTCCTCTTTGGTACTACATCCTGGCTGAGGCCGCGCACTACGGTAAAGGTCATCACCTTGGACCGGTGGGCGGTCGTTTGCTGGCGTCAGTGCTGTACGAAGCTGAGCGGCGTAGTCGCGATGAGGTCCCTGTGGAAGATGGCTGGGATCCAATACTCGGACAAGAGGTCGGTTTCAACCTCGCAGAACTTCTGCGCCACGCAGCAATTTAGTCTTAAAACTTAAAACGAAAAAGGAGACTCCAACATGGCGATAGACGACAACATACAACGCATAATAGACCTGATGGAAGCGGAGGCGGTCGCACTCCAGGAGAACCCGGCAGCTCCTACACCCGTCAGTACCGATGTTCAATCGAAGGCGAAAGCCGCAATACACGGCGGAGTCGAACAGTACGTCGCGTACATGAGGATATTCGCCACAAACGACGAGGAACTTGCGCGACTCCTTCCGCTTGAAAACCCACTGGACCCAAACCGCCAGGAAGCACGAGCCTACCTCGTTCGAAATGGAACTTGTGGTCATGGTACAGGCCGTATGACGCTCAACAACGTTGCCGGCAGACTTTGACAGCCCTGGAAGTCTTCGCAATTGAACCCTGCGAAGACTTCCACCCTTCCGAAGGCCACTTCAATGGATCCACAGATCGAACAGCATCAACATCAAATCCCCCAAACAGTCCGCGCAGCGGCTGCGCAAGAGCAGTGGGCCAACCTTTGCGCGCAGTATCTACCAGTCGATATGCCCAACTGGAAATATAGCCGCCGATGCGTGAAGGACGATCCCAGTCAGGGTTGGAAATTGCACATCGCTGCCACCGTCCTCTCCGCTAATAAAGTGCTCGAAACGGTCGCCCCCGTTTTGAAACAACGCGATGTGTTGTTTAAAGGACCGACCTCTCTAGAAGACCTGGAAAAACTCAATTCCGGTGTTCAGTACGGATACAGCCAGGTGGGAAAATTCATCACCGTCTATCCTCGCTCGCTTAGAGAAGCAAGATCGCTCGTACGAAAACTGGATGAATTGACTCGCGGTCTGCCTGCTCCGGCCGTCCCATTTGACTTTCGCTATCACGACGACAGTTGCGTGTTCTACCGTTATGGAGCCTTCGACCAGAGGATGATCGATACCGAGGACGGACTTCAGGTTCCGGCCTTACGCAACCCTGAAGGCAAACTTGTTCCGGACCCCAAGTGCGACGGATTTGCCAAGCCTGATTGGATTCCTCCGCTATTCAAAGACAATCAGTTACGCAAAGACGTCAAACCCGTCAGTCCATTGACGACAACGTTTCGGGTTTTTCAAGCGCTAACACAACGCGGCAAGGGTGGCGTCTATAAGGCAATCGACTTCAGTCAAGCTCAACCCCGGTTGTGTCTGGTGAAAGAGGGGCGTCAATGTGGTGAAACATCGTGGGACGGTCGCGATGGTAAGTGGTTAGTGAAGCGTGAAGAAGAAGTTCTGCGATCTTTATCTAAGGCAGGCATTCCCGTTCCTGCGGTCTACGGCTCGTTTGAATTGAACAACAACCATTACCTTGTCACCGAGTTTGTCGAAGGAGAAACGCTGGAAACTTTTCTTAAGAATCGAAGAAGACGATTGCGCATCAATCGAGCCCTCGCGTACGCGGTGCAATTGGCATCGCTACTCGTCCGCATTCAGGAAGCGGGCTGGTCCTGGCGCGACTGCAAACCTGCGAACATCATTGTTACCAAGCGTGGCGCATTACGCCCGATAGATTTCGAAGGCGCCTGGCCCATCAACGTTTCTGATACGAGATCGTGGAGCACTTCGGAATTTTACCCCGCGGGCTCGCATGAGAACCCCGGCCCTCAAGCTGATCTCTGCGCATTAGCAGTCGTTACTTTTTACTTGCTGACCGGCCGTTTTCCCGAAGAGAACGATGACCTGGGAGCACTGAGACGAAATGTCCCGGAACCGGTACGTGTGCTTTTAGGTCAACTGCTACGTCCGGACAATCGATTGGACTCGGCTACGGTGCTGCATCAACTGGAGCGGGCGCTGGATGAGGAAACGGTGCTTCATACTTCCTGACAAGGTTTATGAACTTTGGTTCCGCTCGAAGTTTCTCGAACATCGGATCCACTAAAATAAATGAGAATGGATCGAAATGTGTTTTGAGACCCTCTTCAAACCAAACGAGGGCTTTATCCAGATCCCCTAACCCAACATAGATTAGCGCGATCTCATGTGGCGGAAGGTTGTTCTTGATAAGAGGTAACATCTCATTGAGGACCCGCTCTGCGTCGGCTCTCCTGCCGCGCTGTCCGTAGAGATGCCCTAATATTCCTCCCAGTCGCTTGTCGTCCCTATAAAGTGTCTCCAATACCTGGAGCGCCTCGTCGTATCTTCCGAGGTGAAACTGCACCAACGCGCGCGAGTAATGTCCCATACCGTAATCAGGATGATCGGCAACCAACTTGTCGTAACACTGTAAAGATTCCTCAAATCGGCCGGAGAAGAATATGGTGCGGCAGTGGTTCAAAATGGTGGAAGCCGAAAAAGGGTCGAGACGGCGAGCAATCTGGGCTTCTGCTATTGCTTCTTCAAAGCGGCCTCGAATCGTTAGTAACCGGGAATATCCATAGTGTGCGGGTGCATAATTTCGGTCCAGGCTAATTGCCAACTTGAATTGTTCTTCTGCGCCTAGCCAATCCCAGTAGTATTTCATGTAGACGTTTGCTAACGCGTTGCGCGCCTGAGGTAACTTTGGATTCAGGTCGAGAGCATCATTCGCTGCTCTCATCGCCTTGTACATCACCTCTGCTGTATCGGCCTGTCCGTACGCGACCACATTCATCAGCGCAAGACTCTCCGAAAGTCCCGCGTGTGCTTCTGCATAGTCAGGCTCGATGGCAATGGCAGAGTTGAAGTGCACAATTGCGAGATCCAGGGAGCCTTTGTTACGACGATTCTTCAAGTGGTATTCACCCAACCAGCACTGACGGCGAGCGTCGGCGTTCGAAGTTCCCACTGCCTCATTAATGCGCCGTTGATCTTCGGCGGATAGAAACTTCAAGGTTGATGTAACGTTCTGTGAAATGTTCGCTTCTACTGTAAAAACGTTCGCCATGTCCAAAGGATATAACTGCTGCCAGAGCATTTCACCATCTGCATTAAAGAGCTTCACATGAAGATTCTGCTTCTCCCTGTTTCCGACCAAAGCTGCGGTTACGATGTTGTCTAAATTGTGGGTGTCCGCGACCGACTTCAAATCGACATAGCTTTGCTTGTAACCGGCGACGATAGTGGCAGGCAGGACGTTAAGCTTTGATACTTTAGTAAGTTTTGTTGTGAGGGTGAGTGTAAGACCGTCACTTAGGTAGTTTAAGTTCTGATCACCCGTTTGGTTTTCAATGGGCAGGACGGCTAAGGACTTTGGTCTCGTAAGTTTCGAGTAAACGAAGTACCCGACGAAGCCGAGCAACAGCATGATACTCAGAGCTAACGCGGCCTGATACGCACGTCGATTGGTGAAAAAGTGCTCGTACCTGGTTTTCCGCCCCGGTTTGACGCTCGTGTTAACTTCGATTGATTCGAGGTCGATGAGCAGGTCAGTCGCTGATTGATATCGATCTTCCGCTTTCTTTTCGAGGCATTTGCGAATAATCGCATGCAAAGCTGCCGGCTTCCGTAATTCGCCGTTCTCAAACGGCGCCGGATCGTTGGACAGAATCGCTGAGATCGTATCGGCGTGATTGTCGCGCGCGAAGGGATTCTTACCGCAAAGCATTTCATACAGCACAATGCCGACACTGAACACATCGCTACGGTAGTCGAGCCTCTCTTCACGCAATTGCTCCGGAGACATGTAAGGCACGGTGCCGATACGGAGGCCGGCTTGCGACATGTTGCTCATACTGTCGTCGGCTTCACGACCTTTCATGCGCTGGACAGTTTTGGCCAATCCGAAATCCAGAATTTTCACTTGCTGGCTCGCAGTCACCATGATGTTTCGGGGCTTGATGTCTCGATGGATAACTCCGTGTTCATGGGCTTCCGAGAGCGCGCTGACGATCTGCTTAGCGAGCGCCAACACCTCCTGGACGGTGAGCGATTTTTCATGAATCAAGTCAGCGAGCGTAGTTCCTTTCACGTACTGCATCACGATGAAACTGCGCTCTTCGTGGTCCTCAATTCCATAAACCTGGCAGATGTTCGCGTGATCCAGCATCGCGACTGACTGAGCTTCCTTGAGCAGTTGACGCTTCGCCCAGTTGTCAGCGACAAACTCCATCGAAAGAAACTTCAGTGCGACCTTGCGATTCAGGCGAGTGTCTTCGGCAAGATACACGTCGCCCATCCCGCCTTGTCCGAGCCGCGAGATAATCGTGTAAACGCCGAGTGATTTTCCGAGCAGCGAATCTTTGGAGGTGTTGAGAAGAACATTCAACCCGGCTGTGAGAGCCGGCTGCTCCATGAAGCCATTACTGGTTTCAACAGAGGTAAGCAACGATGAAACGTCGGCCAACAGATCTTCATCGCCATGGCATGCCTGCTTGAGATACGCCCTGCGCTCCGCAATTGGAAGTTCCAACGCCGCGTGAAAAACGTGTTCAATCTGAGTGAAATCCTTATGACCCATGCTCGATCTCTCTAAATAACCAGGCCTTGGCAAATTTCCAGTCGCGCATGACCGTGACCGTGGATATTTTCAAGACCTCTGCTATTTCTTCTGTCTCAAGTCCACCAAAATATTTCAACTCGACGACCTGACTCTTTCGTTCGTCGACGGCTGCCAACCGCTCTAATGCTTCGTCGAGCGCGATCAATTCTTCGGGTCGATCGATAGCGAAAGTCGAGGCGCCGGAAAGAGAAACGTGAACGGCTTTGCCGCCACGCTTCTGGCGACGCTGGTCGCGCGCGTAGTTCAAAAGAATCCGGCGCATGATCTTGGCGGCGATCGCGAAGAAGTGTGCGCGGTTCTGCCAGTGCGTCTTTTTCTGATCGATCAGTTTCAGGTAGGCCTCGTTTACCAGGGCCGTAGTTTGGAGGGTGTGGTCAGGGTTCTCACGCCGCATGTAGGCGTGCGCGAGACGGTGCAACTCTTGCTCGACGAGTGGGAGTAGCTTGTCGAGCGCTGCCTGGTCGCCGTTACTCCAGTCGACAAGTAAACCGGTAATTTCCGACGCGGGAGCGGAAGTCATGAATCCTCGGGGGTAAGGTTCAACAACTCGGGGAGAACAATATTTTTACGCGAAAACCCGTACGTGCATTTGGGCGATTTGGCTCCCGTCGGATGATAGGTATCGAACTTTTCCGGTGCGTTATCTAGTGAAGGCTAACCGGCTGGCGCAAGAACCTCACCCTACGAGTGGTGACCTGAAACAGCAATGCGCCCCCCTTTATATAGCGCTAGCCGGTTTCTTGCAAGACGAATCTCTCAGGAGGAGCACATCTGTTGTGATTGAACTCAATCGAAGTCAGCCGGTCGCAGGCACTTTGGCTCAAACGTTGAAGAATTGGCTCATGGTTTTTCTAACATTGACCTTCGTAGTCCTCTACGGACTGGCGTTGCTCGGAAAGCTCAGGCCACTGGCTGATGTCTCGACGATCAACCGTCTCGAACCACTTATTTTCATAATTATTGGCTATTACTTCGGTCGCCTACCTGGCGAAGAAAATGAACGGTCTTTAAAGAGGAAATAGGACGTCTCACCCAGCGGGCAGATGCCTCGCAGGCGGCAAAGCAAACAGCATTGCAGTCACGCGACGTCCTCGACGAAAAAATCAAGAATGCAAGGACGGCACTCGACACCACACCCGACCGTGGTTCCGTTGCCACCGCCTTGAACATTCTTAGCTCATAAGACACCGTGACGATCACACAAGAACAATTTGACTCCCTACTAACCTGGCTTGGTGACGATCGCGATCTTGCCGGCAGGAAGTACGAAACGATCCGCTTGGGTCTGGTGAGGATTTTTGTTTCGAAGGGTTTCAGCGATGCTGAAGACCTGGCGGATGAAACGATCAACCGCGTGATGATGCGTTTGCCCGACATCAGGGCGAGTTACAGAGGCGAGCCTGCGTGCTACTTTCACGGAGTCGCGCGGAACATCATTCGTGAAAGTATTCGACGAAAGGAAGTCGCTGCAGGTACGCTCGATGGTCGAGTCGAACCGCAGCCCGATTCGAACGACGAGCACGATTGCCTCGGGCACTGCCTTGATCGTTTACCCGCGAATAAACGCGATTTGATTCTCGAATACTACTTGTACGAAGGTCACCAAAAGATCGAGCATCACAAACGCTTAGCTGGCCAGCTCCAGATCACTGAGGGAGCCGTTCGTAGCCGTGCGTACCAGATCAGGACCCGCCTCGAGAACTGTATGCGGCAATGCGCGCTCAGGAAGAAGACGTGTATGCCACAAAGAGGCACAACTTAATCGCCGTGCACGGTTGGGGCGTCGGCGTGCGGGACGAAGCACATCCTGCAACGTGCTTCGTATTTGTCTGAGGCGCCGACTGCGACGCGCTCTTCGGATTCAAACGTGCGCTGTGAGTAGTTCGCGGGCTGGCCACACTTCATGCAGATCGCGTGAGTTTTCGTGATGTATTCGGCGATCGCGAGCAGTTGCGGCATCGGTTCCCAGGGTTTCCCGGTGTAGTCTTGATCGAGTCCGGCAATGATTACCCGCACTCCTCTGTGCGCGAGTGTGTTTGCAACATGAACTAACTCGTTATCGAAAAACTGCCCTTCATCAATCCCGACAACCTCAGTATCAGGTTCAACTCTCGCTAGCAATTCAGCCGCGGAACGACTGTTCATCGACTCGTGACGCATCTCCGAATGGGAAACAATCTGGTTTTGTGAAAAGCGCGAGTCGATCTCCGGTTTGAAAACCTGCACTTTCTGCCGCGCGATCTTCGCACGGCGCAAACGTCTGATCAGCTCTTCTGATTTTCCGGAGAACATCGATCCGGCAATCACTTCCACCCAACCCGCATTCGAACGCGAGTGCGGCGGCGGTTCGTCATGATTAACTTGGGCCACGAGTTCGTCCATCTATTCGTTGTAAAGTTTGGGATTGTAAAACGGAGCAAACGCCGCGATTAACGCCAGTTCAAAACTCATCGATCGCGTTACGAGGTCGCGCGACAGAACTCCCCATGCACCCTGCTTGCTGCGAATGTCACGACCGCCAGTAACCTCGTCCATCACCGTACCCAGTTCACGGCGACCTTCAACAACATTCTTCACGATATAGGCAGGCACAGAAATCGACGGCGCCGCGCCAAAATGCCCGTGATCTCCGTCGGTCACGAAAGCCCAGCCTCGCAAAAACGTGTGCCACTCACCCTCGATGGAAACTGAGTGAAACCCGCCTTCAAGCCCGACGTACAGATCGGCTTCCAGACGGCGACTGTGCAGCGAGTCGCGGGCGGCCAAGGCTCTTTCACGCGCGCCCTGCATCAATTGCCAGTCAGTCAGCGGCATTGCGGGCACGTTCGTCTCCACGCGCCGCGCCACCACATTTGCGTTGGCCCAATTGGGATCGACCGCGGCCACGCGAGCGACGCTGGCGCGCACAGCCATGATTTTAGCTGCGCGATCAGACCCCAGGGCGATTGTCTTGACTGCCACAGATTCTATTGATTCCTGCCCTCTGGACTGACAGGCACACGTGCAAGTTGAATTGCGAGAGAGGCTATAACACACGCGAGCGCTTCGTCAAAAGCGACAAGCGTGGAGAAATGTTTTGAAGTGCTCGTGTCATAGTTATTGAAAGCGACGAAGGATGGGGAAGATGAGGAGTAACAGAATTGTGGTATTGACAGCAGCCGCCAGTTGGGAATAGCCTGTCGCCCCTCTGTTCGTAATCTATCGCCCAGGAACCTGTTAAGTATCGCAGGGAAGAACCATCCTTTGAAGCTGCGCCGCATGCGCGCCTAGACTTCCCGATTCAAACCGATTTTCTCCTGAAGGAGTATGTAACCATGGCTGAAACGACACCTGAACCCAAAGAATGGACGCTGATGTTTTACATGGCGAGTGACAACCCCCTCGTGATCAGCATTGTCTCGCAGCTCAAAGCGCTTAAGGCCGCCGGCTACCACCCGAACGTAAATGTCATTGCGCAATTTGATCCCTACGCCGAGGGAACGCCCACTCATGTTTTCGACGTCAACTCGATATACAAATTGAAGAACAAGACGGCGAATATCGGGTTTGCAGGTGAGGATGCACACGAAGTGCGAAACCTGATCGAAGACAAGCTGTGGAGACATGAAACCGACAGAAGTGGAAAGCGGTTGATTCGTGATGTCATCCGCGACGTAATGAAGGATAAAAACGTTGAAAATTATGACCCGCCAATAGCCCCGGAGTTGAATGGCTCAGCTCGCCGTCCGGATACCCGAAGACTAGAGCCGGACCCCTACACTTGTATCGACACATTTCTCAATTTCTGTTGTGAACAATACCCGGCTAAACATTACATGCTCTTCATACTCGGACACGGCGTCGTGGTGGGCAATGACATTTTCCTTTATGACGTGCACGCAGAAAAGAGCTCCATCACATTGAGGGAAATGGGCGATGCTCTGAATGATTTCAAAGACAAAATCGAGAACAACGGTACACTCGAATTGGTAAGTTTCAACAGTTGTTCGGTGAGTTCCCTGGAAGTAATTTACGAGCTAAAGAATACGGCGAAATACATGCTCGCATCGCAGGGGCCTACCTTTGTCGGAAGCTGGCCGTATCGCGAGATCCTGATGCGCGTCTTTAAGGAACCTTTAGCCCAGGACGAGCGAGCTATACAGCAACTGATTTCAGACATCTTTGACGCTTGTCTCTACAACAGCTCAGATTTTCTTTTGGCGGGCTACTCTTACCAGATGACGTTGTGCGATCTGAAGAAGATCAATAAGCTGAATGACTCAATCAACGAGTTGTCGAAGGCGCTTATCGACGGATTAAATTTTAGAAATGAAATCGCGGGGGAAAATGGGACCCTTACCACTGCAAATGTCATTCAGGATCTGATTGTTTACGCGCATTGGAAGTCCCAGGGTTTCTTTCAGGAGATGTACACGGACCTGGTTGACTTTTGCAAGTGCCTCAAGGACGGAATTAACGAGACTCCCACTCCGGAAGATGATCGGCTGAGCTCAAAACTTAAAGTCATCAACGGTGCATGTCAGCAGGTGATAGACGCGTTGAAGAAGCCGGGTGCGAAAGAGAATCGATGGAGTGGGGATCGGGCCGTCGTTGCGGCTGACTTCATGGGGCCGGCCTATCAATATTTTAACGGTTTGTCAGTTTACTTCCCCTGGACAGAGCCATCAGAGGACAGCCAAATACTCCAACAGTACCGGGGGTATAAGTTCAGCGAGGAAATAGAAAGCTCCTGGTTCGACTTTCTCAAGCAGTACTTTGAAGAGACGCGGCGCAAGTCCAGAATAGAAGAAGAAAAACCAAAAACGCCCGTTGAAGAGCCAAAGACATTGTCCCCTGAAGAGCAAAAAGAGCAAAAAGAGAAGGACTTACAGGAAGACATCAGCAGCCTTATTTATAGAGGCGAAGGTCCGTTGGGTGGTTCTGCGCTCAACAAGACCGATCCAAGGGACAAGACCGGCGATGATTGCGATTGCCCGTCGTTCAAAAACTATCCTCGCGACACTCGCGCTCGAAAGGAACGAAGACGACAGGCTCAGCCTAAGGGATTACCAGTAGGCGACGACGGGGGTAAATTCGGACCGCGATCGGTGTTTTAACTGAAGCTCGCAACTTATGAAGGCAACACTCACTCTGCTGGTTTGCGCCGTGCTGAGTGGGTGTTTTGCGTCTTCAATACGAGCTGCTCCCCCAACTCCGGATCCAAGTCAACGCGCCGAAGAACTCCTCAAACTTAGCGAGAAGCAGAATACCAAGAAGAAGGATCACGCTCTCGCAGTACGGACCGCACACGATGCACTTACACTGTTCCAATCCGCCAACAACGTCGTCGGCGTTGCCAGGGCGTACGAGCTAATCGGTCAGTACTACTTTGCTCAAAATTCGATGGCGGAGTCGGAGCGGTACTACGATCTGGCTCTTCAGATTTGGCGTCAGAAGTTTGACCTTCCAAGACAAACCGAAGTCCTCACCATGTTTGGGTATATCGAGGCGCGCAGAGGCGAGTGGCTGAATGCTGTCTCATACTTCATACAAGCTCAGAACGTTATCGACGAAGAAAGTAACCCGTCTCAGAGGGCGAAAATCGCTAGTGGGCTGGCCTACGTCTTTGAAGAAAGCGGGTTGCCGGAAAGCGCGATGGTTCAATATCAGCTTGCGAGGCAACACTTTCGAGAATCCGGGAACGAGCGCGGCGTGGATCGCATGCTTCTGCTAATCGGTCGCACCTATTTCCTTCTCGAAAACTATCCTGCTGCCCTTACCCATTTACAACAGGCGCTCGAAACGTTTGAACGCGCCCCTAACGTGATGCAGTTTGACATCGCTGAGTGTCATGAGTATCTGGGGCAGGTCTATATCGCTACCGGCCAATATGACCTCGCGCTTCAGCATCTACAACCGGTGATTCCCGTTTACAGGAAAACGCGACATATACAGGAAGCAGCGCAAGTCGAAGCATTGATCGGTCGAATCCACGAACAACAGGGCTCGATTAGTCGCGCACGGAAAAGTTATCTCGAAGCATCGCGTGTTTTTAGCGAGATATCGGATCCGCTGAACGGTGCTTCAGTGCGGTTTGCGCTTGGCCGGCTTGAATTGAATAGCGGGAACTATGAGGCGGCGGAAAAGTATTTGAGAGAGTCGATCGAAAATACAGAAAACATTCGGCGCGATCTAGACACCCGTGTTTTCGCAGCGGCGTTCTCAGCTCGCGTACACGAGCGTTACGAGGCTTACATCGAGTGCCTGGTACGCAAACACAAGTCGCAGCCAGCAAAAGGTCTCGACGTGCTGGCATTTGAGGCGAGCGAACTTGCACGAGCGCGTTCGCTGGCCGAGTTGTTAAGCGAAACGCAAACAACCGCGCTCGTCGGCGTAGATCCGCAGCTCGCGCAAAAAGAAAAGAGTCTTCGTCACGCGATTCGTACAACTCTCGACGACACGGTTTCTCTCCTGGCAACGGATTACAAAAAAGAGGAGCTCGATAAACTCGAAGGCTCTCTCACGCGCCTGCGCGAACAGCACAAACAAGTCACTGCAAATCTTCGCCACGCGAATCCCGATTACGACAAGATCGAGGAACCCGCGAGCTATTCGCTTCAGCAGATTCAAAAGGTTGTTATCGAAGACGATCAAACTGTCTTGCTCGAGTATCTTCTCGGACAAAATGCCAGTTACGTTTGGGCGGTAACTCGCAACAGCGTCAAAGTGTTCGAGTTGCCAAAGGCCGACGCCATCACAGCCGTTGTGAGACGAGTTTATGAGAACGTCGAGAACGAGCCTGATGATGAGACTAGCCGGAACCTGAATAACGCAACAGCAGAGCTCGCCCAGATCATCTTGCGGCCTGTCGCTGATGAATTGAACGCGCGACGAGTGATCGTCGTTGCCGATGGCGCACTCAATTACATTCCGTTTCAGTTGTTACCAAATCCCGCAACCAATGGACCCCTCGTTGCGAAGTTTGAAGTTATAAATGCGCCGTCAGCGTCAATCCTGGGACAGTTGCGGCAGGAGCAGCGCTTGCGGCGTCCTCGCACGAAGGTCCTCGCAGCGTTTGGCGATCCGGTGTTTGCCTCAAACTACGCGCAATACAAAGCCTCGGGTTCAACTGAGTTATCGGCCGCCGTGAGAGGCATCGTAGTAAGTGGGGACGAGCTTGATGCGTCGACGATTCAACCGCTCAGCTACACGAAGTTTGAGTTGAACAATCTCCGCGCTATCGCGGGTTCAGGAGCTTCCGTGTCTCGAGGCTTTGAGGCGTCGCGCGAAAAGCTCTCGAACATGGATCTGTCGAAGTATGCGATTCTGCACTTCGCGACTCACGGCGTGCTCGATCCCTACAAACCCGAAAATTCCGGGTTCTTTCTTTCGACCGTCGATACCGAGGGACGGCACCAGGACGGGTTCATCAATATGCAGGATATTTACAGGCTTAATGCTCCGGTGGATCTCGTCGTTTTGAGTGCGTGCCGAACGGGGCTCGGCGAGGAGGTTCGCGGTGAGGGATTGATTGGTCTGACTCGCGGATTCATGTTTGCGGGCGCTTCGAGCGTCGTCTCGAGTTTGTGGAAGGTTGACGATGAAGCGACGGCAGAGTTGATGAAGTATTTCTACGCGAACATGCTGAAAGAAGGCATGCGGCCAGCGGAAGCCTTGCGGGCCGCACAGAATGCGCTGCGGCAGGATCCACAATGGGAGTCGCCACACTTTTGGGCAGCGTTCACATTGCACGGAGAGTTCAGGCAGCCGATCACTGTCCCTAAGACACAGGGCGCTTCGCCTGTTGTTCAGAACACAGTCGGCGCAGGATTCTTGACGATGTTGTTGGCTGGGATTCTCTGGGGCTATTGGCGGCGCCGGGCTTAAAAAGACGGGGAGAGCGGGAGAAAGGGTGATGGGGAGAGTTCATTCACCCCGTCTCCCCGTCACCGTTTCTCCCCGTCCCGGCTTTTGTGGTTACTGAACGTTAAAGGAATAATCGCCGCGGATTCTTCGCTCGCCGGCGTAGAGACGAATAAGGTAGGTGCCGCGTGGGAGTTCACTTGCAGGAATCTCGACGATGAGTGCCTTGTCAGTGCGCTCTTTTATGGTCAGATTTGTCGGCCTTTCCTGCTCGTCGATCAACTCGACTCGATAATCTTGTCCCGGCGTATTTTGCTCCGGAAGAATCAGCTCAATTCTCAAGCCGCTAATCGCCGGCTCGAGTTTCACCGTCTTCACTTCCGTCCCACTGGCGCGATCCGAAGTATTCATCGCCAGCGTGACCGACGCTAGAGTCCCCGGAGAACTATCAGGGCGCGACGCGAGGTATCCAAGACCAACAACGATCACGATCGTCGCGAGAGCTGCCGCGACGCGAAATGCAAACGACTGATTCCTCCAGAACGTACTAACACGTTCAAAGAAGCCGGGCTCGGTGGCAACCACACGACGAGTGTCGGGTTCGGTAGCAACCACTCCCCGCCTGCCATTACCGCGTTCAGTCGCGGCTCGCTCCAGCAGCTCACGTGAAAATTGCACTTTGAGCCGGCGCTCCGGAGATTTCAAGAAGTGTTGTTCAACAAGGTTTCGTTCTGCGCCCTGAATTTCATTTCCGGCGTACTCATCAGCGATCTCATCGACGACCGTATCGAATTCCTCGCCAAACTCGGGATCCGTAAGCAGTCGCATCTCCAATCTCTCTTCCTCGGCGTCCTCAAGTTGGCCGAGCAAATATCGCCTTATGTTGTTTTTGTCTTCGCTAATAATTGTGGACACTCCCAGTGAGACCGCTACTATCTATGGCTTTGGATGGCACTTTTGTTCCTTGCATGTTCACCAATGCACGCAAGTACGCATTTTTCAAGGGTTACGCGCAAATGGTGCGCGCGCGTTCGCAGGGCACCTTCCGTGATCGACAGCTCGCCCGCCATCTCCCGGTGATGTTGAATCTTTTCGTGTCCTTTGAACAGATGATAGTCAAGGATAAATGCCTGTTTGTCAGGGTCCAACATTCCAAGGCATTTTGACAGGCATTCAGAAGCCTCGCTCCGATCCCGTTCCGGTGGGGGCGACGGCAAAACCTCGGTCGGGATCTCCTTCTGGCGCCGTGCTTCGCGAATGACGTTGCGAGCTACACCGTGGAAATACTTAGCGGGGTCGCCGACGTAAGTGGCTCGAATCTCCGGCAGTTTCTTTATCACCCGGTCTATCACCACGTCGGCATAGTGCTCCGCATCGCTGAGGCCGTTCGAAACGAACATGCGTATCAGTCCCGCGCGAATTACCTCATAACGTTGAGCAGCCTTGTCCCGATCAGAATCAAGCCACTCCAGCAACGCATCAAATAGTTCCTTATTGTAGGTCAACTACCAAAAAGTCCTTAATAGTTTGTGGGTCGATAAGACGTGTGCCGCGAAGTCCAGGAAGTCCAACTGAATGCCCGCCTAAAACTATCTCAGACGCAAGGTTAATGGCAAGAAGGCTCATCTTGACATTCAATTCTGCCGTTGCTGTAATCGCGCCATGACGATCGACGAATTAGTTTACGATTGGAATACGATTGAACCGTCTCTCACGGCGCCGAACCGTCACATCGGCATTGACGACGAAACTCTGCGCGACGGGTTGCAGTCGCCTTCTGTTTCAGAACCTCCCGTCGAACAAAAACTCGAACTCCTCCACTTGATGGAAGCACTCGGTATTGATACTGCCGACATCGGACTGCCTGGCGCTGGAGGTACACACGCCGCCGGAGTCGAACGACTGGCTCGCGAGATCGCCGACAAGAAACTAAAGATCAGACCAAACTGCGCCGCGCGTACTCATCGTAACGATATCACTCCAATCGTCGAGATCTCTCAGCGCGCCGGAATTCCGATCGAAGCATGTACGTTCATCGGATCTTCATCGGTACGTTTCTTTGCGGAAGACTGGACCCTCGACAAGTTGTTGCAGATGACTGAAGACGCAGTGTCGTTTGCAGTGGGCGAGGGCCTTCCCGTGATGTACGTCACTGAAGACACCACGCGTGCAAAACCGGAAACAATCCGCGCGCTTTACACGACCGCGATTCGCTGTGGCGCGAAGGCTGTTTGCGTTTGCGACACTGTCGGACATTCCACGCCTGACGGTGCTCGCGCCGTGGTGAGATTCGTGAAAAGCATCATCGAGGAACAGGGCGGCAACATCCGGCTCGATTGGCACGGGCATCAGGATCGCGGGCTCGGAGTGATCAATTCGATTGCGGCGATTCAAGGCGGAGCGGATCAAGTTCATGGTTCGGCGCTCGGCATTGGGCGAACGAGTCGGCAATACGCCGCTCGATCAGTTACTTGTCAATCTCAAACTGATGGGTTGGATTGATAACGATCTTTCGCGTCTGGGTGAGTATTGCCAAACTGCGGCGCGCGCGTGTCGGTGGACCGTGCCTTTGAACTATCCGGTTTTTGGTCGTGACGCGTTTCGGACGGCGACTGGTGTTCATGCGGCGGCGGTGATCAAGAGTTACAAGAAAGGCGATCACCGTTTGGCGGACATTGTTTACTCCGGAGTTCCGGCGGGTGAGTTTGGACTCGAACAGGTGATCGAGATTGGTCCAATGAGTGGAAAATCGAATGTGATCTACTGGCTCGAGAAACGCGGCCTCGAGCGGATGAGAGTCGCGTCAATCGCATCTACGAACACGCGAAGGCGGCGTCGGGGGTGCTCGAAGAGAGTGAGATCATGAAGTTGTTGTGATGTGTAACCGAGTCCATGGATTTCACGGTCAGTACAGATCAAACTGTCTCCCTCAGTCTAACTGTTCGTCACCTCATGTCGTCTGCTGGAGTCGTGCAGCGTTTCGTTTCTTCGAAACAAACGCCGCCGCGATCACCGAAGAACATATTCGCATCTGTTCGATACCTGCGAGTCCTTTTGGTGAACAGGAACGCGCCGAGTATCTGCAGTCAAAAGTTTTCAGAGCTCGGCTTGACTGAAGTCGAGATAGACGAAGAAGGTAATTGTCTCGGACTGATCAAGGGAGCTTCGCGATCGCCGTTGATTGTCGTCAGCGCACACCTCGACACAGTCTTTTCGAGAGAGACTGATTTCACAGTCGTTCAAAGTGAAAACAGATTGCTGGCGCCGGGAATTGCTGATGATGGATGTGGACTTGCGGCGTTGATCGCCCTCGCCCAGGCAATTCAAGCCGAGCAAATCCGCACCGAAGGCTCGATACTTTTTGTCGGCACAGTCGGCGAAGAGGGTGAAGGAAATCTGCGAGGTGTCCGGCATCTTTTGACCAAGGGCGATGGGCGTCGAAAGTTCGATGCATTTCTGAGCTTCGATGGACCAGGAGTAGATCGCATCACAAATCGAGCGCTCGGATCCCGGCGTTATCGCGTCGAACTGGTTGGACCAGGTGGACATTCGTGGGGCGACTTTGGCGTGCCGAATCCTGTTCACGCACTTGGACGCGCAGTATCGAGATTGGCCGCGTTATCCGGCTCCGAAAGATCCACGCACGACATTCAACGTCGGCCGGATCGAAGGCGGCACAAGCATCAATTCAATTCCGAGCAAAGCAGGATGGAAGTGGATCTGCGTTCGGCGGCGGAAACAGAGTTGCGCCGGCTCGATGCGTTCTTTCGACGCGCGATGAGAGAGCAGTTGATGAGGAGAATGCGAAGAGGCGCGCGGGCGATCCGGAGTTGAAACTCAAACTGGATCTTGATGGGTGAAAGACCAACTGGGGAAACGCCGGCTGACTCGCCGCTCGTCGAGCTCGCGATCGAGACGACAAGGGTGCTTGGGTTTGAGCCGCGTCTGGATCAGTCGTCGACTGATTCGAATTTGCCGATCTCGCTCGGCATTCCCGCGATAACACTCGGAGCCGGGGGCACCTCCGGCTTCTCCCACACCCTCGATGAATGGTACGACCCGCGCGACCGAGACAAGGGATTAAAGCGCGGCCTGCTGGTGATCCTCGGAATGGTGGACTGGGATAGACACAATCATTGGTCAATAATCATTTCCATTTGTCAATTTTTATTCGAAGACCTTTCGGTTTCCGAAAAATAATAATTGACCAATGGCAAATGGTAATGACCAATGATTCTGCTTTAGCGATTAATTAATCGGGATCGTAACCGTCGCTGATCCGGCTTTCCCTGGTGGGAAGCGCTTCTGTCGCGCGATCCTCAACGCATTCGCATCGCCACCGGAAGCCTGCGTCACTCGTCCTGACTCATCATAAGTAACCGTCACAACAACTCTCTTCGCACCCGGCTTCGTGGTCGTCAGGCGCTGAAGCAACAGTCCCCGGCGTCTCCGCATTCTTCGCTTCGCGTGCTTTTCGTTCCTTTCACGCTGACGTCGCGCAGCGCTGCCGCATCTTCGGTCGCTGGTTCTGCTTCTGTGCCGCTGGTTCCGGTTGCACTGGAGTTTCGGGTTGAGCTGCTCGGCGCAGGAGGCGCCTGGGTGACAGTCTCGGTTGGCGCTGCTGCCGCTTTCTTCTGCCATACCAACCAGCCGGCACTCCAATCACTGCCACACTCCCGAGAACCGCAAAGGCGATCGCACCGATGAACAGTGGCTTGCGCCCGACTCCGTATTCTTTTCCAAATGAAAGAAACGCCGGCGAAAACGATTTCTCAACTTCTGCTCGAATGCGATTCAACTGGCAGTACCCTCGAGTTCATCTGGTTCCGGCACATAAGTCCGGAGGAAAAGCGACACTCGGAGCGATGTTCTCGTCCAACCGTCGCAAACCTTCGAGCACTACTTGCGTCCACGGTTGATTGATCGTGCGATTGCCTGGCTTCCGCATCAGCACTGAATTCAAACTCTGCATTCGGCAGCGTCAAAGCGTAATAGACCGCGTCGATGCCATGCAACACGCCGATACGCGCATCAACAACTGAGCCGGCCTGCAAATAAAAATATCCCGCACCGTTCGGATACAAGACTTTGAGACGGCCGCTCTTTCGTTGATTGCAGAAAAACTCGATCAGCTCGGAAAGTGAAAGGTCGCTGAGGTGTCCGGTTAATGCCATGAGAACTAGTCCCTTCTAGGAGAAACGATAGGTTGGAAAAGAGGGGGAGAATGGCGCGCCGGACCCTCCGGCGCGCCACCGAAGGTAGGTTAGGGAACCAGCGCGAACTTGTAGTTAATCACGCCGGAAACCTTTACCGGTTGACCGGAAAGTTTAGTGGGGGAAAATCTTGCTTTCAGCGCTGCTTGCACGGCCGCATCACGCAGAATCGTTGGACCACTCGTTGCAATTGCCGAAACAACTTTGCCCGACTCATCGAGAATCACATCGACCGAAACCGTACCCGAGGTTCTCATTCGCTTTGCGGCTTCCGGATAACAGTGGCGGCGGCAGATTGATCGCGGTTCCGTTGAGAACACCACCCGAAACAGGCTTGAGAATCGGTTTTGGGCCAGGGCTCGGCGGCGGTTCGTCAATCGTGTACGACCGGAACTTCTGTGTCGGGACTGACAGGCGGAACTTTAATGTCAATTGGACCAGACGCGAGTTTGGTCGCCGAGGTTGAAGCCGACGGTAATGGAAGCGCGACGGTAGGAGTCGACTTTCTGTCGCCCTTTCTACCCGACACGACTTGATTGGCGTTGGCGGTGGTGGATTCGCAGTAGGTGGTTTAGCAGCTGGTGGATTAGGAGCGGGCGGGTTCGACGTTGTGTTGGCGGCCGGCGCGACGGGTTGCGGTGTTGTCGCCGCCCCGGGCGTGACCATCTTGACCATGTTCTCGTCGAGGTAATACATGATCGAGCGATAGGTCACTTCGGTGGGCTCGAAAGTAATCCCACGCGAATCAACCACGGCAACCGACGTCGTCATCTTGTTCCAGTTGCCGAGGAAGTCGAATTCATACTTGTAGATTTCCTTGCTCAACAGCGTTCCATCGGCGTTGAGCATGGTCATCTCACTGATGTTTCCCTTTTCGTCGTACTTGTAGACTTCTTTACCGGTAAGCGTGGCTCCGGCGATCGGGAAATACTGGTTTTCGATCTTGTTGCCCTTGAGGTCGTAAGCAACGACCTCGACGAGGGCGTGTTTGCCCTCTGCCTGGCGGCCGTCGACGTTGAGAGTTTGGCAACTTCCGTCCGGACACGTCTCACTGGGCCGATCAAACCATCTCGCGACCTATCGCTTTCAACTGCGGGAGTAACGGCGGGGCATTTCCGGCTTTGGCCGTCAGGCATTGGATTGAGCACTTGCCGCCGTGCTCAAAACCATCAGGCAAAGCGTAACTAAACAGAATCTTTTAGACATTCTAGACATTGTTTTCTCCATAATTCGCTGAGGCAGGCCAACTTGGGAAGATTTGTCGTGAGGCGGGCAGGTCAAACCCTAACGTCCGTCGGGACACCCAACGGCCCAAGCCATACTAACGAAGTTAAACGACGTTTGTCTATAGGGATCTGGTGAAAAGCTGATCGGTGCGGTTGGCGGCGATAACCTCGTGGGCGGCTTTGTAGACGTGTGCCGACCGGAACCTCGGTGATCGAATGCCCGAAAATACGCTATGTTGGTCGCCAATAGGGAAAAAACCGTGAGGATCGGGCCGGTCAAGAATCACGATAACCGGCGTACCGACTGCCGCGGCAATGATGGACCGGGCCGGTATCGTTCGAAACGAACAGAGTCAAACGAGCCTGGGCCGAAGCGAGTTGAGGGATGGTCAGGCGGTCAAAGAAAATCGTTCCCGGCGGAAAGAGCGGCCTCATTTGCGGCACCCGAGACCTTTCTTCGGGCCCTGCAAAAACGATGATGCGAACCTGGTCGTTCCGCACGAGGTGGTCGGCGAGCTCCGCGAAGTTTTCTAAAGGCCAGATCCGGCTGATATTGCCGGCTCCTGGAAACACGCCAACCAGAAGGTTGCCTGACTGGGCCTTCTCTTTCTTCAACAACGCTTCAACAGCGAAGTCGGCCGCTGCGTTCGTCTTGAGCGTCGGAATTCTCGGCGCGTTCTGAATACCGAGCGGTTTCAGCAGATCGAGATAACGATCGACGAGATGAGTGGATTGAACTTCCCGGGTTGGGCGTGGTTTGAAGTTAGCAAGGAAGTCGAGCGAACGATTCTCCCTGCGCGAGTAAAGTCGTTGAGGTGCTCCGGAAAGAAATCCGAGGATGTTGGTCTCGTAGTAGCTGTGCAGGTCGATGACAAAGTCAAACTTCGCCTTTCGCACATCACCAACAAACTTGATGATGCGTCCGATCGAGACCAGCGTTGGGCCATCTCTTAACGAAACCCGATCAACTTCAAGAATGTCGTCCGCATAACCCGATAAGCTAATCAGCTCACCGCCCGGCTTGCCAACCGCAACAGTAATCCGCGCATGCGGAAAACGCGCGCGTATCGCCCGCAACGCGGGCAAACTCATCACAACGTCGCCGAGCTGACCAAAATCGATGACGAGTATGTTGCGCGGATCAAATCCGTTCCCCATCAGCGTTAATCCGTGTCCCGTAAATCCCGTCCACTCATCTCCGCCGGTTTCTCAACTCCGATCAACCCGAGCATTGTCGGCGCGACGTCTTCAAGCGCGCCGCCCGTTCGCAGCTTCATTCCAATCGACTCTTCATCAATCAAATGAAACGGCACTGGATTCGTCGTGTGCGCCGTGTGTGGATTACCTGTCAATGGATCGATCATCTGCTCGGCATTTCCATGATCGGCAGTGATCAAGGTGATGCCCTTCGCTTGACGGATGCGCTTTATGATCCAGCCAAGACACGTATCAACATACTGGCAAGCCTCGATCGTCTTATCCAGTTTTCCTGTGTGGCCCACCATATCGGGATTCGCAAAGTTGATGACGAACACATCCGTTTCTCCATCGTCGACACCGCGCAGCACTTTGTCAGTCAACTTAAATGCCGACATCTCAGGCTGAAGATCGTATGTCGCGATCTTTGGCGACGGCACCAGCAGTCGATCTTCACACGAATACTGCTTCTCAACACCGCCATTGAAAAAGTAAGTGACGTGCGCATACTTCTCAGTTTCTGCGAGCCTGTAATTGCGTACACATGAGTTGCCCCAAACTTCTGCAAGCACGTTTTGATGATGTCGCGGCGGAAACGCGATGGGGAGGTCGAACGTGTTGTCGTACATCGTGAAGCAAACAAAGTCCACGCGCGGACGATCATCAACCAGAAACTCGTTGAAATCCGCAATCGTGAGCGCCCGGGTTAACTGCCGCGCGCGATCGGGCCGGAAGTTGAAGAAGATTACGGAGTCGTCGTCGTTAATAGTCGCGACAGGACGAGCCATCGCCACGCACAATCGCGACCGGCTCAACAAACTCATCCGTTACACCGCGCTCGTACGATTCGTTGATCGCTGGAAGCGGATCGGTTGCGCGAGAGCCGATTGCTTTCGTCAACAGTTCGTAAGCGCGTTGAGTCCTTTCCCAACGTTTGTCGCGATCCATTGCGTAATAGCGCCCGACAGATCGTCGCGATCTCACCGCAACCGATTTCATCCAACTTTCGCTGGAGCATCGACACGTAAGTGCCGGCGGAACGTGGCGGAGTATCACGCCCGTCGAGGAAGCAGTGAATAAAGACATGGTCGAGTCCGTGGTCTTTCGCCATCTTGAGCAGTGCATAAAGATGAGTGAGCGATGAGTGGACCTGGCCGTCTGAACACAGGCCCATCAGATGAAGCGCTCTCTGCGGATGACGCGCGCTCTCGATGGCGGTGGTTAGTATGACGTTCTGAAAAAACTCGCCCGTCTCGATCTCGTGGTCCACCAGCGACACGTCCATGCGAATCACGCGACCTGATCCGATGTTCAAATGCCCGACTTCCGAATTTCCCATCACACCCGCAGGCAAACCGACGCGCGAACCGTGAGCTTCGAGCAGCGTTCTCGGATACTTTTCACAAAGCTCATCGTAGAACGGTGTCGCCGCCAGTTCGATCGCGTTGCCTTCTCGAGCCGCAGAGTAGCCCCAGCCATCGATTACGATTAATGCGAGCGGTCCTCGCTTCTTAGTCATATTTTAGACGCGGATTTCACGGATTTTTTTGATATCTGATGGAACGCCGTTTTGCCTGGAAAGCGCGCGGCTCCGCGAAGGTCTTCCTCGATGCGCAATAGTTGGTTGTACTTCGCGGTTCGATCGGTGCGCGACAGCGATCCTGTCTTGATCTGTCCGGCATTGGTGGCGACAGCGAGATCGGCGATGAATGGATCCTCAGTTTCGCCTGAACGATGCGAGATGATCGTCGTGCGCCGGTTTCTTTGCGCGAGCTCGATGCAATCGAGCGTCTCTGTCAACGTGCCGATTTGATTGACCTTTATAAGGATCGAGTTTGCAACGTTGAGATCAATTCCTTTTTGCAGGAAAGTCGTGTTAGTTACAAACAGATCATCGCCGACGAGTTGTACTCTATCGCCAATCTCATCGGTCAAAAGTTTCCAGCCCGTCCAATCGTTCTCGGCCATGCCATCTTCGATGGAAACAATGGGATACTGGTCGCACCAGTTCTTCCAGTATGCAACCATCTCGTCGCTCGTGAGTTTTCTCTTGTCACTCTTTTTGAAAACGTATCTCTTGCCGTCGTAAAACTCACTCGCTGCTGGATCGAGCGCCAGCAAACAATCCGACCCGGCTGTGTAACCCGCTTTCGAGATCGACTCGAGAATGGTTTCAACTGCTTCTTCATTTGAGCGGAGGTTTGGAGCGAATCCGCCTTCGTCGCCAACACTCGTCGCGTAACCTTTGCTCTTCAGAACGGCCTTGAGTTGATGAAAAACTTCGGCGCCGATTCGCAGCGCTTCGCTGAATGTTGAAACGCCTACAGGAACAACCATGAACTCCTGGAAGTCGACGTTGTTGTCAGCGTGTGCGCCGCCGTTAAGGATGTTCATCAACGGGACCGGCAAAGTGCGCGCGTTTGGTCCACCAAGATACCTGTAGAGAGGCACTTCCAACTGAATCGCTGCGGCACGAGCGGTTGCCATTGAAACCGCGAGCAGCGCGTTCGCGCCGAGTTTTGATTTGTTCGGCGTTCCATCGAGTTCGAGTAAGGCGCGATCGACTTCAGCTTGGTCGAGAGCGTCAAAACCCTGCAGCGCGGGAGCGATCACTTCGTTGACATTGTTAACAGCTTTCAACACTCCCTTGCCGCCGAAACGCTTCTTGTCGCCATCACGAAGCTCGACCGCTTCGTTTTCCCCGGTCGAAGCTCCCGAAGGCACCGACGCACGTCCGATTGCACCATCTGCCAGCACTACTTCCGCTTCTACGGTCGGATTACCGCGCGAATCCAATATCTCACGTGCCTGAACGTGCTCGATCCAGCTCATCCTTCAGCTCCCCTTCTCCATCAGTTTGTACAACCTCCAACCTGATACGGCGTACGCGGCGCTTCTCAACACGTTCGACTTTGAAAACCAAACCATTGTATTGGACCACGTCGCCCGGTTTGAGGACGTGTCCCGCCTCCGTCATCAGGAAGCCGCCGACAGTCGTGTAAGATTCCGACTCCGGAACATCAAGCTTCAAACGACGGTTGAGGTCCCGCACCGCGAGTCCTCCGTCGAGCACGTACGTCTTTTCATCGACTTCTGTTATCTGCTCGTTAACTTCCTCGTCGTGCTCATCAGAGATCTCACCCACGATCTCTTCGAGCAGATCTTCAAGCGTGATGATGCCTTCGAGTCCGCCATGTTCGTCGACTACAAACCCGAAATGCATCTTCGCCTTTTGCAGTTGACGAAGAACGTGTTCGAGCCGAGCTGTATCAACTACCCAAAGCGGAGGTTGTAGCACATCTTCGATCTTGAACTCTTCGGGACGAAGCAGGTAAGGCATCACATCTTTGCTGTGTATGAAACCGCATACGTCGTCAAACGTTTCGCGATACACAGGCAAACGTGAATAGCGATGCTGTTCAAACGCCTTCGTGATCTGTTCAAGATTGCACGTGTTGGGAATTGCCGCCATCTCTGTGCGCGGCACCATTGCCTCGCGCACGAGCGTGTCGGAAAACTCGAACACGCGATGTATCAAACGACGCTCTTCCGCGCGCAAGTGACCGCTCTCGCGCGAGATGTCGACAAGCTTGCGCAGTTCTTCTTCGGTGTAGGTCGAGGCGTGTTCGGCAGTTGCTTTGATTCCGAGTAGTTGAACAGTCCGCACGCTGGCCCAATCCAGTGCGCGTATCGGCCAACTAAGGATGCGATAGAAGATTTGCAGTGGCAGTGCGATTGCGAGCGCGACTTTTTCCGCTACGGCGAGACCCATCAACTTGGGCGCCTGCTCTCCGAGAACGATGTGCAACGCAGTCATGATTGAGAATGCGACGGCGAAGGCAACAATGTGGCGCGCGCCTTCGGACAAACCTAAACGTGTCAGAGGCCCTTCCAGCACACGCGCGATCGCAGGTTCGCCAATCCATCCCAACGCGAGTGAAGCGAGTGTGATCCCTAGCTGGCACGCAGAAAGATATGCGTTGAGATTTTGCAGCAGTGCCATGACGCGTTTGGCCGATCGATTCCCGGCGGCCACCAGAGTCTCGATACGGGACTGGCGAACGCCAACCAACGCAAACTCAGCGGCGACGAAAAAACCATTCGCCGCCACAAGCACGAGCACGGATAAAAGTTTTATGACGATTGCGCTGGTGGAGTAGGACGCGGCCGCGTCGCCTTCAGCGACGATCAGACTCAGGCAGAAACTTGGAAGTTCGTCCATTCGTTAGTGAGGCGGGAATCATAGCATGGCAGGCAGAGCGGGAGCAGTTGGCCGGAAGCAGGATAAGCCTGCTGCCCTGCCAATTTGCTCTGTTGTGCGCGTGACTATTAGCGAATTCGAGGATTAGTGTCCGGCAGTCGCCCCGGCTGCGCGAGCACCGACGGGACGGCGGTCATGCTTGCTGTGGGCGCGCGCGAGTGCCTGATCGACGCGAGGTTCGACACTGCACTCGGGCTGGCGACACACCGCTGCCAACTCCGACACTACCAGATAGCGTGAACGTTCGAGCATCCGTTGTTCGCGAAAAGAGAGGGGCTTGAGGTTGCTCAAATACGTTAAATGCTTGAGCACTTCAGCAACTTCAAAGATGTTGCCGGTGCGCATTTTTTCCGAGAATTCTTTAAAGCGATCCTTCCAATCATTAGCGGGGGAGGAAAAATCATCTGCCAATGCCTTGAATAGCATTTCACACTCGCCCGAAGAGATTGGGGCTCGCAGGCCAACTTCTGAAGCATTGGATACGGGAACTAAGACCAGGGAGTTATTAGCAGCAAGACGAAGCGTGTAAAAAGGTAGGAGATTACTGCCTATTTGCTTCTGTTCTATTTGCTCGATGGTCCCGATTCCATGATTCGGGTAAACGACTTTCTGGCCGACTTTGAAGCCCACCATGCACCTCCATCGAATTTGAAAATATCAGACTGCGCCGCACGCGCGGGTCTTTGGGGAAATTCCGAGGACGCTGATTGCGTCGAAGCCCTGTTTGGTAAGTGATTGAAGTCTAGCAAGCGATCTTGCGAAAGGTCAAGGTTTGACTGGAGCCACAAAAGGCAAGAATAGACGCGGGGACGGGGTGACACGGAGACGCGGAGATTTTCACCGCGTCTCCGTGTCTCCGTGTCTCCGCGTCTTTTTCTGGCTCAAAGTTTTAGTTCGTAATCGGCGAGGTTCTGGCAGGGTTTTAATTCGATCTCGGCCTTTTGCATCTCAGCGGTTTTTCGAAGTTTGGTTCGTGCTGCTGCCGCTTCGGGCTGGCGAAGCTTGACCACTGTCGCGATCTGCGCGTCAGTGTTTGATTGAGCGAGCGCCCAGTAGCGACCTGGCGGTAGATTGTTGAGCGTAAACGTACCGTCAGCTCCGACCTCAGTCACAAAGAAACGCAAAACATCCTCGGCTTTGTTCAGTTCAGAAGGAACGAAATAAACAACCATACCCTGCGGAGACTCCGCTGATGCCAGCTTGCCACGCACTGACGCGGCACCTTCCGCAAGCGTGATTGTGAGACCCGTGATCTGTTCACCGAATTTAACTGTGGTCCAGTTTGCAGCAGCGTCAGTTCTTGTCGATGCAGCTTGAGACTTCATCGAGGCAGGCGTGCCGGTGGTTATCGATTCGAGATACCAGTAACGTGCAAAAAATCGCGGTTCGAACTGGTATTTCCCTGGACTAACATTCCGTAAAGTGAAATCTCCCTTTGAATCCAGCGCCACCGAACTCCCAAACATTCGAATGAAAAGCGACGGGTCCTTGTCCGCATCTCTTTCGGGCCGTCGCAGTTGGACCAGTGTTTCCGCAAAGAGTGGTGCGCGCTTGCCCTGGCATTCGGGAATCCTGGAAGGTTGGAGTGACAAGCGGCCGCTGATCGATGCCAGTTGTTTGGGTATCAACTCAATCCCCGTGACACTCGCTCCCTTGACTGTCACACGCTTCGGCTCGGAGATTGAGAGTGTCGGGATCATCGAAGGCTGCCCGGCGGGTATCTCCTGGGCTATTAGCTCATACTCGCCGTCACCGACACCATGGAATGCGAAACCCCGGCTGCTCGGAGCTTGAAATGTGACGCCACCGGACATGTAAGTGCCACCTACCGGAGCTAGCGTTATGTTCGCGCCGTTAGTCCCCATAACTTTCGCGGTCCCACTGATGCTGTAACCGGCTTCTCCCCGGTAACGAATATCAGCCGTAGTTTCTTCACCACCTCTGATACTTACTTCAGCAGCGTTATCGCGAGTCGCCGACAGAGAATAAGTTGGGAGATCGGAGTCGTAAGGATTGAATTGAAAACTCTGTGAAGAGCTCAATCCACCAGCACTCACAATATACGTTCCGGGAACGAGACCAAACATTCGATAGACACCACGATCGTCCGTCGGCTGCTCAGACAATCCGAGACCTGACAGTCTGGGAACCTGTCCCTTCACGTCGCGAATCATCGTCGCTCGAACGCGAACAGCGACCACTGGCTCACCGAGCGCATTAGTCACTGTTCCCGTAAGAACTCCGCCGCGAACTAACTCCAGTCGCACGGAATCGCCGATTCGGTAATACGTCGTTGGCGCATTTGGATCGGGAGGAACTGAGGTATACGCGGGAGCGCTTGCCGCAACTGTGTAGAGACCTGCTTCGAGTCCACCGACGTGAAAGTTACCCTCTGAATCGGTTGCGGTGGTCCGGCCCACACCGATGCTATTCACACTGCGGATAAACGTCGCAGCTCCGGGCATCGGCTGTCCAGTTTCATTGACGACTTTGCCGGTGATTGTACCTATCGTGGGTTCATTCGTCTTTGGTGGCGGAGACGGCACGGGAGCCTGCGCTACAACGCACACCGGAATCGAGAGTATCAGCAGTATGAGTTTTATCATTTCGGTGCCGGGCCTAGATCAATAGTCACCACTACGTCTGTAACCACACCATCCTGCACACTCACCTCTTGTTTCACGCTTCGAGAAGGTACCGACGGGCGGATGATCGCCACCGTGAGTTCGTACACGCCTGCCGGAACGCCTTCGATCAGGAAGAGTCCGCGCGCGTCTACCTGTGGTGATGGAATCATGGAGAATTGCTCACCTGGCTTTGCCAGTCGCACACCAATCTGAGCGTTAGGTGGCATCGCTCCGTTTTCGAACTTAATAACTCCACGAATCTTTGCACTACCGTAAGCGAAAATGACACGCACTCCGGTAACCTGTTCGCCTTCCTTGATCTCAATGCCTCGCCGTGGCAGTGCAACGCCATCACGCTCCACTCGAGCGATCACGAATCCGTGCGCGTCGTTCGGCGCTGTTCGAGAAGTTATGAAAACGCTCGCTGTGCCGGCCCCCAGACCTCCCAGTCGAAAGCTCCCATCAGGACCGATCTGAGACAACGACGACTGACCAAAACCTGGCGTGCCCTGCGCCATCACAAATGCTCGTAGTTGCAACTGGTGAAACCGTTGCTGGAGCGCTTTGTCGTCACTTTCAAGTACGGCGAGGCCGGTCAGGCTCGCGCCTTTTGAGAGCCTGACATTCACGCCGGTGAGATCCTGATCGACGATGTCGAAGGTTAACGACTCCGCCCGCATGTCGGGTAAGTCGTTTTGAGTCATGCTTTGAAACAGGTAGAACCCGTATTTGCCCGGAAGAACTCCGTCTATCAAGAATTCGCCGAGCGCGTTTGAAGTTACCTGCGTGGGGACCATTTCAAACCTTGGACCCAAAGAGCGTTGAAGTCCAAGCCTGACGTTTGGAATTGGAGTTCCCTTTTCGCCATCGACAACTCGCCCACTTACTGAATATGTTTGCATCGCGCGGCCAAGTGAGATGTCGACGTTTGTGGCTTCACTTCCTTCACGCACTTCGATCACTGTCGCCTTCGCCAGGTCCGTAACATCCGGATGGAACACTCGCCTGTAAACGCTGCGCGTTAACACCATCGGGCCCATCGATGTGTCTTCGGTTCGTCCGGCTGCGACTTTGTAATTTCCAGCGGTAAGCCCGTACATGCGATAGATGCCGCGGTCATCCGTTGAAGCCGTCGATGTGGGGTAAAGCGGGCGGACCACTCCGGGTTGCGGCTCGGGTGCGTCGGCTCGATACAGATAGACTATTTGCAGAATTAACGGGCGCCCATCAGCATCCGTGACTTTGCCGGTAATCACACCACCGCGAACCAGTGAAAAGTTGATGCTCTCGACATTCTCGTCCTCAGCGACGATCACCGTCTTACTTTTCTGATTGGCATCCGTAGTTACAAAAGCAGGCGCTGATGGGACCACTTCGTAACTTCCCGCCGCAAGATTAGGGATGCGATAGTAGCCGTCGTGGTCTGTTGTGGCTTTCGCAAATGCTTCGAACGAATTGAAAACGTCGCTTTTACGCAAACCAACGGCAATCCCGGCGGCGCCTTTGTCTTTAACTGTTATCCGGCCGGAGATTGAACCTCGCGGAGTCTTTGGTTTGGTCGGAGTTTGGGCCGAGACGGAGATGGCTAGAGCAAACAGGGTAACCAAAACTGCGAGTGTGTGACGCGCGGAGAAACTCATGCCGGTTACTCCTTTGGATGTGCTGAGGACGCGCGTGGCATCATAGTTCTTCCTGTTGTCAGCTTCAAGATTCAACTGTTAGGATCGCCCGGCCATGGCTCATCTTAAAATCACCGACGCCAGTGGTCGCCAGTGGCAATTTAGCTTTTCGCCGCAAGTCGCTTGCACGATTGGCCGCGCACCCGATAATTCGGTCGTGCTTGATGATCCACGCGCTTCTCGTTACCACGCTCACGTAAACCAATCAGACAATCAAACGTTCACGATCGTCGACGGCGCGGTGGTCCACGGACAGCTCCGGCGCAGCGCGAACAAAGTTTTCATTAACGGTGAGCCGCGCTTCGAACACCAACTCAAGAACGGCGATCGCATCACGATCGGCGCCAGCACTTTACGTTTCGAGCAACCAGTGGAAGAACGGACCACTGATGTTCGTTACGACGACAAGCCACTGGGTCACACGCAGTTGCTCATCTCTGCGAACGACGTGATGTCGACCGTGCTTCGTTCGAAAGAAGAAGTGCCGGCCACTGCGCAGCGCGACAAAGTGCTCGAATCACTTCAACGCAAAGCAAACATTCTCAGCGCGCTTTATGAAATGAGTAAGACTCTGGGTTCAGTGTTCGACCTGAACGCAATCTTTGAAAAAGCGACTGACATCATCTTCAGATCGACTCCGGCAGATCGCGTCGTGGCCTTGCTCGCGGAACAAGACGGTGAAGATCCGGCAACTCACGCCGATCGCGATGCGTGCGCGCGACAACAGGCTCGAAGCACACGCGCGCAGGCTGTCAATCGGTCGCACGATCACGCGAAAAGTCATGAAAGACCGCGTGGCGTTGCTCTCGCAGGATGCGGCATCCGACGAACAGTTTGCGGGTGTTGATTCGATCGTTTCGCAAGGCGTGCGATCGACGATCTGTGCGCCGCTGATGACTGAGTCGCGAGTTCACGGCGCTCTTTATGCCGATCGACTCGATCCCTTCGCGGCTTTTAAGCCCGACGATCTGGAACTGATCAGCGCCGTTGCAGCACAGACTGCCATTGCAGTTGAAAATGCACGCGCTCACGAACGTCTGGCGCGAGAAGAAGTCGCGCGGGCCAACTACAGCCGGTTCCTGCCCGAGTACGTTGTGAAGCAGATGCTGGAGAATCCTGAGTCGTTCAAGCTCGGAGGATCCAGTCAAACTATCACGATCCTGTTCGCCGACATCCGGGGCTTCACCCGAATCTCAGAACACGCGGCGGCCGAAAAGATCGTCAGTTTGCTTAATCGATATTTTTCAGCAATGACTGAAATCATCTTCGCGCACGGCGGGACGCTCGACAAATATCTGGGCGACGGGCTGATGGCCCTTTTTGGTGCGCCGACGGCAACGCCCGACGATGCATCCAATGCACTTAACGCGGCCGTAGCGATGCAGCGGCGTCTCATGGGCATCAATCGAGAACTGCGCGATGAGGGATTGCCGGAGATCGGGGTCGGCATGGGTCTCCATACTGGCGACGCAATTGTCGGTTATATTGGTTCCGATCGGCGGTCGGAGTACACGGCGATCGGAGATACTGTGAACACTTCGTCGCGTTTGGAGTCTAATGCACGGGGTGGTGAGATCCTGATTAGCGATGCGACGGCGAAAGCCGCCCATAGCCGCTATAAATTGAAGCCGCGTGAGCCGATTATGGTTAAGAACCGGCAGCAACCGGTAAGTCTTTGGGAAGTGGATTGGCAACGAGCAAGCGGATCGTTTTGATTGGTCAATTATCATTTGACATTTGTCAATTATTATTTAAGGACCTCCGGCTGCCGAACAAAATAATAATTGATCAATGTCAAATGATAATTGACCAATGATTCTTCTATCGGACCTGCATCTTGTTTGATTAGTTGGTTTTTATGTCTTTCATCGGGAAAACCAAAACCTTTCTTGGCCTCAACGCCCTGAGAAACCTCGTTTCCGATTCAATGGCAATCGACATGGGTTCGGCGAGCACGCTCATCGCGGTGCGTGGTCGTGGTGTGGTCGTTGATGAGCCTTCCGTCGTCGCGGTTAATAAGGTCACAGGCGAGGTGATCGCTGTCGGCAACGAAGCACACAAGATGCAAGGACGCGAAGCTCGTGACATCACGGTGATCGCGCCCCTCGTTGATGGCGTTGTCGCTGATTTCGAACGAACCCGCACGATGCTGGACCACTTCGTCCGCGAAGCTCGCAGCGGTTTTTCTCACTTCAGCCGTCGCGCGATCATGAGCGTTCTTTCCGAGGTGACACAGGTCGAGCAACGCGCGCTTCTCGCCGCTGCCGAAGAGGCGCGCATAAGTCGCGTCTACATGATCGAAGAAGGACAAGCGGCTGCGATCGGCGCGGGGGTTCCGATTAACGACGAACACGCTGCTGCTGTTGTTGATATCGGCGGCGGCACAACGAACGTCGCAGCGATCATCAGCGGGTCGATCATCGCTTCACGCGCGGAAAGAATCGGAAGCTCAGATATAGACCTTGCGATCATGGATCGTTTACGGCGTCATCGCGGACTGACGATCGGCGTCCAGACTGCTGAACGATTAAAACTCGAACTCAGCTCCGCCATCGAACCCGAGGATCCGAATAAGAAGGTTCACGTGCGCGGTCGCGACGTGCAAACTGGCAGTCCGGGTGCTGTCGATATTACCGCGGGTGAAGTTTACACAATGACATTGCCCGTGATTCGTCGCGTAGCGGATGAAGTGCGCGCAGTTGCTCGCGGATCTCTCACCTGAAGTCGCCGGTGACATTTACGATCGCGGTTTGATACTGACTGGCGGCGGCGCGTCTCTCGAAGGACTGCCGGATTATTTGCGATTTGAGCTTGGACTTACAGCCCGTGTCGCTGAAGATCCGCGCTTCGCGATCGTTCGTGGTTTATCGCAACTCTACGAAGAACCGTTGCTGCTGCGACGCGTCGCGCGCACTGAACCCCATCCATTGATCGACACTGAGGCCACCGCGTTCGAAACCTGATCCGATGAACCTAGTCGATTTTTCCAAACGCCAGATCACCGTTGCACACATCTTCGGGATACCGGTGCGTTTCGACTATCGCTGGTTTGTTGTTTTCATTCTCAGCGTTTGGCTCATCGCGATGAATCTCGCGCAGGGTGGAATGTGGGTCGGGACCGTAAAACTCATGCCTGTGAGCGTCACAGTCGCATGGATTTTAGCGGTAGTAACAACAATTGGACTGTTTCTATCGGTTCTCGGTCACGAGCTCTCACATGCGTTGATGGGTCGTGCGGAAGGAATCGAGATCGACGAGATCGTACTGCATCCGTTTGGCGGGTTGGCGCGGCTTCGCAGTGAACCGGAAAATCCGCGCGCGGAGTTTCGCATCGCCATCGCTGGTCCAGCGGCGAGTTTTCTTTTTGCGGCTATCAGCTTTGTATTAATGCTGCCGGCGGTGCGTTCAGGTTTTCTCACAGCGGGCGGCGTGTTGTTGCTGCTTTGCGCGGGCAACTTGCTGCTCGCGGTGTTCAATTTGTTTCCCGGTTATCCGTTGGATGGGGGCCGCGTACTTCGCGCCATTCTTTGGCGTCGCACGGGTGACATCAAAGAAGCAACACGACTCGCCGGAATTTGCGGCATGTTGATCGCCGCGATTCTGATCATCTTTGGCGTTTACATGGCCATCGCACCGAACTTTCAAGCTTACTTCATGGGCTTCTGGTCGGTGCTGGTGGGCCTGTTTCTTTTCGACGCCGCGTACAGCGTCGTGAAGCATGTTCGCGGCCGGTTGCAGAATATCGTCAGTGAGGCGATGTCGGCGCCATTTTCGATCGATCCGGATCTGGCAATCAGTCATGTGATCGACTCTGTATTGCCATTGCACAGGCAGGTCGCTTTTCCAGTCGCGGAGAACCATCGTCTCCACGGCATGTTGTCGCTGGAAGATCTGAAGGGTTTACCACGCGACCGCTGGCACCTCACGCGCGTCCGAGACGTGATGCGACCAATCGCACCGCGCTTCTTTGTCCAACCAAACTCAACCCTCGATTACGCACAGGAACTGATGAAGCGAAACGGGATCGGTTCGGTCGCCGTGGTCGGAAAATCCGGAGAACTGGTCGGATTTCTGCAAAGCGGTAAGTTCAAACGCACCAAGCGTTCGAAGTAAATCCAGACACAAATTCCTTAGATTTACCCTCATTGCCACATCTGCATTTTTCCGCGATAATCCAAGCGGAGTTGGTTTCGAATGTTTCTGGAGAAAAGACGTTGTCGTTACGCCGAGAACCGCGGGCTCAGAGTTTTGAACAGTCGAGATGTTACTGCTACTGCCATACACCGAGTATCTGAGACGAATGATTGAACCGCGCAACGTCGCGGACATCATCTTCGTCTTTTTGCTCGTGTATGCAGTCTTGAAACTCCTGCGTGGAACTCGCGCCGCGCCAATGGCCGCCGGAATTGCTGCTCTCGTTTTTCTCTACTGGCTTTCCATCAAACAAGATCTTGCGACGCTCGAGTTTGTCCTCTCGAACGGACTGCTCTACATCGGTATCGCCATCATCGTTCTCTTCCAATCGGAAATTCGCCAGGCGCTGATCAGTTTCGGGAACCGCTTTCGCATGCCGTTCTCGAGGTATCGCGGGCAGTTTGGCGAAGGGATTTACGACGAAGTTATTCTGGCGGCGACTACGCTCGCTTCCACAAAGACCGGGGCGCTGATCGTGATCGAACGGAATGTCGGACTGAAGAATGTTACCGATGGTGGTGTTCAGCTCGATGCAGAGCTTAGTTACGACTTGCTTGTGAGTATTTTCAACACGGCGAGTCCACTTCATGACGGCGCGGTTGTCGTTCGCCGTCATCGAATAGCGGCGGCTTCATGCTTCCTTCCTTTGACGCTGAATCCACGTCTTTCGAGAGATCTCGGAACGCGACATCGAGCGGCGATCGGTGTCACGGAGGATACGGATGCGGTTGCGGTTGTGGTGTCGGAAGAGACGGGATTGATCTCGTTTGTTAAGAAGGGCGAGATCAGGCGCGGACTCGATGCAACGAAGCTGCGTGAAGCGATCTTCGACGTGCTCGAACCTCAGCCCAGGAAAGAAAAAGAAAAACATTCAGAATCAGAGGCCGACGCCGAAGAGATTGCGCCGATCTAGAAACTTGGGTCCACGTTTGGAGTTCACGCTTTAGCTTACTCTTCGGGAAGACAACCTAAAGGTTGAACTCCAAACGGAGTCAAAGAAACGAATGCCTTTTCAAGACGAAGACGAAGTCGTAACACCGGAGCCAACACACGCACTTCCAAACCGCGTGGAAAAGCTGCTCCGCCGGATCCTGCTCGAAGACTGGAGCCTTAAACTCCTTTCGCTCGCGATCGCCGTCGTCCTTTGGCTCTTAGTGACCGGACAAAATGAACCCGTTACGGCCCACGTCAATGTTCAACTCAACTTCATCAGACCGCAGTCGTTGGAAATCAGCAACGATCCACCGCGCACGGTTGACGTAATGCTCACCGGAAGCAGAAACAAACTCGACGATCTGACCTCACTCGATCTGGTTGCAACCGTCGACATCAGCGACCAGCGCGCCGGCGAACGCGTCTTGCGACTTGCCGACAAAGCCATAATCTCACTGCCACAGGGAATCAAGGTCGACGGTTACCAGCCAAGCGCGATTCCGGTTCATCTCGAACCAATCGTGGAACGGCAAGTTGCAGTTGAGCCAAAACTCGAAGGCAAGCCCGCTGACGGTTTCGAGGTCTACTCGGCGCACCCGAACAAAGGCAGCGTGACCGTGCGTGGACCAGCGAGTCGCGTAAACGCAGTTCAGCGGCTGTCAACTGAAAGCCTCTGGCTCGCAGGACACAAAGAGAGTTTCACTGCGAACCTGGCGGTCGACGTCCCCGATCCGAAAGTCGATCTGATAGACCCGGTGGTGAGCGTCGATATTCAAATCGGCGAAGTGCGCAAAGAGAGAAACTTTTCAGCGGTGACTGTAAGCACACCAGAAGGCGGCGGCGTTCAACCTGCCACAACGTCTGTTACAGTGTCCGGGGCCGCGAGTGTTATCGACTCCTTGAAACCGGAAGACCTGAAGCTCGTGCTCGACGGTTCCCCAACGCCGCGGCTCCTGCTGCCTGACGCGTTGCGTGGAAGAGTGTTTTTGAAATCTGTTCAACCTGCAAAATTTATCCCGTTAAAATAGTGACAAAACTTAAATGAAACCTCTTTTTGGTACTGACGGCATTCGCGGCGAAGCTGGACAGTTTCCCCTCGATCCTGCAACGGTAAGTGCAATCGGTTTCTCTCTCGCTTCACACCTCGCGAAAGACGCCGGAGCACCGGAAATCGTCATCGGCCGCGACACACGCGAATCCGGCGGCTCGATAGAGCGCTCCCTCATCGAGGGTGCAACGAAAGCCGGAGCGAAATGCCTTTCAGCCGGTGTTATTACAACTCCCGGCGTCGCCTATTTAACTCGCGCGCTTCAAGCCGCCGCAGGTGTGGTGATCAGCGCCTCGCACAATCCATTTCAGGACAACGGCATCAAGATCTTCGCACCGACGGGACAGAAGATCGACGACTCAGTCGAGCGTCTTATCGAGTCGGATGTTTTCGGAAACGCCGAACAGCGTGCACCATCCCAAACCGGTCGCAGCGCAATTTCATCGACACTTGAAGAAATACTTCGACAGGAGTATCTGAATTTCCTCTCTTTTAAGATCGGGAACGGATTGGCGCTCGATGGCCTCACGATCGTTGTCGACTGCGCTAACGGGGCGAGTTGTATTCTGGCCCCCTCGTTGTTCACGCGACTCGGTGCGAAAGTGATCCCGATCAATGCCAGTCCGGACGGCCGCAACATAAACCGCGATTGCGGATCGCTCCACATCGAATCGCTGCAGGAACGAGTGTTGAAAGAACGCGCCGATCTCGGTGTCGCTTTCGATGGCGATGCAGATCGATCACTGTTCGTCGACAACGAAGGAAAGTTTGTTGATGGTGATGCCACGTTATGGGTTCTCGGCACACATCTCCAGGCGCACGGGAACCTAAACGACAACACGGTCGTGGCCACAGTGATGAGTAACATCGGACTTGAAATCGCCTTTCGTTCCGCGGGAATTCGACTGGTGCGCACGGACGTTGGCGACAAGTATGTTCTTGATGAACTGTTGCGGCTGAAGGCAAGTCTCGGTGGAGAGCAGTCGGGTCATATCATTCTGCCGGAGTTGAGTCTCGCCGGCGACGGCATGATCACTGCGCTTTGCCTGCTGCGGGCGCTTCGCGAGTCGGGGAAAACGCTCGGGGAGATGGTTGTCGGGTTCAAACGGTATCCCCAGATCCTGGTTAACGTGCGCGTCCGTGAGAAAGTGCCGTTCGGCGAAATTCCCGGCGTGAAGGCCGAAGTCCATGAGGTTGAGGAACTGCTCTCGCAGAAGGGACGGCTGCTTCTGCGCTATTCCGGGACGGAGGCGCTCGCCAGGGTCATGATCGAGGGTGAGAACCAGTTTAAGATTGAAGGCTACGCACAGAAGATAGCCGATGCGATCGAGCGTGAGATAGGCGCGGGCGTACGCGGCGCGTGAAATTTCTACACGCTAACCCATGAAAAATCTACATGACTTCTGGCCCACCCCAGGGGTCGATCCTCGTTGATTTACTGGGTTTATGAGTCTTCCTTAGCAAACAAGAGCATCCGTTATGCGGCAGAAAAACCCTCTTGCACGGCACGGGCGTTGCGATGTATATTGTGGGGCAAGAGAGACGGTTGGTGGATCCTCCGTCTCAAGTGGTTGCTGGGGTGAGGACAGTAACCACGAATATGGATGGGCGCGACGCACTCCCACGTATGTCGCGCCCATTCGCTTTTAAGCGAACTTGATGAGACGCCCCAATGCACCGGCTCCAAATCTCACTCAACCAGGAAGCTCGACGAAGTGAAATAAATATAGCCCGCGGTGTCCGGCGGCAGCTCGGCGAGTTACTTCAATTAAAACCCCCACGCCGAATCGCGCTCATCTCCAACAACCGGGTCTTTGACATTTACGGACGTGACGTTGTGCGTTCGCTAAAGGCCGCCGGCTGCAAGGTTTTCGAGTGGCTGATGCCGGAAGGTGAACGCTATAAGTCGTTCTCTTCATTGGAGAAAGCGGTCACGTTTCTTAGCGAGAACCGCTTCGAAAGAAACGACCTGGTCGTCGCGCTCGGCGGTGGCGTTGTAGGCGATCTTGCCGGTTTCAGCGCTGCTGTTTACTTACGCGGCGTGCCCGTCGCGCAAGTCCCCACAACGTTGCTCGCTCAGATCGATTCATCGGTCGGCGGTAAGACCGGAATCAATCTTCCAACGGGCAAAAATCTTGTGGGCGCGTTTCATCAGCCTGCCTCGGTATTCATCGACACGGAAACACTCACGACGTTACCTCAACGCGAGCTCGTCTCAGGCTTTTGCGAGATGGTGAAACAGTCGTTGATTTCCGATCGGTCGCTATTCGATATGACCGTTGATTGTCTTCGAAAAGCCGGCCCCAAACGCGATTTTCTTGTCACTCCGGAATTTGAAAACTTGATCGCCGCTCATTGCAGTTTCAAGGCTTCAATCGTCGCTAACGACGAACGCGAGTCGACCAGTAGATCAGATGCGAAGTCGCGCCGCATACTCAACTTTGGACACACGACAGCTCATGCGCTAGAGACGATTACCAACTACCGGACGTTCCGTCACGGCGAGGCTGTGGGTTATGGAATGTTAGTTGCCGGAGAACTTTCCCGAGACCTGGGTCTCATCGACTCCGGGGACTTACAACTACTTCGCGACGCGGTGCGACTTTGCGGTCGACTCCCGCGCGCTGACAAGCTCGACGTCAATCAGATCATTCGTGCACTCCAGCACGACAAAAAAAGCGTCGACGGTCAAATCAATTGGGTGTTGCTCGAAGGGATAGGCCGGCCGAGGATCGTTGAAGGCCGGCTTATCACTGCGAAGTCGTTGCGTCAGTCGCTGCGAGCTGGATTGAAAGAGAGTATTCGTTAATGCAAAGAAGAAGATCGGGCGAACGCGGCAGTGCAAACGTGAAGTTTGTGATCGTAATGACGATCCTGATCGGGACCGCTTACGCTGGATACCTCTACGTGCCGGTGGCGATCCAGGCAAAGGCGTACAAAGACCTGATGCAGCACTACGTTGATGTTGCCGCGGCCCAGGGTTACTCGCCTTCGTGGGCAGGCGAGCAATTGATGAAGAACGCGGCCGAGTACGACGTACCTCCAAATGCCCTCATCACCCCCGCGCAACGAGAAAACCGTGTTGAGGTAAGGGTTCAATTCGTTCGCACGATCGAATTCCCTGGGTACACGTACAACTACGAATTCGATAACACGGTTAAGAGCACGGCTTTCCTGTCTTTTAAGTAACAAAGAGTTTTCCACGCAAAGGCGCAAAGGCCGCAAAGTTAGCCTGCTTGCTTTCTTTGCGCCTTTGCGCCTTTGCGTGGAAAATTACCGGGGTGCGCCGTCGAGGAAGGCTTTCAGTTTTCGTGAGCGTGACGGGTGGCGAAGCTTGCGCAAGGCTTTTGCTTCAATCTGACGGATGCGTTCGCGTGTCACCGCAAAGTGCTGGCCCACTTCTTCGAGAGTGTGTTCCGAACCCGTCGTCCCAAGCCCAAACCGCATCTTGATCACTTTTTCTTCGCGCGGTGTGAGCGTGGCTAAAACCTCATCGGTGATTTCGCGCAGGTTCGAGGCAACGACGGCATCGGCCGGATTCAGGATCGACTTGTCTTCAATAAAGTCGCCGAGGTGCGAATCCTCTTCCTCGCCGATAGGCGTCTCGAGCGAGATCGGTTCCTGGGCAATCTTCAACACCTTCCGCACCTTCGAAACCGGGATATCCATCTTGCGCGCGATCTCTTCACTCGTCGGCTCGCGTCCCAACTCCTGGACGAGGGATCGCGACGTGCGAATCAACTTATTGATCGTCTCGATCATGTGAACCGGAATACGAATGGTCCGCGCTTGATCGGCGATGGCGCGCGTGATCGCCTGCCGGATCCACCAGGTCGCGTAAGTAGAAAACTTATAACCACGCCGCCATTCAAACTTGTCGACGGCTTTCATCAACCCGATGTTGCCTTCCTGAATAAGATCCAGGAACTGAAGTCCTCGGTTCGTGTACTTCTTCGCAATCGACACAACCAGACGCAGGTTTGCTTCAACCAGCTCGCGTTTTGCTTGTCCCGTTTGCTGTTCGCCGGTCACGATCGATAGCAGCGATCGCTTGATTTCTACCGGTCCGACATAATTATCGCTCTCGATCTGCAACAAACGTTTTCGCGCAGCGATGATGCGACGTTTCAAGTCGCGTTGCTCTTCAGGCTTCACCCGCTTCTTGCTATTCAACTTTTCACTCGCGCTGTCGATCTCGCGATCCGTTTCGCGCACCGACTTTTGTACGGCGCGAATCGAATTGATCAAACGTTGTCGAGCGCGTTCAGTGAGGTTAAGACGTCCAATCTCCTGCGCGATTTCGAGACGAATCCTTCCTACTCTTCTTTTGAGGCGCTGTAGTTTGCGGTTGCTCTTCCCACGCGATAGCTTTTGCTCCTCACGCAGCTTTTCAAGCTCTTTCAACCCGACCCTGCAAAGCTTATCGATGTTCTGAATTCCCTCGATGGTCCAGGATCGATATTCTTCCGCTTTGTCTTCGTCGCCGGTGAGTTCTGCTTGTTCGGAAAACGTTACCGTGTCGCGAATGTTGATGCGGCTGGCTTCTAAATCCTCCCCGATCTTCAACAATTCACGCACCGCGATCGGAGAACGCGCGATGGCCTTCTGAGTTTTCAGTTGACCTCGCTCGATTCGTTTTGCGATTGCAACCTCGCCCTCGCGTGTGAGCAATGGAACAACTCCCATTTCACGCAGGTAGAGTCGAACCGGATCGTTCGTCTTTTCGAGCGCGCCGGCCGAGAGATCGAGCTCGATGTCTTCGTCGAGAGCCTCTTCGTCGTCCTCACTTACTGTTGCGGCGGCTTGTTCGAGGAGTCGTTCGTCTGAATCAGCGACAGGGATGTTGGAACCTTCCAACTTCTGAAGCACGTCTTCAATGTCGTCGGGCGACACGACATTGTCGGGCAATTCGCGATTGAGATCGTCAAACGTAAGGTATTTCTTATCGCCGCCGAGTTCGAGCAAGCGTTCCATTACGTCGTCACGATCTTTGTCTTCAATACTGCTCACTTTATTGCTCCAGTATTACTTTATCTAAGTCGCGAGGCAGCTTCCGCTTGAGGTTGCAACATTGCCTGGCGCAGCGAGGAGAGTTGAATTTGTTCAGCCGCAAGTCGCGAGACTTTTTCGCTATCCTGTTCACGCTCGGCGATGGCCAACTCTCTTCTTAACTCTTCGATGCGCTGTTCGACTTTCATCAGTCTGAAAGTTGAGACGCATTGCTCAGCCAGGTAATGCTCGTTTGAGCTGTGCAAGGAAGAGTTCATCAGGATCATCGGGATCATCTTCTCCGCAAACTCATCGCCCTCGGTTTTCTGGATCAGGGTTTCAAACCCGATGTCGACGCCCTCGCGTTCGAGTTCAAGCAATGCTTTGAACAGTGAAGCCGTGGCGAGGTCTTCGTAGTCTTCCTCTTTCAACATCGGAAGGACTTCGCGTCGCAAGTTCGCGTCAGCAAAAAGTAAGCCAAGCAATCGCTGTTCAGCAGCGGTGGCTTCGCTTCGTCTTGTTGGAGCGTGCACCGTGTTGGGCCGCGCATTGCGATTGTCGCGAACTATCTGCCACAGCTCGCGTCGCCATGCCGACGTATTAACATTCTCCCGATCGATTCCGAGCGCATCCATCGCCATATCGAAATACTCGCGCTTCTGAATCCGGTTCTTGACTGCACGTATGTAGGGAAGAACTTCTTCGACGGCTTCAGCCTTTTCCGCGGGCCGGTGAAGATTTCGGTCGCGTACAGCGCTTTCGATTACGAATTGTATGTGCGGTTGTGACTGCGCCCTCTGTCGTTGATATTCGCTTACACCAAACTTTCGAATGTACTCATCGGGATCCGCATTATCGGGAAGAACCAATACCTTAACTTCGAGATCCTCGGCGAGGAGAATTTCGATCGATTTCTTTGCCGCCTGAATGCCCGCTCGATCGCCATCATAGTTGACAACAACTTTGCGCGCAAACCTACTCAAAAGCTTCACTTGATCAGGCGTCAACGCTGTTCCCAAACTCGCAACAACGTTTCGAACTCCCGACTGATACGGCACGATGAGATCGAGAAATCCTTCGACGAGGATCGCAAATCCGTGCCGGCGGATCTCGTCGCGAGTGAGATTTAGTCCGAACAGATTTCGGCCTTTTACATACGCGGCAGTTTCGGGTGAGTTGATGTATTTCGCGTCTTCATTTTTTAAAGTGCGACCGCCAAAAGCGATGGGCCGGCTCTGAACGTCGAGCACAGGAAACATCAATCGCCCGCGAAAACGATCGTAAGAACGGTTAGTGTCCTCCTTTTTAACAACTAAACCACTCCGATCAATATGTTCCTGAGTGGCACCTTTGTTTCGCAAAAAATTTGAAAGTGCGTCGAAGCTATCGGGAGCGTAGCCGAGTCGAAACGCTTTTTGCGTTTCTTCCGAGATTTCACGCTGTTTCAAATAGTCGCGAGCGACTTTAGCTTCCTTGCTCGACTCGAGTTGCTGTTGCCACCACTCCATGGCCCATGCGTTGAGCTGAATGACGCTGTCCGCTGCGGTACGTCGTGCTTCGAAGCGACCGTCGTCCTCCATCTTCGGAAGGGGCATCCCGACCTTATCAGCAACGATCTTGAGTGCTTCAGGAAAAGGAACGCGCTCGATCTCCATCACGAAATCGAAAACCGAGCCGCCTTTGTGGCAACCAAAACAGTAGAAGATCTCTTTGACTGGACTGACGGAAAACGACGGCGTCTTCTCCTTATGGAAAGGACAGCACGCCATCCAGTTGGCCCCCTTCTTCTTGAGCTGCACATAATCCTGCACAACCCGGACGATATCTGCCTGCCGTTTCAGATCGTCGATGAATGTTTGGGGGTAACGCATTTATTTGAAGATGCGGATACGTGTGCGCTCTACGATCGCTGTTCGTCTACGATACTTTCGCAGATCAGAGCTTCGCGCAAAAGCTTCAACAATTTTCGTTACAGCAAGCGCACCCTGCCTCGTCGGACGAAACACAACTACGCCACCATGCCGCTTCGGAGGGTACATCTTAAGGTTTAGAAAATCCGTATCAAGCGTAAACAGGATTCGGTCTTGCGAGGTAGCCGCATGTAGAACTTCTCGATCTGTGGAACGCGCCAGACCTTCATCGAACGCTGTGTCCACATCATGCCCAAACTTTTCTAAACTGCTCCGTAGGTGCCTGGAAAGATTGTGATCAAGCTTGATCTTCATGCAGCCGATACAGTACGTGTCAACTCCGCCGCATATGCCACCGCCGCTCTGACGTCTTCTTCTGTGAGCGGCGGATAATGATCGGCAATTTCAAGCGGAGTAAGACCCTCAGCCAGGGAATCAAGGACTACGGCGACATGAATCCTGGTCCCCCGAATGCACGGTTCTCCTCCAAGCACTTCCGGATTGGAAACTATACGTTTGAGCAACCGGTTGTATGCGCTATCAGTCATCGCTCCTATTGTCTCAACTCGACTACGGTTGCACCAGCACCGCCCTGATCGGGAGGGGCGGGCAGGAAGCGGGCCACGTGGGGATGGCCGTCTAGTAGACCCGCGATGGCGCGACGGAGGGCGCCGGTGCCGTGACCGTGAACTATGCGCACGTGGCTTAAACTCGCGAGCGATGCTTCATCAAGAAATTTGTCGACCGCATCGACTGCTTCATCAGTCGTTTGGCCGATCACGATCAACTCCGATTGCGCCTTCTGTTCTGCGCCGCCTCGATGAAGCTCGCCTTCCGCAGATCTTTTCAGCTTCTCCAATTTTCCCTGTTGAGCTTTTGGAGTCGACTTGGCCTCAACCAGTTCCAGTTGATCGATCTTCTCTCTAAATCTTAACGACTTCACCCGCACCTCCGCGAAGCCATCTTTGATCTGGTCGACGATGCCAACAGAACCGAACGAAAGAAGCTTAACCTTGTCGCCTACAACAATCTCACGCGGTGATGCGGTGACATACTGCGGCTCCTCTTCACGCGCGACTTCGGGTTGGACCACGTCAACATTTGCCCGTACAACGCGAACTTCGCGCGACGCCGTCCGTTTCATCTCAGCCACGTTCCGCTGCGCTTCCCGTTCCGCCCTCACACGCTCCGCACGATCTCCGATCCTCGCAACCAACTCGCGCACGCGCCTTTCAACCTCCGCCATCGTGCGCTGGACAGTTTGATCAAACGTCGCCTGGCGTTCCTGCTCTCGTTTCGCAGCTTCTTTATCGAGCGAGGCAAACTTCTCCGCCACGGCGCTTCGCTCTTCTTCAAGCGCGTGACGTAAAGCTTCAGCATCCTCAGCTTCCCGCTTGATGCGTCGCAAGTATTCGGACGCTTGCAGCGATGAATCTTTAACTGACCTCATCGCGTCCTCGACGATTCCCGTGGGCACGCCGAACCTGCGCGCTATCTCCAATCCTGAAGAAGCGCCCGCCATGCCAACAACCAACCGGTACGTCGGCCGCAAAGTCTTTTCATCAAATTCAACACTCGCGTTCAAGACGCCTTCTTCGTTGCCCGCATACATTTTCAGACCACTGTAATGCGTCGTCGTGATGACGTGCGCGCCGCACGCTCTTCGAAAGTGGTCCACTACAGCAACTCCGAGTGCCGATCCTTCCTCGGGATCGGTTCCAGTGCCAACTTCATCGAGCAATACCAGCGCGGGCGCCTCACACAGGTCGATCATGCGCGCGATGTTCGCAACGTGTGAAGTAAATGTCGACAAGTTTGCGGCAATCGATTGATGGTCGCCGATGTCCGCAAGCACTGACGCATAGAACGGAATTCGCGCGGACTTTGCCGGCACTGAAATCCCCGACAACGCCATTAAAGCGAGCAGACCAGTAGTTTTCAGAACGACAGTCTTGCCCCCCGCATTTGCGCCGGAGATCACCATCGCATTCTTGTCTGCATCGAGCGCGAATGAAACAGGAACGACGGAACCTCCACTTGCTCTCAGATTTTCTTCGAGCAATGGATGCCGCGCGTCAACAAGTTGCAATTCACCACTCGAAAAAGATGTCGCTGGGACCGTTTGTATTTCAGGAATGACGCAGTTGAATCTCTGGTGAAAGACTGCACGTGCGTTGATAAAATCCAACTCCGCAACGGCTTCCGCCGCCATCTCTATCGCAGGCAACTGAGCGCGCAACTCTTCCGTCAATCCGAAAAGTATGCGCGCGATCTCGCGAACCTCACTCTCGTGCAGGCCCTGTAGCTCGTTATTGGCGTCGATGGTCTCGAGCGGCTCGATGAACGCAGTCGCGCCCGACGATGAATAACCGTGCGCAACTCCCTGTACTCTTCCACGATGATCCGCCTTAACGGGAATGACGAAACGATCGTTACGTATCGTCACGAGCTCATCCTGAATCGCTTCCGCCGATCGTTGCATCAGCCTTTCGAGCGATCGCGTGATGCGCGAACGAAGTACGTTGATCTCGTGACGAATGCTCGCGAGCTCCGGACTTGCGCGATCGTCGAGTTCTCCACTCGGCAGGATTTTATTCGTTACGCGAGACACGATCGCGGTGAGATCTCGTGGTAAGTTTTCAACCAACTGCCACAGCACCGTTGCATTCTCACGCTCCGCAAGAATTGCATCGCGCGCCGACATCGCCTGTTCGCACAAACGAGCCGTTTGCAGAATTGCAACCGGATCGAGGCTGGCGCCTTCAACACGCAATCGCGCGATCGCGTCAGCAGGATCCGTCAGGCTGCCGAAGTACCAGTTGACGCCGCGATTCCTCAGCGTCACACATTCCGCGAGCGCCGACAGCTCACGACGCAACAAAGACACGTCGTCGACCGGCGAAAGCGCATCGACGCGCCGCTGTCCCGGATCTGTTTGCGCGTTTCGCTTTATTAACTCCAGCAGGTGCTGGTACTCGAGAGTTGTGAACGCCTGTGTATTCAATTCGTCTTAGGTTACAACGACGGAGTACAATGCTCAAACATCCCAATTCGAAAGGTCTATATCAATGGATGAGTTTGATCGTTATCGCGCGGCGATGAATGAAAAACTGCTCAGCAGTGATCACCTCGGCATCAAACGATTCTTCGCGCTTGATACACAGGCTTACGAAGACGGCGCGCTCGACAAGCGCACGAAAGAGCTCATGGGCCTGGTCGCTTCGACAGTTCTTCGCTGCGACGATTGCATCACGTATCACATCAAGCAGTGCGTGGAAATCGGTGTGAATCGCGCAGAGTTTCTTGATGCTTTCAACGTTGCATTGGTGGTTGGTGGATCGATTACCATACCTCATTTACGGCGTGCCATCGATCGGGTGGACCAACTTCTCAACAATGAAAACTTATCCGCGTAAATCCGTGAAATCCGCGTTCTTAATCACAGTTTTGCTACTCATAACTCAGGGTGTTGCTATGTCCGTACAAGAAAAAGCTCGTGTTCGTGCTCCCGAAATCTCCGGTGGTCGTGGTTGGCTCAATACCGACAAACCACTCTCAATCGCAGCGCTCAAAGGCAAGGTCGTCCTGCTGGACTTCTGGACTTACGGCTGCATCAACTGTATTCACATCATTCCCGATCTGAAGAAACTTGAAGAGAAGTACGCGAAGCAGCTCGTGGTGATTGGCGTTCACTCCGCTAAGTTTCAGAACGAGAAAGAGACCGAGAACATCAGGCGCATCATTCTGCGCTACGAAATCGAGCATCCGGTTTACAACGACTCGGAATACGCTGTCTGGCAGAGTTACGGCGTTCGCGCATGGCCCACGCAGATCCTGATCGATCCCGCGGGTTACGTCATCGGTGGTATTTCAGGAGAGGGTAACTACGACGTCATCGATCAGGCGATTGCCAAAACGGTTGAGGAGTTTCGCAAGAAAGGCGAACTGAACGAAGAGCCTCTCAAACTCACTCTCGAACGCGCCAAAGTCGGCGATCTGCCGTTGGCCTTTCCCGGCAAGATCGTCGCTGACGCAAATCGCGATCGACTATTCATCGCCGATTCAAACCATAACCGGATCGTGATCACTAAACTCGACGGAACGCTCGTCGAAACAGTTGGCACAGCCGATGCCGGCGCCGCAGATGGTCCATTTGAGAAAGCGACATTTTATCGTCCTCAGGGTATGGCTCTTGCCGGTGATAACCTTTACGTTGCGGATACTGAAAACCATCTCATTCGACGCGTCGATCTAAAAACTCGAACCGTGGAGACGATCGCCGGCACCGGTCAACAATCACGTGAATATTTCAAATCAGGACCAGCTCGCACCGTTGCGCTCAATTCGCCGTGGGATCTCCAACTCGCGGGTCGTGTGCTTTACATCGCGATGGCAGGTCCACACCAGATCTGGAAAATGGATCTCGACCAGAACGCAGTCTCGACTTTTGCGGGCTCTGGTCGTGAAGCGCGTCTTGATGGTCCATTGCTCGAATCAGGCTTTGCACAACCTTCCGGAATCGCCGCGGACGGCAAGAATCTTTACGTTGCTGACAGTGAGTCGAACATTATCCGTGCGATCGACATCGCCGCCGGCACAGTGAAGACGATCGTGGGTGGAGATCTATTCGAGTTTGGCGACGTTGACGGCTCAGGCGACGAAGTGCGCCTCCAGCATCCGCTTGGTGTGATCTCGTACGGGGACAAGCTTCTGATCGCAGACACTTACAACCACAAAATTAAACAACTCGATCCGAAGCGAGAGACCGTCACCACTCTGTTTGGAACCGGCAAACCAGGACAACAGGACGGAACCTCAGCGTCTTTTTATGAACCCGGTGGGTTGGCGTTGGCGAACGATAAGCTCTACATCGCGGACACAAACAATCACGCAATTCGTGTCGTCGACTTGAAAACGAAGCGTGCGAGCACTTTAAAGATTAATGGTCTCATTCCGCCCGTCCAGAACATGCAGGCGCTCGAAAGCGCGACGGGTCCGAATGCCGAAGAAGTAAAGGCCGCCGGGCAAAAACTCCGCGCGGGCGACGGTGCGTTTCTTCAAATCGAGGTCGAGCTGCCGGCCGGCTATCACCTGAATCCTCAGGCGCCACAGCGGTACAAAGTTTCGGTCGAGGGAAAGAGTTTGTCGGTTGATGAAAAGCAAGCCTCACGAACTGCGAAGGATCTAAAGCTTCCTCTTCGGATTCCGGTAAACGCGGCGAGCGCTGGTGCAAGTACCGTTCGCGCTCAAGTCACTTTGTTCTACTGTCGTGAAGACAATACTGGTGAGTGCCGGATCAAAACGCTCGTCTGGACGGTTCCAATTGAAGTGACGAACGACGCAAATGCACCCACAGAGGTAAAACTTCAAGGAAAACTTACTGCCACAGATTAACACCGATGGTTACGGATTAATCCGCATTCATCCGTGGAAATCTGTGGCTCTTTCTTGTACTATCCCATCACCCCTAAATTCAAATTCAAGGAGTGAGGCTCGTGGCTGATAAACCATTTCTCACTGATATTCAAACTTTGCGCGAACGCGCGCGACAGCACATCGAGAATGGCGCTGTGACCGAAGGTTACACGGCGGATCGCGAAACCGTCGTGAAGATTTTAAACGAAGCGCTCGCGACCGAGATCGTATGTGTGCTGAGGTATAAACGTCATTATTTCATGGCCTCAGGAATTCATGCCGAAGGCGTGGCAGCGGAGTTTCTCGAACACGCAAACGACGAACAGGGACACGCCGATCAAATCGCACAGCGCATCGTTCAGTTACAAGGCGAACCGAATTTTAATCCCGAAGGCCTGCTGATGCGCAGTCACGCGGAATACGTCGAGGGCAATACTCTAACTGAGATGATCAAAGAGGATCTCGTGGCGGAACGTATTGCGATTGATAGTTATCGCGAGATGATCAACTTCTTCGGCAACGACGACCCGACTTCGAGACGAATGCTCGAAGGTATTCTCGCCGTCGAAGAGGAGCACGCTGACGACCTGGTTAGCTTGTTGCAGAACATAAACTGATTCCGGTCTAAAGTCGGAATTTATTTTTATTTCAGCGTGATGCTTTGCACGTCGAGCATCACGCTTGTTAGTCTCAGCGTATTGTCAGAACGCGAGTCAAACCAAACTAACCCCGGCCGGCCAACAATGTGCCGCGCTTGCGGGGCAATCGTCGGCGCAGGTGAAGATCAATGTGCTGTATGCGGAGCACCCACCGCGAGTCAGCCAACACCACACGTTCGTCGTCCTGCGGGGGATCGAGAAACGATTAGATTCGCTCGCGCCGTCTTAAATCGTCCTAACAAGTTCACCATCATTTTTCTGATCGCGAATCTCTTCGTCTTTCTCCTGATGTGGGAATCGAATGGGTTAACTTCGAACACGTTGTGGATGGGTTTTGATGAACCCGTGCTGGAGGCGTATGGCGCAAAACTAAACTACCTGGTCAATGCGCCTAACTACCAGTGGTGGCGTTTAATCGCACCGATGTTTCTTCACGTCAACCTGCTCCATTTGCTGGTGAATATGTACAGCCTGATGATGGTTGGACCATTCGTCGAGAAACTTTACGGGTCGGCGAAGTTTGTATTGTTTTGGGTGCTGACGGGAATTGCTGGTCTAATCGCGAGTTATCTGACGGTTCGTCCCGACCTGGCGACTAATGCTTTGGCGAGATTCATTTTCAAGCCTACGGATGTTGCGTCCGCCGGTGCCTCAGGCGCACTGTTCGGATTGGTCGGCGTTCTTTTTGTCTTCGGGATCAAATTTCGTAACGAGCTTCCCGAAGGGTTCAAGCGTGCGTTTGGCACAGGCCTGTTGCCAATCATCTTGATCAACCTCTTTATCGGCTTTCTGGGACGCGGATTTATCGACAACGCGGCGCATTTGGGCGGGCTCTTGTCGGGCGCTGTGCTTGCGCTCGGCGTAGGTTATCAACGACCGGGCGTTCGTCGCGCGATCACCAGCGCCTGGCGCGTGTTGCAGATCGTCGCGCTTTCGATCGTTGTCGTCGGCTTTTACAAAGTGGTGCGAAACTTCAATCGTCCGGTATCAGCTCAGGTTGTGCCAAACGCGAACCGACTTATTTTCATGAACTATGTCGACGCAATGAGTGCGGCTCAGTGGAAAGTCTCGGCAGTCATTGAGAAAAATGATTTGACGGACATCGCCGTTGTGACTGACAGAGCACTCCAGGCGCCCGCTCCCGATCCGCGAGCAATAGAGCTGAGGACCGAGCTTCTGGTTATTCTCGCGAAACTCGAGAATGCGTCGGTTAAAGCGAGTCCGTCGCCGGACGCCCCGAAGCTCGACGATGCCGAGTTTAATGAATGGAAGAAGAAATATAACGAGTGGTTAAAAGGCGCCGCGAAAACCTACACGGCGGCGCAGTAGAACCGTGCGCGATAGCAGCGGGTAAAAGGAGAGAAAGATGGATATCAGGAAAGTTGGAGTTCTGGGATGTGGACTGATGGGCTCCGGCATCGCGCAGGTTGCGGCGAGTGCCGGATTTGAAACTGTTGTAAAGGAAGTTTCAGACGATCTGATTAATAAAGGATTCGCGGGGATAGATAAGTCGTTGGCGAAGTTTGCTGAAAAAGGAACGATTACGGCCGACCAACAACGCGAGATTCGCGGTCGTCTGTCGGGCACGACTTCATTCGCGGATCTTGCGGATTGCGACATCATTATCGAAGCGATTATCGAAAATCTTGAAGAGAAACGCAGCACGTATAGTCAGTTGGAGGCGATTTGCAAACCTGAAACGATCTTTGCTTCGAACACGTCGTCGTTGTCGATCACAGAGATGATGACTTCGACTTCGCCCGAGCGACAGCGCCGCTTTATTGGAATGCACTTCTTCAATCCGGTGCCGTTGATGAAGCTCGTCGAGGTTGTGAAAACTATCCTGACGGATGCGGATGTGTATGAGCAGGCAGTGGAGTTTGGTAAGAAGCTTGGGAAGGTTCCGGTGCGCGCCGGCGACAAGACGGGTTTCATTGTGAATCGTTTGCTGGTTCCTTACATGCTCGACTCGATTCGAGCTTTGGAGGAAGGAGTCGGATCGATCGTAGATATTGATAATGCGATGAAGCTTGGTTGCGGTTACCCGATGGGGCCGTTCACGCTCGGAGATTTTGTCGGGCTTGATACGACTTACTACATCGCCGAGATCATGTTCAACGAATTTCGCGAGAAACGCTTCGCACCTCCACCGCTATTGAAGCGCATGGTTTTGGCCGGTTTGTATGGCCGGAAGTCAGGACGCGGCTTCTACGACTACACCAAAGACCCGAAGAACCCAACGCCAATGAATTTGATCTAGATTAGCCACGGATGTTCACGATTGATTACGGATTATCCGTTTGCATCCGTGAAAATCTGCGGCTTAAACGCTCGCCATAGCCAGATTCGACAAACAATAGTCGTTTTTGACAAGAGATAAATCTCCCTTCAGAGTCTAACGGATGTTACGATACTCTCTGAAGGGAGAAATGCTATGGTCGAAGAACCTCAACTGAAATTTTCCGCAAGTAATCCTAACAAGCTTGATCTAATTCTGTTGACTCTACAGCGTATTCAAGAAGATCTACATCTGGCGAAGTGTGAAATACAAACCTCAGTACGTGAAGTCTCGATTAATCAGGATTACGTCAGCACCTCTTTAGTCAAACTCAATCGCAGCCTCAGTGATATCGATAAACGCCTCCACGGACTTGAGCTCAGGCACGATCGTCAGAATTCATCAACTTGATGCGCCTCCGGGCATCTCCTATACTTCAAAACGTCTTGACTATTCAGGTCGCGGAGGCGAATCGATTGCAGCCTACTGTCCACGAAGGACGTCTTAACGCTGAAGCCTTTCGCTTCGCCATCGTGGCGAGCCGCTGGAATGAATTAATCTCTGCACGATTAGTTGAGGGGGCTCTTGATGCGCTCAAGCGATTAGGAGCGAAGGAAGCGAACGTTCACTTGTACCGTGTACCGGGCGCATTTGAGATTCCATTGCTCGCTACGCGCCTTGGCCAGTCGCGGAGGTTTGATGCGATCATCTGTCTCGGCACAATTATCCGTGGACAGACGCCACATTTCGATTACATTGCAAACGAAGTAGCGCGTGGGATTTCTCACGCAGGTTTGACAACCGGATTGCCTGTCGTATTCGGCATCGTTACCGCCGATACTGTCGACCAGGCTATCGACCGAGCGGGCGTGAAGCTTGGCAACAAGGGTTTTGAAGCCGCCATGACGGCGGTGGAATTAGTTAATCTTTACAAGGAAGCATTCGAGTAAGTTTTTTGGTAATTCTTTATGGGTTCCCGTCGTAAGGCACGTGAATGTGCCTTGCAAATGCTCTTTGCGGCTGATGTTGCCGAAATGCCTGCGGACGAAGTCGTCCGAAGCTACTGGGCTGAGCTTGGAGAATCCGACCTGGACGACACCGCCCGGGAATTCGCTACGCGTCTCGCTGCACGAACGCTCTCCAACCTCGAACTGCTCGACGAACGCATACGCTCGCGCGCCGAACATTGGCGCATCTCCCGCATGGCGGTCGTCGACCGCAACATCCTGCGCCTCGCAGTCTACGAGTTTCTTTACGAACCAACACCACGCACAGTCGCAATCAACGAGGCTCTCGAAATCGCGCGCCGCTTCTCGACCTACGAAGCAACTCAGTTTATTAACGGCATCCTCGACGCTATCAAACGCGACCTCGACGAACAGCAACCTCAACAGAATGTTCAGCCCGAGACTGAAGACTAGTGAATACAGATCCGATATTTGCCGCAGTCGAGCAACTGCGCGCAGTCGCCGGCGATGGCCCGGCCACACGTAAAGTCGTCGACGCACTCTTCCGCCATGTTCACAATCTGAAAGCGAATGCTTCGGCTAACGGCCTGAACGATCTTGCTGCGGCAGCGCATGAGTGTGAGAACGTACTGCACTCAATGCGCTCCCGTGCGATTGCAGAAGGCTCGAGGCTGTTCCTCGTCCAGGCGAGTTTTGATGTCGTAGATTTCGATCAAAAGTTTCAGAGCTTGAAAGAGACGCTGAGTAATACTGGAGAAGTGATTTCGACTTCGCCGAGCATGAATAACGAACGTCCGGAAAAACTCAATTTCAAAATTCTTTATGCCGAAACAAACGATGCGGTCCAAACGCTATCGGACATTCCGGGCCTCACGGTTGAAGAGATAGCTGCACCGCCTGCACCTTCTACGAGTAACCTCGAAGCGCACGCCGCCCTCGAGCGTGCACTCGAAAAATTGTCAGAAGAAATCACTAAGCTGCCCCCGTCAGTGGCTGGCGACGTGTTCGAACAAGCAATACGCGCCGGACGATCCGCAGCCCTTGCGCTCGGGAAGAATGTGGACTTCGAAGTACGCGGGAAGGATTTAACACTCAACGACAAATTGAGCGACGTCATCCGCGACCCACTCATTCACCTGGTTCGGAATGCAGTCGATCACGGCATTGAAACGAGCGGAAAGATCGTCATCGAAGTCTCGAGCGGCGAGGGACAGAGCAGAATCACAGTTACAGACGATGGACGCGGCATCGATCCGTCATTGATCGATCGGATTTTTCTACCGGGTTTCTCAACCGCAACTGAGACTTCCGAAATCTCCGGTCGCGGCGTCGGCCTCGACGCCGCGAAAACAGCAATCGAAGCAGCCGGCGGCTCAATAACCGTCACAAGTGAAATCGGCCACGGCTCAACTTTCGCAATCACTTCTTGATCCTGTTTCTGATCCGCGTTAATCTGTGTCTGAATAATCTTCGGATGCATCGTGTGCCACTTCGTCGCGCGCTCAAACGCCAGCGCCACTCGCAACGGCGATACTTCGTCGTACACACCTCCAGTAAACATGATCGCCACCGGCAGATCGTTTACAAATCCACACGGCAACACCACCGCGGGATGACCTGTCAGGTTTGTTACTAACAAACTCGCGCTTCCAGGCGCCGGGCTGACAAACACATCCCACTGCGACATCAGCTTTTCCATTTCACGCATCAGCAAAGTGCGCGCTCGCTGCGCCCGCAGGTATTCAACCGCCGGAATAAACCGGGAGGTGCGGAACGTGTTGGGCCAATCGTTCGGCGACTGCCCCGACAACTGGTTCACGCGCCCGTCGCGAGTGATGTCGTCAAACGCAGTTGCCGCTTCCGCCGACAGGATGAATCTAAGCGACCCGGCCGAGAATTTTGGCAGCTCAATCGGGACCAACTTCGCGCCCGCTTTCTCGAGCACTTCGAGCGCAGTTTTGTAAACCGCGCGACGTTGTTCGGCCTGCGTGCGTTGTTGTTCGTTTGTTGGCGGAGTTGTTGGACCATCAAACTCGGTCTTCAGATAACCGATTCTGAGCGCGCTGATGTTTGTATCAGGGTTCCAGTTGAACGGCGCGTCACCCACGGTGATGTCTTTGCCGTCAGGACCATAGATCGCGTGAAGCGCTGCCGCGCAATCCTCGACGCCGCGACACATCGGCCCAATCTTGTCCATGGTCCAACTCAGTCCCATCGCTCCGTACCGACTCACTCGTGCCATACGTCGGACGCAGTCCCGTCACACCGCATCGGCTGATGGTGAAACAATCGATCCGAGCGTTTCCGTGCCGATAGAGAAACCAACCAAACCGGCAGCGATTGCCGAAGCTGGACCAGCCGACGATCCGCTCGAACCTGTTTGCGTTTCGTCCGGCGCCCACGGGTTCCTCGTCATACCGGCAAACCAGCGTCCTCCTTGTGCGAGTGCACCCATCGACAACTTAGCCACGAGTACCGCGCCGGCGTCGTTCAGGCGTTCGACTACGGTCGAGTCGTAATCGATCATTTGATCGCGATAAGGCTCGGCGCCCCACGTCGTCTTGATTCCTTTCGTCGCAAACAGATCTTTTGCGCCCCACGGAATGCCGTGCAGAGGTCCACGATATTTGCCGCGTTTTATCTCAGCGTCTGCGGCAGCCGCCTGTTTCATCGCGAGTTCCTCGGTGAGCGTGACGACGCAAAGCAGCTTTGGACCATATTTCTTCAGCCGGTCGAGATACATCTTCGTAAGCTCAGTCGAAGAGATCTTGCGCGTGCGGATCAGTTCGGCGAGTTGAGGACACTTCGCAAAAGCGAGATCCTCGATAGTCTTGAACTGCGGCAACTCGACTTTTCCGAAGCGAAATTTGGTCTTCTGAACATAGAGTTCTTTCTTCGCGCGCGCCGGATGGAAAGCGATAGCGGGTTCGGTGTCGAGCGGGATGTCGATCTTGCGAATTGTCTCGTATGAATCGAGATTCCGGTTGACGCCGCCGAGAGCCATCGCTTCCTGCGCGTCCGTAAGTTCGATGCCGATCAGCTTCTCGGCCTGGCGCATCATTTCTTTGGTGATACGGGGCGCGGGAGTTGGTGAAGGGCTCGGACTCGGGCTTGGGGATGTTGTGCTGGGCGCAAGTGGATTTTGAAGCTACCAGCCCGACTGCACCAGCCGGAAGGAGCTTTACAAAGTTGCGGCGGTCGAGGTTCGGTTTAGTCTTAGGCGTCGTTCTTTTTCATGGTCTGGAACTTATTAAAATCGGCCCATGATTCTTGAACCTTGTGATTCTTACGTATTTGAGCTTCAGCACTTTCGCTTTTCCAAAGCGATAGATCGTGACGATGAACAAGTTGTCGTACTCGGTTTCAGGTATCACAGGATAAGTCTCGCCACTCAATCTCGAGACTATCGCCGGAACAGTGTTGTTGTGTCCGGCAACGAAGACGGTCTTTCCACGAAGCTCTGTTTGTATTCGTTCGACTAACTGGTCGGTCTGTTTTGAATCGAGCAAAGTGATCGGCACTGACGTCCGATCCGACAAGGGTTTCACTGTTTGCTGTGTGCGTTTGTACTGCGTAGCATAAATCGCATTCACACCCGACTCACCAAACACACGCGCGATTTCAAGCGCGCGCTCGACACCTTCCGGAGTCAGATCCGGATCGGGATTGTCTGGCTCAATCTTCTTCTCCGCATGCCGGACGAGGATCACCGTTGTCACCGGACGATTGAACGTCGCGAAGTATGCAAACAGAATAACCGCACCAAAGACAGCAAAGAGCGCGGAAAAAACTATAATCGTCCTGATCCGAGTTGCCGGCTCGCGTTGTTCGTCCATTTAAGATTGGTGCAGGTTGACTGACGTGGCGAATACGATGAGAGAAAATGACTCTCCCCCAAGCGAAGGCATCAAGTATGCGGGCTCGAAACTGAAGCTCCTGCCTCACATACTCCACCTCGCGCAAAAAGTTAATCCGCAAACTATTTTTGACGGCTTCTCCGGCACCACTCGCGTCTCGCAAACATTCGCGCGATCCGGATATCGGGTGATCGCTAACGACGTCGCCGCGTGGTCCAGGGTGTTTGGCGGTTGTTACCTTCTGAATCCGTATCCACGCGAGCACTACATCGGCTTGATCGATCATCTGAACGCGCAACCCGGCAGGCATGGATGGTTTACTGAACACTATGCCGGGGACCCCCAACCAAACGGACTAAAGAAACCATGGCAGCGTCACAACACTCTGAAGCTCGACGCCATTCGCGAAGAGATCGAGCACTTGAGTTTAAGCGCGCATGAAAAAGCAGTTGCGCTCACCAGTTTAATTCTGGCGATGGACGAAGTAGACAGTACGATTGGCCATTACGCTTCCTACTTGAGCGAATGGTCGCCTCGCTCTTATCGCGAGATGAAACTAAAGATTCCGAACCTCATTCCGAAGACGCACGATCATGAGGTTCATCAAACCGACATATTCAACATTGTGTCGAGCATCAACGCGGATCTGGCGTACTACGATCCACCATACGGCTCAAACAACGACAAAATGCCGCCATCACGCGTTCGCTATGCGTCCTACTATCACCTCTGGACGTCCATCTGCCTCTTCGATAAGCCTGACGTGTTCGGCAAGGCCAGGCGTCGTGCCGATACAGCCGACACGCTGAGCGCCTCCGTGTTTGAAGAATTCAGAAAAAACAATTCGGGTCGATTCATCGTCGTGGAGGCGATTGAACGACTGTTACAACGAACAAAATGCGCGCACATCATCCTGTCGTACAGTTCGGGTGGCAGGGCGACGGCAGCAGAACTCAACGACGTGATTCGTCGCGCCGGGCAACTGCTTGAAGTTGTTGAAGTTGATTACAAGCGCAACGTGATGGGGGGCATGCGCTGGACGAACGAGTGGGTGCGCGACGCGGAGCAGCCGAATCGAGAGTTCTTATTCCTGATCCGTGTGCATCCGTGAAAATCCGCGTCTTAAGTGTTACCCTTGAAGCACCGAGGTAACAAAGTTGAATAGAGCTGACTTATCCCAAGTGATCGCCGAGGAATTCGGCGCGAACGCGACGTACGTTGAAGGACTCCTGGACCGTTTCCGCAGCAATCCTGACCTGGTTGACGATTCGTGGCGCTCCTATTTCACTGAACTTGTAGGCGACGGAAATGGCGCACGAGCAGCGGTTGCCGCGACTGATGGAGACTCCGGCGTTGCAACAAAACCAGCGCCCGCTGCACCCGCGCCAGTCGCTGCACCCGCACCGGCACCTGCACCTGCTCCTGCTCCCGCTCAGGAAACCGGCGTTGAAACTATTCCACTCCGCGGACCAGCACTCAAGATCGTCGAGAACATGGAGAGAAGCCTCTCCGTGCCGACAGCTACTTCGGAACGAAGAATTCCAGTCAAGCTGCTGGATGAGAACCGTCGCATCATCAATCAACACCTCGCCGAGACCGATCGCGGCAAAGCTTCGTACACACATCTGATCGCCTGGGCCATACTTCGCGCCCTCGACACGTTTCCTCAACTCAACGACGGCTTCGCTGAAGTCGACGGCAATCCCGTCCGATTGAAACGCACCAGCGTGAATCTCGGCGTCGCTGTTGATCTGACCAAGAAAGACGGCACACGGACGCTGCTCGTTCCCAACATCAAAAACGCAAACACGCTGAGCTTTTCCGACTTTCTCCACGCTTACGACGACGTCGTCAAAAGAGCGCGTGAAGGAAAGTTGCAAATCCCCGACTTCCAGGGCACGACAGTTTCGCTAACCAATCCCGGAACGCTCGGAACCGTCGCGTCAATTCCACGCTTGATGGAAGGGCAGCCCGTGATCGTCGCAACCGGCGCGATTGAATATCCGGCCGAATATCAGGCGATGGCGCCCGAAGCCCTTTCGCAGCTCGGCATCAGCAAGGCGATCTCGATCAGCAGCACGTACGACCACCGGATCATACAGGGCGCGGAGTCGGGAGCGTTTCTCGCTCGCGTACACGAGTTGCTTCTCGGCAAGCACGATTTTTACAAGGACATCTTTCTGAATCTCGGCATCCGGTGGGCTCCGCTGCGCTGGAATGTCGATCGGAATCCTTTCTTTGGCGGCGGTGATCACGTACGCGACCAAACGCAGAAAGAAGCCGGAGTCATCGAGCTGATCAATGCATATCGCGTGCGCGGACACTTGATCGCTGACACTGATCCGCTTCACGCGATGCCGCTCCTGTATCACCCGGAACTCGACATCGAAACTTACGGACTAACGATCTGGGATCTTGACCGAGAATTCATCACGCGTGGTCTCGCTAATCGCGAAAGCGCAACGCTCCGAGACATACTCGACATCCTGCAACGCGCTTACTGCGGCAAAGTCGGGATCGAGTATCGTCACATTCAAAGCAAAGAAGAGAAGACGTGGATCCGCGAACAGATCAGACGCGAGTTTGTCGAACCCCAACCGATTCCAGTTGAAGCCAAGAAACGACTGCTTTGGAAACTGATCTCCGCGGAACAGTTCGAGCGTTTTCTGCACACGAAGTACCTCGGCCAGAAACGATTCTCGCTCGAAGGCTGCGAAACAGTTATTCCGTTACTCGATAGTTTGATCGACGGTGCGGCCGCGCGTGGTGTCGAACAAATCGTGTTTGGCATGGCGCATCGTGGTCGATTGAACGTGCTCGCGAATGTGATCGGAGGTTTGTGCGAACGTATATTCTCGGCGTTTGAAGGCTCGGTCCATCCGGAGTTTCCGGCTGATGAAGGCGATGTGAAATATCACCAGGGAGCAACGGGGGAACGTGTGCTCAAGGATGGTCGCAAAGTTCAACTTTCACTTTCGCCAAACCCCAGTCACCTCGAAGCTGTCGATCCTGTGGTCGAAGGAATGGTCCGAGCCCAGCAGGATGGAATGCTGGGCCACCGAGATCTGAATCGCGAGCAGGTGATGGATCTCGCGCTGCCTGTGCTGCTGCACGGCGACGCGGCTTTTGCAGGCCAGGGCATCGTGATGGAAACGTTGAACCTCGCCGGATTGAAAGGTTACCGCACAGGCGGAACGATTCACATCATCATTAACAATCAGATCGGTTTCACCACTTCTCCGGAAGCGGGTCGCTCGACGATCTACTCCACTGACGTCGCGCGAATGACGCAGCTTCCTATCTTCCACATCAACGGCGACGATCCCGAAGCGGCTTTTCGCGTGTTGCGAATCGCGCTTGAATACCGGCAGGAATTCAACAAAGACGTCGTGCTCGACCTGATCGGTTTTCGCAGGCTTGGTCACAACGAAACAGACGAACCGAGTTACACGCAGCCGCTCATGTACACGCGCGTGAAAGCACATCCCGGCGTGCGGGCACTTTACGCCAAGCAATTAATCAAGGAAGGCGTGGTCACCGAAGAAGAAGTCAACAACCTGATCGCCGAACGCGTGCGCCGCTACGACGAAGCGCTGGAGAACGCGAAACGAAAAGAGCCGCCGCAACCACATCCGCGGGTTGAAGAGATCGACGGTTCGGAAGTAGTTCCAACCGGAGTGGCAGCCGAGACGATCAAAAGTCTTGCTCACAAGATCGCGGTCGTGCCTGAGGGATTTCACGTCAATCCGAAGATGGTGGGCCAACTCGCGCGCCGTGCGAAGATGGGCGAAGGCAGCGTGCCGCTTGATTGGGCCTTTGCCGAAGCCGTGGCGTTTGGCTCGTTAGTGCTTGAAGGAAGTCGCGTTCGTTTGAGTGGACAGGATTCCGGACGCGGAACATTCAGCCAGCGTCACGCTGTTCTCTACGATACGCAAACAGGTCAAACGTGGGCGCCGCTGTCGGCGCTGCGGTCAGAGTCAAATCCTGATGCGCGATTCGAAGTGTTTGATAGTTCGTTGTCGGAAGAAGGCGTACTCGGTTTCGAGTATGGCTATTCAGTGGTCGCGAAGGATGCGCTGGTTTTGTGGGAAGCTCAGTTCGGTGATTTCGGAAACGGCGGACAGACGATCATCGACCAGTACATCGCGGCTTCGGAAGACAAATGGAAACAGACTTCACGGGTAGGGATGCTGCTGCCACACGGATACGAAGGACAGGGACCCGAACATTCGAGCGCGCGTCTCGAGCGATACCTGCAACTGTGTGCGGAAAACAATCTTCAGGTTTGTTATCCGACTACGCCAGCGCAGTACTTTCATTTGCTGCGACGACAGGTGCGGCCGGGAATGGAGCGCCCGCTTGTTGTCATGACCCCGAAGAGTTTGCTTCGTTTGCCTGCAGCAACGTCGAGCATTGACGAGCTTGCGACGGGCGGCTTTCAACCTCTGATTGATGACGGCGAGATAGCGGAGCCGGGCGCTGTGAAGAGGGTTGTGCTTTGCAGTGGCAAGGTCTATTACGATCTCAATGAGGCACGTAAGAAAAATGAGAACCGCGGCGTTGCGATTGTGCGTCTCGAACAGTTCTATCCTTTCCCGTTGATGAGCATTCGGGAAACACTCGACAAGTATTCGAGCGCCACTGAACTGGTTTGGGTTCAGGAAGAACCGCAGAACATGGGCGGCTGGACGTTTGTTCACGAGCGTCTCGAGAATCTTTTGCCTAGTTGCGAACGTCCGCGGTACGTCGGGCGCTCCGCATCGGCGAGCCCGGCCACCGGCTCCTACAGCATTCACCAAAAAGAGCAAGCCGACCTGATCTCGGAGGCTCTTAAAGCACCTTAGACGGATATCCTGAAAGCGCAAAGACGCAAAGGCGCAAAGGACAGAACCGTCAACTCAGATTCGGATTTCCTTTGCGCCTTTGCGTCTTTGCGAGGATGTCTTTGCTTTGCAAAGTACTTGACAGCGCGAGGAAGAGCGGCGTACCATCCGAAGCATGGAACCAATGCGGCTCGTTTCCAAGCCCCACGAACAGCCTCCGGCGTTGCACGACCGCGCCATGGACAATCTTCGCTACATCCGCGAAACCATGGAACGCGCAACCCACTTCACCGGCATCTCCGGACGCGGTGAGATGGCAATCGGCGTAACTGCCCTAATCGCAAGCGTCGTCGCAGCCCAACAACCAACTTTCAACTCGTGGATCGCCATCTGGCTTGCAGAAGGTTTCATTTCAACACTGATCGGCGGTTGGTCCATGGATCGCAAAGCGCGGGCAGTGCAGATGCCGTTGTTCGCTGGACCAGGCCGTAAAGCGGTGTTCAGTTTGTTTCCGCCCATCATCGCCGGCGGTTTGCTCACCATCGTGCTCGTGCGCGCCGGTATGAACAGCGCTATCCCAGGTGTTTGGCTTCTTCTTTACGGCACAGGCGTAATCACAGGCGGTATGTTTTCAGTCCGAGCGGTACCCGCGATGGGTCTATGTTTCATGGCCCTCGGCGCGATCGCTCTTTTCAGTCCGCCGGCGTATGCCAACTGGTTTATGGCAGCCGGCTTCGGCGGGCTGCACATAGTTTTTGGTGCGATTATTGTGAGGAAATACGGTGGCTAAGCAGTCAACAGCAAAACAGGAAAGCGTACGTAAACAGGTTTCTGACGCGAACGATTCGCGAGCGGCGAGTCCAAAACAAAAGAGTGCCGCCCCTAATCTTGACCGCCTGATCCATGAGCGCTTGCGCCTCGGGATCATCAGCGCACTCGCCGCTAACGAGTCGCTCACGTTCAGCGATCTTAAAAACCTGCTGAACACCACTGACGGAAACCTCAGCGTTCATGCGCGTAAACTCGAAGATGCCGGATACATCTCCGTCGCGAAGTTCTTCGAAGGGCGCCTGCCCAAGACTGAATACAAACTGACTCCCGCAGGCCGCACTGCGCTGGAGAACTATCTCAGTCACATGGAATCGCTAATCAAGCAAATGCGAAACATTTGATCCCGCAGACGTAGCTCAGCACATACATTTCCTGTGGATCACCACATTGCCCGCTCCTCACCCGGGCCTCACAATGCTTCCCATGACCAAACGAATCATCGCCATCGTATTCATATTCATCTGCGCGTCAGCCGCATGGGCCGTTCTCGGAGGAACAATCTTCTCGCGAACCTATGATTCCGGTCTTGTCTCCAAGGACCAGGTTGCATCCACGTGGGGAACGGAACAAAACCAGACACCTCCAACCGCTTCCTTTACCGTAGAGAATAAAAAGAAAGAAGAGACGCTCGAGAACGGAAAGAAAGTGGTGAAGACTGTCGTCGAAAAAGTTGAAACGGCATTACCGCTGGAGAGCAGCCGGATAAATGTCGACCTCGATCTCGAGCACCGCCAAAAAGGTCTGCTCTGGTACAGCACTTACAAGGTCGCATTCGCAGGCGTGTATGGCTTCCGCAATACCAGTGATAAAGAACAGAAGGTAGACTTCTCGTTGCCCTTTCCGACGACGCAGGCGATTTACGACAACCTCGTCTTCACAGTTGATGGCACACCCCTCTCAATCAGCAACCATGCCAACGCAGCCAAAGCCTCGTTTAAAGTCGGTGCTGGTCAAACGGCCAGGCTCACAGTCGGCTACAGCTCGCAGGGACTTAACGAGTGGCGCTACGTCTTCGACACGCGCGAGGTGGCGCAGGTGCGCGATTTCGATTTGCGCATGACAACAAACTTTAAAGACATCGACTTTCCTGACAACACGCTTTCCCCATCAACCAAACAGGAGACAAACAACGGCTGGGATCTGAACTGGTCGTACAAGAATTTATTGTCGGGGTATGCAATCGCGATGGAAATGCCGGAGAAACTTCAGCCGGGTCCACTCGCAGGGAAAATCAGCTTTTTTGCCCCGGTATCACTCTTCTTCTTTTTCTTCCTCATGCTAATCATCACCACACTACGCGGCATCGATCTTCACCCCATGAACTATTTTTTCCTCGCTGCCGCGTTCTTCTCCTTTCATTTGCTGCTGGCTTACCTGGTCGACCACGTGTCAATTCACAAGGCGTTTGCAATTGCGGCGGCCGTTTCAGTGTTTCTCGTCGTCAGCTATTTGCGTCTCGTGGTGGGCCTGCGGTTCGCGACCCGCGAAGCCGCGCTGGCTCAGTTTGTGTACCTGGTCATGTTCTCGTATGCGTTTTTCCTGAAGGGTTTTACAGGATTGGCGATCACAATCGGGTCGATCCTGACGCTCTTCGTGGTGATGCAGGTGACCGGGCGCATACGTTGGACCGAGAGGTTCGCAATGAAGCCCAACGCGGAACCCGCAACCGAACTCAGATAAACTGTTAATAAACCATCCGCGCAGAGCGTCTTAGTCGTTGGAATGCAACGGTAGGGCGGCCCTCCGTGGCCGCCCGTTCTCTGGAACACTGAACTTCGCGGCTTTTGGGGGCGTATAGCGCCCCGACCTCTGTTATGCGAGCATTTTTCTCTTTTTCTTCCGACGCTATGAAGATCGCCCTACAGTCGATCTTTGCGCACAAATTGCGCGCTTTTCTGACGTTGATCGGCATCATTATCGGCGTCGCGTCGGTGGTCACGGTCGGGGCCTCAATCAGCGGTCTCAATACTTACGTCGTCGACAAAATCACGAAAGTCCTCGGGGCCAATCACTTCATGATCGCGCGGATGGCGTTTTCCGGCGACATGGATGATGAAGAGTTTGAGCGCCGCAACCGCCGGAATAAGCGACTAAACTGGGACGATTACGAATGGGTGCGGGACCATTGCGCCTCCTGCTCTGAGGTCGGCGCAGGTGCGGGCAGGGGTATCGATCTCAAGCAGGACGGGATCGAGTTTCCCGGCGCGCAGGTCTTCGGTCACAGTGCAAACATGGTTGATATCGAAGACAAAACCATTGAGCTGGGCCGCTTCATCACGGAAGACGAGGTGACACGATCCGCCCTTGTGGTGGTTCTGGGTGCCGACATACGAGAAAAATTTTTCCCATATGTCGACCCTATCGGAAAGACTCTGAAAGTTAATGGTTTGCCGATGAAGGTTGTCGGCGTTGAGGAGAAACGCGGATCTTTTTTTGGTGGCTCGTTTGACCGGCACATCTACATTCCAATTACCACCCACTTGCAGCTCTTCGGCCGCAACGGATTGCAGATACACGGCAAGACGCGTTCGCGTGAAACCTTTCACCAGGCGATTGAAGAAGCGCGGGTAGCGATGCGAATCAAGCATCGTCTCAACGGCAACGAAGAGGATGATTTCGGTCTCGTCAACGTCGAAGAGTTGAACAATCAGATTGACGAGTTTACGGGAATGATCGCGATGGTGGTTATTCCGATCACCCTGATTACGTTAGTTGTCGGCGGTATTGTAGTGATGAACATCATGCTCGTGAGTGTCACGGAAAGAACTTTTGAAGTCGGACTCAGAAAAGCGGTCGGCGCCACGCGCAAACAGATCCTGCTTCAGTTCGTTATCGAATCGGCAATCCTGTGCATACTCGGTGGAATCATTGGACTGCTCGCATCGTGGGGCATCACTACTTTGATTACAGTGCTGGCTTCAATCACGATGACCATCACGATTGGCTACATTCTGCTGGCGCTGATCGTATCGACAGTGATCGGCATGATCGCGGGCATTTACCCCGCGTTTAAGGCTGCGCGACTCGATCCGATCCTGGCTTTGACAACGGCGAAGTAATGAAACTCAAAGTCCCAAAGGGTATTCTGCGAGAGACGTTGGCGATGGCGATCGACAGCGTGCGTAGCCACAAGTTTCGCAGCTTTCTGACCGTGCTCGGTATTGTTATCGGAGTCATGACCGCGATCTGCATTGCTTCGCTGCTGACTGGAATGCGTCAAAGTATCGTGGCGATGATCGAAGAGTATGGTACGAACAATATTTACGCCTTCCATCTCTCGACTGGCCCACGCACCAGCGAAGATCGGTCTGAGCGCCTGCGCAAACCGCTTACCATCGCGGATGTTGAAGCGATTAAGGCTCAAGCTCCTGCCGTTGAAGACGTCGCACACGTCGCTCCTAACGTTGGCTATGGCGGTGGACAATTCGACGACAACATTACCTACCAGGGCCGCAACTATCGTTGGGGAAATACACAGGGCGTCTCACCAAATTACCTCGACGTTTACAATATTCCACTCAAAGAGGGACGCTTCATCACCGAAGCAGACGATCAGCAGCGCTCGAACGTGATGGTGATTGGCGTGAACGCAGCGGACGCGCTCTTCCCGGGTTACAACAGCATTGCCGGCGCTCAGGTGCGCATGGGTGGCTACAATTTCGAAGTCATTGGTGTTCTCGAAAAACGCAAAGCAGGCTTTTTCGGTGAGAACGAAGAAGACAATGCGGTTTACATTCCGTTTCGCACCGCGCAAAAAGTCGCCCCCGCAAAAGGTTACCTGTTACTGATTATACGTGGGCGCACGGGCCAGGTGAGTGAAGCACTGACACAGGCTGAAGAAATTCTGCGACGTCGCCGGCAGGTCAAGTTTGATCAGCCGAATAACTTCGATATCAAAACGGCTGACAAGTTTATCGAACAGTTTGACAGCATCACTGCGATGGTTGGATTGATCGCGATTGCGATCTCGAGTTTGGGTCTGCTCGTGGGTGGCATCGGAGTGATGAACATCATGCTTGTCAGCGTAACGGAGCGCACGAAAGAGATTGGAGTGCGGAAAGCGCTTGGCGCGCGACGCAAAGACATTGTTCGCCAGTTTCTCTTTGAAGCGATGATGCTGACGTTTCTTGGAGGGGGGCTCGGCGTGCTCCTTGCCGTCGGCATAGCGCAGTTACTGATATTTATCTTTCCAAGTATGCCCGCGACGATTCCCACCTGGGCCGTTGTCACAGGACTTACTGTGTCGATCGGCGTTGGCCTGATCTTTGGAGTCTGGCCCGCGCGCAAAGCCTCAAAACTCGATCCGATCGAGTGTTTGCGCTACGAGTAAATCATGTAATATCTGCGGTGTGGACCGCGACTTCAAAAAAGAATTCCTGACCTACATACAGGTAGAGAAAGGTCTCGCGCGTCACACCCTCGAGAGTTACAACCGCGATCTCGATCGACTGCAAGCCTGGGCCACATCCAACAACAAACAGATTTCAGAGCTCACGCGCGCCGATCTGCGAAAATGGATCGCGAGTCTTTCGCGTGAAGGACTGGCGCCAACGTCAGTCTCGCGTGCGGTCAGTGCGACACGCGGTTTCTTCAAGTTCCTGATGCTTGATGGTCACATCAAGTCGCACCCAGCCGAGGACCTCGACACGCCGCAGCGTTTCAGTTACCTCCCGAAGTTTCTTACTGAAGAAGAGATCAATCGTTTGCTTGCAGCGCCCGATGTTTCAACGGAGGAAGGAATACGCGATCGCGCGGTGCTGGAGACCATGTATGCCACTGGGCTGCGCGTGTCGGAAATGGTTCATTTGAAGCATAACGACATCGATCTATTCGCAGGGCTGGTTGTGTGTCATGGCAAGGGAAACAAAGAGCGACGTGTGCCACTTGGAAAGAGCGCGATCCACTGGTTGCAACAGTATTCGGCGGTGAAAGCGGGTTATGGACAGCCGCCGGCGCCAAATGTTTTTCTGCATCGTGGGCGGCCATTCACGCGGCAGCTTGCGTGGTCCATGATCAGGCGACACGCGGACAAAGCGGGCATCAAAGATGTCTCGCCGCACACGCTGCGTCATAGTTTCGCCACTCACCTGTTGCAGCACGGCGCTGATTCGCGTTCGGTGCAGGCTTTGCTCGGACACAGCGATATCTCCACGACGCAGATCTACACGCACATTACCGACGTGCATCTACGTGCCGCTTACGATCGTCACCATCCTCGGGCTCGAAAGAAGGCGTAGATGATCAGGATTACAGAGCCTTCCGAGGACGATGTCGCAACGTTTATTTCCAGCCAGCGCAATTCAAAGTTTACATATCTCGAGGTTGGGGCGACGAACACAACGCCTCCGTCGACCGGATACACAGTCGATCATAATCGCGTTCAGTTAGGACATGGCGAAGGGACTTACAAGCGCGCGGTCGAGGCGCTGAAGAACTGGGGGCAGTTTGAGCTTGGTTGGGTGACGATTGTTCCGCGCGGCGTGAAGATTGAAGTCGGAGCGACGGTGGCAGTTAAGGCGCGTGCGTTTGGGACGTGGTCGCTCAGCGCGGCGCGAGTGGTCTATGTGATTGATGAAGCGCGACGATTCGGATTTGCGTATGGGACGTTGCCGGATCATGTTGAGTGTGGTGAGGAAAGGTTTTTGATCGAGGGGCTGCCGGATGATTCGGTGTGGTACGACATCCTTGCGTTTTCAAAGCCGCGGCACCCGCTCGTGCGTCTCGGCTCTCCGATGGCGCGGATGCTTCAGAAGCGCTTCGCGCGCGAGTCTCTGAAAAAATTAGCTAGCGGGCTGGCACAGAACCGAGCGCGGTAGCGCCGGGTAAATTTCAGCTAACGCATGTGGGAGGTTTACCCGGCGCTACCGCGCTCGGTTCTGTTTGTTGCTACGCTGGTTAATTTTTCTATTTCACTTTTGTAATTCTCAATCTCCCATTTAGCCCGTTCATCACTCCATCCCAGAACTTCAACTGCGGCTTCCAGATCTCCCAACCCAAGATCGCTTTCTAACCCGCGCATCGTGCGTCGCAAGAAACAATCAGCCAGCGTCTTCGCCATCTCATGCTCAAAGCTAAAAACCACTGCGTCGCTAAAATCTCGAACCGGACCAGGTTTCAGCGGCTCCTGCGCGGTAAGACATGGCGGCGAATCCCTTCCGAGTTTGCGAAAGACCAGATCCACACACTCCTCCGCCAAACTCCGGTACGTCGTGAGTTTCCCACCCACGATCGAAAACAAATTATCCATTTGCGGATGTTCACGAATGAAATGCCGGCGCGTGATGTTTTTCTCCTTCTCATTTCTGGTCCACGGCAGCGGCCGAACGCCGGAGTAAGTGAACAAGATTCGATTGCGCGTCAGCCCGGCGCCGGGAAACGCACGATTTGTTTCCGCGAGCAAGTAATCGATTTCCCACAATTCGCTGTGGACCTGATCCGGGTCTTCTTCAAAGCGAACGTCAGTGGTACCTATCAAATAGTTTTTGTTCCACGGAATGATAAAGAACGGCCTGCCGTCCCTCTGCGCTTCGAGATAGACCGCACTCTTCGAAGCTGCCGGAAACTGAGGAACAACGATGTGACTTCCCTTTGTTCCGCCGATCAGTCGCGCACTCTCCACCGGTGCTCGCTCGAGCAACTGATCGACCCATGGTCCAGCCGCATTTATCACCACACTCGCGCGCGCGAAGTGAGTTGTTCCATCAACAACAAACTCAACTCCTTCCGTTGATAATTTCGTCACCGGCGCATACGTGACAATCTCCGCTCCGTGTTCACGCGCAGAAAGTGCATTCTCCACGACCAAACGCTCCGCGAATTCCACCTGTGCGTCGAAGTATCTGGCCGCTCCGAGTAAACCTTCCGGATTCAATCCCGGCGACTGTTCGAGAGTTTCTGCTCGCGAGAGCATTCGATGTGAGGGCAACAACTTGCCTGACGAAAGCAAATCGTACGCAATCATTCCCGCGCGAACGGTCAAGCGCCCGCGCCTGCTTTGTTTGTATATCGGGATCGTGATCGGCAGAGGCTTTACGAGGTGAGGCGCGATTCTCAGCAAGGTCTCGCGCTCACGAAGAGATTCGCGCACGAGACCAAACTCAAGATGTTCGAGATATCTGAGGCCTCCGTGGATGAGTCGAGTCGAAGCGCTGCTAGTCCCACTCGCGATGTCGCCTTTGTCGAGCAGTAAAACTTTCAACCCGCGCATCGCGGCGTCGCGGGCAATGCCTGCGCCGTTGATGCCGGCGCCGATGATGATGACGTCAAACTCCGAGGCAACAGGCATCAGCGATATTGACTGTAAGCGCGAATTGTCATAGAAGCACTCTTAAAACTAATGGCCTTGCGACGTTTCATCATAACCATTCTTGGCGCCATGCTGCTCTTCACGACGGCACAGGGGCAAAATGACTACAGCAAGAGAGTTCCGCCTCCCATTCCTCCCGAAACGAAGATCAAACTGGAGAAGCAGCTAAGCGGCGCAAAGGCGCATTACGAGTCGAACCCGAACAGCGCCGATGCGCTGATCTGGTTAGGACGTCGACAGGCTTACCTTGGCCTCTTCACTTCGGCAATCACTACCTACACACGCGGGATCGCTAAATTTCCGAACGACGCGCGTTTCTATCGACATCGCGGTCATCGACATATCACGTTGCGCCAGTTCGATCTGGCGATCGCCGATCTGAGGAAGGCGTCGCAGCTAGTTAAGGGTAAACCTGACGAAATCGAACCGGATGGCCAGCCAAACGAACGAAATATTCCGACCAGCACCTTGCAGTTTAATGTCTGGTATCACCTCGGGCTCGCTTACTATTTGACCGGACAAAATCAAAAGGCGCTCGATGCGTATCGTGAGGTTTAAAGGTTTCGCAAAGTCCAGATCGGCTGGTATCGACGACACACTGGTTGTACATGACGTTGCGCCGTCTGAATCGTAACGACGAGGCGGCGAAATCGCTCGAACCGGTTACGGAAGGCATGGACATTATCGAAAACACGAGCTACTACCGGCTGGTGCTGATGTATAAAGGCATCCTTCCTGTCGAACGTTTGCTGGAAGAAGCTCAGGGCGATTCCGCCGCGTCGCACAGCGTACTATACGGCATTGGGAACTGGCACCTTTACAACGGGCGGCGCGAGCAAGCGCTCGAGATCTTTCGCAAGATTGTGTCGAGTCAGCAGTGGACGAGCTTTGGCTTCATCGCCGCGGAAGCTGATTTGAAACGATTCTGAGTCTCGTCGAAGTGGGCGCGGGTTCAGAGTTCAAGCTTTAGCTTGCCTCCTCAATTGCAAGCTAAAGCTTGAACTCTGAACGCGCGCACGAATTCGTATTCGATTTACACCGTCTGAGTTTTGCAGTGGTCCTACTATGGCGCGTCGTTGCCCGACGCTTTCACTCAAAAATAATTTGAGCTTTCTCAAAGAGAAATTTTCCCACCACAACACCCACACTCCGCTTGTGATAATCCTCAATTCTATTAACCGCGCACACAACATCCATTTGCGGGCATAGACTTTGCTCCAAAAAGCGTTAACAAAACTGAGCCACTAACCCCAAAACTCGGCCCAGCAAGAAGGAGCATAACCAATGAGAGTCTCCCGACGTGACATCAGCTTTCTCCTTTCTCTTCTTCTCATCCTTCTCTCAATCACAGTAATTGCCAGCGCCGACGATGACGACGAACCCGACGATTACGACGTCAAAGCCCGCGTTGTGCGCATCAGCTTGATTGACGGCGAAGCTAATCTGAAACGCCAGGATAATCAGGAGTGGGAGCGTACGCGGGTCAATTATCCCCTCGTCGAAGGCGACACACTGACCACGGGGAAAGAGAGCCGGCTCGAGATCCAGATCGACGCGAGAAACTTCGTGCGTCTGACGTCCAACACGGTTTTGCGGATCGTCACGCTCCGTGACGAAGGAATCGCGATGAGTGTGATCGAAGGAACTGCGCTCGTTCGCCTCGCGAAGTTTGATCACAAAAAGGAATACTTCGAAATCGACGCGCCGAAAACGACGCTCGCCGCAGAGAAGACGGGACTTTACCGGATCGACGTGCCTCGTGAAGGCCGCGTCCGTTTGACTGTTCGCGACGGCGGCAGTGCGCGAATCTATTCGGACACGTCCGGCTTCGCACTCCGCGATGGTCGCAGCGCAGAGCTCGTTATTTCAGGAGACAACGCCGGCGACTGGGATCTCCAGGCCGCAGGTGAACGCGATGCCGTCGACGATTGGGTAAACGAACGTGAGCGCTATCTTGCGCAACGCATGCGCCACGACGTGAAGTATTTCGACGAGTACGTTTGGGGCGCAGAAGATTTGGACTCGTACGGCGATTGGAGCTACACAGACGAGTTTGGCTGGTTGTGGCGGCCGCGCGCGACTGTGCTGGCCGGCTACAGTGATTGGGCTCCGTATCGTTACGGACATTGGACGTGGTGCCCGCCGTATGGCTGGACGTGGGTCGGTTACGAACCCTGGGGCTGGGCGCCTTATCACTACGGACGCTGGGTCTATCACGATAACTACTGGGCGTGGGTGCCGCGCAGTAAATACCATCGAAAGCGAAGTTGGTGGCGTCCGGCGCTGGTTGCATTCAACATCTCATTCGGCCACGACATCTGCTGGTATCCGTTGTCGTACTACCACCGCGATCCATACGCGCGTAATTACCGGCACTACGATCGCCGGCCCGGTCACGGCGGCGGTTACGGTGGCGGGCGTGGAGGACGCGGCGGCGGTCGTGGGAATGATCGCAACGATCGACCGAACTACGATCCGAACAAGACGTGGCGTGGTGTGACGCGAGTTCCGCGAAGAGATTTTGGTGACCCGAACGGGCGTGGGCGCGGACGCGGCATCGACGATGAACGTGTGGCCCGTAACGTCGTCGACGCGTTGCCTCAGAATCGCGAGATGCCGCGACGCGAGGGAGTCGTTGGGAATATTCCGGGAGGCGACAGTCCGGACCGTGAGCGTCGTCGAAATCCCATGATCCAGGTTCCGCAAACCAGGACGGGTGCTACTGAAAGGGCTCCGGGTGTTGCCCTTGATGAAGAACTTCGTCGTTCGAGAATTTTCCGCGGACGTGATCCGAGGCCGTCTGAGCCGAGACCATCGCAACCGACGGAAACAAGCTCGACACCAACTTCTGCTCCTGAGTCTCGACCGACTGGTGCGGTTGATCGTCCCGAACCTCGACCTGACGAACGTGGACGAGTGATTCGTCCGATCCTGCCTGACGGAGTGGAGAAGCGTGAACGCGGTCGCGTTGGGATTGAAAGAGAAACGCCGCCTTCACAACCAGAACCGTCAGAGCAACCGCGTTCGCGGCCACAGCCGCGCTCGGAGCCGAGGCCGGAGCCACCTTCGCAACCGAGATTTGAGCCAAAGACTGAGTCGCCGCGGACTGCGCCACCGTCAGAACCGCGGGAATCTCCGAAGGCAGCGCCACGTTGGGATCCACCGCCGCGCTCGGAGCCACGAACCGAACGCTCGGAGTCGCCGCGTAACAACCCACCGCCACGGAACGATCCACCACCGCGCTCGGAACCGCGAACCGAACGCGCGGAACCACCGCGTAACAATCCGCCGCCGCGCAACGATCCACCACCGCGCAATGATCCACCACCGCGTAACGATCCGCCACCGCGCAGCGATCCAGCGCCGCGTAACGATCCGCCACCGCGCTCGGAGTCACCACGGTCTGAATCGCCGAAACCCAGTAAGCCCGACAGACCAAACGACAACTGAATGTAGCCACAAAAGGCACAAAAGGCACAAAGGCGACAAAAGCGAAAAAGCACGGAAGGCAAAAGCACGAAAGGCAAAAGCCCGAAACGCGGCACGAAAGCACGAAAGCACAGACAGAGTGATGAATACACTGACCTCTTCACACTTCACTCTTATGTGCTTTTGTGCTTTTTGTGCCTTTTGTGGCTAATTACTCTTTAACGGCGGGCTCGATCTTCATTCGCGGCAACTTCCGAACCTCGCCATCGACAACAGAATCCGTTTCCCCGATCTGCGTCGCACCCATTCGTCGATAGAACCCCGCCGCATTCGGATCGGATGAAATCTCAACGGCATCAACATCCAATTTCGCAGCTCGTTCCATCGCGTCGAGAAACAGTTCCTTGCCTATGCCGGTGCCGATACTGTCGGGCGTCACCCACATGTGTTCCAGCTCCGCTTTGTCATCTCCGACGCAGAGAGCATAGAACCCACGTACCTCGCCATTCTCTTCGGCGACGTAGACATGATTGTCACGTATGAAATCGGAAGAGACGGTGAGGTCCGATTCCCAATGCTGAATCCAGTGTTCGGGATATCCCCAGTGACGCTTTGCATCCAACGCGATCTGCGTCAACGTAGCGGCTTCTTCAGGAGTCGACCGCCTGATCGTCACTGCATTTGCCATTCTGATCCGTCGGCGTATTTCACTCGAACAATCACCACGCGTTCGTCAATGCCATTTCGCTCCTTCTTGTCGAGCGAATAAACACTGATACGCCTGACTGGCGGCGTTGGAAGTTGAAACAGCAGCTCTTTCTGCTTGCCTGGTCCAATGTTCTGAACGCTCGTGAATTGACGCCGATCGAGCTCATCACCGGTTGCTGAATCGACGAAAACGTAGTCCCAGTCGATCTCAGTAATGCCTTTGGTGCTGACATTCTTAATCGAGGCGCGATAGAAGAAGTAGTAACGTGGTGGCTTTCCATTTTGGTTAGCGGCTTGAACGATCGCCGCGTCAGCCCTCGCCTCTTTTTCGAACCTGCCTACTTCAGGCGAGTTACTTTTCTTGGCATCGGAGACGCGCTTCTCCGACCGCGCGCGAAACTGCATCTGGTGGAAATTCTCGTTTGGTCCACCGAAAGGATTTCGTTCCCAGTTCAGCCGTTCTTTACTCCAACTGAACTTGACCAGTTGAACGTCAGTGGTTTCGGAGGCAGTCGTTTGTGCATTTGCAACCTGCACAACGAAGAGGGAAGAAAGCAACACGACCAGGACTCTCATCGCTTGCACTCCTTTTCGGGATATGTTGGGGGATTATCTCACTCCGGCGATCTATATGAAAGAGGGGCGGCCACGGAGTGCCGCCCCTACAGTACATTGCACTCCTAACGTTGAGTTAGAAGATGTACCTCAAACCAAGGACGATGCGACGGTTGCCACCGTTGGTGCCCCACTGATTGAGGAAGTTCGATGAATTAACGCGGCCTTCCGGAATACCGAAGTCGCGCGTGTTGGTTGCGTTATTGAACTCCGCTCGGAATTGAATTCTCTGGTTCTCACCGATGCGGGTGTTCTTGAAGATTCCGAGGTCAACGTTGTTGATGCCGTCAGCCCGAAGGATGTTGCGACCAGCACTACCAACGCGCTGGGCCGCTGTGATCCTTTGGAACAACGACGCTCCACCGGCCGCAATGATCTCAGGAACCGTCAAGGTGGAGATCGGAAGAGTTGTATTCAGGTTCGGCCGAATCGCGTCGCCAACGAGAGTGTTGATGCCGGAAAGAGCACCGGCCGGATCGGAACCATTCAACACCGTGAAGGGCGCGCCACTCTGGAACGTGAAGAACCCGTTGAGCTGCCAACCGCCGAGCACGTGTCCTTTCCATCCCTGTTGGTCCTGGAACCACGGAAACTCGTAAACGAAGTTGCCCGTCAGACGATGTGGACGATCGTAGGTTGAACGAGCACGGTCAGCGGATCGGTTGAACGAGTCCTGAGACACCGCAACCTCGCCGCTGGACGGGTTGAAGATCTCCGAAGCCGTATCGATGAACGAGCTATAGGTGTAGTGAAGACCCGCGCTGAAGCCCTGGCTCAAGCGTTTTTCCATACTGGCTTGCATCGAGTGGTAAATCGAAGAGGCCGCGTTGGCGCGCAAGCGAACAACTGCTGCCGTTCGATTTACGCGGCAACTGTCAGGGTTTGCACCAGTGAACGTTGGTGTGCACGTGGCGGGTGCCAATGTCTCAAGGCGTCGCGGGTTTCCGTCCAACGTCTGGAACAGAGCAGAGCCCTTGGATCCAACGTAGCCGAGACGGAAGACAACGTTCGTTCCGAGTTCACGCTGCATTTCGAAGCTGAAGCTCTGATAGTACGGCGAACGGAAATCTTCACCGACAATCGTTCGTGTGAATGTATTTGGATTCACTCCGGCATTCGAGACGCCGGGCAAATTAACAAACGCATTCGGCACTGACGCTGCTCCATCGAAGTTAACGTTCGCGGGCAGGCTAACCGCGGCCACAAACGGGAACGAGCTCGCCACGTTCAAAGCGATATTGATGAACGTGTAATCGTGAGTGACGGCATAGCCGCCGCGAATGACAAGCTTGTCACCACCGGTCAGGAACCCCAACATGCCATCCGATTCCGTGCGCGGGTTCCAGTTGAAACCAAGGCGCGGCTGGAAGTTGTTCTTGTCGATCTTCGGCACCGGGTTCATCGCAAAGCGTGTGTCACCATTGGCGACCGACACGATTCGTTCATTGGCCGGCAGCAGGCTGAGCGTTGCTTCGCCCGGTCGCTCGTAACGCAGACCGTAAGTCAACGAGAAGTTGGGTTTGAGCTTCCACTCGTCCTGACCGTAGAAGTGAACGTCAAACCAGTTGTAGTTATTGATTGCTTCTCCGCCCGGCAGTGGCTTGTTGATGTTTGCTGCTTCAGCAAAGTCATTCACAAACGAATTCAGGGTCGCGTACCGGAGCAGACCGCGAATGGTCGGGAAGAAGAAGCTCTGAATACGATTCTCGATGATGTTGGTGCCGAGCTTGATAGCGTGATTGCCGTGGTTCCACGCTAGGTTGTCTTGAATCTGGTAGATGTTGTTGGTGCGGAACTGAGGGAGATTCACTGCAAGACCGATCGCGGTTCGGCTGGCAGCGGCGTTGAAGCCGATGAGGCCGAGCTCCGAAATCTCGAGCGAAGGTATTTCCTCTGACACTGGATCGGATGCGCTCGTCACCGTCGCGAAGCGCTGGTAACCAAGTCGCAGCTCATTAACGACTGTTGGCGAGAAGGTGCCAACGTGCGAAAGAGCGAGCGTTTGTTGTCGCGCAACGTTCGAAGTGGTCAATCCTGTTGGTGTCGCCTGGCCGGTACCACCCGTGTCGGAGTCGCTGAACAAGTAGCGGGCGGTGATGATGTGATTGCTGCTCAGGTTGTGGTCCACACGATACGAAGCCTGATGGTTGTCGAAGAAGAACGCGGTCGAACCCGTCAATGAGCCAAGAGGTACTTGAAAAGTCTGACCGTTAACTGTGAAAGGTGCATTCTTGCCGATCGGGGTTTGAGCCACCGGCAAGTGCTTCAAGAGTGCTGCAACGTGCGGCCGGTTTCCGGCGGCTGCCTGGAGGATTGCGCGTCCTTCGGCAGTTGGTGCTCCATTCAATGTGGTTCCGGAACCCAACTGGCGATCGCTCCAGCGCTGGTACGAACCGAAGAAGAACGTTCGATCCTTGCCGCTGATGATCGCTGGACCACCTTCACCAAAGCGCGGCAGGTGCAATGGGCCACCGAATGTTCCGCCGATTTGGTTCTCAATGCGGAACGGCGCATGTCGCCGGGATGGATTCGTCGAATTTGCGTTGCAGAATCCCGCGGCCTTGTCGGTGTTGCTGCAAGCGTTCAACGCGTTGCCATTGTGGAACCAGAAGAGAGAACCGTGATACTGGTTCGTGCCGGCTTTGGTGATGGCGTTGAATACTGAACTCGAGTTGCGACCGTACTCGGCGAGAAACTGGTTCGTGATCAGTCTGACTTCCTGAATCACGTCGGGATTGTTTAACGGCTGCGCAGCACCAGCCACGCCCGGCTCGTTGTTATCCTGACCATCGACCATGAAGTTGTTCGAACGAACGCGTCCGCCATTCGAAGAATAGCTGATGCCATTCGCGAAACCAGTTTGACCGGCTCCCAGCTGGCTGACGCCTGGCGCCGAGAGAGCGACTGCGAGCACGTTGCGGGTTGGACCCAGAGGCAGTTCTGACAAGCGTCGCGAGTCAAACTGTGTGGAGACTTCCGCGTTACTCGTGTTGATTATCGCGGCGTTCTCAACCACGTTCACAACTTCCTGCACGCCACCAGTCTTCATCGAGACGTCAACCACCGCGTTCTGATTGAGAATCAGAGTGATTCCGGATTGGACGTACTTCGAAAAACCCGTGGCTTCGACCGTAACTTCATATGGGCCGACAGGTAAGTTTTCAAAACGATAGGTGCCCTCGCTACCAGTTTGGAGTGTGCGCGAGAGATTCCTTTCAGTGTTTCGAGCAGTCACGGTTGCGTTGGGTATGACTGCCCCTTTCTCGTCGATTACGGTCCCGGAAATCGTCGCGGTAGTTTGGCCGTAAGCGACAAATGAGCAACTTAGCAGGGCGGCAATTAGAAACGGCAGGAGTCGTGTTGACTTCATCTTCGTATCCCTTTCTAGTCGATGTCTGGAGGTACTTCTTTGAGGTGTTCAAAATTCCGAGGAATTACAGGAAATGGTGTAGCAACGGGCATTCCACGCATACACGTTCTGAGTGAAGGCAACTAAGTGCAATTATTTGTCTATTTAGATTAAGGCGAGCGGAGGGTAGTGGCGGTTCGTCGTTCAAATAATTGGATTCGATCCAATCTCCTGAAGTGGGAAGGTGCTGTAGGGCAGGCGTCCGTTCAGAGTTCAACCTTTAGGTTGCTTCTCACGGCAAGCTAAAGCTTGAACTCCAAACGGGCGCTCGCCCAACGACTAACTAATCACGAAGCGGCGGTGGCTTCGTCGTGGTGCTCGGTGGTGTAAAGACGCAGGATGTCCTGTCCCTGCCGGGAGCGCGGATCGATTGTGCGCAGGTGCTTGCGTCCCTGCATTTCCCAAATAGCCGTGACCACGCCATCCTTCTCGACTGCGTGATAGGTGATTTCTTCTGTGCTTGCTTCAGGCGCCGGTTCGTTGGCGTTGGCCGTGGCGCCCTCCCCTGGGGTTACATTCTCAGACATGCGAACTCAAACTCTCTCCAATCTTCATGCGGTAGGTTTTTTCGGTGGGGCGAATTGTTGCACACGACGTTACGAGTGTCCAGCCAAACGGATCACCACTGCTCTCTCGACCGCTTTGCGCGGCGCGACAACGCCCCAGCCTTGTCGTTCAACTTCAATCCCGGCAACTCGCTCGGCAGTGTCGATCAAAATGCGCTTCACTTGTTGTGGTGTGAGTTTCGGATTCGCTTCAAGCATACACGCGACAATCGATGAAACGATCGGCGCTGCGAATGATGTTCCGTCTACAAACTTGTAGTGTTCGTTGATGACGTGGCCTTCGCGAAGTTTTATCGAAATCAGTTGCCGCAGCAGAGGCACTGACAGGTCACGTGCTTCATCGAGATCTTTATCGACGCCCTTGTGCGCGAGAATGATGTCGCTTAGTTCGTCGTTCGAAGCGGCGTCGAGCTCGGCATAAAGACGAGCCGCATCAGCCGTGGGTGTGTGTGGCAGGATCGGACCTGCGACCCAGATTCCCGGCGCGATCACTTCCGGTTTTTGTAAACCGTCGACAGTTGGACCATACGACGAACGATACATTCCACGCCGCGCCCGATCGAGCGAGTTCTGATCGTCGAGCCCGCCGACCGCTATCGACGACGGCGAACTCGCAGGTGGTAAAACGGGATGGCCGGGCGCGAGTCCGGCATTACCGACCGCGCAAACAACCGTGACCCCAGCTTTTACCGTTTCTTCAACCAGTTGGCACAATGAATTACCGAGGTAAGTCTGTTCGAAGTCGCCGCCGGCGGAAATGTTTACAACGCGGATGTTGTACTTGTCTTTGTTTGTGAGTACCCATCGCAGGCCCGTTTCGATGTTGCTCTCGGGAATGCGGCCTGTCTTACCGATCTTAACGAGTACGAGCTTCGCGTCCGGCGCAATGCTGCGATAGAAACCGTCAGACAAGTGACCATTGCCCGCCGCTACGACCGACGTCATCATTCCATGCCAACTGGCAACATCGGCTGTTTGCAGTTCCAAAAGAGTGTCATGCGTTGAGAAGATGTTGTGATAGGCAACGATGCGGTTTACGGGTTCAGTTAAATCTTTGTGTGCATAAAAACCTGAATCAAGAAAGGCGATCGTGATGCCGCGTCCGGTGTAGCGTTCGTCAGCGTCCATTCGCACCGGGACCGGTAGCGCCTGCTCAGTTGTTTCAGTTATATTATCCATTCACCGATACACAGATTACACTGATTTTCCTTCCGTGCAATCTGTCTAATCTGTGGATTAAGTCATAGTAAGGAGATTTGGTAAATGAAGAGAAATCTATCGGTCATGTTGGCGTTGTTCTTTGTTATTGCGGGTGTGGCGTTCGCTGTGAGCGCGCGCGCCGAAGGAGAGATTCCCGCGCCGCCTGCGATTGGCGCTACCATCGAAGACTTTACACTTCTCGATGTTGATAATAAGGAGCGCTCGCTCAAGTCGGTGGCCGGCAAGAACGGCACAGTGCTCCTGTTCATCGCCGTGCAGTGTCCAGTTTCCAACGCCTACAACGAACGCATGGAAAAACTCGCCCAGGATTACAAAGCCAAGGGCATCGCCGTGATCGGTATCAACTCGAACGTTGCCGAAGATGCATCAGCAATTAAGGCTCATGCGACACAGAACAGTCTCAGCTTCACCATCCTGAAGGATCCAGGGAACAAGATCGCTGACAAACTCGGTGCGACTGTTACGCCCGAAGCTTACTTCCTCAACGCCAGCAACAAGCTCGTCTATCACGGCCGCATCGACAATGCGCGCAACGCAGCGGAAGTTCAAACGCCCGACTTGCGCAATGCCATCGATGCATCGCTTGCGGACAAACCGGTGGAGAAGGCAGAAGCCAAGGCGTTTGGTTGCAGCATCAAACGAGCATAAGCAATGCGTTTTTCAAAAGCGATTATTTCAATCGCGCTGTTTACGGTTTTTATCAGCCTCGCGGTTCCGGCCCAGACGACAGAACGGCCGGACCGCGAAGCCACGCAAGCCCATCGTCGTAGCTGCTATCAATACCGATGCGCTTAAAACTCTGATCACGCAGCAGCGCCAGCATCCTTTGCTCGTTAACTTCTGGGCCACCTATTGCGATCCGTGCCGTGATGAGTTTCCAGACCTGGTAAAGATCGACAAGGCTTACCGGCCGCACTCGTTGGATTTCATAACGATCTCTCTCGACGATGTGAGTGAGATCAAAACCGAGGTGCCGAAGTTTCTCGATTCGATGAAGGCGACGATGCCGGCTTACCTGCTGGACGTTTCGGATCCGGAGCCTGCTATCGACCTTGTCGATCCAAGATGGCAAGGCAGCCTACCCGCAACTTTTCTTTACAACGAAAAGGGCGAGATGGTTTACAAGCACATCGGACGCATTAAACCCGAGGAGCTCCGCGAAGCGATCGATAAGGTGGTTAAGAAAGGTGAGAAGTAAAAGGAAAAAAATCATTTGTCATTTATCATTTGTCATTTGTCATTTGTCATTTTGAAGACCTCTGGCTTCCGAAACAAATGACCAAATGATAAATGTCAAATGATAATCGACAAATGATTATTTCTTTGCGTAACCCAGCCGCTAATGATTACTCCCGAAGTTATCGCCGCCCATAACCTCACACAGCAAGAATTCGAGCGTATAAATGAACTGCTTGGCCGTGAACCGAGTTTCGCCGAACTCGGAATCTTCTCAGTCATGTGGTCCGAACACTGTTCTTACAAATCATCGCGCCTCCACCTGAAACGATTGCCGACGACTGGACCACGGGTGATCGTTCCACCGGGCGAGAACGCGGGCGTTGTGGATCTCGGCGACGGATGGTGCGCGGCTTTCAAGATCGAATCGCACAATCATCCATCGTTCATCGAGCCTTTTCAGGGAGCGGCAACGGGCGTTGGCGGAATTCTTCGCGACATCTTCACGATGGGCGCGCGACCGGTCGCTTCGATGAACAGTTTGCGATTCGGATCGTTGGACCACGCACAACATGGACGTCGAAATCGATCGTTGCTGGCGGGCGTCGTCGCCGGCATTGCACACTACGGAAATGCATTTGGCGTAGCGACAGTTGGTGGAGAAGTCGCGTTCGATGATGCATATGCGTTTAACCCCCTGGTGAATGCGTTCGCACTCGGCATCGTCCGTCACGATCAGATCTTTTTCGGCAAAGCGACCGGAGTTGGAAATCCGGTGCTTTACGTCGGCGCGAAAACCGGACGTGATGGAATTCACGGCGCGACGATGGCCTCAGCGGAGTTTGATGAAGAGGCTTTAGAAAAACGGCCGACCGTACAGGTTGGAGATCCGTTTCTCGAGAAGCTCTTGCTCGAAGCGTGTCTCGAGGCGATGCGAAGTGGTGCGGTGGCAGGTATCCAGGACATGGGCGCGGCAGGTTTGACGTCTTCGTCGTGCGAGATGGCCGCACGTGCAGGGACGGGGATCGAACTCGACCTGTCCCTCGTGCCACAGCGCGAGCAGAACATGACTGCGTACGAGATGCTGCTTTCGGAGTCGCAGGAGCGAATGTTGATCGTTGCGCATGCTGGTCGCGAGCGTGAAGTCGTCGACATCTTCAAAAAGTGGGATCTCGATGCAGTGGTCATTGGTCGCGTGCGCGACACCGGGCGCATGCAGGTTGTGCACAACGGCGAGATGGTTGCCGACATTCCAGTGGTGGCGTTGACTGACGAAGCGCCTCGGTATGAACGGCCCATGGCTCAGCCAACGAGGGGAGTACACAGAGAGCACAAAAGGGATCACAAAGAAGATCATAAAAAAGATCTGCTTACGCTGCTGTCGTCCGGGAACATCACTTCGAAGCAGTGGGTCTACCGCCAGTACGATCACATGGTGCGGACGAACACGGCGATCCTGCCGGGCGCTGATGCGGCAGTAGTGAGGATAAAAGAAACCCGTCGAGCACTCGCGATGACACTCGACGGTAATGGCCGTTACTGCGCGGCGAATCCTCGTGAAGGTGCAAAGCTGATCGTCGCCGAAGCTGCGCGCAACGTGGTGTGTGTTGGCGCACGGCCCATCGCGATCACTAACTGTTTGAATTTCGCGTCGCCTGAGCGACCCGAAGTGATGTGGTCCTTCTCTGAAGTGATCGACGGCATGGCTGAAGCTTGCCGGGCCCTCGATACGCCTGTCGTTTCCGGAAACGTGTCTTTTTACAACGAGACTGAAGGGCGCGGGATTCTTCCGACGCCGGTGATCGGAATGGTTGGACTGATCGAGGATGTGCGCCGCGTTGTGACCCCGGGATTTCAAAAAGGAAGGGGACGTAATCGCACTGCTCGGAACAACGCAGGACGATCTTTCGATGAGCGAGTACGCGGTGAGCGTTGCGGGCGTGACCACGGCTGAGATCGCCGCAGCCGGCAAAGTGCCTGCCCTCGATCTCGATCGCGAATTGGCAGTGCAAAAGGCATGTCTCGACGCGGCTGAAGCAGGTCTGCTTCTTTCAGCGCACGATGCCGCCGACGGCGGGCTCGCCGTCGCGCTCGCTGAGTCGTGCTTCTCGTCACTCGGACGTGAAGCGATTGGCGGCGAAGTAAATCTCGAAGGACCGCTTGGACCAACCGAGTCGCTGTTCAGTGAATCACCGTCGCGGATCATCATTAGTTTCGATCATGCGGACTCTGACGCCATACGCGAGATCGCCGAACGCAACAACGCGCCCTTTGCGATCCTCGGCCGAGTTGGTGGACATCGTTTGGTAATCACTGTTAATGGCGCCGAAGCAGTAGCAACGGATGTATCTGATTTGGAAACAGCCTGGCGCAGCGCTCTCTCCGATAAGGTCCAGGCCGAAGTTGTAAGCGGCTGATCCGCGCTTTTGTCCGTGTAAATCTGTGCATCCCGTCATTTACCTCAACAAGAGCATGGTTGAGGCGACCAAAGCGCGCGTCGCTCCGGTTTCCTCCGCGATGCTCTACGGACGCGGGGTGTTCACCACCGTCGCGATCTACAGCTCGCAACCCCTCTTCTGGTCCAAACACTGGCAACGACTCACCGCACACGCCAAAAAACTCGACGTCGACTACACCGGCTGCACTGAGAAGGGCGTCGGCGATGCACTCCGAAAGTTGATCGCGGTCAATCAAGTAAAGGACGGTCGCGCGCGCGTGATCATGCTTGCGCGCAGCGGTCGCGATGTCTGGAAAACAAAAGGCGCGAAGAAAACAGATCTTTTGATCATGACCGGTGATCCGCAGAAAGTCGCGCAAAGTGGACTGTCGCTGGCCGTCTCACCTTACCGGGTGAGCACGTTTTCACCGCTGTTGGGAATTAAGAGTTTGAACTACCTGGACCACGTACTTTCGTGGGAAGAAGCGCAAAGCCGCGACTTCGATGAAGCAGTCGTCTTGAATGAGCGCGGCGAGATCGTCTCAGCGACTACGGCAAACTTGTTCTGGGCCAAAGACGGGACGCTTCACACGCCGGCATTGAGCACAGGCGCCCTGGCAGGCATTACGCGCGAGCGCGTAATCGAGATCGCAAACAAACACTTCATTCCGCTGTTGGAAGGAATTTATGAGATGGGCGATCTCACTGACGCCGACGAGATCTTCCTGACCTCTTCAAGCCTCGGCGTCGCGCCCGTAACCACATTCGATTTCCGCCGCTACGCCGTCGACGGAAACCTGACAACCACGATCCGATCCGCCTTCATCAGCGAAAATCCGCGTTAACCTTTTCTCACGCCGTTCGGCACTAACGGCAACGCTCGCAGTCTCACTCCCGTCGCATCAAAGATCGCGTTCCCAACTGCCGGCGCCAAACCAACGATCGGCGTCTCCCCTGCTCCAGCGGACGGCAGATCTTTTCGATCGACCAAAACAATCTCAATCGCCGGCATGTCGCTGAAGCGTGGTAGTCGATATTGCGCGAACTTCCCATTCAGGATCTGCCCATTCCGAAACTCGATCTGCTCGAATAACGCGCCGCCAATCGCCTGAACCACCGCACCCTCGACCTGGTTGTGCAGGTGAAGGCGATTCACTATCGCTCCACACTCAAAGCTCTCAACAACACGCTCGAGCTTCACGCGCCCGGTTTTCGCATCAACTGAAATCTCGGCAGCCGTCGCGACATAACTCCCCTTTTCAAAACCACACGCGATGCCGTACCCGCGTCCTTCGGTTTTCTTCTTTCCCCAACCAAACGCGTTTGCCGCCGCTTCCAGCACGGCTTTCAAACGCGCGTCTTTGATGTTCTTCAAACGAAACGCGACCGGGTCCATGCCAACGAGTTGGGCCAACTCATCCATGTGAACTTCGCGCGCGAAATGATTCGCGGTCGCTGCCAGACCGCGATACGAACCCTGACGCAATGGCGACTTGCTGTTGTGAAAATTGATGTCCTGGTTCGGAAAGTCGTACTTCACCTGGATCCCCGAACCGCCGGAGTTGTAGTTCTGAAACTCCCACGCGGTCACAGTGCCGTCGTTCTTTACACCCGTCTTTACTTCAATCACGCCCGCCGGACGAAAATAGGCCCACTGAAATTCTTCTTCGCGCGTCCAAACGAGTTTGACTGGCTTGCCACTCGCACGCGCGAGTCGCGCAGCCTCGACAGCACACTCGCCCGTGTGCTTACCGCCATATCCAGAGCCCGCGTCGGGCACAATCACGCGAATCTTTTCCTCGGGGATATGAAACGCTTCCGCAAGCTCAGACCTCACACCGAACGGACGCTGTGTTCCGGTCCAAACAGTGAGTTTCCCATCCGTCCACTCAGCAACTGCGGCGCGTGGTTCAGGCGGCGCATGCGCGATGTAAGCGACCGTGTAAGTTTGCGAAAGTTTCTTGTCTGCCGCGGCCATCCCGTCGGCGACTGATCCGACCGGACGCGGAGCACGTTTCGTCGCGTTCTGTTTCAGATGATCAAACAACTCTGCGTTGCCCGGTTGGCCTGGAGCTTTCCAGTGCACAGAGATCGCCTTCTCAGCGCGTATCGCGGTATGCTGATCGGGCGCAACAACGCCGATGAAGTCGGCATCACGTACGACGACCACGCCGGGCATCGCCTCCGCTGCCTTCGTGTCGCTCGAAAGTAGCGAAGCATTGAGGGCCGACGGCCGCACGACTTTGCCAACTAACATACCTTCACGCTTCACGTCTGACGTGTACTGGTGTTTTCCGGTAACGAAATCACGGCCATCAACCTTCGGAACAGACGTGCCCGCGATGGTCCATTCACTCACGGGAGTTGTTGCGACGTTTGCGGGAATGGTCTTGACCAGCTTCTGTCCTTTTGCGACTTCAGCGATCGTTAACGACTTCGACGCATCGTGATTCACAAAGCGCGCGTTGATGAGTCGAACTGAGTTCGGGTCGACTTTCCATTGTTCGGCCGCAAGACTGATTAGCGTTTCGCGTGCGGCAGCCGCTGCCTTGCGCAACTGCGGCGCCATCCGTGGAGTTGTGAGGCTACCGAACGTTCCCATATCAAACGGCACCAGATCCGTGTCAGCCATGACGAGCCGTACACTGGCCACTGGAACGTGTAATTCTTCAGCGACTGCCTGGGCCAACGACGTGCGAATGTTCTGACCCATTTCAACCTTGCCCGTGAAGACTGAAACCATTCCGGTTTCGTCGATATGAATCCACGCGCCGATATCATCCGGAACACGTTGTTGACCTCGACCTCTTCCAGACTCATCCTGATCCTGTTGCAGAGTTCGCGCGATCAGGTTCGACATCGGCACGATGAGCGCGATACCGCCGCTGAATGCTTTCAGAAACTGGCGGCGATCGAATCCGAAGTTGTAAACGGGGTCTTCGAAGAGTTCATAGCGTTCTATTTCCAGGGCGAGTTCGAGATCGTCGATCGCGTCTTTCACTTCGTCACCTCCTTCGCCGTGCCGGAGGCAATCTCGATAGCGTTGACGATTCGTTGGTACGTTCCGCAGCGACAAACATTCGCGTCCATGTGTTTGACGATCTCTTCGCGCGATGGCTTCGGATTCTTATTCATCAATCCCGCGGCGGCCATGATCATTCCCGAAGTGCAAAAGCCGCACTGCAATGCGTCGGCTTTTAAAAACGCCTCCTGCAACGGATGCAGTTTGCCGTCTTTCTCCATGCCTTCGATCGTAGTGACCTGCTTGCTGCCGACGCGACCGACAGGCGTGACGCATGAACGCATCATTTGCCCATCGACGAGCACTGTACACGCGCCGCACTTCGACTCACCGCAGCCATACTTCGTCCCGGTCATATTCAAATGATCGCGCAAAACGTAGAGCAGAGGCGTTTGGGAGTCGACGTTAATGCGCAGTTTCTTCCCATTCACATTCAGACTTGTCACGTTTGGCATGGCAGGTAGTTTAGCCACAAAAAGGCACAAAAGTCACAAATGTTTCTTGTAAATACTTCTGTGCTCTCTGTGCCTTTTTGTGGCGATGTATGTTAATTTCAGCCGTATGAGCACTGTAACCGAAGAAGCCTCCGAAACGAGTGAACCAAAAACAAATAGGTGGGTTTACCTCTTCGACGAGGGGCCCGGAGATGATAAGACGCTGCTGGGTGGCAAAGGCGCGGGACTTTGTGAAATGACGCAGGCCGGCTTGCCCGTGCCGCCGGGATTGGTCGTCACGACTGAAGCCTGCAACGCGTTCTTTGAAAACGACAAATCGTTTCCGGAAGGCATGTGGGATCAGGTGAAGGAAGGTCTCAAAAAGATCGAAGAGAAGGTCGGCAAGCGTTTCGGCGATCCGAAAAATCCGCTCCTCGTTTCGGTTCGATCGGGCGCTGCGTTTTCGATGCCCGGCATGATGGATACAGTTCTCAACCTCGGTTTGAATGAAGAGACGGTGCAGGGTCTGGCGGAACAGACCGGTGATCTGCGTTTCGCGCTCGACGCGTATCGAAGGTTCGCATCGTTGTTTGGCGAGATCGTGATGGGCGTCGCCCACGAGAAGTTCGAGCGCGTGCTCGATCGCTTTAAAGCCCAGACACAGGGCGGACGCGACACGGATCTCCAATCGGATCACCTGCGCGAGATCATCGCTGCTGAGAAACAGATTATCCTCACCGAGACGCAGGCTATTCCTGAAGATCCTTACGAACAACTTCGCGTCGCGATTATGGCAGTGTTCAACTCGTGGATGGGCCGTCGCGCGATCGACTATAGACGCGTGAATCGCATTCCGGATTCGCTTGGCACTGCAGTGAACGTCCAGGCGATGGTCTTCGGAAACATGGGCGCGGGTAGTGGAACCGGTGTCGCCTTTACGCGCAATCCATCGACAGGCAAAAAGGAACTCTACGGCGAGTACTTGCTGAACGCGCAGGGCGAAGATGTTGTTGCCGGCACTCGAACGCCGAATCCGATCACACAACTGAAGAGAGAACTGCCTGAGGTCTACGAACAGTTCGCACAAATTACGACGCTGCTCGAAACGCATTACGGCGACATGCAGGACTGCGAGTTCACTATCGAACGCGGCAAGCTCTGGATGCTGCAAACGCGCACCGGCAAACGCAGTGGCGCCGCTGCCGTGCGTATCGCGGTCGAAATGGTTTACGAAAAACTGATCGACAAAGCGACTGCCGTAAGACGTGTGACTCCCGAGCAGCTCGATCAACTTCTGCATCCGACTGTCGATCCGAAGACGAATGCGACGGTGCTCGCTACGGGTCTTCCGGCCAGTCCGGGCGCTGCGCAAGGGCAGGTTGTTTTCAGTCCTGACGAAGCTGAAGAGATGGCGCGCGAGGGCGCGCGTGTGGTGCTCGTGCGACTCGAAACGAGTCCGGATGATTTTCACGGCATGGTCGCCGCGCAAGCCATCGTCACAGCGCGTGGCGGAATGACGAGTCACGCCGCTGTCGTTGCGCGTGGCATGGGCAAAACCTGCGTGAGCGGCGCACAAGCTTTGAATATCGATTACAGCCAACAGCAATTCACGGTCGATGGCGCCGTTGTGACGAAAGGCGAATGGATCACTGTTGACGGATCAACCGGTCGCGTCTTTCTGGGCCAGGTGCCGACGATTCAACCGACGCTCGGGAATGATTTTTATAAGCTGATGACGTGGGCGGATCATTTTCGCCGGCTGCGCGTGCGCGCGAATGCCGACACTCCTCTCGACGCGAAGACGGCGCGGCAGTTTGGAGCCGAAGGCATCGGACTGTGTCGCACCGAGCACATGTTCTTCGGCGATCAACGTCTGGCGGCGATGCGCGAGATGATACTTGCGGAAGGTGTGGGCGCGCGTGAGAAGGCGCTCGATAAGTTATTGCCACTGCAACGTGGCGACTTTATCGGTATCTTCCGCGAGATGGCGGGGCTTCCAGTAACGATTCGCTTACTCGATCCGCCCCTTCACGAGTTTCTGCCAAACGCTGAAGAACTGGGCAACGAGCTTGCCGAGTTGAAGATGAAGTTGAAAGCTGTCGCGACGTTGACCGACATGGACCACGTGCTCGACGAGATCGATCACAAGCGTGCGTTGCTGCGACAAGTGAACCGGATTCGTGAAGCTAATCCGATGCTTGGTTTTCGTGGTTGTCGTCTTGGGCTGCTGTTTCCGGAGGTGACAAGGATGCAATGTCGCGCGATCTTCGAGGCGGCGTGCCAGGTGCAGGGCGAGCGCAAGAAGGTTGAGCTCGAAATCATGGTGCCGCTCGTGTCAGTGAGTGAAGAGTTGCGGCAGCAGTCGGAACTGATTCACGAGATCGCAAGGCAGGTGATGGGTGAGCACGGGATGACGATCGACTACATGGTTGGGACGATGATCGAGTTACCGCGCGCGGCGCTGATGGCGGATCGGATTGCTCAGCACGCGCAGTTTTTCTCGTTTGGTACAAACGACCTTACACAAACGACGTTTGGGTTGAGCCGCGACGACTCGAGCCGCTTTCTACCAAACTACATTGAACGAAAGATCGTGAGAGACGATCCGTTTCAGGTTTTGGATCGAGATGGAGTCGGTCAGCTAATCCGAATGGGCGCGGAGCGTGGACGCAGTGTGAAGCCGGACCTGAAAGTCGGGATTTGCGGCGAGCACGGCGGCGATCCGCAGTCGATTCAGTTCTGCAATGAGATTGGACTTGATTACGTGAGTTGTTCGCCGTTCCGTGTTCCGGTGGCGCGTCTCGCGGCCGCGCAGGCGTCTTTGAATCCCACGTCGGAAGAGACGATAAGCGCGCAAGTTTAGAAGAACGATCTAGCCACAAAAAGGCACATAAAGCACAAATAAGAATGACAGTCCGTCTGATTAATCGTTTTGTGTCTTTGTGCCTTTTTGTGGCTTAAATAGAGGTATGTCGAATGCCGACTTCGAAGGACCTACAGCAGCTACTGGAACGCATTCAGCTTCGGCTGGATGAAAGCTTCGTCGGTATTGGGAGTGAAGTTTCCGACCTGCCGCCTGAAGATCTCGCCGAGTTAATAAATCAACTAAGCCTTCACGAAGCCGCTGCCGTGCTTTCGATGCTTCCGCTCGAGCGCTGTATCGCACTCTGCGATCAGCCGACGATGCGGCGGCGCGCAGCCATTCTCGAACAACTCGAACCAGCTCGCGTGGCGGCGATTCTCGAAGGACTTTCTGCCGATGAGCGCACCGACGTCATTCAAAAGATGGGACTGCACGAACGGCATCGCATCCTGCCGCAGTTTAGTCCTGAAGTGCGCGCCGAGTTGGAAGACCTGCTTCAGTATCCCGATCACACTGCCGGCGGAATCATGACGACGGAGTTTGTGCGGCTCGATCCGAAGATGACGGTCGCGCGACGCGCTCAAGCACATTCGTTCCGTCGCCCGTGAAAAGGAATCGATCTACGCGTGCTACGTGATGGATCCCGAAACGGATCGTTTATTGGGCGCTGTGTCATTGCGCGATCTGGTGATGGCGGAGCTGGATCGTTCGCTGTCCTCGATCATGCGTCGCAAACCGATCACGGTGAGTGTAAATGACGATCAGGAAGTTGTTGCGGAGAAGATCGGAAAGTACAACTTGCTTGCGGTGCCTGTGCTCGAGCAGGACGGAAGTGTCGTCGGCTTTGTTACTGTTGACGATGTGATCGACGTTCTGATCGAAGAACAGACTGAAGACATCCTGCGCATGGCCGCGGTTGAGCCGGGCGCGATGGACAAGCCTTATTTCGACAATCCGATCTTTCGCGTAGTTCGAAAACGTATCGGATGGTTATTGCTGCTGTTTGTCGCGGGGACGTTGACGAGCGCCGTGCTTCATCAGTTTGAGAATGAGTTGGCGACTGTGGTGGCGCTGGCGTTTTTTATACCGTTGCTGATTGGTACCGGTGGGAATGCTGGTGCGCAGACTGTTATGACTGTGATACGGAGCCTCGCGCTTGGAGAGCTCGGCGTGCGCCACGCGTGGCGTGTGGCGGTTCGCGAGGCGACGACGGGCATGCTCGTGGGATTGATGGTTGCGCCGATAGCGTTTGGCCAGGCGCTGCTGTGGAAAGCGCCGCTTGAACTCGCGCTGACTGTTTCGGTGACGATGTTTGCGATCTGTGTGTGGTCGACTACGGTCGGATCACTTGTTCCGATCCTCGCGCAACGAATCGGGCTCGATCCGGCTGTGCTGTCAGCGCCGTTGATCACGACGCTTGTTGATGCGACGGGATTGATTATTTATTTCACGATCGCGAAGGCAATAATGGGTGTTTAAAACACGGATGAACGCGGATAAAAATCCGGATTTTAAATCAGTGTTTATCTGTGTCTAGTTTTTTATTCGGCGAAATGCGAACGACATGGCTTTCGTGCCCTCGCCGCCATCAATGCTCGCCGTCAATGAATCGTCCGCGCCCTTGCGATAGATAACCCTCTTCGGAAAATCGTGTTGTGGGTTTTCGAATACAGCTTCGTTCGCGGAGGCGCGTGTCAATTTGAAATCAGTGCCGGGGCAGCGAGCCTTCGGATGTGCGACGTAATAGATCCCATCCGCGCGCTGCTCGATCCGCAGGTACTCAAACTCCACCGTCTTATCACCCGCCACGGTCCGACTCATGCCGAACATCGATCCACCCGCAACGGAGGTCCAATGTTCCTCGATCTGTCGTCTCCCACCGGGCGCCGTCTGCCAATCGCCGGCGATCCATGCGATGTCGGTAAGTGCAGGCGTCTGGGTGAAGAATACTGCGAGCACAAGTAGTTTCAGCATTTATGGTCTCCTCTGGAAATTGCAGATTATTGTGCTTGCCACACGCGGCCGTCAGCGTACTTCACACGCACCAGCGCGATCTTCTCAGACAAGCGCTTTCGTTCGTCCAGATTGAGCGATGTGACGCTAATGGTGCGTGCGGGTGGTGAGGTGACCCTGACGGTCAACTCCTTTGTCTTGCCTGGACCGATGTGCTCGTCGCTCGTGAACTCCTGGCGGCCAACTTCATTTTCGGTATCGCGTTCGTGGAAAACATGGTCCCAATCGATCTGCGTGATCGCGGATGTGTGATTGTTCTTAATCCTGGTCTTGTAGATGAAGTAATACTCCGAAGGTGGTTTCTCTCTTTGTTTCGCGAGGTTGGCCTCGTCAGCTTTTGCTTCACGCCTGGCTCGCTCGCCTCCACCTTGCGCGACCCGGCGCTCGTTTCGCGCGCGCGAGCGCATCTCGTCGAAGTTCTCGAGTGGACCACCAAACGGATCGCGCTCCCATCCGATGCGGACTTTGCTCCAACTGGACTTGAGGATTTCGACGCCGCTCGATTCCTGCGGCGTGAATAAGAGAACTAAGAGAATCGTCGTAATCGCGGTCGTCATCGTGAGAAAACCATCCACAGATTACAAAGAATTTGCGTAATCTGTGGATGGCATTTTAACACTAAAAGACGTAGCGCAAGCCGACGATGATGCGGCGGTTGCCTCCGTCTGTTCCCCACTGGTTCAGGAAGTTTGCTGAGTTAACTGTCGAGTCGGGAATACCGAAGTCTCGAGAGTTAGTGAAGTTGAAGAAGTCAGCACGGAGCTGCAAGCGTTGATTCTCACCGATCCGCGTGTTCTTCATCAGTCCAAAATCAATGTTGTTGATGCCATCGGAGCGCAGAATGTTTCGTCCTGCATTTCCGACACGTTGCACACCTGAAACCGGAAGTCTTCTAAACAGCGAAGCCCCGCCGGCCGCAACTAGTTCTTCAACACTCATCCCCGAAAGATTGAGCGTCGTGTTCAAGTCAGGTCGAATCGCATTACCAACGAGCGATGAAATACTTGCGAGCGCGCCCGCCGGATCCGCACCATTGAGAGGAGTGAAAGGCGAGCCACTCTGAAGTGTAAACTGCGAGTTGATCTGCCAACCACCAAGCACACGGCCCGTAAATCCCGTTTGATCGCGGAAGTAAGGCAACTCATAAACAAAGTTTCCAGCTATACGATGCGGGCGATCGAAGCTCGAACGCGCGCGGTCGGCTGCTCTGTTGTACGAGTCTTGCGCTACTGCAATCTCACCGGACGACACGTTGAAGATTTCCGACATCGTGTCGATGAAGCTGCTGTACGTGTAGTGAAGACCAGCACTGAAGCCGCTCGTCAACCGTTTCTCCAGACTCGTCTGTAACGAGTGATAGATCGACATGCCGGAGTTTGTACGGAGACGCGTTGGACCCTGGTTTGGTATCGATCGGCAGAAGCCGTTGGCGGCCGTTGGATTGAGGCAGCCGACAAGCGTCGGATTTGCGTCAACCGATTCAAACAAACCGGTGCCTTTCGTACCCACGTAGCCAACACGCATCACGAGGTCGCGCGTTAACTCGCGTTGCAATTCGAAACTAACCGAGTCGTAAACCGGCATGTGGAACTGTTCGTCTACGATCGTCCGATTTACTGTGTCGGGATTGAACGGTGGATTTTGCAAGTTTGCGAACGCGTTGGGGATCACACCACCCACCGCCGGGAACGACACCGCCGCCACAAATGGGAATGAACTCCAGATGTTTAGAGCGATGTTGGTGTAGGCGTAGTCGTGAGTACGCGTGAATCCTCCACGCAGGACCAGCTTGTCGCCGCCTGTGAGCCAGCCTAAAGCGCCACTGTTACTCGTTTGCGGGTTCCAGTTGAAACCAACTCGTGGCTGGAAGTTGTTGTTATCGCGACCAGGCACGGGACGTAGCACGAATCGCGGATCGTTATTGAACGCCGCCAACACTGGTTGATTGAAATCAACCAGATCTCCAATCGGCTGGCCGGGATTTTCATATCGGAGGCCAAGCGTCAAGGTAAAGTTTGGTCTGATTTTCCACTCGTCCTGACCAAAGAAGAAGAAATCGTGCCAGTCGTTATGAAGGACCGCAGCGGTTCCGGGCAAATCTTTATTGATGTTTGCGCGAGTTGCGCGATCCTTAACGAGGTTGTCGAGCGTCGAGTATTCGAGTAGTCCTCGCGTGGTTGGTTTGAAGAGCTGGTGAAGTTGGTTGCGTCGAATATCAGCGCCAAACTTCCAGGCGTGATTGCCCGTGATGTAGGAGATGGTGTCCTGCAACTGATAAGTATTTCTTGTCTGGTTCTGCGGAAGATTCACGCCCAGTCCGATTGCGGTTCGGCTTGGAGCAGCATTGAATTGTCGCAAACCAAGTTCAACTACCTCGATTGAAGGAATCAACAACGACCGTGGATCCAGCGCGTTGGTCGCGTTTGCGCTGCGCAGGAAAGCACCACGCACTTCGTTGATCCATTTCGGGGAAAGCACGCTCGTGAATTGCAAGTTCACACCCTGGGTGCGAGCCGGAACGGCCGATGAGAAACCTGGCGGCGTGATCTGCGAAGCTGCGACTCCGGGGATGCTGCCGAGTGCACCTGAATCCTGATACAGGTAACGTCCATTCAAAGTGTGCTTGTCACTAAAACGATGATCGATGCGGATCGAAGTCTGCCAGTCGTCGTAAGTCGACGATTGCGCACCGCTGAGCGTTCCGAGAGGAACGGTGAAAGTCTGTCCATTGCGCTCAAACGTGGCATTTCGACCGAGAGGAGTTGCAGCCGGCGGGAGGAAATCAAGCAGCGCTCTCACTTGCGGTATGTCACCCGCAGCTTGCTCGAGGACAGCTTTACCTGCCGCAGTCGGCGCGCCGTTCAGAGTTTGACCGATTCCGAGCTGGCGATCCCACCAACGCTGAATTGCGAAGAAGAAAAATGTTCTGTCCCTGCCGCTGATGATTGATTGACCACCTTCGCCAAAACGCGGCAGATGAAGTGGACCACCAATGGTTCCACCTAATTGGTTCTCAATGCGGAACGGAGCCTTGGTGCGTGATTGATCGGTCGCATTTGGATTGCAGAAACCACTGGTCTTTTGCACGTTGCTGCAAGCATTCAGTGCGTTGTCGTTGTGAAACCAGAAGCCCGAGCCGTGATATTCATTAGAGCCGCTGCGAGTAATGGCATTGAACACCGCGCTCGAATTGCGGCCATATTCGGCACTAAACTGATTTGTAACTAATCTGACTTCCTGAATAGCGTCAGGATTATTCAGCGGAATCGTCGATCCAGCGACACCAAAGTTGTTGTTGTCCTGGCCGTCGATCATAAAGTTGTTCGAACGAGTTCTGCCGCCATTGGCGGAAAAGTTTGTTCCCGCTCCTCCTCCGGCAAACGCACTCTGTCCTACGTTTATTTGGCTCACGCCTGGAGCCGACAACGCGACGTTGTAAACGCTGCGCGTCGTGGCGAGTGGGAGTTCCGCCAAACGTTTCTCGTCGAACCGTGTGCCCACTTCAGCGCTCGTCGTATTTAACAACGAGGCGTTTTCGACGACGTTCACAACTTCCTGAACTGCGCCAGGTTTCATCGTGACGTCGACTACGCCGCTCTGGTTGAGAGCGAGTGTGATACCCGATTGTTGATGTTTGGCGAAACCGGTGCTCTCGACTGTGAGCTCGTACGATCCGACGGGCACGCCTGCAAAGTGATAGCGACCGTCAGCGTTGGTCTGGGCAGTGCGAGTCTCGTTAGTCAAGATGTTGCGCATCGTCACCGTAGCGCCGGTGATGACGGCTTGTTTTTCATCTCTGACCTCGCCTGATAGTGATCCCGAGGTTTGAGCTAAGGCAGAACTACATAAGCATGCGAGCAGAGCCATTAGCATCAATACTCTTGTGGCTTTGATCATAAGCATTCCCCTTTCGAAAACGACTTGCGGTCAGTCGTTATTTGGATTTCTTTACTGGATTGAACAGTGACAACCCGGAGAACGCAGCATGAAGTTTTGTACGATCGTGCAAAACTTTGGAGACGAGTTGGGTCGTCTGTTTTTCAGGCAATGACTATTCCAAGAAGGTAGTTCCGAACGGTGGATCGTGAAGAGTGCGTTTTTGTGAGGATTCGAGTGATTCGTGATTGGGCCGGGTGTTTTGTTGGAGATGAAAATCTATAGGCGATTCAAATTCGGAAAGTTTTGAGCGGGCGCGCCGTGGCGCCCGCCTACAAGACTCAACATCAATCTAAGTGCTTACAATTTTGATTCAAGGCGTGGTAAATACTCTGTGAGTTTTATATATGCCGCAACGCGGTGGAGTTTGAAACTAACGCCGAAGGCGTTCGCTAATTCCAGCCCAGGGTTGCTTCAACCCTGGGTAAACACAAGTACAATCCGATACAACTCTGAAGGAGTTTCACATGCCTAACGCTTTCAGCGTTCCCTTCCATCTTGGACTTCGTACCCAGGGTTGAAGCAACCCTGGGTAAACAAAAGTACCATCCGATACAACTCTGAAGGAGTTTCACATGCCTAACGCTTTCAGCGTTCCCTTCCATCTTTGGACTTCGTACCCAGGGTTGAAGCAACCCTGGGCTGAAATTAGCCAACGCCTTCGGCGTATGGTGTTATCAACACCGCCGCGTGTCGCGTTATCAACACCGCTGCGTGTGGTGTTATTCATACTACTTCTCGTCACTCCAATCACTGCGCAGGAAAAGCAAGGTGTCGTTTTGGAAACCTTGCCTGCGAAGGTCGATACATCCGCGCGATACCTGTTTTATCTTCACGGCAGGATCGTCGAACGAGGCAGAAGGCCGATTAGCCCGGACTACGGACCTTACGAGTATGACCAGATCCTCGACACGTTCAAGCAACGTGGTTTTGTTGTCATCAGCGAACAACGAACCGCGGGTACGGACGTCGAGAAATACGCGGAGAAAGTTGCGAGTCAAATCAAGCAGTTGCTCAAAGCAGGAGTGCCAACGCGCAACATCACGGTTGTCGGCGCCTCGCAAGGTTCATATATCGCGATGCTCGTATCCACATATTTGAAAAACCGTGATTTGAGTTTTGTCTTCATGGCCGCTTGCTCTGCCGAAGCTCGTTATCTGGAGAAGATCGACTGGCACGGGAAGGTGCTTTCGATTTACGAGTCAACTGACGGTGCAGGTTCGTGTGAGAAGTATCGAGCTGATGCAACCGGCGTTGCCAAATATCAGGAAACACAACTCCGCACCGGGTTGCGGCACGGCTTCATCTACCGTCCGATGACAGAGTGGATCGAACCGACCATCGCGTGGGCGCGCGGTTTGTGAACTAGCGAGCGGCTTTCGCGGGACGAGTGAAATCTCGAAGCGCGTCCTTTCCTACCCAACGCGCTGAGGCTTGTGAAGATTTCGCGAGTCGTTCAGCCAACTTGATCGCGGCAGCTTTGAGCCTGGGATTGCGTTTGCCAAATGCACGGAGAGCCCAACTGACACCTTTCTTCACGAAGTTGCGTTCATCGTTTGCGCCTTCTTCAATTATCGGCAACCACTTAGTGAAGCGATCGTCAGGCGCTTCTTTGTCGTGCAGCGCAAGCGAGGCCATCAAAGCGAACGCGCCACGCTTTACAAACTCATCGCGACGCCTGGCCCACTGCTCTACTTTTTTATAAGCGTGAGGGCTGCGATCGAAGAGATGAAAACACACCGTATCGCAGATGCCCCAGTTGTCGAAGTCGCGACACCACTTATCCATCTGCGCAGGCGTAACGCGATCGGGTTCGTCAACCAGCGACGCGAGCATACGCGCTTCGTACCAGCCAGTTTCCCAGAGTGCAAGCGCAAACTCGTGATTGCGTCCGGTGATCTTCGCCAGCGTGTGAAGATTCGCGACTGAAACACCAAAGGCTTTCGGGGCGTCGATCCCGTAACGCGGCAACATCTCTTCGCGAATCTTTTTCGAGCTGTGTTCCTCTAGCCACGCGAGTGCGGCTTTGACGTCACGGTTGGGCATTTGGGGGTTCCTCTTCAATCGCGTTCACTTCTACAAATAGCCGGACGAGCGCGGATGTTAAATCAGAATTTGCCACGATCAAAAAGGGATTCGGGAAAACTGTTGAGTGAAGCAAACTGACTGTTGCGCCTGCCGCTTCGGCTATAGCAGAGGCAGCGGCGATGTCCCATGGTCCAAGTCCACATTCGTAAAACCCGCTGAGCGCTCCTGAAGCGACGCCGCAGATGTCCAACGATGGACAGCCTGAGCGACGCACATCTCTGACTCGCGGCAACACCTCGCGCAACAACTCTGCCTGCGCTCGACGTACTGCGTCATCGGGAAGAAACCCGGTTCCGATCAGCGCCTGTCGCAGATCGGAGTCTTTCCTCGCACTGATCGGCTCGCCGTCACAAGTCGCCCCTTCACCAACAACGCCCGCGTAAACGCGATTATTGAACGTGTCGTGCACGACGCCTACGAGGTTCTGCCCGTCAACTTCAACTCCGACAGCAACCGAGTGAAAAGGATACCGGTGAATGAAGTTGGTCGTGCCATCCAAAGGATCGATGATCCATCGCACGCCAGAACTACCGCTAATTGCGGTTCCCTCCTCGGCGAGGATCGCATCATTCGGCCGGGCCGCCGTAATAGTCGCAACAAGCGCCTGCTCAGTCTCGCGATCGACTGCGGTAACCAGATCAGAACTCGATCTCTTCGTCTCCGCCTCGACGTTCCCCGCCTCAATAGCCCGACGATGTATCGCTGCCGCCACTTCCGCCGCGTGCTTCGCGATCTCGAGGAGTTCGCTTAACCCTACTTTGTTCAATCGCATTCAGAATCTGAAGCCAACGCCGATAGGTACGAGAACGAATGATGGTATTGCCGATATCGAAACGTGTGACAATCCGCCGCGAGTGCACCATCATTTCGACAATCTGAAACTCACCAACACGCCAGACAATAGAAATCCCAGGATAAACCATTGGATGACAAGCATGAACCCATAGACAATTTCGCTGCCGCTGTGGGGATTACCTGCAACGATGGCAGAACAAATGACTGGAACAATATGCAAAGCGATCCATAGGTTAGGAAGCGTGGTATGCCAGAGAAAATGTTCATGAAAAGGTGAGCTGTCGCCGAGAACTAGCCAATTCACAATAACAGCCGCAACAGCAAACAGGCTTGAAAAGATTATTCGAAATTTTAGTCGTCGCACGGTGCTCGCATGATAGTTCTTCGCTGTTTCGAACGCCTTTATTTTGAATTAGTCTTGCCTATCAAAATAGCCTAACCATTCCATCGGCGCTCTGTCGCCACGAATACTTGAATCCAAAATCTTGTCCGCGACGCGTTCGAAATTATCACTGTTGCTCATTAAAACTACGGCAATTTTCTTATCCGGGTATGCGACGCAATAATTTTGCCATCCGTCGCTATGTCCGGAATGGAAAAATGCCTTCCCGTGAGAGGATTGAAATAATCCCAAACCAAGTCCCCAGGATAGTTTTATACCTTTATATTTATCCTCAAAGCGATCGCGCAACGGTCCGAACCCGCGCTCGCTCGCGACTTTAATCTGCGGCTTGAGCAATTGATCAAACGAATTTTTTTGAAGCCCTTCCTTTTTCATCAGAGCCATCACAAAGAGAGCGTAATCGGCGGCGGTAGTGACCATCGAACCCGCAGCGCGCGAACTCGTTCTTTTCTGCGCCCCGATCAGTGTTTGGTTTTTGTCGTATCCAAAAGCGTAATTGTCTTCAAACTCTTTCCGCCAAATCATCCCGCTTCGTTTCATACCGAGCGGTGCAAAAACCAACTCATTAACCAAAGTCTCCAGCTTTTGTCCGGTATGTTCCTCGACAATAACGCCTAGCAAGTTCATTCCCTCGTTTGAATAATAAAAACGAGTTTGCGGCGCGGCGATCAGAGTCAGCTTATCGCTATAAAACCCTCGGAGAATCGGCAGCCCAGAACTGTGACTCAGAATCATTCGCGCGGTTATCTTTTCAAAATCCTTTTCGCCCGCCAGATCCTTAAATTTCTCGTATTCGCCGATTGGCTTTTTCAGATAGGTGTAAATGGGCCTATCCAAATCGAAAATCCGTTTCTCGACCAGTTTCATGAAGGCGCAGGCAAACAGCGGCTTGGTAAATGAAGCCGCATAGAAAACCGTGTGCGCATCTGGTTTTGCGTTGGTCCGCATATCCCTTACGCCGAAATAGTTTTGATAAACAATTCGATCGTCGTTAATAACGACGACCGACAAGCCTGTAATTTTGGCGCTTTCGACAATTCGGCTAATTTCACCTGTCAACTGTTCGGCAGTGATTTTCGAGCCGTCAATTCTTTCAACTTGATGAGAACTCTGAGCGAGGCATATAGCAGATGCTGAGGTTAGCAGAATAAAATTCAATAAAACGAGACGAAACGGTTTCATATTTTGGACCTCATGGATAAACACCTTCGAGGGCGCAATTGTGAGGGTCAATAGTATGGAGAAAACTTAAGGCTCAACCTGTCCCAACAGTTCCGCCTTCGCGGAATTGCGGATGATCCGCACACGCTGACCAGCGTTGGTTGAGTCGCTGCTTTCGAGCAGAAAGATAGAATCGCCGAACGTCGCCACCGCCGTGACACGCCAACCGCCTACGCTCTGATCAACAACGTGCTGCGAGCCGTCCGCGTCGATCCTAACAACTTGACCGATATCAGGTAGAGTCGTATAGATACGTTTACGCTCGTCGAGCGCGATGCTCCAAATCCGCGGCGCACCGGTCGAGTTCCAGATCTTTGGCTCGATCAGCTTGCCTTCGATTCGGGCTACCAACCGCACGACGCCATCGCTCCCCACGCGTCGGAGATGGCCGCCGTCGGAAAGGTAAAGGGTTCCATCGGCCGCCCAAGTGTAGGCGATGACCTGCTGCAAAGGCGGTTCGCCCTTTGCAACCTCGCCTGAGCCCCGAAACCGGGTCACGGTGCCGTCGGAGATTCGTTCCATAATCAGCGCTCCTTTCTGAAAGATGAGTTCACCGCGTTTGCCAACCGCAAAAACGTGAACGTTCAAATGCGACTCTTCGGCGACCTTGACGTGATTAACACCGCCGAGGTCAATTCGAAAAAGGGCGCCTCCGATCTCCCCAAAGGATTCTGAGTAGATATGTCCGTCTAGTCCACGAGTCGTCCAATGCGCGTGAAAGTTCCTTATTAAAGCCTGTGGCTTCTGGCCCTTCTCCAGCCGCCAGACGGCGTTGTACATCGAGTCCCCGAAGATGACTGTATTTGCATCGAGGGCGATAAGCCCCCCACCGGGATGAGCTGCCGCAACGATAGGAATGAAAATTAACGCAATTAACGTGGATAAAAATCTTGTTCTCATTTGAAATCTCCCTGCACGTTACGATTGTCGCATTTAGTTTCCCCCGATCTTACGCAAAAGAAACTCTATTTCATGGTCCACCGCGACAGTATGGTCGGGCTGAACTCCTTTTCTCTCCCATGAGGTGTCAGTCCCGGGTAACGTGGGGGCACCCGTCGAGACAGAGACGTAAATCTCGTCGTTCACAACGTACCAGGAGTTCATATGCGCAGCCCCGGCTGAAGGCTGGCCTACAACTTCAGCCCTTTTTTTTGCCTGCAAGGCGAAGGTAAACGCCTCCGCGGCCGAACCCGTTTTCTTGTTGATGATAATGAACAAAGGGTTGGCATACCTCTTCTGCGTGATCCACGGCACCGTTTCCGCCGTCGTCACGTGACCGCTTCTGCTTTTGAATTCCAAAAGTTTAACGTTTTTAGGAAGGAACATACTTTCCAGCACCGGCCCGATCTCGCTGCCCCCTCCCCCGTTACCCCTCAAGTCGAGGATTAGCGTCTTCGTATTAGCGACGAACTCCACCGCGGCGAACAGTGTCGGAAGACTCTTCTCCGAGATGTTGATTTCGGAAAGTTTGATGTAACCGATGTTTCCTTTGAGCACCCTCACTTCATCGAAGCCAAAGTTTCTTTCCCTCGCCTCCTTGCTATGAAAGAATGGGTCTTCGGTCCCAGACTCCGCCACCTGATCTGTAGTGGTTAATAACTCCTTGACGGTTTTCGCGTCATGCCGCACATAGAGGTGGCCGTCGTTGCTGTAATCCTGGAGAATCTTCGTACACAAAGAGGCGAACTCGGTCCAACTTTTTACAGAGTTGAATCTACCTCCTTCGTGCTCCTGCACTAAATGAATCGCGATCTCATTTCCTCGTTTCTCAAACACATAGTTACTTTTGACAAGGCCAGAAATTTTCAACACCGCTGCTTTTATCTGTTCCCTTCCGAAAAGTGTGAGGTTGCGCGAAGGCGCAAACTGAGCCGCAGATAACGACCGCCGCAATGAGTAAAGTCCTGCCAACCGGTTTCATGAGTTCTCCGCGTAACAAGGCTAACGTCCACGAAGATTTCACAACCACGACGGCTAAAATAGAATGAATTTAGCCAGGCTTACACCTTCTTGAATTCTTTAGGTAGAAACCCTGTCGCGGCTTTGAACGTCCTGATGAAGTGGCTTTGATCGGCGAACCCGCACCGGAGGGCGATTTCGGTAAGAGTGGCGTGCTGTTGCTTGATCAGGCGAAGAGATTTCTCGATCTTCAGTCGACGCATGTACTCGCCGAGCGAACAGGAGAAGTATCTGGAAAAGTTCTTGGAGATGGTGACCGGGTGAACACCCGCGGCCCGAGATAGCTCTTTCAGCGAAAGCCTTTCGTCCCATCTGTCGTGTATTAATTCTTTGACCCGCCGCACCCAGGGCGGATACTCATGAAGCAGTCTGTCCGGCCTGTTCGGGCTCAACAAGTTTAGAAAAATAGAATGTATCGCCATGACCGATTGCGCGTCATCGGAAAGACATTCGCGGTACGCTCTCAACGTTGAAAGCTTTAAGTCCGGGTGTTCAGGCGATAAGTTCTCGAACAAGGAAGGCTCCAGAGAATGGTCAGCGAAGAATAAGTCTTCTATCTCAAAGTTGATGTTCTTGGAGGGGTGAAGCGTGTTGAGGTTGCGGTGGAGTTCTCCGCTGTTGTAGATGATGACAGAGCCGGGAAAGGCATCAACCCGCGTGTGCTTTCTTTGCTCGCTGGTACCACCGTTGACAATCAGAGTGAGGTGCTTGTTTTTATGGAAGTGCCACCCTTCGAACACCCTTCGATGATATTCAGTCTCACTGATGACCACACCGTCGGCGTGGTATTTCCTTTTGGTTAATCCCAGGTACTGTCCGGAGTCAAGGGTAAGCATGTCATCATTCGTTGCGTAACGCGATTATCATTTGGACGCGCTTGGTGTCGGGCGTGGGCATGACAAGTCTTGCGAATTACCTAAATGGTCTAGGATGGGGGGCAGATTATCGAAATAGGAACGTAGACTGTCAAGGTACATGTTGTCAAAAGAAGTGTTGAGGGCCACGGCCGCAAAATTTGGGTTTCGGGATAGATTGAACATCAACGTCGAACAAGTGCAGAGCGAAATCCTGGCTTGCTCAGCAGAATGATGCTAAAAGAGTGAGGTAATAGATTGCTCTTATTGAGGTTCTTCTTTGCGTTACGTGGGCGTTTAGCTATGGAGCAACAACCTATCGAAGAAGAAGTGCGCGTGTTGTTTCACCTCAACGGCTATACCAAAGTGTTGGTTGAGCGCAACACAAGGCTTGGGCTTAGCTGATGGTGGCATTGCGTGGGATATCCCAACCTCGATTATTCCTCTTCACCTGCGAACGATTGGTTCTTGCTTCATCCTAAAGTTACTTTTAGCGCTCGATCGACCGAGTCAAATTGAAATTGAAGGATTAGATTAGTTGCGCGGGCGAGCCGCTGGAGGGCAGCGTTCGGCGGCTCAGGATCGTAGTCTTATGAAGGAAATCAGTATTGAAGGGCTGTTACCAGACGAAATCCTCCAACTAACAGATGAGGAAATGGATCAGTTGGTTCTGATTGGGGAGCCTCTTGTGTTTCGTGCTGGATCATCCGAGATTCTCGGAGAGTTCAAACTTCGATCGAAGATATTCCGCGAATAGGTCCGGCCTATAGTTATATCGATGAGCTTGCATAATGGATTCGTCGCCGCCGAACACGCGCTTACAGCCGACTCGCACGTGACCGACGTACGCGCCCCTACTGAAGCCTCAACCCTAAGACATCACATGGTGCAGTTGTGAGATCTTGCTCGATGCCGAGATAGCGTTCTGTAGTTTGAATTGAACTGTGTCCGAGCGAGAGTTGCTTCGTCCGATGGTACGCCCCTCCAGCGTCGCAATGTATCCCGGCGATACTTCAAGCCCCATGTTGTATGGTTGAATCTCGCGTGACACACTATGTACACACACAAAAACGGGCAGCCTTTTATGACTGCCCGTAAGTTATTGATCCCTTTGGTGCACCCGGCACGACTCGAACGTGCGACCCCCTGATTCGTAGTCAGGTACTCTATCCAGCTGAGCTACGGGTGCGAAGTTGGTAATAGTAAAGCCTCGAGGCGGAAATAGTAAAACGGGCGTCAGCGGGCGAAATATCCCGGCTTGGTTCGAGCCGTTAGGTCGGAGTGGGCGACCTCAACCTTTATCTCGTGCCACTTGCCGCGCGGGCGCTCGCCAGAGGGTTGATAGCCGACGGTGTAGAGGGTTCGCAGATTTGCCGCCACTTCGCGATACAGTTGGGCCATGTACTGTAACTGATTGATCTCGTTCAAGCGTCCGCCAGTTCGATCCGCGAGCGATTGCAAACGAGAGCGCGCGGCTGCGTAGATCCCGATGATGTTTGGCGTCGGCATTGGCAATCGTTTCGGATCACCGGACGGTAAGGCCAGCGGATAAATCGTCACACCCTGTCGATCTGCTGACGCGAGCACAGTGTTCAACTCAGCGCTTGCATCGGGCTTGATCGTTGCAAGTGCTTCTTCATCAGTTCTTGCTTTCGTCAAACTCGCGCGATCTGAATTTCGCAAGTGCGTGTCGAGCCCATCAGTCAGGACCACGATCGCTTTGCGTCGCTTCCCCTCTTTGTCCAACTCCTTCAGCGCATATTTCAGCGCTTCATAAAAATGCGTCTCACCGGCACCGCTCGCGATCTCGATTGCGTACGCGGTCTTTTGACGATCGACAGTGAACCCGGTAAGCGATTTGACTTCTTTGTTGAACTGAATAACAGCAACCCGATCTTCAGGAGCGAGCGCGTCGAGAAAACGCTGGCTCGCAAGTTTCAACTGTTGCCGAAAAGTGACTGTCGACCCTGACATGTCGAGCATCAACACAAGACTGAAAGGCGCATCGACTGGTGCGAAAAGCTGGATAGACTGTTTGACGCCGTCTTCGTAGATCATGAAATCGTTCTTCGTCAACGACGTGACGGCGCGGCCCTGCTTGTCAACGACGCCAATATTCAACTGCACGAGCGACGTTTCGGTACGAATAATTTCGTCGGGGTCCTGCGCACTCGCTGGAGAACCGGCGAAGACCATCAAAAACAAGACAAACAGGATTCGGTATAAAAGTTTGAACTGCATGCGAAATTTGGTCTGCAAAGTATGCCCGCGGGCGATTAGTTTTTCAAACGCGCTGATTTCGGACGCTGGTGGGGTGAAATCGGTTGCTTTTAGCCTATAATCCGGAGCGTTCAACAACGAAAGGTCCTCACAAACTTGTCGCTCCTCACGAATTATCGTCCGAATTTCTGTTCCGAATGCGGCGCCGGGATCGTGCGTCTGCGCTGGCGGTTGTGGACCAGTCGAAGGTTCTGCGACACGTGTTTCAAACGCTTCGTGAAGATGCACTGGGGTCGAGGTGCGTTAGCTACAGTCAGTCTCGTGTTGTTGGGATTGATTCTAGGCCGCGGGTGCAGACACGAGCCGGCGCCTCTCGTTATTCATCGTCCGGTTCCATCGACAATGTCGAACCCACCAAGCAGTCCAGTTCCGGTTACGGTCGAACAAACATACACGTGCGGTGCGCGAACAAAGAAAGGCGCGCCGTGTTCGAGGCGTGTTCATGGTCCGGTGCGTTGCTGGCAACATAAAGGTGCGAAACCGATGCTGCCGCCGGAGAAGCTCATTATTAAGGAGTGAATTTGGTGGTCCGTTTGGGGCAGATAGCCAGATTCGACAAGTAATAGCCGGATTTGACAACTAATACTTATCGCTTTAGCGACGGCCGGGTGTTAGCATTCTTGAACACAAAGTGGAGGCCGAGATGCAAGCCTTAAAACCATCTGACGAAGTCGATTTCTCACGGCGCTACACCCTCGAGGAGTTCTGGGCCTTACCCGAACGCGAGGATCGCGCGACCTATGAACTCATTGGAGGATATCTTTACATGGTTCCGCCACCTAACCCGCCTCACGGGGACCTCGCGGCAGAATTGGCAAGAGTGCTATTTGAAATTCATCGACACTCACAAGATCGATGGAAGAGTTTACTTTCCCCGGGAACCTGTTTACCGCCGCACCGAAGCATCAACGTACCTGGAGCCCGATTTGATGTACGTCTCAAACGCACTTCGCGGGCGAATGGGACCGAAACGAATATCAGCCGACATCGTGTTTGAAATTCTGTCTCGAAGCACGAGCACCTACAACCGCACGCTCAAAGCCAATGCTTACCTGACGATGGATGTGCGTGAGTTGTGGTTAGTCGATCCGATTACAGAGACTGTTGAAGTGCGACATCTAGTCAAGACTGACGACACACCAGTTTGGGAAATCCTGACTTACTCACGCGGCCAGCACGCGAAATCGCGCGTACTGGATGGGTGGGAAGTTTCAGTTGACGTGTTGTTTACAGGGTTGGATTTCCCTTAAGTATTGGAGACGACAATGCAAGCCTTAAACGCAGAGAAGCCCATCCTCATTAATTTCTCGCCCCTGTCGCGTCGTTACACTCTCGAAGAATTCTGGGCACTGCCGGAACGGGAGGACCACGCGCACTATGACCTCATCGGGGGATTTCTTTTTATGGTGCCGCCGCCGAAACCACCTCACGACAGCCTAGATTCTCGTTTAAATCTGGCTTTAGCAAAATTCATTCTTGACAACAACATCGATGGGGAACTTTATCATTCCAGCGCAGCGATATACCGTCGAGCCGAGGGCTCGACATATCTCCAGCCTGACATGATGTATGTATCAAGAGAATTACTGGAACGGATGGGAGAAAAACGGACGTCCGCGGACATTGTTTTTGAGTATCTCTCCAGAAGCACCGCCATTTACGACCGCACTACAAAAGCCGATACATATCTTCTCCTCGGCGTACGTGAGTTGTGGCTCGTAGATCGTTTTACAGCTACCATCGAAGTTCGCCACGCAAGTAGTTACGAAGGTTTCCCGGTATGGGAAAGATATGTTTACTCTCGCGGCGAATTCGCCAAATCGCGTGTACTCGAAGGGTGGGAAGTTTCAGTTGACGAGATTTTTGCAAACTTAGCCGCAGATTGAACGCGGCTCTAATCAGTTCCTCGAAGTTCTCGACGTTTGACGACTGTCGATCGTCTTCACCGGTGGCGCAGGCTTCGGCGGAAGCTTAACCGGCGTCTTCAGCTTCGCCATTATCTCAGTGATAGCACGCTCGAGCTGCGGATCCTTTCCGGCGATTACTGATTGCGGATCGTTATCGACTTCGATATCAGGATCCACACCGTAGCCTTCGATGATCCACTCGCCGTTTTTATTTGCAAACCCGAACTCGGGAACGTTCACCACACCGCCGTCGATCAACTGCCCGCGATTCGTGATACCAACAACGCCACCCCACGAGCGCTTGCCAATCAATGGCCCAAGTCCGGCTTCCTTGAACATTGCCGGGAAAATGTCGCCGTCTGAAGCTGAGTTCTCGTTGAGAAGCGCAACCATTGGTCCAATGAAAACGCCATCAGGATATGTGTTCGCATCGTCTGTAGTGCGCGCATAATTCAAGGCAAGCACCTTTCGACGCAAACGCTCAATGAGCATGCGCGACACGTTGCCGCCACCATTTGCACGTACGTCGACGATCAGCGCTTCTTTGCGTAATTGCGGGTAGTACCACTTGATGAACTCCCGAATTCCACTGGCGCCCATGTCAGGAATGTGCAGGTAACCAACGCGCCCGTTCGTCGCCTTGCTCACTTTCTCACGATTGTTATCGACCCAATCCAGATAGATCAGGTTTTGTTCGTCCGTAATCGGTCGATACGAAACAGTTCGAGCACCCTGCATCGACGGAACCTTATTCAGCGTCAACTGCACGGGATTGTCAGCCTTGTTTCGCAGCAGACGATACGGATCATCGTTCGCTTTCAATTCCTCACCGTCGATCGCAAGCACGTAATCCCCGACGCTCGCGTTGACACCGACTTCGGTTAACGGCGATCGATAAATGTCTTCAGCATTCTCACCACCGAAGATCTTCGAAATCCGATAACGCCCGGCTTGTTGGTCAAACTCGAAGCGTGCCCCCGGCAAACCAGAACGCGGCCGCGGCGGAGTTTGAAAATCTCCACCATCGATGTACGCGTGCTGCACTGTGAGCTCTGCAATCATCTCGCTGATCACGTAGTTGAGATCCGAGCGATGGGCCACATACTTCAACATCGGTTTGTACTGCTCGCGCAGCGCAACCCAGTCGTAACCGTGCATGTTGGACACGTAGAACCAGTCGCGATAGCGACGCCAAACTTCGTTGAAGATCTGGTTCCACTCTTCCTGCGGCACTCGGTCGACGTACAAACCCGAAGTCGCGACGGCCTTGCGTGTTCGATCGCCGACGGGCGTGGCGTCGTAAAGGTTGTAACCCGGTCCCTGGGCCACAAGCACCTTCGAACCGTCATCTGAAAGAATGTAACCACGAATATCATCGGCCAGAGTGGTTTCTTTACGGTCCTTCATCGAATAGATTTTCAACGCCGAGGTTCGATCACCCTGCCGGCCGTAATAACCAGCACCACCAATTACATAAAGCAAATGACCGTTCTTGGCGGCGAGACCAAAATAGTTGTCGGCGCCAAGCGGAACACGAGCGATTCGGTCTGAAATTCCGTCGAAGTCGATCGTCATCGTCGCGGGAGGCTTCGGCGCCGCTTCAGGCTTCGGTGCATCTGCTGCGGGCGCGGGCGCAGAGGAATCAGCAGGCTTGTCGGCGGCCGGAGAACCCGCGGGCTTCGGTGATTCTTCCGTTTTGGAGATCGTCACTTCATCGCTCTCAGGAGGAAACGGATGCTTGACGTCTTTGCGCAATGCCATCGCGTAAATGTAAGTCGGGCGATTCGTCGCGTAGTTGAATTCGATATTCGAAAGCTGTGGCGCGAATTCGCGATCGCTGAGGTAGTAGAGATAGTTGCCCTGCGGATCCCACGACGGATTGTAGGCGTTGAAGTATTGGTCAGTTACACGTCGCAACTGTCCATCCGCCGCACTCCAGACGCGCACCGAGGAGAACTGATTTTCGTTGGCCATCGTGAACGCAAGGAAGTTTCCCCGCGGAGACCACGTGTAATCGCGAATCTGACCACGATGTGTATCTGCGATTTCGACGATCTTTCGATCAGCGAGCGTAAGCACGTAAAGCTTCCCGTCCTTATCGCTGAACGCGATCCGTTTTCCGTCCGGCGCCCACTCCGGCGCATAACGCATCGCAGTACCACCCTGCGTGATCTGTTCGGCAGGCTTCGAACCGTCCTGCGGTATCAGATAAAGCTCTTCTTCACCACTCTTGTCCGAAATAAACGCGATTTGCGAACCGTCGGGCGACCAACTGGGCCACTTATCATGCGCGCTTGATGAATCCGTCAAATTTCGCGTCGGACCTTTTTCGATCGGCGCAGTAAAAATGTCGCCACGGGCTGAAAACAGGGCGCGCTCACCTTTCGGACTCAAGTTAACTGACTCGATCAGATTTCCCGCGGGAACGCGACTCGGGCGTCGTGCATTACCTTCATCAGGAACATTGATCGAAATCGGCGTACTCTTACGGCTGCGCGCGTCCATCACCTGAAGCTCGCCGTTCAACTCATAAACGATCTGGCCTTCATTATCTGAACTGGGCCATCGCACATCCCACGGCCTGTTGCTTGTGACTTGCGTCGTCCTGCCGTTCGAGGTGCTGTACGCGTAAAGATTGAAGTGCCCGTCGCGATCGGAGTTGAAGAAAATCGTGTCGCCAATCCACATCGCATCGCGAGTGGCGCGTGGTCCCTCCGTGATCTTCCTGGCGGCATTAGTGTTCAGGTTAAAGATGTAGAGCTGATTTGCCTGTCCACCGCCGTAACGTTTTTCCGATCGGAAGTCGCGCGACTGCGGCGAGTAGACCATCTCATCGTTCGTGGGGGACAAGTCCCCTGAGCCTGCGGTCGGCATCGGGAAGGCAGTTGCCGCGCCACCGTCGATCGAAACCGAAAAAAGCTTTGCAATCGGAAGTGACCAGGAATCGCGAAGAGATCGGAAGAAGATTCGCTTGCTGTCTTTACTCCAGCCAAACACCTGATTGTCCCAGCCCCAGCGCGGCGCGAGTGGCCCACGCGCGGGATAGAACGTCAGTTGTCGTGGTTCACCACCTGACACAGGAACCACGTAAACCTGTTCGTCGCCGTCGTACTGGCCTGTGAACGCGATCCACTTTCCGTCAGGCGAGAATTTACCGAAGACTTCGATGCCGGGATGCGAAGTCACACGGGCTGCGGAGCCGCCGCTTGACGGCGCAGTCCAAAGATCGCCTGCGTAAGTGAAAACTACGCGGTCTCCTCGAATATCGGGAAAGCGGAGTAGTTTAGTTTGCGAAAAAGCGGTGGTGGGGAGGATGGCGATGCTCGCTAAGAGCAAAATGGTTCTAAACAATAGAGTTCTCCTCTGGGACTTATCGTAGTCAAATGGATTGCGAATTCGTTTGGAGTTCAACCGGCTTTGCCCGAAAAGTGCCTTATGCGGAGAAGATGTCCTCACGCAAAGCCGCAAAGGCGCAAAGGCGCAAAGCGCTACCCGTTTCCAAGCGGTTATCTTTGCGCCTTGGCGCCTTTGCGGGAGAAATATTTCGTCGCTACATGCGACTTGAATACTTTTCGGGCAAAGCCGCTTGAACTCCGAACGAGCGCCCAGGCGTTACTTCCGATTCTTGAACGCGTCGTTCAGTTCTGTGTGCCTACTGGTTAACACCACCGGACGCCCATCTATGAACAGATATCGTATGCCGGTGCGAATCTCGAGCAAATCGCCGTCAGTTACGACGAGATTTGCCATCTTGCCCACGTCGATAGAACCGAGACGGTCGGCTACATTCAAAATCTGGGCGGGATAAAGCGTCACTGCCTTCACGGCGTCGGCCTTCGAGAGCCCGAAAGCCGCCGCCATGCCTGCATATTGCGCCAAATTTCTGACTTCCGCGCCCGCGTCGCCGGTGGAAATTGCATAACGCACTCCGGCTTGCTGAAGTTTCGCGGGCTGTTCGTAAAGGGTGTCGTACGGGTCGTCTTCACGACCCGGGAGTGAGAAGATCCCGGTCAAAATCACCGGGACATTCTTCTCTTTCAGCAGGCTCGCTACCTTCCACGCGTCGTTGCCGCCGAGGATGATCGGCTTCAGCTTCATCTCTTCCGCAAACCGAATCGCGCCACGAATCTCCGCTTCGCGATCTGCCCGGAACATCACTGGCTGCTCACCACGAACGTATGGAACGAGTGGTTCGAGAACGACATTGCGATCGGGTCGTGGCAGCGACTTGTCTTTCGCGTAAGCATCCTGAGTCCGGCCGTACGCTTCAGCGTCGCGCAACATCGTGCGGATTTCATCGAGCCGTCGCTCATTGGCGGTCAGTGTTTCAGACAGATTCGGAGGCGCTTGGAAGCCGCCAAAACCGCCGCCGCCTCCACCAAGACGTGGGTAATTGATCACGAGTGCAGCATTCGGCACGACGGCCATCTCTTTCTGCGCAGTGCCGAGTAGATTGATCAGCGCAGCCTGGCCGGAGATCAGACCACCTGTTGGCGCAGTCAAAGTAGTTGTTACGCCCTCGACGCGCGTCACGGCAATGTGAGCACTGTGTGGATTAACGGCACTGATTGCTTTCGCATTCGGATTCAGATCGCCGGTTTCAGAAGTGTCCACTGTTCCGTTCGCGCCTTGCGGAACTTCGACGAGACCCATGTTTGTGCCCGCATCGATCATTCCGGGGTAAACGGATAAACCGCTGCCATCGATCGTTTGCGCTCCAGCAGGAACGTTCACGTTAGCGCCGACGGCTTCGATCTTGCCGTCGCGAATGACTACAGTTCCGTTTTCAATGTCTGGTCCACTGACGGTGACGATGCGAGCATTGCGGATCGCAATCGTGCCTCGTGATGGAATCACACCCTGTTGCGTTGTTGGATTTCCGATCTGCTGGGCCCAGACAGATAAACCAGGTAGGCCGCAGATCACACAGATTAGACAGCACAAGAATCTATTAATCATCTCGGCATGTCCTCCTCGTAACCACCTTCATGTGTGGGCCGGCGGTTTCGCCGTCCCGGCGGTGATTGGCCCTGTGCCGGTGGTTTGTTTGGTTCTGCCTGTTCCAACTGCGCGCGTTCTTTCGCGAGCTCTGGGCGGCGTGACAAGTCCTGTTGCCGATCGAAGAAAACCACGCCATCCACAAACGTCGTATCGACACGCGAGTAGACGCTGAATGGATGTGCGTTCCAGATTGCGAGGTCAGCGTCTTTTCCAACTTCGATCGAGCCGACGCGTTCCTGAATGCCGAGTTGTATCGCGGGATTGAGTGTCACCGTCTTCAGAGCTTGTTCTTCTGTGAGACCGCCCCAGTGCATCGCTTTCGCTGCTTCGATGTTCAACCGGCGAGCACGTTCGTCGGAGTCGGAGTTCATCGACACAACCACACCTGCGCGCGTCATGATCGCGGCATTGTAGGGAATGGCGTCGTAAGCCTCGATCTTATAACCCCACGAGTCGGCGAAGATTGAAGCGCCTGCTCCGTGCGCCGCGATCTCTTTCGCGACTTTGTACCCCTCGAGCACGTGCTGCAACGTTTTGATCTTGAAACCAAACTCGTCGGCCAGACTGATCAGCATCAAAATCTCGCTGGCGATGTAGCAATGCGCGTGAACGTAGCGTTTGCCTTCGAGGATCTCGACGAGTGGTTCGAGTTGCAGATCTCGTCTGGGCGGTATCAGGTTCTTGTCCTTGCCTGCCGCCGCACGATATTCATCCCATGCTCGCTTGTAATCGCGCGCTCGCGTAAAAGCATCGCGAATCACTTCTTCCTGGCCCATGCGAGTGTTTGGGTAGCGACGGGTGACGCCCGGCTGGTTCGGCTGACTCGATCGCTTCACGTTTTCGCCGAGCGCAAACTTGATCCCCGGCATCGCACCCGGAAAAGGGAATTCGTTCACCGGGCGTCCATACTTGACCTTCACGACCGTATTTAACCCGCCGATGGGATTCGCCGAGCCGTGCAAAAGATTCAAAGTCGTGACGCCTCCTGCTAGCGCGCGATAGAGATCGACGTCGGTTGGATTCAGCACGTCTCCGGTGCGAACCATCGACGTGACCGCGAGCGTGCCTTCGTTGATCGTGTCGAGCATCGAGTGTGAATGGGCGTCGATAATGCCGGGCATCACAAACTTGCCGGTTCCGTCGATGATGCGGGCGTTCGCGGAAGCGTTGAGATTCTTTCCGACGCCGGCAATCTTGCCGTTCCGCAAAAGCACGTCGGTGTTCGCGAGCGTGCCGCGCGTTATAGTGATCACGGTGGCGTTGCGAATGAGTGTTTCCGGCGAAGTTTGGCGTTGCGCGGCATGTGCACTGATTGGGAGTGCGGCGAGGCGATTGTAAGAAGCAAAAGTCTGGCGATGAGTTGTTTCATAAGAGATATCTCCACAAAGCCAAAACGAAAGCAAGCAATTGTTTCCCTGGCGCCGCGCCTTTGCGCGCAAAATCAATTTGGTTGCCCGGATCTCGTGGCCATAAATGTTCCGGGTGCAGAGCCGACGATCGTAACGCTTCCGCGAATCTCGTTATTCGCAAACCGGCCTGCAAATGTCGCTTCTCTCGTTTGTCCTTCTACATTCAAAGTCGCGGTGAATCTCACTTCACCGGCGGTCGTCGTCGATGCATTCGAGATCTCGCCGGCTCCGAGTGGACCAGAGATCGATCCAGTCAGACGATCGCCTTCCTGTTGCAAAGTCAAAGTGATCGACCTGTCGCTCTGGCCCAGGTTAAGGGTAACTGACCACGTTCCACTCAAATTGTTCCGAGATGGACCACCTGTCGACGGTCTGAGATCAACCGGACGGCCGTCAATGAAAACGTGCGCAACCCGCGAGTTGCGATCGAATATATCCCCGCGCGTGACGGTCAAATTCGCAATCTTTCCGGTCTCGATCGAGCCGAGTTGATTCTCGACGCCGAGAATCTGTGCCGGCCAGATCGTGAAAGCGCGCACTGCATCCGCTGGCTGTAATCCGTTTTCGATAACTCGTCCAGCGTTCACCATCAGGTCAGACATATTCGTCAACGAACCTGACTGGAACGCGAAGCGAACGCCTGCCTTCATGAGTTTGCCTGCGGTTTGTTGTGCCTCTACTCGTTCACGAAGAACGCGCATTGGTTCCGGATCTGCTTCCGGAATCGCGGCTGTAGTGCGTCGCGGCAGATTGAGCGACAGCAACACTGGTACGTTCTGTTTCGCCAGTCGATCCGCAACTCGATCAGCTTCACGACCACCCGCGACAATGAGACGAAGTTTGAATTCGTTGGCGAGATCGAGTGCACGACTAATTTCTCGTTCACTATTCGCCAGCATAACCACGGGCATTCGGCCTTCTATCACAGGCACGAGGGCCGCGAGAGAACGATCAGTGTCCGGGCGGCGTGTGCCACGCGGATTGCGCTCGTAAATCTGCAACGAATCGCGATAGCGCTGAGCGTCGAACATCATTTGTCGCAGCGCTGCGAAAACACCCATCAACGATCCGGGATAACCTCCGCGAAGCGGTGTGAAGCCGACGTGCATTGCCACCGGCGAGCGCACGATCATCTGTTGCGGCGTGTCGCCTGAGAGATTGATCAAAGCTGACTGGCCCATCCAGATCCCTGTGCGCGGCGATGTGAGCGCAGTCGTGATCCCGACGTTTCGCGACGATTCGATCTCGGTTCCACCGGGACGAATAACGTCTTCGACCATGACTTCAGGTTGAAGTCCGGCGGGTTGAGTTGAGTTTGGACCACTCGCGGGTCGCGGAGGTGGCGCGGCGAAGAAAGCCCCCGGACCGCCGCCAGGCGATGCCGCAGGTGAAGCTTCCGGAAGCGCAAGGTTCGTGTACGAATCGATCAAACCGGGATACACAGTTAGACCTGTGCCGTCGATGACGCGTGCATCTGATGGAGTATTCACGTTAGCGCCGGCCGCGGCAATTAATCCGTTGCGAATCACGACTGTGCCACGCTCGATTACTGGTCCACTGACCGTGACGATGCGCGCGTTTGTGATCGCGTAGGTATCGATTGCACTGCGTTGAGCGTTAATACTTAATGCGAGCGAGAGCAGGACAGACAAAGCGACAGTAAAGCGCGAATGGACTTTTGGCATAGGTAACCAAATCCCCACGTTTAGATTTTGCTAAATCAAGCTAGGAAAGATAGCGGAAAGCTTAGCGTAAGAATGGGACTAAAGGGAAGTCCAGCCACGGATTTCGCGGATGAATACAGATTAATCCGTATTCATCCGTGAAGATCTGTGACCTAATTATTTGTTCGCGTTGGCGGCCGCAACTTTCAATTGGTTCCGCACGCTCTTCACGCCTTCCACCGGTGTAACTATCTGTTCGGCGCGCGCTTTCTGGGTGTTACTTGGTACGGTTCCAGTTAGCGTTACGACACCATTATCCACGTCTACATCGATCGTCGAATCGCGGAGATCGTCCGCCGTCGCCAAGTCAAAGCGTGTTTTGACCCACAGCCAACCGTCATTCGCACCCGAGCCGACTTTACGGCCGGATTCGCGTGCCTCGCGATCATATCTGGCTTTGTCGCGGTCATACTCTTCACGTGTTGGTGCGCGACGATTGCTATTGTTGTTGGCGACGACGGGCGTCGCGGTTGCAGCAGCGTTCGCGTTTGCGTTCGCATTCGCGTTGCGATTTGCGGTGTTGGTGTTTGCCGTGTTGTCGCAACCCACAGCTAGTATCGCCAGCGCGACCAGCAATATCAGTCCTTCAATTCTGCGTCTCATCTCTTACGAAATCCTCCTTGCAGTGAACACAAATCGAGTTCGGAAAACATACGTTCCCCGCAAAGAGAGGCAAACTATGGGCCGTAGTTAGAGTTCAGGCTTCAGCTTGCTTACCACTTAACAGATCCTTCTTTTGTTGTGTCGATTTCTGCGACTTTCGGTACGTCACCGAACAGATATCCTTTAATGTTGTCGAAGAGGAAGTTTTGCGCATCTGTACTGGTGAGGTCCAAACCGTAGTGATTGATGATCTGTGTTTGCTTTTGCAACCAGTCGCGCCAACACGGCTGGCAGATCTCGGCGGCAATGCGTTGGCCTAGCTCATTCGGAAACGGCGCAAATCCCAGCCCCGGACGCTTCTCACCGCAGTGTGTGCATTTGATGTTGTCAGCCATGTTTAATGCCTCCTTGTTGCGCAGCGCGGATTGCCGCAATCGTATCATCATCCTTCGGCTTGAATAAGCCGAGCGGACGCACGTCGCTGTGACGAACAATTCCATCCGCATCGATCACAAACACAGACCGCGCAACCTTTCCGGGAATCAGAGATCTCGCGCCGTACAACCGTGAAGCGGTGCCTTCTGAATCCGATAACAGTCGCAGAGGAAGGTTGTGATGCTCCGCAAATTTCCGGTGCGACTCGATCGAATCAGAAGAGATTCCAACGACCTCCGCGCCGGTCGCAACATAATCATCCCAACGATCGCGCACCGAACACATCTGTCTCGTGCAGATCGGAGTTTCATCGCCCGGATAAAAGAGCAGCACGACTACTTTCCCGCGCTGGTTTGATAGTCGCCAATCGTCGCCATTCGCATCTTTAAGCGTGAAATCAGGCGCGGGCGAGTTAAGAGTTGGTTTGTCCATTACTCGATCAGGTTTGCAAGAATGTTCAAAGCTTCGTCAATCTCTTCATCGGTGTTGAAGAAGTGTGGCGAGATGCGCAAGCCTGCGCCCGGCCGCCAATCTACGAACACTTTCTGTTCAGCTAATCGTTCGGCCATCAATTGCGCGTTGTCGACTCCGATCATCACCGATCCACCGCGCTGGCTTTTTTCGAGCGGCGTGTTGATGGTCCAACCGCGCGAAAGAGCGAAATCGATCATCGATTCAGTCCTGCGCTGCGATTCCACCGCGATTTCTGAGACGCCGACTGTTTCGATGAGCTCGAGCCCGGGTATCGCGGAGTAAAGCGCGGGAATACTCGGCGTTCCCTGCGCAAAACGTCTGACTGATTTCGCGTATCGCATCGGCGCGTGCGCAAACTCGAATGGTGAATCGTGTGCGACCCAGCCGGTCAAGCGTGGTCGAAGATCTCGTTGGAGATCCGGACGCACGTACAAGTAACCGCACGATGGACCACCGCACAACCATTTGATCGTGCCGCCGATGAGGAAGTCGACATTCCAGTCAGCGGCGTTTAGTTGAACAACACCCGCTGACTGGTAAACATCCAACAGCACGAGCGCGCCTTTTGCGTGCGCACGTTCGACGACAGCGCCCGCATCGACGCGCCAGGAACTGCAATACGACGTGTGGGAGAGCGCGACAAGACACGTTTCGCTGTCGATCGCGTCGAGAATTCGTTCAAGCGGGACTGATACGCCGTTCGTCGTTGGAATGACTTCAACCTTCGCGCCGATCTGTCGCTGCCCGTCCCAGAAATATTCCATCGACGGGAAGTCGAGTTCGGTCGTGACGACTTTGTTTCTGCTGCCGCTTTTGAAATCGAAACAGGACGCGGCGGTCGCGAGCGCTATCGATGCGTTTGGTTCAATCTGAACTGAACCAGGCGCGCCGCCGAGAATGCGCGCGATTCGATCGCCGACGCGACGCGAGAGTGTCCACCAGCTCGTGGCCCACGCGTCTTCGCCCGTGTGATGTTCCCAGGCCTCGTAGTACTCGGTCATCGATTCGCGCACGCCACGCGGTACAGGGCCGAGGCTGTGGCTGAGCAGATGAATGCCCGATGCCAGAGTTGGGAATTCTTCACGATACCGATTGAAGGTCATCAATCCAATAACCATCCGTGTAATCCGTGGTTAGTTTTTGACGCGGATTACGCGGATCGCAAATTCATCATTTTTTTCTCGAAAGCCACGGGATCCTTATGAAGCTCTTCGCAAACGCCTTTCGCCTCCTCACCAATCGGCGGATCGTGTCGCTCCTCCCGAATCGCGTTCAGAATCTCCGAACACACAAACTCTTTCGTCATCTTCGGCACGTCAAAGCCGCGACTCATGTCAGTATCGATCGTGGTCGGCATCACGGTGATCACACGAACACCGTGATTCATGAGATACGCGCGCAATGCCTGGCCCAACGACAACAACGCCGCCTTCGTCGCGCAGTAGGTCCCAACAACCGGCAGATTCACTTTCGCAAACGCCGTCGCCACATTCACGATCATTCCGTCCTTCTGCGCGATCATCGCCGGAGCAACAGCTCGTGTCACTCGCACCACACCCAAATAGTTGACCGCCATCTCTTCCTGAATCGCTTCGAAGCTCATCGTCAGTGGATTCCCAAAACCAGCGACGCCCGCGTTGTTTACCAGAATGTCGAAGACGCCCATTCGGCTCACCACTTCGACATCCGCGTCGCTAGTCACATCCAACTGCACTGGAAGCACGCGCTCAGATTCAAGCGCTTTCCGATCTTCAGACTTTCGAGTTCCGGCAATCACCTGCGCCGCGCCCGCATCAACGAACGCCGCGACGAGCGAGCGGCCGAGTCCCCGGCTCGCTCCGGTGACAAGTATTCGCTTACCTTCAATCTCCATGCGCCCCTGCTTTCGAAACGTCGCGACTGCGTTGCATTCGTGCAATCTGATAGAGACCAGCGCCGACAACTCCCCAAACCAGTATCAACTCGATGCTGGTCAGCGATTGTGAATCGATCCGCGTGGACAGCGTCTGCGTTGTCAACACTTCGACATCCTGACGCAACTGAATCAGGATCATCACGCCCATCGCCAGCAGAGAGATTATTGCGGCCGCCTGCTGCACTCGACGCGGCAGGCCGATCTTCACCTCACCCGCAAGCTCCGGGTTCAACCGGGGGAGGAACAGAAATACAAGGCTATGGATGAAATAAAGCACGACTAGAGCGAATACTGCAACGTTTAGCGCGAGGGAAAGTTGTCCGCTGATTAATAAAATCGCGCAACATAGCAGCGTGAGCGTCAAACCTCGAATCGGTGTCGCGGTGACTTTATTAACGACACCAAGCCAGCGTGGCGCCAAACCGTCTGCGGCAAACATGATCGCAAGACGCGACGGAACGAAAATCGTGCCGTTGAGTGCAGTCATGATCGCGGCAATCGCCCCGATCGTCACGAACAACGCCGCGCCCGCAGGCAAGTACATCGAAGCCACTTCAGCCATCGGCGCGCTGCTCGCCTGCAATCGTGAACCCGGCAAGGCGCCAAACGAAACGATTGAAGTGAAGACGTAGAACAAGGCGGTGATGATGATTCCTTTCAGCAGAATCGTTGGCAGCCGGCGCGTGCTGTCTTTCACTTCACCCGCAGTTTGCGCGAGTGATTCGAAGCCTGCGTACGCGAAAAACAACGGCAACAAACTCGCGCCAAATCCGCTCCAACCGTGTGTGAAAAATGGTGTGTAGTTTGAACCTTTAAGAAAAAAAAGCCCGGGGATGATCAAAACAAGCAACGCCAAACACTTCAACGCCGACATCGCGACTTGCAGGCGCCCGAACCACTTTATGCCGATCACGTGAATCGCGTAGAACACAACTAGCGCGGCTAACGCCAACGGCAATCGAAACGTTTTCTCATCGATGCGATTCCCGCTCAATGCGATGAAGTATCCGGCCATCGCATTCGCGAGATATGCGCCGGCGCCGATGTACGAAATGATCTTGAGCCACGAGCCGACGTAAGCGAGACGATAGCCTTTGACCGTTCGCGAGATGTGAAGATACTCGCCGCCTGGTTCGCGCCCGAGTGGAGTTGATAAATAAGCAGCGTAAGGTATCGAGGTTGCGAGAATCGCGGGCGTGAGGACGATGTAGCCGAGTACTACGCTTGGACCAGTCAGCGCCCACGCCTGGCTCGTGACTTGAAATATGCCCGCGCCGATGAGGATACCGATCAGCGTGGCGTACGATTCGAGCGTGCCAAGATCTCGGCGTAAGCGCGACGTGGGTTGATCGGGCATCAGCGTTTCATCAATTCATTCGAAGGCAACGTTGGATTGAGAACTTTTTCGGCGCTCTCGACACCGGCGACCGGAAGTTTTGATGAATCGATCAAGCCAAGTTGCGCTAATACGGACGCTTGATCCCAGTAGATGTGTTCGTGGGCCAACTTGCCGTCGCGGAAATGAACGATCACCACGAGGGCCACACGCACGTGTCTTCCGGTCGGCTCAACTCCCGGCAACATCCAATCCATCTTGCTCGCGTGCGTAAACTCGAAAACCATTTCATCGACGATACGTTCTACACCAATAGTCCGCGACACGGGCGTCATCGATGTATCCGGCGGCATTTGCGGAATGAAACGTTTTGAATAGAACTCGCGCAGTTCGTCATGACCCACACCGCCAGTCATGACCGGCACATGATTGACGTATGCATTCGGAACCATCGTCTCGAGTGTGTGTTCAGTGTTGCGCGTCGCGAATTCAAACTTCACGTGATCGTCCCACCGCGCAGAAAGTATTTGTTGCGCGCTGGCGCAACCCGCGCCTGCGAGATGCGTTACAAAGAATTCGAGACTACGGAGATTAGCGAGTTCAGCGGCCTTCGCATCGTAGTGCTCGCCGCCGGTACGTCCGAAAGCATGATCGAGACCGGGGTAATCATGAATGGTGACGAGTGGATTTCGATCGAGTGCGTCGTGAATCTGGGTCTGAGCCTCGGGCGGACAGAACTTATCTTTCTCCGCGATGTGCAAGAGCAATGGGGTAGTGAGGTTCTTTGCTTCATCCAAACTCTTCTCAATGCTCACGCCGTAGTATCCAACCGCACAATCGGGTTTGAATCTCGTTGACAAAAGGTAAGCGAGATTTCCGCCCATGCAGAAACCAACTGCGCCGACACGCCCATTGCACGCACTACTGCGACGCAAATAATCCAATGCTGCGGCGGAATCTTCGACAGCTTTGTCTTCGTCGATCTTTTGGTAAAACTCGATTGCTTTGTTCCAGTCGTCGCCTTTGTCGGTGAGTTGAACGCCGCGTTCGATTCGCCAGAACAAGTCAGGACAGAGGGCGACAAAACCGTGCGACGCATACCAGTCAGCAACGCTGCGCATATGAGCGTTGACGCCGAAGATCTCCTGGATCACGACGATGCCTGGTCCATAGCCGCTTGCTGGCAGTGCGAGATAGCCGTCGAACTCGCGGCCGTCGAAAGATTTGAGGGTTATCATGGGTGAGGATTAAATCACAATACATCCGCGTCTGAAACCCAGTCTTTCCCGGCGGTGCACACGGTGAGGAAGTTGCACATCCGGCAATGCGGCGCGGTGTTCACCGGAAAGTCCGCAGGGTCGGCAGAGTAAATCGTCCGCTGCATCGCTTCGTCGATCGCTTGTGCGCATCGAGCGGGTTCGAGAAGTTCATCCGGAAGATGTACTTCGACGTTGGGATGGAGGAAATGAAGTGTGATGCGAAGCTTGCTCCCGGCGAGTGAAGGCAGCAGTTCTCGCACGGCGAATGCGTAAGCTTGCATTTGAAGTTCGTAGTCCTGGGTCGCGGTGTGAACTGATTCAGTCTTTTTCGAGGTCTCGAAATCGAATGCGAACTGCGAATCTTTAGGGCGACGACGCGGAGGCTTCTCCACTAAAACAACGGGCTCTTCAGTCGCAGTGATCCTGTTTGTCTTGAAGTCTATGATCTCAATCTCGACTTCTCCTTCGGGTGAGCGAGTGATCAAAAGCTTATCGATGATGCCGAACAGAATCCCGAGCGGGCGTCGCAAACGAAAACTCACCTCGCTCCATAGACCAGGCTCGCCGTTTGGCGGCGTGTTTTCGTCCACGACTTTCGCCATGCTTTCGACGCGTTTGAAGACATCACTCGCTAAATAGTTTTTCGCGAGCGGCAGCAGGTCTTTGATCGCAGCCTCCGGATTAATCTCGACTAAACGATCCGCAAGCTGCGCCTGCCGAAGTCGCACAATCTCATCGAAACTCCGGCGCAAAAGCTCCTCAGCGCTTTGCTCCGACGTGTAGAGTTCGCAAAAACGATGAATGACCGCTCCTTTTAACGTCGCGGTGAGATTCGCGGGCGGCTCAGGCGCGTCGGCGTTGTTCCACACCGCCATTTCATCCCGCGAAGGCAATTGCAGCACGCGATCGAAATAGTACTGCCGCGGGCAGCGCCGGTAGTTGATCAACTGCGTCACACTGAATCGATGAATCGCATCTCCGGTTTCTTGAGCGAGCGGCCGTATCAACGGAAACGCTTCAAACAAGGAGTCGGCTGAATGGATCGTTTGCGGTTCGGAATCCACGTTGGCAGCAACGTCTTCGACCGGTTCATCCGCGAGATTGATCGTCAGTTGCAACTGAACATCAGGCGCGAGGTCAACTACACCGCTCGACGATCGATCTTGCAGTTCAAGCGCTTGCCAGATCCATCGCAGCCACGAATCGTTGCTCGCGTTGAGCCGGGCGAGCTCATCGGTGACGCCAGATAAGATCAGACGATCTTCAGCACGCGACGCAGCAACATAAAGCAAGCGCATGCTCTCGAACTGTTCGCGCCACGCGTGTCGCTTCTCGAAATTCGAGAACGTGCAACCCGCGACGAGATTCCCACGCCCGTCAGGCACTTTCAGTGTTAGACCCTGATGACGATCGAGCAGCACCCACGTGTCAGTCGCGACGCGCGAGAGCCGTTGCAGGTCCGGAATGATCACAACCGGAAACTCCAGGCCCTTCGCCTGGTGAATCGTCATCAGCCGGACCGCGTCCGCGGCCTGATCGATTTGTCCTTCACTCTCACGACTGCCAATTGCCTCAAACTCCTCGACGTATCGCACGAAATCGCGAATCAGATGAGTCCCCGAACTTTCAAAGCGAGCTGCGAGTGTAAACAAACGCTCGACGTTCGCGAGGCGTTGAGCGCCATCGAAGTTGGCAGCGACCACCGTCAGGTATTCAGATTCCTCGACTGCAAACCTGAGCAGATCGTGAATCGTGTAGTGATGACGACGATCGACGAGTTGATTGATCAGCTTCGCCGCGCGATCGAGAAGCTCGTGTTCTTCGGCGCTGATGAATGCGATCTCCTCGTGGCGTCTGAGCGCCGTGTAAAGCCCGCGTGTTGCCGAAAATCCGCGAGTGGTCTCAAGTTCTGCCAGCCACGGCGCACATCGCAAAGCCAACAAGCCGTTGTCGGAAATTCCGCAAAGCGGCGAACGCAACACTGCCGCAAGCGCGATCTCGTCGGTTTTGTTGTCGAGGAACCGGAGCAATTGAATCAGATCCGTGATCTCTTCGCGTTCGTAAAAACCACGCCCGAGCACGGTTTGATACGGGATGTTTGCGCGACGAAAGACCGACTCATAAATCTGGACCTGCGTCATCGCTCGAAACAACAACGCGATCTCGCTGTATTTGAACTGCGGAGGCGACGTACGCGTTAACGTGAGAATGCGTCGCGCCACCTGTTGCGCGTCGAGCACGCGCGAGTCTTGCTCGGCGCGCGGATCGTCTTCACGCGAAGGCTTCGTTGAAACCAAAAACTCAACCAGCAGTCCTTCATCGCGCAGCTCGCGCTTTGGCTCACTCTTCTCGTGTTTGACGTAACCCAGCTGGTCCAGGTTTTTAGTCTCGCTCGACGGAACGTCGTCAGGCACCTGAAACAAACGCGGAAAAAGATGATTGAAGAACGCGATGAGTGGCGGCTGGCTGCGAAAGTTTAGTTGCAGCGGTTTTTCTTGTCCGCCGGCGGCAATCAATGTCGACGTCATTTGACGAAAAACGTCGACATCGGCGCCACGAAAACCGTAGATCGACTGCTTTCGATCTCCGACGATGAACAGATTCGCGGGCCGGCGGCCTTTCGAGAGCGCGAGTCGCTCGAGCAAAACTCGCTGCACCTGGTTCGTATCCTGAAACTCGTCGACAAGGAAGAACCTGTAGCGCTCGGAGGTGCGCGCGATAACTTCAGGACGCTCCAAAAGCGATAGCGTTCGCAACTCCAGATCGTCGAAGTCGAGCGCCGAGATTTTTTGTTTCTCTTCGTTGAGCCGCTGATCGACGCGCGCCAGCAGGTTGATCATCTCGAGCGCATACAATCGCGCAAAAAGATCGAGACAAACTTGCGGCACGCGTCCCTGAAAGTTCTTTTCCCAGACGAGCACGTCGAGCGCTTTCACGTGTTCCGCAACTGGCGCTCGCGCTTGCGGCCGGTGGGCGCGAAAAGTCTCAACGAGCCGGCAGAAATCCGCGAGCGATTCGTGCGAAGGTATCGTCGACAAACGTTTCTGCACTGTTGACCAGGCTGAAACGACGTCGGACTGATTGGCTCTCGCAGCCGGCGTCGTACGACGCACGCCGAGAAAGCCCTGCATGGTCCGATCAAGCTCTTCGAGTGCGCGCGCGTGGTCTTCTTCAGTTGCGTGCACACGCGCCGTGGCGAGTGCGAGCTCTTCGAAACTCAACCCCTGGGACCGTGCTTCGCGATAGAGGTGCGCGAGTGCGGCGGCCAGCCTGCTGCGGCCGACGCCCAACGTCAGACGTGAGATCTCGATGTGGCCGTTGCTGATGAACTCGGAAAGAACTTCTTCGACGATCAACTCCAGCATCATCGCCGCGCGATGTTCGTCCAACAGCAGAAACTGCGGATCGACGCGCGCTTCGACAGGAAACTCGCGCAACATGCGCGCGCAAAAACCGTGAATCGTGGTGATGACGGCGCCGTCAAGAGTGCGTTTGTAGTTCAACCAGCGACGGCGCTCCTCGTCCGTCGAGATGCGAAGCATCAGATTCAGCTCGGCGCGCAGGCGCTCGCGCATTTCGTTGGCTGCGCGATTCGTGAACGTGATCGCCACGATCTGATCGATGGAGAGGCTATGCTCGCGAAGGATGTGGATGTAGCGCTCGACGAGAACAGTGGTCTTTCCAGACCCCGGCCCCGCCGTCACCGAGATGTGCTTGTTGATCTCGTATGCGGCGTCAGCTTGTTCCGGTAACAGGACGCGCAGCTCTTCCATAAAACCAGCCACAGATTACACAGATTTCTTCCTGTCGATTCGATCGCGATCGTAGCGGCACACCGCGCCGTACTCACAAAACCGGCATGTCTTGAGCTTCTCGGATGGATCGACGATGAACCGTCCGGCGCGCATGCCGCCGAGAAATTCCCAGATCCGTGCGATGACTTCAGCGCGGATCTTTTGCCAATCATCGTCCGAAAAAATCGAATTCTTCGCGCGCAGCCGCAAGTAATCCAACTGGCTCGCGCGATACAGTCCTTTGTTCCGGCGGTCCTGCGCTCCGCGAATCACATAGTAGCCGCCCCCCGCGATCGGATGATCGGGAAGGATCAACTTTTCGAGCGCTTCTAAATAGATCGGCAGTTGCAAACTTCTTCCGGAAATGATGTCGCTTCTCGAAGCACCGGTGGACAATTTGTAGTCGTAAGCAACGACGGTGTTGTCGCGCGCAACGTCAACTCGATCGATCTGTCCGCTGATCTTGATCGACTCTTCGCCGACAAACGTTTTCAGCGTGAGTTCGAGAGGCTCTTCAGTGGAATCGGGATCCTTCGCGGCAGAACGTGTCCCGCCGAACGCGACCTCAAAATACGACGGCAACACTTGCTGCCCTTCGGCTTCCGCCTGAATTTCCAGCTCGTACAAGAGCACCTGGTCCAAGAGTATCTTGCGAATCTCTCGATCGATCTTCCAGATCTGTTTGTTGAGTGGCGGAACTACTCGCTCGTGTTCGTCAAACACGCTGTCTGCGATTGCGGCGAGCTCAACTTGCAGCTTCTTCGGATCCTGTTTGTGCAGCGCTTCGCGACGATGTCGTTCAAAAAACCGGCGCAGAATATCGTGCAAAAGTTTTCCGGCGTCGATCGCCTGGAGGTCGAGCGCCGCCTCACCTCTCGGCTCGAGACGCAAGACTCGCTGCGCATAGAAGCGATAGGGACAGTTACCGTAAACACTCAAACCGCTCGCACTGTGAACGAAGTCAGGCCCAAACTTTTGTTGCAACAGTCGCAGGAGATCCGGATCTGTGATCTCGCCATCGTACGGTCCCCATCGCCAGCTCGCGCGCTCGCGCTCGATCTCGATACGTCGCAAGGCAGCGTCACTCAAAAAACCATCGTTGCGCGCAAGGACAAGCAATCGCGTGATGCGCGGCTGCGGCAACAGGCCCGACTTGTTCCCACGATGTAGTTGGCGCTCCTGCTGCCGCACGAGTCCGACTTTCATTTCCGTAATGGTCGCTGCATCGTGGAGATGCTTGCCGTCGTAATCGCGGCGAACGATTTCAGTCTCAACCTTGAACGGTGCGATCGCGCGTTGCAGTTCCTCAACGTAGTAAGAGGCGACAGTCTCTGAATCGTCTCCCAACATCAGCGGGCGCGTGAGAATCAAACGCTCGGTCGCGCGACAACAAACCTGATAGAAGTAGTGCTCTTCCTTGAGCAGTGTGTTCGGCGAGATGTCTTCCAGTGTCAGCCCGTACTCCCGCAAACGATCGCGTTCTTCGTGTGGGTAAATCCAATCGCGCGAGGCAGTTAGCGGAAATCCTCCTTCGATCAATCCGGCGAGAAAAATCGCGCGAAACCGGAGGCCGCGAACGTCAGTCGCTTCGAGCACACGCAACCCGTTTCGATTTGGCGCGCCGACGAGTTGCGACTGAAATCCTATTGAGCGGCGAACCTCGGTGAGAAAGGTCGAAAGACGCGTGGTAGTGGCTCCATTGATCTCGATGCTCTTGATCGCGGCGAGGAATGCGCGACGCAACGATTCGAGTGCATTGAAGTTGAGCATGACTTGCGGCAGTTGCTGTTCGGCTGTCGACTTCCTTGCCGGCTCCGTGATCTGTTCGCGAAAACCAAGACGATCGAGCAGCCGCATCAACTCTTGTCGCAACTGCGTTGGCTTTCCTTCACGTGGAACCGCGTGAAGCAGCTCCGCAAATCGTTGGACCACGAGCGCCGTCCACGCGAGTGCTGCAGGATGAATGTCACGCGAAGGTCGTCGCTTTCTCTCGACGCCTTTTTCATCGAGTTTTGCTGTCTCCGCGTTCTCGAGATTGTCTGCGATATCAGGGTCGCGATCGTGCGCGCCTGGATCGATACTCAAAACTTCCTTCGTCGCCGCGGCACCGGGCAGATCGGTGTAGAGTTTGTGCGCGCGCGTCAGCCACGCGCTGACCGGCAAGTCGCTGCCGACATACGCAAATGCATTCTCAAGCGCATCGGCATCCCAAAAACCGATCCGGTAGCGATTCTTAAGTCGGTCGATTGCGTTAGCGGTCAGGGACGGAAAATCAGAACGCAGCAATTCGAGGTGACGTTCATCAAAGCGCGTCGAGAGAACGCGTATCTCCGCGTCGCTGAGACGGAAGTATTCCGACTTGATCAGATCAGCAATCTCGGCGATTCGCGTCGACTGATTCTCATCCGTAGTCAGACCTTCGAGCAGCGTCAAAAGCTTAAGCGCGGCGCGGCTCGCCGGCACATCCGCGGCATCGACTCGCAATTCGAGATTGCACGGAATCGATTCCTCCAACATGACACGCGAGATCGTTGGGCCATAAACGCTGCGTTCACGTACGACGAGGGCGATGTCCGCCAAATCGTAATTCTCAGTTAGCACTAACCGTTTAACTTCGCGCGCGATCGTGCGGATCTCGGTATCGCGATCACCACATTCCAGATAGCGAATTTCGTTCGTGACGAACTCAGGCTCGTCAGATACCTCGTCTGACTTTTGCGGATTGAAGAGGTTCTCGCGCAATGAGCCTAAGACACCTTGAGGCGCGATGAAATCCTGCGTGTGTACAGTGTCAAACTTCGCGATGCTTTGCAGTTGTCCAATCGTTTCACCGAACGGAATAAAGATCTCGGGGTTGCTGTCGTCATGATTCAGGTTGACGATCGTTTCTGAAAATCGTGGGATCAACTGGCGCAGGAGCTCGCCCTGCACCGGGGTGAAATCGAAAAATCCGTCGACGATGAAGAGCTGCACCTTCGAGAGCCACGGCACCTGAACGGCAAGCCCATCAATGAACCCGCGCAACACCCAAACGGCGCGAAGCTGATCCGCGTCTTCTTCAGTGAGGAGATTTTGATTTAGCAGTTCGGTGTAGGTGGAGTAGATGAGCGCGATCTCGTTGTCGAAATCAACCTGAGTTACGCCTCGCGATCCGGTTGTTCCTTTTTCAAGGTCGCGCGCCCGCGCGGTGATGATCTCGATGAGCTCCGCGGGAGTGCGCGCGGCGCGTTCGATTTCGCCGAGCACTGTGGAAACACTGTTCACGCAACCTTCGCGCGTCGCGAGCGGCGCAAGGGCCTTCAAACGGTTCGTTGCGAGCAGATGAAGCAAAACCTGCGAGATCACCGAGCGCTTCATCGGCAATTCATCTCTATCTATTGGAATCCGGGGCGGCAGGCCATGTCCGTTTTCATCGACGGCAGAACGCAGGATGCGACCCACTAAACCGCGAAACAGGTGGACCGGAAGTTCGCCCCACACACCGCGATTGCGACTTCCGTCGAGAATTCTTTGCGTAACGAACTCGAGCAGCGGATGCGAGGCGGCGAGATAGATGAAAGCGTCGCTTTGATTGCTGGCTACGAGTTTAGCGCAGCGCTCGATGAGTTTCGCCCGGTTGTCGTTGAGGAGTGGGCCTAACCAAATTTCATTCACAATCCGTTTAATCCGTGTTCTTTACTTCTTACCGCTTTTGGCAGTTTGCGCTTTCAGCAAGGGCATATCGCCGTTCTCGGGGAACAATCCGCCTTCGTCAAAGCTCAACGCTCGAGTTGCTTTATCGATGGGCTCGAGTGTTTCGATCTCTTCCCCCGTGATTGCACCGCGCTCTTTGAAACGTCGCGCGGTCACGAGAACTCGCGTTTCGAGTGAACGCACGCCGCGATTGTAATAATCAACCGCGCGATCGAGTCCGCGACCGATGTCGTCAAAGTGTTTCGTGAACGTGCGCAGTCGATCGTAAAGACTCCGCGCGAGATTACTGACTTCCTGCGCGTTCTCCGCCATCTGCTCCTGGCGCCAACCGTAAGAGACAGCTTTCAGCAACGCAATCAGCGTCGTTGGCGTGGCGATGATCACTCCCTGACTGACGCCATCTTCGATCAACTTCGGATCGTTTTCGAGCGCAGCGCTGTAGAAAGTCTCGCCGGGAAGAAATAGTAAAACAAACTCCGGCGTCGGTTGCACTGTTTCCCAGTATGACTTGCGACTGAGCGTGGTGATGTGCGTTCTCACAAGCCGAGCGTGATCTTTCAGTTTGCTCAACCGCACGTCTTCATCCGTCGTCGAGATTGATTCGTAAAAAGCGTCGAAGGGAACTTTCGAGTCGACAATGATGGTGCGGTTACCCGGAAGACGCACAATCATGTCAGGACGGATGCGACTCTCCTCGGTCGAAAACGTTTCCTGTTCGGCAAAGTCGCAATACTGGAGCATGCCTGCAAGCTCCACCACGCGTCGCAACTGAATCTCTCCCCAGCGACCACGCACGTGAGGCACGCGCAACGCCTTCACGAGGTTTCCAGTCTCTGACTGAAGCTGCAAGTGCGACTGCGCCAGCGTTTTGACCTGTTCCCGCAACTCGGAATACGCGCCGGCGCGCGACTTTTCGAGTTCGCCGATCTTGCAATCGACCTTTTCCAGCGACTCCTTCAGCGGCTTGATCAAATCACCGATCGCACTCTGCCGGCGATCGAGATCTCCTTTTGCGTTCTGTTGAAACGCTTCGAGATTCTGTTTCGCGAGATCTAAAAACGAGCGGTTGTTGTTTCGCAGGGCATCGGCCGAAAGCGCCTTGAACGCATCGGCGAGTTTTTCTTCCGCGTTGCTCAGCAGCGCGAGCTTTTCCTGGCCGGCCTTTCTTTCTTCTTCGAGGCGCGTTTGAAGCGCGGAAAGATTCGCGAGGGTGCGGGCGTTCTCGGTTCGCAGGAACTCGCTTTGATCAGTTTCACGATCGAGCGCGTCGCGGAGTTCGCGAAGCTGATCTTCTTTGCCGGAGAGACGCTCAGTCAACGTGGCGCGTTCAGCTTCACCCGCGGCGCGGCCACGATCGAATTCGTATTTCAGTTTTGTGCGAGTAATGAACCAAATGGAGAGACTGCCAGCGATAAGGCCGAGGGCCAGCATCGACGCGGGGAAGACAATTTCCATGCGCGGCATTCTATCACTCGCAGGCCTTCCTATCCATCATCTTGTTTGTGGGTACCTCGTCAACCGCTATTAATTGGGTTGTTCGCTCGCGGAACATTTTCCTCGCAAAGACGCAAAGACGCAAAGGAAATCCGATTATCGAAGCGTCCCCTCTTGCTTTGCGGCCTTTGCGCCTTTGCGAGGAATCACCTACCAAAGCTCCCAACCATCCGCTCATACACTTTTCGCGTCACGCGTACGTCGTTGAGATTGTACTCGCGGATCAGATCGAGTCTGCCTGCCTGGTACAGATCGAAAACTTTACTGCCCTCGACCTCCGCCGTTTTACTCGACTCGATACCGAGGGCCCAGGCGATGTCGTCGAGACTGACGTGACGCCTTGCGCCCAGCCACCAGCGATGCATCGTGTCGAACACACCGCGGACGTTGTAGTCGGCGAGGTTTACGAAAGGTCGCACTTTGATCGAGTGTGCGAGGCAGCGCTGAAAAATAAAAGGAAGATCGAAGCCGATGATGTTGTGACCGACGAGCTCGTCGCAATCGGGGTCGAAGTCTTTCATCAAGTCAACGAATTGCTGGAGGGCTTGCCTCTCGTGCTGCTCGTAACCGTCTTTGTCGATCCCGAAAACGTGTTCGCTAATTTCAGGGCCGAGATCGGGAAACTCCAGACCCGGAACCGGTCCGACGTGAAGAGCGATTGATAACACGCGGCCCGAAGTCGCGCTGAGCGAGCCGAGTGAGTAACAACGCTCTTCTTCGGCGGCGATATCCTCGAGGTAACGCTGTTGTTGTTCGACGCGCATGTTGCCGAGACGCATCAATCGCTCGAGTTGCGGCCCGACTCGTTCGCGAAAATCGGGGAGCGTGATGGTCTCGATGTCGAACGTGTACGCGCGCGGCAGGTGGGGATCCGCTTTTTGATGCTCGCGATATTGATCGAGCGTGATTGGTCGATACTCGGCGACGACGAACTGCGAGCGATCCTGAAACGTCTCGAGTTTGCCGGTGATGCCCCAGAGACCCGGTTTGATCTCTTTTTGAGTTTCGAGTGTCTCGCCCCAGATTTTGAGAGTGATTGCGCCGGTAGCGTTGCGCGCGGAAGCGTCGCAGAAGACACGGCCCTGTTGAGTTCGGCGCTCGCGGACCGAGGTTACGAGAACCATCAGCCAGAGATCCTCGCCGTGCGGAATTTCGGGGATGGGGACGTTGCCGCGCATTAAAACTTTCGGCCCGTGAGCATGAGGGCAATCATCTTGTAATCACCCATGAACGACCAGAGCGGGTATTTGAACGTTGCAGGGCGATTTTTTTCGATCAGGAAGTGCGCGAGCCAGGCGCATCCATATCCGGGAATGAAGGCGAGCGGGAAGAGATACCACTTGCCTGTTGCGATGAGATAGACGAGCAGCGCAATTCCCGCTGACGTGCCGATCAGGTGAAGCCAACGCGTTGCGGGTTTGCTGTGTTCCGCGACGTAGAAAGGCCAGAACTCCGAGAAGGATTTAAAACGCGGATTATCTGCGTCCAAGATTTTCTTCGACGTGTTCAATGCGGCTCATTCCGATAAGCGCTGTTGTAATTCCGTGGTTTGAGTTAGCAAACTCGATCGCGGTTCGCGGATCGATTCGACCCTGCAATAGCGACGCGCTTGCGATAACGGTCACACCTAACCGCTCGGCGGCATCGACGACGGTCATCAATTCACCTTCGAGTGTTTCGTTCGGAACTGTGGCTGCTTCTGGCATCGCGAGATTGAATGGTAGTTGAATGAAACGAAACCCGTGTTCGTCGCCACCAACACCGCGCGCAAGCTCAACCATGCGAACCAGCGAATGATGATGCCCTGAATCCGCCGTCGCACGAAAGCCGTTCCACGTCGCAACACCGTAGTTTGCCAGCTTGCCCTGCTTGCGATTCTCTTCAAGCCGCTCAAACGCATGTCTCAAACGCAAATAAAACTCTGACTCAGTCACATATCCCAACTGCGATTCGGGATTGTGAATGTAATAGACGTCAATACATTCCAGGCCCATGTTTCGCAACGACTGATCGATCTGGCTTTGCAGGTACGCCGGCGTCATGCAATGACTTCCGCCAACAATGTCTTCAAACGCGGCAATGCCGGGTTTGACGAAAGTCTCATTCACGTACTCGCGCACGTTTCGCGGCGGCGCTCCATCGAACGGCAGATAACCACCCTTCGTACAAATCACCAGTTCTTCGCGCCCAAACCCTTGTTCGCCGGTAAGTGTTTTCAAAGCGTGACCGATCGAACGTTCGCTGCGTTGGAAACGATAGTTCGCAGCGCTGTCGATCACGTTACAGCCGAGTTGGACCGCTCGCACGACTGCGTTCGTATAGCTCACGTCAGTTGCACTGTCCGCGTTGCCGAGATAGGTGCCGATGCCAATCGACGACAAGGTGAGACCTTGTTGCTGTCTGAAACGATCGGCGCCTCCGAAACGCTCGCGATAGCGTGCGGTGCCGTCCGCTGTAGCGCGATTGACTGACATGTTGATAACGTAGCACAAAATGAGAACGCAATCCTCCCTTGATGTCACTGACGACGTCCTTAACGAAATCTCTGCCGCAGCGACGACGCTAGTCTCCGAGTATTTGACGACAATCTCACAACGTCCGGTGCGCGCTGAGAATTACGCCGGTAAAACAATCGAATCGATAAACGCCGAACTCTCGAGTGAAGGTGTGCCACTCGATCGTCTCATCGACGAGTGTCGCACGATCATGGATCTCAGCCGGCACAACGGGCATCCGCGTTTCTTTGGTTACGTTGCTTCACCATCAACTCCCATTGGCGCTTACGGCGATCTGATCGCTTCTGCGCTCAACGCAAACATCACATGCTGGCGTTCAGGTGCCGCGGGAACCGAGCTCGAGCGCATGGTCGTGCGCTGGCTCGGCTCGTTGATTAATTATGACGCCACCGCGAACGGACTTTTGACCAGCGGCGGGTCGATGGCCAACATGATCGCGCTCTTGATTGCGAGCCGGCGCAAATTGAATGCATCGAGGCAAGGGCTTTGGAATTCCGGGCAACCGATGACTGTTTACGCGTCGGAAGAAGTTCACATGTCTATTCCAAAAGCCGCAGACATTCTTGGGTTCGGGCGCGATCACGTGCGTGTCGTAGGGTGTGACGATCGCAGGCGAATGAAGGTCGACTCGCTCCGGCAAAAGATCGAGGCTGATCTTCGCGAGGGTTTACGACCGTTCTGCGTTGTTGCGAGCGCAGGAACAGTAAACACCGGTATAGTTGATCCGCTTGATGCGGTCGCAAGCATTGCGAAAGAGTTCGATCTCTGGTTTCACGTTGATGGCGCGTACGGCGCGCCCGGTGTTTTGGACGAACGAAAGAAACATCTTTTCGCAGGTTTGGAGCGCGCAGATTCCGTTTCACTCGACCCGCACAAGTGGCTTTACGTTCCGGTTGATGCGGGCTGTCTGCTGTTTCGTGATTCACGCGCAGCACAGGCTGCATTCAGCACTGAAGACGCCGACTACATCAAGACGCACGGCTACGCCGATGAAGAAGCTTTTGCCTTCTGGGATTACGGTGTCGAGTTGTCGCGGCGCTTCAGGGCGTTGAAGGTCTGGCTGACGCTTCAATACTACGGCACGCGTCGCATCGCCGAAGCGATCAGTGACGACATGTCGCTCGCAGCGTACCTTGGCGAAGTCGTCTCTAATGCCGATGACTTCGAACTATTGGCGCCGGTTGAGTTGAGTATCTGTTGCTTTCGTTACGTTCCGCCAGGCGTTGACGACAATGCCGAACTCGATCGTCTCAACGAGACCATTATGGAGCGCGTGCAAAAAGGCGGTCGCGCATACATCTCCAACGCAACCGTCAATGGCAAGTTTGCTTTGCGAGCGTGCATCACAAATTTTCGCACAACGAAGTCAGACATAGATGAAACGGTAGACGCGATCCGCGCCGCCTATTCAAACATTGATTAGCGGCCACGAAAAGGCACAAAAGTCACATAAGAAATTCATCCAGTTTTCTCTCTTTTTGTGCCTTTTGTGCCTTTTGTGGCTTACTCTGCCGAGGAGTTAAATGTACGATCGTGAACTCAAAACAGCAGTTGAACTCGCGCGCGCAGCGGGCGCTGCCATTCTCGATCTATATGAAGGACCGATTAACGTCGAACAGAAAAGATCCGCGGGCGACATCGAGCCCGTCACTCAAGCAGACCGCGTCGCGAACGAACTGATCGTCAACGGCCTGAAGCGCGTGTTTCCCAACGATGGCATCCTCGCCGAAGAATCTGTTGACACAAAACGCAGGCTCGAAAAGTCGCGCGTGTGGATGGTCGATCCACTCGACGGCACAAACGGCTTCATCGATGGCAACGGCGATTTCGCCGTTCAGATCGGACTGACAGAGGAAGGTCAATGCGTGCTCGGCGTCGTTTATCAACCGCTCACCGGCGTTCTTTATCACGCCGTGCAAGGCGAAGGAACATGGATCGAACGCCCGCAGTTTGAACCCGAAACAGTTCACGTTTCCGATAAAACTGATGTGTCGAATATGCGCCTTGCCGCGAGTCGCTCGCACCGGAGTCCGCGCATGAACAAAGTTGTGGAGCGGTTTGGCTTTCGCGAAGAGGTTCAGCGCGGATCAGTCGGAATAAAAATCGGATTGCTGGTCGAGCAGCAGTGCGATCTGTATATCCACTTGTCGTCACGAACGAAGCAGTGGGACACATGCGCGCCTGAAGTGATTTTGACGGAAGCGGGCGGGCGCATAACGGATCTTTTCGGCTATCCTTTGAACTACAACGTTCCTGACGTTCAGAATCGAAACGGACTCGTCGCCAGTAATGGAGCTGCTCACGATCAAATAATCGACACGCTTGCTCCGCTGTTGAACGAGTTCGGGCGAAGCCGAGTAGAGGATTGACTGGATGACCCGACCCAAGTCGTTTCTCACCTACTTCATCCTTTGCGCAATCCCGCTGCTGTTGCTCGCAGCCATCAACTACTGGCACGGCATCCGCACTGTCGAATCAACAATCAGCTCGGTTGTGCAGTCAGATCTCAACTCGTTGAATGTTACGGTCGACGAACTAACCGGCGATCAGGAGCGTGCTTTTCTGAGTCTCACGTCAGCTCCTGATCTGCTGCAAATCCTGGCTGAGAAAAACGTCGCTGAGGATCGACACGTAAACTCTGTTCAGGATGTCAGCTCACACTTCCGAAACGTGACGTTGTTTGATCGCGACCGTCAGGCACTAATGTTTCGCATAGGCAACAGCCGGCCCGCCAAATCACCAGAACCAGATGAAAACGTTTGGCGCCTTCATGGAAGCGTCTTACTCGATAAACCCGGCAGCGCGCCCGGGACACTCAAATACACCGCGCCCGTGCACGGTGAAAATGGCGTGAACAACATCGGCGCGCTGGTGGGCGTGCTCGATCTGAGGTCTATGTTCGCCACAGCCGCGCAGGGCCTTGTATCCAACAACGCTGCCATGGTTATTGTGTTGGATCGCAACGGCAATCTGGTCTATCACTCAGACCAGGCGGTCACATCATGGCCGGCGCCGGGATTCGAGTCGATCTCGAGGTCCATGAGCGCTAACGAGAGTGGTCTCACACAAGTCAGCTCACACGTTGCCGCCTATTCACCGATCCCGCGATTGAATGTCTCCGTCGCCGTTGCTCGAAGTCCTTCGCAATTCATCGCGAATGCTCATCGTTGGGGGATTCTTAATTTGTCGCTCGCACTGGTGACTGCTCTCGTCGCTGCATTTGTTTTAGAACGTCACGTGCAGAGACGATCGCGAGGAATTGCGCGTGTGACTGAAGATCTGTCGGCGATCGCAAAAGGTGAGTTGGACCGTCGCATCATTCTGCAATCGAGCGACGACGCGCGCGGCATCGCCGACAACATCAACGTCGTTACTGAACGTTTGCGCGCGCAGATCGCGCGTGAAGAAGAGTCGCGGCAGTTTGAATCGTTCGTCCGGCTTTCTGCGATGCTGACGCACGATTTGAAGAATGCGATCGAAGGACTGTCGCTGACTGTCGGCAACATGGAGCGACACTTCGACAATCCTCAGTTTCGCAGTGACGCTCTTAAAGGTCTCACGAGTGCAACGGATAAGCTGAAAGCAATCGTCGCGCGGCTCGCCAGGCCCGTAATGAGCTTGAGTGGCGAACACAAACGACCGGCGAACGTCGATCTGGTGCCGATCATTCAACGTGTCGTGTCGATGACTGCCGAGCCACAACGAGGCAAACACAAGATCGTGACCCGATTGCCGCAGAGCTTATTCGCATTAGTCGATGCAGGACGCATTGAAGAAGTGATTGAAAACCTGGTGCTCAATGCGTTGGAAGCTATGGACACCGGCGGCACACTCACGATCGAAGCCGGTGAAACGCCGGGCGGCGCGCCGGCATTTTCAATAAGCGATACGGGGCGCGGAATGAGTCGTAGCTTTATCGAGAGTCGTCTGTTTCGTCCGTTCTCTACCACGAAGAAGACGGGGATCGGTCTCGGACTCTACACTTGCCGTGAAGTTATAAAGGCTAGCTCCGGTACGATCGAAGTCGACTCGGTCGAAGGCGCTGGAACGACATTTCGCGTCGTGCTACCATCGATTCCACACGACAGGCGTAACTAAGACGCAGCGCGGCAAAACCTCAAGGCACACGTGTGCAACCAATCTGTTTGTGTAAATCGATTCGAAGATGAGTAGTCAACCTCAACCTAAAGGCATTGTGTTAGTTGTCGATGACGACGACGCGGTACGCAGTGGACTCTACTGGGCGTTGACCTCGGATTATCAGGTGCTTCAGGCGTCGTCGCGCCACGACGCCTGCACGCTGATCAACAACGAAGATATTGACGTCGTGGTAAGCGATCTGCATCTGCCGCCAAACGTTGACGACATCGCTGAAGGACTCGCGCTGATCGACGTCGCGCGCGCTCAGGATCCGCCGCTTCAGGTTGTTGTAATCACGGGCAGTGACTCGAAGCGCGCGGCATTGGAGGCGGTGAAACGCGGCGCTTATGGTTTCTTCGAAAAGCCACTCGACGCGGGCGAGTTGCTGCACATCGTGAATCAGGCGGCACGTCTGCGGCAACTCGAGATCGAGAACCGCCGGCTGCGTGACGAACTTCCGCGGCCTCCTGGATTCACGCATTTGATGGGATCGAGCCAGCCGTTGGAACGTGTGCTGAAGCAGGCGAAATCAGTTGCGGCAACGAGCGCAACAGTTTTGTTGAGTGGAGAGAATGGCACAGGCAAGGAGATGCTTGCTCGTGCGATTCACCAGGAGAGCCCGCGCGGGAGTGGACCATTCGTCGCGGTCAGTTGTGCGGCATTGCCGGAAGCGCTGATTGAATCTGAGTTGTTTGGTCATGAGAAGGGCGCGTTTACATCAGCGACTCAGAGTCACAAAGGTCGTTTCGAACTCGCGAATGGTGGGACACTGTTTCTTGACGAGATCGGAGATCTGAGTGCGGCGGTTCAGGTAAAACTGCTTCGCGTGTTGCAGGAGCGCGAGTTTGAACGAGTCGGCGGGACCAAGACTTTGACGGTTGATATCAGGTTGATCGCGGCAAGTAATCGCGATTTGGAAAAGGAAGTTGCGGCGGGGCGATTTCGTCAGGATCTGTATTTCCGTTTGAACGTGGTCCCGCTACATTTGCCGGCGTTACGCGAGCGTCCCGACGATATTCCGATCCTGGCGGCCCACTTCGCGGCGAAGTCCGCGCAGAAATATGGGCAGCCGACGCCTGAGCTTGAGCCGGGACTGGTTGAAGTCTTGCTGGATTACGACTGGCCTGGCAACGTTCGTGAGTTGGAGAATTTGATTGAACGGCTGGTGGTGTTGAGTAACACCTCGACGCTTGGACTCGAGTTTGTACCGGAGAAGATGTTACGTGCGCTTCCGGGAACCACCCCCGGAGACGAAAACACCTTGGAGGGTGCGGTGGAAGCCGTGAAGCGCCGCATGATTATAAGCGCGCTCCAGGCTGAGGGAAATAACAAAGTGGCGGCGGCCAAGCGGTTGGGAATCAGCAGATCCTACCTGCATCGACTTATTAACGAATTCGATGTTTAGCCACCAAAGGCACATAAGTCACAAATGCATTTTTTCTCATTTGTGCTTTTTGTGCCTTTTTGTGGCTTACTATGTCCATCATGGCAAGTCTGCAAGAGCGACTACCGGAAAATGTGCCTGGTGATTTCTTCGTCGATTCAACCTGCATCGACTGCGAGACGTGTAGTCAATTAGCGCCGTCGATCTTTCGCGATCATGGCGATCAGTGCAGCGTTCATCATCAGCCCGAAAGCGAGAACGAAGTTAAACGTGCAATGATGGCGCTCGTCGCTTGTCCTACTGGATCGATCGGCACAACTGAACGTCACGATGCTCATATCGGCATCGACGCGTTTCCGATGCCGATCGACGACAACGTTTACTACTGCGGCTTCACCTCTGAATCGAGCTTCGGTGCATGGAGCTATCTCATCACACGCCCGGCGAGCGAAGGAGGCAACCTGCTGATCGACTCGCCGCGGTTCGCCACGCAGTTAATAAAACGTATTGACGCAATGGGCGGCGTCAGTCGCATGCTGCTCACGCACAAAGACGACATCGCGGATCACGAGTTGTTTCGCGAGCGATTTGGTTGTGAACGCGTCATGCACGCTGACGATGGAGCGAAACGCACCGGTGTTGAGCACGTGATTGAAGGCATAGAACCCGTCCAGCTCGATGATGAGTTGCTCGTAATTCCCACGCCGGGACATACTCGTGGTCACGTTGTGTATCTTTACCGAAACAAGTTTTTGTTCACGGGAGATCATCTTGCCTGGTCGCCAGGAAAGCGAACGTTGACTGCTTTTCGCAGTGTGGCGTGGTATTCATGGCCGGAACAAACGCGTTCGATGGAGAAACTTTTAAATTATGAATTTCAATGGGTGTTGCCGGGGCACGGCGACATGCATCATGGCGATGCGCGTAGCATGCATGAACACCTCGAAACGTGTGTATCGTGGATGAAGACTGTTAAGTAGGTTCAGCGAGTTCTTACGAGTCCAGCTAAAGAGGCAAAAAGAATGACCAAGAATCAGAAGATTGCTCTCGGTTGTGGCGGCGCCGGTTGTTTGGGATTGATCGTAGTTGTAATCGCTGGTGTGCTTATTTATTTCTTTGCCTATAACACCCGAACGTATTCAACCAATCGCAACGACGACAATTTCAACGTTACGACAAATCGCAATTCGAATGACAACTCTGATACCAGCAACGACAACTCGTCAAGCTCCTCTCCGTCAACCAGCGCATCGTCGATGTCAGATGACGACAAGCACAAGCTCTACCAGGCTGCAATGATGACTGGCGATTCTGAGCTGTTGCGACGTGTTTCCGTCAAGCTGGGTTTGATGGAAGATGACTACACGCCGGGTTCCGAATACAGCTCTTTTGTCGCTGCACACGTTGGCTGGGCGATTCGCAACGGTAGCTTTATTCAATCGCTCGATACGCCTGAGAAGGCGCGGGCTTACGTCGCTGAACATATTCCGGAATAACTGCCCTTTAAGATGGACCCTTCACGCATTCGCAACTTCTCGATCATTGCCCACATCGATCATGGGAAGTCGACGCTCGCTGACCGCCTGCTCGAATTGACCGGCGCACTGTCGGAGCGTGAAATGGAAGACCAGGTTCTTGACAACATGGACCTTGAACGTGAACGCGGTATCACTATCAAGTCCCACGCGGTCAGGCTCGATTACAAAGCACAGGACGGTCAAAAGTATGTGCTGAACCTGATCGACACTCCGGGTCACGTCGATTTCTCGTACGAGGTTTCGCGTTCACTTTCCGCGTGTGAAGGCGCTCTGCTGATTGTCGATGCTTCGCAGGGTGTTGAAGCTCAAACACTTGCGAATACTTATCTCGCGCTCGAAAATAATCTGGAACTGATCCCGGTGATCAATAAGATCGATTTGCCGGGCGCTGAACCTGAAAAAGCAATCGAGCAGATCGAACACTTCATCGGTCTTGAAACACACAACGCAATCCTCACCAGCGCGAAGACCGGCGAGGGCGTGTCAGACGTCCTCGAAGCAATCGTGCGCGATGTGCCGCCGCCGAAAGGCGATCCGAACGCGCCTCTCAAAGCATTGATCTTCGATTCCTGGTATGACTCTTATCGCGGCGTGATCGTTTTGATTCGCGTAATCGACGGCACGATCCGCCCGGGCATGAAAATACGGTTCTTCGCGGTCGGCCGTGATTACCAGGTCGAAACACTGGGCGTGAACCGGCCCACGCCGACGCCGATCGACGTATTAGGACCAGGCGAAGTGGGCTTTCTCACCGCCTCGATCAAAGCAGTCGCCGACGTTCAGATCGGCGACACGGTTACCGAAGCTGCACGACCGACAAAAGAACCGTTTCCGGGTTACCAGGAGATCAAGCCGATGGTGTTCGCGGGCTTGTATCCCATTGACACCGCGCAGTACGAAGAGTTGCGCGATGCACTCGACAAGCTGCGACTGAACGATGCGTCGTTCTTTTACGAACCTGAGTCGTCAGCGGCTTTGGGCTTTGGTTTCCGTTGCGGTTTTCTCGGACTGCTGCACATGGAGATCGTGCAGGAGCGTTTGGAACGGGAGTTTAATCTCGATCTGATTTCGACTGCGCCCGGAGTTCGTTACACCGTGACGACCACCGATGGTCAGGTGACAGAAATCGACTCACCGGCGAAGATGCCTGATCCCGGTCGCATCGCGAAGATCGAGGAGCCGGTGATTCGCGCCGTGATTCTCACACCAGACGAACATCTCGGCGGTATTCTTCCCCTCCTCGAAGAGAAGCGTGGGGTGCAGAAGGGGTTTGAGTACATCACGTCGAATCGCGTGATGCTAACTTATGAGTTGCCGCTCAACGAGATCGTGCTCGACTTTTACGATCGACTGAAATCAGTGTCGCGGGGTTATGCTTCGCTCGACTACAACCTTGCCGGATACTGGGAGAGTGATCTCGTGAAGCTCGACGTGATGGTCGCCGGTGAGCCGGTTGATGCGCTGTCGCTGATTCTCCATCGCAGCTCCGCGCAGCCGAAGGGTCGCGCATTGGCCGAGAAGATGAAGCAGTTGATTCCGCGTCAACTGTTTGAAGTGCCGATTCAGGCTGCGATTGGAAACAAGGTGATCGCGCGTGAGACGGTGAAAGCGCTCGGCAAAAACGTGATTGCCAAGTGCTACGGCGGCGACATCACGCGTAAACGAAAGCTGCTGGAGAAGCAGAAAGAAGGCAAGAAGCGGATGAAGAAAGTTGGCCGCGTCGAGATCCCGCAGGAAGCGTTTCTGGCTGTGTTGAAAGTTAATGAGTAATCGTAAAAGTTTTGCCTCGCAAAGAGGCAAAGACGCAAAGGAAAGCTTTGACTGCCGACGGTTTTCCTTTGCGTCTTCGCGCCTTTGCGAGGATGAATTGTTGCTTTGTTGTGCGCGGACGAGTGCGGCGCATCACGTCGTTGCGCGGTTGAGAGAGCTTGCGGCGCAGAAGGTCGATTGGGAGTATCTATTTCTCCTCGCTCGTCGTCATGCGGTTGTCCCCCTACTTTATTTTCAGTTGGACCAACACGCCTCTGATCTCGTACCTCACGAGCATCTTCAGAAACTGAAGCAACACTTTCTCGATAACGTCGCGCGCAACACAGTGCTCACCGACGAGCTTTGCCGTCTCATCGGTTTATTTGCCGATTCCGGTATCGACGCAATCCCTTACAAAGGCCCCGTGCTGAGTCTTTTCGCTTACGGCAATCTCGGCCTGCGGCGGTTTGTCGATCTCGACGTGATCGTAAATAAGGCCGACGTCTTGAAAGCGAGAGAGATTCTTCTGGCCGAAGGCTACACACCCGCCAGGTCACTCTCCCTGACTCAACAGGAACTGCTGCTTCAAACTCAACACAACATGCAGTTTTCGCGGGACAATCGCCGCTTGATTCTCGAGCTGCACTGGGAAGTCGCGCCTCACCTGTTCGCGTCGTCCGTCCGCGCAGAGAAACTCTGGCAAAACCTCACCAGCATCGAAATCAACGGCACACGAGTAAAAACATTCGCGGCTGACGATCTTTTGTTTTCACTGTGCGTGCACGGCTCAAGACATCTGTGGGAGCGCCTGAGCTGGGTTTGTGACGTAGCTGAGCTAATTAAGCGACACACTCTCAACTGGTCCAAACTGCTCGAAAGAGCCGCAACCGCCGACAGCGAGAGAATGTTTTTACTCGGCCTTCATCTCGCCCATGAACTCCTCGACGCGCCGTTACCCGATGAGTTGAAGCAGCGATGCCACGCAGACGAACAACTCAAAGCTCTCGCCGCGAACGTTGTCGAGCATCTTTTCAACGGCACAACACACGTGCCTGCGACTTCGCGTGAGATCTTCAAATACAACATCCGAGTCCGAAAAACACTGGCGGCGCGCGCGCGTTATCTTGCTTACGCGTTCCGGCCCACTGACAGCGACCTGAGCCGCCGCGCACTTCCTCGCCGGATGAGCTTCGTTTACTACCTCATGCGTCCTTTTCGTTTAATTCGTACGAAAATTTGACGGATTTTTTTAACCATGTTAGTTTCTGGCTAATTTATGCCGGGTCAGTCGGCTGAGCAGAACTGCTCAAAACGCAAAAGGACATGGGTGTTAACAACTTGAGCGGCACAGTCTGTCAGTATGCGAAGCGGATTACCCTGGCTGTTTTAATGGCCTTCGCTTCCCTTACGACCGCGGTATCACAAACTCCCAAAACACCCGAGTCTGAACCAAAGCAAACCACAAAAGAGTCGAAACCGTTTACGAAGCCCGCGTTTGTAATGAACGTGAAGACGCGGCCGATTTTGAACATTTCGCTCAAAGCGGAAAAAGCCAGAATGTCTGAAGTGGCCCAGGAGCTCTCGAAGCGACTGAAGATCCCGGTGTTTCTTGGACCACAGCGCCTGAATGAATTGATCTCGATCGAGTTCAGTCAACTGACTCTTGAACCTGCGTTGCAGTTGATGTCGCCAACCGTTTTTCTCGACTACGAAGTCGATACAGGATCGAGTACACCACCGAAACCGCTTGGAATTTTCTTTTACGACGCCAACCAGGGCGAGCCTCCTTTGACGGCGGTAATTACCGGTTCCTCGCAATCGCTTTTGATCGAAGGTGACACGGAAGATGGAGTGGAACCTGAAACTGAAGATGAGAAGAAAAAGCGCGAAGAAGAGCCTCTTCGTGTGTCTTACGTGAACAACAGCTTAACTGTAAAAGCGAAGAAGCAGCCGTTGAATTTCGTTCTTCTCAAGATTGGTGAAGTGCTTGGTATTCCCGTTGACATTCAAGCTAACAGCGTTTCGATAGTAGATGCTGAAATCTCAAAACTCCCGGTAGAGGATGTAGTTCGGCAACTGTCCCCCAACATTCGGCTCTTCATGCGGGCCGATCTTACACGCGCCGAAAGACGAGCTTTGCGGATGGTCCTGGCTGAGCCGCCAAAAACGACACAGCAGACCCCGTGAATATGACGGAAGTTTAAAAACAATAACTCGAGGAGGCCCGCGACTTGGCTAAGCAAAACGAAATCATGAACGAAGAGCTTGTCGGTGTACACATTGAGAGTGTCACTGGTGAAGTTGAAAGTAAAAAGGCGTTTGTAGAACCGTCAATATCAGTTCCTGTCGATGTACTTGAAGCGACGACGTTCTTTCAGGCGGCAACAAGCGGCGCGACGAACTAAACAGAAATTCCGGTTGCATGGAAGTTATCCAGGTCCTTGACCGGCCGGCGTCGCAAAGTTTTTACGCGGTTGCCGGTCGGTTGCTATTTGTCGAGAACCTCGATCGGCAAATACGCAAGCCGGTCGTAGATCTTTTTGCGGGCTGGCAACTCGAGCCTGTATCCTCTCCCCATCGATCACCCGACATTCGGATTGAGTTTTTTTGCGGCGACTCTCCACCGCAGATTCCTCCCGGCCTGAACAAGTTTGAAATAGCTGAAGGCGGTCAGTGCTACACCGATCGCGGCGATTTCTATCTCGCGCTCGGTGACGCGTTGGTCCATCTCGAGAATGGCGCGCCCGTGTGCGTGAGACTTTGGTTTGCGGACGTGCCGGTAGATCATTTGCTTGCGAGGGCGACGTCTTTTGCGGTCTGTGCTGCATTGCGACGCTTTGGGATGTTTGAGCTTCACAGCGCTGCGATGGTCGATCCGTCGAGCGGTAAAGGTGTTTTGATCATTGGCCCATCGGGAAGCGGAAAATCGACGCTAACTATGCAACTGGCGACCGCGGGCTGGCCGTATCTTTCCGATGATGAAGTGTTGCTGAGTTTGGGTGATGGTGAAGTTGAGGCGCGCGGGTTTCGCAGTTTTTTCGCGGTACGTGGCGGCGGGGCGGTCAAAACGTGTTTCGCACCGGAGGCTGTGTTTGAGTCTGGGCGCAGGACGACAGCGCTGCCGGGTGTGCTGTTGTTTACGAGCCTCAGTGGTCAGCAAAAAACCGAGCTCAAGCCGTTGACGCAGGCGGAGTCGATGACGCGGCTGATCAGGGCCTGTCCATGGGCCACTTACGACACATCGATCGCCGGTGCTAATCTTGAGCTGCTTTCAAAACTGGCACGACAAACGCGCGCATACGATCTCGCTGCCGGTCGCGATCTACTCGAACCGGGGTACGCTGCGAGTTTATTGTCATTCCAAAACGCCGAAGGCGTTAGTTAATTCTGGCCCAAAACGCCGGAGGCGTTAGCTTATTCTGGCCCAAAACGCCGAAGGCGTTAGCTAATTCAAGCCCAGAGCGCCGGAGGCGTTAGCTTATTCTGGCCCAAAACGCCGAAGGCGTTAGCTAATTCAAGCCCAGGGTTGTTTCAACCCTGGGTTAGAAACCTAAAGATCTCATTGAACGCTGAAAGCGTTAGGCTGTGAAACTCCTTCAGAGTTGGAATTGAATATGGTTTGTTTCCCCAGGGTTGAAACAACCCTGGGCTAGAATTAGCCAACGCCTTCGGCGTTAAACTGAACCCGCACTCATGGAGACAGAGACTTCGTTAAATGCTGATTACGGTCCACGGCGTTTGAGCGTGGAGCTGGCGAATATCTGCAACCTCCATTGCAGCTACTGCTTTCGCGCGGATGACAATCTCTACACGCCACACGCCAAATTCTTCCCGGTCGATCTTCTGCGACGCGTAATCACCGAAGCTCGCACCGCCGCGAACATCACGCGCGTCAGCTTCACAGGCGGCGAGCCGTCTCTTCATCCTGAGTTTGCGGAAACGCTGCGCGCAGTCGCTGACGCCGGTTTGAAAATCAGCTTCGTAACCAATGGTTGGCACTTCGATCGTATCTGGCCCGCAATCCAGGCGAATCGCGCTTCAATCTCTCACGTTGCATTTAGTCTCGACGGCGTAACACGAGAAACTCACGACCACTGGCGCGGCAAAGGATCTTTCGATCGTCTCGTGCGCGCCTTCGCTCGGTGCTATTCATCGAAGTTGCCTTTCGGAATGAAGATCGTGATCCGCCGCGATCTCGTGGATCAACTCGAGCAGATCGCGCTCTTCGCCGCTCGGATGGGAGCGGCATCGCTCCACTTCGTCCACGTTATGCCGACGTCGAATGCCGTTGAGGACAGTGAAGCGTTGAGCCTCGCTGAGCAGCGAGTCGCGGAAGAAGAGATCGCGATTCTCGCACGCATTTTCAAGATGCAAATCGGCATCGACGTCGGTTACTTCAACACCGACGAATCACGTCCACCCTGTGCGCCACTCGCCGGAACGAGCATGAACATCGACTTTCGCGGTCGCCTTTCACTTTGCTGCAATCTTTCCGGATTTCGTGGCGCTGCCGAAGAACTCGACGTGGTCGCGGATCTGAACGTTGAATCGTTTACTTCCGCATACGCGCGGTTCGTCGAACTGGCTGCATCGCAACTCGAAAAGAGAAAGACCGCGCTTGCGGCTTTGCGCGAACGATCGTTAACTCCGGATCTCTACACTGGTTCGCCATGTCTGTTTTGTCTTCAAAGCTTCGGCAAGATTCCGTGGCACAATCAAACACCCAGTTAAAAGGTTGGCTGCCGGTTGATGCCGTCGTCGTTGATGGTCGTCCGGGACTTTGGTGGATGGACATGTCGGACGTGACTCTGACAGAACCGTTTTTCCAGCAAACTGTCGAGCGCGCGAAAGCTGAGAACAACCAGCGCGGTGAACGGTTCACTGAGTTTGATGTTCTCCTGCAACTGGAAAAGTTGCTTGAAAGCACTCCTCCAACCGGTTTCATCTTTCACTCCTCACGTTGCGGCTCGACACTCGTTTCGAACGCTTGCCGCGCTATCACAAACTCGATCGTCATTTCTGAAGCAAACGCGATCGATAAACTCGTCGCACGGTTTATCACTGACGCTCCTGAAGGCAGTGTCAAGGAGTCGATCTATTCAGTGTTCCTGCGAGGCGTGGTCCATGCGTTGGGCCAACGAAGGTCCGGAAGCGAACAACACCTGTTCGTAAAGTTCGCTTGTTGCAGTGTCGCGCAGATTGAACGCATAAAACGGATCTGGCCGCGCGTGCCATGGGTTTTCCTTTATCGCGATCCGGTTGAGACGATCGTGTCGAATCTAACGAGTATTCCACCGTGGCTCGTTGATGAGGATCGTCGTGTGCTCGCTTCGATTACAGGCACGTCACCCACTGAAGTCGCTGAGATGCGATTGGAAGAGTTGTGTGCGCGAACTATCGGAAGCCTTTTTTCGATCGCGCATCGGGCCACGGGCGACAACAGCATGCTGGTTAATTACAATCAGTTGTCGGTTCCTGTAATATCGAGCCTCTTAAGGTTTTTCAAGGTCAGTCTATCGGCAGACGAGATGTCGGCAATTGAGCGTGGGAGCCGGGTCTACTCGAAAGAGGCTTCAGCCACGCGTGCATTTGTTGCCGACTCAGAAGCAAAGAATCAACGTGCTTCCGATCTCACTCGCCAAATGGCTGAAACATGGGCCGGAGAACCTTATCGACTGCTGGAACAAAAGCGAGTACATAAATCATGACTTCAAGCAATCTATCCCCTGGCAAACATGTAGTAGTTACCGATTTTGATGGTGGTGAAGGAATACTCGTCGACCTGAACACCAAGAAGTACTATCAACTGAACGAAACGGCGATGGTCGTTTGGAAAGGCCTCGAACAAGGCAAGACCACGACCGAGATCGCGGCCGACATCACATCGAGCTACGAAGTAACGCTCGACAAAGCCACAGTCAGCGTGCAACGAATCGTTGATAATTTCCAGACTTACAAACTTGTCAGCGCTACGTGACACCGGCGACCGTCGCCTGGTGATCAAATACGCCGTTCTCACTGCGGCGCTCTTCGTCCCACTCGTTTGGGCATTCCTTTCAGTTCGAAATCTCTATCCAATCGCCGCGTGGAACGTAATGATGGCCGGTGGCGATCTCGAACGCGGTCGCTCTTACTGCATTCTGCGCGGCGAAACAGTTTCGGGAGAAACGGTCGAGATTCGACCCATGAAACTAACGAACGCGCTTTACAGCCGCACATGGACCATGGTCAATGCCACCATCGGCAACCAGAGTTTCAAGCTCGCGTCGGTCCATCCGGATAACGAAGAGCTCGTGCGCCAGTTCGGCGGAGTCGATAATCTTCCGCCGGGTGTGCGATTGCCGGACTTGCTTCAAGCATGGGGCAGTTTATACAACGAAGAGTTGCCGGCTTCCTCACCACAACGACTGAAAGCGATTCGGCTCGATATGTATCGCTGGGAGAGTGGTCGCTATTCTGATTACGACAAGTTCATAGAATCGTGGCGCAAGGAATTGTAAATCGCGTCGAGCCCTCGAGCGCGTTTGCGCTGGGTATCGCGCGCTCCATGGTGCATGGCACTTTTCTGATCTCGATCCTCTTCACTTCCTTCACAGCACTCGGTTCACTGCCCGCAACGATCCTTCGACCAACCGGCGTAATGAAGTTCGTGCCGTGGAGTTTTTACAACCAACTACAAACGCCTTCCGGAATGTTGTATCTGAAAATCGCGATGGTGTTTTCACTGTTGTTGAGCACGGCCGGTTTTCTGACAGTTGTTTCAACAAAGACTTCTCTTCTGCTGGTGCTTTTTTACCAGGGGCTGTTGCGAAGCTTTGGCCATTTCAATCACGACGAAATGTTGGCGGTGTACTGTCTGGTAGTGCTGGCCTTCACTCCGTGTGGCGACGCGTTTTCACTCGACACCCGGCTCGGAAAAACGCGAAAGGAACGTCCGGCTTTTGCTTATGCATATCCGATTCTGCTGATGCAGTTGTTGGTCGCGTGGACTTACTTCAGTTCTGCGATTATCAAACTACGCGTCGCTGGGTGGAAGTACCTGAGTGAAGACAACCTCCCGGCGCTCGCAATCTTTCACTCGCTCGACAACTTGCACGACACGAGTTTTCGTCTGGCCTTCCGCTTACCGGAGTTGAAAGCTTACTTACCGTTTGCGGTGGGCTTCATTCTCGTGTGGGAGTTGCTATTCCCGTTCGCAGTGTTCTGGCGACGTCTTCGCTGGTGGATTCTCGGCGTCGGAATCGTTTTTCACCTCTCGACTTTGTTCGTCATGAACATCTTCTTCCCTCACCATCTGGCGATGTACCTGCTCTTCATCAACTGGGATCGGTTAAACACCAAAACGTACACTCCCGTACTTTCGTCAACCCATTGAAATGCTTGCGATATGCGGAAATTAGGACCATTTTCCTCGTAACCATAACTAAGCCGTTAGGTTAAATTTCGTTGACGGTGTTCAAAAAAGCGTGATACCGTTTTACGCCGCACTGAACACCGTGGGCTCACCTAAAGGAGATTAACACCCAGCATGTGTAAATCGTTCCGGGTTTCCCCTCGGCTTAACTGGCTCCTCCCTCTCACGTTTTATTTTCCCCGAAAATGTAAATAACAGGAGATTAAACAGGCATGTCTAAGTCATTTAGGATTTCGTTTGTCATGACTGGCGTCGTAGCGATTATGCTTGGTCTGGCCCAAGTCGCTGCCGCTCAGTTAATCATTTCGGAGTTCCGCGTTCGTGGACCAAATGGTGCGAATGATGAGTTCATCGAAATTTACAATAACAGTGGAGCCGATCACACAGTTACAGGTGGCGGGACCGGTTATGCAGTGGCGGCGTCAAACGGCGTTGCGCGTTGCGTTATTCCAAACGGAACGGTCATACCAAATCGCGGCCATTACCTTTGCGTGAACAGCGTTGGCTACAGCCTCGCGTCATATCCCGCCGGTAATGGAACCACAGCGACTGGCGATGCGACCTATACAACCGACATCCCCGACAACGCGGGTATCGCGATCTTCAATACGAGTGTCGGAGCCAACTTCGTACTTGCTAACCGTATGGATGCTGTCGGTTCGACTTCAGAAGCGAATACGCTCTACAAGGAAGGCACCGGTTATCCGGCGCTAACTCCTTTCTCGATCGACTATTCGTTCTATCGAGACAATTGTGGTAAGAGCGGATCGATCACAACCTTTGGCGCTTGCCCGATCAGCACCCCCAAGGACACTAACAACAACGCCGCTGACTTCGTCTTCGTCGATACCAACGGCACATCGGCAGGCGCCGGCCAGCGCCTCGGCGCACCTGGACCAGAGAATCTGAGCTCGCCGATTCAACGCAACGCATCGTTTGCCGTGGATCTTCTCGATCCGTGTGTGGCCCCCGCATCACCACCCAATCGCGTTCGTGATTTCACTTCGAGTCCGGCGAACAACTCCACGTTCGGTACCCTCGATATTCGCCGATCAGTCGTGAACAATACCGGCGGCAACGTGACTCGCTTGCGCTGGCGCGTGATTGATCTAACGACGTTCCCAGCGCCGAGCGGCATTGCCGATCTGCGTCCGCGAACTTCTACTGCCGTCGTTGTAACAGTTGATCGTCCACCGTGCGGCAGCGGCACAAGCAACGTGACTGTTCAGGGAACGACACTCGAGCAACCTCCATCACAACCAAATGGCGGCGGCTTCAATTCGTCGATGTCCTCTGGAACAGTAACGTTGGCGACACCACTTGCGAATGGCGCCACCCTCGACGTGAGATTCCTGCTTGGCATTCAGCAGACGGGAAGCTTTAAATTCTTCATCAACATCGAAGCTCTGCCATAAGCACCGAGCTTTAAAGAACCGAGCGCGGTAGCGCCGGGTAAATTTCTGGGAACATGATCCTGGAGATTTACCCGGCGCTACCGCGCTCGGTTCTGTTATATCTGGCTGAATCGGGTATCGAATAGATCGTTGGACGGGAAACTATAAGTCACAACGTATTCGGGTGGTGCGGTTTCGAGGATCGGTTTTCCGTTTGCCTCAAGCCATGCATGACCGTCAACTGTGCCGTTCGAATCGTTGCGCACGCCAAAAATAATCCGCGTGTTTATTCCATTCCTCAGAAGATAACGATGCAGTACGGCCGCGCGCTTCCAACAGATTGGCTTGAACATCAAAACATCTGCTGAAAGTAAAAGATCGATCGCACGCGCGAGGTCCTCCTGAGTTATCGAGTTGCGCACATTGTGTTTTCGATTGCCGGCGACGATCTGGAGCGCTCGCGGCAAAGAATAGAAGCGCGAAGTCACAGAGAGAACTACGACCCACCATGCCATCCGGCATAACAGCACAGCCTCACGAGGATTCGAGGCGAACTTGCGGGCCGTGCTGAAGATAAGTCGACTGGCTTTTTCCACGGTTCGTTATTCTACCAAATATGGTCTCTTGTAAATCTTCTAACTCTGCCTTAGTCTTGCTTTTTATAAGCCTTCAAAAATCCCTAATAGTCCAGGAGGGTCTGTGGCGGTTATTCGTCCTTTTCGCGCTTTGCGCCCTGTTCCGGAGCGCGCCCAGTCCGTAGCGAGCGTGCCCTACGACGTCGTGAACACCGATGAGGCCCGCGCGCTTGCTAACGGAAATCCACTGAGCTTTTTGCATGTGTCGCGTCCCGAGATAGATCTTCCTCCCGGAACAGATATTTACAGCGATGCTGTTTATCGAAAAGCAGTCGAGAATTTTGAGAAACTGATTTCCACCTGCCCGCTCGAGAAAGAATCCGAGCCGAGCCTCTACCTCTACCGTCTCATCATGGGCGATCACGAACAGTTCGGAATCGTTGCTGCGTGTTCGATAGATGAATACGACAACAGCACGATTCGCAAACACGAACGAACTCGCCGCGATAAAGAGGACGATCGTACGCGTCACATGACCATGTTGCGCGCCCAAACTGGACCAGTGTTTCTGACCTACCGCAATCGCGCAGAGATCGACGAACAAGTTTCAGCGGCAATCACGGCTCCTCCTTTGTACGATCTGACAGCAGCGGATGGCGTGCGGCATACGATCTGGCGTCTCAACGACACGGATTCGCTCGTCAAGAGTTTTGAAGCAGTCCCGTTGCTTTACATTGCCGACGGTCATCATCGCGCGGCGAGTGCGAGTCGAGCTCGTGCGGAGTTAAAAGAACAAAGCTTCGCCCATACGGGAACCGAAGACTACAATTATTTTCTCACCGTCATCTTTCCGGATTCACAAGTGCAGATCCTTGCTTACAACCGGACGGTCCACGACCTCCGCGGTCTCTCGAAGGAAGAGTTTCTTGCCGCGATTCGAGAACAGTTTACAGTGAGCGAGAATGCCAGCCCCGAGCCGGAGAAACGCGGTCACTGGAGCATGTATCTCGACGGCAAGTGGTATGGCTTGCAGCTTTCACCGGCAGCAACATTGCCGGTTGGCACGGTTGCGAGTTTGGACGTGAGTATTCTTCAGGACCGGTTGTTGGATCCGATTCTCGGAATAGAGGACGTTCGAACCGACAAGCGAATAGATTTCATTGGCGGACTACGCGGGACCAAAGAGCTCGAACGTTTGGTTGACGAAGGCAAGGCAGCGGTTGCGTTTTCACTGTATCCCACGACCGTCGAGGAACTGTTAATGGTCTCTGACGCGAACGAGATCATGCCACCCAAGTCAACGTGGTTCGAGCCGAAGTTGAGAGACGGATTGCTGATACACACGATCTGAATTGGAATACGATTATGCGCGTGTTAATTGCAGATAAATTCGAACAATCCGGCCGGGACGGTTTGCAGGCGCTCGGCTGCGAAATCTCATATCAACCAGACGCGAAAGACGACGTGCTTGTCGACGCGATCAAAACGACAATGCCTGACGTGCTGGTGGTTAGAGGCACAAAAGTAACCGAGCCTATGCTTGACGCTGGACCAGTGAAACTCGTCGTGCGCGCAGGCGCGGGTTACAACACGATCGACGTCCCCGCGGCTTCGAAACGCGGTATCTACGTCTCGAATTGCCCCGGGAAAAACTCGATCGCGGTCGCGGAGCTCGCCTTCGCGTTGATCCTCGCTCTCGATCGACGTATTGCCGACAACGTCATCGCCCTGAGAAAGGGAGAATGGAACAAGAAAGAATTTTCGAAAGCACGCGGTCTTTTTGGTCGCACACTCGGACTGATCGGAGTCGGTAAAATCGGTCAGGAGATGATCCCGCGAGCGCGTGCGTTCGGCATGCAGGTCGTAGCGTGGAGCAGAAGTTTGACACTCGAACGTGCGGCACTGTTCGGTGTCGAGTTGAAAGAATCGCCGAAAGCAGTCGCCGTCGCGGCCGACGTTGTGAGCGTTCACCTCGCATTGAATTCTGAAACGAGAAATTTTCTCAACGCCGACTTCTTTAACTCGATGAAGGAAGGTTCTTACTTCGTTAACACAGCGCGCGGTGAGGTGGTGGACCAGGCCGCACTCGCCGAAGCAATGAGAACACGTGGCATTCGCGCGGGGCTCGACGTCTACGCAGTTGAACCAACCAGCAGCACGGGCGAGTTTCAGGACGCAATCGTCAAGGAAGAAGGACTGTACGGCACTCATCACGTCGGCGCATCGACAGACCAGGCGCAGGAAGCGATCGCGGCTGAGACCGTGCGCATCGTGAAGGAGTTCAAAGAAACCGGTAGAGTACCCAATGTTGTTAATCTGGCGCGACAGTCGCCGGCAACACATCGACTGGTGGTCCGTCATCTCGATCGACCCGGCGTGCTGGCAGGAGTGCTTGACGCGATCAAGGCGGAACAGATCAACGTTCAGGAAATGGAGAACATCGTATTCGAAGGCGCGGCGGCTGCCGTTGCCCGCATCAACCTTGACAATGCACCAACGAAAGAAACCCTCAAGCAGCTTGAAGCAGGCAATAGTGACATCATCGAGCTCGATTTGCTCGAGTTGAAGTAATCGCGTTCTGACTCATAATGAACACAACCCTCATTACTGGAGCATCGTCGGGAATCGGAGCGGCCTTTGCCAGAAAACTCGCGGCACTGGGACGAAACGTTTTTCTCGTCGCGCGCTCTGAAGACAAACTCATCGCGATGTGCAACGAACTTGGACGCTTGACCAGCATCCGGGCACAGTACATGGCAGTTGATCTGAGGCAACCTGATGCGCGATTGCAACTCTTCGAGGAAACAAAGAAGCGCGAACTCGAGATCGACATGCTCATCAACAACGCCGGTTTCCCATCGATGGGCGAATTCTCCAAACTCGATCTCGAGCGCGAGCTCGAGATGATCGAACTCAACGTTACGGCTGTAGTTGAGCTGACGCACAGATTTCTCGCGCCGATGCGTGAAAGAGGGCGAGGCACAATCATCAACGTGGCATCGACCGCCGCGTTCCAACCCGTACCCTACATGGCGACTTATGCCGCGACCAAAGCTTTCGTGCTGTCGTTCTCTGAAGCGCTGTGGGACGAAAACCGCATGCACGGAATTCACGTGATGGCTTTGTGTCCGGGCGTCACGGAAACGAATTTTTTCGAAGCCGCAGGAATCGATCGCCCACCGATGCGTACTGTGCAAACGCCCGAGGAAGTGGTTGAAACTGCTTTGCGCGCACTCCCTCGAAAGAAGAGTTTAGTAATTTCCGGTTGGGCCAACTGGTTTGTAGTTGAAGCCGAGCGGTTCTTACCGAGAGCGGCGGTTACGAAAGTCGCGGGGAATGCTCTGCGATCGCGATTTGAAGAATGAAAAGGTAGCCACAAAAAAGCACAAAATTCACAAAACAGTTATATCATTCTGTGCTTTTTGTGCCTTTTGTGGCTGATTTTAGGAGAGAGTTCCATGACCGAAAGAATCTTTAACTTCAGCGCTGGTCCGGCGGTGTTGCCGGTTCCTGTTTTAGAAGAAGCTCAACGCGACATGTTGAGCCTGCCGGGCGTCGGAATGTCAGTGATGGAGATTAGCCATCGCTCGAAAACCTTCGACGACATCATCGCTCGAGCCGAGTCGGGCATGCGCGATCTGTTAAAGATTCCAAATAACTATCGAATTCTTTTCCTGCAAGGCGGCGCGAGTTTGCAGTTTTCCATGGTCCCGATGAACTTTCTGGCGGCGGATGCAACCGCGGATTACGTCATCACCGGGAGTTGGGGGAAGAAGGCGCTGAAAGAGGCGAAGAAAGTCGGCGGCGTAAACGTTGCCGCAACGATGGCTGACGGAGGCTTCACGCGTGTGCCGTTACGCGATGAAATGAGTTTGAACCCGCACGCGGCTTACGTTCACATCACAAGCAACGAAACGATCGAAGGTGTGCAGTGGAAACGCGAGCCAAACGTGGGGAATGTTCCACTCGTGTCGGATGCTTCGTCCGACATTCTTTCGCGCGCGATCGACGTCGATAAGTATGGAATCATTTACGCGGGTGCTCAGAAGAACATGGGACCAAGCGGTCTGACCGTCGTGATCCTGCGTGAAGATTTGTTGCAGCGAGTTCCGGAAGGACTTGCGACGATGCTCGACTATCGCACGCACGTCGAAAACAAGTCTCTTTACAACACTCCAAACACGTGGGGGATTTACATCCTCGCACTCGTTTGCGAGTGGCTCCAGGAGAAGGGCGGCGTTGCGGGAATGGAGCGCGAGAACGAACAAAAGGCACAGTTAATTTACAACGCTATCGACGCTACTGATTTTTATCGAGGTCATGCCGACGTCGATTGTCGCTCGACGATGAACGTCACATTTCGTTTGCCGTCGGAAGAACTCGAGAAGAAGTTTGTCTCCGAAGCGACCGCGCAGAAACTTGATGGATTGAAGGGACATCGATCAGTTGGTGGAATTCGCGCGTCGATTTACAACGCGTTTCCGCGCGAAGGATGTGAAGCGCTCGTGTCGTTCATGAAGGAGTTTGAACGCCGCAATGGCTGAGTTATGGATCTCAAGATTGGACCAGAGCATGCGGGGCTTCGTCTCGACGCATTCCTTGCTTCACAGATCGACGGCTGGAGTCGTGCGCGTCTTCAAAAGTTGATCGAAACCGAGGATGTGCTGGTAAACGAGAAGCCGTCGAAACCCTCCTACAAACTGCGCGAGGGCGACGATATCGATGTCGAGCTAACCGCGGCGCCTGTAACTGCTTTTACACCTGAGAACATTTCGATCGACATTGTTTATGAGGACGACACACTGGTTGTCGTCAATAAACCAGCGGGCCTTGTGGTCCATCCGGCTGCAGGAACACCGTCAGGCACACTCGCGAACGCCCTCGCCTATCATTTTGAACAATTGCCCGATCGTGGTGTTCGGCCGGGGATTGTGCACCGGTTGGATCGCGATACTTCGGGTTTACTCGTCGTCGCTAAAACCGAAGCGGCACTCGAGAATCTATCGGATCAGTTTCGCGATCGAACCGTGTTCAAGTCTTATGTCGCGCTGGTCCATGGCCGAATCGCTGCAAATTCCGGAAAAATCGATCAGCCGCTTGCGCGCGATCGATCCAACCGTACGCGCATGGCAGTGGTGCGCGGCGGTCGCGGTGCGTTAACGCTTTACCGCGTGCGTCGCGCGTTCGATCGATTTACGTTGCTGGATGTGGAATTAAAAACCGGAAGGACCCATCAGATTCGCGTGCATCTCGCGTGGGTGAAACATCCTGTCGTGGGCGACGAAACTTATGGCGGCGGGCGCGACAACACGATCCAGGACCCACAACTACGCGCGCGCGTTCGCAACCTCAACCGTCACTTTCTGCACGCGGAAAAACTCGCTTTCACTCACCCTAAAACCGGAGAACTCGTAAAATTCGAATCACCAATACCCTCGGAACTCGCAACTCTCCTATCAACGCTATAGCCACAAAACGGCACAAAAAGCACAAGGCGATTCATGGAAACAGTTATGTTCTTTTGTGGGCTTCTTTTGTGCCTTTTGTGGCAATTACGGTATTGGCTCGAACCTTTTAATCAACTCAACAAACTTCGACTCCGATCGCAACCCATCAAACATCGGCTCGATCCGAATCAACACCAACCCCGGATGCCGCGCCTCAAACGCCTTGTTCAAGTAGTCGATCGCTTTTTCATTATCCTTCAATCCCGCGTACACGTTCGCAAAGTACAACGGCGAAACATACCGTCGCTTCGCTAGCGCATCGAGCTGACCGAGTATCGCCTTCGCTTCTGCTTGCTTCCCTGCCATCCCATACGCAAAACCAAGCGAAGCAGCCGCCTCCGATTCCGCTTCGATCACACGATCCGGAACTGGTCCACTCTCCGGCGCCTTGATCAACTTTCGCAACTCCGCGATTGCTTCCGTGTGCAGTCCCTTCTGCACATAAGCCAGCGCGAGATAATGACGCGCCACCCAGAAATCAGGATCGCTTTGTAACAATACCTTGTACTTGGCAATCGCATCGTCGTACTTGTGTTCGTAGTAAGAATAAAGACCCGTGTTCGAGGCAATTATTGGCGACAGCGGATCGAGTTTGTGAGCTTCTTCAATCTCAGCCTTCGCCAAACTAAACTTTCCCATCTGCATGAGATATGAGGCATACCACTGATGCGCCGTCGGATATTGAGGATTCAACTTCAGCGCCTGTTGAAAATCACTTTGCGCGCCGAGCCAGTCCCAATCGTACGCAAGTCTCACGAAGGCGCGGGAAGTGTAAGCTTCAGCCAACGCCGGATCTGCATCGACGGCTTTTTGAGCAGCAGCCTTAGCCTTCGGCATTTCATCAACCGGCTTCACTGCGCCGATGTCACAGAGCAACGCGTACGAATCCGCCAGGCCTGAAAACGCGAGGGCGAACGTCGGATCTTTTTCTTCGGCGCGTTTGAAATGTTCGATCCCGTTTCGAAAACCTTCTTCGTTGCGCTTGTTCCAAAAGTATCTTCCCTTCAGATAAAGCTGATATGCCTCGGCATCTTTCGTATAGCGCTTCGCGAGCTTCTCTACATCTTCGCCGGACAATCGCAAACGCAAACTCTGCGAGATCTTTTTTGATAATTCATCCTGAACGGCAAAAATGTCTGCGAGAGTGCTTTTGTACTCCGCACCCCAAAGCTGCGATCCATCCGCGACTTTGATTAATTCGGTTTTGATCACGAGCTGATCGTCGAGCTTGACCAGTCGTCCGGTGAGAACCGCTCCCACGTTTAAATTCCGCCCGGCATCGAGCGGATCCAGATTCGCTCCCTTGAACCTGAAAGCGGCATTGCGAGACATCACTTTCAGATTCGGCAGTTGTGAAAGACTGTTGATGATGCTTTCGGTCAAACCGTCAGACAGATATTCCGCGTTAGGATCTTTACTGTCGTTAACGAATGGAAGAATGGCGACCGAGTTGATCGCCGGCGACGGCGTTAAATAGAAAACCGCTCCTACCAAAACCAGCACCGCGAGCAAACCAAGCACGCCATACGCCATCCAGCGCGTGCGTTTCTCGCGTGGTTTTCCATCAGACGTCGAGTTGTTTGAAACTGCCGCGCGTTCCGCGACAGTAGCGACATCTGTTCTGATCGCGGTCGGAGTTGAAGAGAGGAGCATATCGGCCTGCGTCGGCCGCTCGTCGCGTCGAATTAGCTCGAAGCTGGCTGAAGTATGAAGCTCGTCTCTGAGCTGCTCGAGATCAAGTTTGAGATCTGTGATCGTTTGGTAACGTTTGAGTCGATCCTTCGCCAGTGCTTTACAGACGATTCGTTCGAGCTGACGAGGCACGTTGGCCACGTGCTGCAACAATGGAAGCGGTTCGTGATCGATGATTGAAACACGCGTGTGACTGTCAGTCTTTCCTTTGAACGGAGGCTCGCCCGCCACCATTTCATAAAGCACTACACCCAAACTAAAAATATCGGTTCGCTCATCGATGCTTTCACCTTGCGCCTGCTCGGGCGACATGTAACCACTGGTTCCCATGATCGCACCGGGGCTGGTTTCTGTAATCGGAATCGTCACCGCTTCAGGATCCGCGCCAGCCGGATCTCGATCCGTGAGTTTTGCGAGTCCGAAGTCCAACACTTTCACAAACCGATCGCGAACGAATTTGTCCTGCCGTAACATGATGTTTTCGGGCTTGATGTCGCGGTGGACGATGCCTTCGGCGTGCGCGGCTTCGAGCGCCATCGCCACCTGAATCGCCACGCCGATCGTCTCATCGAGCTTTAATGGACCACGCCACAGGCAGTGACGCAGCGTTTCACCCTCGATGTATTCGGTCGCGATGTAGTAGCTGTTTGCGGTTTCGCCGATCTCGAAAACGGTGAGAATGTTTGGATGATTTAGGGCCAGAACCGCGCGCGCTTCCTGTTTGAAGCGCCGCACGCGGCTTTCAGATCGTGTGAGTTCCTCGGGCAGAACCTTGAGCGCGACCTTGCGGGCGTGTTGTTTAGTGTCTTCGCCCAGGAACACTTCGCCCATGCCGCCCTTGCCCAGCCTGCGTAAGATGCGATAATGAGCAACGTACTCAGGTGCTGAATTCTGACTATCGGGCATGAAGGTTAACTTTTAGGCCACTCACAGATTACAGAGATGAAACACCTAAACGCTAGAAAGGGCAACAAGTTCGGGCTCGAACGCATCGAAGCGCCGGTAAATCAGCAGACTGCGGTCAGCTCCCGAACTATAATCCATATCGCATGTCAGTAGCTCTAACAAGATTATTATTCAAATATTTGTCGGTGGCTGTAATCGTTACAGGCGCGGCTGTTGCGAGTCATGCGCAAAGGCCGAAACCGTCCCCAAGTCCCACCCCTCCAACCGAAACGCCGGGCACCGTACGGATTCCGATTCGGCGTGTGCGCCTGCCGATAACCGTCACAGATAAGAAGGGCCAGTTTGTACCCGGACTGACGAAAGAAGACTTCGTTATTCTCGAAGACAAAATACCGCAGACGATCGAAACATTTTCCGACGATCTTTCACAAACCACGCCGCTCTATATCGCAGTGTTGATGGATACGTCAGCTTCAACTGCCGGTAAACTGAAGTTCCAGCAAGAGTCGGCAATGAACTTCATTCATACAATCGTCAAACCTCGCAAGGATCAAGTGCTGTTTGCGACATTCGACGATGAGATCAAGTTGCGGCAAGACTTTACTAACCGGCTCGACCTGCTCGACAAGGCCGTCTACAGTGTGAAGCAACTAGGAACACACACGGCGCTGTTCGATGCGGTGTGGCAGTTCTGCGACGAGAAGATGCGGTCGGTTCCTGGACGGCGCGTAGTGCTGATCGTTACTGACGGAGCCGACACTTACAGCCGTGCTGATATTCGCGACGCGGTGGACATCGCGCAACGCACCGAGACAACTATTTTCGCTATCTCGACGAAAGCCGGCTTTCTGGCTACGGTGCCGGGCGTCGAAGCAGGACAGGTAGCCGACAAAAAGGATCGCGATCTCCTGACGCTTTCCGAAGAGACAGGTGGAATAGCCTTCTTCACTGGTGACATGTTGTCGCTGGAACGTTCGTTCTCGAAAATCTCGAAAGAGCTGCGAGCGCAATATCTGGTTACGTACAATCCGACAAACAAAGAATATGACGGTACGTTCAGAAAGATCGACGTCAAGCTTTCCGAGCGGCGAGGTGAACTAAAAGTGCGAACGAAGCGAGGTTATAAGGCCATCGCTGACAGCGTAACGCAATAGAAGTTAGGAAGTAAGATGCAATATCGCGAAATGAACCGTCCATTACTGTTGTCGCTTTTCGTTCTCGTACTTCTGTGCGCAGGAGTATCGAGCAGCAGTATGTTTGCGAAAAACGAGAGTGCGCACAGCGCTGCGCCAGTTGCATCACCATCACCGACACCGCGCGTACGCGAAGAGATACCGCAGGACTCGGATGAAGTAATCAAGGTCGAAACGAATCTCACCAACATCTTCTTCACGGCGGCTGATAAAAACAAACGTTTCGTCAGCGATCTCAAAGCGGAAGACATTCTCGTGTTGGAAGATGGTCAGCCGCAACAGGTCTTCACTTTCCAACAAAACATCGATCTTCCACTTTCACTCGCGATACTGATCGATACGAGCGCTTCTGAAGAACGCACGCTTCCCGACGAAAAAGTCGCTGCTCGCGCGTTTCTCGAAAATGTCTTGCGCGCGAACAAAGACGAAGCAGCTATCCTTTCGTTCACCGGTGAAACCACTCTCGAACAGGGGTTCTCTGGAAATTTGGAACGGCTGAGGCGAGCAATCGACCGCGTCGAGTTTGTCCCTCCGTCGGGTTACGTCGGTGGCGGAGTGGTTGTTAACGGAACACCTCCGATTTCAGGCACCAATCAAAGTCTCGCCGGCTCGACTGCTATCTGGGACGCGATTTGGGCCACGTCCGAGGAGTTGCTCAGCACGTCGGCCGAACACACGCGTCGAGCGATTATTCTGTTGACTGACGGCGTTGATACCAGCAGTCGCCTGAAGATGCATGAGGCGATTGAGCGTGCGCAGAAGGCAGACGCGCTCATCTACGCCATTGGGATCGGCGACCGCTACACGTTCAACGTCAACGAAGGTGATCTGAAAAAGCTCGCCGAAAAAACCGGCGGGCGCGCGTACTTTCCTCGGCACGAACGAGACTTGAACGACGCATTTACACAAATTCAGCGCGACCTCCGCGAGCAGTATCTCGTGGCCTACTCACCCAGCAACAAGGCGCGCGATGGTTCATACCGGAAGATCGAGATCCAGGTGGTTGGTCCAAATCAGAAACAGCGCGACCTTAAGTTGAACTACCGCTCAGGCTATTTCGCCAAAACGACGGGTCCTGAGCCCGCTACCCGCAAACGCGTCAACGAACAGTAGTTTCACCCTGTTTTACTGACAAACTCGGAACAAACCTGTTATACTCTCCCGGCCCGAAGTCCGCCTGGGCACCTCCAAATTTTGTACCTCCCGAGGTTTTCTTACTCAAGGTCCTGAAAACAGATGAGCATCAGCACCTCAGACCGGGGCAGAGTCCTGATCGTCGACGACGATCGGAGAATGCTCGATCTCCTGGTGGATCTGCTCGAGGTCGACGGATACGAGGTTTTGACCGCCCTCGACGGAGCCGAGGCTCTCGATCACGCCGTCGCCTTCGACCCTGATGTCGTCGTCAGCGACGTGGTAATGCCGGTCGTAGGTGGGCTGGAACTTTGCCGACGTTTGAAGGACGACCCGCGGACTGCTTACATTCCCGTGCTTTTGATCAGCGGCCTCATAGCCTCGGACGACGGCGGCATCGAGGGTCTCCACGCCGGCGCCGACGACTACCTCGATCTCCCGTTCCGAAACGAAGAGCTGCTCGTCAAAGTCGCGCGGTTAGTCGAGCGGCATCGAATTCAAAAACACTATCGCGAGATCGTCGAACAAGCTGCCGACATCATCTACACGCGCGACATGGAGGGTTACATCACCAGCATGAATGATGCTGGTGCTCGTTTTTACGGGCGCACTCCCGCGGAGATGATCGGCAGGCACTTGAGTGAGTTCATCGGCGGAGTGGCTGCTGAACGCTTCATCGCGCAAACCCGATCTCATGATGGCAGCTTACCCATCCGAACCACTTACCGTTTACCGGACGGACGTGGTGTCGCGAGATGTTTGGATGGAATCATAACTGTCGAGCGTGATCGACACGGGCATCCGATTGGCGTGCGCGCAGTTGTGCGAGACATTACCGAGCAGAACAAAGCTGAAGAGGCGCTGAAGGAAAGTGAAGAACGCTATAGACGGCTGGTTGAACAGTCTCCTGATGCGGTCGTGGTCCATCGCGACGGAAAGTTTATCTATGTGAATCCGGCCGCGTTAAAACTGTGGGGCGCGTCTGGTCCACAGGATCTGATCGGTCAGTCGATTCTCAAAGTCGTCCATCCTGATTTTCACGAGCACGTTCGCGAGCGTGTCGACTACATACAAAATTTTCAACAACCAACAGAACTGGCGGAACAGAAATGCCTGCGCCTGGATGGATCAGAGATCTACGTTGAAGTGACGGGCCTGCCGTTCAGCTCTGAAGGTAAATCAGCGGTGCTCGCTGTATTTCGAGACGTCACTGAAAAGAAGCAGGCACGCGAGGCGTTGAGAAAAGCAGAAAAGCGCTTGCGAACTGTGGTCGCGAGCGCGTCGCTCATTCTGTTTGCGACCGACAAGAACGGAATCTTCACGCTGTGTGAAGGTGAGGGACTGAAGAGTCTCTCATTGCAACCGGGCGAACTTGTCGGACAATCAGTGTTTGAAGTTTACGCCGACTCTCCGCAGGTTGGTGAAAATATCAGACGCGCGCTGAACGGCGAGGCGTTCACTTCGTCGGTGGCTGTTGGCGACCTCATTTTTGAAGTTCGGTATTCGCCGCTTACGGACGATCGCGACCAAGTGTTGGGAGTTATAGGAGTTGCGACCGACATCACGGAAAACCGCAGAGCGGAAGCCTCAATCCGGGAGAGCGAGGAGCGTTATCGCGAACTTTTTGAAAATGCAAACGACATCATCTACACGCATGATCTCCAGGGCAACTTCACCTCACTCAATCGCACCTGCGAACGCATAACCGGCTACTCACGTGAAGAAGCGACAAAGTTGAACGTCGCTGATGTGATCGCTCCGGAGTATTTGAACCTCGCGCGCGAGATGATCGCGCGGAAGGCGAGTGAGAAAGTCTCGACCGTTTACGAAATCGACATTATCACGAAGCAGGGCAGGCGCGTTCGCCTCGAAGTCAGTACGCGACTGATCTTCCGCGACGGTAAACCGATAGGGGTTCAGGGAATCGCGCGCGACCTGACTGAGCGAAAGAATTCTGAAGAAGCATTGCGCGAGAGCCAGGCGTTTCTGGCCCAGCAGGCAGAGCGCGAAGCAATGACGCATCGCATTTCTCAAGCGATCCGCTGTTCGCTCGATCCACTCGAGATTTACAAAACCGCCGTGAGGGAGCTCGGCTCGTATTTGAATGTGGATCGTTGTTCGCTGTTCATGAAAGACAACCGCAGGAAGTGTGTGACGAACGTCGCCGAGTACCACGCCGAAGGTGTTGAGCCAGCCGCGACGGACTTTTCTCTCGCACATTTGCAATACCTTGTCGCCGGTCTGGATAAAAACGGCGTGCTGCCTTTTTCAGACGCCGCCAACGACCCGCGCATCACCGATGTTTTCGACAAGATCCTTTCGAAGGCGAACGTAAAGTCGATAATGTATGTGGCGATCACAGTTGCCGATGATTTTCCGGCCGCGTTCGCACTGTCGACGACAAAGGAAAAAAGAGAGTGGAGTGAAGCTGACATTGCGCTGGCTAAAGCCGTCGGAGATCAAACGGGTATCGCGATTCGTCAAGCGGCTTTGTATCAACAGGCTGAAACCACATCGATTCGCGAGGCGCTCGTTAATCGCATCACGATGGCGATTCGTGCGTCGTTGAGTTTGCCGGAAGTTTTGAGCACTGCGACACGTCGAGCTCGGACTCGCATTGTCTGCATCGCGAGTGCAACTTTGCTTGTACAACAGCGAAGGTGTTAACGAGACGCTTGAATACGATTACCTCGCGCCCGGCGTGAAGAGTGTCAAGAACAGTGTGGTCAATTTCGACGATCCCATTGGCTGTTGCCTGTCACGCTCCGGTCAACCTCTGATCATCGACGACACCAAAAACTACGACGACGCGCCTTCACCTGCGTTGCGCGATTACGTGCGTGATCGCGCGGAGAGGCTTGGCATAGGTTCGCAGATCAACTACCCGTTGTTCATCAAAGGAGAGTTTCGAGGCTCGCTGTGTATTTACCAGAACGATCACAGGCGAGTGTGGACCGACGACGAATTGTCACTCGTTGAGGCACTGGCGGAACGCGTCGGAATCGGCATCGCCCAGGCCGAACTCTTCGAGATGGTGGCGCGTGGAAAGACGGAGTGGGAAACCACTTTCGACGCGATGTCGGATGGTATTTTTATTTTCGACCGCAACGGCGACTTGAAACGCGTCAATCGAGCCGGCGCCGCGATGGAAGCCCTCCATCCGAAGTTACTGCTCGGGAAGAATTGTTGCGACATCCTTCGCACGAGTGAAGAAGCCGAGACTTGCGTTGTTGAGAGAGCGCTCGAAACCGGCCGTAGCGTCACGATTGAGATCACACCCGCGCGTTTGAACCGGCCGCTCCTCGTCACCATCGAGCCGGTGCTCGATGAGAATGAGAAAGCACAGGGTGTAGTTTGCACGGCTCGCGATCTTTCCGATCTGCGTAAAGTGCAGGCAGTCGCGCGCGAACACGAGTCGTTGCTGACAAATATCCTCGAGAGTGCGCGCGAGTCGATTTATGCCGTCGATCCTGATGGCAACTTCAAGTGGTGCAACACGGCGACGTTGAAAGGACTCGGTTACCATCGCAGCAACTTCATCGGACGTCCATTGCTCGCGATGGTCTACGAAGGCGATCGCGAACTGGTGCGAGAAAAACTTGACGCCGCGTTGACCGGTGCGCCGCAAACGTACGAGATGCGCTACTTCTCGCACGATGGTCAACTCCGCTATGCGCGCGTAGACAATTCTCCGCTCGTGGTGGAAGGTCGAACGACAGGCGTGTTGGGTATCGCGCGCGACATAACCGAGCAGAAAGAGGAACGAGAACGCGCTGCAAGGGCTGACAAGTTACGCGCGTTGGGTCAACTCGCTTCAGGTGTGGCCCACGACTTCAACAATTCGCTGGCTGCGATTCTTGGCCGTGCGCAATTGCTGCGACGCCAGATTAACGATCCGGCGCTGGTGCGCAATCTCGACATCATTCAAACAGCGGCAGAGGACGCGGCTGCGACCGTCCGCCGGATTCAAACATTCGCGCGCAAGTCAGCCGTTAAGGAGTTTGAGTTGGTTGACGTTGCCGGCTTGCTGAACGATGCAGTTGAAATCACGAGAACGCGCTGGCAAAACGAAGCGCGTGTGCGCGGGCTGGATTATGACGTCAAACTGAACACCGAGCCCGGGCACCACACGTATGGAAGTGCGTCTGAGCTGCGTGAGGTTTTTGTAAACCTGATCGTCAACGCCGTGGATGCCATGCCGAAGGGCGGACGTCTATTAATAACTTGCCGTCGTGTAGACGATCGTTTGCAACTGCACTTCAGTGACAGCGGCATGGGAATGCCTGAGGACGTGCGACAGAAGATTTTCGAGCCGTTCTTCTCGACCAAGGGCGCGCAAGGTACCGGCCTGGGTCTGTCAGTCAGTTACAGCATCATCGAACGTCACTCGGGGTCGATCAGTGTTGTATCCGAACCCGGTAAAGGAACTAACTTTACGATCGATTTGCCGGCTGTTGTTGCGGAGACGTCTTGCGAAGACGTGCCGGGAGTGATTAGTGATGCACCTGGTTTGCGGATTCTTGTCGTAGACGACGAAGAGCCGGTGCGAGAAACACTGGCCGAGATGCTCGTCGCAGTGAATCATGAAGTGGAACTGGCGGGTAGTGGAAACGAAGCCGTTCAGAAAATGCGGCGGGGAGCATTTGATTTTGTCTTCACCGATCTCGCGATGCCGGAAATGGACGGCTGGGAAACAGCTCGGATGATTCGTAAAGATTGGCCCAAGGTGAGGATCGTATTAGTCACTGGTTATGGTCCAACCACGACGCCACCCAGCGGCGAGGAGGATTTGGTTGACGCGATTATCGGAAAGCCGTTTGACTTCGCCCAGGTCGGCTCAACCCTCAACTCACTCTCAAGACCCCGCGAACTGCAGAACGCATAAGATCCAATCCGCGTTCATCCGCGTTAATTAAAGTTCATAATTCCCGCACTCGCGGCAAACCCAACTCCAAACCCAACCACCATCGCGGGCCCCGACCAGTTGTCCTTTTCAGCAAGCATAAAACCAGTCGAAGCACTCGATAGATTCCCATACCGCTCGAGCACCTGGTAAGAGCCATGCACCTTCGCTGAATCCGGCTGCAGGTCCAGTTGCGAACAGATGCCATCAAGTATCTTCTTGCTGCCCGTGTGAATCATGCAATCATTCACCTGCGTCAAATTTGACACGGGCGACTCCGGATGCTCGAGCACGTTCTTGATCGTGGTTACCGCGTAATGCGCGCCTCGCATCGGAACATTCGGTTGCATGAAGTACTGCGGCCTCCCCTTGAGGAAGGGATGTGAGCTGTTGCTGGTCATCGTGAGCAGGTTCATGTCGTTTGGCTGATCGTTGGTCAGGTGCGAGATTGGTCCAAACGCAGGTTTACCTTCTTCAGTGCCTACCAGCAAAGCGACGGCGCCATCACCGAAGAGCATCGACTGAATGACGAAAGTCGTGTCGAGTTTTTGTTGTTCGAATTGCTCGGCATCAAATCGTCGATCTTTCCTCAACTTGATAAGCTCGCGATAACCGCAATACTCTTCGCGCAATAGCGGAGCTGCGAACGGTGTGTGTACCTCTGACATGACTACGAGTGCGAGCTGCCCGGGATTTGCTGCCAGGTACCACTGCGCCACTTCGATCGACTTGAGCAACACAGAACAACCCTGAGCCTGCATGCTGACGTTTCGCAGAGAACGGGAAAGCAGTCCGTGCGTCTTCCCCATAACTTCCGACGCGAGACACGGCAGCATCTGGTCTGGTGTATTGGTGGCGGCGATCAGCAGGCCAATCCGGTTGGGATCGCCGCCCCATTCGCGTATGCAACGTTCGGTAGCCGCGACGGCGAGTTCGGTAGTCGAGCTAGTCGCCGATTTTGGTTTACCGCAAAGAAAGTCTGGATAATTTTCAAGTGCTGAATACCGCTGATCTACTCCAAGAGAACTGATGGTATTGATTAATTCCGGTGAGAGTTTGTGCATGAGACTTCCCACCAGCTCCGTCGTCTTGAAGACGTTCCGCGGAACTGAAGTCGCTGCTGATAAGAGGTTAATCATTGTCGTTTTCTGCTCCAAAAAGAGAGGAAGGTTGCCGCGCCGGACCTCGTCTACCCGACCGTTCCGACGCTATGTGAGACTACAAGCCTCGTGCCGCATTTTCGCTGCACGGACATTTTTGGCTTAACCGCTTTATTTACTGGAACTTAGCCGTGTTTGGGCGTTTTGGCAGGATGATCGTTCACGCCACCATTTGGATACCAACTACACACGTTCACAAAAAAGACAAATTCCCTAAGGAATTCCCCTAGTCCCGCCGAAACCCTTGTGGCACTTAGATATACACTTGGGTATGTTGTAACCAGCCTTTTTTGCCCTTTTGTGCCTTTTGCGGCTGATTTATCGTAGCGAGAAGCGGCCGACGGTGGATTCGCCGATGCTGCCGAAGTAGAGAATGCCGTTGCGTTCGACGACGTTGGCGATTTGGGCGTAGCAGTCTGGGGAGTCGTTTTGGAGGTTGTCGACGACGTGGCCTTGTTGGTCCAAACCCAGGACGAACGAGTAGCGTTGTGGGCCCGGCTGGAGAAATTTTGGCATGCGCACGACCATTTTTCTGAGCGAATGGGTAAGGCAGCATTCGGTCGACGAGTGGTTGACGTGGAGTCACGAGCGCGAGCCAGAATTTGTCTTTGCCGTTTGAAGAAATGCCGTCGGGAAAACCGGGGAGGTTGTCGATGAAAACGTCAGACTGGCCCTTCTTTGGGCCTGTCAACCAATACCGTCGAATAAGATACTTACCCGTCTCAGCAACAAGGACAAATGTTTGATCCGGACTCACCGCAACTCCGTTAGCGAAGTGGAGATTTTCCAGCAACGTCCGTGGGCCTTGAGCCTGTGGATGAAGAGCCAGCAGTCGACCGTTTGGCCCGTGTTCGAGCAAGTCGTACACATGCTGCGTCATTGGGAATTTGCGCGACGCTTCCGTGAAGTAGATGGTCCCATCCGCTCCGATATCAAGATCGTTAAGACACTGAAAATTGAAGCCTTCCGCTTCGGCCGCAAGCAGTTTTATCTCGCCTGCCTTGTTCACTGACAACAATCCCTTGATCGCGTCCGCAACAATCAGATTCCCGTTGCGATCGAAAATCAATCCCAGCGGGCGACCGCCGGTGTTCGCGAATACGCGTGGCTGAGTGCCATCTGGTTGGAGGACAATGATCCGTCCATCCTCAAAACCCGCATAAATCTTTCCGTCTGCGTCGAGGGCGACGTCCTCAGGGTTGTGCCCATCTCCGAGAGTCAACCTTTGCACATGCGAGAGACGCGTGTTCTTTTCGTATGGTCCAGTTAGAGCGGGGGCGGTTGGTGGAGTCCAGGCTGCGGGCGCGATCGGCACGGGGGCAAAGAGAAGATACGCGAGCGCCACCGCTAGAATGAGGACAATGATTATTCCAAAGCGCCTTTTGAGAGACATTTGAGAACTTAACGCTCGCCGCGTGACTTCTCAACCGCTGTTTGCAAAGTGACAACCAGGTTTCGGATCGCCGGCTGGTCCAGCGGCTCGATGAGGCGGAGCGATTCGTCGAGAATGCGTCGCTGGTGCTCGGGAAAGTTTGGCGCACCACCAACCGCACCGAGATCCCCATCATACAGCGCAACTCGAGGTGGACGAACAGATTCCACTATTTCCTTAACGACTGCGAGCGTCATTGTTGGCACTCCCGAGAGCTCGAGCGCTCGCGCCACGAGACCGATGGATTGATGACATAAAGCTGAAGCAGGAACCAGCAACGCGGCCTGAACTTCATACCGGTGGACGCGCTCGACAAGCTTTGGAATAAGTTCTTCAGCCATCATCCCTGCATCGCGAATGAATCCGCACAAACTCCAGAACACCGGGTTCAACTGTCCGATGATTCCGTTCTGCTCAAACTCGAGCAGTCGCGCGACGGGCACTTGCGCGTTCATGTCCTCTTGCACGGCGCGCGAGTCATAGCCACGTGCGGCGAAACGCAGATCAGTTTGTTCAACTTCAATCGGAATCTCTCTGAACGTTAGATCACCTGAAGAGGAAGTGGTGTCGAAGGCCGTTGTACCATCGATGTAGGCGCCGGCAGACGAGATGAGGGCGAGATTCAGCATCGGGAGCGCGCGACGCGCAGGCGTGAATGGCGCGCGCCGGTTTCTTACGAACGGATAGCCCGCGATCTCGTCACCGGCCGCATCGTTCCGTCCCCACGCGTCATACTGTCTTCGCCAACCGTCAATGTCTTCAATTATTTCCACCAGCGTTTTCCCATTCGTGTAATCAGTTGCGCAAACTTCGGGCCATCAGGATCATGGCAACAAGTGCGGCAATCATAGCAAGCGAGAGCGCGTTAACCGAATAGCCGTGCAAACTGCTGAAGGCGATGCGGCGCGGATCGTCAGCAGCGATCTGATCGATCGGCAACACCATCGCCGCGCGCAGTGCTCGCATACGCGCAGCAATGACCCAGTGGCCCACGGCAGTAGATAACGCGATCAACCCGAGACAACTGCACTCGACAACAAAACTCCACCGGCTCGAATAAGTGCGCCGCAGAATCGCCGTCACCAGCAAAAGCAAAGCGATTACAAAACCTGCGATATTAATCACGGAAAGCGAGCGCGTGACGATCGAACCCGCGACCTCATTTGCATTCGCTAAACCAAACGATCGCAGCACACCGAAAGCAGCAGGCGCGACAACAGCACCGAAGAAAAGCGCGGCGCCAAACCAGCAAGCAAGCAATATCAATCGCGTGGCGTTCAGAAACGTTCTCCGTTAATCAAACTCATCAATCGTCGTCAACAATCGAATCTTTGGTGGAACGATCTCCGGCATTGGCAACTCTCTCGGATCAGCAGCACTCAACAACCACGACAGCGCCGAATCAAGCTGAGCTTGATACTCATCAAGATCCAACGACATAAAAACATTAACACCCAACCGCGCAAACTTCTCTTTCGCTCGCAAGTACATCTGGCGCGCGGCTCCGGGCCGGCCGATGTCGAGATGATGAAACGCGACCGCTGATTGAATCATCGCCTGGAGAAACAGCTTCTCCTTTGGACCAACCTCGCCCATCCAACGCTCTTCCCACGCATCGTGCGCGGCGTGAAATTCGCCCGCGTTGTAGAGATCTATGCCCGCGATGTATTCAATCGGGTACGCGGAAATGTGTGCATCAAGATACGCTTTCATCCGTGTTCATCCGCGTAAATCCGTGTACACAGATTTACACGGATAAACACAGATCAGAAATTCACTTCAATCGTGCGGAAATCACTTTCGCCGCGGTCGCCCCCGCTCCGGTGGCGCCGCTAATGGTTGGTGCAGTCGGATTCGAGACGTCACCGATTGCAAAGACCATTGGCGTCTTAGTCTCTTGCAGGCTATCTACGACGATAAACCCTTTTTCATCCACTTCGAGTTGCTCGCGAAACAACTCGGTATTCGGCTCGACGCCGATCCTGATGAGCACGCCGCGCACTGCAAGTTGGAAAGGCTTCAATCCCTCTCTGCGCTGAATTTCTACCGCTTGCACTTTTTCATCGCCGATAATACGCGTGAGCACCGATTCGGTGAAAACCGTGATACGGTGGTTTGGCTGAAGGCGCTGGGCCAGTTCGCGCCTGGCCCGAAGTTTCTTGCCCCGATGGACGAGGGTGACCGTCGGACACACCTCGGCTAACAACAGCGCGTTCTCCACGGCCGCATCTCCGCCGCCCACTACACAAACATCCTGCCCTGCGAAGAGCTCTCGATCGCGAGCGCCGGATTCTATCATTCCTCTCCCGGCAAACTCTTTCTCACCTGGCACGCCCAGCTCTCTTGGTCTAACGCCGGTCGCAATCACAATCGCAATCGACTGAAGATTTTCACCACTCTCCAACGAGATGCGATGCGCTTTTAGATCGACTGAACTGATCTGCGCGCCCGTCCAAAGATCAAACTCGGCAGAGTCAACATCCTTCGTAAAGAGCTCGAGTAGCTCCTGACCGTCGCGAGCTTTCAATCCCAAATAATTTCCGATCGGATTGTAGACTCGATGAAGTTGACCGCCGATCTTCTCGGCTTGTTCGAGCACGAGCGTGTCAAGGCCCAACTCATCACACCAGAAAGCTGTCGAGAGCCCTGCTGGTCCAGCACCGATGATAATTACGTCGTGCATCGTTCAAAGCTCAAGCAAGAAGGCCGATGCAAGCTTTAATGAATCTGTTAACACTTCCGCGGCGGCGCCAGGTTCGATTCGCGATGCGACAAGCGTCCCACTGCTGTCGAGAAACTTAACGGCCGAGGTCATCTCGCGATTGTCAGTTTGCCAACGTCCTTCCCGGTTCATTTCTTTGCTGTTGAGCAACTGCAACACGCCCGTCAAATCGCGCCGGTGCACGCGCGGACGCACAACTGTTTCAGCCCACGAGTAGTAAGGATAATCGAGACGATAGAACCAGCCGCCGCTCGTTGGAATCGCGATCAGGAAAAGCTCACCTTTCGCGAATTTCGAGATCGCCGTGTATGGCGCGGCATGCTTGGTTGGACGAAAACTAGCGCCGTCGAAGAGTTCGGGAGCGAGCGTGACGAGTGAGATCCGCGACTCGGAATACTCAGTGACGCTCGACTTACCGCGTTCGAAACTTTCGATCGCTGCCACTACGTTCTGCCAACCTTCGCGCCAGAGAGATTCATAATTGTTGATGTTAGTTAACAGCCCTTCGACTTCGGGCAGAACGAGTTCATACGCGCGAGCGTCGTCGTCGACGTCTTCACCCGCAAGGAGTCGCGCAAGCGGTGAGCCGTCGTCGTTATTCGGACTCGCCTGATCCGAACCTTGTATCGCGATACTGACGCGCACTCCATCGTCGCTCGAGTACTCCGAAAAGTCGCCGGCTTCAGCAGCAGCGATTAGCAAATCTCGATGTGCGAGTGCGCGTTCACCCGTAAGCACGGTCCAAACCGATAGAACACCGTCAGTGTCGAAATGATTGTTGGTGACGAGTTCGATGTTATTCGTTAACGCGGCTCTGTTTGGCGACGCGACGAGGTTGAGTGCGATCTCAGTTGAGGTATCAGCCTTCACTTCCGGCGGCGTCGTATTTCCCTGCCAGTGTGAGAAATGAATGCTGTTGTCAACTGTTCCATCGACTGACAGTTTGGGAACGTTATCGAGGGCTTCGGTGTAGAACTCGAATCTCATGGCCAGGCCTTTCGTTTAGCGGGAGATGTTGGTCAAAGTGTAACGCATGAGGCTAAGATACATGAACTATGGAAGAAATCACCTCAACTGAACTTAAGCAACGGCTCGAAAACGGCGACGACATTCAAATCATCGACGTGCGCGAGGATCATGAAGTCGCGATCGGCACTATTCCCAACTCCATACACATTCCTTTGGCCCAGATACTGACGCGAATGAACGAGATCGATCCGAATCGCGAAACTGTGGTCCATTGCAAGATGGGCGGGCGCAGCGCACGCGCGATCGACGCGCTTCAGCGTTCGGGATTTCAGGGTAGACTCATGAACCTCAAAGACGGGATTATCGGTTGGTCGAATGAAGTAGATCCGAGTGTGCCGAAATATTAGTTCGGCCCTTTGAGCCTAGTTTTGAAAAATCCAGCCACAGATCTGTGCGGATCTGTGGCTGGATTTATTTCGTGATTCCTTCGAGCTCGATGAACCTGCTGAGCTTTGTAATCACCATTCCTTCCTCACACTCGAGACGACAAGACAACGCCGGCCTGTCGCTCTGTTCACTCTGCCCTTTTGAGTGATACCAAACCTGGCAATTCGTACACTCACCATTCCAACAAAAATCGCCGTATGAGATCGTGTTGATCGAAAGATACTGAAAACACCTCAACAACCGGTTCTTCTCCGGAACGGTGACTTCGTTGCCCATTATCTCGAGACTGATGAGCTTCTCGTAAGGATCGAGCAGATCCGCCGCGCTATCATCCGGGCCGCTTTGTTGACTCATAGGCAGCGGCAGTATAATCGCTCGCTGCTCAAACATAAACCACGGGGGTAATCGATTTGGCGTTAGTAATTTACACAAAGCCGGGATGTCCTTATTGCCAGCAAGCGCGCGAGTATTACGACTCACAGGGCATGCAATATCTCGACTATGACGCGCAGAATGATCGCGAGCGGCGCGAAGAGATGTTTGCATTCTCGAACGGCGATCCCACAGTTCCCTGCATCGTTCAGGATGGTAAGTATGTGAAGTCAGGCTGGGGTGACCCGCCTCGTGGTTGAACGGTTCACGATTAACCGGCCGTGCGCCGGTAGCCCAAAAGCTGTCTCCCCTTATTTATGACAGTCGCTTTTATGAGGAAGGTGCGCTATGAGAAATCACTCCCATTTGAGATATGTGCTCGCGCTCTTTGTTACGTGTGTTCTTTCGATAAATAGCAACGTTATCGCGCAGTCGAATGGAGGAGCGGGCGCGCCTCAACCACCAATGGCAGAAAAGAAAACAAAGACCACAAACATTCACGGAGAAACGCTCGTTGACGATTTTTTCTGGCTTCGCGAAAAAGCGAATCCCTCGGTGCAAGCTTATCTAAAGGCCGAGGACAGCTTCGCCGAGTCTGCGATGAAACATACTGCGGCGCTTCAGCAAAAGCTCTACGATGAAATGATCAGTCACATCAAAGAGACTGACGAGAACGTGCCTTATCGTAATGGAAACTATTTCTATTACAGCAGAACTGAGAAAGGTAAACAGTATCCGATCTATTGTCGCAAGAAAGGCAGCCTCCAGGCTCCGGAAGAGATCATTCTCGATCAGAATGAACTGGCGAAGGGCCAGACGTTCATGAGCGTCGGAATGCTGATCCCAAGCGACGACGGAAACCTGATCGCCTACAGCACTGACAATACCGGCTATCGTCAATACTTACTGCAAGTCAAAGATCTGCGTACAGGCCAACTATTTCCGGAAAAGATCGAGCGTGTGACCAGCTTCGCATGGGCCAACGACAACAAGACGTTTTTCTATGTCACGGAGGACCCGGTCACAAAACGAAGCGACAAGTTTTTCCGGCATGTTCTGGGAACTGACAAGACCGACCTCGTCTACGACGAAAAGGACGAGATGTTTGATATCGGAACGTGGCGATCACTCGACAAGAAAGTGGTCTTTCTCGATAACGTCAGCAAGACATCAACCGAGGTTCGTTATCTTCTCGCGGCGGAACCGGCAGCCGCTCTCAGGACCATTATTACGCGACAGCCCGAGCACGAATACGACGTTAATCATCGTGATGGTCTTTTCTACATCCGAACGAACAAAGGCGCGAAGAACTTTCGTGTCGTCACCGCGCCTGTGAACGATCCGTCAGAGAAGAATTGGAAAGACTTTGTGGCCCATCGACCAACCGTGAAACTCGACGGGATCAGTCTCTTCTCAGATCACGCTGTGCTGTCGGAGTGGGAAAGCGGTTTGGAACAACTCGAAGTCGTCGACTTCAAAACCAACAAACGTCACAACGTCAAATTTCCCGAACCCGTTTACTCCGCCAATCTGACTTCAAATCGTGAGTTCAACACGAGTGTCGTGAGATACGGCTACAACTCGCTCGTCACGCCTTATTCAGTGTTCGATTACGACATGATCACCGGTAAGTCGACGCTGCTGAAACAGACGGAAGTGCCCGGCGGATTCGATCGCAACAACTACAAGGCCGAGCGCGTGTTTGCGACAGCTTCAGATGGAACAAAGATTCCGATGTCGATGGTCTATCGAAAAGGAGTCAAGCTCGACGGCACGGCGCCGTTGCTTCTTTACGCCTACGGCTCTTACGGTTATTCGATTTCACCGACTTTCTCATCGAATCGACTCAGTCTTCTCGATCGCGGAGTGATTTTCGTGATTGGTCACATTCGCGGTGGCGGCGAGATGGGCGAAGAGTGGCGGCAAGCCGGCAGGATGATGACCAAGATGAATACGTTCACCGATTTCATCGCCTGTGCCGAAGCACTGATCAAAATGAAATACACGTCGAAGGACCGGTTGGTGGTCGAGGGTGGAAGCGCTGGGGGTTTGTTGATGGGCGTTGTGTCCAACCTGCGTCCCGATCTTTTCAAGGCAGTCGTTTCACATGTGCCGTTTGTTGACGTGCTTAACACGATGCTCGATGCGAGCATCCCGCTGACAACAAGCGAATACATCGAGTGGGGCAATCCGAATGAGAAGGCTGCTTATGAATACATGAAGAAGTATTCGCCTTACGATAACATCGAGAAGAAGAATTACCCGGCGACGCTCGTGAAGGTTTCAGTAAACGATAGCCAGGTGCCATACTGGGAAGGCGCGAAACTCGTGGCTAAGATGCGTGCGATGAAGACTGATACGAACCCGCTGCTGTTGAAAGTGAACTTCGGCGCGGGCCATGGCGGCGCATCCGGGCGCTACGATGCACTTCGCGAGCAGGCATTTGACTATGCGTTTATGCTGTGGCAGGTAGGCATCTCGGAATAAGATAAGCCACAGATTGCACGGCTAATTTGTGTAATCTGTGGCTAAAAACTGTCCAATGATTGGCTCGACGCTGGGCAATTACAAAATTCTCGAAAAGCTCGGTGAGGGCGGACAGGGCACGGTCTATAAAGCCGTCGATTCGAAACTCGGCCGCACGGTGGTGATCAAAGTTCTTCCCGCCGAGCTTACAGCGCGCGAAGCGAACCTCAAACGCTTCGAGCGCGAAGCACGTCTTGCCTCTGCACTCGATCACCCAAACATCTGCACCATCTTCGATCTCAACGAAATTAACGGTATCCACTTCATCGCAATGCAGTACATCGAGGGGCGAAACGTGCGGCAGCTTGTAAACGGACGCCCACTGTCGCTCGAAAGTGCTTTGTCCATCGCGTTGCAAACTGCGGAAGCACTGGGCGCAGCGCACGCTCGCGGAATTATTCATCGCGACATCAAAGCCGGCAACGTGATGGTTACTCCAACGGGCCAGGTCAAGGTTTTAGACTTCGGACTCGCGAAGCTGCTCGACGATGAGGCTGCACGTACTTCAGGCATTCACCACACCGAGCTCACCGAAGTCGGCGTTCCGTACGGCACGGCGACGTATGCGGCGCCCGAGCAAGCCCGTGGCGATCGTGTTGATTCACGCGCTGACATTTTTTCAACCGGCGTGCTGCTTTACGAAATGCTAACCGGCACCTGGCCCTTCCAGGGTCAGACTGCGATCGAGGTGCGTCACGCAGTTCTCAATGACGAACCGGAGCCGTTGGCGAAAGTCAGGCCGGGTCGCGTGCCCGCCCGTTTGCAATCAGTTCTCGACAAAACACTCGCTAAAGATCCCCGCAATCGTTACCAGAAGATTTCATATTTCGCGGAAGATCTTCGCTCGATAAATCGCGACCTTGGATCAGACACGTTGCCCGGCATCGATGAAACCACCACGCCCGTCGCGCCGAAACATTTGAAACAGGAAAGTCCGGTCACTCGCGCACTGCGATGGTTAACCGGCAGCAAGAGCGCTGACAGTTCGCCATCAGGTTCGAGGTCAGGAGGACGGAGTGGCGATTCGAGTCCGATGATGAGTTTGGGAGATCGAGATCGCAGGAGTGTCGCGATTCTTCCATTCAAGAATGTCGGTAATGATCGTGAGATCGATTTCTATCAGTTCTCGCTCGCGGATGCGGTCATCACCGAGCTGGCGCGTGTGCGTTCCCTCGTGGTGCGGCCTTCGTCAGTGATAGTGAAATATCAAAACAGAACTGTTGACGCTGCTGAAGCGGGCCGCGATCTCAGCGTTGACGCAATTCTTACCGCGACGTTCCTTCGCGCGAGTGACAAGTTACGCGTAACAGCTCAACTGCTGGACGTCCGTACCAGCGAGATTCTTTGGAGCGAGAGCATCGATGCCGACGCGAGCGACATCATCGCCGTGCAGGACACAATCGTGCAGCGCATAGTCGAAGGACTGCGCCTCGAATTGAGCCCTGACGAGAAAGACGAACTGGCGAGGAAAACAACCGCCGATGCTGCCGCGACTGAAGAGTACCTGCGCGGGCGTGATTGTCTGGCGAATTTTATTTATCACACGATCGAGCGGGAGCATCTTGATGCAAGTATCGAACACTTCCGCCGCGCCATCGAGATAGATCCGAACTTTGCGCTCGCTTACTCGGCGCTCGGTAGTAGCTACGTGAATCGAGTGTTGAAAGGCCTCGGACAAGCCGGCGATCACGAAAAGGCGAAGAATGCTTTTCGAAAAGCACTGGGGCTCGATCCGAAGTTGCTCGAAGCGCGAATGCACATGGTGTTTATCTATCTCACCGGCGGGCACAAGGAGAAAGCGCGAACGGAAGTAGATCTGTTGCGTGATGAATATCCGAACGATTCGGGTGTTCAGTTTGTGCGCGGAGTGGTCGCACGGCTCGACGGTGATTATGAAAAGGCCCTGCGCAGTTTTGATCGCATGGTAAGGTTGAATCCGGGCGAACGAGTGCTCGCGAGTTACAATCGCGCTCGCATCTTCATGTACCAGCGACAGTATGACGACGCGATGCGCGAACTCGATCAAGGGGCCGAACTCGAGCCTGAACATCCGCTGATTAAAGTGTTTCGCGCTCGCTTGCTCTACTACAAAGGCGAAGTCGATGTAGCCATTCAAACACTTCAACAGGTTTTACAGCGGCATCCGCAAATGGACGGCGTGCGGCCGATTCTTGCAATCGCTTTGAGCGCGCAGGGGCAGCATACGAAAGCTAACGAACAACTCACACCGAAGGTCAGACAGGTTGCCGAGGCGGATTACGATATATCCTACTGGCTTGCGTCTGCTTATCTTTTGCAGGGACGCCAGGTGGAAGCGTTGAGATGGTTGGAAACGGCGATCAGTCTCGGAAATGAAAACTACAACTGGTTTGAGTCTGATCCAAACTGGGCCGACATGCACGAGGATCCACGTTTCGTCGAGTTGATGAATCGCATTAAGAGCCAACGTCAGGTACCAGGGGACCAGTCTGAATGAGAACTTTTGTTGTGGGTGACATACATGGCCGTTGCGCGCAGCTTCTCGCCTTGCTTGACATGCTGCCGCGCGATCCCGAAACAGATACGCTCGTTTTTCTGGGAGACTTGATCGATCGCGGCGCCGATGCGCCGGGTTGCGTCTCACACATCCTCAAACTAACCACCGAGAACCCTGAAAAAGTTATTTGCCTGAGAGGAAATCACGAGCAGATGCTGATGGATTTTCTTCATGGGCAGACGAACATATGGCTGACGCCGGTCGTTGGCGGCGAGCGAACGTTTGAGCAGTACACCGGAAAATCTGTCAGAGTGGACAGCGAAAAAGATCTTGAAGAGATGAGACGTCTCTTCGAGCAATCGTTTCCGCCCGAGCATCTCGCGTTTATGGAGGAAATGCCGTTTTACCACGAAGACGAGCTCGCGATCTACGTCCACGCCGGACTTGACGAGGGAAAGCATCCGCGCGAGAGCTCAAAGGTATCGCTGTTGTGGATGCGCGACATGGATTTTTACAAAAACTATCGCGGCAAGCCGTGCGTGTTTGGACATACGCCGACGCCGTTGCTGCCTTTGCGCGGGAGACTGGGCCGGCACGGGATCTACATTTCTCACAGCGCCGTCGGACTCGATACCGGCTACAATCACCAGTCGCCGCTGAGCTGTCTTTCGCTTCCGGATTTCAATCTCTATCAGAGTTTCGCTGATGGTCGTGAGGAGACCTATCAGATCACGTCGTTCATCCCTGAGGCGCTCCGAGAGATGCAACGTAAAGCCGGATACACGGATTAACGCGGATTTGGTTCCTATGGAACGCAGCGTTGTTCGCGCATGGGGACCAGATCCAGATTCGTTAACTTGCGCGTACCTGGATCGAGAGCTATTCGCGCTTGCAGTGGTCCATTATCACACGTGAGCCTGACCGTACTGTTGCGTGTTCCATTCCCACCAAGCGGGTCGCCGAGTTTACAACTTCCCCACGCCGCAGCCGCCGCAACCTGACGGCGAACTTTTTCAACATCCAGACCCGGAGCCGCGATAGCTTCTACGACCTTCGCATCCCACGCGCCCAGTAGCTTCACGATCGTTTCCGCCGTCTTCGTCATCTCCGCGTCAGGCGGCATCACGGGATTAATATTGATGAGTTGGACCTTTGGCGGCATCGTTGGCGCAAGCGTAATGTACACGTTGAGCCAGCCACGATCGCACGCCATTCGCCATTCGCCACGCAATGCATTTTCAGGATTAATTGACGTCGCCGGCCGGCAGGTGCCATGCTGTTGGGCTAACTCTTTCCAACGACTCGCACGCACTTCCGCGGCCACGTCGAGAAAAAGATTATCCGCGGCAATTCGATTCGCAAGGCTATCGTCCCACTTGATAATCAACTGTGAAACCTCTGACTGCAGACTCAGCAACGCCGGCGACGGCTGCACAAGGCGCGGCTGCAACGCACCCGTGCGATGAAGCGCTGCAGTAACATCATTGAAGAGTCCGTTAAATCCCTGGTATGTCTGGTTTGACATTCCGATCAAACCCACGCCGTATCCCGGCAGCCACCGCATCAGTGAACCGTAGCCAGGTAGTCCGCCGCCATGCCCAACAACATACGCGTAGCGACAATCATGCGAGACACCGAGACCATAGCCATACCCGCCGGATCCGATCTGAAGTGGCGCATCGACTGTCGCACGGAACGCTGAGGAAGCCGACGTGCGCCAGAGCTGCTGCATCTCGCGAGCGCTACTACGTTTGACTGGACCACGATCCGGTTCATCGCGCGGCGGAAACGCCGACATCAAAAACGCGACGTATCTGGCGAGATCGTGCGCGTTGGTCCAAAGTCCTCCCATGGCTCCGAAGGAACCATGCGCCAGAATCGGTTCAGGTTTCCACGTGTTGTCTTCGCGTCGATAACCAAGTGCGACCTGTTGCGCAGGTACGGCAGACTGTTCGAACGTCGATGCCGTCATGCCGAGCGGCTTCAGAATGTTGTCGCGAACGTAGTCTTCATAAGTGCGGCCGGAGGCTTTTGCAACGATCTGGCCCAGGATTGCGAAGCCGTAGTTTGAGTATTCGAAAGCGGTACCGGGCGATGTTGAAAATGGAATGCCCGTGCGCATCCATTCGCGCATCGTTTTATCAGGTTGGTGCAATTGCCTGTCGCCCCATGGGTTGTCTTCCGGAAAACCTTCGGAGTGCGTAAGCAAATGACGAATGTTCAGCGTTTGCGAATCACTGGTTGGATACGGCAAGTTCGCAAGCTCGGGCACATACTTCGACACAGGATCTTCCAGCGACAGTTTTCCTTCGTCGCGCAGCTTCAATATCGCCATCGCAGTGAAACTCTTGGTCATCGAAGCGATGCGAAATACTGTTTCCGGCGTGACCGGCGCGTTGTTCGTCTTCTCACGAACGCCCGCAGCTTTTACGAAGGCCAGTTCGCCGTCGATGATCACACCGAAAACTGCGCCCGGCGGTTGTAGTCGCTCCATCCACGTCTTAAACAGCCGTTCGATCTCCGGAAATGCGGCGGCGAGTTTTTGCTTGCGTTGCGGATCGGTAAATTGCGCGGGCGGGACTGTGCCGGTCGCAGTTCGCTTTTGCGCGTGCGCGAGTTGGGGCACGACTAACGAAATCATGAGCGCGCAAAGTTGAATAGAACGCATAGGTAAACCTCGTGGATATATGAATGCTGGACGGCGCCGTCAAAATACCACAATTCGAACCTAATCATCATTTCGCGGGTCATAATAGGTGCATGGCCGGTGAGGTAGCATCGCAACGGGAAAGTTGGTGGGTGTTACAGGCGCAGTCCGGCAATCGCGAGGCTTTGAACGAGCTCTTCAAGAGTGTTCAGGATCCGTTGTTTCGATACATCGTCAGTCTCGTGCGCGACCAGCATCTGGCGGAAGACATCTTGCAGGAAGTCTTCATTCGCATTTACCGGAAGCTCGGTTGGCTGCGAGAGCCGGAAGCGTTTCGCGCCTGGACTTATCAGATCGCATCGCGAGAAGCATTTCGATACTTGAACCGGGAGCGGCGTTGGACCGATCAAGTCAGGGATGAAGCTACGCTGACGGCTGTTCCGTCGAATGAGCGCGAAGGTGAGTTTCCGCGTGAGTTGATTGAGACGTTGCCGCAGTTGGTTGGGAGTCTATCGCCTGCGAGCCGTGCGGTTGTAGTGCTGTTTTACTTGCATGAAATGTCGTTGGTGGAGACAGCCGCGGTGTTGGAGATTCCGGTAGGGACGGTGAAATCGCGGCTCGCTTATGGACTGGAAAGCTTGCGCAGGAGTTTCAAAAAGGAGTGAAGAGAGATGATAAAGAGAGTGTTGATCGTTTTGGCAGTTATCGAGTTTATCGTGATCGCAGTAGTGATCGCGGGTCGGTTGTAAGGAAGGAGATTTCGCAATGGCACAAACTGTGAAACTTGATGAAGTTAGAGCCGCGGCGTTGGCCCGCATCGATCGGAGTGAACGAAATTTTAAACTGGCAATCTTAGTCGCATTCTTCGTCGAGGGCCTGTTCATCGTCAGCTTCTTGCTGTTAGCTGACTTCTCGAATCGAATGCACCTCTTGTTGTTGATATCAACTGTGAGTTGTTACTCGATCGTTGTGCTCGGGCTCGTTGCGTTGGGAGCGTACGTAAGTCGCGGCATCGCGCGGTTGTTGAAGGCTATTGAGTTGCGGCAACACTAGTCACGTTCATAGTCGTAATGACCGATGATGTGTTTGTGCATGTACTTCCCAATCGAATCAGCGCTGATTAGCTCGGTGTATTTATCGGACGGGACATCTTTATAGCGATACGTCCCGCCAGTTCTGAACACAACTTGGAGGATGCGCGACTTTTGATCATAGCCCGCCGCGACCAGCATCTCCGATTCCCGCGGCCTTAGTTCCACTTCCTCCCTCCCGGCTCGTTTGGTGTGTGTATTTTCGCACACCTGAGCCGGGACGGAACACAAATACCTAAACGTCCTTTACACCGCGATAGATCTCGCCACCGGAATCTTTGAATTCCTGGGCCTTCTCATTCATTCCAACTCTCAAAGCCTCCGACTCGTGGAGTTCCTTCTGTGCCGCATACTCGCGCACGTCCTGTGTGATTTTCATGGAACAGAAGTGAGGGCCGCACATCGAACAGAAGTGCGCTAGCTTCGCGCCTTCCTGTGGCAGGGTTTCGTCGTGATACTCGCGCGCTACCTCCGGGTCGAGGGAAAGGTTGAACTGATCCTCCCAACGAAACTCGAAGCGCGCTTTCGAGAGCGCATTGTCGCGATACTGCGCGCCGGGATGACCTTTAGCTAAATCCGCCGCATGCGCTGCGAGTTTGTAAGCGATCACGCCATCTTTCACGTCTTTCTTGTTCGGCAAACCGAGATGCTCTTTCGGCGTGACGTAGCAAAGCATCGCCGTCCCAAACCACCCAATCATCGCGGCGCCGATGGCGGACGTGATGTGATCGTATCCGGGCGCGATATCGGTCGTCAGTGGTCCAAGCGTGTAGAACGGCGCTTCGTTACAAGTCTCCAACTGCTTGTCCATATTTTCCTTGATCAGGTGCATCGGCACGTGACCTGGTCCCTCGATCATGACCTGGCAATCGTTTTCCCACGCGATCTTCGTCAACTCACCAAGCGTTTCCAGCTCCGCAAACTGCGCTTCGTCATTTGCATCAGCAATCGATCCCGGACGCAGGCCATCACCCAATGAAAACGAAACATCGTACGCCGCCATGATTTCGCAGATCTCGCGAAAACGCGTGTACAGGAAACTCTCTTCATGATGGGCCAGGCACCACTTCGCCATGATCGATCCGCCACGACTGACGATCCCCGTCGTCCTGCGGGCCGTTAGCGGAATGTAGGCGAGTCGCACGCCGGCATGAATAGTAAAGTAGTCAACGCCCTGCTCCGCCTGCTCAATCAACGTGTCGCGGAAAATCTCCCAGGTCAGTTCTTCGGCTTTGCCGCCGACTTTCTCGAGCGCCTGGTAAATCGGCACTGTGCCGATGGGTACCGGCGAGTTGCGGATGATCCATTCGCGCGTTGCGTGAATGTTCTTTCCGGTTGAGAGGTCCATCACCGTGTCTGAACCACAATGAATGGACCAACGCATCTTGTCGACTTCTTCTTCTATCGATGAGGCGACTGCGGAGTTTCCAATGTTGGCATTAATCTTTACGAGGAAGTTGCGCCCGATGATCATCGGCTCCGACTCGGGATGATTGATGTTCGCTGGAATGATCGCGCGACCACGTGCAACTTCCGAGCGCACAAACTCCGGCGTCACAAAAGCAGGAATCGAAGCTCCGAATGATTGGCCGGGGTGTTGATGCAGAAGCGAATCACGAGGCGCGTCACCTGCGATGTCCCACGCTGCTTCGCGTCCGAGGTTTTCTCGAATCGCGATGAACTCCATTTCGGGAGTAATGATCCCTCGACGCGCGTAGTGAAGTTGAGTTACACACGAGCCCGCCTTCGCTCGCATTACAGTACGGCGCATCAACGGAAAGTCTTCAAGCCGCCCGACGTCTTTCACACGCGCGCGGTTTGCGGCATCGAAAGTCAAATACCCATCATCGATAGGCTGTGGATCGCGACCGTCGTACTCTTCGACGTCGCCCCGTCCGATGATCCATTCGCGCCGCAGTTGAGGTAGTCCTTCACGAACGTCGCAACTCGAATCGACTTCGCCCCATGGGCCACTCGTCTCGTAAACGCGAACTGGTGGATTCGTCGCTAAACTGCCTTCGAAATTACGCGAAGGGTTCTGCGCGATTTCACGAAAAGGGACTCGCACACCCGGCAACTTCCCATTGATGTATACGCGGCGAGAGTTTGGCAGCGAACTGCTTTCAGAAGTATCCCTTGGCTTTGGTTTGATTCCTGCGCTCATAGATATTCTCCATTAGTGTAGAGGTAGTCTATAATCTAAGGCGCTGGCAATCCAACCCAACCGTTCTCCCGGAGACAAAAACACATGCTGAAACGACGCGTTGTCGCTCTCTCAATCATCTTTTCGCTGCTCTCGGTTCCTGTTGCCGCGCAAAACGGTGGCGGCGATATGTTGGCCCGTATTCGCACCGAAGCGATGGAACGTTCGCAAATCATGAAGACCATGCACATGTTTACGGACGTTTATGGACCACGGCTGACCGGTTCGCCAAATCACAAAGCCGCCGCAGAATGGGCCGTTAAGCAGATGACGGCGTGGGGACTGGAAAATGCCCACCTCGAGCCATGGGACTTTAAATATCCCGGTTGGGCCAACGAGCGACTGACCGCACATCTGATCTCGCCAGTTAAAGATCCACTCGTTTGCGAAGTTTTGGCATGGACGCCGAGTACGAAAGGGACCGTACTCGCAAAGGCGTATCACCTGGTCCTGCCTGAACGCGCGTCACAGGACCAGCTCAACTTGTTTTTCTCGAACAACAAAAACAGAGTGCGCGGGAAAATCGTACTAGTTGGAAAAGCCGCTTCGTTAGGGGTTAACTTAAATCCTCCTGCTAAACGGATCACCGATGAGCAGGCGCAACAACGATATGGTCCAAACGCGCGCCCGTTCGCATTCCCGTCGCCTTCGCCAACTCCCACGCCTGTACCGAACGCACCGCGTCCGCTTACTAATCGTCAAATCGCGCAACAACTCGACGCCTTCCTAAAAGATAACGGCGCGGCAATTAGAGTGAACGATGCCGGGCGTGAGTTCCGGCAGATTCGAGCTTTTAATAACAGCACGTTTGACGTGAACAAAGTGGTGCCAACGGTTGTGATGAGTAATGAAGACTTTGGACGCATCACACGCATCCTCAGCGACGGCACCGACGTCGAACTCGAATTCAACATCGTCAACCGCACCTATCCGGAAGGCCGTACTTCATACAACACCATCGGTGAAATTCGTGGAACGGATAAAGCGGACGAAGTGATTATGCTTGGCGGCCATCTCGATTCGTGGCATGCGGCAACGGGCGCGACTGACAACGCCATCGGCTGCGCGATCATGATGGAAGCGGCGCGAATTTTAAAAACACTCGGCGTTAAGCCGCGACGCACGATTCGCGTCGCGCTGTGGAGTGGTGAAGAGCAAGGCCTGCTCGGTTCGATTGCATACGTCAAACAACATTTCGGTTCGTTTGAAGATCCAAAACCCGGTTACGAGAAATTTGGTGGCTACTTCAACATCGATTCCGGCACCGGACGCGTTCGAGGCGCGTCAGTGTTTGGACCACCTGAAGCCGCGCAAATACTGCGGAAAATTCTCGAGCCGTTCTCCGGCGATGGCGTGGTTGGCGCGGTTACATCACGCAGTCGCAGGCTTGGAGGTTCCGACAACACATCATTTAGTCAGGCCGGACTGCCGGGCATTGGCATGGGCCAGGATCCAATCGAATATGGCTCAAACACGTGGCACACGAACCTCGATACCTATGAACGCATTCTCGTCGACGACGTAAAGAAGGATGCGATGGTCGTGGCATGGGCGGTTTATCAGCTAGCGACGCGTGATGATTTGTTGCCGAGATACTCCAAAGCTGATATGCCTCCAAAGCCGCCAGAGGAACCTGCGGCACAACCTGCGACGCCGGCTTCTCGTACAGTGACTCGATCGAATCCTCCGGCCAGCCGGCCGAGAAACTCTCGACGAAGAGGCAGAGGAAGATAATTACTTGGCACTAACTCGCCGTCAGTTCTTAAGGCGAACCGCGGTCGCAGTTGCCGCAGCTGGACTGAACCGACCTCAGTTATCTGGTGCGGTCCGAAGCGTAGTTCTAACAGCCCCGGCCAGGAAGGTGCTCGTTTTGGGCGCCGGAATGGCGGGGCTTGTTGCTGCGTATGAACTTTCAAAACTCGGGCATGATGTAACCATTCTTGAAGCGCGCGTGCGTCCGGGCGGACGTGTTCACACGTTGCGCGAACCGTTTGCGGATGGGCTTTACGCGGAAGCCGGCGCCGCTCGTATTCGTGACACGCACGATCTCACGCTCAAGTATGTAAAAGAGTTTGCGCTGCCACTCGAACCCTTCTATCCAAGTCGGCTGAGTGCGGTGCGGTTCGATCGAGGTGATCGAGAGGAAGTGCCGATCGATGGTTTTACTGATGCGATGAGCCGGCATTACGGTGAAGATTTAGGTGGCAAGCCGGAGCAATGGCACCAGATCAAAGGTGGAATGGACCTTCTTCCGAAAGCGTTTGCCGAGAGGCTTGGCGGGAAGATCCAGTACGGGAGTGCAGTGGTGAGGATCGATCAGGACGCGAAACAAGCGCGGGTAGTCGTCTTACATGATGGGCGACAGCAAACAGTGACCGCGGATAGTGTTGTTTGCACGATCCCGTTTTCAGTTTTACGTGATATCGAATTGCCTGGATTGTCGCCGCGGAAGAGAGACAGCATAAAAAATACTCAGTACGATGCGGTCTCGCGCGTTTACCTCCAAACGAAAAATCGCTTTTGGGAAGGAAAGGGGTTAAGCGGGTTTGCTTTTACGAAGGGTGCAATCGAGGTGTGGCAGCCGACGTGGAGCCAGCCTGGTCCACGCGGAATCCTGATGTCTTACGCACGACCGGGTGAGGCGGAGAGGATCACGCGACTCAAAGAAACAGATCGAATTGAATCGACGCTAAAACTATTGAACGGGATCTTTTTCGGCCTCCGCGAGAGTTTTGAACGCGGTGTTTCGAAGTGCTGGCTCAATGATGAATGGTCCCGCGGCGCGTGGGCATTTGTTGGACCTATGGACTTCTTCACAGCGTCCGCGCGCGAAGGAAGAATTCACTTCGCAGGTGAACACCTTTCGCCGTGGTTTTCGTGGATTCAAGGGGCGCTGTCGTCAGGGCTGCGGGTCGTGAAGGAGATTGAACAACCGGTTTAACGGCTACAAAGTTCGGATCATTTTGCTCTTTGGTACTTATTCTTCCGGAAACAGAGCGTCCACGGGCATGGTCCATCCCGGCACAGCGGGTTCAGCTTCCGCCAACTGCCCGCGGCGATAAATAGTGGGTTCAGTTTCACTCGCGCGGTACACTCGAACGACGTTCTTGCTCAACAGATCAACATCCCACACCACCAGCGTTCCCGCCGCGAAATAGTCAGCACGCTTTGCCGCCATCTCGCGTTCGGCTCGTGGTCCGTAGTCGCCCTCGCTGCGAACCTCGACCGCAAACACCGGCGCACCCTGATAAAACTTCATTCCCGCTTCCGGGCCGACATAGAACGCCGCGTCTGGACTGAATGATTTACGATGCGGAAGATTTACGACGAATGCCTTGTTATCGCTGAGAGCCCGACCGTATTTCTGAAGTTTGCTGTAATCGCGCAGTGAGGAAAATATTTCGTCGCCGGCATAACCCGGGAAACGCCTGTTGGAGACATGAGGATTATTTCTCCGTTTACAATTTCTGCTTTTTGCTTGACCTTGAGGAGGTCGTCGATGGTGGCTTCTACTTTAGTGCTCATAGTGCACTCCTAACCGCCAATAAAACTCATGGTGCGTGAGGGGGTGACGAAACCTGGGTCGTTGATGAAATGGCGTGGTTCCTTTTTGAGTATAACTGATTCGATGTATTCGACAATCTCAGCGCGACTGGCGCCACTGCGAACCACGTCGCGCAACGAGTGCTCGACAGTTGAAAACAGACACGTGCGTATTTGACCGTCCGCAGTTAACCGTATACGCGAACAAGCACCGCAGAACGGTTCTGTCACGGGGGCAATAATTCCGATCTCACCCGGTGCGCCGTCCGCGAAGCGATACCGCGACGATGTATCAGATCCACGCGCGACTTCCACGCGAACCATTGGAAAGCGCTCGTTGATGCGTTCGCGAATTTCTTTGCCGGAAACAACGTCTGCGCGTGACCACTCATGCCCGGAATCCAACGGCATAAATTCAATGAAGCGCATCTTCACATCATGCTCGCGCGCAAACGCCGCAAAGTCAGCAACCTCGTCTTCGTTGTGACCGCGCACGATCACCGCGTTAATTTTAATCGGCTCGAGATGTGCTTCTTTGGCTGCCGCAATCCCCGCCAGCACTTTGTCCAGAACATCGACGCCCGTCATCCGTTTGAAAACATCGCGTTTCAAACTGTCGAGACTGATCGTGACGCGATCGAGTCCAGCCTCTTTCAAACTGTGAGCGCGCTCGGGCAGGAAGTAACCGTTTGTTGTTAATGCCAGATCGTGAAGGCTCGGTTTTAGCTTGCCGAGCTTCTGAATGATCGTCTCAATGTCGCGTCGCAACATGGGTTCGCCGCCAGTGAGGCGGATCTTCTGGATACCGAGCGACACAAAGAGCTCGCAAACGTACTCAATCTCTTCGTACGACAGCATCTTTTCTTTCGGCGCGATTGGCGGCTCGCCGTGAGGCAAACAGTAGAAGCAGCGGAAGTTGCAACGATCGGTAAGCGAAACACGCAGATCGCGGATCGCACGGCCATACGAGTCGCGCAAAACACCGCTTTTACTGTTCACGACAGCTTGCATAAAGGCCAATGATACGCCCTGGCGAACTCAGGTCAAAATAGCCTCCTTGAAGTGAGGCAGCGGGCGGGCGGCCACGGAGGGCCGCCCGTACAGTTAATTCGCAAAGTTTCAAAAATAATTGTAGGGGCGGCCCTCCGTGGCCGCCCGCCCGTTGGCACTCTAAGGACGGGTCAAACACCCAAAACTGTATTGGTCATGAAGACGGAGGCAGGCAGGGTTTTGGACGTTCCGGGCAGCTTAACGGTACGTTTTAGAACGAAATCAAACAACAGCGGGTTGAAATCGTAAATTTCTTTGAGCTCTTTTCCTTCCGGCTCACTGAGAAAACCCTGCTTCACCAGCGGCCGGGTCCTAATCAGAACGTTGACAGCCGGCAGCGGATAGTCACTTCCGTTCACAAGCCTTTCATGCAGATCTTCGCGCGCAAGAATCGTCTGCAACGGCTTACCAACACGATTGAATTGCGTCATCGCCGAGATCTCGCCAAACACCAGCCCCTCGTAACGCTTCTCATCCATCAAACGCAAAAACAGATCGAAGTTGTGGACCGGCTGACGATCTTTGCTGTCGAGATCCTCGTTTACTCCGAGTCCGGCACAATGCGCAACGATCACCTTCACGCCATGGTCCAATGCGCGCCGCAGCAGCAACGGATTTCCGAGTTTTTGATCCTCTTCCGCCTCGACCGCTTTCTCCTCGCCACCGTGGCTCAACAGGATCAGATCGAGCTCCTTCATCTTTTGATAAAACGGATCACACTTCGGGTCGGAAGGATCGATTCCCATCGCGTTGGGCAACCACTTCACGACACGCGCGCCGCGCCGCGCCCACTTCTCCAACTCATCGATCGCATCCGGCCGGTACGGATTGACCGAAATATTCGGTATGAAGATCTCGGGATAGCGCTCCGCCAGTTCAAACACGTATTCGTTAGGAACATAAAACTCGGTCTTCTCAAGATTCGCCGATCCATCAGCGCGATAGTTTTTATCGAAACCGAGCAGACGATGTTTGCCGTGTCCTCGAATATTATTCACAAGGTCGACGAGCCGCGTGACAAGCTGCGCGTCAGCCTTGTCTTCATCAGTTGCGCCAGCCGAGCTCATGTAGACTTTAAACTTGAGCCGATGAAACGGATGTTTCCACGTTCGCATTTTGCGATTAACAAAAGTTCCGCCCGCACCCAGACCCGCGACGTGAACGTGATGATCTATCAAGCGTTCCGGATCGATGTCATCGAAAGCGCGTTTGACCAGATCAGACGCCTTCGAACTCAGCTTGTCGCGCAACTCTTCCGGTCGTCGAGTAAACGCGCCGCCAATGGAATGAATGAGACACATTTTACTTACGACACACAGATCATCGTGCCCAGCATAGTTGCTATCAGCGTGCGCTGTTCCTCGTGGTCCAGGCTAAAAACATCAGCGCGAACTACCGTCAAAGTTTTGCCACTCTTCACCACTTCAGCGGACGCCAGGAACAGTTTGCCTTTAGCCGGACGCAGAAGATTAACTTTGAACTCAACGCTCAGCACTTCAGTGTTTGGCGGCATCAGAGTGTACGCCGCATAGCCACACGCGGAGTCGGCAATAGTCGTAACAACACCCGCGTGAAGATAACCATGCTGCTGCGCAAGGTCGGCGCGATACGGAAGCGTGATCTCGACAATGCCTGGTTCAACGCGAGTTAGCTCCGCGCCGATCAATCCCATGATTGTCTGTTTGGCAAAACTTTGTGTGATTTCGAGAGCGAAGTTGGGGTTGCGTGGCATGCTTTAGACAGGATTACAGGAGTTAGCGGGATTTCACAACATTCAAAGCGCGGGCGTTGCGCTGTAGACCACTCAGCTTTGCGCGCTTCATCGCACTGCCGCGAAAACGCTCTGCGTAAGTTTCAGGCGTAAGCTCGTTTATGTCGCTCAGTTCCGCGTTGACGTTTCCTTCGCGCGGTGCGAATCGCGTTTCATTAGTTACGGTTTCAAAACGATTCCACGGACAAACATCCTGGCAGATGTCGCAACCGTACACCCATCCCGACAGTTTGTCTTCGAATTCAGACGGCAGCTCAGGCGCACGCAGTTCGATCGTTGCGTACGAAATGCATTTGTTTGAATCGACGACGTAAGGCTCCGTAATCGCAGCGGTTGGACACGCATCGATGCAAAGCGTACACGTACCGCAATGGTCCTCGATAAGATCGCTGTCGTGGTCCAACTCAAGGTTGAGAAGCAGTTCGCCGATGAAGACCCACGAACCAAACTCAGGCGTGATCACATTTGAGTGTTTTCCAAGCCAGCCAAGTCCGGCGCGCACGGCCCATGCTTTATCCATCGCCGGCTGGATATCGACACAAATCTTTCCTTCTGCTCGCGGCTCCTGCTCGCGAATCCACGAAAGCAGCGACGCGAGTTTCGTCTTTACCACATCGTGATAATCGTCTCCCCACGCATATCGAGAGACTTTGCCTGTCGAGGGATTTTGCTGATGCTCGTGAGGTGTGTAGTAGTTAAGTGCTACGACAACGACTGAACGCGCTTGCGGAAAGATCTCGCGTGGATCAATACGTTTTTCGACGGCGCGCGCCATCCAGCTCATCTCGCCGTGATAACCACGCGCCAGCCACTCGTGCAACCGGCGCCCCTCATCTTCAAGCGCGGAGGCGCCGACAATTCCAACCTTGTTGAATCCTTCGAAGAAAGCCCGTTCCTTGATGTGGTTCGCAAGGATCACGGGGCCATTTTTTGGATGGTCACCGTAACAATTGGACTATCACCACCGGTCCGGTTGTATGAAACCCAGAACCCGGCTTTTGGATAACGTACAAGTCTGGTCTTTGAGCCATCATTTTTCGCTTCGATGTCTTCACCAAACACTTGCTGCGGAGTGATGACTTCACGCGCACCATTCGCAAAATCCACTGAGATGGCAGTCACTTTGCCCTTATCGTAGAAGATCTGGCAGGTCTCCTTGTTCTCGTTGAAGACATAGAAGTCCTGTTCATCTCCCTTGTTCGCTGGATTGCCCAGCTTCTTGCGCACCTCATCCGCGACCCATCCGATTTTTACTCCTCGATAATCGAGGAAAACCGGTTCGTCGCCCTTAGCGCCCGGATGCTTTTGAGATGATTGAGCTGCTACTGAAACTCCGGCAATTATCAGGGTGATGATCGCGAGCATCGCTCGCTCTAGTAACCAGCATTTTGAGGATCTCAAAAAACGAGTCATGGTTACTCCTTTCAAATTTCGTGTTCACCAACAAACAGGCAGGTTATGCCCGAACAATAATCCGAAAAAAGTGAGGATGTCAACAACCGGACGGGGCAAAACAATTTTGTGCTTTTTGTGCTTCTTTATGGCATAAAGAGAGTGCTCTTTGACTGGACTTCAAAGGAGTCGGAAATGCAGATGAACAGAAGCGCAGTGTCACTGGCACTCGTTTGCGTTATGAGCCTGATTATCATGGCTTTTGCGGGATGTCAGCCCTCTCCGCAGGAAACTAATCGAAACGCGCCAGCAACCGCCACCCCGGCGCAGGAAAGATTCGATCCGGCAGCGATCCAGGCGGAAGTTCTGAAACTCGAACGCGAGTGGTTCAAGGCAGGCGAAACGCATGACGTGGAAACTATGAGGCGGGTAGTCGCCGAAGATGCTGTTCTTGTGTATCCAGATGGTACTACGGGGACTAAGGCAGACGAACTGCGCATAGCCGAGACTAAAGCCATCACTGTCGAGGGTTGGGAGGTGCTGGAACCGAAGGTGACGGTGTTGAGCGCTGACTCGGCTTTTATTACGGGGCGCAGTGTGATCAAGAAGGGAACTTATAAGATGCCGAACAGGAAAACGCCGATAGACATTAGCGGCGAATACCGGTTCCTCGATGTTTATGCGCGACGTAATGGTACGTGGCAGGTGGTCGCCTCGCAGGCGACGAATGTGACTGCTCCGCCACCGGCTCCCTCACCCTCGGCGAGTCCCGCAGCGTCGCCGACAGCAACGAGAACTCCTTAAATTTGCTCAAGGAGTGGCTTTACTTCCAGACTCCGGGAATCACGGTTGAGCACTTCGGACAGCGCCCTTCATTCGTAACCTTCACCTGACGAATAAGGTAGCCGAAGCGCTCAACCAACAACTCATCACACGACGGACAATACGTGTTTTCCCAACGACCAACCCTGCCCGGAAGATTCCCCGCGTAGATGTAATTGAGTCCTGCTTCACGACCAATCTCACACGCCCGCACAAGTTGCTCTGCAGTCGTGTTCGAGTTTTCCGTCATTCTGTAGTCCTGGTGGAAAGCAGTTACGTGCCACGGTATATCGCGAGACACTGACGCGATGAACTCCGCCGCACGACGTAACTCACCTTCAGAGTCGTTGAAACCCGGAATTACAAGCGTCACGATTTCTTCCCAGAAACCACGCTCATGGACCATCTGCACGGTTTCGAGAATGTTATCCACAACGCCACCGAGTTGACGATAGTTCTTGTCGTTCATCGACTTCAGATCGATCTTGTAACAATCGGTCCATGGACGCAGGTAGTCGAGCACTTGCGGAGTAGCGTTGCCGTTGGAGATGAATGCCGTTTTGAATCCTGCGGGGCGCGCCTTCCTGAAAACATCCACCGCCCACTCGGCAGTGATCAGTGGTTCGTTATAACTGCTACCGACCATCGCAGCGCCATACGCTTTCGCCATCGTCACGAGTCGTTCCGGTGAAACGATCGTCGGATTCGTTCCGGCAGCATCGTCGCGGAGCGCTTGTGACGTGAGCCAGTTCTGGCAGTACGCGCAATGCAGATCGCAACCCAGCATTCCGAACGTTAACGTGTCGGAACCAGGCATCACGTGAAAGAACGGTTTTTTCTCAGTCGGATCACACGCCAACGCTGCGACGTAGTTTGAAGGCACACGAAGATGCCCGCCTTCGTTGAACCTGACTTTGCAGATGCCGCGTTTCCCAGGCTTGATGAGGCAACGATGACCGCACGCATAACACTTCAGCGCGCCGCCCTCGAGGTGCTCCGTCAACTCGGGCGCACCTTCAGTGGTCATTGAGTCGAGTACTGCTGCAAGCGGCGCTGATTGAGTGCTAACTGGCATTGTGCTAAGTATTATCCTAGCTCCGGCAAACAAATTCAAAAGCATGATCTTAGAAGAAATCACCGTCACTGCGTTTCAGCAACATACCCGCATTATTGGGTGCGAAAACACGAAAAAAGCCATCTGCATCGACCCGGGAGATGAGGCGGAACGGATCGTCGAAACCCTCGAGCGATACGGTCTAACTCTTCAGGCAATTGCGCTTACTCACGCGCACCTCGATCACGTCGGAGGTGTTTCTGCACTGAAGAAACTAAAGCCGGAGGCCAAAATCCATCTGCACAAAGGTGATGAGTTCATGTATCAGGCACTGCCTGAACAACCCGCGTGGATCGGCATTCCCCGCGCACAGTGGAAAGCGCTGGGGTTTGCTTTTGAAACACCTCCGAAGGTCGACCATTATTGGACTGATGGTGAGAAGTACGACGTAGGCGACCTTGAATTTGAAGTGCGTCATTGTCCCGGGCACACACCGGGACACGTCGTGCTCTACGAAGCGAAAGAAGAAAAGCGTGTTTGTCGGCGACGTGTTGTTTGCGGGATCGATCGGAAGAACAGATCTGCCCGGCGGATCGACGGAGCAGTTGCTGAGTTCGATCAATAATAAACTATTAACACTTGATGACGACGTGAAGGTTTATTCAGGACATGGACCAGTAACTACGATCGGAGAGGAACGTTTTACCAACCCATTTTTGATAAATAGATACATCTGAAGGTTACTTCAATCGCCTGGACTTCATCTCTTCCCACTTATCCTTCTGCTCATCGTCCAACTGGCTCGGCAAAGTATCGACCGGAATCGAATACTGAGCACAAAACTGGCGCCACAAAAGAAAACGCAGGTCGTACTGACCCGTCGAATCCGAGACGGAATTATCGACTGGTGGTGGCTCGTTTTTCTTCCCCTTGTTCATGAGGGGGAGTTTACCAGCTTTTGCGGAATTAGTTGATTGCGGACGAGCTCAGGTAGATCTCGCCGGTAGGAGCAGGAAGGCCGCCCGCTGGTTCCATCGTTATCGCGAACACCGGCGAGTTAAGAGCCGCTCCTGGCATCTGATCCGTCAACACGCCCTGGCCCGCACTGTCAGGCACAAACGTTTTTCCCGGCATCGGTGGACTGTTTCCAACAATGAACCACAACTGGTATGCCTTGCCCTGGGGAACGCTCGGAAGTTTGTTCGCCACCAACATCGCGCGACCGTTGTTGTCGTAAACGAGTTTAGCGGTTGCGCCCGCTCCGAAAGCGGTTCCTTTTAACTCCATCACTTTCGAGCCGGGTGTGTTCACGAGCTGGAGAAACTCCTGCGAGCGCGCAAGCTCTTCTTTCATTGCACGGTTCTCGCGCCAAAGCATTATCAAACTAACGATCAGGACCGTAACGACGATAACTGCCGCTATCGCGCCGAGCGATCCAAATGAGGTCCAGATGTTGCGCGTGGCGGACCGGAATGGAATCACCTTAGGCGGCGCGAGATCTTTTCGTACTTCATTCAGGAGTCGCTCGCGAACTTCCGGTGATGGTTCCATCGGTTTTGCGCTAACGGCCATAACCGCCGCGGTAGCCTCCCACTCCTGTAATTCCATCCGGCACTCGGCACACTCCGAAAGATGATCATTCAACGCGCGCGCTTCCGCAGCGTCGAGCGCCGAAAGGGCGCGCGCCGGAATCATCTCTTTGTAGTCTTCGTGCACCATTCGAGTCACTTAAAATCCAAAACTGGCGTCCTGACCCGCCAGCAGCTCGCGCAGTTTAATTAAACCCGTGCGCATGCGCGTCTTCACTGTTCCGAGCGGCGCACCTAACTGAGTCGCGATTTCTGATTGAGTAAGACCCTCGAAATAGGCGAGCATCAGTGGGCGCTTTTGATCGTCGGGGAGTTGGGCGAGTGCATCGTTCACAATGCCGCGCTGTTCTGACTTGACCGCGTCGGTTGCTGCGTCGGAGATTTCTTCAGACGCTTCTCGCGCACCCGCTTCCGCCACACGTTCGCGCGATGCGAGCGTTCGCAGCCGATCGATGCCGCGGCTGCGACCCATTGTAACCAGCCACGTGAAGGGACGTCCGCGAGTTTCGTCGAAGTCTTCGGCTTTTCGCCAAACCTGCAGAAACACTTCCTGCAATACGTCTTCTGCTTCCTCGCGGTTGTTCAGAATCCGCATCAGGAGCCCAAACAGAACCACGCGATAGCGGTCGTAGATCTGGGCGAGGGCCGCCTCGTCCTTGGCAGCAATCGCCTTGATCAGCGCGACATCGGTTTCTTGTGCTCGTTCAGGTTGCAAGCGGTTCCCGGGTGAATATACGGGCGTGGGAGCGATCCGGATTTGTGCCACAAAAAAGCACAAAAATCAGAAATAAGATGCCGATTTTTGTGCCTTTTGTGGCTATGCCTTAGGCGATAGTAATCTCTTCGGCGAGGTAGACGTCCTGAATTGCGTTCAGCAATTGCACACCTTCGCTCATCGGACGCTGAAACGCTTTGCGGCCCGAGATCAGACCCATGCCGCCGCCGCGCTTATTGATCACTGCCGTGCGAACTGCTTCAGCGAGGTCGCTCGAGCCTTTCGACTCGCCACCTGAATTGATCAAACCCGCGCGTCCCATGTAACAGTTCGCCACCTGATATCTCACTAGATCGATCGGATTGTCGGTGGTGAGCTTTTCGTAAATGAGCTTATGGGTCTTTCCATACGAACTGCCCAACGCAGCCTCGACCGCTTTGTACCCGGCATTTCGCTCCGGCAGTTTCTGCTTGATGATGTCAGCCTGGATCGTCACGCCGAGGTGATTCGCCTGTGCCGTTAGATCAGCCGACGCGTGCATATCACCTTCAGAAACTTTGAACTTCGGGTTGCGGAGATAACACCAGAGAATGCAGGCCATTCCGAGTTCATGAGCTTCCGCAAAGGCCTCGCTGATCTCCGTGATCTGTCTTGTAGATTCGTCGGAACCAAAGTAAATCGTGGCGCCGATAGCAACCGCGCCAAGATTGTGTGCTTCCTTAACAGTTCCAAACAACACCTGGTCAAACTTATTCGGCAGCGTCATCAACTCGTTGTGATTGATCTTCACAATGAATGGAATCTTGTGCGCATACTTCCGACCAATCGCACCAAGCACGCCGAACGTTGAAGCGACTGCGTTGCACCCGCCTTCAATCGCCAGCTTCACGATATTCGCTGGATCGAAGTACTCCGGGTTCGGAGCAAAGGACGCGCCCGCGGAATGTTCGATGCCCTGGTCCACCGGAAGAATAGAAAGGTAACCCGTGCGCGCGAGTCTGCCGTTATCAAACAGCGTTTGCAGTGAACGCATCGCACCGGCCGTTCGATCGGACATGCTCATAACGCGATCGACAAAGTCTGGACCCGGAACGTGCAGTTGCTCTTTGGGAATCGTCTGCGACGTATAGTCCAGTAATTTAGACGCATCCGGTCCGAGTAGCTCGGCGATCCGATCAACCGAATCTGAGCGTTGTAGTTTGGTTACCATTGAATTCTCCTCCAAAAAAGGCCGTTATTGTTTGATTGCCGGGATAATAATGCTGTGGGAATTATACGTAACGGTCTTTGCTGCCGCCAAGTTTAGTTGAACGCTTAACAAATTTTCGGGTAGAATTCTTTGCGCTTTAGGGTACGCCCACCCTTCGCGATTATCCGCACTACAACGTCAGATTCGAACCAGCTGGTCTAGGTCTAAGGTCTAGTCAACGAAAGGCAAGGCAAATGAAAACCTGTCCCTCCCGTTTTCCCCTGATCGGTCTCATTCTGTGTCTTTTCGCCGCTTTTCCTGCCGGAATTGGGGCTGTTGTAGACGAGTGGAAGCCCGTTGAACCTGCCCATCTCGCGTTAAAAGCGTCCATAGTCGAGAAGGAAGCTGACGCTGAAGCCCTCTTTTGGGAAGTCAAGATTGACGACAACCCCGAAGGTGACCTCATCTTCAACCACTACCTGCGGGTAAAGGTGTTCACCGAGCGCGGCAGGGAGTCGCAGAGCAGAATCGACCTTCTTTTCGGGAAGCTGTATGGCAGCGAAATAAGGATCAAGGACATTGCTGCCCGGACCATCAAGCCCGACGGTTCAATCGTCGAACTTAAGAGGGAAGACATCTATGAACGGACCATCGTCAAAGGCAGCGGCCTGAAATACAAAGCGCGTTCGTTTGCGATGCCCGCCGTTGAGCCCGGCTGCATCATCGAGTATCGCTGGCGCGAAATTCGTGTCAATACTGACGCTAGTTACGTTCGTCTTCAATTTCAGCGCGACATTCCAGTGCAGCGCGTGGTCTACTCGATTAAGCCTTTTAACTACCCGGATCTAACTTTCAACAGCATAACTCTGCACGGCCAATCCACTAAGTGGGAGAAAGAAAGAGGCGGCTACTACTCCACCTCCATGACCAACATGCCGGCCGTGTACGAAGAGTCGCGCATGCCGCCGGAAGACGAAGTTAAGACGTGGATGCTGGTCTTTTATCAAAGACTGGGCCTTGAAAAGAAGACTCCGGAAAAATACTGGCTCGACCTCGGCAAGGAATACTACGACAGGACCAAGTCGCTCCTAAAACCGAACGACGACGTCAAACAAACGGCAGCGTCGGTGATCGAGTCGGCCAAAACCGATGATGAGAAGATCGCAAAGTTGTTTGAGTTCTGCCGATCCAAGATCAAGAACATCACTAACGACGCCTTCGGCATGTCGGCTGAGGAACGCGCGAAAATTAAAGATAACAAGAACCCTTCAGATACTTTGAAACGAGGAACCGGCACTCCCTTCGACATCGATCTTCTGTTTGGCTCACTCGCCATTGCCGCCGGTTTCGACGCTCGTATCGTGCTGGCGCCTGATCGTGGCGATATCTTTTTTGATCCAGCACTGCCGAATTCTTACTTTCTGTGGCCGCGAAATATCGCCGTTAATGTAGGTGGCACGTGGAAGTTTTTCGATCCCGGTTGGGACTATCTTCCATACGGTATGCTGCGCTGGCAGGAGGAAGGTCAACAGTCGTTAATCACCGATCCGAAGAACCCCGTGTGGGTGATGACTCCGATGTCTACACACGAGAAGTCACTCGTTAAGCGCACTGCGAAGTTCAAACTCTCGGACGACGGAACTCTCGAGGGTAACGTGCGTGTTGAGTACTCGGGCCATTTCGCTGTCGACCTGAAAGAAGAAATAGACGAAGAGTCGGAAGTTCAACGCGAGGAGTCCCTCAGAGAGCAGATCAAGAGTCAGATGAGCACTGCTCAGATCGCAGACATCAAGATCGAGAACGTTACGGACCATTCGAAGCCACTCGTCTATTCTTATCGTTTGCGTTTTTCAGGTTACGCGACGCGCACCGGCAAGCGCCTCTTCCTGCAACCTGCTTTCTTCCAACACGGTCAAAAACCCGAGTTCGCGAGTGCTAATCGGAAATATCCCGTGTATTTCCACTTTCCATGGTCTGAGAGCGATGAAGTCGAATTCAACCTGCCGAAAGGTTATGCACTGGATAATGCTGACGCGCCGGCGGGCTTTGCCAGCGGCGAAATCTCCGCATACAAACCGAGTCTCGCTGCCAGTGCCGACGGATCGCTCCTCGTTTACAAACGCAGCTTTTTCTTTGGAGGCGGTGGAGGGATCCTTTATCCGGTCGCGTCGTATACCAACGTGAAGAACTACTTCGACACGGTCCACAAGCAGGATAGTCACAGCATTGCGTTGAAGCAGACCGCTACGAATTAAGCGATCCTGGGAGATTCAAATGAGAAAGTTACTAATTACCGTCGTTGGTCTTTTGATTCTCGCAAACACCGGCAATGCGTCGCCCGGTGATGAAACACCGTCGTGGGTGCAGCAGGCCGCTTCGATCAAAGTTCCTGCTTACGACAAAGACGTGCCGGCGGTGGTTCTGCTTAACGAACAAACCAGTACCATTTCCTCGGACGGCAAGCAGACCGACGTGCAAAACTATGCCGTGCGTATTCTTCGACGCGAAGGGCGCGAGTATGCGTATGGTCTGGCGGTCTACATTCCGGATAGCCGGAAGGTGAAGGATTTTCGCGCCTGGTTGATTCGCGCCAACGGAGAAACCAAGCGTTACGGCAAAGACGAAACGTTCGACGCTGCGGGCCAGCTCAACGATGTTTACAACGAATATCGATACAAGAAGATCGACGCTGAAGACGATGCAGATACAGGCTCCGTTTTTGCCTACAGTTACACAATTGAAGATCGATCGATCTTCAGTCAAGCAGAGTTCAGGTTCCAATACGTTCTTCCTGTGATCAATGCGCGGTACACCCTTACAGTTCCTGAGGGCTGGCGCGCGGATGCATTGACTTTTAATCACCCGAAGATTGAACCCAAAGTTAACGGCGCAAGTTATTCATGGCAACTTTCAAACCTCGCTCCGGTTCCCTATGAACCAATGAGCCCGGATCTGACCGACCTCGTTCCGAGACTCGCCGTAAGCTACTACCCGCCGGCAAACGCGCAACTTCCTATCAAGTCATTCGCAACCTGGGGCGAGGTCGCGGCATACATGGCCGAGTTGGAAGATCCGCAGGTGATCATTGACGATGCTCTATCGCGCAAAGCTATGGAGCTAACCGCCCTCGCCAAGACCGAATACGACAAGATTCGGGCGATCGCGCGGTATGTCCAAAACATTCAGTACATTTCGATTCAAACCGGAATCGGTCGAGGTGGAGGTTATCGTCCGCATCCATCCAACGAAGTCTTCGCAAAGGCTTATGGCGACTGCAAAGACAAAGCGAACCTGATGCGCGCGATGCTGAAGGTTGTCGGCATCACGGGAATTCCGGTGAGCATCTATTTAGGCGATCGGAATTACGTGCGCGCTGCCTGGCCCTCACCACAACAGTTCAACCACTGCATCATCGCCGTAAAAGTCAGTGACGAAACTCAGGCAGGCACAATCATCAAGCATCCGACGTTGGGCCGGCTGTTAATCTTCGATCCAACTGACGAACAAACGCCGATCGGCGACCTCGCCTCTGATCTTCAAGGCAGCCTCGCATTGATCGATTCGAAAAACGAAACGGAGTTGGTGCGCATGCCTGTAACTCCGCCCGAGATGAATCAGCTTGAACGCGTCTCGACGTTTCAGTTGCGCGCTGATGGCGGCATCAGCGGAACGATTCAGGACCAGGCAAAAGGGCAGCCTGCAGTTAGATTTCGGTACGACTACAAGAAGCTGTCGAAACCGGAATTCACCGGCATGGTTGAACGTTGGTTGACTTCAGGCGCCACTTCAGCACGTTTGAGCAAGATGGAGCCGGCTGACAATAGTGCCGAGGGGCAGTTCACGCTGAATGTTGAGTTCAGTGCTGAGAACTACGGCCAGCTCATGCAGGATCGGTTGATGGTCTTTAAACCCGTGGTCGTATCACGCCGTGAAGCGCTTTCGTTGACGGCACCAACGCGCAAGTATCCGGTTGTTCTGGAGAATCATGCGTATTCGGAAACGGTGAGAGTTCAGTTGCCGGCCGGGTTTACGGTTGATGAAGTGCCTGATCCGGTAAAGATCCAGACGGCGTTTGGGTCGTACGTGACGAGCTATGAAGTGAAGGGCACTGAGCTCGTGTTCAAACGGCAGTTGTCGCAAACAGCGACTACGATCGCTCCGGCTGATTACGAGAGCGTGAGGAAGTTCTTCGAGAGCATCCGCGCCGCGGAGAACGCTCCAGTCGTGCTCGCGAAGAAGTAACTTAGCCACAAAACGCACAAAAGTCACAAAAGAGCCGAGCAAGAGCTAACTTATTTGTTCGGTTCTTTTTGTGTCTTTTGTGCCTTTTGTGGCTAAAACTTTCCCATTAGCATCAGCACGCCAATAACAATGAACGCCGCGGCCGCCACTCTCTTGATCCAGATCAGCGGTACGTAATCACCAACAACGCTTCCCACCAACACACCGACGGCTGACACGGCCGTGAGCGCGAGGCTGGCGCCGATGAAGACGGCCCAGGGCCTTTTCGTCTGCGCCGACATCGTCATCGCCGCCAGTTGAGTCTTGTCTCCCATCTCCGCCAGAAAGATGATCCCAAACGTTGTCAGCAATACCCGCAGGTCCATTGTGTCTCCATCAAAGTTATTTCAAATCACTTACCAGAATCGCATCGCGCATGAGTGTGCCTCGACTGCACGCTAACTGTTTTCCATCCTGTGACCACGCAAATGCAGTTATCAACATTTCTTTAAAGTCGGTGACCTGCCTGGGCTTACCACCGTCAACCGGTTGGCTCCAAATGTTACTCACGTTGTTTGCATTGATTGTGTAAAGGATGGATTTTCCGTCATTGGACCAGTGAAGCAACGTCGAGACGGTACCACTCACGGGCACAGTGTACGTGTTGATATTTTCGCCACCTTCTATTGGGAAAACGGCAATTCGATTTGGCGGTGCAAACGGATCGGGTGATTCAGGATACATGTACGCGACCCATCGACCATCCGGTGAAACTGACGCTGCAGTTGCAATACGGTCTATGAGCCGGACGGGCTCACCACCATCGATTGACACTTTCCAGAGCTCAGGCCTGACACCGTTGGATGTTGTGTAGATGACCCACCGGCCATCAGGTGTCAGCGTTGGAACGCCATCCGATAAACCAGAAGTCAAGCGAATCGAATTACTACCATCTCGATCCATTCGCCAAATATTCCTTTTGCCGTCACGGATAGACATGAACACGATATAGCGATCATCAGCCGAAACCGCGGGCGTAAAGTTCATCCCGCCGTTGGCAGTCAACTGTTTTCGATTTGCGCCGTTCGTATCTGTGAGCCAGATATCGGCGTTTCCGCCCTCGGTCGTAACAAAAACGATCCGGCCATCCTTCGTCCAAGCAATATTGTTCCCCGGCGATGAATAAAAACTCACATTGCCCGTCGGCAATCTCACTGCCTTCGCAGCATTCCCGTCGGGCGCAACCCAGAGATTCACCAACCCGTGCGCCTGGACCGTAGTGATCTTCTTTCCGTCCTGGGTCAAACCGATTGCACGATACTGGATAAGATCATTCGTAACACGCCTGACCGTGCCGTCGGGATAGTTCACCACCCAAAGCTGAGCGACTGAGGGATTCTCTCCAGCGATAACCAATAACCCTGACATGTCATGCAGCCACTGAACCCTCGCAGCGAAAGGCCACGTTTGAGGCGACAGATCCTGCTCACTTCCATCCGCAACTGAAAAGCCGACTACTTTGCTTGACCCGCCTTGAGTGGCTACTGTCGCCGCGACGATCTTCCCGTCAGGAGACCATGATGGACCAGTAAAAAACAGCGGCGCCAGGCGACGCGGATTCTTTACTACAGCCAAATCGCGCTGGCCGCTGCCATCGACATTCGAAATCACTAACGCACTCTGACCTGGCTGCGGATAGGCTCCACGGATAAGAACGAACTGTTTGCCATCTGGTGAGAAACTGATTGGCCCATCAAGCTTTTCCAAAACTTTTATAGGGGTCCCGCCCAAAACCGGAACGCGATACAACGTACCCGCGTCCATATTCTTAGTTACATAATAAAGTTCAGTACCATCCGGTGAAAAAGTGATTCCGAACATTCCAACCGGCGCCGGAGGTACGATCAACTTGTCGTTCGCAGTGCTGACCTGACGGATGTAGAGACTCTGCTGACTTCGATCACTCAACGCATACACGATGTACTTTCCGTCGGGCGAGATCGTCGAGTCGATTACGTTGCCTGAGTTTGTGATACGCGTGAGCCGGACATCCGCAAAATGCGTAACTGGTCCTTGACGATTGAGCCACTTGTAAACTCCGAAGCCAGCGGCGGCAACGACAAGAAAAAGGGCAATGAAGGTAAGCGCAACTCCGACTTTGTGTTTTTTTATCTCGACACTGATCGATTGGCTAATGCTGCTGATTGCACTGCCGGCCGCAGTCGGTCGTGGTCCTAAGGAGGTGGCGGTCGCTTCCCCTGGAATCATTACGGCTGTTGCGTCGGCTTCTGACGCACCGAGCTTGTCCTTAAACTCGAGTTCCTGTTTGAGTGCCTTCAGATCGAGCCAGAGATCCTTAACTACCTGGTAGCGCTCTTCACGATCTTTTCGCAGCGCCTTCGTCACGATGCGTACGAGCTCCGAAGGCACGCCCGGCGCTATCCGCGAAAGAGGCGCGGGTTCGGTCTTGAGTATCGAGGCAAGCGTGTCGCTCGGTGTGTCACCTTCAAATGGTTTACGGCGAGACAGCATCTCGTAAATGACCGCACCCAGGCTGAAGATGTCTGAACGATGGTCCACACTGAGCCCGCGCGCTTGTTCGGGCGACATGTAACCTGCCGTTCCGATCACGATACCGGAACCGGTGCGCACCTGGATCGTTGGCGCTTCCGCAGCCGCAGCCGGCGTTGCCTGTTCGCTCAGTTTCGCTAAACCGAAGTCGACAACTTTCACGTAGCCGTCGGGCCGCAGCATTATGTTTTCAGGTTTGATGTCACGATGAATGATCCCGGCCTTGTGTGCTGCAGACAACGCGTCAGCGACCTGCATGGCAACATTGAGCGCTTCTGAAAGCGTGAGCGCTGCGCGCTGCACTCTCAGGCGCAGCGTTTCACCTTCGACGAACTCGGTTGCGATGACGTGTGAGCCGGACGCCTGCTGAATCTCGTAGATGGTGAGGATGTTTGGATGATTCAGGGCTGACGCGGCGCGCGCTTCCTGTTCGAAACGCCGCAGTCGATCGTCGTTAGTGGTGAACGAAGCAGGAAGAAGTTTCAAAGCGACTTTCCGACCTAGCCGCTTGTCTTCAGCGAGATAAACCTCGCCCATTCCACCGCGACTGATGAATGAGAGAATTTCGTAAGACCCAATCCTGTCGCCGATTTTCAGGTCTCGCTTCTCGTCACCCAGCAACGACGCAGCATTCGCAAAAGCGGGCTCATCGATGAAGCTTCCGCTTTGCTCGTGCGACGCGATCAACGATTCAACTTCTTTTCTCAGATTGTCGTCTCCGGAACACGCTTGCGACAGAAACACTCCGCGATCCTCAGCCCGGTAGTTAATCGCCGAGTTGAAGATTTCTTTGACCTGTCGCCACCGCTCCGGAGTCATAAGTTTTACTTCAGCTCGATCATCCAAATGTTGCCGGTCGTCTCGGCATATTCGTAGACGATCCTGTTGGACGACCACGCGGGATATCGAACGAATGAATTCATCTGGGTGTAATTTGTCAGTTTTCTCTGAACCTTAGTGCTGATCGGAATCGTGTAAATGTTCCAGACTCCATCCCGTTGCCCCGCGAAAACAATCTCTTCACCGTTGGGTGAAAAACTGTGCGGCCAACTCTTGCCTTTATCGGAAGTCAATTGAATTGGCTCCCCGCCCTTGCTCGAAATGAGCATCAGGAAGTCGTCGCGTCCGCGCTTCTGTTCATAAGCGATCCACTGTCCATCTGTCGACCAGCACGGGAACCCTGCCATTTCCCCGTCGAACGTTAATTGCTTGCGCTGACCGTCACGCACGCTTGCGACCCAAACATTTATGATTCCATTTTGAATGAAGTTGTAGGCTACATAATTACCATCGGGTGAAAGCGTGGCGTATTGAATTCCTGGTCCCAGGTCCACCAGAGGCTCCTGCTTGCCCGTTACGATAGAGACCGTCCACAGGATTAAGCGCTTGTCAGTGTTCTCTGACAGAAAGGCTACTTTGTCACCTCCCGGCAACCAGTTTGCCTGCGCTTCACCTTTCGGGTTGTTAGTAATCTGTGAAAGATTTTTGCCATCGGCGTCGCCAACCCAGATGTGGTTGCCTGTGGTCCGCCGCCACCTATTGAAAGCAATCTTCTTACCGTCGGCAGAAAATCGCGGGAGTGTGTTTCGAGAGCTCGTGTCGGATGCAAATATCGACGGTGGACCAGCCGCGTCGCCATTCGCTAACAATGAAACCGTCGACAGATTACTCTCAATTCTGTTGGCACTATAAAGAATCCTTTTACCGTCAGGGGAAATTATAGGGCCGCTAAAACTTGCGCCCTCTCTTGCCTGCAATACCATTGTGGGCTCGCCAGTTGGCTCTCCCGACGGGGACACCGGGACTCTTGAAAGATCGGACTCGCCGGTGTATCTGCCCATAAAATAAACGTACTTGCCGTCGCCGGAGTAGATCGGTTGAGTACCGTGAATGATTTTTCTTAGGCCCCCGCCGTCAATACCTATGGTCCAAACCGTCACATCAGCAAAGTTAGAAGCTTCAAACACAATTCGCTTGCTGTCTGGCGACCAGGACGGGGCGCTGTGCCCTCCGTCGGGATTACCTACCTGAGTAATCTGTTTTGGTCGCCCGCCTTGCGACGGCATGATCCAAATTGTGCCTGGAGGCATGACTCGAGAGTTAGAGAGTTCTCCTCCTGGAGATTCGGATTGAAACGCGATCAAGGAACCATCAGGAGACCAGACCGGCCGGCCGCCAATCTCGCTCAGTTGTTTGGGAGCACCGCCGAGTGCAGCCACGACCCAAATACCTCCACGCGTCCTCGAATGGTAAGCGATGCGCTGTCCGTCGGGAGACCATGAAGGTTGAAAGTTCTGTTGACCGTCGTTCGTTAACTGAAGCTCACCACTAGTTTCGGAAAGTTGTTTGACATAAATCTCAAACGTTCCATTCTGATCCGAACTATAAGCAACGGATTTGCCGTCAGGTGACAACGACGGGTAACCATCGAATCCCGAAGAAAAAGTAACCTGAGTTGTCTTCAACACCTGCGGTACATCGGCGGGCGCCAGCGGAGTGCGATTGAGAAACTTGTAGAGAGCGATACCTGCGGCAGTGATCAGAAGGACGAGTGCTACTGCGATCGCGATGGACCGAGTGTTCTTTTGCCGGCTGCGAGAGTCAGTGATCGAGGAAGCGGTAGATTTGTTATCGAGCTTCGCCTGGAAGTCGAGATCTTCTTTCAAACTCTTCAGATCGAGCAGGAGATCTTTAACAACCTGATAACGCTCCTCACGATCTTTGCGCAGAGCCTTACTCACAATGCGCACAAGCTCAGCCGGAGTGTCGGGAGCTAATTCTGAAAGTGGAGCAGGCTCAACTTTCAAGATCGCTGCGAAAGTGTCGCTCGGTGTGGCACCGGCAAATGGTTTTTGTCCGGTAACCATCTCGTAGATCACGGCGCCGAGATTAAAGATATCGGAACGTGCATCAACCGGTTGTCCACGCGCCTGTTCAGGCGACATGTAACCAACTGTTCCGATCACAACGCCCGAGCCGGTCTGAACATTTCCACTTGAGGCTTCCGCGAAAGGTGTTGGTTCGCTAAGTTTCGCCAAACCAAAATCCAGCACTTTCACGTAACCATCAGGCCGGATCATTACGTTTTCAGGTTTGATATCACGATGGATTATTCCGGCCTTGTGCGCGGCTGAGAGTGCATCGGCAATCTGAATCGAAATGTTAAGAACTTCTCGTAGACTCACGCGACCAGAGCTCAAACGCTCGCGCAGAGTGTCGCCTTCAACAAACTCCGTGGCCATCATCAGCGTCGAATTTGTTTCGACGATCTCATAGATCGCGATGATGTTTGGATGGTTCAGCGCTGAAGCAGCGCGCGCTTCCTGTTCGAAGCGGTTAAGACGACTCACCTCTTTCGTGACGGATGAAGGCAGTAGCTTTAACGCGACTTTTCTCCGCAGTCGCGTGTCTTCGGCAAGATAAACTTCACCCATTCCACCACGTCCGATGAACGACGTGATTTCATAAGGGCCCACCACCTGTCCGGGGTGTAGCTCAAAATCAACCATCAACTCGGGGGCTGCTTTATATGCAGGTGAATCGATGAAGCTGCCATCCTTGTCGTGCGCGGCAAGCAGTGATTCGACTTCTTTCTGCAACGCCACATCGTTGTCGCAAGCTTCCGACAGAAAAGACGAGCGCCGGCCCGGCTCGTATTCCAAAGCCAGGTTGAAAACGTCTTTAATCTGTCGCCAGCGCTCGGGTGTCATAATCATTGAAGCCTGCAAGCAGGCGCGAGATCTTTGAAGCCTGCAAAGCAGGCGCGAGCATAAAACCTGGGGCGCAAGCCCCAGGTCAGAGCCCGAAAAGTTATCGAGCCCGCAAGCGCGGGCGACAGAACGCGGCCGCCCATTTCATGGGCTCGCCATTCCATTCGATTTCTACCCTGGGGCTTACGCCCCAGGCTTTACGCTCCCGCCTGCTTCGCAGGCTACGATGGCCCTAAGTAAAACGCGAAGTGCGTTTTCAAAGTCCCTCAACTTACTCAAGCTGCCGCCGCAGCCAGGCGCGGGCCATCTTCCAGTCGCGCTCGACGGTCGCGTGGGAAATGCTCAACACTTCGGCGGTCTCTTCTATAGATAAGCCCCCGAAGAACTTCAGCTCCACGATCCGGCTCTGCTGCGGATCCATTTCGGCGAGCTCGTCCAACGCTTCATTAAGCGCCAGTAAATCAATCTCAGGCTGCTTTATGACGGCTTCGGCGCTGGTGATCGAGAGTCGGTGTTGCTCCACTCCACCGCGCTTCACGGCCTGACGCTGGCGTGCGTGGTCAACCAGGATGCGCCGCATCAACTGCGCCGCAATACCGAAAAAATGGGCGCGATTTTGCCACCGGGCGTTTCTTTGATCGACCAGCTTTAGGTAGGCCTCATTAACGAGCGCCGTGGGCTGAAGTGTGTGTTCGGCGCGCTCACGTCGCAGGTAATTGCTCGCTAAACGTCGCAGCTCGCTGTAGACCAGCGGCATCAGTTTTTCAAGTGCCGCCTGATCGCCCTTGCCCCAGTCAATTAAAAGCTGCGTTATGCCTTCGGGGGACTGCATTTTGTTCGCGATCTTAGCGCCGAAGGCGCGAAATATGATAGCCAGGGCAACTTAGCGCCGAAGGCGCGAAATATGATAGCCAGGGCAACTTAGCGCCGAAGGCGCGAAATATGATAGCCAGGGCAACTTAGCGCCGAAGGCGCGAAATATGATAGCCAGGGCAACTTAGCGCCGAAGGCGCGAAATATGATAGCCAGGGCAACTTAGCGCCGAAGGCGCGAAATATGATAGCCAGGGCAACTTAGCGCCGAAGGCGCGAAATATGATAGCCAGGGCAACTTAGCGCCGAAGGCGCGAAATATGATAGCCAGGGGCAAGCGCTGAGCGGAGCGAAGCGCGTCGCCCCTGGAAATGATGAATGAATAACCGTGAAGCTCTGAAAGAGCGAAATACTAGCGTGATATTTCGCACTTTCAGTGCTCCCTCAAAATTTACTACGGCTACCAGGGGCGACGCGCTTCGCTCCGCTCAGCGCTTGCCCCTGGCTATCATATTTCGCGCCTTCGGCGCTTGCCCGCGGCCGGTCTTATCTCGCGAGTTCGACGCTGCTGGAAGCGAAGTTTACAACAAATGTTTCGAGGTCGTGAGGGAATCCGGTGCGAACCTCCGCGTGAGTAAGTGGAGACAATTAGGAGCGATTCAAAATCACGGAGGCCCAATATGAAAAGACATTTACTCATACTCGTAGCGATCATCATTCTTGCCGGTACATTTACCGTCAGTACGCAAGCGCAAAGCGCAGGCGCCCAGAAAGTGGTCGCTAACATCCCGTTCGCATTCAACGTCGGCAACACAAATCTGCCCGCCGGGAAATACACAATAACTGTGCTTAACCCGACTTCAGACCGCCGTATCCTGCAGATACGAAGCGCTAACGGACGATCGACTGCGGTGACTCAGACCACTAACGTAATCGGAAACGCTTCGGACGACGCAAAGCTCGTGTTTCATCGTTACGGCAGTCGCTATTTCTTCGCGCAAGCCCAGATGGCCGGCGAGACCACGGGACTTGCCGCGACGACGTCGAACGCCGAGCGCTCACACAAGCAAACCGGTGCTGTCGCAGGAACAAAGAGCGTAGTTGTGATCGTCGCCGGATAGTCAAGAGCACAAAGTAACCGGCCGGCAGAAGTTGGGGAACTCCTTGCAGGCCGCTACGAGGGGCCACGGATTTTCTGTGGCCCTTTTGCCATTCAGGATCTATGCTGTGCCTCCTGATGAGCACAGCCCCGCCCGTCAACATTCGTACAGAAGCCATCGCCGGAGTCACCACGTTCTTCACCATGTCGTACATCGTTGTGGTGAATCCTGCGATTCTCTCAACACCGGGCACGGGCATGGCTTTCAGCGGCGTGCTCACCGCGACGGTGCTGATCTGTTTTTCCATGACGCTATTGATGGGCCTCTACGCGAAACTCCCATTCGCGGTTGCGCCAGGCATGGGCATCAACGCTTTCTTCACCTTCACAATCATCCTTACACAAAAAGTTTGGTGGCAGGTCGCGCTGGGAATCGTGTTTTGGGCGGGCGTGCTGTTTCTGTTGATCTCAGTCACTCCGATTCGTGAAACGATCGCGAAAGCGATCCCTGCAGAGTTGAGAATCGGAACAGCCGCGGGCATAGGCGTCTTCCTGACATTCATCGGGCTGAAGAACGCAGGATTTATAACTTCAGATCCCGTCACCTTCGTCAAACTCGGAACACTCGGACTCGATACGCTGCTGGCGTTACTCGGAGTGCTATTGACGATCTTACTGATAATTCGTCGTAGTCCCCTCGCCTTTCTGGCAGGCATCTTCTTCATCACGATCGTCGCGTGGTCACTCGGGCGAGTCAAAGCACCGGAAACTTTCTTCAGCGCTCCTGACTTTCACACAGTCTTCTTAAAAGCCGACATCCTTGGCGCTCTAAAACTCTCGTTGCTGCCCGCAATTATCGCCATACTCTTCACCGATCTCTTCGACTCAATCTCGACTTTTATCGGCGTTGCTCACGCAGCGGATTTGCTCGACGAACACGGAAATCCGCGCAACCTGAGACAAGGCCTGGTAGTGGATTCGTTTGCGACTTTCGGCGCGGGCCTGGCGGGCACGTCTTCAGGAACTGCTTACATTGAGAGCATCGCGGGGATTAACAGCGGCGGACGCACTGGTTTGACGTCCGTTTTCACGGCGCTCTGTTTTCTACCTTGCTTATTCATCGCACCAATGGCGGGAATGGTTCCGGCTTACGCGACCGCTCCCGTTCTGGTGCTGGTCGGCGCGGCGATGTTCAAAAGTGTCGATCAGATCAATTTCGGCAAAATTGAAGAGGGTCTGCCGGCTTTTTTGACTATAATCCTCATCCCCCTGACCTTCTCGATCACCCAGGGGATACTCTGGGGATTCATCTCGCACGTAGGCCTGTATCTCGTTGCCGGTCGTCGCAGAGAGATTCATCCGGTAATGTACGTGCTCGCGTTCGTCGCAATCGGGTTGCTGCTGTTGGAACATTCGGAATTATCATGGGCTGTAAAATGAGTAATAAGAAAACGGTTCTGATACTTGTAAGCAAGTTTTGCTCGCAAAGGCGCAAAGGCGCAAAGCTCTTCTCGTGGTTTTCCTTTGCGCCTTTGCGCCTTTGCGTGAGTATGGTTTTTGTTTTGCTCCTTGCGCCGACCCTACTCGCACAAACTCCTTCGCCAACTCCTCCGGACAAACGCGGTCTCGGTATTCAACCGAGTGGTCAAACAACAACCACGACCGCCGATCAGCGCGCACGAGAAGCCAAGCCGGAGCTCGTTCTCCAAACCGGTTACAACAACGTGTGGGGAGCAACCCGACTCCTCTTCAGCCCTGATGGCCGCCTGCTCGCCACCGGAACTTTTCGGAGTAACACGATCAAGCTCTGGGAAACTGCGACGAACCGCAAGTTGCGCGAGTTCTCCAGCAGTGGCCAAAGTTCTTTTGGGATGTCGCCTACATTCGTTTTTAGTCGCGACAGTCGCCTGTTCGCCGCATCCGGCGCCGACAATACAGTGAAAGTTTGGGAAGTATTGAACGGGCGTGAATTGCACTCTTTCTCCCCGGGTCAGAGCACTGGATTACAACGCTCGATGATGGCGTCGCTCGGCGTTTTCTTCATCGGCTTCGCGTCGGATAACCGCCTGGTAACTGTCAGCGATGCTATCCGCGTTTGGGATCTTTCGACTGGACGCGAACTGCGCACGTTGGAGCAGGACATGACGTCACTCGCAAGTTCCTTTGGAACTGACGGTGCGCTGAGTCTTTCCCCTGACGGCACGCAGCTATTGATGCTACTGGACGACTCTTCGCCCGAAGTCATTTTTATTGATCTCTCGTCGGGACGTGAAGTTCGTCGCGTCAAAATATCCGGCGATCCGGTTGACGGCGTGCAACTTTCATTCAACGCGGAAGGGCAACTGCTGGCAGCGGGGTTACAGAATAAAAAGTTTAGACTTTGGAATCTCACTACAAAAAAGGATCACGATCTTGGACCAGTAACGAAAGACCTCACTCCGTCAAAGTTCAGCCGTGATGGCCGGCTGCTGGCGCTCTCCGACAGCTACACAGTAAGGTTTTGGGACGTCACCACTTTGCGTGAACTACCGGCGGTGAAAGTGCCGAACAGTGGCGCTTTCTCTGAATTCGCCAATGCGTTCATGACCTTCAGCGAAGATGGAAAACGAATCGCCACCGGAGGCTTCGATACCGACATAATCGTTTGGGAAATTGAAACCGGCAAACGACTGTCGACGTTAAGCGGCCGCACGAACATGGCCCACGACGTGGCATTCAGTGCCGATGGTAACGAACTCGCTTCAGGCGGCCAGACTCGTTGGGATCTCCGCACCGGTCGAGGTGTGCGAACCACTCCGAGTACCGGAAAATCTCTCTCATTCCCCAGTCACGATGGCCGCCTGCTTGCAGTGTCGAAGCCAAACAGCAGCGAGGTCGCGATTCTCGAAAGTCCAGGTGGTCGACAGTTGCACACACTCGTCGCTACCGGGGATGTTGGCGGTGCGACGAAGATCCGTTTCAGTTCCGATGGAACGACGATGGCCGTTATCTATGGTGCGCGTACCGATATTCGCCCAACGAAGACTCCAGATTTCTCGGGCGGCAGTCAGATAAAAATCTGGGATGTGAAGAATGGTCGTGAGCTACGTTCGATCAGTCTTACCACGGTTCCATCGGATGCGGAATTTACTCCTGATGGGCGCCTCCTCGGAACGATCGCAACGATGGGCCAGATTTCACTCTGGGAAGTTCAATCGGGCAATAAGGTCCATGATCTGACGTCCTCGCCGCTTGGTGCATTAACCACTCCTCAAATCAAACCCGGCCAAATGCCAACCATGCCAAACGCCGCGGACCTCGCGGTGATGATGACGGACATGATGGCCACGATGTCCGCGGGTACCATGACTCAGAAGGTTACGTCGCTCGCATTCAGCACTGACGGGAAAATACTCGCGACGGGCGGTGTAGAGGCGAAATCAAACATCGATATTGCCGCAATGATGGCGGGAATGATGGGCGGTAAGCGGCCCAAGGGCAGCTCAAAGACGCAGAATCCAGATGACCTGCTCAAGGATCTAAAAGTTGAAGCAGTGGGCCACGTTCGACTCTGGGATGTCGCATCAGGCCGCGAGATCGGCGTCATCAAAGGCCACGGCAAAGCTGTTACTAAAGTGGCGTTTAGTCGCGACGCCAAATTACTTGCAACCGGCTCTGCTGACAACACGATCAGGATCTGGGATGTTGCCACGAAAAACGCACTCCAAACACTAACCGGGCATACAGCCGGTATCGAATCGATCGATTTCACTCCTGACGGCCGGTTGCTTGCTTCTGCGAGTGACGATGGCAGCACGTTTCTTTGGGACACGAAAACAGGTGAGCATTTGTTGACTTTAATCTCGCTCGACGATGGCAGCGAGTGGATGGTCGTGACACCGCAGGGACTGTTTGACGGCACGCCCGTAACCTGGAACCAGATCCTTTGGCGCTACAATCAGGAGACTTTCAACGTCGCTCCGATCGAGTGGTTCTTCAACGAGTTTTACTATCCGGGTTTGCTGGCAGATATCTTCAATGGGAAACGTCCGAAAGTGGCGCAGGACGTGTCGAAGAAAGATCGACGCCAGCCTGTGGTTAAGCTGTCGCTTGTCGGACAATCGCCGGAGTCGTCAATTGCGACGCGTACGATCAAAGTCAAAATCGATGTTTCCGACGCGCCTGCGGACAAAGATAATCCGCAAGGTTCGGGCGCGCAGGACGTGCGCCTGTTTCGCAACGGATCGCTCGTGAAGGTGTGGCGTGGCGATGTTCTAAAAGGCCAGGCGGCAGTTTCGCTCGAGCAGGAGATCACGGTGACGGCTGGTCCAAACCGGCTGGTTGCGTATGGGTTCAATCGCGATAACGTGAAGAGCAAGGATGCGCCCCTCGTGTTTTCGGGCGCTGACAGTCTGAAGCGCAAAGGAACTGCGTACATCATCGCTGTCGGCGTTAACGAGTATGAGAATAATCAGTACAACTTGAAGTACGCTGTTGCTGACGCGCAGAGTTTTGGCGATGAGATGCGTCGCAGGCAAACGCAACTGGGGGGCTTTGAGCGCGTTGAGGTAATTCAGTTAACTGATAAGGATGCGACTAAGGCCAACATCCTCGCGGCGATAAAGCGGCTTGGGGGTGAAAGTGGACCACCGACACTGAAGGCAGGTCCGCTTGATGCGTTGAAACGCGCGGAACCCGAAGACACGGTCGTGATCTATTTCGCCGGACACGGCACCGCGCAGGCCCAGCGCTTCTATCTCATCCCGCACGATCTTGGTTACACGGGTGAACGCACCAAACTAACCCAGCAGGGTTTGACAACAATGCTCGCGCACAGCATTTCAGATATCGAACTTGAAGCGGCTGTCGAAAACGTGGATGCGGGCCATCTTTTGTTGATCATCGACGCCTGCAATTCAGGTCAGGCACTCGAGGCTGAAGAGAAGCGGCGTGGTCCAATGAACTCAAAAGGACTGGCCCAACTCGCGTATGAAAAAGGCATGTACATTCTGACTGCGGCGCAGAGTTTTCAAGCGGCGCTTGAAGCCGCGCAGCTTGGTCATGGATATCTGACTTACGCCCTTGTCGAAGAAGGATTGAAGACGCCCGTTGCCGACACTGCGCCGAAAGACGGCGTGGTGATCGCGCGCGAGTGGCTCAACTTCGCTACTGAACGCGTACCGCAGATGCAGGAAGAAAAGATGATCCAGGGCCGTAGTGTCGGACTCGAAATCGTTTTCGTTGAAGGCGAGAAACGATCCGTCCAGCATCCACGAGTTTTCTACCGACGAGAACTCGAAGCGAATCCATTAGTGATTGTAAAACCCTAATCATTGGTCAATTATCATTTGACATTTGTCATTTATTATTTGAGACCTTCGGTTGCCAAATTGACTAAAGCTTTCGGGAAGCCAGAGGTCTCAATTAACAATTGATAGATGTCAAATGATAATTGACCAATGATTTCTTGATCTTATTGTCTAAACCGTTGTGACCCCTGATAACCCCATCGGCAAATCATTTCCCCGCAAGGAAGGCCGCAAGAAAGTCACCGGCCAGGCGCTGTATGTCGATGATCTGTCGTTCCCTGAAATGCTTCACGGCGCAACTGTTCGTAGTCCTTCCCCTCGTGGCCGCATCAAGAACATCACCTTCGAAGGCGACATCAACTGGGACGAGTTCACAATAGTCACTGCGAAAGACATTCCCGGCGCAAACTACGTCGCTTTGATCCTGAACGATCAACCTTATCTCGCCTCCGACTTTGTGAATCATCCCGAAGAACCAATCCTGCTCCTCGCGCACGGGGATAAATACCTGCTCGAAGAAGCACGACGTAACGTTCGCATCGAGATCGAAGCGCAGCCGGCGATCTTCACGCTCGAGGATTCACTCGCGAAGAAAGAAATCATCTGGGGCGAAGACAATGTCTTCAAAAAGTTTCTGGTTGATAAAGGCAACGTTGACGACGCCTGGGCGAGGGCGGATCTCATCGTCGAAGGCGAATACGAAACGGGCGCGCAGGAGCAACTCTACATCGAAAACAACGGCGCGATCGCAATCGCTAATGCTGTTGACGGCGTAACCGTTTGGGGTTCGATGCAGTGCCCTTATTACGTTCACAAAGCGCTCGTGAAGTTGTTTGACTTGCCTGAAGACAAGATTCGCATCATCCAAACGGAAACGGGAGGCGGGTTTGGTGGCAAGGAAGAGTATCCCTCACTGATCGCCGGACACGCAGCCCTTCTCGCCTTGAAATCCGGTAAGCCGGTGAAGATCGTCTACGACCGTGCGGAAGATATGGTGGCGACAACAAAGCGCCATCCGTCGCGCACGCGACACAAAACCGGAGTCACGAACGACGGCAAACTCGTTGCGATGGAGATCGAGTTTGTGATCGATGGCGGCGCCTACTGCACGCTGTCGCCTGTCGTGCTTTCACGCGGGACGATCCATTCCGCTGGTCCATACGTCTGTCCGAACGTGAGGATTCACAGCCTCGCAGTCGCAACCAACCTCCCGCCGCAAGGCGCTTTCAGAGGTTTTGGCGCGCCGCAAAGCATCTTCGCACTCGAGCGACAAATGGATAAGGTCGCTCAAGCAGTCGGATTGACGCCGGAGGAATTTCGACGTCGCAACTTCATTCACGAAGGTGAAACAACTGCAACCAGCCAGGTGATTCGCGAGCGCGTCGACATGGACCACCTGCTCACACGCGCATTGCAGCTCACCGACTATCACTCGAAACGCGAGACGTTCGCGCGCGGTAACGCGAATGGCAACGGAGGCTTCGCGAAAAAGAGAGGCATCGGGTTCGCGACCTTCATGCACGGCGCAGGCTTCACTGGTTCCGGTGAGGTCTATCTTCAATCTGTCGTTTCGGCAGAAGCGACGGTCGAAGGCAAGGTCCGGGTACTCGCCGCCAGTACTGAGATTGGCCAGGGAACAAACACCATCTTCTCGCAGATCGCGTCAGAAGCCCTGGGTCTCGACTTCGATTCGATAGAGATCGTTCAACCTGATACAGGGCTCGTCCCGAACAGTGGTCCAACTGTGGCTTCACGTACGTCGATGGTTGTCGGCAAGCTCGTCGAATCCGCTGTTACGGGTCTGAAGCAAACGCTGCTCGGCAGTGGTTTTTTACCGGAGAACTACGGCCAGTCCGAATTCAAGCGTGCGTGTGCCGAGTACATAGCGAAGTTTGGTTCACTGAAAACGTCGTCGACCTATCAACCACCGCCGAACGTTCATTGGGACGACGAGAAGTATCAGGGCGACGCGTACGGCGCATACGCATGGGCGGTTTATGTGGCTGAAGTGTCGTTTGATGAATTAACTTATGAAGCGCATGTCGAGGATTTTGTCGCGCTGCAGGAAGTAGGGCGTGTCCTGAATCCCGTACTCGCGGCCGGGCAGATCGAAGGCGGCGTCGCGCAGGCGATCGGTTTCACGTTGTTTGAGCACGTGGTTTGGAAAGACGGGCGAATGGCAAACAATCAGATGACCAACTACATTATCCCAACGCCCGTCGACATTCCGCCGATTCGTGTCTTCTTCGAAGAAAATCCCTACGCCTATGGACCAGGCGGAGCAAAAGGCATCGGCGAACTACCCATGGACGGCGCCGCCCCCGCCATCCTGAACGCAATCGAAAACGCCACCGGCATCAGCTTTAACCGCGTCCCACTCATGCCTGAGATGATGTTGGACGGGTGATTTGCCGCTATTTCCGCAACAATGTCGAGCACCCAAATAGTCAACTTCACTGTTAACGGCCACGCGCATCGGATTGAGGTGTTTCCGATGGCGAGGTTGCTTGATGTGCTGCGCGAGGAGTTGAAGCTTACGGGAACGAAAGAGGGATGTGGCGAGGGTGAGTGTGGGGCGTGTACCGTGATCATTGACGGCCAGATCGTTAATAGTTGTCTCGTGCCGGTGGCACAGGTAAATGGTGCGGAGATAACTACGATCGAAGGTGTTGCGGTTGGAGATGATTTACACGCCGTCCAGCAGGCATTCATTGAGTACGGCGGAGCACAGTGTGGAATCTGCACGCCCGGTATGGTCCTCGCTGCCGTCGATCTGCTGAAGCGAAATTCCAAGCCTTCAGAAAACGACATTCGCACCGGTCTCGCAGGAAATCTTTGCCGCTGCACCGGCTACATGAAGATCTTTGAGTCGGTAGTACGCGCTTGCCAGAAGTGAGAGCCTTCGTTCCAAATTACCAGTTGACCACTCCGGCTTCACTCGCCGATGCTCTTGCGCTGCTCAAAAATGAACCTGGCGTTTGGAGACCTTTCGCCGGCGGCACGGATCTAATGGTCTTGCTCGAAGCCGGCAGGCTCGCTCATCGCAACTACATCAACATCTGGGGCCTGCGCGAACTCCGCGGCATCGAAGCCACTGACACACACATCACACTCGGCGCGCTCACGACCTACACAGAAGTGCAAACAAATCCGATCCTGCAACGCGAGTTTCCGATGCTTTGTCAGGCGGCGAGTGAAACCGGCGGCCTCGCAATCCAGAATCGCGGCACTCTCGGTGGTAACATCGTCAACGCATCGCCGGCCGCAGACTCGCCACCTGCGTTGCTGGCCTACGATGCCGAGATCGAGCTCGCATCAATGCGCGGTTCTCGTTGGCTTCCCTACCAGGGGTTTCATAGCGGCTACAAGCAAATGCACATTGAGCCGGATGAACTGCTCACTCGGATTCGCATGCCGCGCACGACAGCAAACATGAAGCATTACTATCGGAAAGTCGGCACACGAAAAGCGCAAGCGATCTCGAAGGTTTGTCTCGCGGCGGTCGGAAGAACGGAGAACGGATTAATCGTTGACACGCGGATTGCAGTTGGCAGTGTTGCTCCTGTTGTTGTGCGATGTGTGCAAACAGAAAATATTTTACGTGGACGCAAGGTTGACGACGAAACAATAAAAACAGCATGCGACACGATGGTGCTGGAAATCTCTCCTATTGATGACATTCGCTCGACGGCGAAGTATCGTCTGCAAGTAGCAAAAAATCTGCTGGTAGATTTTCTTACAGGATTACAGAACTAGATATGATTTACCTGATGATTCTGTTCATCATCAGCCTGTTTCCCCAGGACGAGAAACCCCAGGAACCATTTGAGGGTTTCGTCAGCGGCATTCGAGCGAATGCTGTTAAGGGTGAAGTGTTCTACCAACGTGCTGACGGGAAGTTTAACCTCGAAGTCGGTCATAGATTGCAGGAAGGCGACTTCATCAAAACTGAGTCCAATTCTTACGCCGAGCTCCTACTTCAACCCGGCAACTATTTGCGGATTAGTGAAAACTCAGAGCTTCAGATCTTCTGCGACGCAAACGACAAGATGAGGTTAAAACTCAATCGCGGCACGATTGGTATCGAGATTCTCGAAAAAGAGGGGGAAGAGACCGGAACCTACTGGGAGTCGTTGAGTCAAATTTATGAACTCATCAGGGTAATTACCCCGAATGCGGAAGTGTTCGTCACTCGCAGCGGAATCTATCGCATAACTTTGCTCGATGCTGGACGGAGCGAACTCATCATACGAGATGGGGAAGCAGTGATAAATGGCCAGCGCCTTAAAGAAAAACGTAAAGCCACAACGTCGAGGGCAGGTGTGACTTTCGCTGAGATAAATTCAAAGCTTGAAGATGACTTCGACATGTGGGGCCGCGAACGTGCGGAAGAGTTAATCCGTGCAAATCGCGCATTGAAAAAGGAAGCGTCATGGGCCAAGGATCGAAAGGACGATGAAAAACCAACGGTGGATTTCCCTGAAGATGAAACAAAAAAGAAGCGCAACCCATTGGTGGTGTCCGCCAAACCCGGCACTGTGACTTTCACTGAAGCAGGTGTCGAGTTCAACCGGCCAACGAAAGATTGGGAGCCACTAACAGAAAAGTCGCAACTCGAAGCGGGCGACAAGGTGCGTACGGGTGCTAACAGTTATGCCGAGATCAGTGTCCTGCCTGATATCAGTCTCAGGATCGATAGCAGATCCGAAATCTGGCTCGACCAATTGTCTTATGATTCGATTTCGCTGAAAGTTCTGCAAGGCTCGGCCATTCTTGATGTAACGCGATACGACGATAAAGAAGCCCCACAGATTTCTATTGCCGGCACGTCAACATCGGGCGCGGTAGTGGACGACGGGAATTACCGCATTGACAGTACGCCGAACGGAGACGAAATCATTGTTCGCACCGGCAAGGTGATCTCCAAAGGACGGGCCATTGGGTCTTGCCGAAAAATTTCTGGCGACACAGTTTTGGAATGCGAGAAAAAAGCGAACGACAATTTCTATTACTGGAGTGACCATCGAGGCGAAGGTAAGCTTTTCAGCGGAAGAGACGTGATTCCGATGTCGGCGCATCTGGCTCGAGTCAGACGATATCGATCCAAACACACCGGGTTCTGGTTTCAAACTCCAGGAAAGTTGACCTGCACCTTCGTTCCGTTTTCATCGACATACTTTCGTTCTCCCTATGGAGGCAGCTACTCTACAGTGCTGTCGCCGCGCCGTTCACTGATGATGATCCGGCCATTGACCGCGCCAACGGCTATGAATTCATATAAGCTCTACACAACCCTTGTCTTCGGGAAAACAAAATGACACCTCAGATCCCCTTTCAACGAAACGCGGTCGAACCCGTTCAATGCATCAAGGACGGATGGGAACTCATAAAGGGCCAATACTGGTTATTTGTCGGTATGTCTGCCGTCGGCTTGCTGATCGGATCGGCGGTTCCGTTGGGCATCCTCATGGGACCAATGATGTGCGGCATGTTTTTGTCGTTCTTCAAACAAATGCGGCGCGAGCCGGTTGAATTCGGAACTCTATTCAAAGGCTTCGATTATTTTGGTCCAGGCGTCGTCGCGACGCTGCTGCACATGTTGCCGATAATGGCGGTCGTGATTCCTGCCTACTTTCTGTTTTACGTCGGCATGATTTTTTCAATGGCCGCATCAGGCGCGGGAGATGAACCGAACCCGGCGCCGATGCTCGCCATGTTTGTGATGTTCGGCATCTTCTGGGTTGTGATACTCGTCTTGATTGTCCTCATCTCTATCGGCTTTACTTTTGCTCACCCACTCATCGTCGATCGAAAGATGCAGGGTTTCGACGCCGTGAAACTCAGCTTCAAAGCCGCGATGGCAAACTTCTGGCGATTGCTGGGCATGTCAATGCTCACGTTCGTGTTGAATATCGCAGGCATGCTGCTGTGTTACGTCGGTGTGTTTCTGGTGCTACCCATCGGTTATGCGGCGATAGCGGTGGCGTACAATCAGGTTTTCGGCTTGCGCAACCCGGAAGATGTGCTGCCGTCGGATTTGCCGCCTCCACCACCAACATTCACCTGAGCGAACATGCCGGTTCCCGATCTGATCATTCGCGGACCGAAGGTTGTGTTGGCTAGCACAATCGCGCCTCGTTCCATACATGTTCACGACGGCAAGATCGTCGCTGTAACTGATTACGATCAAACTGCGCCAGGTTGCGAAGTGATCGAGGTTGATTCAGTGATCATGCCCGGTCTCGTGGATACGCATGTTCACGTCAATTCACCAGGACGCACTGAATGGGAAGGTTTTCACACCGCAACTACTGCGGCGGCGGCGGGCGGAGTGACAACGCTGATCGATATGCCGCTTAACTCGATTCCACCCACGACCACTCTCGCAGGCTTCAACACCAAACTCGAAACGGCAAGTAACAACTGCTTTATCGACGTCGGGTTTTGGGGTGGTGTGGTTCCGGGAAACACGGATGAGCTTGCGCGAATGTTTGAGGCCGGCGTGGTTGGCTTTAAATGTTTTCTTGTGCCGTCGGGTGTGGATGAGTTTCCACACGTGACCGAGGAAAACTTGTGTGAAGCGATGCCGGAGCTGGCGAGGCTTGGTGCGTTGTTAATCGTTCATGCCGAAGTGCCTGGGCCAATCAAGACAGAGGGTGTTCCCGCCGATCATTATCGAGCGTTTCTGGCGTCGCGACCACGTGCGGCGGAGAATGAAGCGATTGAACTGATGATTCGTTTGAGTCGTGAATTCGATACGCGCGTACACATTGTTCATCTGTCGTCGGCGGATGCTGTGCCGGTGTTGCGCCACGCGCAAGCTGAGGGTGTGAAAATCACTGCTGAGACGTGTCCGCACTATCTTCATTTCGCGGCTGAAGAGATCGCTGACGGTGCGACTGAGTTTAAGTGTTGTCCACCGATTCGCGAGCGTGACAATCGAGAAGAGCTTTGGGAAGGCGTTGCCGACGGGACGATCGAGTTAATCGTTTCGGACCATTCGCCTTGTCCGGGAGAGATGAAGCTCCGCGAGAGTGGTGATTTTATGAAAGCGTGGGGCGGGATTGCGTCGTTGCAACTCCGGCTGCCCGTTATATGGACCGAAGCGCGCCGCCGCGGCTTCTCCTTAGTTGATGTGACCCGATGGCTCTGCGCGAATCCAGCAGCACAGGTTTCGTTGCAGACACAAAAGGGCACCATCGCCGTCGGGAACGATGCCGATCTGGTGATCTGGAACCCTGACCAGCAATTCATCGTCGACGCCCGTGAACTGCACCATCGCCACAAAATCACCCCGTACGACGGCGAGACCTTGAGTGGAGTTGTGCAAAAAACTTTCCTTCGCGGGAAAAAAATATATGATAACGGCCACCTTGGTGGAAGCCCAGTAGGCCAAATGATCCTGATTGGGCCACAAAAGGGCACATAGAACACAAAATAAAAAGGGAAAGTTATGAATACCGTTCCTCACCACGGCGATATCTTCGCGCTTTGCGATATAGTCAGAGAGACTAGTTTTGAAATATACAAGTACTTGCGCAGCGGACATCGCGAGCAAATCTATGAGAATGCGCTTGCGCATCGTTTGAGAAAACAAGGAATTAAGGTCCATCAACAGCAGGCCGTCAGAGTTTTCGATGAAGACGGAACACTCCTCGGGGTTCTTAGGGCTGACCTTCTAATTGAAGGGGAGTTAATTTGTGAGATTAAGGCGTGTCACACCATGACACCTGACCACAAATCACAGCTATTAGGCTACCTGCGCGCTACGCGAATCGAGCACGGCTTGCTGATCAACTTCGGGGGTCCACGCCTGGAAGTTAAGAAGTACATTGTCAATTAATCTTTTGTGATTTTTGTGCCTTTTTGTGGCTAAGTATGGACTTTAGGGAACTGATCGATCTTGCATCTGAACGCCTCGGTGGCGCCGTTTTGATCGCGAATGATGATTTTTTTGCTCCTAAGGAGAATTTACTCAAGGGCGGGGCGCCGATTTTTATCGAAGGCAAGTACACCGATCGCGGGAAGTGGATGGATGGGTGGGAGAGCCGGCGGAGGCGTACGCCGGGATTTGATTGGTGCATCATTCGTCTCGGTCTTCCCGGGATTATTCGTGGCATCGTTGTCGATACCAGCTACTTTCGTGGCAATTACCCCGAACATTGTTCACTCGAAGGCGCAACGTTTCCTGCTCTGCCAACCGAGCAAGAGTTGACGAGCGACACGGTCCAATGGATACCGCTCCTGCCTCAAATGCCGTTGGCCGGCGATAGTCAAAACCCTTTTCCAATTCAGTACGACGAACGCATCACGCATCTTCGTTTCAAGATCTTCCCTGACGGCGGCGTGGCTCGACTTCGAGTCTTCGGTGAAGTAGTTCCTGATTGGGACCAACTCAAACAGTCTGGTCAGATCGATCTTGCTGCCGCAGAAAACGGCGGCCTCGTACTCTCGTGCAGCGACATGTTCTTCGGTCACCGTCATAACATGATCATGCCGGGACGCGCTGCGAACATGAGTGACGGTTGGGAAACAAAACGGCGCCGTGGCCCAGGACACGATTGGTCGATCATAAAACTCGGCCGCCCGGGGCATATCCAACGTGTCGAAGTCGACACGTCGCATTTCAAAGGAAACTTTCCGGAGAGCTGTTCACTCGAAGCCTGCAACGCAGAGGGCTTGAGCGCCGAAGCGCTGACTGAACTATCCGCCCCCTGGTCCATAGTTTTGCCACGCACAAAACTCCAGGCGCATACTCGCCACTTCTTCGATAAGGAGTTGATCGACACGGGACTCGCGTCTCATCTTCGTTTCAGTATTTTTCCCGATGGCGGGGTAAGCCGTTTACGCGTTTACGGGACGTTTGATTGATGGCGACTCACGATCTCGACTGGTTGAACTCACTGCCGCACGATGAGGCGCTGAAAACACTGCTGCAATGCTGCGGATCAAAACGATGGGCCGAAGGCGTCGCAAAAAATCGGCCTTATCAGAATCTGGAAGCGCTGATCGCAAACGCTAATGATGTTTGGTGGTCCTTGCACCAGGACGACTGGCTCGAGGCATTCCGCAGTCACCCAAAAATCGGCGAGAAAAAAGCTGCCAACGCAGTTTCAGATCAATCGCGCCAGTGGTCGGGACAAGAACAAGCCGGAGTAAATTCCGCCTCCCGCGAAACCGTCGACGCTCTCGCCGCACTCAATTGGGCCTACGAACAAAAATTCGGCTTCATCTTCATTATTTGCGCCACGGGCAAGACTTCGGAAGAGATGCTGACTGTTCTGAAGGACCGTCTTGAGAACGATCCCGCTACGGAGTTGCCAATCGCAGCCGCGGAGCAAAGTAAGATTACAGAGTTGCGACTCAAAAAATTGATAAGTTATCCGTAGTTCCGAGTGGTACACTTAGGCCCAATCGTGAGTACCATCTCGACACACATACTCGACACATCAAGGGGAGCTCCAGCGAGTGGCGTTGCCGTTTGTCTTGAAATACAGAACATCGACGAGAGTTGGACCGAGCTGAGCCATGCCTGGACTGACGACGACGGTCGCGTGAAGCCGTTCTTCCTCGTCGACCGTCCCGTGTCAAACGGAACTTACCGCCTGATCTTCGACACCGAACCGTATTTCTCATCGCTTAGCGTCTCCTGCTTCTATCCACAGGTGACGGTGGTTTTCAACGTGGACGACGGATCCCAGCATTATCATGTTCCACTCCTGATCAGTCCTTACGGCTATTCGACGTATCGCGGCAGCTAGCATCAACTAAGCGCGAAGAACCAAGATGATCCTGGACCCAACCCTCAGCGAGTGGCTCAACCTGCTCCTTCGCTGGACACACGTTTTTGCAGGCATTATGTGGGTTGGCACGACTTACTATTTCACGTGGCTCGACGCGCGTCTCACCGAAGAAGAAAAAGCTGCTCTCAACACCGGTGTTGCCCCGCAGGTGTGGATGGTCCATAGCGGTGGGTTCTACGTTGTGGAGCGGCGGAAGATACTCGATCTCGCTTCGCGCAAGTTGCACTGGTTTCGTTTTGAAGCGTTAACAACCTGGGTCAGCGGCTTCGCGTTGCTCGTACTTATTTATTATCTCGGCGGCGGCGCGCTGATCGATCGTGACGTGCGCGATCTCAATCTTGGCGTCGCGGTCGCAATCGGCATCGGAGTAATCCTCGCGTGCGGCTTCGTGTACGACGTGTTGATGCAAACCCCGTTGGCCCGAAATGAAAAGGCGTTTGCGGTGGTCGCTTACGTTCTCGTCGTCGCCGTCGCCTACGGGCTCACGAACGTTTTCAGCGCGCGTGCTGCGTACATACACGTCGGTGCGATCTTCGGCACGATCATGGTTGCGAATGTTTGGATGCACATCCTGCCATCGCAAAAGAAAATGATTGCGGCACTCAATGAAGGCCGCAAACCTGACGAGCGCCTTTCAGCACAGGCCAAGTTGCGATCCAAACAGAACACGTTCATGGCAGTGCCGGTTGTGTTCCTGATGATCAGCAACCACTTTCCGGGCACTTACGGAGATCGGTACAACTGGATTATCCTGTCGATACTTGTGCTCCTGGGTTGGATCGCCGCGAAGTTTATTCGACGAGCTTGAGCCTCAATCAACTGGACAAACTGAAAACCGAGTTTGGGCCGAAGGAAGCCAAACGGGTGGGGGCTTTGCTCGACCGCCTTTCACGCTACACCTTTCGCGACGCTGAAGAGATGCTTCGTTTTCATGAGTTGTTGCTATTCCTTCGCGCTTATCCTCACAACGCCGCAGTCGCAAGTAAGGCCGAAGCTCAACTTCGCACCTTTCCAAAAAGAATCCTGCGGTCACGCGATCAGGACATCGATCTATCGACGCTCGAACCTCCGGAAGTGTCAGGCATAGCAGGCCTGCCGGTTACTGACACGTTCGGTTACAACATCGTGCGTTCACTCTCACGGCGTTATCCGGCACAAGTGGCGCTGGATTGGGAGTGGTTTGAAGATGAGAACCGGTTAGCGGAAACGTGGCCCCGCTTCATTCCCTTTCTCGAAGAAGATTCTTCGATCGAGGCGAACGTACCTTATCGAGAATGGCTGGCAGCTGCGCGCGGGAGTCGCTCCGAACTGTCGTGGTTGCTCGAACGTTTCGACGGACTGCCAAAGTCTGAAAAAGAGAAAGCTGAGCTTTACAACTCGCTACAGCTTTACGTTCGCTGGACGCCGCGCTTTCGCTCCAGTCGCACAGGGCTGCGTGGTCCTAACTCAAAGTTGTTCTTTCATCGTGATCCATTAATACAGCGACGCGACGTCAGGCTGAATCAAGAGTTAGACCAACCACCGCCGGAGTTGCGCAAGCTGACTCTAAACGACGGAGAGAAAGCTCTCGAGCTCGCCCAGGATGCTTCAACCGTCCGGTATCGCGAGCTTTATGCCTTCACTCACGGTGATGCGCAGCACGTATATCACACCGTTCTCGGTCGCGGCGTCGAGCTTACTATCTTCGGAGTGCCGGCCGAAAAGCGTTTGCCATTGCGCGCGTGTCACGCGTTGATGATTTACAAAAATGGCGTTCCTGTCGGCTACTTCGAAGGGCTCTCACTCTTCGAGCGGATGGAGAGTGGCTTCAACCTTTACTACACGTTCCGCGATGGTGAAACCGCCTGGCTGTATGCGCGAATTCTCAACGTCATGCGCCACTTCGCCGGTGTGACCACTTTCGCAATCGATCCGTATCAAATCGGGTTTGAGAATGAAGAAGGGATCGCATCGGGAGCCTTCTGGTTTTATCGAAAGTTAGGTTTCCGACCGACGAGACGTGACGTGTTGAAGCTGGTCGAAAATGAGGAACAGAAGATCGCTGGTCGAAGCGGGTATCGCACGCCGCCGCGTACCTTGAGAAGACTGGCGGAGAGCCCCATGGTGTTTGAGCTCAATAAAGAGGACGCAGGTGACTGGGATCGGTTCCAGGTTCGAAAGATCGGATTTGAAGCCGCGCGTCAGAAGGCGAAAGATTTCACCGAGCTACTTGATCTGAATAGTTGGACTGAGGAGGAGAAAAAGCTGCTTGAGCGAATCCTCAGCGCGAAAATGGGACCTGAAGAAACGACTTATCTGAAATTGATGCGGCGCCACCTGCGCTTTCGGCGCGAGATAATCAGGGTAGGATCTTAGCCGCAGATTACGCGGATTTGGTTTTCGAGTATTTTGGCGTCTGAGAAGTTTTCGAGTTTGGTGAAGTAAGCCGCCTCTCGATCGAGAGCGTTTTGGGGGATGAGGCCAACGATTTCGGTGCTCTCGATCTCAACACCAAGCAGGTCCGCCTCCCGCTGCACAGCATCGAATGCAGCAGACATCCCGGTCACTTCGTAATTCACGAGATTCATCGATACCTGGACCAGGCTACGCGTGTGCAATCGGAATCCCAACGCTTTCAGAAATGGAAGACCACCATTCCGCGCCCTGATCTTCCGCGCGATCTGGCGCGCGATATCGATCTCATTACTGCGGAGAATCACGTTAAAAGCGATCAGGAACGGGCGTGCGCCAACAGCAATCGCACCTGCCGAGTCGTGAATCCGAGCCAAACCCACATCAGGCGCACGTTCAGGAGCAGTTGCTATCTGTTCGCGCAAGAGTTCCAACGCACCACGACGTACATCTTCAAGATTCACTCGCTCAGGGCGCAAAGCAGCGTGCTCGTAGAAATACACCGGAATTGAAAGTTCACGCGCGATGATCTCTCCTGCTTCGTGAGCAACGCGCACACAATCATCCATCGTTACTCCACGCACCGGAACAAACGGCAAAACATCAGTCGCGCCGAGACGCGGATGCTCACCCAAATGCGTGCGCATGTCGATCAACTCCGAAGCGCGCCTGACCGCGTTAACCGCGGCCTCGACAACCTCTTCCGGCGAGGCCACAAAGGTAATAACGGAACGATTGTGATCGGGGTCGATATGCGTATCGAGCACACACGCCGAGCGAACCGCCGCGATAGATTCTGCGATCAGCCGCACGGTTTCAGGATTGCGCCCTTCACTGAAGTTAGGAACACACTCGATGAGCGGAGTCATAAGCAAATTCTAAGACATGATTCCGGGAAATCATGTATCTTCCGTGTTGTGCCTACCGATCGCTTCATCGCGACCCGCAAGAACGCCTGGCAACGGCTCGAGGATCTTCTCAAGATGCTCGATCGCGCTTCGATGCGCCGTTTGCGCAAAGATGAAGTTCGTGAACTGGGCCGCATTTATCGTCGGACCGCCTCAGATCTCGCTATCGCCCGCGCAGAGTCGCGCGACCCGCGTCTGGTCAACTATCTGAACAGCCTGGTAATTCGCGCGCACGGTCGCATCTATCGCGCTGACGCGCAGGGCGGCAAACGAATTCGACTGTTCTTCACTCGTGAACTTCCTCAAACGTTTCGTCGCACCTGGCGCTACACGCTTATCTCTTTTCTTGTTTTTGCTTCGTTCGCGGCGATCGGTTTTTTGGGTACGCGTTACGATCCGGAGTTCTCGGAGCTCGTCGGCGTCAGTCCCGCCTTTCGCGAACTCTTCATCGAAACGAAAACACATTGGTGGGAAACACTCAACGAGTCGAACCAGGAAGGCGCGAGCTACATCATGACCAACAACATCATGGTCACGATCTACACCTTCGCATTCGGCGCCACCTGTGGGATCGGTACCCTCTTCTATCTAGCTCTGAACGGAGCGAACATTGCCTCTGTGCTTTCACTCACGTATCGCGCGGGCTTCGGCAACGATCTCGTCACGTTCATGGTGGCCCACGGCGTCATTGAACTCTCGTGTATCTTTATCGCCGGCGGCGCCGGGTTGCTCATTGGCAGTGCGATTCTCATGCCCGGTGATCTCACGCGCGCTGACGCACTCAAGACTCGTGGCATGGAGGCGATCCGTTTGATGATGGGTGTTGCATTGCTACTGATTGTCGCCGGACTCATCGAGGGATTTATTTCACCGCAACCAATCGATCCCAGGATCAAGTACAGCATCGCCGCGATCAGTGGGATTGCGCTTTACTCTTATCTGCTATTCGTAGGTCACGATAAGTAGGCTCATTCACAGCAATCCACGCTCTTTCACCCGCAAATAAGTTTCCAACAACGCCGGCGCAAGTGCGGCAGCAGTGACGTCCAGCGCCAGACCTCCGACCGATTCAACCCAACGCAACGCAGCTTCTCGATGATGAATAATCTCTTCGGCAACGGATTGAGTAAACAGATCGCGAACTGACTCAGGCGTCTTGCGAACGACGGCCTTCAGATCTCTGTCGGCGATCGTCACTACAAGCGGCAAATGACGTGGGCGCAGGATGTGAAGTGAAGTCAGTAATTCTTTCGATCCTTCTTCATCAACGAGATCGGTTAGCAAAACTACGAGAGAGCGACGTTTACTATTTGCCGCAATAAACTCGAACGCGTGTGGATACGACGGTTCGATCATCTCAGGCTCGACCGCATGCAAAGCCTCGAGCGCTGCTTCGATGTGATCGCGTCCACGACCCGGCGGAAGATAACTCTTAATGCGGCGGCCGAATACTACCAGCCCCGCGTTGTCACCTGCGCGTGCGGCGGCAGAAAAAAGCGACAGTGTGGCGTGGACCGCGGAATCCAGTTTTGTTTCCTGTTCGATGCGCGCGGTCATCAGGCGGCCGGCGTCGAGTGCGATCAGAATCGTTTGATCACGTTCGATCTGGTACTGGCGTGTGGTGAGCTTTCCTCTTCTGGCTGTCGCGGTCCAGGAAATATGCCTGAGTTCATCGCCGCGTACGTAGTCGCGCATCGATTCAAACTCACGACCTTCACCCCGCCACGATGTTCTGCGATGTGAAGCAACCAACGAACGGGCGCCGAGTGCTTTCAGCTCAGCTTCGCGTGCGCGGCGAATGTTGGGATAAACCTTCACCGCAACCGGCTCCACCACGTTCAACTGGCACCACACGAGCCTTAACGGCGATCGAAAACGCAGTGCTGTTTGCCCAAACTCGAATCTTCCGCGTCGTGGTGGCTTAACTCCGTAAATGAGCGTCGCAGAACTTTGCGCTTCAACATTCATGCGGCCTTCGCGCATGCCGCTCAGGATCATCTGCGGCGGATACTCGTCTTTCACTAATAATGAAAGCGATCGACTCGACGCGTTTTGAATGTGGACCTTCACTTCGGTGTCCGCCCCCATTGCGAAGCGCCCACCGAACTCACGTGAGATCGACACACCATTCGGAAGTTTGCAAAACCTTGATTCTGCAACCGCCGCACCGAGCAGCAACACGTTGTAGGCAAGCGCTACCCAACGCAGCCACGGATAGTTCCACGACAAAACCAAGGGAATGAAAGCGAGTGCGACGAGAAGGTAGAAGAGTTTGCTGAAGACGAAACTGCGGCTGACTTTCACAGACGAAGGCTGACCAGATCCGTTGTTGCCGGCGACGATCTGTGACCTGCCTTCTATCGCGGCACCTCCGCGGTCTTGACGATGTCTGCAATCACCGAATCGCAGGTCACACCATCCAGCTCGGCCTCGGCACGCAACGTCAAACGATGGCGAAGCACGGGAAGCGCCACGTCACGCACGTCGTCGGGAGTAACAAACTCACGCCCACGAATCGCAGCGAGTGCCTTCGAACAAAGAAGCAGCGCCACAGACGCTCGCGGACTCGCTCCGTAGTGAATAAACGGATGCGCCCGCGTGCGGCGCACCAGATCGACAGCGTAGTGCTGAACGCCAGGTTCCATGCGTGCGCGAGCAACCTCCTCACGGCAACGAATGATCGCCTCAGGGTCTGCGAGCGGTCGTATGTCTACGTCGTCCAATCGACGTGAATTGAAGCCCGCGTCCCATCGCGCCAGCACTTCGCGCTCGTGCTCCACGCTCGGGTAGTCCAACAATATTTTGAGTTGGAAGCGATCGAGTTGTGCTTCAGGTAGTGGGTAAGTGCCTTCGTATTCAATCGGATTCTCAGTTGCCAGCACTGTGAATATCGTCGGAAGCGGATAGGCCTCGCCGTCGATAGTCACCTGACGCTCTTCCATTGCTTCAAGTAAAGCAGCCTGCGTTTTTGGTGGCGTGCGATTTATCTCATCGGCGAGAAGGATGTCGGTAAATATTGGGCCACGCCGCAGGTTGAAATTAGACGTCGCCAGGTTGAAGACGTTTGTGCCGGTTATGTCGGACGGCATGAGGTCAGGCGTAAATTGAATACGACTGAAGCCCGCGTTGATTATTCGCGAAAGTGTTTTGACGGTAAGAGTTTTGGCGATACCAGGCACGCCCTCGAGCAAAGCATGACCTTCCGCCAGCAATGCGATCAGAATCTGTTCGATCGCGTCGTCTTGTCCGACAATTACCTTCTTCAGTTCATTTCGAATGTGTTCGACGGTGAAAGAAACAGTTTCAGGCATCGTGCGTACTTTGGATAAAGATCTTCCTTTCGTCGAAATATTTTCCGCAGCTTGTCGTACGTCACGCGAGCGCATTTGCAGTCCGAGATCTCGCTCCAGTTCACGAAGTCGTCTCACGAGATCGATTGATTGTCGCCAGCTGATCGGTTTTCCGTTGATCGCTTCTTCGCATTGACGCATCAACGTCTCCAGCCTGTTGCGATCGATTGTTGAGCGTAACGCGACGCGATCGACGATCTCCGCGCGATGGCTGTTGTAGTTTACACCCGCGTATCGCGCCAAAACGCGACGGGTTCGCGTGTAGATGTTTTCAATAGCCAGGTCGAAAGCACGCGAGCGTTCCTGAAGTTCCGCCATTGAAGCAACAAACTCCAGGCTCGATCGTCGATCGACGTGCGCGAGCGGCAAAGGACGTCCAAACCGGCGTGCATTGGTCCAAAGGATGAGCAGTATCAGAAGTACAAGCTGAGCCGCCAGAGCGAGAACCGGCGTACCCGCGAAGTAACTGGCGAAAGCGTTGCCGCTGATGCCTTTTCCCTGATGATATTCATCGAAGGCAATTACTCCACCGTTGTTTCCGAGAACATTGATCGCGAGCTGCAAGTTGTCGTTGAGCGCGATGCCGCCGTTCGCGACGATGTAAGGATCAGTTAACACTACCACTCGACCGATGCCATAAGAATAATCGACCAACACCGGACCGTTTTGGTCGGCAAGGTGCGTGATGGGAGTGGCAGACGTTGCTAAATATTCGTCGTACTTTTCCTCAGGGAACTCGGGAACTTCGTAGTTCTCTGAAGAGTTCTCGGCCGGCGACACAATCGCGATTCGTGCGGCATACCGGGATGGCATCACTGATGCGACGCTTCGAGTCAGCGCGGTTGGCTGAACCGGATGAAGCGCAGTGACGTTCTCCGTCATCTTTTTCACATCTGCCGGATCTGACTCAAGATCGGGATGGGCCGTTTGAGTGAATCCGACGGACCAGCCTTGCGACTGTGGTAAAACAAAACTCTGGATGTCGCGATTAATCAGAACAAACCGTCCGCCTGAAGCGATCCACTTGTGTAAAGATTTCGCCTCCTCTTCCGTGAAAGGAAGTTGCGTGTCACCAACCACCACAAACGTCGAGATTAAAGATCCCGAGCTCCCCGGCAGCTTCTCCGTCGTTTCTCGCCAACGAATAACTTTATAACCAGCCTCACTGAGATAATCATGAAACGCACGCGTACCTGTTGGCCCTGAATGATAGGTCGAACGATTTGGGGCAAACTCCATGTCGTGAGGTGGCTCGTCTTTCACGTAAGTGAGTGTGTTGAGGAGAACGAGCGCACCGATGATAGCTACGAAGGTCAGAATAATCGTGAGTCGCTGGCGCATCGTGAGTTAGTTTCCCTTGTGTAATGCGGCCAAATACCCCTCGCGAAAGCTCTGCCAATCGCTTGGATTCGCCTCTACGAAACCATACCAGTGACGCTCGAAGCTGGTTGTCAGCGCGGCCATCCTGTGATGAAGCGGCGGAAGATTGCGCAAGCCATTCAGATAATCGCGGTTCGTTTTGTGTTGAGCGAGGCTGATGATTTTCCGGTCGCCGAGCTCGACGAGTAAAGCGATGTAGGCTTTGCGAATCGCGGTTCGAAGATCGCCGCTACGCGCGAGTGCTTCAGCTTCGGATAGTAAATCCGTTGAGGTTTGTTCAGGTTGAAGTCGTTCACCGAGCACGATCCGCGGTTCCTGCTTCTTGCGACGGGTAATTTTTTTAGTGCGCCTGAATCTCTTGAATAAAAGCCTGGCGAGGAAAAAGACCAAAGCGACTGCTGCAAGAAGAACGAGGATTTGTGCTACCACGCCGATTCCGCGTGCAGAGCCTGGTTCCGCTTGTTTCGGCTGCGGCAGAAGCTTGCTGAGCCATTCGGAAAATCGTCGGAGCAAACGCCTCAGAGCGTTTTCTCCCTGCACCTGGGTCGCGTATTCAGGTCGCGCGAGAATGCCTTTCAGCCTGTTCTTTGCGTCGTCTTTACTCTCGAGAGCATAGGTTGGGTTCTGCCGCTCGGTCAGTCGAGCATTCATTGCGCGCAGGCTTTCAATGAGATCTGAGAGCTGCTCGAAACGGGAATTCGGGTGTTTTAGCGTGTCGAGTTTTTGGTGTAACCAGGCGTTGTCAACGTTATAAACCTCTCCGTCGGATTCAACAGTCACGTTCCGCGGCAAGCTACCGCGAATATTATCGAGCGCCGCATCAAACTGAGTGTTGAAGTCACTCGGGAGTTCGTCTTCATCCATGTCATAAAAAGTTTCAAGGGATGTGAGCGCGTTTTTCACATGCTGCTGATACTCAGAGATCGGCATCGCCGCTACATGCGCAGGGCACAGAAACAAAAGTACAGTGAGCACCACGGCACACGCCGCACCGCGACTCAAAGACTTTGTTGACATCTGACGCATCTGTGAAATCAACTGAGATTCAGAACAGTGCCGGATGCTCTCGGCGCCGGCGGTGGTGTTTTACGCTCGGAGTAAAGCGCCGTTCCCAAAGGTGAGGTAACGTTGATGTCGGGAACCTCACCAAGTTGCTGGGCCGCCATCAGTTCGATGTCGTAACCCTCGTGCCTGACACGTTCGTCAACGTAGAGCAGTGAAAGTCCGAGCATCCAGACTGGAGTGAGCAGTATCGCACTTAATGGTCCAAGTATGCTGCCTGCAATCGCGTACCATGCCGGCCATTCTGCGGGCTGTACCGGATTGACTCCGCTGAGACCACCGAGGAAGCCAATGGCCAGTGACAGGATCATCAATGCTGAGATCGTGCCGAACGTAGTAAACAGAGTCATCGCCATCAAACGGCGCACGTTGCCTTTCGCGAGAGTAATGCTACGTCCTACAGCTTCGACAACGCCTTTGCCCTCGACCAACATGACCTGAGGTACATAGGCGACTCTTCCTACGATAAAGAAAAAGAACCAGAGCGATAACGCTATCGTGATCAGAGTTCCGACTACACCGACAATGGCAGTCAGCCAGGTCGAAAGATTAGCAAGCGCGATACAGATGATGAAAACAATCATCCCCACCATATTCCCGCCCGACGACGCGGCGAGGAAAGATGCGAAGATCCAAATCAGAACGATTATTGCGGCACCAACAAGTCCCCAGAAGCGCGAGCGGACAGCCCGGTAAGTGGCCTTGGCTGTGACTGGATCGTTGCGAAGAAGATGGGCCACGAGGGTTCGCGTTGCGCCTCCCATCACCACCAGGATGGCGAGGTATCCCGCCAGCATGATCGCAACTGCGAGAAACGACAAAAGAACGTTGAAGAGGAGATCCTCAGTCTGTGCAGTGATGAAAATCTGCCGGAAGCTGATTGAGAATAGTAACCAACCGGCGGCAATAATGATGACGGGTGGCGCGGCAGTTCTGATCAAGACGAACAGGTGGCGGCGATAGAGCCTGACTGCGCGATCGATTAAATCGCCGGCGCCCAGCGGAGCGAGAGGAAGTTGACCTGGTGAAAGCGTCGACATGGGAGTGCGCGATGCGCTCCCTGATTGTACAGGATTAAAGGTCGGCAATGGTTGAGAAATCGGGTCACGGATTGTCTTCCCTTAGCTTCCGAATCTGGTCTTTTAGCTTCTCCGCGTCGGGAGTGGTAGGCGCGAGTTTGAGGTAAGCGTCTAATTCATCAGCGGCTTTTTTCTTCGCTCCCTTAGAGCTATAGATGATCGCGAGTATCCTGTGCGCCTCTTTCATTTCTTCTTTTCCGAGTTGCAAAGCCGTGAGGAGCTCCTTTTCAGCGTCGTCAAATAGCCCCAGATTCGCGAGCGACTGGCCAAGAAAATAATGGCCCACGGGTGACTGCTCATCCTTCTTCAACGCTTTACGAAATAATGGAACAGACTCGCCATACCGCTTCATCATAAAATTCGCGATGCCTCTGTTTATTAAAGCGGGAAATGATTCCGGGTCGATCTTCAGTGCGCTCTGAAATGCGGAGTCAGCATCTTCCAACTTATTGAGTTTGAGATACTGGACACCAAGGTCATTAAACGCCTGCGTAAAAGTCGGATGCTCGGCGATTGCGAGCTTCAATTCTGCGATTGCGCCCTCACGATCATTAATCTTTAATAGTTCGGTCGCTTTGTTGTAGTGGATCAGAGCTTTTTTGGGCACACTCATGAACTCGGCGTTTACAACGGCGGGCTCGGTCTTGGTTCGATCAGTAAATTCCAGCCGGATATTCACCTGGTAGGTTTGTGCAGGAGATCCCCTGAATTGAATGATGTCGACCTGTTGCGACACAGGTTTATAGTTCGCTTCTTTCTCGATGATTATTGTGTAGCTTCCAGGGGGCAGCCCACGAAATGCAAAGTTGCCGTTCTGGTTAGTTGTGAAGATGCGGTCGCCGCGTGTCATCGTTGAAAGTTTGATACGGACTCGACTTTCAATCGGGCGCCCGGACGGAGCAAACACCATCCCGATTATCGAATTCATCCCGCCTAAACCCGTCTGACTTTCGCTGTCGGTGATACCGGAGATCTGGGACGAAGCTGAACCGGCAAAACACATCGATATCAAAACAGCAAAAATAAACCGTTGCCACTTTGCGTGTGAGTGAATTTGCATTTCCATCCTCCTCGGGCTGCGGGAACATTATCACACAGTTAAAAAAGAAGGCGTTGTCGGATTCAACCGGCAACGCCTTCGGTGGAACTAGGTCTTTGCCCTAGAACCTTAAGCTACCCATGAAGTGGATCACCCTCTGGCTACCAGTTGTTTGTGTAATTCGACCGAAGGAGGTCGAGTCAAACGCTGTGTTGCCGTAGGTCCAGTTTGCATTGTTCAGGATATTGATGAACGTGGTCTTGATTTCAAACGTCACCCGTTCACCAATCGGGAATCGTTTGGTAGCACTCATATCAAAGTTGAAGTATGTCCCGCTATTGATGCTGTTCAGCGGGAAGTTACCAAACGTGCCTGGTGCTGGTTGACCCAACAATCCGGGTTTGAGCTGTGCGGTAGCCACCTGGCCTCTATTGTTGAACGTAAGGTTCAGCAGTTCAGGGTTGAACCAGAAAACGCCGCCCGGTGTCCTGAACACTCCGACATTCTGTTTGAATTCTTCGAATGTCATTCCGACGAGCTGCGCGGGACCCGCATCCTGGCTGCCGCCGGGCCACGCGTTGAACGACGTGCGGCCTGAAGTGATGAAGAAGGGTGGCCGTGTCGACCACACAACAATACCGCCGACCGACCAACCGCCAATCGCCTGGTTGACGATGCTGTTCGATCCGCTCAACCAGCGGCGTCCACGACCAAACGGAAGATCGTAAATGCCGTTCGCTACGAATCTATGCGTCTGGTCATCAGTGGACCGCCGGTAGTCCAGACTCTTGTCGCGCAACGTCCGGAAATTCTCGAGAGTACTTTGGTTATTACCCTGAGCATCCGGAGCGTCCGACAGAGCCTTACTGAAGGTGTAGTCTGCCTGGAACATCAGACCATCGGAGAACCGCTTCCTAACCTCAACCTGCAGCGAATGATAGTTAGAAGTTGAGTCGTTCGTCAGCAATCGTGCCGCGTTGGCATTCGGATTTGCCACAAAGAAATTGGCAGGAATTCCGCGTGCCGGATTCTCACGATTAGTTCTAAAGGTGTCGCTAAAGGCCAGCGTCGAGCCGAACCCGCCAACGTTGTTGTTGTTCAGGTTGGTAATAAACGCGGCATTCGTGTAGCCGGTTCCAGCCGATAGTCCAAAGAAGAACCGGTCGAAAATGGGTAACGGAACGACTCCCGGAACCCCTGAGTTCGGCGAGAACGTACAAGCTGGTTGACCCGGCGTCCCGCAGAGCGGAACGGCTGCTCGGAACGCCGCAAGATTGCGCTGAGCATTCAAGAACTCGTTCAGGAATCCGTTCTCGAAGATGTTGACCTCGTTGAAATCAACCGCTCGATACAACTTAATCGCACGGTTTGCGGCGTAACGGACCTCGATAGCGGTATCCTTCGCAATCTCCCTCTCAATTCCGAACGACCACTGCTGCACATAGGGAGTTCGGAGTTCGGGCTCGATGGCCCAAAGCGAGTTGTTGGAGTTACGCGTGTTGTTCAGCCGGTCGGTAACTGGTATTTGGAAAGGCTGGGCCGGAACCGGCACCCCTGCGGCAGTTAATACTCCGGTCGGAGTATTGACGGCCGCTGTCGCAATCAGGCCCGGGTTCGTCGTACCCGTACCCATAGCATTGCTGATCACGGTGAAACCATCGCGCAGATAACTGATGGAGTATCCGCCGCGAATCACGCTCTTACCTTGCTCACCGAAGAGCTTCTTGCCAATGCCGTTATTAAAGGTTGGCTGCCACGCAAATCCGAAGAATGGAGCGAAGTTGTTCCAGTCGTTGTTGTAGAGACCCTTCCCAGTGTCGCCGCTCACAAAGTCGAGCGTTCCGAGAGCTGGAGCGGAACCGGCCGGAGCATTTGGATTAAACAGATTTCCAAAGCCTGACACACCGAAGATGTGCCGGTGATCCGTCAACTGGATCGCCAAGCCATTGGGAATCGTGGGAACACCCATATAGTCCCAACGCACGCCGAAATTGAGCGTCAAGTTGCTCTTTGCGCGCCACTGGTCCTGAAGATACAAGGCGAGGTCTCGTTGCTGGAACAACCTTGCCCTCGTAGCGCCCACGACAAAACCCGAGTCCGGAGTAGTAACGTTCAACACGGTTGCGGCACTCGAAAGGTTTCCCGTGATGTTCGCAAATACGCTCCGGGCATTTCCGGTTATGGTCGCGTTCGAGAACGGAAAACTCGAGTCGTTGATACCACCCGTATTGTGCGATGGTGCCCCCAAAACAATATTCTGGGTGATTCCAGCATCATTAAAGGTGTCCGCGAAAATCTGTTGGTAATCACCGCCAAACCGGATCAAGTGACTGCCTTTTGACCATGAGACGTTGTCGCTGATCTGCCAGACCTGCGTGTCGCGGCCTTGCTTCTCGAATCCGGCTGGGCCGTTAACTGGAAAAGGTTGCGTTATTCCCGAAAAGTTAATGAAAGGCTGCGTCGGAGCCTCATCTAACAGGAAGGCAACCGGAGCCCATTGTTTTCCTACTCGAAAAACATTAGTGACGTTGCTGCCAAAATTTGAAACTGCCGCAGCAGTAACCAGCCACCGTGGGCCACCCTGAAAAGCGTTAGTTAATCCGGGGAATGGCGCCTCGAGACCGTTGAAGGTATCGGGAGACAATATGTTCTTGAAGTAGTTGAGAATGAACTCGAGTTTGTGTGATCCGAGCCGCGTATTCTCTACCAACTGGTGATCGTATCGTCCCACGTACTTGTCGTTGTTACTGACGCCGGTAACATTGTAGCGGAATCCCTGGAGATTGAAGTTGTCGCCCACGTCCGTATTGTTCGGCAATGGAAGCGAGTTAATGATCCCCATCGTTATCGGGTTCAGCGCATTTACGGTTCCAATTGACAGCAAGTTGACGGTTTGAATGCCCGGGGTGCATTGAGGCGCAGGAGGCGCAGGTTGCTGAGCAGGACAGATTCGGTTATACCGGAAGATACCTGCCCTGGCCTGGTCGGTCATCACGGTTCGATTTCGTGTGACTGAAAAGTTATCGCGGAAGCCTTCGTACGCAAAGAAGAACGTCGCTTTTTCCTTCCCACTCCAAAGAGCTGGTCCACCTTCGCCAAATCTCGGGAAATAGATTGGGCCACCAATATCGCCACCGAAGAAGTGTTGATTTTGTCGGGGACGCGGTGTGCCGAGCGCGTTGTTGAAGAAGGTGTTCGCTTGCAACGCATCGTTGCGGTTCATGTAGAACACGCCACCGTGATACTCGTTAGTTCCCGATTTAGTGACGAGCGTTACCTGGCCTACACCTCGTCCGGCCTCGGAGCCGACAGTGTTTGTCGTGATGCTGAACTCAGCGGTGGAATTCAAAGATGGCGTGCTGATGGCAAACAACGAACTCGTCTTCACGAAGTTGTCCATCGCGTTGATGCCATCCTGGGTTACGTTCGTCGCAGTTTGGCGAAGACCGGCAATGGATGAGCCACGCACGTTATCGCCCGTTACTGCGATGCCCGCCTGAAGGCCCGCAAGGTCAAGTGGATTACGCGTCGGGAGGGGCAGGTCAACCACCTGTCGGGTGTTGATGACGTTAGTCAACGACGGACTGCCTGTATTGATAACCTCCTGGGCAGCCGTGACCGTCACCGACTCTCCCGCCAATCCAATCTCAAGTTGAATGTTTACTTGAGCATTGAGTGAAACTGAGATCACGATGTCGCGGGCGATTGATTTCTTGAAGCCCTTCGCCTCGACATTGATCGTGTACGTGCCGGGTAACAGAGCCTGAAAGTCGAATGCTCCGTTGCTGTCAGTTATCGCGCTACGCTCACCAGCCGCAACATTGCTGACGAGCGTGACGGTAGCACCCGCCACGACCGCATTTTGCTGGTCAGTAATCGTTCCCGATAGAGAGCCCGTCGTCTGCTGGCCCAGAGCGGTGATCTGGAGCACGAACAGGGCGAGAGCCGCTATCATGATTTTCGTAAACTTTCTCATTTTTCCTCCTCAAGAAGGGAATCTCACTCACAGAAGTTGAACCAACGGATCGCGAAAATCGGTGCTTATGAAGCCGAACGGGAACGCACGATAGACAGTGGAAGCTCCTGCCGTATATGCCTTGAATTGTGCTTTGTTGCCCGAGTTAGTCGAGCGAGGGAAATCGAACTATTGATCGAAATCAAAAAGTCTTAAATTGACGATTAGTCAGACCCCATTTAAGCAAAGCACATGCCTGAATCCGGCTCCCTAAATCCGAGTTTTTACTGAGGAATATAGGGCAGGTCTCCCTGTCAACCAACGAAACTTTGGATAAAAGTTTCGAATTTTGAATCTCCCTCCAAAAATATCGCCGCTCATTCACCCAAACGACGGCTCCGGAGCGGCGATTTTTAGTATTCGAGCTTGCCGTTGACCATCATGTCCGCGACGTTGAAACGCATGTTGAGCTTTATCGTGGTTCCAAACTCCGAGACGAATCTGACGTCACGGATTTCAGGCGTGAGAAACTGTCGTTCGTTCACAATGCGCGGAAAGATGAAGCGAGCGCCAAAACCGTCTTTGCCGGGTGGCACATACTCCTCTAAGAACAGTCTCTTGCCATCATTACGCTCGAGGTACGTTGTGTTTTTGAGTGTCCCGGTAGCAGCGCTGCTAATGATCTGCATAACTTTACCGAGCGATCGCTTGTCGGTTCCCTCGATCGTCACGGTAATTATGATTGAGTCTGCAGACGGAAGTTCCGCGAAGTTATTCATCCGCTCGATCACATCCGGTTCGAGATCCTTCTGTCGCAACTGAATGATGCGAATGAACGCTTGTCGCACCGGGCGTGCAGAGAAGAAGCGGATGCCGTACGTCAGCTTTGTTTCCTGATTCGTAGCACCCTGCTCGAGCCGTGAGCCTGCGTTCGGAGCTCGCCCACCCGAGGTGCGAGCATCCGTTGTCGGCTGATAAAACATTTCCGAAAGATCAGTATCGACTTGTTGCTGACCCCACGGTGAGTGGTTGAGAATCTTCTCTGCGTCTGCTTTGGTCCATTCCTTCCACGACTCCTCCTGCTTCTGACCGATCACAGCTTCGCCTGTGAGCGCAGTGAGAAGTAAAAACACCAGCGCAAACGAAACTCCGGTTCTCATGTTTGTCTGGGCCTTTCTAATATTCCAACTTGCCTTCGTACACCATGTCTTTCAGCTTGTACTTGGTGTTCACCGTGATCTTGTCAGTGAGTTGCGCAAAAAAGCGAACGTCTCCTGTGTCTGTCAGGAACGGTTGGTCATCGACTTTGCGTGGAAACACAAACTTCGCTCCGAGACCATCATTGATTGGCGGTTTGTAGTCCATCACAAAGAGTCGCTTGCCGTCACTGCGTTCGAGGTAAGCCTGGTTCTTGAGTGTACCAGTCGTCGCCGACGCGAACGCCTGGAGAACTGGACCAGCAAACCGGTTGTCACTCGCGTCGAATGTTACTGTGACGACGATGTAATCGCTGAAATCGCGTTCGACGAATGGTCCAAGTTGGTCCCGAACAGCCTTGCTCTCTTTCTCCTGAATCTCGATCATGCGCGCGAACGCTTGTCGGATTGGCTTGGCGGAAAGAAAGCGGACGTGATAGTTGACGGACATTGACTGGTTTGTAGCACCGCGATCGGCACGGTTGCCTTGCACACCGGTGTTGTTGGTAGTGCTCGAGGTGATGCCCGGTTGACCTACCTGAGAAGATCCCGCGGCTGCTGTCGGGCGGTAAGTCATCTCCGACGTATCGGTGTCGGTTTGTGTTTGTGCCCACGGCGACGAATTCAACATCTTCGTCACTTTGCCCTTGTCCCACTTGGGCCACAGTTCTTTGTCTTGTGCCGTCGCGGTGATTCCGGTGAGGACCGCGATCATGATCAGGGGGATTAGTATTCTCAATTTAGTACTCCAGTTTTCCGTCGTACATCATGTCAGACACTTTGTACCTGACGTTTAACTTCATTTTCTCATTGAGCTGGGCGAAGAAGCGTACGTTATCGCTGTCGGTAGTTAAGAATGGCTGGCCTTCGAACTGACGCGTAAAGACGAATTTAGCACCCATGCCATCAGGGCCGGGCGGCCGGTAATCGGTGAGCACGAGTCGCTTTCCATCTTTGCGCTCGAGATAAACTTTGTCTTTGAGTGCTTCTGGGGTCACCGCTGTCAAAACCTGCATTACAGAACCAGCAAGTCTCTCGTCAGCACTGTCCACATTGACCGCTATGACAACGTAGTCACTAAAGTCGCGATCGACAAAGCCTTGTAGCTGAGTCGAAAGGTTCTCGTCAACCTCACCTTTCTTCAACAGCAAGAGACGAGCAAATGCGCCGCGAACCGGTTTGGCGGAAAGAAATCGCATCCGGAACTTGATAACTTTAGATGGCGCCGTTCTTGGCGCTTCGCCCTCGCGCGACGAAAGCTGTCGGTCTGCTGCTCTTTTTGCTGCTACCTGGGTGATTGCCTCCGTTTGTTCCGGCTGCCTGGATTCTTCTCCCTCGGTTTGTGTTTGTCCCCAGGGTGAGTCATTCAAGATCTTTGCCGCTTCCTTTTCAGACAAGTCGGTCCATGGCTTGGTTTTTTGAGCAAGTGCAGAACAGGCACAGAGGGCAAGCAACAAACTAATAAAGACTACTCTCCTCATTTCGGTACCTCGATTATGGATTTTAATTTGTGCCTTTTGTGGCAAAACGAGGAGAGCAGGTGCGGCCTGCTCTCCTCATCGTATGCGATGTCAACTTCTGGTTAGAAGTTGAACCGGACTACTAATTGGACCAAACGGCCACCTGGATCGTTGGTGGTCGAAATGTCCTGATAGGCGTTCGTGAAGCGACCAAAGGTGGCCGTTCCGAATCCTGCGAGTGCGTTTAAATCATTGTTCGGGCTGCCGATCAGGAAGTTGATGTTGTTGAATGCATTCAACATCTCACCTCGCAGCTCGAGGTTGGTGTTCTCTGTGAACCTGATCTTCTTAACGACGCTCAGGTCGGAACGGAAGAATGCTGGTCCCTTGAGAACGAGGTTGTTGAACCCACACTGGCCTGCGAACGCCTGCAAGCAGCCGAGTCCAGCAGGTGCGAGGTAACGACCTTCCGGTGCGCCCTGTGTATAGATAGGCCCAGCTGTGCCGGCGCCGAAGGCTGTATTGAACGCCCTGAAGGTGTTCTGGCGAATATCAAGTGGCAGCACCCATACGTTGCCACGATTTACGCCGTCAGCGTCCGCTTGATTGCGGTAAACACCGATTGCCTCTTGAAGGTCCTTGGAAGTCATTCCTACTAGCTGAACGTTACCCAAAGAGAAGGGTGAACCGCTCTGCATACGAATGTTGCCGTTGAAACCCCAACCTCCAACGAGCTTGTCGACCCATCCATTCGCGCCGCCGAAGAACGTTCGGCCACGTCCAACCGGCAACTCGTAAATGAAGTTGGTCTTGAAAGCTTGTGTAATGTCGAACGGTGTGATACCGCGACGATTGTCGAGATCTCTGCGCAGCGTACCCGGCTGATCGAAGAGGTCAGCGTTGCTCGCAAACGTGTTTGCCATGGCTTTCGAGAAGGTGTAGCTCGATTGCACCAACAAACCTTTCGCGAAGCGGCGGCGGAACTCTATCGTCAGTCCGTGGAAATTGGTCTCTCCGTCGTTGGTAAACAGGAACGCACCACCGCGTTTGCCTGGATTCACGAAGAAGAAGTTGATCGGAATACCCGCTGCGATCCGGTTTGGATTGAACAGACTCTCATTCGCCGTTCCACCGATGGTGGCGGCAAAGCCGAGTGGGTTCGCACTCAACGGATTGAGCGCTGTCGTGAAGGTTGCATTGGCCCACAACGTACCGTTGTAAAGAGTGTTGCAGGTGGCGACGCTAGTGCAGTTGCCGGCGGTTGAAGGAAGTTTCCCGGTGAAATATCCGAGGATATTCGGCAGCGGGAAAGTACCCGTTCCAGGTCCCTGGTAACGGAACTGGAGACCGCGACCGGCCGCGACGTTCGCGAGAAGGTTCTTCTGCGCGAGATTTATCTCATTCAGGAACCCGTTCTCGAGAACGTTGATCTCGTTCAGGTCATATTGGCGCCAGAGATTGTCGCCACGATTGCCGACGTATCTAGCCTCGACCACCATGTTTGACGTGAGCTCGCGCTGAATGCTGAACGTCCACGACTTAACGTGACCAGTCTTCATGTTCTCAGAAAACGAATTAGCCGGGTCGGTGATATTTCCGATAGCCGGATAAATCGCTTCGCTTGGCAGCGATACGCCCGTAACGGGGGTGGCTACGAAAGGCGGTCCCGCAGGCACACCGTTACGAAACAGGTTTCCGAAGCCGAGACCAAACGGCGTTCCGGAGATGTTCTGCGTGGCCGTCAAGGTTCCGCCGGGATTGGAGTTGAAGAGGCTCGTAAACGCGCTCGTGCCTTCGCGGATAAACGCGACCGAGAAACCACCGCGGAAAACAGTCTGTCCCGAGTTACCAAACATCTTGTGCCAGAAGCCATCGCTGTTGGTGTTGGGACTCCAGGTGATACCAAGGCTCGGCGCGAAATTGCCGTATTGCGTGTTGAAGGTCTTATCACCCTTGGCGAACTGGACGAATCTGGTTGGTGCCCCCGTCAACGTTCCTGGCGAGAAAAGATTGCCCGCACCCGACTCGCCATAGATGGCGTCAAAGGATTCAAGCCTGGAAAGGTTGTTGTTTAAAGATTGGAACGGACCCTGAACTTCCCAGCGAAGACCACCGGTCAACGTGATGTTCGGACGGAAGCGCCACGTGTCCTGAGCGAAGAATCCATACTCAGTTAATTGCGCGCGAGTAATCAGGTCGCCTTGAAGTTCGTATTTACCTGACTCTTCGTCCAAACGAGCGTTGCGGGTAATCGAAGTGATACGGCCAACCAGCGTTGCATAGAGCGTAGCTGCCGCTGCTTGTTGACCTACCGTTGGCTGGAGAGATGAGAATGCGCCAAATGCTGTGGCATCGCCCGCCAGCGTGCTGCTGACGCCAAAATTAACGGTCGGAACAACCGTCTGGTTTTGGGCCCAGTAGTTGACTCTCGTTACCGTGGTTCCGAACGTGAACGAGTGATTGCCGTTGATCCAACTCAGGTTGTTGGTGAACTGCTTAACCGGTGAGTTGCGTCGCGAAGGAGCAGTCGAGACTGTTGCGGTTGAAATGCCCGGTCCGCCGATGCCCAGCGAAACTCCACCCTGGTTTTCGAACTGACTTGAATTAACTTGCGGGAAGAACAAAGTGCTTCCACCGGTCAATCCGAAGCGTGCTTCGTTGACGAGGTTTTGGCTGATGGTCCAACGCCACGCACTCGAGTTTGAGAAGCGGTTGGAATCCTGACTGCCAAAATTCGGGAAGCCTGGAAACGCCGGATCCACGTTGTTGAGAAAGTCCACCGTGGATCGGAACTGTTGATAGTTCCAGATGTTCTCGATGTGATGACTCTTTGCAATCGCGAAGTCGAAACGAACCGTTGGGAACTTGCGGACCTGGCCACCCGGATTAAAGAAGGTTGCCTGTTGCAGGTTCGGGTTCGACGTCTGCACGAAAATCGCATTGACACCACTCAACGCACTACGCATATCGCCCAGCAACGAACCGATCGTAGGATCGATCGTTCCAATTAATGTCGGACTGGCAGCAGCAGCCATCGCCAGCACATTTACCGAACAAGTGAAGTTAGGCGGCGTTGGTACGCATGTAACATTCGCCGGAGGTGCGCCGGCATAAGTCGCGTTAGTAGTAGTAAATCGGTGGATGCCTTGTTGGGCCAACGGATTGAGAATGGTGCGTGTTCGCGGCGAGCTCTTTTCAGGCAGGCGATACTCTTCGTAGTTAACAAAGAAGAATGCTCTGTCTTTGCCGCTGAACAATCCTGGGATAGTGATTGGACCACCGATCTTGCCACCCGGCTGATTGAGAAGGATGCGTTGTTGCGGCGCCTTCAGTGTGACCGGATCTGGAGCAAGGTCTCGGTTGTTGAACCAGTAGTTTGCGTTGAGCGCAGGGTTGCGATGATACCAATAAAGACCACCGTGATATTGGTTCGAACCACTCTGCGTGACAAACTTGATCTGAACCGCACCCTCAGCAGAGCTTTCGGCTCCGGGCGTGGAAGTTGAAACGGTCACTTCCCCGATCGCGTCGGTTCTCGGTCTGATGTAAGTGAAGAAACCGTCGCTCGATTTGAGCAGGTTGTCTTGCACGTTGATGCCGTCGAGGGTGATGTTGAGAGCACCCTTGGGCAGACCGTTGACGGATGAAGTGCGTGGCCGTCCGGGGGTGGCCGTGCCTGGCATAGCCAGAACCAGGTCGAGAGCGTCGCGGGAAGCTGTCGGCAAATCGCTGATCTGTCGTCCTGTCAGAGTAGTGCCGACAGTTGCGGATTGCGTTTGCAGCAATTCGCCACCGCCAACGACCGTGACAGTCTCGTTCGCCGATCCAACTTCCAGTTCGACGTTAATAGTTGAGTCCTTTCCGACGTCTATCTTAATGTCGGTTACCGCAGCCTGTTTAAAACCGGCGGCAGCTATCGTGGCCGTGTAAACACCGGACGACAGCGTTGGGACTTTAAAACCTCCGTCGTTGTTGGTCTGCGTGGAAAACTCCTGATTGGTAGCAGCGTTTTTCACGGTCACGGTAGCACCTGCTACCACAGCGCCCTTCGGGTCAGTCACAGTGCCCGACAGAGAACCTGCCGAGCCTTGTCCAAACGCGGGGAGAGCGCACAGACCAACGGTCAGGAGCACTAAAAGGTACTTCTGTAGACCGTTTCTCATCACGTAATCCTCCAAAATGGTTTTAGCCCGTGCCTGGCAAAGGAAGTCCTGCCCAGCACCTCGTTCTTTAGGAAAAGAAGCCGAACTAAATACTTGTGACTATTAAGAAGGGTGTTGCTCGCTCAGTCGAAATGGGCTGAATGTTGCGCCAAACTGTTAGCAATTCGTGAGCCTCTCCACTGCCGTAGCGAAAAGCCACAATTTGTGCTCATTTCTTTGGCGATAGCGCGAACAGCTTACAGTTTTCTGGATAGATATTCAAATTCTCGGACAGGGTGGTAGTTTTTGTTTTGGAGGGCACGGATTACTTCACGACTTCAAGTTCAAAATAGAGTTCCTTGCCGCGAAGGATCGTCGACAGGTAAAACTCCCAAAACTTGCGCGTGAATCGAAACGAGGGCCAGCGCTGATCGAGATTCACGACAAACTCGAAGCCCAATGCGCGCCACAGATTCGCGAGACTGACACGAGTCGTGATCGGCTTGAGCTCTGCGGAAGTGTAGAACGGAAACGGCGCGCGCGAAGGAATAAAACACGTGAACGAATAACTGTTGAAATGGTTTCGATGGGTCGGGTCAGTCGCCCAGTCAGGATTTGAATAGTGCGGGGTGACGATCTTCAATCTGCCGCCTGGTTTCGTGATCCGGTGCAACTCCGTGACAAAACCCAGCACGTCAGGAACGTGTTCGATCACGTGCCGGCAAACGATCTCTTCGAATTGATCGTCGGCGAATGGATAAGGAAAGGTTCCGAGATCGTGAATGACGTCGGCATGGCTCAACGGATTCGCATCGATACCGATCGCTCCGGGGAATTTGTTCTGACCACATCCAACATCGAGAATGCTTTTGTGTGTCATGCGCTCGGTACTGTGATCAGAGTCGCCAGCTCTTGCAGGTTGACGGCGTGAACAGGTTGGCCCAGCGAGCGTGAAACTTCGCCCAGGTTCATTCCGTCAAGCATTATGGCTTCATCACTCTTCAGCATCTGTCGTGGTATCACAACAAACTCTCCGGTGACTCTGTCGCGTGCCTGCAAAAGATCCTGGCCCGTGAGTAAGCCCGCGACGGAAACGTCGCCGCCGAAATAACTATTCTCGAGCGGCTCGACGTTCAGTTTCGTTCCAAAACGCTTGTTCAGCTTCTCGATCATCTTCTTCAGCTCGGGAGCGAAAAGAGTTCCGGTGAAGATTGTGCCCGGAGTTTTACTCAACGTAGTTTCGCGTTCGAGGCGTCGCATGAGTTTCTCAAAGTCATTCGCGAAAGATCTGACCATGCCGATGCCGTCTTCGATCTGCGGATAGTCGCCGTAATGTGATCTCGCTGGAATGCGATGACCGGCTTTCAAGTAAATCTCATCACCTAGCAGCGCGAAGTTGGTACCGATTTTTGCGTGCAGTTGTTTCTGAATAGCACCGACCTGATCGATCACGTCGCAACAAAACTGTGGAGTAACTTGCGTGAGACGCGTGTCAGTGTTGTAGCGAGTTAGACCAAGTGGCACGATCGCAACGCTTGTGATTCGCGGAAACTCGGCGGCGAGATCGAAGATCGTTTTCTCCAGCACTTTTTTGTCATTGATCCCGGGACACAATACAACCTGCGCGTGCACTTCGATCCCTGCGTCGAGCAGTCGTTGAAGCTTCGTCGAGATGTCGGCCCGCTCTTTATCGACACCAAGCAGGTACGCGCGTACGTCGAGATCCGTCGCATGAACAGAAACGTATTGCGGCGACAAGCGCTGTTCGATCACGCGGCGCAATTCGTCTTCGGTGATTGACGTGAGCGTGGTGTAGTTGCCGTAGAGAAAAGAGAGACGAACGTCCTCGTCCTTTATAAATAGCGACGGTCGTGCGTCGGCCGGATTGCCGTTACAAAAACAGAAGATGCAGGCGTTCGCACATTGACGCGGAACAATCTGTTCGAAGGCGAGTCCGAAGTCTTCGCCTTCAGCGCGTTCGAGTTCAACTTCCCAATCCTCGCCGCTTTTCTTGCGAACTTCGAGTATGAGTTCTGTCTCCCCCGCAGTCTGAAAACGGAAATCGAGATAATCGCGGACGACTCGCCCGTTCACCTTAATTATGCGATCGCCAGATTCGAGATCCATTTCGGCGCCCAGGCTGTCGGGCGCCACATCGTAAATCTCGACCCCGCGGCGGCGGATGTTTGTGACTGCTGGTGTTACTGCAAATTCGTACATAACAGCGAAACGGTGACTATAGCCGATCCGCGTTAATCCGTGCCAATCCGCGAGATCCGCGTTCTCAAACCGGAAAAATGCCCGGATTGAATCTTTTGCTTATCCAGCTATGAAAACCCCTATTTTAATTGCCCTATTTACGTGCCTCGTTCTCGGGGCTTTTGCGTCCGCATCGGCCCAGGAGCCATCGACCGCAATCTATCGTGTGGGTATCGGCGATGTACTCGACGTTCGTTTACTCAATTCCGCCAATAACCACTCAACGCTGTTCACAGTCTTCGGAAGTGGCGTGATCGACCTGCCTGTCGCAGGCGGCGCCATTCACGTCGCGGGACTCACTACCGACGAGATTCAGGCGCGTATAGCCGAAGAACTCAAGAGACGAGCGGTTGAAGATAAGGCTAAAGTCGCTGTTGGAGTGCGCCAGTATCTCAGCCACTCTGTAACTGTGACGGGGCTGGTCGTTCATCCGGGTGTGCGATTTTTGCGACGCGAGATGGTTCCTCTTTACGTTGTTTTAGCTGAATCGCAATTACAAAAGGAGGGTGAGCGCGTAATGATATTGCGAGCGGGCTTACCCGGACAGCCTCATGATTTGAGCGATCCCGCTACGCTGAACCAGATGCTGCAATCTGGCGACGTCATTACCATTTCGGCCCGTCCGCAGGAGTTTTACTACATCGGCGGACGCATCAATTATCCGGGTCAGAAAGTTTTCCAAACTGGAATCACGCTGCTCCAGGCTATTCTCGCTTCAGGCGGCACGACGCGGCAGGAAAACCGCGTTGAGGTGTCGCGCGAAGGCGCAGATCGCCGCCTCGTAACACTCCGGTACAGCCTCAAGCAGATAAAGTCAGGCGCAGTGGAAGATCCCAAACTCCAGCCCGGAGACCGCATCGAAGTCGCTCGGTAGTCACAAAAGAACACCAAAAAGCGGCTATATTTCATTGACAATCCCCTCCCGCTTTGTTAGTTATTCAAGGCGCTTCGGGCACCCCTGACAACCTAAAGATCGACACTCGTGAGTTGTCTCAACTTGCGATAGTGCGCAAGTACAAGTTCGATGAATAATAAACTTAAGCCTGCCCTGATCGGCGGCGTCGTTCTCGGCCTACTGTCGGCCATACCGTTTATCAGCGCTGCGAATCTTTGCTGCTGTCTCTGGGCGATCCTTGGGGGCATGCTGGCCACGAATCTTTATATAAAGAGTTCGCCGACCCCAGTGACCCCGGGCGATGGAGCGATCCTCGGTGCGTTGGCTGGCGTCGTGGGCGGAGTAATCGCATTTGTACTCGGAGTACCGATCGCGTATGCGATGGGTCCGACGATGAGGAATCTTATGGTCAGCCTCATCGAAAACATGGACCCGCAACAAGCAGACATGATGCGCCGGCAGTTAGAAGCCAGCGGCGACGCAATCGCTCCACTCCTTATTCAAGGTCTCATAACGTCTGTTCTGCTCTTCCTTTTTGCGATCATCGGTGGCCTGCTTGGCGTGCCGATTTTCGAAAAGCGCAAAGGCGGTGGGCCGCCACCTCCTCCAATTAATGTTGGCGGAGCACCTGGAGGATACGCCGCGTAACACGCACTCTGAATCCAGTTCTTACTGTCCGGAATCTTTCAAAATTAGTCTTCAGGAGAAACTGAATGTCTCAAGAATGGACTCCCCCGCCCAGCTCGGGCGCGCCTGCCAGCGTTCCTAATTATCTAGTGCCAGCGATCATTTCTATCTTTTGTTGCTTGCCGCTCGGGGTCGTTGCGGTGATTTTTGCAGCCCAGGTTAATGGCAAAGTCGCTGCCGGTGATACTACAGGCGCACTTGATTCTGCCAAGAAGGCAAAGATGTTTAGCTTTATCGCTATCGGTTTAGGACTAGCCGGAATACTTTGCTACGTACTGATTTGGGTGATCCTGGGCGTGGGTATGGTGGCGGGTACCGCTAACTCAAACTTCTAGCACCCGAATTCCTCGAACAACGACGCCTTTGTTTGGGCACCCGTATATGACGCTTGCATCGAGCTGACTTCGGTCGGCTCGATCACTGCAAGCCGTTGGAGATGTTAAGAAGATGACCAGATACTGCACAAAATGCGGAGCCATCAATGATGAGATGGCGCAGTTCTGTACGACATGTCAGACGCCTCTCTCTTCGGTGGGCAGCGGATATCAACCGATGCAGTCTGTTCATCCCGGCGCGATGACTGATTGGAAAGCAATGGGAGCAGACAAGAAGATCACCGCGGGCATTTGCGCGATCCTTGTCGGCTGGCTGGGAGTTCACAAGTTTATTCTGGGTTACACGACTGAGGGAGTCATTCAACTCGTGCTCGGAATTTTGACTTGCGGACTCACAAACATACTCAGCATCATTGAAGGCGTGATCTATCTGACGAAGTCAGACGAAGAGTTCGTCAGAACCTACATCCAGAACAAAAAGGGCTGGTTCTAAGCATTTCTCTTTTTGTGCCTTTTTGCGGCAACATACGTTTTCGACGATGTACCGCCGTTCTACCGTCATCTTAATCTGGACTTTGCTGGTCGCAGGGGCTGTTTACCTCTTCGTTTTTGAGCCTGGTCGATCCGGTTTTTTCCCGATCTGCTTATTCCGGTATTTCACGGGTTTGACTTGTCCCGGTTGTGGCGTGACTCGAGCCTTGCATCAAATTCTTCACGGCCATTTACTGACTGCATTCACACTGAATCCTCTTTTGCTGATCTCAATTCCTTTCATGCTGTTCGCGTTTCTTCGTTACAGCGTGATCGTGCTGCGCGGTGGCGTGCCTCGCCCGAACGCGCTGCCGGCGCCATACATCTACGCCATATTCGTTGTCGTGGTATCGTTTTGGATCTTTCGTAACACGCCGTTGTATCCGTTCGTTTCGTGAGTTCGATTCTCAGGAGGTCTCATGCGCGCCAGTGTATTGTTTCTGTTACTGATCAGTTGCTTCATGTCTGTATCGTCGATCCCGACGGTTTCGAACGCTTCGTCTTCAGTGCGACCAGTTCACACTTACTCGATCGTCGCGCGTGATCCTGAGACCGGTGAATTAGGCGTGGCGGTTCAGTCACACTGGTTCTCAGTTGGTCCGATCGTCGCGTGGGCGGAAGCAGGCGTCGGCGCCGTGGCGACGCAGTCGTTCGTAGATCCGAGTTATGGAAAGAATGGACTCGACTTAATGCGTGGGGGCAAAAGCGCGCCCGACACGTTGAAAGAGCTACTCGGAAAGGATGAGGCACGAGAGGTCAGGCAAGTTGCGATGATCGACGCGCAAGGACGTGTTGAAGCATGGACCGGTAAGAACGATATTCAGGCCGCCGGTCACATCGTCGGGAAGAATTTTTCCGTGCAGGCTAACTTGATGCTCAACGACAAAGTGTGGCCGGCGATGGCTCGCGCTTTTGAGAACACGAAAGGCGATCTCGCTGAACGCATGCTCGCGGCGCTCGATGCTGCACAAGCGGCCGGCGGTGACATTCGTGGAAAGCAGTCAGCAGCCCTGATCGTCGTCACTGGAAAGCCAACCGGACAAGCATGGAAAGACCGCATTTTCGATCTGCGTGTCGACGACAGTGCGGAACCGCTGAGAGATCTCCGTCGCCTGGTGAAACTACAGCGTGCCTACAACCACATGAACGCTGGTGATCTGGCAGTTGAGAAAAAGGACAACGAAGGAGCGCTTCGTGAATACTCGGCTGCGGAGAAGTTAGTACCAGACAACGCGGAGATGATCTACTGGCACGCTGTTGCACTCGTTAACATGGGTCGCGTGGATGAATCGCTGCCGCTGTTTCGCAAGGTGTTCGCGATGGATCGAAATTGGGTCACGTTAACGCCGCGATTACCGAAATCCGGGCTTTTGCCTGATGATCCGAAAATTATTCAGAGGATAATTTCGGTGGGACGCGCGAAAAGATAGGAGCAGGAGCACGATTCTCTTGACGCCCGTCCGCCTCACGAATTATAAAAGAACAACTTAGTTCAGGCCCCGTTCCTCATCGCCCAAATGCGTAATCGAGGACCTAAAGAATGCGTACTCTTACCCCCGGACAGTGGTACCTTCGTTTCACCTGCGAGCATTGCCACGCAAAGCAGATTCTCTTTCCCGACCTCTCGCGAGGCGAGGCGAAGATCAAAGCCACGTATGTCGTTGAATGTTCGACCTGTTTTCACAAAGGCTCGTATGACGGCGACGACATTGAACGCTACCAGCATCCTTCAGATCCGGACACTTGAATCCGTGGTCCGTTGACTGGTCCTTTCAACTACCAAACACAACCCCATGATCAGGTAGAAAATCGTGACTACTTCCGAGTCGCCCCAGTTGTAGTGGACCAAGCCGCTCGTCAAGAAGCCGCTCGTTCCGCCCAGCGCACCTAGAGCGAGGCCTCTCGCAAAGCCATCCGATTCGTCCCCAGTGATCTTCCATAACATGCGAACATAAAGACCCATCAAAATGAACCAGACAATCAGCGCCGGCACCCCACGCTCGAGCGCGATCTGAAGCAGGTTTGAATGCATGTGTCCGATCGGCTGGCGGCCGTTATCAAACAACCCCCACTGGCGCCAGTAAGCCTTGATCGAATCGGCCCCAACGCCGAAGACCAGATGGCGTGGTTTACTGATGAGCAGTTTAAAACCTTCTCTCCAAACCATTTCGCGCCAACTCGTCGACTGATCGCGCCGGTCGAAAAAGCCGATGCTGCGTTTCTGTTGAAGCCAAAAAACGCTGGCGACCACGACCGGGATTGCGCACGCCGCCACAATCACGACCGTTCGACGTGGCACGGTCAACATCAACATCACTACAACTGAAACAGCGAAGCCAATCCAGGAAGCGCGGGTTACCGTCATTGCGAGTGCAAACACGAGGCCAACGACTGCGAGAATGAGCAATAATCCGGCCCGACTTTTCTTCTGTCCGAGCGCGAGAAATAGTCCTAACGCCAGCGATGCGATCAGTTGCAAGACTTCTGAATACGTAACCCAGTGATTGAAAAACCCGGTCGCACGCCAATCGCGCCCGCGCGACCAGCCGCCGATACCCAACTGTTGTAAAGCATCCGTTCCTTGCAGCAACTGCCCGCGTGGAACTTCAAATTCCGGCATCCACTCGACGCGGTAAATTCTGAGTTTCGCGGCAGTCGGCCCTGAAGCGAGGGCAGCCGCTAACTCTTCAGGACTACCAACGTCGCGCCCGTCGACTTTCCAAATCGTGTCGCCGTCAACAATCGGCGCCGCCTGAGTAACGCTTCGCGTGTGAAACACCGCCTTCGAAAGCGGACTTTCAGGCCTGACACCCTGAACCTTCACGCCTTTGCCGATTGCAAACTGCCCCGCGGTGAACAAAACATTGATCATGCACGACGCGATCAACGTGAATACCAGCAATCGGACCAGTCGCAGCGAGTTCACGTTCTGAGAAACCAGATAGACAATGGTGAACAGGCTCGCCGCACGCATTTTTCCAATTGAAGTCATGGGGCTGTAAGAAAAGACTGCGGAGATACCGCTGAGCACGAAGAACCCGAGCAGCGCGTAATCGAGCGGAGAGCGATAAAGAACGGGTCGCGGGTAAAACGCGAATCGCACAACCCAAAGGGTCATCCCAACGAGCCACGCGGTTTGTGTTGCGGCCACTGAATGGGGCGCGAACAGTGCGATCAAAAACAGGCAGGCAATAATTCCATTCGAAATCAGCTTCGGCATATTAGAATGTTTCCATGCGCCCAATCCTTTTAATCCTGTTCATCCTTTCAATCCTGTCAACATCAGTCTCGGCCCAATCGCTATCTTATGGCGAGCAAGTCAAATCACTCCAAGACGACGCGCGTGTCAAAGCCGCAATGGATCACATCGACAAAGACCGCGATGCCATACTGCGCGAATGGATAGCCATCACGGAGATCAATGCCCCATCGAAACACGAACAGGAGCGTGCGAAGTTCATTGAGAGCCTGCTCCGCAAACACAAACTCGATATTCGCTACGACTCCGCCGGGAACCTGATCGCGACGCGCAAGGGAACCGGCGGTGGTCCAGTCGCCGTGTTTGACGCGCACATGGACACGGTCTTTCAACCCGGATTAAAAATCAAAGCCGAAGTTCGCGACGGTCGAGTTTACGCTCCCGGCGTCGGCGACGACACGCGGAACATCGAAGCACTGCTCGCAACCATTCGCGCACTCGATGCCGCCAAAATACAAACCAAAGGCGACCTCGTTTTCCTCTTCACCACCGACGAAGAGGCGGGTATGACAGGCGCGAAACAATATACAAAAGACAACAAAGGTAAAGTGGATTATTACATCGCTCTCGACGGCGGCTACGAAGGATTTACCTACGCCGGTATTGGGATCAACTGGTATCGCCATCATTTCATTGGACCAGGTGGTCACACTCGATCCCGCAGGCCTCCTTACTCGGCGACTTTGCCGATGGCACGAGCTATTGCACGTATCTACGATTTGAAAGTTCCCACCAATCCTTCTTCAAACTTGAACATCGGCATGCTTGGCGGCTCGGAAGTAGTGAATGCAAAAGCATCGGACGCATGGTTCTCCGTCGATCTGCGTTCGACCAGTAACGAAGTGATTGCGGATCTCGAAAAGCAGATCGCCACCATTCTCGATGAAGAGGCGAAACGCTTTGGCATGACTGTGAAAACGGATGTGATTTCGACGTCGCCCGCTGCTGTTTTGCCGGGGAATCGCGAGTCGCATCTGGTAAAGATGGCGGAGGCAGTGCATCGCGCGATGGGTTTTGATCCGCCGATTGGAAATGCAGGTTCAAACAATTCGAGTGCGGCGCTGTTGCAAGGCATCAGTTCGATTTCGACTGGCGCTGGTCCGTGTCGCGATGCGCACGCGCTGACTGAGAACTGCGAGATCGAACCACTGTATCGCGGAATAAAGAAGATCCTTCTGCTCGAAATCGCGCTAGCAGGACTGAGTCAGTAATCATTGGTCAATTATCATTTGACATTTGTCATTTGGTTATTTGGAGACCTCCGGTTTCTGAAAGTCTTCAAATGACCAAATGATAAATGTCAAATGATAATTGACCAATGATTCGACCAATCTAATGTCCTTCTCCAGCAATCATCACGAAGCCTGTACGCAGTATGATTTTCATATCGAGTAGCAACGACCAGTTCTCAATGTAAAAGAGATCGAGCCTTACCATCTCCTCGAACGGCAAACGATTTCTTCCAGACACCTGCCAGAGTCCAGTTAACCCAGGCTTCATGTCGAGACGCTTGCGATGCCACAATTCATACGCCTCGACTTCGTAGGTAATCGGTGGACGTGGTCCAACCAGACTCATATCCCCTGCCAACACATTCAGAAGTTGTGGTACTTCGTCGAGACTCGTGCGTCGCAAAAGCTTTCCGATTCGAGTGATGCGTGGATCCGCGAGCAGTTTGTACGTGGGCTTGTTTTCGTTGCCGAGGTTCGCTTCTGCACGACCGGCAATGAACGCGTGTTGATACTCACGATGGGCCTGCGAATCAGCGCCCGCTTTCATCGTGCGAAATTTGTAGAGCAGAAACAGCCGCCCATCCATGCCAACGCGTTCCTGGGTGTAAAAAACGGGCCCTCGAGAATCCAACTTGATAAGCAGCGCGATGAGTAACCACACTGGAAGCAAAAGCGCGATCGCAACCGCGGCGATGACGAAATCGAACGTGCGCTTCACGATTCGTGCGCTGCCTGAAAGCGGTTCGCGAAAAAGACGAATCATCGGCAACACGCCGATCTGATCGATCTCAGTTTTTCGCGGCAGGCAGTTGAATAAGCTTGGCGCAATGCGAAACTCAACGCCGCGTCGACGCCCGCATCGCATCATCACTTCAAAAAGCGCGTCGCCATTGACCTGCGGATCCGCAATGATCACTTCGTTCGCGCCCGAGTCACGGATCACTTCAGGCAGCGAAGTCAAATCACCAATAACAGGAACCTCTTCGTATGATTGACCTGGCGCTACCGCGCTCGGTTCTGTTTGGACCACTCCGATCACGCGATAACCGAGTGACGGACGTTCGCGCATTTCGCGTATGAACAACGACGCTTCCGGACCACGCCCCACAACGAGCGTCGGAATCAAATTGATCTGCCTGCTACGCACAAACGTTTGCGCCGTTCGCATAACAAGCCTCAGCAGCCCGACTGCGCCCAGCACGAAGATGAAGTCGAACACAAAAACGCTGCGCGCGTACGAGAACGCTCGAAACTCAAAACCACCGCGATACAAGAACGCCGCGGCGACAATCAACAGCGAGCCGATTGCCGTCGCTTTGAAGATTCGCATCCCGTCGTCTACAAGAGAAAACTCGCCGCGAACGCGATAGAGATTGCAGTATCGAAAACTTAGCAACCGGATTCCGACAACGAACAACAGCAACGCGCCATACGGGGCAAAGCGATCGCTCCAGCCGAATCCGTCTGGCGCAAAAATCGAAGCTCTTTCACGAATGTAAAAAGCCAGCATGAATGCAAACGCTGCGGCTAACGCGTCGGCAATCACGAGACCAACCTTGACCGCAGGCACGATCCAGCGCGGCGCGCGTCTTGGAATGCGCACCACCGTTGCGTCGATCATTGTTTGTCGCGTTCGTTCTGCTCGCACTTACTCAAATATTAGTCGAACGACTTCGTCGATCACGTCGAGCGACCGGCGTGGGCTCGCAGCCTGCTTCTTTGCGATCGGCAAGTCGCGGAGTTCAGTAGCATTTGATATGCGGCGCAGCCTGCCTTCCTTCACGAGCTCTTCGTCGACTGCGGCCCATTTGCCCGCGTAAAGGCTCACTGCCGGCACGCCAAGCGCCGCAGCCTCACGGTTAATAGTTCCACCTGCGCTGATCACAAGATCGCTAAATGTGATCAAGTTCGCGCCGTCTAGCGCCCCAGCAGGAATAATCAAACGCTCGCCCGCTTTCGTCGAATACAAAGCTCGTTGAGCGTCGTTTCGCGGCAGTAGTATCACCTGCACATTCCGTTTTGTCAGCAACATCGTTAACGCTTCGTCAAACAATGCGTTCTGAAAGCGGTGATACAAAGCGTCGTGCGCCGGGGGCCGCATTAGGACCAACACATTATCCGCATTTACACCAAGCTCGGCCAACTGCGCGCCGAACGAGGGATCAGGCTGAAAGTCAGCGAGATACACATCTTCCTTCGTGCCGTGATATCGACGCACTTTCTGAACATTCGCGCCGTAGCGTCGCAGACGCTTTAAGGGAAAGCTTGTCGGGACGATAATTCGAGAAGTCAGTCGAAAGGCAAGATGGTTCGCGGGTTGATACTCGTAATCCATGAGCGTCACGCTTTTTATTCCGAGCGCACGCGCCGCAAGAATCTGCGAATACGAATTATGACTGATCGCTAGATCGAAACGGCGCGTGCGTGCCCAACCTGCAAGCGCCCAGGCTCGACTCATAAACGAGCGCGCTTTCGCCGAAACAGCTCGCCCCCCATGAGCACCGACGACTTCAGCTTCGAACCCCGCGTCGCGCGCGAGAGATACCGTTTCAGCAAACTCCCTCGCAGTGGTTTCAATCTCATGACCGTGGGAAACGAACCTGTTACTTAGTGCTTTGAAAAACGGAACGTGAGGTGAGTTAGCAAGATCGATCCAGAGACGCATGTGTTTTCAGTGCCTTGTGTGGCTCACCACTGGATCTCGACCAATTTACCGCGCGCGCGAAGCGACGTCTCTGCGGCTTCGATCATATTCACCATCCGGAGTCCGGCTGGTCCATCCGTCTCCGGCTGCTTGTTGTTTTCGATGCAGTCAATGAAATGCAGTGCTTCGGTCTGTAGAGCTTCAGTGTTGTCGAGACGCGGCGCCCACATGTCACCCGATCGATAACTAACCAGCAGCTTGTAGACGTCTTCTGGTCCAGGCGTGACGCTGATGCCTTTGTCGTAAACTTTCAGCTTCTCGCTCGGCTCGAGATCATCGTACAGAATCATCTTCTCGCTGCCGCCAATCAAGGTGTGACGAACCTTCACCGGAGTCAACCAATTCACGTGTACGTGTGCGATCTGAGCGCTGGCAAAGAAGAGCGTGATGTACGCGACGTTTTCAGGCTGCCCGGGAACGTGGCTGATTCCGGTAGCAGAGATCGCGACCGGCTTGGCGGGAAGGACACAGTCCATGATCGAGAGATCGTGAATCGCGAGATCCCAGATCACGTTGACGTCGTGTTGAAACAGACCAAGATTGACGCGCACAGCGTCGTAATAATAGATTTCGCCGAGTTGCCCCGACGCGATCAACTCACGAATCTTCCGAACCGCGTCAGTGTAGACAAACGTGTGGTCCACAAGCAGTGTGAGGTTTCGAGCTGCGGCCTCATCTACGAGCTTGCGTGCCTGATCGGATGTGGCAGCTAGCGGTTTCTCAACGAGCACATGCTTCCCGGCTTTCAACGCCGACATCGCCAGATCAAAATGCGCTGAGACGGGCGTGGCGATGATCACCGCATCGATTTGTGGGTCGTTGATCAACTCGCCGGCATCACTACAAGTCTTCAGTCCGGGATAAATTTTGCCCAGTGACGACAAGCGCTCTCTGCGCAGATCACAAACTGTTGCCACAGCCGAACCCGGCGCCGCCATAAAGTTTCGCACCAGATTCGGTCCCCAATAGCCGTAACCGATTACACCAACTCTGATCATTTTTGTTTGCGAACGTCTCCGATCACTCGCGCAGGCACACCAGCAACGATCGCGTAATCGGGAACGTCTTTCGTGACGACTGCGCCCGCGCCAACTAGCGCGCGCTCCCCGATTGTAACCCCCGCGATGATCGTTGCATTACTGCCAATGCTTGCTCGTCTCTTCACAGTCGTTTTTACTACCTGCCAGTCAGATTCCGGTTTGAGGAGTTCCATCATTGTTCACCGCGCTCGGGTATACATCATTAGTGAACATCACTCCATGACCAACGAAACATTCGTCTTCGACCGTGACGCCTTCACACACGAAAGTATGCGACGAGATTTTGCATCGTTCTCCAATACTCGCATTCTTCTGAATTTCGACAAAGGGACCGATCTTTGTTTCTGACCCAATCGAACAACCATAAAGATTGACCAGATCGGGTTGAAAAATTCGGACGCCACGTCCCAGTTTCACATTTGCTGCGATTGGCATTATTTACTTTGTTCTTCGAGCAAACGCGCTAAGGCATAGAGCATCCACGCCTGAGTCCAACGCATGTAGGGTTTGCGCACTGTATAGAAACGTCGTCGTTGATAGTAAAAAAAGCCTCGGTTGTCGCGCAGGTTTTGAATAGTCCAGCTTGCAACATTACGCGCCAGGCTGAAAGCATCTTTGTCCAACTCGGAACATTCAAGAAACGTCACAATTGCACTGGCAGCAGCGTGCGCGTCTGCGGGATAAGGGTCGTCATGGTAGTATTTCGGCCATCCCTCCGCAAGAAAGAAGTTTCTCTTCCAGTATTCGTAACCGCGTTCTAGTGCTGGTTGAAACTCTGATCCCAATGGAGAGACTTCGATTATTCGTTTCAATGAAAAGAGAATATATGCGGTGTGAAAATTATCGATCCACGCTTGCTTCGAACTTGTCCCGTAGAACCACGAACCGTCCGGCCGTTGATTATTGACGACGTATCGCGTTGCTCGTTCTACCGGTTCGAAAAGTTCGTGCTCGCCGGTTGATTTACCAACACTCGCAAGCACTTCCGCCGCGAGCAGACTCGCGTTAAAAATCCGCGTGTTGCTCCTGGGTGCGTAACTGAAACAAAGCTCAGTCGGTGTATCAACAGTTCGCGGCAAATCTTTCAGTATGAAATCGCAAACACTGCGCGCCACGTCCTGCAGTTCCGGTCCAGCTTCGATCAACGCTCGCGCAGCAAAGGCCGTCGGCACGATCGTCGGCGTATCTCTCGGCGCGAAGAAATTACGGCTCTGCCAGTCGAAGTTATATCCCCAACACGCGCCGCTGAAACCGTCGAGCTTCATCGAAAGCAGCCCGGATAAAAAATCCTGGACGTGCTTAGCCGATTGTTCCGTTCTTAGTCGACGATGATTCGCGATCTGGGCCAGCGCAAACAACGCGATCCCTTTTGCGTTGCGCTCGGCGGGCACACGCGCGAGCGAACGGAGATCGGAAGGAGAACGCTTTACTAGTTGTGTCCAGATAAAACGCGCGTTGCGGGATTGCGCGAGCGGCGTCGATTGAAAGAGACGGCTGTTTAATGCGTCGAACGGATCATGTCCGGCGAAATCATGTTCTCGGCACCAGGAGAAGAGTTGATCATAAGCGGCGTGAAAGAGGTCGTTCATCGAAAGATCGACGTCTCGATTCGCTTCGGCGTCTCGATAAAACTCTCGTGCCAAAGTTCAAACATCAACAACGTCCAAAGCAGTTTGCGATGATTCGCGACACCGCGTTCATGTTCGTCCTGCAAACGCGCGATGTAGGTAGGATTGAAAACACCTGCGCGACGAACGCGTTCCGGCGACAGCAGATCTCGAGCGAGTGGTCGCAGCTTGTCCTTCAGCCATTCCGCAACCGGCACGCCGAAACCCTTCTTGCCTCGCTTCGTTACGAACGGAGGCAATAACTCGTGCACCGCTTTCTTCAGAATGTATTTCGTTTTGTGTCCGCGCAGTTTGTAATTGCAAGGCAGCGACGCGGCAAACTCCGCAACTCGTGGATCGAGAAATGGCGCACGCACTTCCAGCGAAACGGCCATGCTTGCGCGATCTACTTTCGTGAGGATGTCTTCCGCGAGATAGAGACGCGTGTCAACGCTTTGCATTCGAGTCACGGGATCGTTGCTGTCACATTCTTCTGCGAACTGTCGCGCCTGGGCATAGATGTCACCGTCGCTTGTGCTCAACGCGTCCGCAGTCAATAACTCTGTTTGGTCTTCCGGGGTGAAAGAGCCAAACCAAACGTGATGCCGCGCGACGGGGTCGTACTTTGCACCCGTCACGAACCGCAACGCTTTGTAATCGAACGACAGGTTCTTCGTTTTCACTGGCATGCGTCTGACGATCGGTTCAACGATACGCTCGCGCAATGCGAGAGGCACCCGCTTGTAGAACTCGCCCCAGCGAAGTCCCGCGTACATCGGATAGCCGGCGAACAGTTCATCTCCACCATCGCCTCCAAGAGCGACGGTCACATGCTTGCGTGTAAAGCGCGACAAAAGATACGTGGGCACGAGTGACGGATCACTGAAAGGCTCGTCCATCCACGCTCCAATTTCGCCGACGAGGTTTGCGGCAAGGTTCGCACTCAAACGCTCTTCGTGATGATCGGTGCCGAGGAATTTTGCGACGCCGCGAGCATATGCCGACTCGTCAAACGAGGCTTCAGCAAACGATATCGAAAACGTCTTCACCGGCTCCGATGATGCACGCACTGCGAATGCGGCAATACTCGAAGAATCAACGCCGCCTGACAAAAGCACGCCGAGCGGCACGTCGGACACCAAACGCATGCGAACAGCGTCTGCCATCAGTTCACGCAGATGCTCGGCGGCTTCGTTTTCAGTGGGCACTGGTTGCGTCGTCTTGTAACTCAGGCACCAATATTCTCGACCTCCACTCGACCATCTTCAAGCACGAGCTTGTGCGCAGCGGGAAGTTTGCTTATGCCTTCGTAGATCGAAAGCGGCGCCGGTACGTAGTCAAACGATAAATACTGTCGCAGTGCCTGAATGTTCAGCGCCGGTTTCACGGCTGGATGCGCCAACAAAACTTTCGGCTCCGATGCGAAGAGCAGCGTGTTGTCGAAGATGCCCCAGTAAAGCGGTTTCTCGCCGAATCGATCGCGTCCGATGAGCAGCCGTCGTCGTCTGCTATCCCAAAGCGCAAACGCAAACATGCCGTTGAGTTTGTCGAGCATTTCGTCGCCAAACTCTTCGTAGAGATGCGGCAGGACTTCGGTGTCTGACGCGCTGCGAAACGCGTGTCCGCGTCTTTCGAGTTCGGTCCGCAGCTCGCGATAGTTATAAATCTCGCCGTTGAGAATTACAGCTACGCTCTTGTCTTCATTAAATACCGGTTGTTCGCCAGTGACGAGATCGATGATCGCGAGACGTCGCATTCCGAGGGCGGCGCCGGTCGTTACAAACAAACCCTCCGAATCCGGACCTCGATGGACCATGCGTTCACACATTGAGTGCAACAGATCGCGCGCGCCGTCAGGTGGCGGCGTGCGTGAATCCAGATTGGCCCAACCCGTGATTCCACACATGGTGTTGTTACTCTTGCTGCGAGTTGCTGAAACCCAATCGTTCGCGCACAGCGTAGATCCTTTTTGCTTGTGACTCGTGATACGTGCGCACGAGCATCTCCGCGAGCAATCCCATCAATAGGAACTGAACTCCCACCGCAAACATCACGATACTCAGGATCGGCAAAGGCGTTTGCACGAAGTCGGCTTTATGGAAGATTTTTAGAAAGACCGCGTAGAGTCCACCTAAAATCGAGATCGCAAAGGCAAGCATTCCAAACGAACCAAAGACGTAGATCGGTTTCGTTTGATATGACGCCATGAACTTGATCGTCATCAGATCAAAGACTACCTTGAGCGTGCGCGAGAGCCCGTATTTCGACTTGCCCATCGTTCGTGGGTGATGTTCGACAGGTATTTCTGTGACTCGAGCACCAGCCCAAGCCGCGTAAATCGGAATGAACCGGTGCATCTCACCGTACAAGCGAACGTCCTGCAACGACTCGCGCCTGTAAGCTTTCAACGAACAGCCGTAATCATGCAGTGGCACACCGCCGATCCACGAGATCAAACGATTCGCGATCATCGAAGGGATCTTGCGCGTGATCATTTTGTCTTTACGGTTTTTGCGCCAGCCCGAAACCACGTCATAACCTTCGTCGAGCTTCTGAAGTAGACGCGTGATGTCCGCAGGGTCGTTCTGAAGGTCGGCGTCCATCGGAATCAGCACCTTACCCGTCGCTGCGTCGATCCCGGCGGCCATCGCCGCTGTTTGACCATAGTTTCTCCGCAGCGCAATTACACGCACGCGCGGGTCGAGGTCTGCGATCTCGCGGAGGATTTTCAAGCTTCCGTCTGTCGAGCCATCGTCGACGTAAACTACTTCAGCCGTTCGATTGAGAGTTTTCAGTGCGTCTTTGAGTTTCGCGTGCAGTGGGAAGAGGTTGGGTTCTTCGTTGTAAACAGGAAGAAAAACGGAGACTTCGGGGCCGGTGGTCCTTCGGCTCACCGGTTGGTCATTCGTCAATTGTTCCTGATCTTCGAGAATCTCCATGAATCGTAGTGTAGGGCAAATCCTACGAGCGGGCGCACCCGTGGGGATGCGCTGGCGGGCATTTTAGCAGTTTATTAACTCTTCAGCCGAAACCATTCGACGAAGCGGCGCAGGCCTTCTTCAATTTGTGTTTTTGGGTCGTAACCGAGCAAGGCTCGCGCCTTGGAAATGTCGGCAAAAGTTTGTGGGACGTCTCCGGGTTGCTGCGGCTGGCGATCGATCGCCGCGTGCATGTCAAGTTCGGCTTCGAGTAACGAAATCAGTTCGTTGAGTTCGACAGTTCGCGACTCGCCGAGGTTGATAACTTCGTAGTTGGTTTTGTTGTAATCGATCGCGGCCATCACGCCATCGATTATGTCGTCGACGTAGGTGTAATCACGGCGTGTGGTGCCGTCGCCAAAAACCGGGATCTGTTTACCTTCGGTTATGAGGTTGGCGAACTTGTGAATTGCGAGATCCGGGCGCTGGCGTGGTCCATAGACCGTGAAAAAACGAAGGCAGATGCAGCGTACGCCGTAAAGATGCGAGTAAGTGTGGCACAGAAGTTCGCCTGCCGCTTTCGTGGCGGCGTACGGCGAAATCGGTTGGCGTATGGGATCTTCTTCGCTGAAAGGGACCTTCGCGTTGATCCCGTAGACAGATGAAGATGAGCCGAAGACGAACTGCTTGATGTTGTTTTGGCGTGCGAGTTCGAGCAGGTTCAGTGTGCCGCTGATGTTTGTTTCAGAGTAAAGCTGTGGCTCGGAAAGCGACGGTCGCACACCTGCGCGAGCGGCGAGGTGGACCACGCAGTCAAAGTTATTCTTTGTGAATACTTGTTCGAGTGCCGTGCGATCGCGAATGTCGATCTCTGAGATTTGATACCGCGGATCTTTGAGGTGCGCGCTCATGTTTGCTCGTTTGATCGATGGATCGTAGAAGTCGTTGAAGTCGTCAATGACAGTGATGTGCTCGACGTCACTTTTAAGAAGTCGATCAACGAGATGCGAGCCAATAAACCCTGCTCCGCCCGTTATGAGAAGTTTTTTCATCAGCCCTTTGTAGCATAAACCCACAAATGCCAGCCCCATCGCGAGGCCATTTGTGATTCGAGCGAGCGCGGCAGAATCGCGCCAAGCACTGGCAGCCAGCGCTTATTCAGAAAGTAAGTGCGTAGTTCGACGTGCGCGAAGTCTCTGAAGAGTTCGCGCGCTTCTGTTCGAGAATAAACTCGCGCCAGGGGGTTGCCGGCGCCGTCAGTGTTTCGGCTCAAGAATTCTTCCGAGCTGAGATACTTGGGTTGAGCGTGCAACTGGCGCGCGTGCTCGCGCAGAGCGTCCTCCGCTTCGCCCGTCAGGAGATGCACAAGTTTTATGCCTGCGTTCCATCTCAAGAGATGTACGCCTGTGCGCCGGAGCATGGAAATGTTGACCCGGTAGTTGTATGAGTCGCGATGGTAAACCATCACGACCGCACGCCCACCGGGACGCAAAACTCGGTGGACCTCGCGCACGGCTCCGGCCGTGTCCGGCGTGTGATGCAGCACGCCGTGAGAGTAGACGAGATCGAATGAATTGTCTGGAAAGTCGAGGCGCTCAGCGTCTGCGACGCGGAAAGTGCCTGGCAGATCAAACAATTCGAAGCGCTGTTTGGCTAATTCAACAGCAGCTTGAGTCAGGTCGATACCGGTGTACTCGGCTCCGGCTTTGGCGAATTGGGCTCCGTCAGTGCCCAGCCCACAACCAACTTCAAGCACTCGCAGGCTTCTCGACTGTGCAAAGCCCGCAGCGGCCGGGATATGCCACTCCTTTTTATAGCGATGCTCTTCTACCAGTTCGTAGAACCGGCGTGAGCCCGGCGGCGCATCGGCAAACTTTGTTCCGCAAGGATGTTCCTGCCAAAAGTCGCGCACGCGCTCTTTGAGTTTGGAATTCTCTTCTGACATCGCGAAGCAACAGAGAATACCAGCGAGTTAAGTGTGCGGACAAAGCATGAGTAATGCGACCGCTGAACCCGCGGCGGTCACGCTATTTCCGCTCCCCTGCCTTGCGCCGCGCGCCAGCCTTGCTGGGCGAAGCTACCGTGAGGCGCAAGGAACAGCGAAGATCGTTGGGGTGAGGTTCCCAGATCCGGCACAGGACACCCACCTGTCCCACCAGTTGATTTTGCCCCCTCTTTCAACTGGCCCAGACCAAACGCTCACGAGAACTTCTCGGTATCTTGCTAATCACCATAGTTACTCACATCACCGGCAACCAGTTGACTAGCAGCAGCGCTTAACGACGGTGCAAACTATAAACACTTCGGGTAACAGAAATCCTTAGAGCATTCTCAAAGAATTATCAACTTGTTCTCAAAGCGAGTTAATGCCTGCGACGATTCTGGTGAGAGTTTGACCGCATTGGACCAAAATAGAATCAACATCTGCATTGCAGAAGTCTCAGAAAATTGTTAAAAGTCTCCAAGTGTAATTACTCACGCTCGAATTTATGCCTCATAACCTCGTCTACGAGTTTGGACCATTTTGTCTCGACCCGAATAAACGTGTGCTCACGCGCGCGGGTGTAACGTTGTCGCTTACTCCGAAGGCCACCGACATCCTCATCATACTCGTCACTAACGCGGGTGAGTTGGTGCAGAAAGAGGAACTGCTAAGAGCAGTCTGGCCTGATACGTTTGTCGAGGAAGCGAATCTCAGCCAAAACGTCTTCTTGCTGCGACAGGTTTTGGGCGATGAGCGCGTGAGTGCACAGTACATCGAAACTGTCACACGACGCGGTTATCGGTTTGTGGCCCAGGTGCGAACGAATGAGAGCGATGGGAAACCGTCGAAGGTATTGGAGTTCAATGCCGTCCCGATCGTGGCCGTTCTGCCCTTTGCTAACAGCACCAGAAATGAAGAACTGGAATATCTGGTTGATGGTCTTACAGACAACATCATCAACAACCTGTCCCGCGTTTCGAAACTGCGGGTAATGTCGCGCAGCACCGTCTTCCGCTACGCAGGGCGGGAGGTCGATCCACAAGCGGCCGGTAAAGAATTGGGCGCGAGTTCTGTGCTGGTGGGAAAAATCAGCGTGCGCCGGTCAATTGTGATGCTGGGCGTTGAGCTGGTGGATGTGGCGACTGGCTGGCAGTTGTGGGGCAAGACTTTTGACTCGGGCAAGAAAGATCTGCTCGACATCCAGAGCGCCATTACTCGCGAAGTGCTGGCAACGCTAAAGCTGGAGTTGACGGGCGCTGAAGAAAAAAGCGTCACCGCCCGCTACACCGAGAACGCCCAAGCCTATCAAGCCTACCTCGAAGGCCGCTATCACTGGAGCCGATACACGAAAAAAGGCATTGAAAAAGCGATCAAGCACTTCCGCCACGCCATCGACATCGACCCCAACTACGCCCTCGCCTACGCCGGCATCGTGGATTGCTACCTCCGCCTCGCCACAAACTACCTCCCCCCGGAGGACACCCAGCCAACTTCCAAATAACCGTAGAACTCATAAAGTGACGGCTAAGTTTAGGACGTGTGACGAATCGGATGCGCGAATAAGACTACGCTTCGAATGGGATTGGAAAGGTGCAGAGCGCGAACTGCGTCGTGCGAACGAGTTGAACACGCATTACCCAGCAGCACACCAATGGTACGGTGCCTATCGCTTCAGTAAACGCATTTGTGAGGATGCCCAGCTATCGACGCGTCGCGAAAAGGCCTCCAAGATGAAACTGAAATGGCCTGATGTCGGTGAATCTCTGCCTCCCCATATTCCATCCTTGGATTTGACGTTAAGCGAGCAGGTACAAGTCTATTGCACAATTGTTCGGGAGCAAATTGATGTTGGCAATTACGCGGCTGGGTGCAAGATTCTCAGCCCTTGGTGGTCATTTGGAAATTGGCCCAAGTTAGACGGATTGAATCAACACTCATGTGCCGATCTTTTATTCACAATAGGCGAATTGGCCGGATTTGTGGCTAGCAGCACACACATACCACGCGGTCAAAAGCACGGCGAAGAGCTGCTACATGGATCCGTCGCTCTCTTCGAACAGTTGGCCCTTAAAAACCGCGCAGCGGAGGCAAGGATAGAGCTTGCCCTCTGCTACCACCGGCAAGGGCAATTCGATATAGGACATTCTACCCTGACCCGAGTTCTTAGCAGTCTCCCCGCCGACAACTGGGAGCTTCGTAGCCTTGGTCTGCTGAGACTCGGAAGCCTTGAGCGTCAGGCTGGACGACTCAAAGACGCACGGGCGCGAGTGAACGAAGCCCTTCAATTAGCGGAACTTTGTGGTCCGTGGATAACTGCCCGCTGCCATCTTGAATTAGCTTCAATATATAAGGATCTTTCGATTGCTGAAAATGCCGCGTCCTATTTTGGTGAGGCAATGCACTTCTACGTGATTGCTCTCAATGAATTCCAGGCAATCGGACACCATCGCTACGTTGCCATAGTCGAAAACAACATGGGACTTCTATTGTTAAGTGTTGGCGACTATAAGGAATCAGAAGAGCATCTCCTGCGTTCTCGTAAGCTACTGGACGGGTTTTCCGATACTCTTCGTAGTGCTCAAGTCGATGAGACTTTAGCTCGAATGTATCTCCAAACAAACCAGTACAAGTTGGCACAGCTGGTCATCGAAAAAGCGATTGATACATTTGAGCATGCCGATAATGATTCTCTCTTGGCAGAAGCCCTAACAACGAGTGGCGTCATAGCAACTAAAGTCGGTCAATACAACGAAGCCCAGAAAAGGTTTGTGGCGGCCTATAAGATTTCTGAAAGGTGTAGCGACACCGAAGGGGCCGGGCTAGCATTATTGATAATGTTTGAAGAAATGGGCGATCGCCTCGAACACCATGACCGAATCCAAATAGCGGAAAAGCTGGGAAGGCTGCTGGCAACAACTCAGCAAACCTCTCTGCAAGCTCGGGTTGCGAAATGTCTTGCGGAGATCGGGAAGTCCGACAGCGCGAAAGATTTTCATTAAGAAAGAAGTGCATGGTGTTAATCCGCCGGAAAAATAAATCCCCCGAGCCTGTTAATTACATCGAGATCGATCCCGATAACGCACTCTATAGTCCATAATTTTGGTTTCATAAGTCGAACCTTTCTTGCGGCATGAGCTTTGCTGCTTTTCAAATTCGACGGTGATCTTAACGCTCACCCGTCAGTTTGCAGGAATTTTTGAATCACGGAAAGGCATTCTGACCGAAGTCTTGCAGAATGACAGTTTTTACCACGGTGAATAGACGGTAAAAAGGAGATCCACAAACAATCTCAGACCTGACGTTGATCGCGTCGTTGAAATAAGCCCGGTCCGAGTAGTTGAAATCGCCCCCCCGCGACTGCTTGAGGGTGTTCCAACAGCTGTTGTCGAGATTGTGCCTGTTCTCGTAGTCGAAATGGTGCCCGTTCTCGTCGTGGAAATGGTCCCTGATTTGGCAAAGGTACAGGCTGATATAGCCAGAACCAACAATGTTGCGGATGCGATGGATTTAACGTTCTTCATTGTCTTGCTCCTGATGGCTGAAGTTTCAGCGTAATTAGGTCGGCTGGTAAGTTGCCGTGGTAGCTATCTTGAGCCGACCTTACAAATAACTGATTCAATAAGTGCGTTTTCAAAAGACGTGCCACAGCGGATACAGTTAATGAGAAGAATTTAAGTATTTGATATTATTGAGTTTACGCGAGCGGGGCCGGCCGCCTCACTTCAGCTAAACATGTGTGTTCACTGGTTACTTCGTACACATCTTTGCAAGTCTCATTAATGGTTCACAAATTCCTTAGGAACTTTGAACATCCGGTTCAATCGCACTGCCGGAACAGTCAATGGATATGTGAGTGTCAGTGAATACGAGATATACACAGGTTCACAGGTTGTGGATTGCGTAAAACAAAACGTGACAGCTGAAGGACACATTAGCTGGGAAGAAGGAATTCAGGGACAGTCAATCCCCGACGCAGACCACGTTTTGATCTGCTGTACCATTGCTCGCGAAAAGATTGAGATTGGCGATTATGAGGCTGGCTGCGATGTTCTTGCGTCGTGGTGGCAGGTTGGAGGATGGCCAAATCTAAAGGGTCTCAGTGCAGAGGCTTCAGCTGAGTTAATGCTGACAGCTGGAGCTCTATGCGATTCCGTTGCCAGAGTTAAGCGAATTCCAGGTGGGCAGCGGCTGGCTGAAACTCTTATCAGCGGTTCCTTTGCTCTTTTCACACACATCGGACAAAACATTCGAGCAGTTGAAGCCCGCATTGAACTTGGCTGCTGCTATTACCACCAGGGACTCTTCGACATTGCACATTCCACCTTGAGGTCTTGTGTTGAAAGTCTCACTAATGACCACTATGAACTTCGAGCAGTAGCCTTGATCAGGTTAGCAATCGTAGAACGCCATTCCGGCCACCTACATGAAGCTCTGGCTTTGCTCGAACAGGTCTCTTTTCTTGAAAACATAATTAGTCAATGGACCAAGGGTCGCTTTCACACCGAAATGGCCAATACTCTCAAAGAGTTTGGAGTTGCGGAAGGTCATAAGCAGTACTTCGACCGTGCGCTGGGCCACTACAAACAAGCGTCTGTGGAGTTTGACCAAGTTGGAAATCTCCGCTATATGGCGGCAGTTGAAAACAATCGTGGCTACCTATTGCTGAGTCTGCATCGGTTCGGAGAATCTCAGGAACATCTTGAGCGTGCCCGAACTCTGTTCAATGCGTTAAGGGATAGTATTGGATGCGCTCAGGTAGATGAGACATTGGCCCAACTGTACCTAGCTGACAAAAACTACGATTCAGCCCAACGTGCTATTGAACAAGCCGTGAATACGCTTGAAGGCAGTGGGGATGACGTGTTGCTGGCGGAGGCACTCGCTACGCGAGGTGTTATTCTCTGTCGATTGGGGCATAGGCATGAAGCAAAACCCATTATTGAGCGAGCCAGACGCGTTGCGGAGAGGTGTGGGGATAGGGAGGGGGCGGGGCGGGCGCTGCTGATTTTGATTGAGGAGATGTGCGATCAGCTCGCGGATGATGAGAGGCGCGAGATTGGCGCTCAGGCCAACCAGTTCTCGCCAACTCGCAGCAGCCGGCGACGCGGGAACGGCTCCGAAAATGCCTCGACACCATCGCCGAGGCCCACACGCGGCACGAAGCGCAGCGCGAACAGGAGATTCACGCCCAAAAGATGGCGGCTCTCGGCGAACTCTCGTTCGGCGTCGCTCACAACGTCAATAACACTCTGACCGGGATCCTCGGCCGCGCCCAGCTAATCCTTCGGAACAGCACCGACCCAGGCAAAGTCGAAGCGGGCCTGGAACTCATCATCAAGAGCGCCGAAGACGGCGCCCACATCATTCGTCGTATTCAGGATTTCGCTCGCCAACGTCCAAGCCGCGAATTCGAGGTCGTCTCGGTCGCCGAACTCCTGCGGGACGCGTGCGAGATGACTCGACCGCGTTGGGAGGCGCGCTCCGAATTCGCCCTGGTTCGCTTTGCTCTCCAGGCCGATTGCGATGCTTACATCAAAGGCGACCAGGTCGAGCTGCGCGAAGTGCTGGTCAACATGGTCTACAACGCCATCGACGCAATGCCGTCCGGCGGCGAGGTGCGTGTCTCGACACAGGAAAACCGCGATCGCGTGGTCATCCACATCACCGACACCGGCACCGGCATGGGCCCCGAAGTCAAACAACGCCTCTTCGACCCATTCTTCACAACCAAAGGCAAGGCGGGCACCGGCATGGGCCTCGCAGTCAGCTTCGGTATCATCCGTCGTCACGAAGGCTCGATCGAGGTCGACAGCGAACCGGGACGAGGCACTACCTTCAAGATTTCACTACCAAAAGTCTCAACTAACACCTCGACCGCCGACAGCACCACGTCTGTCGACTCGGTGAGCCCGGCGTCTGATGAAAAAGTTCGCGTGCTCGTTGTTGACGACGAAACCCATGTTCGCGAGGTGTTGATCGAGGCACTGGAAGCCGAAGGTTGCGAAGTCGTGTCGGCCCAGAGTGGCGAAATTGCCCTGGCGCTTTACGATCAGCACGAAGGTAAGTTTGATGGGGTCTTCACGGACATCGGCATGCCCGACATGAGCGGCTGGGAGTTGGTGACTGAAATCCGTGAGCGCTCAAAAACGGTGCCGATTGCGATTATCAGTGGCTGGGCCGACGCGATTAGTATTCAGACGAAAAACGCGGTGAACGCGGATTGGGTCGTAGCCAAGCCGTTTGACATCAATAAGATCTCAGGAATCGCGCAGGAAATTAACCTACGCAAGACGGCTCAGGCGCTCACGCTGAGGTCGTGACGTTCGAGCTTGAGATAGAGGCCGCGGCGGGTTAACCCGAGTTCGCGAGCAGCGCGTGAGATATTGCCTCCATGCCGGCGCAACGCGTCGGAAATCATTCTTCGCTCAACTTCAGCAAGTGCGTCCGCCAAAGTCCCTGCGGCGCTGGACAAACCCGCCGAAGGAATCGACGCAAACGACGCCGCCGACGGCGTTGTAGGAGAGGATGTTCGTTTCAATTCGGGCGAGAGGTGTTCCGGAGTAATTACCGTTCCATCTTCGGCGCGCGCCACAGTGCGCTGAATCTCGTTGCAGAGTTGCCGCACATTACCAGGCCAGTCGCTCACCATCAGCAAGTCGACGGCTTGCGGAGTGATCTGAATGTCCTTGCGACCAAACTTGGCTGAGTAATGATTAACGTAATAATTAACGATCGTGGGAATCTCCGATCGACGTTCACGCAGCGGCGGCACACGCAACCGAATCACGTTCAGCCTGTAATACAAATCTTCGCGGAAACGACCCTGAGCGACCATTTCTTCGAGGTCGGTATTCGTGGCCGCAATGATCCGCACATCAACTTTGCTCGGTCGTTGTTCGCCAAGCGGTTGAATCTCGCCTTCCTGCAAAAACCTCAATAACTTCGGCTGCACGTCGAGGGGCAAATCTCCCACTTCATCAAGGAACAACGTCCCCCCGGCAGCAGTTCGAATCACGCCTTGTGAATCAGAAATCGCTCCGGTAAATGCTCCGCGCCGGTATCCAAACAGGTAACCTTCTGACAACTCCTTTGGCACCGCTGTGCAGTTGAACGGCACAAAAACTTTCGCACGGCGCGACGATATCGCGTGAATCGCGCGCGCAACCAGTTCTTTGCCCGTGCCGGACTCACCTGTCACCAACACAGTCACATCCGACGAACGAATTTTATGTACTTCTTCAACTAACTGCGTCATCGCGGGACTCGAATGGATAAACCCCGGCATGAGACTCGTGCCGGTCAACTCATCGGGATTCTCATGCGTGCCACTCTTCTGAGCTCCTGCTCGCAATGCACACACGTCCATCCCCAGCTCAACCACTCGCAACAGAGGCTCAAGCGCGATTCCATTCGGTAACTTCGCGCGATTGCGCGGCGCTAGATACATCTTTGCCGCAGGCGCATTCGACGATTTCAGCAAGATCACTTCGGCATCGTGCTTTTTACAGTAACGATCACGGGACGCGTCATCCTCAACCGGGTCCAGATCGGCTGCGATCTTCAAACTATCCGCGGGCGTACACCCCATCGCAATGACAACTTTTGGCTCGCCACGTTCACCGCGCTCAGTGATGATCACTCGCTGCGCAGCCGTTTCCTGACGCATCACCGCCCCGAGCTCACGCAACAGAAGCTCGCGCGACGCAACTGCTTCCGCGAGCCGCAGAGTCAATAGTTGCGTCAGCGCTGACTGTTCCTGAATCCGCTGCGGAGTTGAACCGGCAAGATCTCTTAACTCTTCCTCGGCGCGCGACAGATCCAGCTTCGCACCGAGCTCCCGGAATGTATTTAACGCCCGGCTCAGGTGTTCACCCGCGCGATCCGGCAGCATGGTTGCGTAAGCCCGGCCTAACTCGAGGTGCGCACGGGCAGCACGATAACGATCTCCCAGCATGTCGAATATAGACACGCTACTACCGAAATGCTGTGCGGCAGCCGCTGCGTCGTCGTGCGCCATATTCAACATTCCGTTGAGCCGGTGTGCTTCCCCTGTAAACCCCAGGTCAGTCGCTGAGTCGGTTGTTAATTCAGCGACGCGCTGTAGCTCTCGACTACATTCATCCAGGTTGCGCGTTAATAAATGGCTTTCCGCGGCAATCAACCGCGATTCGCAAATGCCCTGTCGATCTCCGATCGGTTCCGCGAGCGCAAGTGCTTCCTTCGCCTTTGCAAGTGCCTTTTCGGGATCTTCGATCACGATATAGCAGCGTGCCAGAGTTTTAAGCGCCTGAGCGGCGTACCACTTGTTTCCGTTCTCAGTCGCAAGCGCGACTGCCTGGCTGAGATAATCTTTTGCCGCGTCAAGATCGCCACGAAGCATGTGCAGTTCGCCCAGCGAATCCAGAATCATCGGCACCTTCGCTCCGCGCTCGTCCACTTCCTTCGCGAGCAAAAAGGCGCGCTCGAGCGCTTCCTGAGCCCGATCCCATTGGCCGATCAAAATTAGGTTGATGCCTAAATTGTTGTAGCCATCTGCCGCATTGGCCTTGTGATCGGTGCGTTCGTAATACGTGATTGCTTTTCGCAGGTGTTCAATGCCTTCGTCGGGCCGCTTGAGGAACCAACACGAACCGGCCATGTTCGCGTAAATCTTGCCCAGGAGGTACGCGGCTGGTCTATCTCCAATAAGCTTCAGGGCCTGTTCGAAATTCTCCAACGCCGCTTCGTAGTTACCCTCGTGAAGATCCGCCACGCCAACGGCAAAATATGAATCTGCAAGCCCACGCCATTCCCCACCCTGCCTGAAATACTCCAGCGCTCGTTGAGCATAATCACGCGCAATCGGGTATTCATTGATACTTCGATAAGTGCGAGCTAAAGCTGCGTAGATATGGCCCAGGTTGACCGCGCCGTTTTCAGCGTAGTCACGCAAGGTCGACTTGAGCATTGCGATAGCTTTGGGATGATCGCCGGTGTAGTTGTACGCAAGCCCGATCTGAACACGTAGATAACTCACGGTTTGATCGTCTAACTTCCCACGCCCCTCCGGCGACTCATACATCGAAACCGCGGCGAGCGAGTCGCGGAAATGTCCCTGCTGCTCCAGCGTGGTTGAAAGCGCGCATCTCGCCAGAGCAAGGATTGATGCATTGTTCCGGGCGTTGGAGATTAGTAAGGCGAGGCGATCTTTGGCTTCATTGGAAAGACCCTGATCGAGCAGCGAGCGCACTTCATCCAGTTCGCGCGTTAGCGACTCTAAAGTGGGCTTGCGCGATCGAATTCTGACCCGCGCATCAGCGAGATCAACCACACCTCGCTCCGTTAGGGGCTTTTGCTGGTCCCGGCCGGGGAGCCCGTGACCGACACGTTTATCCATTTAAGTACCTATAAAAGATCAATCGAGCTGACTTTTCATGATGCTTATGCTGGGAGGGACCGCTCAAAACTATTCCGTCTACAGTTTTGCCGCGCAAACGTGTTGTGCGTGGAGAATTTAACACATGACACGAACGGCGTACAGTTTTCTTGTGTGTACAGCCGAGAAATTTTGATTGAAGGGGCGAAGGTCCACACGACCGCCGCCGGCTGAAGTAACTTCTCAAAACACACAGTTTACGGTGTGATTTAACCATCCCGTCGCCTTGACACCCCTAAGGTCGACCGCTATCATTTCCGTTTCCGTTTGCAGCGCGGAAGTTCGCCTAGGGTTATATGTTTGAGTCGCTCTCGGATAAATTAAAACGCACGCTAAAGAATTTGCGGGGCGAGGGCGTGCTAACGAAAGAGCACGTCGATGCTGCGCTGCGAGAGATTCGTTTGGCGCTTTTAGAGGCCGACGTCAACTATAAAGTCGCGAAAGACTTTATCAGTTCCGTTCAGCAAAAGGCCGAAGGGCAGCAGGTTTGGCAAGAACTCAAGCCGTCGGAACAAGTCGTAAAGATAGTTTTCGACGAACTGGTTGAGCTGCTTGGCGGCCAATCGTCGCGGCTCGTTTTTACCAAACAGATCCCGAACACGGTGATGGTGGTTGGACTGCAAGGTTCAGGTAAAACCACTTCGACCGGAAAGATCGCGCGCTGGCTTGCTGCGAATCAAGATCGAAAGCCACTGCTGCTTTCAGTAGACGTTTACAGGCCGGCAGCTCGCGAGCAGTTGAAAGTCATCGCGAAGGCGACTGGTCAACAGATCTTTGAACAACCCGAAACCAACGATCCGATGACGCTCGTGCGTGAAGCACAGAAGCACGCACAGCAAACAGGTTTCGACACGCTTTTGATCGACACCGCGGGACGCCTGCACATCGACGATGAGTTGATGGAAGAATTGGTTAACATCAAGAACCAAACTCATCCGGTTGAGATTCTCTTCGTCGCTGACGCAATGACGGGACAGGACGCGGTTCGTTCTGCTGAAGAGTTTCATCGTCGCATCGGTATCACGGGCGTGATCCTGACGAAGATGGACGGCGACGCGCGTGGTGGCGCTGCGCTTTCGATCAAACAAGTAACTGGACAACCGGTGAAGTTTGTCGGTGTCGGTGAGCGTTACGATGCACTCGAGCCGTTTTATCCGGATCGAGTGGCCCAGCGAATTCTGGGAATGGGCGACGTGCTCTCGCTGATCGAAGAAGTACAGGCCAAAGTCGATCAAAGCGAAGCTGAAGAGCAGCTTAAGAAGCTTCAGAAGAACGAATTCACGCTCGATGACTTTCGTTCACAGTTGCGCCAGGTCAAGAAGCTTGGTTCTTTCTCAAAGATCATGAAGCTGCTTCCTGACCAACTGCTCGGTGGCATCGGAATGCCGCAGTTGGACGACGAGCAATCGAAGATGATGGAGCAGGAGCTGAAGCGAACCGAAGCCATGATTGATTCGATGACGTGGGAAGAGCGCAACGATCATCGAATCCTGAACGCGAACCGCCGGCGTCGCATCGCTCGTGGATCAGGGACGACGGTTGCGACCGTCAATCAACTGATCAAGCAGTACGTAGAGATGCGTCAGATGATGCGTCAGCTTTCGAGCTCGGGAATGTTTGGCGGTGGTGGAATAAAAAGCAAGATGCTGCGAAAGATGACCGGCATGCCTGACATGGCTGGTTTCTCGGGCGACCCGGATGAGATGCCGTCGTTGCCCGCCGCACCGTCAAGGAAGAAGCTAAAAAAGAAAAAGAAGAAGAGAAGGCGATAGGCCACACGCCCTTAAGGAGGAAACGACTTGTTAGCGATTAAGTTAATGCGCACTGGTGCGAAGAAGAGCCCGTCGTACCGCGTGGTTGTGAAAGAAAAGCAATCGAAACGCGACGGTGCTTACCTTGAGAATCTCGGCACTTACAATCCGACGAGAAATCCGGCTGAGATCAAACTCAACTTGAGCCGGGTTAACTACTGGATGGAAAAAGGTGCGCAGCCCACTGATACTGTCAGCCGTTTGATCAAGGCCAGCAAGAAGGCCGAAACCGCTGCGGCTGCTGAAGCTTAAACTCTTCACGTCATGCGAGACGCTATTGAGATGATCGTCAAGTCGCTGGTCGACGAAAGCGAAGTCGTGGACGTTCGCGAGGTCGAGCAGCGCAATGGAACAACGCTGATAGAAGTACGTGTTGCGCCCAACGATGTCGGTAAGATCATCGGCAAGCAGGGACGAACAATACGTGCTCTGCGATCGCTCGCGAAGATCGCGGGCACGAAAAAGAACCGGCGCTATCTCCTGGAAATTGTTGAGTAAGAAATGGACGACGCCGCGCTCGAGTGAATTAGTGGTTATCGCTCGAGCAGTTAAACCGCGAGGGCTGAAGGGCGAGATCGTCGCAGAGCTTTTGACTGATTTTCCCGAGCGGTTTGAAGACGTTGACGAATTAATTCTTGTATCACCCGGCGGGGAGCGAACGTTGGGCCAGCTTGAAGATTACTGGTTCCAGAACGAGCGAGTTATTTTGAAATTGGCCGGCTACGATGATGTAGACACGGCCAAAGAATTAGTCGGGGTTGAATTCGCGGTTCCAGAGTCGGAACGCGTCCCTCTTCCGAAAGACCAATACTACGATTGGGAACTGGAAGGATGTACGGTCAAGGTTGGCCAGGAAACCATCGGCAAAGTTCAGTCAGTAATCAGAACCGGAGGAACTGAGATCCTTCAGATTGCTGATGACAACGGCAAGGAACAACTGGTGCCGTTGGTTGATTCGATTGTTGTTGAGATAGACAAGGCGGGAAAGTTAATCGTAGTGGATCCGCCCGAAGGACTTTTAGATCTTTGAGTGTTCAAAAGGATGCTGCGCTTCGACATCATTACAATCTTTCCTGAGTTCTTCCGTGAAGTGATCGATTGTGGGATTTTGAGGCGAGCGCGTAATGCCGGACTCGTTGATGTAAAAGCGCACGATCTGCGACAGTGGACCACCGATAAGCACCACCTCGTAGACGATCGACCGTTCGGCGGAGGCGACGGAATGATTCTGAAGCCCGAGCCGATCTTCACTGCAGTCGAAGCATTGACCGGCGCTTCGCGTAAAGATGATTTGCCGGAGAGAACGCGCGTGGTCTTGTTATCGGCCCAGGGGCAGAGCTTTTTCGCAAGCGCTGGCCCAGGATCTTTCAAAAGACGCAACTCATATCGTTCTTCTTTGCGGGCGTTACGAAGGAGTTGACGAGCGAGTGGTCGATGCGTTGGCAACCGACGAAATCTCGATTGGCGACTATGTGTTGTCAGGCGGCGAACCGGCAGCTGTAGTTGTGGTTGACGCGGTTGTTCGATTGCTGCCGGGCGCGTTGGGCAGCGAAACTTCGGCATTGTTTGAATCTTTCTCAGAAGGTTTATTGGACCACCCGCAGTACACGCGGCCACCGGAGTTTCGCGGAATGAAAGTGCCGGAAGTATTGTTGAGCGGCAATCATGCAGAGATCGAGCGTTGGCGTAAGGAAGCAGCAATAGCTAAAACAAGACGTAATCGTCCTGACCTGCTGAACCAGTGATATCGAAATAAGGAGCATCGAGAGATGAATCGATTGGATAAAATTGAAGAGACGCAACTGCGCAAGAATATTCCCCAGTTTCAGCCAGGCGATACGGTCCGAGTTCACGTGCGAATCAAGGAATCCGAAACCAAAGAGAGATTGCAGGTTTTCGAAGGCGTTGTGATCGCTCGGAAACACGGCGGCGCTCGCGAAACGATCACGGTTAGAAAAACGAGTTTCGGCGTGGGCGTAGAAAGAATTTTCCCGCTTCATGCCACCATCGTCGACCACATCGATCTGGTAAAAAGAGGTCGGGTCAGAAGAGCCAAGCTGTATTATCTTCGCGGACTCAGAGGCAAGGCCGCGCGCATCCGCGAGCGTGAGCGCGATACGCGTTCGCATCAAGGTGACGACCAGGCTGCTGCCGCGAAGAGCAAATAACCACAGGATTACAGGATTGCGGATCGCAATCGATGCTCATTCGGTTGGGGCGAAGCTTGGGGGAAACGAAAGCTACGCCGTCAATCTCATCGAAGCGCTGGCGCAGATTGACAGCGTCAATCAATACACTATTTACATCACCACCGACGAAGCGCGCCAACGCTTCCACGGCCGCTGGTCCAATTTCAAAGTTCGCGAGACCCTTCCTCACACACCGCTAATTAGAATTCCGTTGACTCTGAGTGCTGAATTGCGCAAACATCCAGTGGATGTCTTGCACGTTCAGTTCACTGCTCCCCCGTTTTGCCCGTGCCCCGTCGTGGTGAGTATTCATGACCTTTCATTTGAACACTTGCCTCAAACATTTAATCGACGCAGCCGAACCCAGTTGAAGTTAACCGTGCGGCATTCCGCCAGACGAGCGACCCGAATTATTTCGCTTTCCGAACATACGCGCAGTGATATCGTCGAGACTTACGGGATCAGCGCCGACCGAATTCACGCTATACCGCTAGCGGCGCCTGCCCACTTTGGGCCGGTCCAGGACTATAAGGAACTTCAACGCGTGCGACACAATTACGGGATAGACGGCCAGTACATTTTGTCTGTAAGTTCTATTCACCCTCGCAAAAATCTCGCCCGGCTGGTCCGAGCGTATGCTACGTTGCGAGGTAGTAATTCAGATAAACTGCCTAAACTCGTGCTCGTTGGAAAGTGCGCGTGGCTTTACGACGAAACGCTGCGTGCGCTCGATGAAACGGGCGTGAGAGACGCAGTTGTTTTGACCGGATATGTTCCACAGATGGATTTGCCGGCTCTGTATTCCGGCGCACTTTGTTTTGTTTATCCATCTTACTTCGAAGGGTTTGGGCTGCCGCCGCTGGAGGCTATGAAGTGTGGCGCTCCCGTAATTGTTGGTAATAGAACGAGCCTGCCGGAAGTTGTAGGCGACGCTGCGCTAACTGTAGACCCTTACGATACAGACGCGATTGCGGGCGCGATCAAACGGGTGCTGAATGATCCGCAGCTTCGCGAGGAACTAAGTTCAAAAGGTCAAAAGAGGGCAAGTGAATTCGATTGGCGGGAGACTGCTCGCAAAACTCTCGCGGTTTACGAAGAAGCCGTATCGTCGTAACGGCTGCAAATAAATCTATGCGGATCGCGATACTGGGCACTCGAGGAATTCCGGCGAGTTATGGGGGCTTTGAAACGTTCGCCGAACATCTTGCGACGCGACTCGTCGCGCGTGGCCACGATGTTACGGTGTACTGTCGCGCACACTACGTTTCACCGAGACAGTTGGAGTATCACGGCGTCCGCCTGAAAGTCCTGCCGACAATCCGGCACAAGTACTTCGATACAGTCGTTCACACTTTTCTTTCCGCGATTCATGCGGTCGGAGGGCGCTACGACGCCGCGCTGATCTGCAACTGCGCCAACGCCCCATTCAGTCCGATCCTGAGGCTGACGGGAACGCCCGTAGCAATCAACGTTGACGGACTCGAGCACAAGCGTAAGAAATGGGGCAGACTTGGACGTCGCTATTATCGATTCGCGGAATACTTGTCGACGTTGTTGCCGAATGAAATGGTGACCGACGCACAAGTCATCCACGATTATTACCTCGCACGCCACAATACCCCTTCAACCATGATCGCTTACGGCAGCGAGGTGGAACGACGTCCGGATCGCGCTACAGTGCGTAAGTGGCGCGTCGAGCCGAACCGTTACGTCCTCTACGTCTCTCGCCTCGAACCAGAAAACAACGCGCGCCTTGTAATCGAGGCTTTTAAGAAAGTTCGCACGGCTTTCCGGTTGCTGGTCGTCGGCGACGCGCCTTACGCGGAAAACTACATCAGCAGTTTGAAAGCCCAGGCTCGCGGCGATAAGCGAATCATCTTCACAGGGTTTGTGTTTGGTCAGGATTATCGAGCGCTGCAACAGAATGCCTATTGCTACGTCCACGCAACTGAAGTTGGTGGCACTCATCCGGCGCTGCTCGAAGCGATGGGCTATGGAAACTGTGTGTTGACACTCGCCACGCCCGAGAACATCGAGGTGGTAGGCGACGCCGGCGTCCCATACATCGACGAGTTTGACCTGGCTGAGAAGCTACAGAGAGTTTTGCGTGATGGATCGCTGGTCCAGGCCTACAGAAACCGTGCGCAACAACGCATTCAGAATTTTTACGACTGGGAAAAAGTTGTGGACCAGTATGAACAGCTCTTTGCTCGCATGAGCGGACACAGCATTCCCGCGGTAGAGCAAACATTTCCGAAGTCAGAACCTGCGAAAATCCTGGAAGACGCCGCAGTCTCCCGAAAATAACGTTTTTAAAAGAGGGAACCCCGCCGATTCTTAAAATTCGGCGGGGCAACAAGCGTTACTGGTAGGTTTCGGGCAAATAGGGTGGCTGTGCAAAGCATGGGATCGTCCAAACGAGACAATCCGTTTCGGGCGGCGCGCTAGCGGGTAAATAAGGCCAAATAATCTAAGCTAATCGCACCATCCGCCTGCCAACCAGCATGTTCAAAAGCGATCCAACAACCCTTGCAATTTGAACTGTGCGAAATTATACGATTGAAGTGTGACCTGTCAAGAACAATCTTAAGAATTTCGCAAAATTCTCGTGACACTTTTTGTCATGGCTGTGTGGAAATTCACACTAACACCGCTAAACACGGAGAAGATGTCCCCACGCAAAGGCGCAAAGCGCTACGCGTTTCCAAGGTTTTCTTTGCTCCTTCGCGCCTTTGCGCGAGAAATATTTCGTCGCTACACGCGACTCGAATAGTTTTCCCGCAAAGCCGCTTGAACTCCAAACCGCGAATTTATTGTCCTGACCGTGCTTGTTGAAGGCGATACGCCTGGCGGCGAACAGCCTCGGAGATATTTTTGTTCTGCGTCAGATTTTGCAGATCCTTGGTCCGGATTCGAGGCAGGATATTCAACACGGTAGGGATGGGCGTCCGCGGGTTTCGCGCGAGATTGTGGATGATTGGATAGGCGCGTGCCCAAGTTCGGTTCAGGGCAATCAGCCGAAGCACTTCGTCCGCCACTGTTCGCATGGCAGCGATGTTCTCGATCTCGTGCTCCGTAATCCGCGGGTTATTCACCACCGCCGAACACACCACTTTATTTGAATCACGGATAAGAATGCTGCGCGCCTCCCGGTCGCCTTTCATCGCGAGTTTCATCCGGTCTTTTGTATTCATGAACATGATCCGCCGGATGAGCGAGACTCTTTCAGCGCTAACATCTCCAGATTCCCGACGTTCACTCTCAATGACCCGCTGAACATTCGCGGAAGCTGCTGCTGCCGTTTCAGAAATCAGCTCTTCATAACGTTCGGCCGGCAGCCATGCGTCATCGAGATCAGCGTCAGAAACCTCGATGTGCTGGGCGATGAGCCATGCGTCGTCCAGGCTCATCTCGCCCGCGGCTGTCGTTAACTCCGCTGCTTCGAAAAACTCCGCAGCCGCGGTTTGACCGCGTGCGCGAAGCTCGTCAGCTATTTGTCGCGCGCCGCGTTCTTTCTCGAAAAACTCCTTGCGCGTTTCGCGTGCGCGTCTTTCCGCTTCGCCGCCGCATGCGGGGTTTTGGAGAATGGCATCGATGATCTCGGAACAACGGACCAATCGCTGTTGATTGATGGTGAGGAGCTCTAAAAGGGAACTGTGCGTAGTGACAGCGGCAAGTTTGGCGAGCGCCTCGTCGGGAGTACGAGTGTTCAGGATCGTTGCTTCATAGATTTCCGGTTTTCCATCCGGCTGCGTTGCGAGGTAGGCCAACACGCTCGGAGCAGTGTCTTCGGCCTTCGCGGCGATCAAGAGGTCGTCAGGCTCTTCTGCTTTGAGTGTCTCATTGGCGGCCGCAGCGAGTTGCGCATCGTCGTTGGTGGACAGCGCAACGAGCACTTCCAACAAGTCGCTCTGCGGCAGCGGCAACATGCCTCGAGCTGCTGCGAGACGCGCTGGTTGCGGGGCTTTGCCACTGATGATGGCCTGAACGACTGGATTTGTGGATGAAATTTCTGGGCTCAAAGGATGTATATCAGCCCGCGATTCCGTGGCACTTTTTATACTTCTTTCCAGATCCGCACGGGCACGGTTCGTTGCGTCCGACTTTCGGCTGGTCTCGTACGACGGTTTTTACCTTGCCGTCTTCCTCACCGGCGGGAGCCGCACCCTGATTCGGTCCTGTGAACTTCAATGATGCAGCCCGCCGCGCCGCACGTCGTTGTTGCAAAGTCTCAGGCGCCTGCTCAGAAACAACCTGCAAGTTGAACAGCGATCGAATCGTTGTGGTGTCGATGCGGTCAAGCATCTCCCGGAACAGATCGAAACTCTGCTTCTTGTACTCGACCAGCGGATCCTTCTGACCGTAACCAACCAGCCCGATTCCCTGTTTTAAGTGGTCCAACGACAGAAGGTGGTCTTTCCACTGCGCATCGATGATGTTCAGCATGATGATGCGCTCGTACGTGCGCATCGCCTCTGGTCCAATCTGCTGTTCCTTTATTTCGTACTTGACTTTCAGTCGTTCCCAAATCGCATCGACCACTTCCTGCGAGTTCATATTTGGAATGTCGAGTTCCTCGCGATCCGCGTCGAAGTCGTAGATGGTTTTGACTTGAATCTTGTAGTTGTCGACATCCCAGGCGTCTTGTGACACATCGGGATTCAAGTATTGCGTCGTCAAATCCGACAATAGATCGTAAGCAACACCGGCTGAAGGCGGATCGCCCATCAGGTAATCACGCTGATCGGGTTCTTCCATCAACTGGCGACGCAGACCATAAATCGTCTCGCGCTGCTTGTTCATCACGTCGTCGTACTCGAGCAGGTGTTTGCGCGCCTCGAAGTTTCGGCCTTCAACCGACTTCTGCGCCGCCGCGATTCGTTTCGAAACCATCTTCGATTCGATCGCGACACCCTTCTCCATGCCGAGACGCTGCATCAGCGCTTTGACTTTGTCGCCCGCGAAGATGCGCATCAGGTCATCTTCGAGCGACAGGAAGAACCGTGACGATCCAGGATCGCCCTGGCGACCGGCGCGTCCACGAAGCTGATTGTCGATACGACGCGATTCGTGGCGTTCGGTGCCGATGATGTGCAACCCACCGAGATCTACCACTTCCTGGTGCTCTTCTTCGACGATCCGCCTGGCACTCACATATGCGGTTTTCCACTGATCGTCGGTCGCTTCGTCAGGATCGATCTCATCTTTCTTCAAAAACTCGCGCGCCATGAAGTCCGGATTGCCGCCGAGCAAAATGTCTGTACCGCGACCCGCCATGTTGGTGGCGATTGTCACTGAACCCTTTCGGCCTGCCTGCGCAACGATTTCCGCTTCGCGCTCGTGGTACTTAGCGTTCAGCACGTTGTGCGCTACTTTTTCTTTCAGCAAACGGCGCGAGATCAGCTCCGAGTTTTCAACCGAAACCGTACCGACGAGCGCCGGCTGGCCCTTCGTGTGACACTCTTTGATCTCCTCGATCACGGCGTCCCACTTTTCAGGCAACGTGCGATAGATCACGTCTGAAAAGTCGGTACGAACCATCGGCATGTGCGTTGGGATAACAATCACGTCGAGCTTGTACGTCGAGGCGAATTCCGCGGCTTCAGTTTCCGCAGTACCCGTCATGCCCGAAAGCTTTTCGTAAAGCCGGAAGTAGTTCTGCAACGTGATCGTCGCGAGCGTCTGATTCTCTTTCTCGATCACAACGCCTTCTTTAGCTTCCACTGCCTGGTGCAATCCGTCAGACCAACGACGACCCTTCATCAAACGGCCCGTGAAGTCGTCGACTATGATGACTTCGCCGTCCTGGACCACGTACTGATGGTCTAACTTGTAAAGCGTGTGCGCCTTCAAGGCCTGCTCGACACAGTGCAGCAATTCCATGTTGGACGGGTCATAGAGGTTTCCAACACCCAACAGTCGCTCAGCTTTGTCGACACCGTCTTCGGTGAGCACAGCAGTGTGCGCTTTTTCGTCGACTACGTAATCGCCGGTCTTTTTACCGTCAACGTCCTCGCCTTTTTTCAGGTTGGGAATGATCGCGTCCGCGTTCCTGTACTTGTCAGTCGCTTCGTCGGATGGACCGGAAATGATCAACGGGGTTCGCGCTTCGTCGATCAGGATCGAATCAACCTCGTCGACGATCGCGAAGTAATGACCACGCTGCACGCAGGTCGCAAGGTCAAACTTCATATTGTCGCGCAGATAATCGAACCCAAACTCGTTGTTGGTGCCATACGTGATGTCAGCGGCATATGCAGCCTGGCGTTCGAAGTCGTCCATGTCATTCTGGATACAGCCGACTTCCAGGCCAAGGAACCGGTGAATCTGGCCCATCCATTCCGCGTCGCGCGAAGCGAGATAGTCGTTAACTGTTATGACGTGGACGCCGCCGCGCCCGGTGAGAGCATTCAAGTAAGAAGGCAGTGTCGCAACCAGCGTTTTACCTTCGCCCGTGCGCATCTCGGCGATCTTGCCCTGGTGAAGAACGATGCCTCCGATCAACTGCACATCGAAGTGGCGCATGCTCGTTGTTCGCACGCTGGCTTCTCGAACGACCGCGAAAGCTTCAGGCAGAATTTCGTCGAGCGCTGCGCGTTCGAGTCGCTTTCGTTCCTCTTTGTCAGCCGGGTTTCCGACGGCTTGTTGCACGCGTTCTTTGAAAACAGCGGTGCGCGCGCGCAACTCCTCGTCCGAAAGTGCCTGCATCGACGGCTCGAATGAGTTGATCTTATCGACCAGTGGTCCAATTGATTTCAAGAACCGCTGATTGCTGCTACCGAATACCTTAGTTAAGAATTTATCGACACTACCCATACGTCAAAATTCGCTCCAAAATAATAGCTACTTATTAAACAAAGTTTCCCGCAAAGGCGCAAAGACGCAAAGATTTGTTTGTTAAATTACTCGCCAGACTGCATCTGCTTCTTGATCATGTCAATCACGCTCTGCCGCGGCATTGAAAAGTTAACCACCACCTTCTTTCCATCCGGTGTGGCGTTCGTGTTTTTCATTATCACTTCTTCATCTTTTCCTGCTCGCGAACCCGCGCCCAAATACAACAGAGTATTCAACGCTCTCGCGAGCGACTCGGCGCGCTCCGGTGATGACGCTTCCGATTCGACTGACGCCAACACTTCCTTCTCACCCTGTTTCACGGTGATCCTGACCGTCGCGCCGGGATTGTCTTTGCTGATTGGCTGCAAGTACGCGAGGAATCCGCTGTCGTTCAGGGCCGATATCATTTTAAGAAATAGATCACCAAGATTCGGATCTCCCTCCAACTTGGTGTTTCGCGGGTTCTTCAGTTTTCCCTGTTCATCTAACTCAGCCTCAATGACGACTTCGAAAGGCTTGTTCAGATCGAGCTTGCCCTGGTTCTTAAGATCGTTTGCGTAAGCCGCAAAATCCTTCAACGGTTTCTTGTTGATCTGGTTTTCGTCAGGCAGCGGCACATCGTTCTGCTTGGCTGCTTCCTCGAGCTGCTTCTGTGCCTGCTCCGGCGTTAATGCTGTGTTGCTGTTTGAAGGGCCTTGCGCAACAGCCGCGGAAGGCGACGCAGATGCGACAGGACTGGCATCCGGCGACGGGCTCGCTAGAGGACTTGGCGAAGGAGACGCTTCCGGATCGACGTCTGGCGTTTTTGCTGCTTGCGAGATTATTCGGGGCGCGAACGGATCGGCCGCAGCAGATTGTCCTGGTAGCTGGCCGTCGATTTGAGCTTCGAGAGCAAAGTAGCCATCGGGATAACGAAACTTACTCAACTCAACGATCTGTACGTCGGAGGCAATCTGAGTGGCCTCATAATCTTTGTCTACAAACGTAGTCCTGGCTATCAGTGCCGCTATATTGACGGTGTCGCGCACCGCCGGAACGTAAATCACCAGCCACAAAAGCACCAGGTGCAGCACGACCGAAGCGGTAACGAGCTTCGTGAGCACCTGCCATCTCGGATCGCGATTAACCTCAAATTTTTCGAACAACTCTGCCATTCTTACCCGTTCTGACCCTGTAACCGGGACTTAGACGCCATTGTAACTCCCAAGGTTCGCGTTAGCACTGTCACATATGCAAAGTTAGAATGACCATCGTGCGCCGAAACAACCGAAAAACATTAGACAAACGCAAGACACGCGGGCGTCATGGTCACGAACAGTCTACACGCAAAACCGCACACCACGACGCAAACGAACGATCAACGCGCGTTGTTCCCCAATCCCGAGAAGTCAAACGACTTCTTGAAGGAATCGGCACACCGCCGCGACGACCGTTTCAGGCGGATCAATTTCAACTCGAGGCACTGGCAGCACTGGAATATGAGGATGTCCTCGTCACAGCGCCCACCGGGAGCGGCAAGACGTGGATCGCACGGGAAGAAATCCGGCGGCTTTTGGAAAACGGTCGGCGCGCGTGGTACACGTCGCCGTTGAAGGCGCTCACGAATTCGAAATACCAGGAGTTTATCGACGAGTTTGGTGCTCAGCGTGTTGGGATACTCACGGGCGATCGAAAAGAGAATTCAGACGCGCCTCTGATCGTGGGGACCACTGAGATCTATCGCAATCAGCTTTTTGATTCTTTACGTGGTGGCAGTGAGGTTAGCGCGGATCTGGTTGTACTGGACGAAGCACACTACCTTGCAGATGAGGATCGCGGTCACGTTTGGGAAGAAGCGATCATTCTAACGCCGGCAAGAATTCGTTTGTTGTTGCTTTCTGCAACGATTGGAAATGCGTACGAGTTTGCCACGTGGCTTGAAGAAGTTCGTGGTGTGCGTTGTGGCGTGATTACAGGTCCGGGGAAGCGGCCGGTGCCGTTACGTTCGGCGGTGCTGCTGCCGGATAAGAGGTTATTGCCTTTGTTGAATGAGGCGGGGAAGTTGAATTCTGAAATTGAAGTTTTAGCCGCGGATAACGCAGATAGACGCAGATTAAGAAAATGAAACTGCGCATGCCTGAGATGCCGTCGGCAACGTTACTGGGCGCACTCGACGGTTACAACTTGCTGCCGGCGATCGTTTTCTTGCCGACGAGACGTCGCTGCGATCAGGCGGCATCAGAAGCCGCACTCGCGCGACGCGATCCGAACGACAGCCGTCGTGAAGCACGCCGCGAGTTCATGCGCTCGTTTGTCGAGCAACATCCCGAAGTACGCGGTCATCGCCATTGGGACACGATCATTCGCGGCGGTGTCGCATCGCACCACGCTGGTCACATTCCTGCATGGAAACTCGTGATCGAAAAACTCATGAGCGCCGGACTGCTCGACGCGATCTTTGCGACAGCGACAGTCGCCGCAGGGGTAGATTTTCCTGCACGCACAGTTGTGTTGTCAGGCGCTGACGCGCGCACCGGCAGCGGCTGGCGTCCACTGTCTGCTTCGGAACTTCAGCAAATGACCGGACGCGCCGGTCGTCGTGGACGCGACAACGTCGGCTTCGTGGTCGCTGCACCTGGTCTCCACCAGGACCCGGAACGCATTGCGCAACTGTTGAAAGCTCCACCAGACGCGCTCGTCAGCCAGTTTCGCGCGACTTACACCACATTGCTGAACCTCCTGGATGCGTACGGGAGTTTCAAGTCAGTCCGCGAGATCGCTGAACGCAGTTTTGCTTATCGTGACTTCGCTCACAGGCTCACTCAACTCGAGCGCAGCCGCGAAGAGAGCGAGCACAAGATCAAACTAACACTGCAAGAAGCGGCGTGCGAGATACCGATGTCCGTAGTGCTTGGGTTGGAACGTCTGGTTGGCGTTCGCGCGCGTTTGCAGGAAGCGAAGCCGCAAACACGCGCTGAAGTTTTTCATCGTTGGCTCAACGACGTTGTGAAGCCGGGGCGTGTTGTAGGGGTTGGTCGCGCTGGTCGAAGGTTGGTGATTGTGACCGAGAAGCGCGACGGAAGTATTCGCGGTATTCGTGAAGACGGCAGCAACGCGAGTTTTGCGCAGGAGCGAATCGGGCGCGTGTATTCGCCCGTCTATCGACTTCGCGAAGAAGACATCGAGCAAGCTTTCGAGGAGATTCGAAAACGCGGCAAGGAGCTCACGTTAGTTGAGCCGCGGCTGCGTGATGCGTACGCCGAAGAGACTGATGCTTTGAAGATCGTCGACGACGCGATCGAGAATCTGCTGCCGCCCAGCGTGTCCGATAAACGGCGCTGCACAGAAGTCCTGTGGCAGCTTCACACAACCGCCGAAGATTACGAACGAGCCTCGCGACGAATCGAAGCGCTGCGCGAGGAGGTTTGGCTTCCGTTTGAAAATCGAGCGAAGGTGCTGGCGATCTTTGGCTATCTTGATTACGCCGCTCAAAAAGTCACCGAGCGGGGGCGTTGGCTCGCGGACCTGCACATCGACAGACCTCTGTTAGTCGGCGAAGCGCTCGAGAGTGGTTTGTTCAATTCACTCGAGCCGAAACAACTCGCCGGAATCATGGCCGCGCTGACAGCCGATGAAGATCGCGATTACGGCGAACTCGAGTTGGACGACGACGTTGTCAGTTCCTTAGCGCGTTTCGAAGACATCGGTTTCAAAGTTTCGTCAGAAGAGTGGAAACACGGATTGGATCCTTCGCCGGAGTTGAACTTCTCCGCCGCAGGCGCTGCCGTTCGTTGGGCCAGTGGCACTGAATGGTCGGAGGTAGTGAGAGAAACGCGCGCCGAAGAAGGCGATCTGTTTCGAATGTTTTCCAGAACGGGGGAAGCGCTTCTCCAGATCGCAGGCCTACACCGCACTCACCCGCAAGCGGCGCAGATGACGGCGGCAGTCGCTGAGATGGTATTGCGGGAGCCGATTCGATAGGATTGCGCGCGCTGTAATACGAATCATAAAGGAGAGAAAGTTTTTAATGTCAACTTCCGCTGCCCAGCAACCCTCCCCACAATTAATTTTTCAGACCATCAACTCCCATCAACGAACAGAGGCTTTGAAAGCCGGAATCGAACTCGAACTCTTTACCGCTATCGGCGAGGGCAACACCACCGTCGCCGACATCGCCAAACGCTGTCAGGCTTCTGAAAAAGGAACACGTGTTCTTTGCGACTTTCTGACCATCATTGGGATGCTCACAAAAGAAGGCGATCGGTATGGACTGACCATTGACTCCGCCGCGTTTCTCGACAAACGTTCGCCTGCCTACATTGGAGGCGCAACTGAGTTCATGTGTTCCGAACTCCTGACGCAAGGCGCAAAGTTCATGACCGAGGCCGTGCGCAAAGGCGGCACCGCATTGGAGGATGAAGGCACGATTGGCCCAGAGAATCCAGTGTGGGTGAAGTTTGCAAATGCTATGGCGCCATTGATGGCTTTGCCGGCGCAGTTGATCGCAAACCTCGTCGATCCAAACGCCGATCAGAAGTTGAGAATTCTCGACATCGCGGCCGGGCACGGCATGTTTGGCATCAGCTTCGCCACGCGCAACAAGCAAGTCGACGTCACCGCGCTTGATTGGGCAAACGTGCTTGAAGTGGCAAAAGAGAATGCGCAGAAAGCCGGCGTGGCAGACAGGTATCGCACGATCGAAGGCAGTGCGTTCGATGTCGACTTCGGCACCGGATATGACCTGATTCTGTTGACAAACTTCCTGCATCACTTCGATCAACCGACGTGTGAGACGTTGTTGCGAAAAGTTCGTGCGGCACTGGCGGACGGCGGTCGAGCTGTGACGCTCGAGTTTATTCCGAACGAGGATCGCGTGACTCCGCCTGATGCCGCCTCGTTCAGCGTGATGATGTTGATCTCGACGCCTTCGGGTGATGCTTACACGTTTTCTCAGTTGGACCAAATGTTTGCCAACGCCGGGTTCTCTCGCAGCACGCTCCACCCACTGCCACCAACCATCCAGCAAGTGGTTGTCTCGGAGAAGTAACTGTAGGGGCGGCCCTCCGTGGCCGCCCGCGGTGTTGGACCTCGATCGACGGGCGGCCACGGAGGGCCGCCCCTACAAAATATGCGTTCAATCCTATTTCTACTAGCGCTCGTTTTTCTCTTTCCACCCCTTCAAACCCCTCAGAACAACCCTTTTCAGGTTTCTTACCTGCTCAAGCCGTCGCGCGTGTTTGACGGGCAGTCGCAGCAGCTTCACGAGAACTGGACCATACTTGTTCGTGGCGACAAGATCGTCGAGGCAGGACCTGCCGACAAAGCCCCGAAAGACAAATTTACAAAAGAGATCGATTTGCCGGGCCTGACGTTGATGCCTGGTCTGATTGAAGCTCATTCGCACGTGTTGTTGCATCCTTACTCGGAAACCGTTTGGAACGATCAGGTCGCGAAGGAGTCGCTGAGTTTGCGAGTGGCGCGAGCGACGAATCACTTGCGAGATACTCTTCAGGCTGGTTTCACGACGATTCGCGATCTCGGCACCGAGGGCGCCGGCTACGCCGATGTCGGTCTCAAACAGGCAATCGAACAAAACATTATTCCCGGACCACGAATGCTCGTGACAACGCGAGCCATCGTTGCGACGGGAAGTTATGGACCAAAGGGTTATGCGTCGGAGTGGACCGTTCCGCAAGGCGCAGAAGAAGCGGACGGTGTCGACAGTCTCACGCGCGTCGTGCGCGATCAGATCGGGCACGGCGCTGACTGGATCAAGATCTATGCCGACTATCGCTGGGGCAAATCAGGAGCTGCGCCGACGTTTTCACTCGACGAGCTGAAGCTCGTGGTAGAGACAGCAAAGAGCGCCAATATTCCGGTCTGCGCTCACGCGACGACGGCTGAAGGCATGCGCCGCGCAACACTGGCTGGAGTTGAAACGATCGAGCATGGCGACGGCGGCACGCCCGAAGTTTTTCGTCTGATGAAGGAACGAGGCGTTGCGCTTTGTCCGACGTTGTCTATCGCTGGTCCTAACAACCTCGAACGCAAGCGTGCGGCGTTTCGAGCGGCGCTTGAAGCTGGCGTGATGATCGCGAGTGGCAGTGATGTTGGGGTTTTTGCACACGGGAAGAATGCTCGTGAGTTCGACACGATGGTCGACTTTGGTATGGCGCCGATCGACGCGTTGCGCTCGGCGACGTCCGTGAATGCACGAGTGCTTCACATGGCTGACAAGATCGGATCGATCAAAGCGGGTTTGCTCGCGGATATTATCGCGGTGGAAGGCGATCCGACGAGGGATGTTGGAGCGCTGAAGAAGGTGCGATTCGTGATGAAGGGCGGGGTTATATACCGGGAAAAGTAGAGCCACAAAAGGCACAAACCAGAGCCACAAAACGGGGACAGACCTCCACTGCCTTTCACCAGTTCTACTTGCTCTAATCTGTTCTACTGCTTAATTTGTGTTTTTTTGTGGCTCTGGTTTGTGACTTTTGTGGCTAAGATTCTTTAGCTACGAGGCGCTTTACCGTCAGCAGCAATTCCTCATTCCTAAACGGCTTCGTCACAAAATCGCTGAAACCCGATTGCAGCGCCCGAACCCGATCGCGCTCGTTGTGCGCCGTCACCGCAACACACGGAATATCAGCCGTGGAAGCGTTGGCCTTGAGTGCTTTGAAAACTTCCCACCCGTTCAATTCCGGCATTGAAAGGTCGACCATGATCAGATCGGGAGGGCTCTCGCGCGCCAGTTCCAGGCATTCCTGCCCGTTTCTCGCCTCACGAACCTGATAATTTGCATTTGCGAGCAGCACTCGGAGGAGTTCGCGGTTGTCGTCGTAGTCCTCCGCGATCAGTATGGTTGGTGGCATATTGATAGATGGACTGCCTGTTCCGGTAGCTTAACAGACCACCGGGCGACGAGGATATACGAAATAGTTCGGTCGTTCAAAAACGATTTCTTGACTAGCTGATTACGAGCCGTTCATAATGGCAGTCCCAGAGTTCTTGCGGCCCCTGCGAGGCTCTCCATTGCATTTAACCTTGGGTTAGTTAAATCCCTACCTTTTAAGACCTTGAGGTTCGTCAAAATAACACCAATACGCGGAGGAGTGAACTGTGGCCAACGGACATCTGGAAGATAGTTTGCGGCGGGAGGTCGAGAGTCATCTCGAAAGTCGCCTGAGTGCGGTCAAACAGGAGATAACCACCCTGCAAAGTCTACTGAATGAGTCGCTTACGACTTTTCTAGACCGGCAGACGGATGTGCAGATGGAAGGCAGTTTGGTCGCCGCCATCACCGAGCACTTGCATGCGGCCCATGAACGCGGCGTGGAGTTGGCAGCATCCGAGTCTTCGCGGGCCAAGGCCTCGAGCGACATGGCGATCGTCAAAGCGGCGATTGGCGAGATAAACGAGCAGAAGTCGCAGGCCGAGATTCTCAAGGCGCTCGTGAACCGCGCGTCGTCGTTTGCGCCGCGAGTCGCTTTCTTCGTGATCAAAGGCGACCGGGCAACTGGTTGGCGTGGTCGTGGTTTCGAAGGGACCGTGGGCGACGAAGCGATTCAGCAGATCTCGTTGGCGATGGATTCCGACACGGTTGTGAGTAGCGCCGCGAAAGGTTTAGCGACGTGGAGTGGTGGTCCGGGTTCACACGCGGAAGACCATTCGTTACTGAACCGGCTGGGCGAAGAACCGCCGCAGCGGATCGTCTCGATCCCGCTCGTCGTTCGCGGGCGAGCAGTGGCCGTTCTTTATGCTGACTCTGCCGGTCTCGATTCAGAATCGATCAACCTCGAGGCGCTCGAAACGTTGGTGACTGTTTCCGGAATGGCCGTTGCGCTCCTATCCGGGTCGCGCACGGCGCCGAAGAAGGCGGAAGAAACTGTAGCGCATGTTGAGGAGCCGCAGCCCTCGTACCAACCCGCGAGTGAATACGTTGAGCCACCCGCGAGTGCAGTTGAACCATCATATTCCGGCGCGGAGACGATTGAAAATTATGCGTCTCAGCCAGTCGAGGTTGAGCCCGCGGCTTTGATGGAAGCGACGCCCGTCGAAGAACCGGCCGGCGTTTTTGACGAGACTCCTGCGGAGCCGGCGAGCTTCACCGAAGAGCTTCCAAAATGGTCGTCAGCGCCGATCGAGGCAATGCCGGTGGAAGCAACACCTGAGGCGCCGGCGCGGCGTCGTTATGGGCAGGATTCAGAATTGCCGGTCGAAGTGGGGAGTGACGAAGAGCGACGTTTACACAACGATGCTCGGCGGTTTGCGCGACTGCTGATCTCGGAGATTAAGTTGTACAACGAGCAGAAAGTTGCGGAAGGACGATACGAACACGACCTTTACGACCGTTTGCGTGAATACATCGACCGCTCGCGTGAGATGTATGATAAGCGCGTTAAGGCTGAAGTCGCGTCTCGCTACGATTATTTTCACGGAGAATTAGTGAACACACTCGCCGAGGGCGACGTTTCAAAACTCGGTGCGAATTATCCCGGCGCAACAGTAAACGCGTAAAGGTTGAACTGGCTTTGCCCGAAAAGTGCCTTATGCGGAGAAGATGTCCCACGCAAAGGCGCCAAAGCGCTACGCGTTTCCAAAGGATTTTCTTTGCGCCTTTGCGCGAGAAATATTTCGTCGCTACATGCGACTCGAATAGAACTCTAAACGCGAGCTTGTAGTAGTATTTCGAAGTGGCCAAAAAACATCGCCTAGTTTTTATCTGCATCGGTGTTGCACTCATCGCTGTCGCTTCGCTGCCGTTCCTCATGACCGCGAGTTGTCTGACTCGCCCGCAAACTCCTGGAGAAGAAAAAGCTCTCGAAAGTCTGCGCAGCATGACGCGCAACGACGTGCTGCCCGCTGAGAACGTTGTTGCTGACATCGAGAATAAGTTTCCGCGAACGAAAGCCGCTGCACTCGCGCGGATGCTGCGCGCGCGGATCAAACTCGCGGCGAGCGATTATGCCGGTGCAGCAACGCTGCTGGATACAAGCTTAATCGGCGACCAAACCGCGCTCGCGGACTATGCCCTCTTCATGCGCGCGAGCGCATTCGAACAGGCCGGAAAAACGCAGGAAGCACGCGCTGTTTACCAGCAGTTGATGCAGCAACACCCGGCGTCGATGCGCGCTCGTGAAGCAGCACTTCGAGCAGCGGATCTGTTAGTGAAGGCTGGCGATGCCGCTGCGGCGCCTCTTCTGCTGAAGGATCTCGCGGCCGCGAATGATGCCGCGGCGCTGCTCACCTCGGCCAAAGCTTACGAGCAGACTTCAAATCAAAATCGCGCCCTCGCAGCGTATCGTCAACTCTACTTTTTCGCGCCCCAGTCGGATGAAAGCGCTGAAGCTGCAACTGCGATAACAAGGCTCGGATCAACCGTTTCACCTGCAACTGTTGAAGAGGCAATCACTCGCGCCGATCGCTTGTATGGAGCTAAAAAGTTTACCGACGCGATGAACGCCTACACTGAAGCGTTCACAAAGTTTCCCGCAACCGCGACAACCGAAAACCAACTGCGACGCGGCATCGCTGCGTACAGTGCGAGAAAGACGCTGGAAGCCGTGGCAGCGTTGAGCGCTGTGCCAACGTCGGCGGGCGAGTTGAGAGCCGAAGCGCTCTTCTATCTTGCGCAAACCTATGCACGCGCGCGGCAGTGGGAACAGGCACGAGCGACTGCCGAAGAAATGCGCCGGACATTTCCAAACAGCAGCTTCACTCCGCGAACGTTCGTCGCTGTGGGCCAGATCGCGAAAGACGCAAAGAACCAGGCCGATGCTTCGTATTTTCTACGCGCTGCTGTCAACAATTTCGCCAATTCGATCGAAGTCGCCCAGGCGCAGTTTGACCTCGCATGGGAAGCACACGACGCAAAGAACTTCGGCGAGTCGTCAAGAATGCTCACCGAGCATCTGGCGTTCTATGCCGACAAAAATACGGACAATCGTGGGCGGGCCGGCTATTGGGCAGCGCGTGACTCCGAACGAGCAGGAAGACTTGCCGAAGCGCGTGCGCTCTACGAAGCGATGCAGGCGCGCTACGACGCTAACTGGTACGGCTATCTTGCGAAGACACGGCTAGACGTGCTCAGTCGCACGACGCCCGCTAAAAACTTTCCCGCGGATTCAATCGTTGCGCGTGCTGCCGAGAATTTGAAGACAGTCACAGTAGCGGAAGAAACAGCCGGCGCGGAAGAAGAGACACAAATGATCAAGGCGGATCAGTTGTGGAACATCGGCCTCGATGATTGGGCGTTGAAAGAGTTGACTAAGGCTGGTGAAAAGGCCGGTGACAGCCCGCGAATAAACCTGGCCATCGCGAAAATCTATCGTTCTGACGACGACAACGTTCGCGCGCTGAACACGCTCAGACGCAGCTTCCCCGACTATTCGCAGATGAAGCCGGAGGAAATGACGCGCGAGCAGTGGGACGTCTTCTATCCGCTCGCTTACTGGGACATCATCGTTCAGGAATCAAAGGCGAAGGGCCTCGATCCCTATCAAGTCGCTGGTTTGATTCGCCAGGAGACGATCTTCACCACGCGCGCGCGTTCCTCTGCGGCTGCTTATGGACTAATGCAGGTGCTGGTGCCGACTGCCAGGCTCACCGCACGCAAGTATGGTGTAGGGCGAGAAATTACGGCCGAGTCGCTTTACGAGCCGCGTTTGAATATTCAACTGGGCACTGCATACTTGCGCGATCAGATCGATAAGTTTGGACGCATCGAGTATGTGGCTGCTGCTTACAACGCTGGACCGGGACGCGCTGTGGCGTGGAAAGCGTCGCTGCCGTTTGAGATCGATGAGTGGGCTGAAGCTGTGCCGTTCAAAGAGACGCGCGGATACATTCAGGGTGTTGTGAGGAACAAGTTGCAGTACATGCGGCTCTACGACGATAAAGGAAACTTCCGATCGGAAGTCGGATCACGCGCAGTGACAAATACAGATCCAAGCGTGCGCAAGCGACGCGTGACCGGCGGCGGCACTGAAGAGTAGTTTTATGAAAGTTGTACCCGCGTCATCCGTATTATCCGCGTTAACGTTTTTCTTTCTTCTTTCACTACCTGTTGCCGCCCAATCACCGCTCGTAATCACCACTGAACCCAACGCAATCATCTGGATCGACGAAATTAGACGCGGCACCACCGACGAGACCGGAAAACTTTCGGTGGCGAAAGTGTCTGCCGGCAGGCACACCGTCCGGGTTCGCGCGAGTGGTTTTAAGGAGACGAGCGTCGCGCTCGCGCCCGGTCGTCGCACTCTCGCCGTAAAGCTGGTCACGACCACTGATCAGGCAGAACTTTTGTTTCAACAAGCCGAAACCGCACGTGAAAAAGCGCGCGACGACGAAGCGAGACGCAAAGCCGCCGACCTCTATCGTGAAGCAATTAAGTTGCGATCTGCATTTCCCGCTGCGCACGTCGGTCTCGCACGTGTGCTGATGGACCTCAACGAGTTCAAAGAAGCCCACACACACATCGACGCCGCGCGCCGAACAAGACCTTCGTACGCGGAAGCGTCGGCTGTTGAAGGCCGGATCTATCGCGAGGAGGCTTTTGACCGCGATGCGCTTCGTTCTTTCAATCGCGCGATCAGGGAAAGTAACGGCGTCCAGCCTGAAGCTTTCGTCGGGCTCGCGAAGCTTTACGAAGACAAAGGCGAGTTTGCCCAAGCGGTCGCGGAATATCGAAAAGCCCTCGCCCAACTCTCGGACAGCGAACCAGTGATCTACCAGATGCTCGGCGCCGCGTACGAGAGAATGGAGAAGCCGAAAGACGCAGTCGCAGCTTACGAAAAGTATTTGCAGTTAGCGCCAAACGGCAGTTATGCGGCGGCGGTTCGCTCGATCCTCGACCAACTCAAACGCGAAGCCGCAGGCGAGCAGATCATCCCTTAGCTACCGTTCAGAGTTCAGCCTTCAGGCTGCGGTTCGGCAGGCAAGCTAAAGCTTGAACTCTGAACCATAAATGTTATCTTGTGCCGAGATGACTACCCCTACATCTTCAAAGAGCCGCCACGTGTCTCACAAGGCGAGTCTGTTTACCGAATCCGTCATTCGGGAAATGACTCGCGAAGCGTTGAAGTTCGGCGCTGTGAATCTTTCGCAGGGCTTCCCCGATTTTTCTGCGCCCGAAGACATCAAGCGACGTGCGATGGAAGCCATTGACCAGGACGTCAACCAGTATGCGATCACGTGGGGTTCGAAAGACTTTCGCGACGCCATTGCCAGCAAAACTAAAAGCTATCTCGGAATCGAGATCGATCCGGAGCGTGAAATCACAGTCACGTGCGGTTCAACTGAAGGCATGATCGCGGCGATGATGGCGACTGTCGATCCGGGCGAAGAAGTTATCGTGTTCGAACCGTTTTACGAGAACTATGCGCCCGACGCGATCCTCTCCGACGCACATCCGCGATACGTTCCGTTGCGAGCGCCTGACTGGCACTTCGATCGCGACGAGCTGAAGGCGACATTCAACAAAAAGACGAAAGCCATCATCGTTTGCAACCCGAATAACCCGACCGGGAAAGTGTTTACGCGCGATGAAATGGAGTTCATTGCCGGACTTTGCCAGGAGTTTGACGCGCTTTGCTTCACTGACGAGATCTACGAACACATTCTCTACCCGCGAGACGGCGCAGAGATCGCGCACATCTCGATGGCCCAACTCGACGGCATGCGTGACCGAACCGTCGTCGTCAACTCGATGTCGAAGACTTATTCCGTGACCGGATGGCGCGTCGGTTACTGCATCGCACCGCCCGAGATCACAGGCGCGATACGCAAGGTTCACGATTTTTTGACCGTGGGCGCTGCGGCGCCGTTGCAAGCCGCGGGTGCGTATGCACTGTCGTTGCCGCAGGAGTACTACGATACGTTGCAGAAGGAGTACCAGGTGCGCCGAGATATGCTGTTGCCGGTGCTCGAGCAGTCAGGATTCAAAACATTCGTTCCTGATGGCGCTTACTACATCATGACTGACATCTCTGCGTTTGGTTTTTCCAACGATGTTGAATTTACGCGGCACCTGATCAGGGAAGTAGGCGTCGCGTGCGTTCCGGGATCGAGCTTTTACAGCAAGCCCGCTGACGGCGCACATCAGGTGCGGTTCTGTTTCTGCAAAAAAGACGAGACGCTTAATCGCGCCGCCGAGCGACTATCGAAATTAAAATGATCGGCCACAGATTGCACAAAATCGTTCTGATCATCTGTGTAATCTGTGTTACCGCTTTTGCGCAACAGGCTCCCGACCCCGAGTTCGACGCGTCCGTCGAAAACCCCGCATACAAAAAAGATGGCCCACGCGTGCTGTTCGATGAAGTGCATCACAACTTCCACACCACCGAAGGCCGTTACAAACCTTTCGTCGATATTCTGATGAACGACGGTTATCGCGTCATCCGCAATCGCCAACCGTTCACCAAAACCTCTCTCAGCAGTTTCAAGATCCTCGTGATTTCAAATGCCCTCGGCGCTGAAGAAGACGACGACGAAGGTGCCGACAAATCTGCGTTCACTGACGCAGAGATTCAGGCAGTACACGATTGGGTGAAGAGCGGCGGCGCACTACTTTTGATTGCGGACCACGCCCCTTTTGGCGGTGCCGCAGCAGCGTTGGCGAATAAATTCGGGGTTGAGATGAGCAAGGGATACACGTTCGATGAACAAAATGCAGTCGCGGAAAGTCCTTCCCACCTCATCTTCTCGCGCGAAAATAAACTCCTCGCAAGCCACTCAATCACCGAAGGACGTAACGAAAACGAGCGAATCAATTTGTTGCGCAGCTTTACCGGTCAGTCGTTGAAAGGACCAGAGGACAGCATCGCGATCCTTAAACTGTCAGACGCCGCCACCGATCGTCCAGGCTACGACTCATCAACCTCCACTTCCGCAGCCGGACGCGCGCAAGCCGTGGCGTTAAAGTTTGGAAAGGGCCGCGTGGTGGTCCAGGGCGAAGCGGCAATGCTGTCAGCTCAAGTCTCTGGTCCGGAAAACCGCCGCATGGGAATGAACGTGCCCGGAAACGACAACAAGCAGTACCTGCTGAACCTCGTGCACTGGCTGTCAGGAATTTTGAAGTAGTGTGGGATAAGAAACGTAAGTTGATCTGGATAATCGGCGGGCTGGTGATGGGAACTTACGTCGCTTACTCCAACTCGATCACTGATGAAGGAGACTTTGTGTTGAGCTTCTTCATCTTCATGGAAACTTTGATCGTGCTGATTATGGGTGGACTTTTTTACCTGTACTCGCGACGACGCTAGTTTGGTTGCTGCATCGACTTCGATCTCACCGTAATTCCCTCATTCCCGACAACCAATAAACTCCGCGCTTGCCCGAATGGCGCGCTCGACGGCACGTACGAAAGCAGATAACGATGCTGTCGTAGTTCGTCGCAGATCGCCTTTGCGGCCACCTGCGGTTCGTCAATCGAGAAGATCTGCCCGCCCGTGCCTTCCGCGAGTTTATCGATAACTACCTTCGGCTTCGGCACATCGCGCCGGATCGCGCCGCGCGTTCGATCGACGGCTTGAACGGCATAGACCATGATGTTTTCCGATTGCAGCTCCGCAAGCGTCTTTTCGAAAGTCGCTTTGCTGCCGCGATCCAGCCCGTCGCTAATCACGACGATGATTCGCTTCTGTCCCGGCATCTCGCGCAGGGCTTCAGTAATTACGGCTCGAATCGCGTCGAACAGGTGTGGTTGGCCCTTCTTTCGAAACAGCTTTAACGACGCCTCGATCGCTTTCGAGTCGTCCGTCCAATCGGAGACGATCTCCGCCTGTTCGTCGTAGCCGACGATGAGCAGCTTGTCGCCTTCGTAAATCTCATACGCAAACTCACGCGCCGCCTGTTCAAGCTTGTCGACGTCAGCGCGGATCGAGAGTGAGTTGTCGACCAGTAAAACTATTCGTGCGGGTGAAGGATCCCTGGTGAAGTTTCGAATGGACTGTTCGACACCGTTGTCGTAAACAGCGACTTCTTTGCTTGTTACAACTGAGTTCTTACTGTCCTCGCGCCGCGCTACGACGCCGACCATCACGCCGCCGGAAGCGTTTGCGTGCGGTCGCTTGCCTGATTGGGCCAACATTGAAGCAGACAGCAATCCCACAACGAGAATGGCAATCAAGCTTTTGGCTGAGAGCGCTGGCAAAGGCATTTTCGAGACCTAGTCGCCGGTTGAGACCTTCGGGGAAGAAGGCTTTTCGGCAGTCGTTTTAGCAGGAGAACTATCTTTCGTTTTCTTCTCGGCCTTATCCGATTTCTCGGTTTTTGGTTCCGATGTCGACTCGGATTCTGACTTGCCGGTTTTCGTTGTCCTGGCGTAGTCCGTTACATACCATCCCGAGCCCTTGAACTGAATCGCCGGCGCCGAGATCTTTCGCTCCAACTTGCCGCCGCAGTTCCGGCATTTCGAGGGCGGCTTGTCGCTCACCTTCTGAAACACCTCGATGTGGGCTTTGCATTTCCTGCATTCGTACTCGTATATCGGCATGCCTCGATTATAAGAGGCCGCTAAAGGAGTGGCAATCCGTTCGGAGTTCAACCTTTAGGTTGTCGCGATGCGAAACGGAGCAAGCTAAAGCTTGAACTCTGAACTTTGAACTTAACAAGGGCTTCGTCTATGCTCTGTTCCAGATGTCTAATAGCGCTCAATCTCTTTCTCTAGAAAGCAAGATCAAGATGCACGAGGCGCGCGAGGGCATTATCAACCGCCTCGCGATGACTCTCCCTCACGCCATCAATCTCGATCGCTTCCTGAACGTAATCGTTTCCGAGCTGGGCCGCATGATGAACGTCGATCGCTGCGACGTGATCCAGTTGAAGTCAGCGAGCGAGCTGCGGATCAGTCACGAATGGCGCGCGTCGAATGACGTGCCTTCGAGTCTTGGGACTGTCGTTCCACTCGATCTTAAAAAACTTTCCGAGCACGTCGATATTCGAAAGCCGATCCGTTTGAACGACATTTCGGCTTCGGGCCTGGACCAGAAGGTCCGATTTCTGGCCGCGAGTCTTGGCACTCGTTCGTTGCTGGTTGTTCCCGTCACACTCGGCAACGACGTTCTCGGGCTTGTTGGATTACACACGACGCGCACGCCACGCGAGTGGCTCGACGACGAAGTTTCGTTTCTACAATCGATCGCCGGACAGATCGCGATCGGCTACCAGTACACGCGGCTGTACACGGACAAAGAGCGCGAAGCTGAGACGAAGCGCGCGCTGCTGTCGATCGCGAATGCTTTGAACGCGCGTTCTGATTTTAGTGAGGTATCGTCGCTGGTGTTGGAACGTGCTATCGCGCTGGTTAGCGCCGATTATTCGGCGCTGGGTGTGCTCGATCATGCTGGCAGCCGGATCAGTCTTGCTTCCTTCAAAGCCGCGCCTGAAGCGTCGATTGGACCTCTTCAGGGTTTGTTCGACGCGCATGGAAAATCTCTCGACCTGACGCAGTTTCCGGCGATGATTGAAGTGTTAGCCCAGGGCCGGACTTTGCGGCTACTCGAAACGGATCTGCCGTTTGCGATCAGGCTCGCTTTCAACAAGCTGCTTGGCGGTCGTGCTGCGCTCGTAGCGCCCGTGAGAGTTGGTGGAAAGACGTTCGGACTGCTCGGTTTGGTGTGGAGCCAGGCGCGAGAAGGTTTTGAAGATCAGGAAGTCGCTTTGGTCGAGGGCATCGCAGATCAAATCGGCACGGCGCTCGAGCGCGATCAGTTGTCGGCAGAGATCATGCAGTTGCGCAGCGCGCTGCAACAACGCTACGGCGAAGAACGCATCATCGGTCAGGCGCCTGCGATACGTCGCGCGATCGAGCTCGCATTGAACGTTGCTGACGCACAGACCACTGTGTTGATCGAAGGCGAATCAGGGACGGGGAAAGAGCTGCTCGCAAACCTGATCCACTTCAACTCGGGCCGCGAAGATCAGCCTTACGTCAAACTGAACTGCGGCGCGATTCCGGAGACACTGCTGGAGTCGGAACTCTTTGGTCACGAGAAGGGCGCGTTTACCGACGCGCGTGCATTGCGTCGTGGGCGTTTTGAAGAAGCAAACGGCGGAACGTTGTTTCTTGATGAAGTCGGAGAGATGAGTTTGTCGGCGCAGGTGCGTTTGTTGCGCGTGCTCCAGGATGGAGAACTCACGCGCGTGGGCGGAAATGAAGTGATCAAGACTGACGTGCGCGTGCTCGCGGCGTCGAATGTTGATTTGAAACGCGCGGTCGATCTCGGAAGTTTTCGGCAAGATCTTTTTTACCGGCTTTCAGTGTTCCCGATTAAATTGCCACCGCTGCGAGAGCGCCCGGAAGATATTCACCCCCTCGTGATCCACTTCCTCGAACACTACAAACAAAAAACCGGCCGCTTTATCTCGGGCATGTCGAAAGACGCGTTGCAGGCGTTGATAACGTACGAGTGGCCCGGCAATGTACGCGAGCTGGAGAATGCGATCGAGCGCGCAGTGATCATTGCTTCCGGCCGCCAGATCGAGCTCGAAGACTTGCCCGAAGCGATCAGCAAGATCGCGTTGCAGGAACGCGATCGGATCAAGGTCGAACGCGCCAAGGCGGCGAGCGAAGGTCGCACGACAACTTTTGAAATCACTGTTCCTTCATCGATGGAGGAAATCGAACGTCAGGCAATCGAAGCCACCCTTGAGTACACATCGGGCGACAAATCCAATGCCGCCCGCCTCCTGGATATCGGGCGGAAGACGCTGTATCGGAAGTTGGAACAGTACAACGGCGGACTGGAGAAGGGACTGGGAGACGGGGAGACGGGGTGACACGGCGACGCGGTGACACGGCGACGCGGCGGGCAAAATCTCCCCGTCTCCCCGTCTCCCCGTCCCCCGTCTCCCCGTCTCCCCGTCTCCCCGTCTCCCCGTCTCCCCGTCCCCCCGTCTCCGCGTCTCCGCGTCTCCGCGTCTTCATTGCTTCCACTCTCGCGCTTTTGCTATAGTCCAACGCCATATTCCCTTGTAATTTTGAGTAAGAAAGGACCCACCAGATGGGAAACGACGATTATCGGAGAGATAGTGGCGACAATATTTCAACCAGGTTGACCTACCTGCTTATCGGCGGCGGTATCGGGGCGATTTTGGCCCTGCTTTTCGCCCCGAAATCAGGTCAGGAGCTGCGCGGCGATATCAAAGACGCCACCCGCAAAGGCATTGACCGTTCGCGTGAAGCAGCGCAACAGTTGAGCGATCGCGCGGGCGAGTACTACGAAGCAACCCGCGAACGCGCAGGTGAGCTCTACAGTCAGGCGGCCGGAAAAGTTACAGAGGTGGCCCAAACTGCACGCGACGCAGCTTCGCGTCAACAAGGAACGTTGACCGCGGCAATCGACGCCGGCAAGAAGGCTTACCAGGAAGAGAAACGTAAGACCGAAATGTCGGGCCGCATCGAAGCCGCTCCGAATTACGGCGAAAACACAAACTGAGAAACATGAGCTTCGCAGCGCTTCTACAAATGAGCACGAACGATCCGATGTTCTGGATCATGGTGATCATTGCCGCATCGTTCCTGGTGATCGCGATCGCGATGGTTGCGATCGCAGTCTTCGTCAGCCGTGCAGTGAAGTCAGTGAACCGCGTCGAGCAGAAGCTTGAACCGCTCATGGAGCGCGTTACGGCTATGAGCGAACAGGGCAAACAGATCGCGGTGCAGGGAAAGCTGATTGCAGAACAGTTCACCGCAGTTTCCGGACATCTCTCGACAGCTACTTTGCACGTCTCTGAAACTCTCGGCATCGTTAGAGCCGAGATCGGGGAACTGAGGCATCTGGTAAGCGAGACCGCGGTCGAAGCACGCGATAAAGTGGAGCTGGTTAGCAGGACCATCGACCGAACACAGCAACAGGTGGCTATGACGACCGATTTCATACAAATGAAGGTCATAGAGCCGGCGCGTGAGGTGGCCGCGATTATGGCGGGCTTTCGCCGCGGCCTCGAAGTACTCGTAGCGCCGATGCCGAAGCCCATCAATCAAACTTATGCTGAGGATGAGATGTTTATCGGTTGATTGAGCCACAGGTGATTTAACGAACCCGGGCCATCTCAGCAGCAGGTGGCTCGGGTTCTTAGTTTTTGGGACAGGGCTTTGTTAGTATTGCCAATTCAAATTTATGTCGACTGAAACGCCATTTGATCTAAAAAAGACTGTCAATCTGCCAAAGACTGACTTTTCGCAGAAAGCCAATCTCGCGCAAAGCGAACCCGCTCGTTTGGAGAAGTGGGAGAAGCTCGATCTTTACCGTCTCATTCTGCGCGCGCGCGAAGACCGCGAGAAGTTCATCCTTCACGACGGTCCACCTTATGCGAACGCCGACATCCATTTCGGCACCGCGATGAACAAGATTCTTAAAGACCTGGTCGTTAGGTCGCGCACGATGATGGGATACAACTCGCCTTACGTCCCGGGTTACGACTGCCACGGCCTGCCAATCGAAATGCATGTCGAGCGAGCCCTCGAGAAAAAAGGCAAAAAGAGAAGCGATCTTAGTCCCGAGAGTTTCCGGCGCGCGTGTCGCGAGCACGCTGAGAAAGCTTTGAAAAACCAGACGCGCGACTTCAAACGGCTCGGCATCCTGGGCGAATGGGACGATCCTTACCTCACGATGTCGAACCACTACGAGGCTGAAACCGCGCGCATGTTCGCGCGCTTCGTCGAACGCGGTTGGGTTTACAAGGGGGCGCGCCCGGTTTACTGGTGCATCAAGGACCAAACGGCGCTTGCAGAAGCTGAGGTTGAATATCATCAACATACGAGCCCGTCGGTCTACGTAAAGTTTCCGCTGCAAAGTGATCCATCGTTGATCGATCCGGCGCTCGCTGGTCGAAGGGTTTTCCTATTGATATGGACCACGACGCCATGGACGCTTCCGGCGAACCTCGGCATCGCCGTTCATCCTGATTTTGAGTATTCGGCGTTTGAATTTGGCGATGAGGTTTACATCGTCGCGAGTGACCTGGTTGAAGCAGTCGCCGCGAAGTGTGAGCTGGGCGGTTCACCAAATGTGCTTGCGCGTTTCAAGGGGTCAAAGTTGGACCGGCTCGAAGCTCGTCACGCATGGCTCGATCGTACGTCGCTGCTGATGGTTGGCGAGCACGTCACGCTCGGCGGTGAGGCTGATGCCGAAACCGAACTAGACGTTAGCGAGTCGCAAAAGAAATCAGACGGCAGAGCAGGCACTGGCGCTGTGCACACCGCGCCGGGCCATGGTCACGACGACTTCGTGATCGGCAAGCGCTATGGCCTGGAGATCTATTGCCCTGTCGACAACGCCGGACGCTTCACGCCTGAAGTCGAGCACTTCGCCGGTCAACGCGTGTTCGATGCGAACGATGCGATTGTTGAATTCATGCGTGAACGTGGTGTGCTGCTGTTCAGTGAAAAGTATGACCACCGGTATCCACATTGCTGGCGCTGCAAGAATCCCGTGATCTTCCGCGCCACTCCGCAGTGGTTCATCTCGATGGACCAGTCCCATCGTGACCTGGTCGAGAGGGATGAGGACGGTCGCGATCGATCGAATTTCACTGACAACCTTCCCGAGGGCGCTGCTGCATCGCTGCGCGGCGCAGCGCTGGACGAGATCGAGCGCGTCAAATGGATTCCTGCATGGGGCGTCGATCGTATGCGCAATATGTTGAAGGCGCGTCCTGACTGGTGTGTGTCGCGCCAGCGTGTTTGGGGTGTCAGCATTCCTGTCTTTTATTGCGCACGATGCACTGAAGCAGTTGCCGATCCGGCAGTGATCAATCACGTTGCTGACATCTTTGAGAAAGAGTCGGGCGATGCGTGGTACACGCGCGAGGCGAAAGACTTGATGCCGGAGGGTTACACGTGCAAAGGATGCGGCGCGCAGGAATGGACCAAAGAAAGTGACATTCTTGACGTGTGGTTCGACAGCGGTACTTCATCAGTCGCAGTGCTCGAGAACTATGACGATCTACGGTGGCCGGCAGATGTTTACCTCGAAGGCGGCGACCAGTTTCGCGGCTGGTTCAATTCGTCGCTGATGGTCGGCATCGCTGCGCACGATCGCGCGCCTTACAACACCGTCGTTACGCACGGCTGGACGTTGGATGCACAAGGTCGCGCGATGCACAAGTCTGCTGGAAACGCGGTCGAGCCCGACAAGATAATCAAACAGTCAGGCGCTGAGACCATCCGGCTCTGGTGTGTGTCGTCGAATTATTTCGACGACATGCGAGGGTCCGACGAGATCCTGCAACGTGTTACTGACGCCTATCGAAAGTTACGTAATACGGCGAGGTTTGCACTCGGAAATCTGAACGGGTTTGATCCTGAACATGACAGCGTACCCGTCGAGGAGCTCGAAGAGATCGATCGTTGGGCGCTGGCGGAACTCAATCGCGTAACGGCGAGAGTGCTTGCGGCTTATGAAGCTTATGAGTTTCACAACGTCTATCACGCGCTTTACCAGTTTGCGACGGTAACGCTTTCGGCGCGTTATTTCGACATCATCAAGGATCGTCTTTACACCTTTGCACCGCGAAACAAAGCACGTCGCTCAGCGCAGACTGTGTTACTGCGGATCGGAGACGCGTTAGCGCGCATGCTCGCACCGATACTCGTGTTTACGGCTGACGAGATTTGGGAAAACCTTCCGAATCGTGTTGAACCGTCGATTCACATGGCGGAGTTTCCACGCGCAAGTGAGGAAAATCAGGAAACATTATTAGGCGAGTGGGATGGATTGTTTGCCATCCGAGACAATGTGTTGCGTGCACTCGAGGAAGCGCGCGTTGCCAAACATATTGGCAGCTCGTTGGATGCAAAAGTAGAACTCGCGGCATCGGGAAGCGCGCTTGAGCTGTTGCAACTGCATCAAAGTGATCTTCGTTATGTGTTCATCGTTTCCCAGGTCGAGGTCAAACAGGGCGGCGAGAACGTTTCGATAACCGTTTCCAGGGCCGAAGGTGAGAAGTGCGAGCGCTGCTGGAACTATTCAACGCGCGTCGGTGAATCAGAGACCTATCCAACGGTTTGCGAGCGGTGTGTGGCGGCATTAAAGGAGATCGAAGCGCAGGACTAGTTCACAAAAACACATAAAAGATCTTTTGTGTTTTTGTGTACCCAATTTGAAGACATGGAATCGACCAATAATTTTCGCACGCGTTTCGGATGGCGCGCCGGCTATCTGCTCGCCGCGTTCGGCATTTACCTCGCAGATCAGGCGTCGAAGGCGTGGGCCGTTAAGACGCTGAGCCGGGGCGAAGATCGCGTGATCATCGACGGCTTCCTGCAATTCATCTACACCGAAAACCCCGGCATCGCGTTCGGACAGTTGCAGGAAGGCGGCTCGTTCGGACGTTGGTTTTTCGTAGTGCTTGCTTCACTAGCGGCAGTCGCGGTCTTCTACTATTTTCTGCGAACGAACCGTAACGACGATCGTGTCCTCGGCGCATGCGCATTACTGCTTGCCGGCATCCTCGGTAATCTGACGGACCGCGCGCGCCTCGGTTACGTTGTAGACTTCATCGTTATGCACGCCGGCAACTATCATTGGCCCACGTTCAACATCGCTGACGCGAGCATCACGATTGGAGCGTTATTGCTCGCTTACGATCTGGTTTTTGGTCACAGATCTACGCAAGTAAATGCCGATCCGCGTTCGTCTGTGTAAATCAGTGGCTCAAAGATATGTACCCCGAACTCATACGTATCGGCAGTTTCCCCCTCCACACTTACGGTGTGTTTCTCGCGATCGCCTTTCTCGCTGCGATCCTGATCTCGGTCAAGCTCGGGGAACGAGATGGTTTGCCGCGCCAAAAAATCTATGACCTGAGCCTGTGGATGTTGCTCGCGGGATTGATCGGTTCAAAGATCCTGATGCTCTTTGTCGAGCCAGAGTATCGCGACAATCCCTGGAACCTGATCTCGTTGGATTTCCTGCGTTCAGGTGGCGTTTGGTACGGCGGACTACTCGGCGCAGTCGGCGCAGGCTACTTGTTGATGAAGCGGTATCACCTGCCCTGGTGGAAAACCGCTGACGCATTCGCGCCTGGAATCGCAATCGGCAATTTCTTCGGACGCCAGGGATGCTTCGCGGCCGGGTGTTGCTGGGGCGAGCCGACTACACTTCCGTGGGGCGTGAAATTCACAGAGTTGGGCCATCAGATTACGGGTGTGCCAACGGATGTGCATCTGCATCCGACGCAGCTCTATGAATCATTCGCAATGTTGCTCGTGTTTCTCTTTTTACTTTGGCTGCACAAACGCAGACGCTTCAGCGGTCAGGTGATTCTCGCGTATGCTTTGCTCTACTCGGCAATTCGGTTCGCGATTGAATTCGTTCGCGGCGATCCGCGTGGTGACCTTCTCGGCCTGACAACTTTGACCGGCCTCTCGACTTCGCAGTTGATCAGCATCGTCATTGGCGTATCCGCGCTGATTGCCTTGATCATTCGACGTCGACGCGCACAACAGATCGACAAAACTGACGGCCTGGTAGCAAACGGCGCGCGCGCTTAAAGACTATGAAAATCGTTGCTTCATTACTCACCCTCGTTCTGCTGGTGATCGGAACTTCTCATCTGGCGTTTTCCGAGCCGCAAACTTCACTGCTGCCTAACGAAAAGCATTTGCGAAACATCAGGCAACTGACTTTCGGCGGTGAAAATGCAGAGGCGTATTTCTCTTCAGATGGTAAACAACTGATCTTTCAATCAACTCGCGACGGCCGTGGCTGCGATCAAATCTACTCGATGAACGTCGACGGCTCGAACCTGAAGATGATCTCCAACGGCGATGGGCGCACCACGTGTTCTTACTTCTTCCCGGGCGCGAAGCAAGTCCTTTATTCGTCGACTCACCTTGCCGACAAGCAGTGTCCTCCGAAACCTGACTTCTCGAAGGGTTATGTTTGGGCCGTGTATCCGGGCTTTGACGTTTTCACTGCCAAACCCGACGGTTCTGATATCAAACAACTGACCAACACACCCGGCTACGACGCGGAAACAACGATCACGCTGGACGGAAAGAAACTCGTATTCACGTCGATGCGTGACGGCGACCTCGATATCTACACGATGGACGCCGATGGTAAGAACGTGCGGCGTTTGACTAGCGAACTCGGATACGATGGTGGTCCATTCTGGTCGTACGACGGCAAACAGATCGTTTATCGCGCACATCACCCGAAAACTGACAAACACAAAACCGACTACACAAATCTTCTGAAGCAGAACCTCATTCAACCGTCAGTGCTCGAAATCTGGGTGATGAATGCTGACGGCTCGAACAAGCGTCAGGTAACGAGCAACGGTAAAGCGAACTTCGGCCCGTACTTCTTCCCCGACGGCAAACGAATAATCTTCTCGTCGAATATTGACGATCCGGGCCAACGAAATTTCGATATCTACAAGATCAACATCGACGGCACCGGCTTGGAACGAATTACTTTTAACGACACGTTTGACGGGTTTCCAATGTTTTCACCGGATGGAAAGAAGCTCGTGTTTGCGTCGAATCGCAACGCGAAGGCGCGAGGTGAGACTAACGTGTTTATTGCTGACTGGGTCGAGTGAAGCCACAAAAGGCACAAAGCATTATGAGAATAAGAAAAATTTCGATCGTTGTAGCGGCCGTTTTGCTGACGACTGTTGGCGTTGTCGCGCAACAAAAAGGCCTTGAGCCGAGTGTCGATCGACTCAAGAAAGACGTTACCTATCTCGCCTCTGATGAACTGGATGGGCGACGCACCGGCACTGAGGGTGCTACCCAGGCCGCGAAGTACATCGCCGCTGAGTTTTCAAAGCTTGGTCTGAAGCCTGCCGTGCAGCGACACCTGCAATCCTTTCCATACGTTGGCAGTGTTGAACTCGGCAAGAAGAATCGCCTGTCGAGTCTCGAGGTAGGTAAAGATTGGATGCCGCTTGGCGTTTCGACAAACCAAAGCCTGGACGCCCCGGCGATTTTGGTTGGTTACGGTATTACGGCTTCAGAGTTAAATCACAACGATTATGCGAACCCCAAAGTGTCGGGTCGCATAGTTATTGCGCTTTCAGGCACACCCGACGGCGACAATCCTCATGGCCAGTTTGCGCGTTACGAAGACGTGCGCTGGAAGGCAATCGCCGCGCGCAATGCGGGTGCGAAAGCGCTTGTCATTGTTGTGCGCGAAAACAACTTTAACGAAGACCGGCTGTCGAGGTTGCGCTACGACAACACCGGCGGCGATGCGGGTATTCCGGTCGTAGCAATATCACGACAGGCCGCGGAGAAGTTGCTTAATAAGCCGTTGTCGGACATCGAACAAGCGGCAAAAACGAAGGCGGAGGCAGCATATGCGGAAGTCGCAAGTTCATTAAATCTTTCGGTCGATTTCATCCGCAATGAAGTTCCGGCCTACAACGTTATCGGCGTGCTCGAAGGTTCGGATCCGGTTCTCAAGAATCAGAATATCGTGATCGGCGCTCACTACGATCACCTCGGACGCGGTGGGAGTGGCAGCCTTTCGCCAACGTCTGGCGATATACATCACGGCGCTGACGATAATGCTTCAGGAACAGCCGGACTGCTCGAGTTAGCGCGCATCTTCAGTGCAGAAAAACCCAGCCTGAAACGTACGCTGATCTTCATCGCGTTCGGAGGTGAAGAAGAAGGACTGCTCGGATCAGCCTACTACGTCGATCATCCCCTAACCCCACTTACAAATACTGTCGCGATGATCAATATGGACATGATCGGGCGCATGCGAGATCGAAAACTGGTGATTGGCGGTGTCGGAACGGCGGCAGAGTGGAAGCAAATCATCAGACAGGCAAACTCCGCCCAATCGCTGCAGGTTGCGGCAAATTCTCCTGCCCCGCCGCGGGGAGTGCCGATCGTTGTTTCAGCGAACGGGCGTCCGGTAGTAACTGTCGATCCGAACGGCGCGTTCGAGCTGACGATGAATGAAGACGGGTATGGTCCAAGTGATCACTCGCAGTTTTACGGCAAACAGATTCCGGTGCTGTTCTTCTGGACCGGAACACACAGCGACTATCACAAACCGTCAGACACGTTTGAGAAGATCAACTACGACGATGAAGCGCGAATACTGACTTTGGTCGCGCGCATCGTTCGAGATGTTGATGCGTCGGAGAAACGATTGACGTACACGACCGCGAAGGCCGATCCACCGCGCGGAGGTGGATTCCGTGTTTATCTCGGAACGATTCCAAACTATGCCGACAGCACTAACGGACTCTTGATTGATGGCGTACGCGAAGGCTCGCCCGCTGAGAAGTCAGGAATGAAAGCCGGCGACCGGATCGTGAAGATCGGAACTCGCGAAGTTAAGAATGTTTACGACTACACTGCCGCGCTCGGAGAATTAAGAGCCGGTCAGGAATATTTGTTTGAGATAGTGAGAGGCACGGAGAAGTTGAGCCTCAAGGTCACGCCTGAGGTCAGAAAATAATTTGCCACGGATTACACAGATAAATCCGGATTTAATCCGTGTAATCCGTGGCCGGAAATGTTACCAGCGGGGTTCGCGCTCGTAACGATCGCTGTCGCGATCACGGCCGCCACCGCCGCCGTAACCACCTCGACCGCCGCCACCACGATTACCACCATAACCGCCACGGCCACCGCCGCCACCTCGGTCAGTTCTCGGCTTCGCTTCGTTGACGGTGAGATTTCGTCCGCCGAAGTCTTTGCCATTGAAAGCCTCGATCGCTGCTGTTGCCTCTTCCGGAGTTGCCATTTCCACAAAAGCAAAGCCGCGCGAGCGTCCTGTTTCTCGGTCTTCAATCACCGAAGCTGATTCCACTGTTCCTACTGCCGCGAAAGCTTCGCGCAGTTCCTCGCTCGTAGTACGAAACGAGAGATTTCCGACGTATAGTTTTGTAGCCATTCTAACTATCCTTAATCTGAAGGGAAGCGCGGGCTTGCTGGAATTCGCTGATCCAGTTCGGGGGGTGACAACCGATACTTTCGGCGAGCTGCGACGAACCCGGTGCTCTAATAAAACCTCGAGAGCGGCTCCTACTAAATTGACAACTGCCTCACTCTCTATCAGCCGAACCACGTCGCTTAACGATCCCGGACAGGCGCTATCACCGTTGACGCGCGAGAGTAGGTAACTAGGTAAGCAAAAGTATGCAGGACGCCTTGGAAACGCGTCAAGGACATTTTAGCGATATTTTCGAAACGAGACCGCTAATTGCCCGTTTTACCGCTTTGCCTTACTATTCCCGCTTTCATCTCGTACAACGAAATCACCGCGAAAGGTTGGGAAAAATGCCGAAACGTATCCCTATCACTGTCGCCAACGGCGACGGCATCGGGCCGGAAATCATGGGGGCGACCCTGCGCATCCTCGAGGCTGCGGAGGCGCCACTGGAAATCGAGACGATTGATATCGGTGAAAAAGTTTACCTCGCCGGAAACTCGTCAGGTATCGAGCCGAGCTCGTGGGAGTCGTTACGACGAACCAAAGTTTTTCTCAAAGCTCCGATCACAACCCCGCAGGGTGGTGGATACAAGAGCCTTAATGTGACCGTTCGGAAGGTGCTCGGTTTGTACGCGAACGTACGACCGTGTGTCTCATATCACCCGTTCGTTGAAACGAAACATCCGGTGATGGACGTGGTCGTTGTGCGCGAGAACGAAGAAGATCTTTACGCAGGGATCGAGCACCGGCAAACGAACCAGGTCGTGCAGTGTTTGAAACTGATCTCGCGTCCCGGATCAGAAAAGATTGTTCGCTACGCATTCGAGTACGCGCGACGAAACAACCGCAAAAAGGTCACGTGCTTCACGAAAGACAACATCATGAAACTGACTGACGGTCTGTTTCATAAAGTGTTTGACGAGGTCGCAGCGGAATACACCGACATTGAAAACGAGCACTGGATTGTCGACATCGGCGCCGCAAAGTTGGCCGACACGCCTGAAGCTTTCGACGTGTTAGTGATGCCGAATCTTTATGGCGACGTTCTTTCAGACGTCGCCGCGCAGATCGCGGGTTCAGTCGGACTGGCCGGCTCTGCAAACATCGGCGAACACGTCTCGATGTTTGAAGCGATTCACGGATCGGCGCCGCGTCGCGCGGGTCAGAATCTTGCGAACCCATCGGGGTTGCTGCTGGGCGCAGTGATGATGCTGGTGCATGTTGGACTCACTGATCACGCAGAGCGCGTTCACAATGCATGGCTACGCACGATCGAAGATGGCATTCACACGTACGACATCCACGACGAAAAGGTCAGCAAGCAGAAGGTCGGCACGAAGGAGTTTGCCGAAGCTGTTGTCGCGCGGTTGGGCCAGACGCCGCAGATTCTCAAAGCGAGAAAATACAAGAAGAGCGATGAGTCGCTGGCCCGCGTTTCAGAAGGAAAGGCGCCGAATAAGGAACTCGTCGGCGTTGACGTTTTTCTTGATTGGACGCGTGGCTCCGCAAACGATCTTGGTTCGGGATTAAGCAAAGTAAATGGTGAGGGCCTGAAGCTAACGATGATCAGTAATCGCGGCGTAAAAGTTTGGCCCGGCGGCCACGCGGAAACTTTCTGTTCGGATCACTGGCGCTGTCGCTTTCTGCCCGAGTCCGAAGGGAGCAAAGTGGACCATGCGCAGGTTGTGGCGCTCTTAGGCCGTATTGCTAATGAAGGTTACGACTTCATCAAAACTGAAGGACTCTATACATTCGACGGCGAGCGCGGTTTCTCGTTGGACCAGGGAGAATAGGGACACGGAGACACGGAGACACGGAGATCACATGCCAAAGAAAGATCGAACACACGAAAAGATTAAAGAGGGTCGCAGCAACTCAGATAGCGCCGCGTCGCCGGGTCACCGCGTCACCGCGTCTAAGAACCCGCTGGTCGGCATCGTTATGGGCAGCCAGTCTGACTGGGACACTATGCGCCATGCGAGTGAGACGTTGGAGAAATTTGGGGTCGAGCATGAATGCAGGGTGATTTCCGCGCACCGGTCGCCTTCGTTGGCGGCGGAGTTTGGCTCAACCGCAGAATCGCGCGGGCTTGAAGTTTTAATCGGAGCAGCGGGCGGCGCGGCGCACCTTGCAGGCGTTTTGGCGGCCCATACGATTTTGCCTGTCCTTGGCGTTCCGATGACCAGCGCGCTGAATGGACTGGACTCGTTACTGGCCACGGTCCAAATGCCCGGTGGCATTCCCGTGGCGACGCTCGCCATCGGCAAACCCGGGGCGGTCAATGCCGCCCTTTTTGCCGTGGCAATTTTGGGCAACAGTCGCCCGCCATTGCGCAAGAAGCTGCACGAGTTTCGAGAAGCGCAGGAGAAGAAGATTCGCGAAACTGTTCTTTAATAGGATGTCGCAGGATTTACGTTGAAAATCCTGAAATCCTGTCGCACAATGCCTTCAACTCTAGCACTGGCTGCCCAGAGCAAGTTGCAGCGTTCCTCGAACCCGCATGATCGGCCAGACGGTTTCCCATTATCGAATTATCGAAAAACTTGGCGAGGGCGGGATGGGCGCCGTATATCTGTCCGAGGACTTGCACCTCGCTCGCCGCGTCGCGATCAAGTTTCTAACGTCGACCGATCATCACTACCGAGCGCGCTTCATTCGTGAGGCGCGCGCTGTATCAGCGCTCAATCACCCAAACATCGCGATGGTCCACGACTACGGCGAAACCGCCGAGGGGCAGCCGTTTATCGTGATGGAGTATGTGAAGGGGAAGTCGCTTAGCGATCTGCTCGATGAAGGGTTAACACTCAGACGATCTGTTGAAATCGTTTCATCGATTGCGGAAGCACTCGGTGAGGCACACGATCACGGCATCGTGCATCGGGACATAAAGCCGTCGAATGTTCTTATCAGCGAGCGCGGGCACGTTAAAGTGCTCGACTTTGGTCTGGTGAAGCATCTGTTTGACCAACCATCGACCGATGTCGATCTCGACGCGAAGACGATCTATTCAACGCAAACCCGCAGCGACGTCATCGTCGGCACGCCGCTCTATCTCTCACCTGAACAGGCGACCGGAAAAGCTATCGACGGGCGCAGCGATCTGTTCGCGCTCGGGGCGCTGCTCTACGAGTGTTTGACAGGGCAGTCGGCATTTTCCGGTGGCAGCGTGTTGGAGATTGGGGCGCAGATCATTCACGTTACGCCGCCGCGGCCGTCGAAGATAAATCCTCAAGTTACTGCGGAGCTGGATCGCATCACGTTAAAGGCGCTGGAGAAGAAAGTTGAAGCGCGGTATCAGTCTGCGGGTGATTTGTTGAAGGATTTGAGATCGGCGGCGACCGGTTTGAGTGGCAACGGTGTGCCCGTGTCGAGCAAGTCACGTGGATCGACGGAAGGCTTCAAACGAGCGACGAACGCGCTCGGGACGCTTACGATGCAGCTCAAGCGCCAGCGCTTTTCGTTAGCCTCAGTCATTCCGGCCTTCATCGTCCTCGGCATCCTCGCCTGGGCCATCTACTACTTCTGGCCCCGCAACATTACTACCACCATCGCCGCAGCACTCCATTGGTACCAGCAGGGAACCGAAAGCCTGCGCAACGGAGCTTATTACCAGGCAAGCAAAGCGCTCGCACAGGCCATTCGAGATTGACGGGAATATGCTTTGGCTCATGCGCGTTTAGCACAGGCATGGACCGAGCTGGACTATACGGAGCGTGCGAAGGATGAATTACTTGCCGCTACAAGTGAAATCGATAGATCGTCACTTTCACCGCCCGATGCTCTGTATTTGGACGCGATTCTCGCAACTGCGACCACGCAGATTCGGCGACGCTATCAAGTCTTACACTGAGCTTGCGAACCTCTCCCCTGAAGAAGGATCGGTTTATGTCGATTTCGGTTATGCCTATGAAAATGACGGTAAAATTGAAAAAGCCCTGAGAACTATCTGAAAGCCATCGAACTGAATAGGGGCCAGTATGCAACGGCCTATCTCCGCGCAGGCATTATCCACCAGCGCAAACAGGAAGCGGATAAGGCCAAAGTGATGTTTGATGAAGCTGAACGACTGTACCGCGTGGAAGTAACAAAGAGGGCAAAATCGAGGTAAATCGGCAGCGAGGAATTCTTTTTCGCAATCAGGGCCGAATATCGACAAAGCCAAGGCGCAATTTCAGCAATCGCTCGATGCCTCGCGTACCGTCGCCCACGAAGCACAACAAATAACGCGCATTGATTGATTTGAGCTACCTCCATTCACAACGTGGATTGTTCTCAGAAGCCAAGCGTTACGCAGAGCAAGCCGTGAACTTTGCGCAGGAAAAAAACTCGAGAATCTTGCTGCAGGCGGGTTACTCGAACTCGGCAACTCATTTTCGAGCCAGGGAGACGAACAACAAGCGGAATAATATTTTCAGCCAGGCAATTCAGTTTGCCAGAGCAAACAAAGGTCGCCTGCGCGAAGCACGCGGGATTATCTAATCTCGGTGGTTTGTATATACAAACCTCGCGTGTCGATGAAGGCGTGAAAATGGTCCAACAGGCGCTGGAGTATTTTCAGCAAGCCAATTACCCGCGCAGTGTGGGCATCTGTTTGACGCAACTCGCTCGGGGCTATCGCCGAAAGGCTGACTTCCCCGCTGCCGCGCAAGCACTGAATCAAAAACTGGAGATCGCAAAGCAGAGCAATAACTCGCAAGCCATTGCGGATGTCGACTACGAGTTTGGACTACTGCTGGTTAGACGAGGAGAAATATCCTGCGGCGCTGGAGAAGTGCGACAGTGCTATCGCCGGCTTTACGGCAGGAAATGACACGTTTGGGATCGTGTATACCAGTACAAACCGCGCCAAGATCCTGGCGCAACTCGGGCGTTTTGGTGAAGCAAGACAATTGCTGGAGGAACTCTTCAAAAAAACTGCAGACGAAGGTGGTTATTTGCAAGTATTGCCGGAGCTTGAACTGGTCAAGGCCGAGACTGGCTTTCAGTGAGCGGAGCATTAGCTCAAGCTATTAGCGTCAGCCAGCGAACGGCTCAAAGCCCAACACCCAAATCCGATACTCAAACGAAGCGCAAATATTTTCTCGGACTTTAAACGCAGCGTAGGGCGCAACCCGAGAGGCCTGAAGCATTGTGTGAAGAAGCTATCAAAGTTTCGTCGAATTCCGGCGACTTTCGGTTTATACTCAGTTCGCAACTCCGATGTGCTGAAGCTGCTTTGAAAGGAAATGATGCGCAAACCGCTTTGGCGCTTGCCACTGAAGCGCAAAGAAATTTGAACGCGGTCAACAGCGGGAATCTGAATGGCGTGCTTGGGCAGTTGTTTCGCGCGCCAACCAACAATTAGGTGATAAGACATAGAGCGGATGAAATGCAAAGAATGCTGAGTTTGTGCGCTTCAAAACTGGAGCAAGAATGGGGTGCGAGCGTTTTCAAACAATATGCTGCCCGGCCTGATATTCAGGCATTTTATCGTTAACAAAGTTGATCCACCTGGCTCAACTCCCAACATCGCAAGGAGATCAGACAATGTCAGATACAGTTCCTGGTGAGAAACCCGTAAACGACGGCGGTGGTAATGCTCCGGAACCAGAGAGCCAGAGCCAGAAGAAGAGAGGTGACTGCTGAAAAGCCAGCAAACCAGGGAGGCGGCAGTGATTGACCTCATTTAAAGAGGGCTTCCCAGGGCCTTACTAACAACTGAATAAAGCCACAGATTACCAGCACTCAATCTGCGTAATCTGTGGCTTATAAATTTTTCGTCTTAAGCCACTCGCGCACAACTTCCTTCGGATCGCGCTTCTTCTCGTCAACCTCCGAATTCATCCGTCGAATCTCATCAGTCGAAATCGCGTTCGCCAACTTTGATAAAACTTCGCTGAGCGCGGGGACGCGGGCGATGGTGTCTTGCCGCACGAGGTAAACGGCTTCGTATGGCGGAAAGTAGCGACGATCGTCGTCAAGCTGCACGAGATCAAGCGTCGTGATGCGGCCCTCAGTCGAATTCGCGGCGATCAAATCAACCTGCTTTGAAGAGAGCGCGATGTAAGTCAACGATAAATCCATCTCGCGAACTTCTCTAAACTTCAATCCATACGTCTTTGAGAACCCCGGATAACCGTCAGCGCGTGACATGAAATCCTGCCCAAACCCTGCGCGCCACTGCGGCGCCTCTCGAACAGCGTCGGAGATCGTTTTGAGTTTCAACTGTCTCGCCTCAGCGCCACGCACAAGTATCGCGAACGTGTTCTCAAACCCGAGCGGCGGGCTCACCTCAACCTTGAACTTACTCGCATACTCCTGTTTCACCTGCTCATAAACCGCTTTCGGGTCGCTGATCGGCGCATGACGAAGGATGGCAGTGAATGCAGTCCCCGTGTATTCGGGGTAAAGATCCAGAGTGCCACTGACGACCGCCTCATGCGGAAGGTTTCCGCCAAGCTCGAGTCGCCGTTCGACCGCAACTCCACGCGCTTCGAGCATCTGCGCCATGATCTCGGCGAGCAACACCGACTCGGTAAAGTCTTTCGACCCAACCACCACACGCGATTGAACATTCGAAGCGGGCTTCTCAACAAACCTCCGGACCGCAAAATCTCCCAGGATCAACAACAAAACGACAGCCGCGCTCGCCGGGATCATTTTCTCGAGCGAGCCTGGTTTCCGGCGGCTGGCGTCGAATTTCAGACGGCGTTCGACGAAGCCCAGTAAGGAATCCGCAGCAAGCGCGAGTAACGCTGCTGACAACGCGCCCGCAAGCAACAGGTTATTGTCGTACTGCCGCAGACCTCGAAAAATGTAAACACCAAGCCCGCCTGCGCCGACGGCCGCAGCAATCGTCGCGACTCCGACTGCGATCACCGTCGCGACACGAATGCCCGTGACAATCACGCCGCTCGCTAATGGGAGTTCGACCTGGCGCAGGATTTGCCAATCAGTCATTCCCATCGCCACCGCGGCTTCTCTGACGCGTGGGTCAACTCCAAGAATACCGGTGACCGTGTTGCGAATGATTGGCAACAACGAATAAAGCACGAGGGCGACCAGGGCGGTGCGCGCACCGATGCCGCCGATGAATGGAAGCGGAATCAGAAAACCAAACAACGCGAGACTCGGAATCGTCTGCATCACGTTCGCCACGGCGAGCACTGGACCACGCAACGCTTGATATCGCGTTAACGCGATGCCCGTTGGCAGGCCGATAAGCACGGCGACTAGAACCGCGTTGAAGACGAGGAAGATGTGCTGCCTCACCAGGTCGAGCAACTCCGGCCAGTTGAGTTGGAGAAATTGCCAGAAACTCAATGTGGGCCTCCGGCTTTTACGGTGAGTGTGTCGAGGTAAGCACGAGCCTCCGGATGATCGGAGGCAAGAAAATTCTCCGGCGTTTCGAGCAACACCAGGCGGCCTTTGTGCATGAGTGCAATGCGTTGGCCCAGTACCAACGCTTCGCGAACGTCGTGAGTTACGAGGATCGCCGTCTTAGCCAAACGCGATGCCAGCTCGGCGAATTCACGTTGCAGGGTTGCGCGTGTAAGCGGATCGAGCGCACCGAAAGGCTCGTCGAGCAAGAGCAACGGCGGATCAGCGCCCAACGCACGCGCGACACCGGCACGCTGACGTTGACCGCCTGACAGTTCGTGTGGATACCGGTTTCCAAACCGCGCCGGATCGAGTCCGACCAGATTCAATAACTCACCAATTCGCTGCGAGGTGCGGGCGGAATCCCAATCACAAAGCGACGGAACGAGCGCAACGTTTTGAGCGATCGTGAAGTGTGGAAACAAACCACCTTCCTGTATCACGTAACCGATGCGCCGTCGCAACGCGATCGGATCCCAATCTTTCGTGGACTTTCCTTCGACGAGCACTTCGCCCGAGGTTGGTGTCAGCAGGCGATTCACCATTTTCAGCGTCGTGGTCTTGCCCGAGCCTGACTCGCCTAACAATACAAGCGTCTCGCCTCGTTCGACGCTCAGGTTGACGTCTGAAAGTATGACGGTGGGTTCAGTTTTTCCGGGAGTTGGTAATGCGAAGCTGACGTTGTGAAACTGGACCAGTGACATCTAATTCGTAGGGCCGCCCCTACAAAGTTTCATTTGGCGAGCAATAGATTACTGCTGAAGCGTTGCTGAGAATCGAGCCACGTGCGCGAGAGTTCGAAACCGGTTCGGGTGGCCAGTTGTGCGATTCCTGCTGTGTCGTATTTGTACGAATTCTCAGTGTGAATCAACTCGCCCGCCGCGAACTCGACTTCCAGATCGAGTTTCTCGATCCGGACGCTTTGGTTGACGAGACTCTCGATGTAAATTTCGATGCGCCCCAGTTCTTCGTTGTAGAACGCTCGATGCTGGAATGATCGCAGATCAAAAGTTCCCGCCAGCTCGCGATTGATGCGCGCTAAGACGTTCAAGTTGAAAGCTGAAGTCACGCCGAGCGCGTCGTTGTACGCGGCTTCGAGAACTCCCCTGTCTTTCTTCAAATCCGCGCCGAGAAGCAGCGCGTCGCCGTTTTGAAGCACACTACGCATCGCTTTCAGGAAACGAAGTGCTTCGTCAGCGTCGAAGTTGCTGATGTTTGAACCGAGAAAGAGCGCGAGTGTTCGCGGGCGTGGTTTCTTCGCGAGTTCTGCGAGACCCGCAAAGTAATCCGCCGCGTAAGCCTCGATTCGAAGCCGTGGATACGACTGAAGCAGGATACGTGAACTGCTCTCCAACGCAGTCGCGGAAATATCGACAGGCATGAACAACAGTTCGGGCTGGCGTCGCAGCAATGTTTCGATGATCAGGCGCGTTTTGGATGCACTGCCGCTGCCCATTTCCAGCAGCGTTTTCTGGCCCGCGACTGACGAAACGATTTCGTCGGAATAGCGCTCGAGGATCTCGTTCTCCGCGCGCGTCAAATAGTATTCAGGCAGCAGGCAGATGGCTTCGAAAAGCTGCGACCCGAGCTCGTCGTAAAAATACTTCGGCAGAAATCGTTTTGGTTGCGCTGATAAACCCTTGCGGACGTCTTCGGCAAAGCCCGTAAGCGGATCGCGTTTAACGAGATTATGAATATACAAACGCGGGTCCTGGATGGTGGGTTTTGACTGAGCCACAGTCGCCACATCATAGCCCATACGGCCCGGATATACACGGTCCGAGGGGCGAACGTTTAGCTAGAAGACCCGGCGCAGAACCTTGCGGAGCCTGAAAGTCTCTCGTTCGACTATGCGCATGCCCATCCCGATGCGGTCTCCAAGGTTGGGCTCATACACAGTCAGGTGAGCACGGCCACCGTAATCTTCCGCGTAATCGCGCATCCAGAATTGAATGCGACGCATTCCCTGCAGGTCAGCTTCGGCAAGCGCTTCGTCTTTATTCCAGCCTTGATGAGTTATGCGATGAAGCGCGACGATCGTGCCCGTGCGATCCACGCCGTCTTTACAATGTACAAACACGCGTCCGTTCTGCGGCGCGGCCATGATCAGGAGGATGCGGCGAACACGACTGTCCTGGGGACGACCCCAGTTCGGAAGCGCGACGTTGAAGTAATTAAACCCGAGAGCACGAGCCTCAGTCTCTTCGGCTCGCGTGGTTTTGCTGACGCCGCGCAGGTTCACGATCGTATCGATGCCGAGTTCACGCAGGCGACGCAAGCCACCATCGCGTGGTTGGCCACCGCGATAAAGCCTGTCAGTTACTTGCTGAAATTTCGGCAACTCAGCGTCCTGAGCAAAAACTGACGCAGAACAAAGCATTAGGGCAACAAAGATGGCGGGGACAAACCGAGTAGCACGCATGATGGAACTCCTGCGTTAAACTTTGCGATACGGTTAAGTTGTAACTTCAGTCCTTCGCGACGTAGCCGTTTGTGTCGAAAACGATGAACTCAAAACTTCGATCGCCGGAAGTGACGCGAGTTATACCTTCGGGTTTGAGACGACGATCGAAGACTTCAGTCTCGCGCAGAGTTGGTGGCTCACTATTGCCATTCCACTCCCACAGCTTGAAGTCGATCTTTTCAGAGTTTGGACCAGCGCCGGTGATTAAACGAAACGACTTGCGAAGATCGTCATATTCGATGCTTCTGATTCCCGCTCCGTTTAGCGGCAATCTGATCGCCTTTCGACCTTCCACTTCAACGTTATCGCGCGAGAATGCTCCTTGCGGATCGCGCAGCTTGAGCGGCACGATGAGCGCCTGGCCGTCAACGACCGGCGACCGCAACCCTAAGAGAAGCCTCTTGCGGTTTGGATCCCATGCGATCCCTTCAACGTTGATACCGCCGTCGTCGTAATCCGTGTTCTGCAGTCCGCGGAGCTCTTCTACGTGTTCAGCGAGGAAACTTTTTAGACCCGAGATTGACTGCGTGTCATTAGCGCGCTGCTCCGTCGCATCAAACTTGAACCGCGCGAGACCAGCCAGATCGCTTCCTGTTGGCTTCGACTGAGAGCCAACAACGTAGAAGTATGCTCCATCAGTCGTGATGCCTTCGAGATCGATGATGCTTGTGAAGAGCTTGACCGAAGTAATCGATCCGGCTTGTTTACGATCCTGTCCAAGCCGCATGAAGAAGACTTCTTCGGGATGATCGTCGTCAACGAATAGCACTCCATCGCTGCCGGGCACGTGAGCAACGCCCGAAGCTTCAAACGGGCCTCCGCTGAACGCGGTCTTAGCCGAAGCTACTTGAAGCATGCCGTGCATTGTGCGAGATCCGTAGATTAGAGCGCCCAATACGAGGAGTATTACAGCAAACGCACCGACGTACAGTATTGTTAGACGACCACTGTCCTGCTTAATCATAAGTTTCGCTCGTCAAATGAGTTGTTATAGTAGCCCACTCCAATCAGCAAAGGCGACTGCTGCCGCGCGAAGTTTTGGTTGCGATTCTTTCGCCAAAAGATTACAGCGATTGAACTCTCTTGATGTCAGTTGTAGAATAAAACCCTCGAAAGGGGAGTAGGTCACCTTCCTGCGTGGTCCGATAGGCCGTCAACACGGTGCCCAAACCGGGTACCCGGCACATCGGGTAGGGCAATAAATAGCTCAACGACCAAGACCTTTTGCGGCTCATGCGGCGCGCAGAAGGTTTTTCTTTTGCGCGAACAGTGTGTGCAAGTCACAAGTGTGCGCGAAAGGATAAGCTTTGCCGACCACAAATCTCGAATCGGAACCCCAAAACGATCTGGCACTCACTGACAGTCGAACAGACTTTCAGTCAATTGAAATCTTCTCCAAATGGCCTTACTGCTTCGGAAGCAGCGGGGCGACTGGGTGAATTCGGTCCAAATGAAGTTCAATCGGGTGGACATGTCTCAGCGTTAGCCATCCTCCTCGAGCAGTTCAAAAACGTCCTCATCATCATTCTGCTTCTCGCAACCGCGCTCTCAGCTTTTCTCGGTCATGGAGTGGAGGCGATCGCGATCACTGTGATCGTACTGTTCGCCGTCGTGCTCGGCTTTGTTCAGGAATACCGGGCGGAACGCGCGATCGAGGCTCTGCGCGAAATGGCTGCACCCGCGGCTACTGTGATCCGCGACGGACGTGAACAACGCGTGCCCGCACGCGACGTGGTTCCGGGCGACGTGATTATCCTCTCAACTGGCGACAAGATCCCCGCCGATGCGCGGTTCGTCAACGTTGTTAACTTGCAAACAGTCGAGGCGGCGCTTACTGGTGAATCAGCGCCTGTCGAGAAACACGCCCTGCCACTCGAAGAACAACTACCCACCGGCGATCGAAAGAACATTGCCTTCGCAGGCACCGCCGTTACTTATGGACGCGGGCGCGCACTCGTTGTCGCCACCGGGATGACTACCGAGTTTGGCAAAATCGCGAGAATGCTTCAGGAGGTCGAGACGGTAAAGACTCCTTTGCAGCAGAACCTCGATCGGATCGGCAAATCTCTCGCACGCGCAGCGTTTGCAGTCGTGATCATCATCGTCATCCTCGGACTCTTCCGCGGTCAGCCTTTCATCGAAATGCTGATCTTCGGAGTGGCTTTAGCGGTGGCCGTCGTGCCGGAAGCACTTCCGGCAGTGGTCACGATCTCGCTGGCTCTCGGTGTGAAAAGAATGGTTCGCCGCAATGCACTCGTGCGTCGTTTGCCGGCCGTTGAGACGTTGGGCAGCACTTCTGTCATCTGTTCCGACAAAACAGGCACGTTGACGAAAGACGAAATGACTGCGCGCCGGCTATTCGCGGGCGGTCACATGATCGAAGTCTCAGGAACAGGTTACGAGCCGCGCGGAAACTTCTCGATGAACGGATCAGGTAACGCGAACTCAGAGTCAGTATCGACGCTGTTGCGCGCCGCCGTGCTCGCATCCGATGCGCGACTCGAACAAAAAGACTCGAGCAACAAGTGGGAGATCAAGGGTGACCCGACCGAGGGCGCTCTCGTCGTCGCCGCCGCGAAGGCCGGATTGGAAAAGTCGAAACTCGACGCGCAGTTCTCGCGTGTCTCCGAAATTCCTTTTACATCCGAGACGAAGCGAATGACGACGCTTCACGAAACCGCCGACGGTTTGATGGCTTACGCGAAAGGCGCGCCGGAGGTGATCGTTCAATCGTGCTTCCGCATTTTGACTGAAAACGGCGAAGAGCCGCTGGACGACTCACGGCGCGCAGAAGTTCTTGAGCTCGCCCGTACGATGGCAGGCGATGCGCTGAGAGTCCTCGCTGTCGCTCAAAAGCCGCACGCCACGTTGAAGGACGCTGAGCGGGAGATGACGTTGTTAGGACTCGTCGGCATGATCGATCCGCCGCGGCCGGAAGCACGAAGAGCCGTTCGCGCATGTGAGGAAGCCGGAATAAAAGTGATCATGATCACCGGTGATCATCCACTCACAGCACACGCAGTTGCGCACGAGCTTGGCATCAGCAAAACAGGACGCGTCGTCACCGGCAGCGAGCTGGAGGCAATGGACGACAGCACACTCGAGCGCGAGGTTGGCTCGATCGAAGTGTGTGCGCGTGTATCGCCCGCGCACAAGCTTCGCGTTGTTACTGCTCTTCAGAAACGCGGGCAAGTGGTTGCGATGACGGGCGATGGAGTGAACGACGCCCCTGCACTGAAGAAGGCCGACATCGGAATCGCGATGGGAATCACCGGCACAGACGTATCAAAGGAAGCTGCCGCGATGACACTCACTGACGACAACTTCGCGTCGATCGTCGCTGCAGTTGAAGAAGGCCGCGGCATTTTCAGCAACATCAAGAAATATTTAATGTACTTACTTTCGTCGAACGTCGGCGAGATTGGTTTGATGGCCGGCGCCACACTTCTCGGACTGCCGCTGCCGTTAACGGCGGTTCAACTTCTGTATGTGAATCTCGCGACCGACGGTCTGCCGGCTTTGGCACTCGCGGTCGATCCGCCCGAGCGCGGTCTCATGCAACGTCCACCGCGCAATCCTCGCACAGGCATTTTTACACGACCGGTGATCATGCTGATGTTGGTTGGCGGTGCCTGGTCAGCCATCGTTAACCTGAGTTTGTTTATCTGGGCGTTGAACTCCGGCCGCAGCATCCAGGAGGCGATGACGATGACGTTCGTCTCTCTCGTGCTGATTCAGTTTTTTAAGGCATATAACTTCCGGTCAGACAGGCTTTCGGTGCTGAGCCGGCCGTTTGCGAACAAGTGGCTCAACATTGCAATCGTGTGGGAGTTGATCCTGCTGGGACTGATTGTGTACGTGCCAATCCTGGAAACAACTTTCGGCACTTACGGCTTGCCACTCAGGGATTGGCTAATCATCATCGCCGCCGCTCTCACCGTCTCCCCTGTACTGGAAGCGACGAAGTGGGCGGAACGGCGTGGGTGGTTCGGCGAACTGAGCTAGTCAGAAAATGAATTAGCGTTGAACTCTCATCGCGGATATGCGATCATCCGCTCGGACTTTCAGTTTACGTCGCACGGGCTAGACTAACCCAAGCCCTTCTTTTCCCGTGCGACCTTGCACAAACCTAACCTCTACTCTGTAGATGTTAATCGCCTTGTGTTCCCAATCTACTGTGTAAGTACTTAACCCACTTCCACACGCTTCACAGCGCCCGGAGTTTAACCATGAGCACTTCCCCTTCCAAGCTCAAGCAAGATGCCTTTATCAGTTACCTGCACGATATCAACCAACAACTCGATGACGATGGCAAAGGATGGGTCGACCATTTTCACGAGCGGCTTGAAATCCAACTAGTAGAGTTGCTGGGCAGAAAGGCTGAGGTTTGGAGAGATCCTCGGTTACCGAAAAACGTCGTTCTCCTTACCTACCTGCAAGATGAACTCAAGGAAACACACACACTAGTGGCGCTCCTGTCACCGGGTTATGTCAACTCCACATGGTGTATGGGAGAGCTTCGTGAGTTTTGTAACTGCGCGTCACAGAACGGCGGGATCTATGTTAACGGAAGGTCGCGAGTATTCGCAGTCGTCAAACTGCCAATCGATGCGAAACGCTATCCCGCCGAGTTGGCGAATCAATTAAAGTATGAGTTCTACGAAATTAATAGAAGTACCAAAAAGCCCGAGCTTTACGGTGACCAACTTGGCAGGAATAAGGATCAACGTTACTGGAATACTCTTTTTTCCCTTGCCTGGGATATCAAGGAAACTTTGCTAGAGTCGGACCGAGACCCGATACCAGTCCCACCCGGCAGGAATATTTTTTCCGAACCTCAATCACCTCCGAAGAAAACCATCTATCTCGCAGAAACTGCTGAAGACCTCAAAGAGCACCGACGCGAAATTAGAGCAGAGTTGATTCTTAATGGATATACCGTTCTACCCGACGCGCCGTTGGCGTACGAGCTGGATCGGTACTCCCAACAGGTAATGGAGAGCTTAAAACAGTGTTCTGTCTCGATTCATTTATTAGGCAGTTCTTACGGACTCATTCCTGACGGGGGAGGCGATAGTTCAATCCTGCGGCTGCAACTGGAGGTAGCCGAACAATGTGCGCGTGAGCGTCATACTTTTAAGCGTCTGGTGTGGAGGCCCAACGGATGGAAAGCGTCAGACAGTAAGCTCGACGATCTGCTGAAGGAACTACAGCAGATCGCGGATATCTGCGAAAAGGTCTGGAGTTTTGGCAAACGTCCCTGGAAGAATTCAAGACGTTGATGCACAAGCAGCTTACGACCAGCAGCAATGGGCATGTCGCGCATTTCAACACTGGAAGTGATCGGAAGAAAATTTACTTAATCTGCGACCGGCGCGATTTGCTTGATGCGGAACCCATCATTGGTTACTTACACGAGCGAGGCTATGAAGTAGTGTTACCTGAGTTTGAAGAAACCGAAGCCGACGCTGCACTGACTGATGTTCACCAAAGGAACTTACTCGAATGCGATGGTGTAATTGTCTACTACGGGCATGCCAATCAACGCTGGGTTAGCTTCAAAAAGGCTGACCTCGAGAAACATCCTGGCCTGGAGAAGACGGTCGATGGTGTCGGCGTCAAGCCACTACTCGCAAAAGCTTTCTATGTAACTCTGCCCGAAACCGATTTCAAAAAGGTCTTTAATACTCATAGCGCTGACGTAATAAAAAATTTCGGCCCGTTTAAGCCTGCCTTGCTAGAGGAGTTCATCGAGCAAATTGAGGGCGGACAGGGCAACACTGAAGGAGGCGACGACAATGCTGAGTAATCCTTTTCCCGGTCTGCGCCACTTCGAAACGGGCGAAACTAAACTCTTTTTTGGACGTGACGGACAGAGCAACGAGTTGCTACGCAGGCTCCAGCAGTCGCGTTTTCTGGCGCTCGTAGGTGTTTCGGGCAGTGGGAAATCCTCGCTGGTCCATGCCGGGCTCTTGCCCGCTTTGCATGGCGGATTGATGTCGGCGGTCGACTCGGATTGGCGAATTGCCATTTTCCGTCCAGGGAATAGTCCGATTGCCAATATGGCAAGAGCGTTGAACGTGCAAGCCGGTTTTGGCAGCTCCACCGGTCTAACCGATGTCGAGGCTGCGATCGCTGAAACAACACTGCGCCGCGGTAACCGCGGTTTGATCGAGCTGGTAAGGCAAGCAAAGAGGAAGCAACGGGCCGATGGCGAACCTTTACTGGCTGACCACGAGAACGTGCTTCTGGTCGTCGATCAGTTTGAAGAGTTATTTCGAATTATCGAGCAGTACGATGAATTGATCCGTGTCAAAAAGCAGTTGAGCGCGGACACTGGTCACGAAGAACAAATCGAGGAAGAATTCGAACGGCACCCCAAAGAGGAAGCGGCCGCTTTCGTCAAATTGTTGCTGGAGTCAACAAGCAAAAATGAGGACAACGAATACGAGGAGAACATTTACGTCATCATCACGATGCGGTCTGACTATCTCGGTGAAAGTGCGCAATTCTGGGGTATGCCCGAGCGGATTAACGAGGGCCAATATCTTATTCCGCGCATGACTCGTGACGAGCGACGGCAAGCTATTGTCGGACCAGTCGCAGTGGCTGGCGGTAGGATTGACGAACCGCTTATCAATCAACTGCTCAACATCGCCGGCGAGAACCCGGCCCATTTACCCATTCTGCAGCATGCTTTAATGCGGATGTGGGAGTTTGCGTATAAATCACCTACGACGAATGGAGGACTCGAACTCAAACACTACGAACAGATCGGAGGTATGGAGGGAGCTCTCTCACAACATGCCAACGAAGCTTTCAACGAGCTGCCGGATGATCTCCAACCTCTCGCTGCGAAAGTTTTTAAATGTCTAACTGAGAAAGGACTGAGCAATCGAGAAGTTAGGCGGCCGATGACGCTAGGTGACATTTGCGACATAGTTAATGCTGGCGAGGACAAGGTTAAAACAGTGATCGAGGTATTTCGCAGGGCAGGCCGCTCATTCCTCATGCCGCCACCTCCCAAAGAACTTGACACAGATACTTTGATAGACATTTCACACGAGAGTTTGATTGGCGGCTGGGACAAGTTGGCTGCATGGGTTGATGAAGAAGCTGAATCTGCGCGCACTTATAAACGTCTGGCTGAAACGGCGATTCTGAAAGAAAGTAAGCGGGAAGATTATTACCGAGGTCCGGCACTGGAGTTGGCGCTGGAATGGGAGCATGACAATGCCCCGAATCCTGCATGGGCACGGCGGTATCATCCTGAATTTCAAAAGGCAATGCTTTTCCTCGCAGAAAGCGAAAAGAAGCAAAAAGCTGAGGCTAACCGGCGCCGAAATTCGAAGATCTTTATGGTAGGGTTGGTCGTCCTGACTCTCGTTAGTTCGATCTATGGCTGGACCTCGACAAAACGATCGTTGACCAAGGAAGAACAATTAAGACAAGCGGCATTAATACAAGCTGGTATCGCCACACAGCGTGAGCACGAAGCCGTAAGTCACCGGGCGATAGCGGTGCGCGCCTCGGAAAGGCTCGAGATAAGCCTAGCAAGAGAGAAGGAGGCAGCCCAAAAAGCGACCGAGGCCCAAGAAGTTGCTCTAAGAGAACGTGACATAGCGCGTAATCTACGGATTCAAAAGGAAGCGGAAGCGACTGCTTTTGGATATTTCAAGTCTGCATTCGACGATGTCGCGGCAGGTAATCGTAAACAAGCAATCTTGAGCCTTGAGAAGGCGTTTGAGTATTTCAAAGAAAAGAAGAACAAACAAAACCAGATCACGACCCTCGTTAATATCGGCGATGTATATCGGGGTTCACTCGACGGCGCGGCTCGCGACCAAGCTGTCGAGAAATACAGGGAAGCAATTAAGCTCATAGGCAAAGATTCCGAACACAATCTTCTTGTCGCTGCAACGAAGAAAAAAGCAGGCAGCGCATGGGACAATTCAGCCGATGAAAAGAAGAGAAAGGAGGCTGCCACATTTCATCACGAGTCCGCGACGGTTTACGAAGAACTTGGGAAAGAAGACGAGGCAGCGTCCGAATACATCGCGAGTGGGAAGACCTTTATCAAGTCAACGGACGAGGAGTCTCTCGCTGAGGGAGTGTTCGCGTTCCTCTTCGCTATTGCGGTTTACGATGACAGCAACGTCGCTCGATACGCGGCGACTTGTGCCGAGATCGGCAAGACAATTGCGAGGGTAGTTTATGAAGAGGACGAAACTCTGCATCGCACCGGCCCCACTTCAACCTTTGAACAAGGACAACTACGCAACGCTAACCTTAGGACTCCCCAGGAGACCAAGCGACGAGACGAACTAATAGAAATGAGCGGAATGTACTTTGACGAGGCAGCAACTTCCTACAGCAAACTTGAAAAGTGGAAAGAGGCGGCCGCAATGAAGTGGGAGGAGGGTCGAATACTGACCAAATCCTTCACCCAACTAGAGGATGCGCCAAAAGCGTTTCATTCGGCGGCGAGTCTCTATGACAGGGTTAAGGCCAAAGACCTACAAGGAGCCGTTTTCATGGAAGGCGGAAGGTTGTTATTGGAAACTGAAAATAGTGCGGTACGGACGCAAGCGGACCAGTTTTTCAAATCCGCGATCAACCTTGCAAAGGACGATAAAGAAAAGGCGAGTCTCCTGAAAAGAATCGGCGTGTCATACAACATCTCGTCCGACACAGAAAGTAAACGTACCGCAATCGAGTACTACAAACAGGCCGCGCTGGTTTATCAGAATCTGCAAGACAGGAACGCTCAAGTGAACAGCATTCTCGCAGCCGGCAGAATCCTGGCACACATTAACGATGAAAAATCGAACACTGAAGCACGAGACCTCTTCGAGCGGGCGATTAATTTGGACAGCTACAATAAAGCCCAGCAGTTCGATACCTTAACGTCCATCGGGTCCATCTACGAGTTTTCCGACAGGCCGGACAAGGCGGAACAAGCGATCAAGTTTTACAGTCGGTCCGTTGCACTCGCTAAAGAGGAAGGAAACAAGGGACTTGAGGTAAACACCCTTTTGAAGATCGGCGAAATCTTAGCAGGAACGGCGCGAGCCGGCGCAGCAGTTGAGGCAAACAAAATATATGCGGACGCACTCAAGGTCTATGAAGGCGACGTCGTTCAGCAGATAATCGTACTTGCCCGAATTGCAAGTCAGTTTGGTGGTCAACAACCGCCACAAAAGGAACGCGCCGTTGATTATTATCGATTTGGTGTGGAATTTGCGCGGAAGCAAAACAACAAAGAGGCAGAAGCTTATGCCCTTGTGGCTTTTGCCGCAGGCTTGGAAACGCTGGAAGGCTATCGAGCACAACAAACTCAGATCGAAGAGTTGTACAAACAGGCGTTGGCCGTCTACCACGACGGTTCGCGCGACCATATTGATGCGTTAATCAGAATCGGGAAAGCTGTTGTGCGCAGAAGGGATTCTGAAGGCGTTAAAAAAGGAGAGGGCTACTTTAACGAGGCTTTGGAATTAGCCAAAGCGCAGAAGGACGAAAAGCTGATCGCCTCCTCCTACCTGGAAATCGGACAAGGGTACCTTGGGGCTTTTAAGAGGCCTGAGGGAATCGCAAATTACGAAAGCGCTCTAAAAATCTACGAAGAGCTTGGCGATAAGCATGGGCAAGCGATTGCACTGTATCGATTGGCAAGCGTGGACCAAGCGCGCGAGAGGGTGTTAAGCGAAAAGGCACGAGCGTTGTTTACGGAAGTGCTTCCAATTTTACACGCTTCGGGAAATAAGAAAGATCTTGCGGATTCTTATTACTCACTGGGCGTGTTGCATGAGGGAAACGGTGATCCTAAAACAGCCGTAACGATGTACAACATGGCTGTTGGACTCTATAGGCAACTCGGTGATTCTGTGCGGATATTAGATACACAACGACGGATCAGATTCGCTGGATGGCTGCTTGAACCACGTTGACTTGACCATCGGCACCCGTCCGGGCAAGATCGCTCGGCAATGTTGTTAAGTAGATTTTTACCCCTCGTTTTATTGCTCGCCGGAGTGTGCTCAACCGCCTTTGCCCAGGGCTTCAAGCAGGAGATCGAAGCGCCCGAGAAAGTGAATCTTTCAATCAAAAATGTCGACGGCAGGGTGAGTGTTGTCGCGTCTGAAGAGCAACAAAAGAAAGTGACGATCGAGGCGAAATCCGCCGGCTCGCCGATCGAGACTGACGACATAAAAGTCGAATCGAAAGGCAGCCTCGTTCGAATCGACGTGCGACCGCGTGGCGAAAAAAACCGCATCGATCTCGTAGTGCTGATTCCCCTGCGCTCGAAGGTTGAAGTAGAAGGGCAAGCGGGCGCGGTCGACATAATCGGCAGCGTTGAGTCGGCAACCGTAAAAACCGACACCGGGACGATTCACGCCGACGTCCCACTGGAAGCCGTTAAGTTCAACTTTGTCTGGGAGGCGAGCCGCCCGCGTTACATGAGCGACGTGGAGTTACCACCCGTTCAGGAAAAGGCCGGTGGCCAGTTCAAACTCTCCGGCCGGCTCGGCGAAAAAGACGCAAAGAAGGAAGAACTCGTCGCCTTAGACTTTCGCACGCAACGCGGCGTCGTGCTCTTAAACATCGATCCGGAAATGGCGCCTGCGGATCTGCGCGAACGGCCGTTGACCGAAGCGGCGCGCGCGATCGTTCGCAGTGGCGACAGTCAGCTTGTCGAAGCGATTCGCAAAGTTTCACCAAAGTTGTTTGGCGACTTTGCGAGAACGCTCCCACCACCCGAGAAAGAACCCTCGTTAGTAAAACGGTTACCGCCCGGACAGATCGTGAGTTCGGTTGCGCCGCAGTTGTTGCGGTTCAATGCGAGCGTCACCGATCGCAATGGACGCGCGATCGGAGGAATGCGCGAATCTGATTTCACAGTTTGGGAAAACGGGATCGAGCGGCGCGTGACCAGTGTCGCTCCTGCGAATGAGCCTTTCAATCTCGTGTTGCTGCTCGACGTCTCGGGCAGTGTCGAAGAGCGGATGGATTTTATTCGCAAAGCCGCGCGCGACTTTCTACGCACGGCGAGTCCGCAGGATCGCATCTCGATCATTAGTTTTCGTGACGACATTCAGGTGATTTCCGACTTCACCACGGATCGTCAAATGCTTTCGCGTAAGCTCGACGAGATAGATGCCGGTGGCGGCACTGCGCTTTACGATGCAGTCGGTTATGTTTTGAGTGAGCCGGTTAACAAACTGCGCGGGGAACGCACCGCGATCGTGGTGATGTCTGACGGCGACGACAATAAATCGTTCGTTCCGTTTCCGGCGATTCTTAAGGCGCTCAGCGAGTCGGGCGCTCTTGTTTATCCGTTGTACGTGCCGTCAGGATTGGTACCGGAAACGAGCGTACCAAGGCCGGAGATTACGATCGATCCTTTGCGCACGCGTTATCTCACGTTGACCACGCGCGCCGATGAAGAAGGCAAGAAACTCGCCGCCGCTTCGGGTGGAGTTTATTATCCGATTCGCAGGATCGAAGACCTGCAGAAGGCATACGACGACGTTGTCGCACAGTTGAGATCGGCATACACAATCACTTACGCATCAAATTCAGTTTCCCCAACTCCACGCGTGCGTGTCCGCACAAATCGCGACGGCGCTTCCGTGCGGCTGAGTCCGGTAGTCGGACTCAACACGCCTTGACTTCTGCGCAGACCCGATATGGGAAAAACCAGACTCACCCCCATCATATTTGCGTCGCTTGTTGCATTTATGCCGAGCATTGCGCACTCACAAACCAACTGTGAGCCACAACAACGCAAGGCACTCGTCGTAACCGTCGTAGATAAAACCGGCAGTGTCGTCGACAACCTTCGCGCCGAGCATCTCAGCCTTAAAATCGGAAAGTCACTGACAACGATCTCCGACGTCAAGTTGCAGAACAACTCTGAACCTCTGGATGTCGTGATACTGATCGATGCGAGCGTGTCTCAAGAAAAAGCGCTTCCACTAGCAAAAGCCGGCGCGCATTCGTTTATCTCTTCGGGTTTATCCGCGGGCCGCGATCGCGTCGCAATCGTTCCGTTTTCAAGCACACCAATTAGCAACCCGGCCCTAACTTCTGATTTCGCTGGCGTGATCGCAGCGATAGATCAAATCCAGACTGACAGACCGGCCGGTTATGTCGGCGGAGGCGTTGTCGTAGGTACTTCGCCGCCGAAAAAGGTTCCCATTCCCGGATCGACTTCACTCTGGGATGTGATTGGAAGCACAAATGAGGCGCTGTTTGGCGCGGGTGCTGAAAAGCGACGTCGTGTAATGCTCCTCTTCTCAGACGGGAACGACACGTCCAGCAGCAGCAAACAGAATCGCGTGACCGACGATCTGATCAAGCATGACGTTGCTGTATTTTCCATCGGCCTGGCTGGTGACCCTTATGGCGCAAGCGAGGGGACGTTAAAGAAGTTGTCTGAACAAACTGGCGGCGTCGCCAGCTTTCCTAAAAAGAAGGAAGCAGTTGAAACGTTCGTAACTGAGATCGGGAAGCGATTGCAAACAAGCTACGTCGTCGGCTACTGCGGCGAATTGAAGAGTGGAGACAAGCTCCAGATTGAAGTTGTCGATCCGGAATTACGTAAGAAGAAGCCCACTCTCACCTACAAACGGTCCTAATGAACCAACCTCTTTTCAACGCGCTTTTTGACGAAACTGAACGAAAGCCGTTGACTGTCTCGCAGCTCACCAACTCGGTCCGCATCGCACTCGAATCGCGATTCAATGCCGTCTGGGTGGAAGGTGAGATTTCAAACTTCAAAGATCATTCGTCGGGTCACTGGTACTTCACACTCAAAGACGAAAATGCCCAACTGCGCGCGAAATGTTTTCGATCGACGAACGTTCGCATTCGTTTCCGGCCTGCAAACGGTTTGAAAGTCCGCGCGCGTGGAAAACTCTCGGTCTATGCACCGCGTGGCGAGTATGAACTCGTTATCGATGCACTCGATCCGGTCGGCGCGGGGGCGTTGCAGGTCGCGTTCGAGCAACTCCGCGATCGCCTGCAAAAAGAAGGGCTATTTGCGAAAGAACTAAAACGACCGTTGCCTGTTTTTCCACGCCGCGTAGGAATCGTCACTTCGCCAACGGGTGCCGCGATTCGCGACATACTCAACGTCATCTCGCGTCGCACGCGAACAGTTCACGTTTTGTTTTCACCCGCACGCGTGCAGGGCGATTCGGCTGGTCCGGAGATCGCACGCGCGATTCAGTTCATCAATCAGTTTCACGAGAGAGCGCTACGTGATGGCCGCGTGAATGATCTCGTTGACGTTTTGATCGTCGGACGCGGCGGCGGTTCGACTGAAGATCTCTGGGCGTTCAATCAGGAAGAAGTCGCGCGCGCAATTCGCAAATCTGCGATTCCGGTGATTTCAGCAGTGGGCCACGAAACTGACTTTACGATCGCTGATTTCGCCGCAGACTTTCGTGCGGCAACGCCGTCCGCTGCCGCCGAGATCGTCGCGGCACGGGAAGATCAGCTTTGCTCAGCGCTCGATCATCTCGGGCGCCAGCTCGTTCGTTTGACGCGTTTTCAAATCGTTAACCTGCGCGCGCGAGTTCAGGAACAAGCCCTCTCGCAAGCGTTTGACGAAGTGAAGAGGCGGCTCGCTTCAGCGCGCATGCGTCTGGATTCAGCTTCGTCGGCGTGCGGCGGAGCGATGGAAATCAAACTGCAGGAAGGGCGCGAAAGATTGGGCCTCGCGGCAGCATCGCTTGACGCCTTGTCGCCGCTTGGAGTATTGCAACGGGGTTACGCGATCGCGCAGGATGCCGGAGGACGGCTGTTGCGCGATGCGGCTTCAGTAAGCGAGGGCGATGCCGTGAGCGTTCGTTTAGCGACAGGAAGACTGAACACACGCGTGGAAACGATCGAGCCAACGGATCAATAAGGGATCAACATGCGTCAGCGTATAGTAATCAATCTGGATGAGCCGGGCGGAAGGGCTCCACAGCGTGGACCGGCCGCGCGCGGGAAGCGCCGGCGATGGACCAGAGTTCTCGGCATCCTGTTTGGTCTGTTTGTGGTTGGCATCATCGTACTTTTGATCGGCGGATTTATTTGGTTTAAGCGTTACCAATCGACACCGACTTACACTTTGACGTTAATGGTCGACGCCGCCCAGCGTAACGATGCCGCGGAGTTTGAAAAGCGGATCGACAGCGATGAGATCGCAAAGAACATGGTTGCGACCATCAGTGAGAAAGCCGCTGGTCGTTACGGTTTGGCGCTCAGTGGTCCGATACAGCAGCAGATAAATTCCACAGTGCCTTCGCTTCTGCCGCAGATAAAGCAAACGATTCACGCCGAAGTGGCGAAGGAATTATCTTCGGCGTCGAAGCCGCGCTCGTTCGTCTTTCTGCTCGTTACAGTGCCGTCTCTGGTGAAGGTGACGACGGAGGGAGACATCGCAAAAGCTACCGCGGCGATCAGCGATCGCACGATCGAGTTGACGATGAAGCGCGATGCCGAACGTTGGAAACTCACTGAGTTTAAAGACGACGTCGTGGTCCAACGCATCGTCGACAGCGTCATGAAAGAGTTGCCCGCGGTTGGCAGTATCGATCCGAAAAGTCCGTTGCTCAAACAAACTTCACCTGGCAGACGCAGACGCCGAGGCAGATAGATGAAAGATAATCAGGAACAGGGACGAACGTTTGAAGCGTCGCTCGAGGCGCTCGAACAGATCGTCCGCCAGTTAGAAGACGGCGACTTGCCGCTCGAAAAGAGCCTCGAACTCTTCGAGCACGGCATTCGACTCTCGCGCGAATGTCAGGAACGCCTGAGTCAGGCTGAACGGCGTATCGAAGTCTTGTTGCGCGACAACCAGGGACGGCCCGTCGCCGCGGCCTTCAAGGAACCTCCCGCCGAATCAGTCGAAAACAACAACAAAGACGAAAATGCCTTCTGAGGTTTATATCCAGAACACTCTCGAGCTCGAGAGCCTGTTGGCCGGCAGTCGCGCGCTCGTTGAAGTGGAACTGAATACACTTCTGCCATCGTCTGCAAGCGCGCCTGAAAAGATTCATCAAGCGATACGTTGGAGTGTGTTTGCCGGCGGCAAGCGCTTCAGGCCCGCGCTGCTATTGGCAACCGGCCAGGCTTTCAGCGCGACGATCAAGGATTTGATCCGCACTGCTTGCGCGTTTGAGATGGTCCACACGTATTCGTTGATCCACGACGATCTTCCCGCGATGGATGACGACGATCTTCGTCGTGGTAGACCAACGTGTCACGTTCGATTCGACGAAGCGACCGCGATCCTCGCCGGCGATGCATTGCAAACTCTCGCGTTCAGAACCATCGCTGAAGATGACCGGCTCGATGCCTGGACGCGTATCGCGCTTATTTCAGAACTCGCGCGTGCGGCAGCGACGCCCGAGGGAATGGTTGCGGGACAGGCACTCGATATGGAAGCCGAGATGCGTCAGGTCACCGGAGCTCAGTTGGAAGAGATTCATCGTTTCAAAACCGGAGCTTTGATTGTGGCGGCAGCAAGATGTGGCGCGATCATTGGCAGGGCGAGTGAGAATGAACTCGCAGCGGTGACGAGTTACGGATCACATCTCGGATTGTTGTTTCAGATCACTGACGACTTTCTCGATGTGACAGCTACTGCGGAAGATCTCGGCAAGACGCCGGGAAAGGATGCGCAGTCAAACAAGGCGACCTATCCGGGGTTGTTTGGGATCGAAGAAACGCGGGCCGCTGCGACCAAAGCGCATCGCGATGCGTGCGACGCGCTGGATCAAATCGATCGCCCAACGGATGTGCTCCACCGCATTGCAGACTACATCCTGAACCGGACTGGTTAGTTTTGTGCTTTTTTGTGGCTGATGACTGGATCCGGTAAAGATCGCGTCGTGTTCTCAATCACGCTTCCGACTGGCATCGTCAACGGCTCAATCTTCGGCGGGGTTAGCTCGCGCGTCTTGTGACCCGGCTGCATCGTGAGTTTGCCCTGCTTCGAACGCATCATACTCACCGCCCCCCACAGGCTAAATCCAAAATTAATCAAGAACACTGTCGAGCTCAAGATGACGTAAGCGAGGATGATTGCATCGCGGAAGTTCACCGTCTTGAGCAAAACCGCACCCCCGAGGGTAAACGCGAGCCCAAAAACGCTGATCCAGAACAAACCGTCGAGATACTCGTCGAGGCGCTTTTCCGCCGCGGTCTTTTCCATCCGCACTTCGCCGGCGGGAACCAGGGACGTGCCACAACGATTGCAGTATTTTGTTTGTGGATTGAGGCCGCTACCGCAGTTCTGGCAATACATGCGTTTACCTCCCAAGCCTAGTACGTGAGATTCGGCGCGGAGGTTTTAAGTCATTCGTAAGCCAGTGCCTCTCGAACCGTGACTCGCGAGGCCTTCCACGCCGGAAGAAAACTTGCCGCAGCGCTCAAGCTAATTGAAACAACAATCCAGATCAAGAGTCCGAGTGGTTCGAAGGTGAAGTCGAGGCCACTGCGAAACATCTTCGTCGCGATGAAGTTGCCGGCGAATTTGCTCACGGGCCAGGCGAGCAACGCCGCGATGGTCCAACTCAAAAGTCCGATAACGATTCCTTCAGCGACGATCATCAACCAGACGATCCGGGGAGTTGCTCCCAGTGCTCGCATCACGCCCATCTCGCGTCGTCGTTCCAACACGTTGAGACTCATGGTCGTCATCAGTCCCAACCCACCGACGCCGCCGATGATCGCCGACATTACGATCAGAAAGACGTAGATCATCAGCATGTGCTGGTCAAAACCAAACCGGCTTTCACTCGTGCTCAGGCTGCCACGCGCGCGCACGCCTCGTTGCTCCAGGTTCCGGTCCAGGTCGGCTTTAATGACCGCAAGCGAATCAGGGTCCGATTTATTGAGAGACAGTCGCAAGTTGTTCGTCATGCCTGGGTGTCGCTGTTGAATAAAATTCAGCGGGATATACGCAACTGAAGGAGAGAACGCTTCCCTCGCAACACCCACCACGCGCCATGTTGTTTCAGCCGGCCCCATGCGGAGGATGACATTCTCTCCAACACGCATCGTTGGTTCGGTTCGAGCCAGTGTGTTGTTGATTACGATCGTGTCAGTTTCTCCAGGTGCGAGATTCCGTCCCTCGATAATGTGCAACTTCAAAAGCTCCGACTCAGGCGGCAACGCGACAATGGTGAAACTGTGTTCGTCAGAACCACTGCTGTGCAAACCGCTCGCGTGAGTATCCTGATTGGCCTCCGGCTCTGCGCTTACAACTGAAGCTTCAGTCATAAACCAACCCTCAGCACTCCTGATGCCGGTTGTATTGCGAATCGCCTCGTCGATCTTCGTAAGTTCATAAGGGCCCACGAGTGAGACGCTGAGATCATAGTTTCGCGCTGCGAACATCTGATCGAGTGTGTTAATCATCGACGCGCGGACGTTCAGCGCCGCGAGAAAGAACAAACCGCCGGCGGTGAGCGTCAACACCGTAAGCGCCAATCGTGCGCGCCTGCGGAAACTATTTCGAATCGCAAAGATGATTAACCTGAATGTTCCACCGATTCGCGTCAGCGCTCGATCGAGTGCACTCGCACCGAAGGTTGTTTGCGACAAACCAAAATCCGCAAGCGCGACCCTGACCGGTACCGCGGTCCCACTCCACACCGGATACGCTGCGGCAATCAACGGCGCAGCAAGACCAACTACTGCGACCAGCAAGTAAACCCACGCGGGCACAGCAAAACTGTTGATGTCGAAATTCAGAAACACCGCCATGTAACGGCATAACGCGCGGCTGCCAAGGATGCCCAACGGTACCGAAACAATCACTGCCGCAATTCCGAGAAACAACGCCTGTGCGAAATAAATTCTCGCGATCTGCCAACGCGTTCCACCGATCGCTTTCATCACTCCGATCTGGCGCACCTGCGATGCCATCATTGCCGTAAGCAGGTTGATGACGAGGATTCCACTTAGCACCAGCACAAACAGTCCAAAGCTCGACATCGACAATAGCAACATGCCGGTGAGATCCGAGTGCGGATGTTTGCCGGGTGCCGGAAAGTCGATACGGCGCACCTGATGTCCGCGGCTTTTGATCAATGTTTCGACGTCAGCAACTACTCGCTTGATATGGTTCTCGTCATAGCGGTTTTGAGCGACGAGGATATTTAGTTGGTCCAGCGTCGGTTTTTCGCCGAGTTGGACCAGTGTCGCGAGGTTTATGTAGCCGTAAACTATGTTCTCCATGCGCGCCTGTGCCTGGCCAACGTCGTGAACACTCCCGGAGATCACAAGCGGCTGCTCGACGCCGTTTGCAGTTTTTACTCTTACGGCATCGCCGATGTTTGCTTTAGCAACCTGGAACGCATCGCGCTCGATCAGAATCTCGCCAGTCGCGGGAGGCCATGCGCCCTCCTCCGGGACAAGCTTGCTGACGCGGATGTTGCCGTAGTCGTGAACCACAAACAGCACCAGGTTACGCCACTGTACTGGCCCGGCCTTGATCTGCCCTCGAATCGTTCTCCGCGGTTCTGCATCACTGACTTCGGGGTTTTGCAGAATTGCTTTGACCGTTTCCTCGTCGATTGAGTCGAGCCGGATCACGGCCGACGCAGGGTTTGTAGCGAGATAACCCCGATCGAGTTCGCGTGTGAGGATTGCATAGGACGACATGACTGCCGCGAACGCGGAGATGCCGAGTGCGATGGCAAGCACAACGAGCGCGGTACGTGCGCGTTCGTGCCAGAAGTCGCGAATAGCTTTACGCCAGATCGTTGTCATGCACAGATTCCACAGTCGGTGGCTTGATCTTGCCGTCTGAAATTTCGATCCGTCGATCGATCACGCGCGCGATGTCGGTTTCATGAGTCGCGATCACTACCGTCGTTCCGCGGTTGGCCATGTCGCGAAACAAATCCAGAATCGCGGTTGCGGTCACTGAATCAAGGTTGCCGGTTGGCTCATCGGCGAGAACGAGTGGCGGTTCGTTTGCAAGCGCGCGGGCGATTGCAACACGCTGCTGCTCGCCGCCCGAGAGTGTTGCCGGCAATTTGTCTGCCTGTGGGCCAACTCCGACGCGCTCGAGCAATGCGAGCGCACGTTTGCGGCGTTCGCGGGATGGAAGACTTTTGCAGAAGTCCATCGGCAGCATTACGTTTTCCGCCACCGTGAGCGTGGGCAGCAGTTGAAAGAATTGAAAAACGAAGCCGACGTTTCGACCGCGCCACACTGCAAGCTTGTTTTCCGACAGCGCGTGGATCTCGGTGCCCGCAACAGCCACCGAGCCCGCAGACGGACGGTCGATTCCCGCGACCATGTTGAGCAGCGTCGACTTACCGCTGCCGGATTTGCCGACCACGCCCACAAACTCGCCCTGTTGAATCTCGAGCTCAATTTCTTTCAGTGCGGAAAACTTGCCGGCTGGTGTTTCGTAGGTTTTTGAGACGTGTTGTAGAGAGATCATAAGGTGCGAGTATTTTTCAGATCGCGACGCGTCTGTCCAGCGGTATCATGGCTGGAACTGTCGTAATCGAACAAAGAGGTGACGAATGTCCAATAACGACCACCTTCGGCTTGCGCCGTCGAAAAAGAAGACGGATGCTCGGGTCCAGCGCACGCGCGATGCGCTGGGCGATGCGTTGATTGCGCTGATGCAGGAGAAGCCGTTCGAAACGATCAAGGTGCAGGATGTTTTGGACCGCGCGCACGTCAGTCGTTCAACTTTCTACACGCATTACAGCGACAAGGACGATCTGTTGATGAGCGACGCTGAGGAGTTTTTTGAAGCACTCTCGATGGCGCTCACGGCACATGGCGACAAATCGGATCGCGTGTTTCCAGTAAAGGAATTCTTCGGGCATCTTTCTGACGTGCAACCGTTTTTTAAAGCACTCGTGAAGTCAGGAAAGTTTCAGGAGAACATGGAGCTGGCCCGAGGGCACTTCGCGCGCGGAATCGAACGGCGGCTCACAGAAATTCCACGCGCTAAAACGATTCCTGCGAAGGACCTTCCCGCGCTCGCTTTCGCACACGCGGGTGCGCTGCTGTCGCTTGTGACCTGGTGGATCGATCGCGGCATGCGTGAGTCGCCGGCAGAGATGGACGAATTGTTTCACCGCATAGTATGGAACGGCGCCGCGCGATGATCCAATCATTGGTCATATATCATTGAACATTTATCATTTGTCATTTTTTCGGAAGCCGGAGGTGTGTAAATGACATATGACAAATGTCCAATGATATATGACCAATGATAATCCTCTTCATTTAAGCAGGACGTGTAATTTCTCGGGCGCGATTAGCTTCCACGCTTCGCGCAAGTGTGCCGCGAGCTCCTTATCGCTTACACGCGGAAGCTCGATGCCGACCCATCCTGCGACTCCAACATACGGCGGGCGGTAAAACTTCTTCGGATCGGCTTTGATCAACGCTTCCTGCACACCGATAGCCGCGGGTATCGTCACCGCAATATGCCCATCGTTGTGATGGTTAATCGAGCACGCCGCAAACACTCGCTTCTTCACAAAAAACGTCGGCTCACCGTGCGAAAGCTTTTCCCACGTTTCCGGCAGGGCGAGGCACAGACGGCGCACGCGTTCGACATGCTTCTCACCCGAGACCGTCTTTTGTTTCGTTGACTTCATGGAGCACGGATTTTACAGGATTTGATCTAAAACGAACGTTCGTGCTATATAGATTCTGATGGAAGCGAAAGGCAGGAAAGCTCAGGGCGAGCGGACGCGCCATGCCATTCTTGAAACGGCTGTGCACATCGCCTCTGCCGAAGGCCTTGAGGGTTTGACCATCGGTCGACTCGCATCGGCGCTGTCCATGAGTAAAAGCGGGCTTTTCGCTCACTTCGGCTCCAAAGAAGATCTTCAGGTCGCCACCGTCGAGGCCGCGCGCGCGATCTTCATCCGCGAAGTTATCAAACCGGCGTACGAATCAACTCAGGGCCTCCTGCGTCTTTGGAAACTGTGCGATATCTGGCTCTCTTATGTTCAGAGCGGCGTGTTCCGCGGCGGCTGTTTCTTTGCTGCCGCCGCGGCCGAGTTTGACAGCCGGCCTGGTCCAGTTCGCGATCGCATAGCCGAGATCATGAAAGAGTGGCTCTCCACGTTGCGTAACGCGATCGTCGAAGCCCAACAAGCCGGGCAACTCGATAAAAAGATCGACGCCACGCAGCTCGCTTTCGAATTCAACTCACTTGAACTGGGCGCCAACTGGGCGTTTCAACTCTACGGCGATATGCGTGCATTCAAACGCGCGCGCGAAGCTATTCGCGAACGCTTGAACAGATTCGCGACGGCCGCCGGCGCTCCGATTCTTTCTCCGGTAAAACAGCGAACCAGCAAAGCTCGCGCGTGAAATGATTGATTTATGCAAGACGGCGATCCAAATGCGGCGTCCGAGAGAGTGACTTTCACTGGCGGCCTGTCAGCAAGAAAGCTGCGGAAAGTTACCGATTTCATTGCAGAAAACTACGATCACGAAATAAAGCTGCCGGAGTTGGCCCAGGTAGCCGGCATGAGTAGTTTTCATTTCGCGCGTGAGTTCAAAAAATCAACCGGTATCACACCACATCAATACTTGATCAAGTATCGAATCGAACGCGCCAAGTCGCTTCTGGCAAGAGATGATTTGCCTCTGACCGAAGTGGGATTGCGGTCAGGCTTCAGTCATCAAAGTCACTTCACACGCCTGTTTCGTCGAATTACCGGCACAACTCCGCACTCGTACCGGCTCACTCTTCAAACCTAGTTGGGCCACAAAAAAACATAAAGATTACAAAGCTGAATCAACAGCAAGAACAGTCAAGAATTAGCAAAATTTGGAAAGACTGGTGGTCCATCTCTGTTTCAAACTGCGCGTCAACATACATGCACGCAGAACGATCGGAGGTGTACCATGAAATTCAGGAATTTGTTCTTCGCAACTTTTATCGCGATCTCACTCGCTTTCACAATTAACGCCCAACCAAACAACTTAGCACTAAAGCGCGGCGATGCCTTTGTGGTCCAGGAAAACTACAAAGCCGCCATCGAAGAGTACAGCAAGGTTTCACATCGCGATCGCGACTCGTATGCGCGCGCGATTTACAACATTGGCGTTTGTCATTACGAACTGTGGCAGACGGAGGAAGCGATCAATTTTTACAAACGTGCAATCGAGTTGAAGCTTGGTAATTATCCGGTAGCTTCGCATGCGCTCGGTGTTGCGTTGGAGGACCAAAAAAGATTCGAGGAGGCGAAGATTGCTTATCTGCAGGCATCGGACTTCGCGCCCGCGATTTACCGGCTCGGATTGCTTGAGGCGAAATCAGGTGAGCTTAAGAAAGCCGCTGAACTCTTCAGAGATGCCGCGTCGCGCGAGGGCCGGCACGTGCCTGCGAGTCACAACAATCTCGGCGTGATGCTTGCCCGGCTCGGCTTCATAAAGGAGGCTGAAAAGGAGTTTGTGATGGCGCTCAAATCAGCAGATGGTGTGTTTGAAGATGCGGCGCACAATTTGAAACTCTGTCGCTCGCTGGTAAATTCGACGACTGTTCAATGGCGGCACTGAATCTAGCCACAAAAAGGCACATAAAACACAAAAGAAGATTTTTTTTGTGTTTTATGTGCCTTTTTGTGGCTAATACTATTTCGGTGATTGTGCTTTGCTCGAATCCTCTACGCTCTTCTTAATGTAGATATCGCCGCGTGGAGTCATTCCAGTCTTGTCCGCAAGTGCCTTCAACACGGTCGCGAGTACTTCTTTGTTCTCGAGCCTGAAGCTCGTTATTCCATTCACCTTCGAGTCAGGATCGTGGTACTGCAACGTCAGATATCGAACCTTTGTCCTGATGAAGCCTAGCGGGTTTGGTACGTAGATCAGCGGAATGTGACTGGCGACCGTGGCTGCAGCGGGGCGGCGCTTCTGCGTGTCCGCGAAAGCCGATGTGATCGCTTCGTACGGTATATGAATCTCTTTCGGTGGCTTCTTGTCTTTGAATAGTAGTCGCTTGTTCTCATCGTCAAAGGTCAACGTGCCTTCCATCGTCTTCGTGTAACCGAACACGCCGCCTTCGTATTTTGCTTTGACAGTTTTTGGGGCAGTTGACGTCGACGTCGACGTTTGAGCCTTTGCCGGCTCGGAGTCGAGAGGACGCTGCGCAACCGCTCCCGTGAGGAACAGTCCGAGCAGCACTAACGCAAAAATCATTTTCATAAACCTTCTCCTTGCCTGCAAAGTTATTGTAATTCGGTCGCCCACGTTGGCACTTGATAAAGAAGCCACCACAGCAGCAACTGAACCGCCAGCACAACGAGGCCAATGATCGTGCTTGTATAATAGACACGCCGGAACGATTCTTCGGGCACAACCTGCGCTCGATAAGATCTCACGACGCCCAACGTCCCGAGCACTACCGCGCCGGGACAGAAAACAATTCCGAGATAAGGCACTAAAGAGTATGTTGCAAAAGCTCGTGCTGTTGCCGCGAGGCCACTCATTTCGCAAACGGCTTCACACGTTCGATCGACTCTTTGAAATCAGGATCCGATGGGGCCAGAGCTGCGCCTTTCTGATATGCCGCAAGGGCTTTCGCGTATTGCTTACTGACTTCGAACGCGTAACCAAGCTCGCGATAAACATTCACATCTTCCGGCGACTTCTTCGCGGCAGCCTCAAGCGCCGCAATCGCTTTCGGGAAGTTTGTCGCCCGTGAATGCGCAACTCCTAAAAGATAAAACGTAACGCCGGTCGCATCCGGAGCCGCAGTGGCTCGCTCAAGTGCGGCGGCAGCACGCGCATATTGTTTTGAACCAATCAAAGCCTGGCCGAAAAGCGTAACGGCTTCCGCATCAGTTCGCAGTTTTATTAAACCTTCACCGGCACGGACGGCGCTCAGGTAGTCAGCCTCTGCTTTCGCCGGGTCAGTGCTCGTGGCTGCGCGTCGCAGGTAAACGGAAGTCAGGAGTGTCCATGCACCCGTCATGCGCGCATCGTTCACTGTCGCTCGATTTAAAGTCGCGATTGCGCCGTCGATATCATTCTTCGCAAGCGAGATCTGCGCGAGATAAAAGAGCGACAACGAATCTTTGGGATTGAGTTTGATTACTGAGTTGAAACTCTTTTCGGCATCCTCAACCTTACCTACTTTGTACTCCGAGATTCCCCGGTAGTAGATCAACAACGCATCAGGTTTATTTGGATCGCGATTGGTTGCAGTGATGAGAAGCGGCAACGCGTCCTGATACTTCTCTGAAAGGACGTATGCCTGTGCAAGAGCGCTCACGGTGTTCGGGTCTTCCTGCTTTGCGCTTCGCTGTAGCGTGAGTGCTTTCTCGAGGTCCTTCGCAGCTTCTTCGTACTGCTTCAAATTCAGCTCGGCAAAACCCGCGATCTTCCACGCTTCCGGATCGTTGGGAAACGAAGCCGCGAGCTCCTTTGCGGCCTTTGCCGCCGCCGCAAACTGTTTCTGTTCGAGGAGAAGATATGCCTGCTTTGTATCTGCCGTACCTACGGTGTTCGCAACTGGCTTGACAGGCTGGACATCCAGCAATGAATCATTCGAGCCGCCTCGACGCGCCGTGGGAGACGGCTGCGGTTCCGGTCGAAGAAGCGGTTCGGAAGCGGGGGTTGATGTGGTCGATTTTTGCGTCGTCCTTCCCGTTCGCCGGGGTCTGGTTGACTGCGCCTGAATCGCGGCCGCGACCAGCAAAAGAATCGCCCCGACACTGATAAAACGTTGAGCAAGCGTAGGTCTACACATGATGCGCATGATTGTATTGCGGGAGAGGGTGGTTAAACAAACTTCGGATGCGCGATTGACGGTTTGAGTTCGCCCTTCGAAGAGTATTCTCGACGCAAAGACGCCAAGGCGCAAAGGAATCATGTCTTCCTTTGCGCCTTGGCACCTTGCGTGGCAAGTCTTAGAAGTTCAGCTTAAGCCCAAACTGGAACTGCCGCGAATCGTAAGCGGCGGTCGGGCGGCTGTAGTAGCGCCCGTTGCCGGCGCGCAGGTTGAAGGTGCGAACGTCGTCGATAAACGGCGAGGCTGAGGCTTCGTTGAAGCGATTGAACAGGTTGAAGCCTTCAGCGATCAACTCCAGTCGAACGCGCTCGCCGAGTGGAACCAATCGCGCGAGGCGAAGATCAAGCGACATGTAACGGTGCGTGAGTCCCATATTGCGTGCGAGGCTTCCGCTCGTAAACACGCCACCCGTAATCAAAGGCGCACAACCCGGCTCACCGGGAACGCAGAGTGTTCCATTATCAAGTACCGATGGGCGGTCCGTCTGGTTCGACTGGTCGTTGTTCGTATCCTGATTACTCAGAATGTTGAACGGACGTCCCGACGATATCTCGAAGATCGGAGCCACCGTGAAGTTTGAGAGCGCACGATGGAATCCGCCTCCCGAGGCCCAACTGCTCGGCGAAGCAATCACACCACTGAAAACAAACCGGTGACGTTGATCGAAAAGCGCGTCGGCACGCTCAGCGGCGAAATTTCGATTGTCCTGCGGCAGCAAGAGCGTTTGCAGGTCAGACGAATCATCGATCGAGTGTGACCAGGTGTACGACGCGAGGAACTGGAAGTTATTTGCAAATCGTCTCTTCAGATCGACATTCAATGCGTTGTAGGACGAATTACCATCTGACGTTTGCGCGTTGATCGATCCGAACGGCGAGACCGTTCCGGGCGTTCGCAGTGAACCGGCGAGTGCTCCATTCAACACAGCCGGAGTAACCAGGCCACCGGATAGTGCCTGGGCCAGGAAATAGTTTGGCGCACTCGGCCGGAAGAAGTTTGCTACCGCTGCATTGACAACGCGGCTACCAAGATTTGTCAGCGGCGCCGTGATCATTCCAGGAACGATGATCGCGAACTGCACACCTTGATTTGGAAACGCGGGAGCCCCCGGCGGTGCGGCGGCAAGCGCGAAGCATTGGAGCGGCACCCCGCCCGGACATGGAGCGCCTGCGGTCGGAATTGAGAAGGCGACGGCTTCAGTAGTACTGATCGGATCGCGACCAGTGAGCCGGCGGAAATTTTGAATCTGTAAATCCGTTCGTGGTGCATTGATGTCCAGCGGGTGCGGCAGATGGCGCGCGCTCACGTAGATGTAGCTTCCGGTGAGAGTCATGTCCTTCGTGATTTCACGCTCGATTGTGAAGTTACCCTGATTTGCGTACGCGTATTCGAAGTTCTTCTGGACGTGCAGCGTGAACGGCAGCACTGGGCCAAAGCCCGGGAACGTCTGATCATTAAATCTCTGCCGACCGAATTGATACTGCGATCCCACGGCAACGCCCGGAGTTACGACACCACCAGGGCAAATCGGCGTGACTGGTCCACCCGGAGGACACACGGTCCCATGAAACACCTGCACAGCGTTGAGCAGTGCCGTTTGCGCCGGAGAGCCCGGCGTCAGAATACCTTGCTGCTGTTGCACAGCGTCGGCGATGTCGGAGTTGAAACCGATCGCGAGCAACGGATGGTCGTAGAACATTCCGAAGGCGGCTCGAATAGATGTTTTGCCGTCGCCCCACGGATCCCAGGCAACCGCGAGTCGCGGCGCCCAGTTGTTCTTGTCACGCGGAAAACCTTGCTGCACTCCCATGGCATCCTGTGCCGCGAGAACCTGATCGGCAGTAAGAGTGATGCCGGAGAGCGGATCGCGGAGCGGTAGGGTAGGAACTACGTCGGTCAACTCATAGTCGTAACGAACACCATAGTTCAGCGTTAAGTTGGGACGAATTTTCCATGAGTCCTGAGCGAAGAACGCCATCGGATTATTACCAAAGCCGCTCACCGGATTGCCGAAGCCCTGGATGAAGTTTGCGGGGAAACCCAGACCGTACTGCTGCACCGACGTAAACGGTGGAGCGCCTACGAACGCAGGATTGAGCGTGTTTGCGGAGAGTCCACCAAAGTTGAACAAGCCTGCGAAATTCAGTTCGAAGATTGCTTCCGGGATATTGATGAAAGCAATGTCGCCGCCAAACTTGAAGTTATGGTTTCCCTTAACAAGATTTATGTTGTCGGTAAATTGATATCGGGTTTCGGTGCGAACCACCGGGGAAAAGAGTTCACGACCAATAAACGCTGTACCGGAAATATTGAATGCAACCGCGTCGCCGTTTTGCGATTTGAACGTCGCTCTGCGCTCGCCGAAGTTGAAGCGAGCTTCGTTGACGACGCTGTCGCCTATTGTCGAAGTGAGCGTGGTAACTGCCGAAAAGTCTCGCAGTTTCTGGATACCCGTGCGCGAGAAGTCGTTCTGGCCCAGCGATTGGTTCTGTGATTCGACCTGGATACCGGTTATCTCACTTGGGTTGTAACCGAATCTGAAACTGAATTGATGCTTCGGAGTGATCACATGGTCCAAACGGAACGAGTTGAACGTTGTGTCGTCGGTAATCGGGAAGACTCGTTGCAGATTGTTTAGTGGCCTGAAAGCTATGAATTGACCCGCTGCGTTTGTAGTACCGCTGGGCACCGGTGCGCCTGAGAGAATAAAGCGTGGTCCTATGGCTCCAGGAAGAATAGGACTAATCGCCGGACACCCGCTGCCGTCGTTCGGCGACAGAAGAGAATTGACGCCGGTTAGGGCCGTGGTTCCGCCACTTGAAGCAAAGAATGCATATGCACGCGCGGTGCAGATTGAAGTCGGAGTTCCTTGCGCGAGGAGATTGTTGATGTGCGTCGCCTGAGCCGGCGTGATGTTAGTGAATGTACGAGCGATCGGATTGAGACCTGGAATCACAGGAATCGTCGCGGAGCCAGTTAACCCCTGGGCCACGTTACTCGTAAAGAAGCCCGACTCCTGTCGTTTGCGTTGTTCAAAGGCGAAGAAGAAGAACGTGCGGTCCTTTCTAAGAGGACCACCGAGGGTGAATCCATACTGTGCGCGCGTGAACGGCGGATCTTCGATGGGCGCAAATGCGTTACGAGCCTGGAAACTGCGGTGACGCAGGAACCCGAATACGTTTCCGTGAAGATCGTTTGTGCCTGACTTCGTAACAACGTTGACGACGCCGCCCGCAGAACGTCCAAACTCCGGCGCGAATGAATTCGTGACGACCTGAAACTCCTGCACCGCTTCCTGACTGACGGTGGATCGTGATGCATTAACGGAGTTGTCTGTGTTGTCGGCGCCGTCAACCTGGACCAGGTTCGAGCGTCCGCGCTGACCGCCGAAGTTCAATCCTGTTGTTGGGGCTGGTCCAATGGGCCGGCCCGCATCGCGTCCGACCGTCGACGTTGTGAGCGTGAAATTGATGTAGTTCCGTTCGTTGATCGGCAGGTTGTTGATCCGCTGCTGATCGATAGTGGTGGCGACAGCGGTCTTCGACGTTTCAACTATCTCCGAAGTCGCATCCGAAACCGTAACGATCTCGCTAATCTCTCCGGGTTGGAGGTCCCCGTTCAACTCAGCGGCCTGGCCAACAGTCAGGACGACGTTTGACAACACTAACTTTTTGAAGTTTGGCGCTTCGAATGTCACTTCGTATTCGCCGGGTGGCAAGTTGATGATTCGATAAAACCCATCGTCGTTAGTGGTTGTGTTGCGCGAGATGTTGGTGGCCGGATTGCGAGCGGTCACAGTCGCGTTAGCGACGACCGCGCCCGTGGCGTCTTTTACCAGGCCTTGTAAGTCGGCAGCATTCGACTGTGCCTGTCCGAAAGCCACGTTCGCACAGAGGAGCATGATCGTTATCAAACAGGGAATTTGAAACGATCCGATAAGTCGGGACTTGAACGATTGCAACATCGTCATGTTCTCCTTAACTAGTTTTCGCGGCTCTGGAATTCGCGCGTTACTAAAAACTCTTTGGTTTCGTTCGCATACCAGTTTTTGACGAGACTCGGAGATCCGTCTCCGATTTGCTGACAGCACCCGGGAGTGTTCTGAGCGCCGTTGTCATTGCGCCCTGGGATAGCAACAAAGACAGAGAGACCAGCACTGGCTCAGCCTTTTTACTCCAAAAGAGTCAACGTGGCAAGCAGTTTAACCAGCGCCCAGCGCGCTCTGATTGTCGTGATTGGGTGATCGAGTAGCCCTTACGATTTTACTTTTTAATCGTGTACTTGCGCCGATAAGAGCAATCGCGCAGCCGGCGAGACGAGGTTTGAACGCAGCGCGACGCAGAAGTCCACATATCCGCAGACGCGACTCGAACTTTCGGACATATTCTGAAGCGTATTCGGCTTCTACTGTGGCGAGACTCTCTTGATGACGAACAATCACCTCCGCTGCGAGTTCGCCGCTTTCGAAAGCCATCAACATTCCGCTGCCGGTGAATGGATCGATGAATGCCGCGGAATCGCCAATCGCCAGCAAGCCCCTGGCTGGACTCGGGACGCTGTCGACCAAAACTCTCCCACGAGGCGCTCAGCCATTCCGATTCGGTTTGGGCCTGCTCAAGGGTGTAAGCAGCGCGCTGATTCTTCATCACACACTCATGGACGATTTTTTGCGGATCTGAATACGCACGCTTCACTTGTTCCGCGGAGATGATGAAACACAGGTTACTAAGCCCGCCTTCAATACTGCTAAGTCCGCCGTAACCGCCGGGATAAAAATAGATCTCACAGGCGTTTGGCGCGACGCGAGTATTTCGCAGATGCGCTTTGAAAGCGATGTGAGTGTTTTGTGCATTCCTGTGATTTAACTTTCGCGTGAGTATGCGCGCGCGGCCGGTCGCGTCGATCGAAATGGGCGCATGGTACTCGCGCTGCTGTCCGTCAAGCTTCACGCGTACGCCAAGCACTTCGTTGCCGTTGGTTACCGGTTCACTGATCGTCGCACCTTCAAGGATGTTGACGCCGCACTCACGTGCTCTGCGAAGCAGCACGTCGTCCATTACGGCGCGACTCAATCCGAGTGCGGCAGGGCCGCCGAACCAGCGGCTTGGAACTGTAACGTGCTGACCGCGAGTGGAGTAGAAAACTGTTTCGGTCAGGAGCGATGGAGCTGAACAGCTCATTGCCTCAGCGACGCCGAGTCGTTGAAAGTGCTGTTCGCATTCGGGAGAAATGAACTCGCCGCAGAGTTTTGGTCGCGGGAATTTTTTCTGTTCGACGAGAAGAACCTGCAGCCCATGACGCGCGAGATGTATCGCGGCGCTACTCCCCGCCGGCCCTCCACCTGCGATGATCACATCAAAGTCATGCATGATTACGGCCGCTCAAAACCAGGCGAAACGGGAAGTGACGCTCAACCCACGCATCCTTGAGACCCGCGCGTTGGGCCAATTCAATTAATTCATCCGTCTTGAAACTCCGCAGTATCGACAACGCGCCATCATGCCGAAGCAGACGATTGTGCAATACCAGCTTGCCCACAGTCGTGTAAAGAAAATACGCGACCGGATGCCGGTGCAGATCGATCACAAATATGCGCCGTTTCGCAACCCGGCTCATCTCGCGAAGAATTTGGACCACTTGCCCGTCACTAAAGTGATGCGTAAACAGCGAGCACATCACATAATCAAACGTCGAGTCGGCAAACGGAAGCTCTAGCGCGTTCCCACGCACCGAACTGATCTCGTGAAACCGATCTGACTCTTCAATGATCGACTCCGCAGAGCGTTCATTCAACTCCAGACCGACTGCGGTGAATCTGCGTCCGGTTCGCCTGGTCCATGTCGCTGTGACGCGCAACAGCTCACCCGATCCCGCGCCGACGTCAAGAATCGAAAAGCTTCGCAACGACTCCGCTTCGATCTCGCGAAACACCGTTGCCTTCAACGAGTAAGCGTCGCCCATCCAGCGATTCACTAACTGCAACTCGCCGATGCACGCTTCATACTCCGCGGGCGTGTAGGCACCCGTATCGAGATGTTCCAGCTTAGCGCTGCGTCGTTTGAACTTGTCGAGCATTTGAACCTGACTAATGACCAACCTTCTGAATCACCAACGCACTGTTTTTCGAACCGAAGCCGATGCAGTTGCAGAGGGCAATTCTTACGTTTCCTTCACGAGCTTCGTTGGGAACGTAGTCGAGATCACAATCAGGGTCAGGTTCATCAAGATTAATCGTGGGCGGGATTTTGTTTGTGTGCATCGCGCAGAGCGCGGCTGCTACACCTGCGGCGCCGCTTGCGCCCTGCGGATGACCGATTTGCGACTTTGTCGCGGACATCGGAATGCGCGCGGCATGTCCGTCGAACGCGAGTTTCAATGCGCTCGTTTCGATCCGATCGTTCAGCAGGGTCGAGGTGCCGTGCAGGTTAACGTAATCAATGTCTTTCGGTTCGCAACCCGCGTCCTGGAGCGCAAGACGCATCGCACGCGCTGGTTCATCGCCATCTTCAGCTAATCGAACTCGATGATAAGCATCACAGGTCGCACCGTAGCCAGTAATCTCTGCGTAAATGCGCGCGCCTCGATTTCTGGCGTGGCCGAATTCCTCGAGGACGTAGATCCACGCACCTTCACCGAGCACGATTCCCGATCGATTGAGTGAAAAAGGCCTCGATGCACGATGCGGTTCGTCGTTCCACTCGTCAGTCAAAACTGTCATGAGATTGAACGCCGCAAGAATGCCGGGAGCAATCGGCGCATCGACGCCGCCCGAAAGCATCAGATCCTGACGACCAAGCGCGATGTGTTGCGCAGCATACGCCATTGCGTCAGTTGAGCTCGTGCAACCGGTAGAGACGATGTGCGACAAACCGCGCAGACCAAACGCCATCGACAACTCACTCGACAATCCGCCATGAGTCGAAGCGGGAATCGTATAAACACTGGCCTTGTTGGTTGGACCAACATACCAATACTCATACTGTTGTTCGGTGAATGCGAGACCGCCGCCACCTGTGCCGAGTTCAACTCCAAACGCGCGTCGCTGGTCCAGCGAAAGATCATTCGGAAAGAGTTGAGCGTCTTCCAGCGCTTCGCGTGCAGCCGCGAGCGCGAGCGGCACCGTGCGTGGAACGTGTTTGCGATCTTTAGGATTGAGCTGCGACTGCCAGTCGAATGACGGGACTTCCGCAGCGATCTGAACAGGAGAGCTGGAAGGATCAAAGGCCTCGATTCTACGAACGCCGCTTTTAGCGGTGACGAGGCCTTCCCAAAACGTGTCGCGTCCGATTCCGAGCGGCGTGACACACCCCATTCCGGTAATGACAACCCGGCGTGGACGCGTCAACCCTCTGAACATGGGAATCTCTAGCAACAACAGAACCGAGCGCGGTAGCGCCGGGTCGATGTTAAATTAGAGCGCCAATCGAGGGAGTTTTACCCGGCGCTACCGCGCTCGGTTCTGTTAACGCTCAGTCCACTTTACACTTTAGTACCGCACTCGTTGCAGAATTTTACGCCGGGATTCAACTCCGCCTGGCAATTCGCGCACGTCGCCTTTCCAAGTTTCGCCCCGCACTCGTGGCAGAACTTTGCGCCGGAAGCGTTTTTGTTACCACACTGCGGACACGGCACGCCGCTTTCAGTCGCAGGAGCTGCACCCGCTCCTTCTTTCGACTGTTTCATCGCGTCGTTCAAGTTATTCACCATCGCGTTTCCCATCGCGAAGCCGGCGCCGAGTCCCATGCCTGCACCTGCTCCGCCTCCAGGATTCTGCGCCGCATCGCGCATCGCATCAGCAGCCTGGAATTGAGCGTAACGTCCAACATCGCCGATCACGCCCATCGATGTGCGCTTGTCCATCGCGGCTTCGACTTCCTGAGGAAGCGAAATCTTCTCGATGACAAACTTGGTCAACTCCAGTCCGAAAGTTTTGAACTCTTCGTTCAACTTGGTGCGTGTGAACTTCCCGAGCTCGTCGTAATTAGAAGCCAGGTCGAGAGCAGCGATCTTCGACTCACCAAGCGCATCACTGAAGCCGCCAACCAACGTACGCTTGAGTTGACCTTCAACATCTTCGGTGATAAACCGGCCGCTCGTTCCCGCAACTTCTTTGATGAACGCTTGCGGATCGGCAACGCGCATCGAGTAGATCCCGAACGCACGCAGGCGAACCATGCCGAAGTCGGTGTCGCGCATCATCACCGGGTTCGGTGTGCCCCATTTGAGATCGGTGAACTGTTTCGTGTTGACGAAGTAAACTTCGGATTTGAACGGCGAGTTGAATCCGTGCTTCCAGGCGCCCAACTTCGAAAGGATCGGCGTATTACCGCCGTCGATTGTGTAGCGGCCCGGCGGAAACTGATCGGCTATCTGGCCCTCGTAAACGAACACCGCCGTCTGCGATTCACGCACGATTAGCTGCGCTCCATTCTTGATTTCCTGGTCCTTGACCGGAAAGCGGTAAAGGAGAGTGTTATGCGAATCGTCGAGCCATTCAATTACTTCAATAAACTGCGCACTCGGGCTAAGTCGATCAAGTATTCCCATTTTTCAGCCTCATTCTGTCCAAAGATTAAAACCTCGGGAGATTATACGCTCGGAAGGTGAAAATCGTTTAGGCGACAAACAGAACCGAGCGCGGTAGCGCCGGGTAAATCTTGGTGCCACAAACTCCGATGCTATTATTTACCCGGCGCTACCGCGCTCGGTTCTGTTGCCGCGCCTGCGAACAACGAGCAGGGCCGTAAGTCCGCCTGCCATATCAATTAGGCTGTCATATATCGACCCCGTCCGGCTTGGAACAAAGGTTTGGCGGTACTCATCCATCAGGGCAAACGTGACAATTAGCGTCAGTGAGATTGCAAACCATCGACTATTGATGGCCCGTCGTGGCGAAGTGCGAAATGCGCGTGCGGCCAGGAATCCGAGAATGGCGTACTCGGTGAAGTGGGCAAGCTTTCCGCGTGATGAAGTGGACCACTAAGAGAGTTTCGGGGGTCGTATTTGGAAAAAGCCAGAGTATGAGTGGACCAATGATGCGCGATGTGTTTCCGGCGGAGAAGCTGCCCGAGGAAGCAAAGGAAATAAATGCAAGCCAGACGATCAGTGGTAAGTAATGGGTGAGAAGCCTGATCTTACCTGACTTGGTTGTGCCTACTTGTGGCAAAAGTTAGAGCGCGGCCGCGCCTGAAACAACTTCGATGATCTCGTTTGTGATCGCTGCCTGGCGAACGCGGTTCATGTTGAGAGTCAAACTCTCGATCAACTCGCTCGCATTTTTGGATGCGGAATCCATCGCCGTCATACGCGCGCCTTGTTCTGAAGCTATCGACTCGAGCAGCGCGCGAAAGATCTGCGTCTCAATCAACCGCGGCAGCAGTGTTCCAAACATCTCCTCGGGGGGCTGCTCGTAGATGTAGTCGACAAGATTTACGGGCTGCTGTGTCCTGGCGTCAGGTTCTTCCGTCTTTGCGCGCAAGACTGGCAGCAACTGTTCCCTCACCACGCGTTGCGAAAGAACTGACTTGAACTCGTTATATAGAAGAAAAACTTTATCGATGCCTGTGTCTTCGGTATAGAGGTCGATGATGGAACGTGCAACTTCAACCGCTTCAGAAAACTCGACGCGGCCTTTCCCTGTTAATCCAAGAAACTCCGCTGCGATGACTCCGCGGCGATTACGAAAGAAATCGCGTCCTTTGCGACCGACGGCAATCAGCTCGACCTGCTTGTCGGAGTTTTCGCGGATGAAAGTCTGCGCAGCTTTGGTGAGGTTTGTGTTGAAAGCACCGCACAAACCCTTATCGGCAGTAATCAGAACGAGCAGGTAACGCTGATCGCCGCGAAGGTCGAGAAGCGGATGATGAAAGTCCTCACTGGTTCGCTTCGCGAGCTCGCCGAGAACCTCGCTCATCTTGTTAGCGAACGGACGCGCGGTAATGACGCGGTCCTGGGCGCGCCTGAGTTTCGCGGCAGAAACCATCTTCATGGCTTTCGTGATCTGCTGCGTGTTCTTCACCGACTTGATGCGCCGGCGTATGTCTAAAAGATTCGGCATTTGAGTACGTCGTTAGGCCGTCGGCTGCGCGGCGGCACTCGTTGCCGCTCGTTCCGGAATTGTTACTCCTTCTGACTTGGAAGACTTGCCCCACTCAAGCTTGAAATCTTCCAAAACCGTCTTGAGCTCCGACTTGATCTCGTCGGTCAATGTTTTCTTCTCGGCGATTGCGGCGAGTAAACCCGGATGCGAATTCTCGACGAACGAGAGCAGGTCTGTTTCAAAGCGTCGCACGTCTTCGACAGCGACGTCGTCGGTGAAACCATTCGTCGCCGCCCAGATGCCGAGCACCTGTTTTTCAACGTCCATTGGTTGATATTGCGGCTGTTTCAGGATTTCAGTGAGACGCTGTCCGCGTGCCAACTGTGCTTGCGTCGACTTATCGAGATCAGAACCAAACTGCGCGAACGCCTGAAGCTCGCGGAACTGGGCCAGGTCGAGTCGCAGTGTTCCCGCGACTTGTCTCATGGCTTTGATCTGCGCCGATCCACCCACGCGCGAAACGCTGTTGCCGACGTTGATTGCCGGACGGAAGCCGGAGTTGAAAAGATCGGCTTCGAGGAAGATCTGCCCGTCGGTGATCGAAATCACGTTCGTTGGAATATACGCGGAGATGTCGCCGGCTTGCGTTTCGATGATTGGCAAGCTTGTTAACGAACCACCGCCTTTCAGGTCGGAAAGTTTTGCCGCGCGCTCGAGCAAACGCGAGTGCAGGTAAAACACGTCGCCAGGATAAGCCTCGCGACCCGGCGGACGTCGCAGCAGCAACGAGATTTCACGATACGCTGCGGCCTGTTTCGAAAGATCGTCGTAGATCGTGAGTGCGTGTTTTCCGTTGTCGCGGAAGTACTCACCCATCGCGGCGCCGGAGTATGGAGCCAGGAACTGCATCGCAGCCGGATCCGAAGCAGTCGCCTTGATCACGATCGTGTAATCCATCGCGCCGTAATCTTGCAGGGTTTTGACGACCTGGGCCACCGTCGACGCTTTCTGACCAATCGCGACGTAAATGCAGATTACGTCTTTGCCTTTCTGGTTGATGATCGTGTCGACCGCAACGGCGGTTTTCCCTGTTTGACGATCGCCGATGATCAGCTCGCGCTGTCCGCGGCCGATCGGCACCATGGCGTCAAGAGCTTTTAGACCAGTTTGCAGTGGCTCCTTCACCGGTTGCCTGTCGACCACGCCCGGAGCGATGCGTTCGACTGGATAGTAATGTTCAGTAACAATTGGACCAGCATCGTCGATCGGATTACCGAGCACGTCGACTACGCGTCCGACCAGTGCTTCGCCGACAGGAACCTGCATGATGCGGCCGGTGCGCTTTACGAGATCGCCTTCGCGAATCGTCTGGAACTCGCCGAACAACACGGCGCCGACTTTGTCTTCTTCAAGGTTCAACGCGAGACCGCGAACGTCGTGCGGAAACTCGAGCAGCTCGCCGGCCATTACTTTCTCGAGGCCGTGAAGTTCCGCGATTCCGTCGCCAATCTTAATGACTGTTCCCACTTCGGTGACCGTGACGCCGGTTTCGAAGTTCTCGATCTGTTTGCGAATAATCTCGTTGATTTCGCTTGGTCTAATTGGTTCCATAATTTCCTCTATCCTGGCGCTCGCTAATCATCGACCAGCCAAACTCTCTGACAAACGCTCGAGCTGATTTTCGACTGAGCCGTCGAACACAGTTGAGCCGATGCGCGCGACCATGCCGCCGATGATGGTCTCGTCAGTAGTGAAACTAAGACGCACCTTCCGGCCAGTTGCTGCGACAAGCGTCTCATGCAGCGAGTTCTTCAATTCCTCAGGAAGTGGTCTCGCAGTAGTCACATTCGCCGCCACCACCCCCGCGCGCTCATCGAGTATGTACCCATGCCTTTCGGCAATGTCTCGCAACTGGGAGATGCGCTGATTTTTCAGCAACACCCGTAGAAAGCTCGCGGTCGTTTCTCTCACACAAGTGCGCGAGATCAAATCTTCAAGAACTTTCCATTTCTGATCGTAAGCGACGGTGGGGTTAGCGAAGACTTCTTTTAACTGAGGGTTGGCCTCGATCATCTCGGCCCATTGGTCCAACTCCGATTGGACCTCCCGCTCTTCACGTCGTTCGATTGTTACATCGGCGAGGGCCGCGGCGTAGCGCCGTGCAACCGTTTGCAAACTCAAACCGTGGTCCTCCTCAACTCACCAATGTTCTCCTTTATCAAAAGCGTGTCGTCCTCAGGTCGTATTTTCGTTCGCAGCGACTCGCGAGCCAGCTCAACACTTCTCTTCGCAAAAAACTCGCGCAGATCGTTCCGCGCGATCTTGTCAGCCCTTTCTATTTCGCGTTGGGCCTGCTGTTTCAGTTTTTGAAGTTCGCGTTCGGTACCTGCCGCCAGGCGTCGTCGCTCCTCTTCCGCTTCCTTTTGAGATTGCTCGTGAACGGTGCGAACGTCTTCGTGAAGCCGGCCAAGGAGACTGTCAGCTTCAGCCACTCGTGCCAACGCTTGTTCGCGCTCAGCTTGCGCAGCGACTAGTTCGCGCTTAATCGATTCGCCTCGAGCGCGTAGCGCCTGACTTATCTTCTTACGCAACGCGATGATGAGAATCAGGAGAAAGAGGGCGAGGTTTACAAACTTCCAAAGCTCAATGCCCGGGTAGTTGAGCCATCCTCCATCAGCAGCAAGTAACAAGAACATAAGTGTTATGGAATTTATTTAGCAGGCCGTCGCAGAATTTTAGAACTAATTAAATCGCCCATTGATGCGGCCTGTGTTTCGAGCTCGCGCTTTGCGGCCTGTTCCTGCTGTCGCGTCGCTTCAACCTGTGTCGCAACCTCTTTCGACATCTCTTCACGATACTGTCGAAGCTTTTCCTCTCTCTGTCTCAAACCTTCAGCTCGCTCCTTGTCGAGGAGCCTGTAACCATCGACGCGCGCGTCGTGCAGAGCCTTATTATACTTTTGGAGTTTCTCCTCCGTTTCAGCCGCGAGGCTTTCCGCTTCTGCGCGCCTGCCGGCAATCTGTTTATCGCGCTCCTCGAGGATCTGGTTTATGGGCTTCAGTAATGTTCGGTTCAGGATGAAAACCATCACCGCCACCATCAAGAGGTGGAGCAGTAAGGTACCGTCCGGAACCAATTGGATTGGGGTCTCGAGGAGAAGCATTCGATTCCAATATCTATGTGAAAATTGTCGCTATCGAAAAGCGCGCGAGTCTAACATGGTGCTCGGGGAGGGTCAACCGGAGCCATAAACACGGATTAAAGGATCCTTTCAATCCGTGTCTGCTCCTTATCTTTTTACAAAGTACTCAGGCCGAATTTACATTGTGCATCCGGTCTTGACTCATTAGCAGATTGTAGATCCGATCCAAGTCGTCATTATTAAAAAAGCTGATCTCAACCTTGCCTCTCCCCTGCTCCGACATCAAGATCTTTACCTGCGTCCCGAGTGCTCGCCTCAACTTCGTCTCAGCAGCTCGAATGTTCGGATCGACCGCCCGGGGCGCCGGTTGGCCCTTCGCGGAACTCTCTTGGAGTTTCCGGTGAACAAGTTGTTCCGTTGCGCGAACCGAAAGCCCGCCATCAATGATCTGTCTCGCCAACCGTCGCTGTTGATCCGGATGACTGAGCGCCAGGATCGTGCGCGCGTGTCCGGTTGACAGTCGTCCCTCCTTAACAAGTTGCTGAAGATCTTCGGGCAGACGAAGCAGGCGCAAGTAGTTCGTGATGTACGAGCGATCGCGCCCGACTCTCGAAGCTAGCGCTTCCTGAGTTAGTCCTACCGTGTCAATTAACTTTCGGTAAGCCTGTGCTTCCTCGATCGGATTAAGATCCTCGCGTTGAATATTTTCGATCAACGCGATTTCGAGAAGACTCTCATCTGGAACTTCCTTCACCACGACCGGCACGCGCGTCAGCCCAGCGAGTTTTGCCGCTCGCCAACGCCGCTCACCGGCAATCAATTCGAATCCGCCGTCACGACGCCGCACGAGTAGCGGCTGGACCACGCCATGGCTTTTTATCGAGTCAGCCAAGTTCTGAAGACTCGCTTCGTCGAAATGCGTGCGCGGCTGCATCGGACCGGGCACGATCGAGTCGAGATCGACCTCGGACGGTTCAGTTCCGAGATCAATGGTGCGGTCAGACGATAGAAGAGCCCCCAGCCCCCGACCCAGCGCTTTTCTGTTCATGAATAATCTCCCTGGCTAATTGTGAGTAAGCTTCAGCCCCCTTGGAGTGCGCGTCATAACTGATTATTGGCTTGCCATAGCTCGGAGCCTCCGCAAGTTTGACATTTCTGGGAATCACCGCTTGAAAAACCTGTAGTCCGTAAAAGTCGCGAAGATCCGCGGCTACGGCTGCCGACAGGTTCGTGCGCTCGTCATACATGGTCAACAACAGGCCCTCGATCATTAGACCGGGATTGTGTAGCCGCCGGATTCGAGCGAGTGTATCGAACAGCTCGGTGACTCCTTCGAGTGCGTAGTATTCACACTGAATCGGAACGAGGAGCGACTTGGCGGCGGTGAGCGCGTTAAGAGTCAAGAGCCCAAGCGACGGCGGGCAATCGATAATGATGTAGTCGTAATTCGCCTCGACACTCGAGAGCGCGTGCTTCAGACGAAACTCTCGCTGGTCGACCTCAACGAGTTCGATTTCAGCGCCCGCGAGATCTTTATGCGACGGGATCACATCAAGTCCGGGAATACCGCTTGGCAAGATAATGGCTGAAATTGGATCGTCGAGGACGAGGGCGTGATAGAGGTTGCGACGGAAGCTACCTCGCTGGATACCGATGCCGGAAGTCGCGTTTCCCTGGGGATCCGCGTCTACTAGAAGGACTCTACTCCCCCATTTGGCGATGATTGCGGCCAGATTGACCGCGGTGGTGGTCTTACCGACTCCGCCTTTCTGATTGGCGACGGCTATCGCTTTGGTCATCGGCATCTTTGGCGCTAAACCTAACACACTACAGCCCGAGCTAGCCACAAAAGAGATGTTTCACGTGTCCCGCCCTGCCCGATGGGACACGTGAAACATGCCTGTGGGGCTGGGGGACGAAAGCCGGGCGGCCACAGAGGGCCGCCCTACAGTTACATCAAGACGCTAAAAAACCTTGTAGGGGCGGCCCTCTTGTGGCCGCCCGCTCGTGGATTATGCGCTCTTTTGGTGGGCTGAAAGGAAGACCAGGAGCGTCGATAGGGCACCGGGCGTCAGACCCGGAAGCCGTCGTGCTTCGCCGAAAGTTTGGGGCTGAGCGCGGTTGAGGCGCTCGACGATTTCGTTCGACAGGCCGCTGATGCTTCGAAATGGAGTCTCGCGGGGAATTCTCAGGGTGTCATGCTGGTACAGCCGGGCAATGGTCGCTTTATGCGAGTCGAGATAGCCTTCATAAAGCGAATCAGCCAGCACTGACGTGAGATCTGCTTCGGCGATGGGTTTCAACTCTGCCGGCAGGAGGGACATGATCAGGTCCCCTGTCACTTTTGGCCGCTTCGCTAATTGACTGAGGGAAATCGAGTCGCCAAGATCCGCGCCGATGAGGGCCGAAACTGCCGCATGCTGTGCATCTGCGCGTCGCAGACGCGTGTTATCCAATGCCGTTCGTAGTTTCGCAAGCCGAGCTTGTCGCGAGTTGAACCTCTCCCAATCCGAATCACCGACCAATCCGAGTTCCCTGCCGTAACGCTCAAGCCTCGCGTCCGCATTGTCATAACGCAGCGCGAGGCGATACTCCGCTCGCGAAGTGAAGATCCGGTACGGCTCGTCGACGCCTTGCTTGATCAGATCCTCAACCAGAACTCCGATATACGACTCCTCACGTCGCAACCGGAACGCCTCGCGTTTCTGTGTGTAAAGCGCCGCGTTGATCCCCGCCAAAAGTCCCTGGCACGCCGCCTCTTCATAACCGGTAGTTCCGTTGATCTGTCCTGCGTGGAAGAGACCCGGTAAGCGCATGGTTTGAAGATCCGGTCCCAATTCTCGCGGGTCAACAAAGTCGTACTCGATCGCGTAACCCGGTCGAATCACCATCGCTTCTTCGAGCCCGGGAATCATGCGCACCAGATCCTGCTGCAATTCAGCAGGCAGAGACGTCGAAAATCCGTTCAAATAAACTTCGTTTGTGTCGTGACCCTCCGGCTCGAGAAATAGCTGGTGCCGCGACTTGTCAGAAAACTTAACGACCTTGTCTTCTATAGAAGGACAGTATCTCGGTCCAACCCCGCTGATCTTTCCCGAATAGAGCGGTGACTCCGCCAGATTGTCGCGAATGGCGTCGTGTACCTGGTTGGTCGTGTAGCCGATGTAACAGTGGATCTGTTCCTGCTCGAGGCTGTCCGTTGAAAACGAGAACGGCACGGGCACGCGATCTCCCGGCTGCGGTTCAAAAGCGCGCCAGTCGATTGTTCTGCCGTCAAGGCGCGGCGGCGTACCGGTCTTCAAACGTCCAACCGGAAATCCGAGTCGCTTCAAAGTTTCGGAAAGCTCGATCGACGCGGGTTCGCCAGCGCGCCCACCTGAATAAGTTCGTCGACCGGTATGTATCAGTCCGTTGAGGAACGTGCCGGTCGCGACGACGACGGCGTCCGCGCCAAACTCTCGTCCATCTTCCAGGACGACACCCACCAATCGCCCTTGATGAATTACGAAGTCGACAACTTTTCCCTGGCGCAGGTGCAGATTCGATGTTGCTTCAAGCGTGCGGCGCATCTCCGCGCGATAGCGCATGCGATCCGCCTGGGCTCGCGGCGACTGAACCGCCGGCCCGCGCGAACGATTCAGCAGGCGGAACTGAATTCCAGTCCGGTCGATTACGCGCCCCATGATTCCGCCGAGTGCGTCAATTTCTCGCACGAGATGTCCCTTCGCGATTCCGCCAATCGCCGGATTGCAGGACATCTGCCCGATGAGGTCGAGATTCAGGGTGATCAGCCCGGTCTCGGCGCCAAGTCGAGCGGCGGCCGATGCGGCCTCGCAGCCCGCATGGCCTGCACCAATCACGATTACATTGAATACCTCGTCGAACGACATGGCTACTACTTCCCGATACAAAAGGTTGCGAATATCTCCGACAGAATATCTTCCGTCGTCGTCTCTCCGGTGATCTGGCCCAAGAACCTCAAAGCATTGTGCAAAGGAACGAGCACGAGCTCTTCGCTTTGTCGATCACGCAAAGCGGTGCGCGCGGCTTCGATCTCATGCTGCGTGTTGGACAATAGATCGTGATGACGGGCGTTTGTTATCAGTAAACTGCCGTCATCCATTCCATTGCTATTCACGCTCGAAAGGATCGCAGCACGTAAACTCGCGAGCCCCTCACCCGTCTTCGCAGATACATTAATCGGTTGAAGCTCATCAACACAACAACCCGCGGCTTTGAAGCGCGGAAGATCGCTCTTGTTCAAAACGATCAGCCGGCGCGCATCTGCTGTTTGATTGATCAGATCGTGATCCGGTGGTCCAAGTTCAGCAGAACCGTCGAGCACAACGAGCACGAGATCCGAATCGCCCATCGCTCTGCGAGTTCGCTCGATTCCCAACGTCTCGATTCCGTCAGTTGTTTCGCGCAACCCCGCAGTGTCGGTGAGAATTACCGGGATGCCTTCAAGATCGATCGCCTCGGTAAGTGTATCGCGCGTCGTGCCTGGGATATCGGTAACGATCGCTCGTTCTCGTTCTATTAAACTATTGAAAAGACTAGACTTGCCCACATTTGGGCGGCCTGTGATTGTTACTCGAATTCCTTCCTGAAGCAATCGACCAGCACTGTAGCTCTGCTTCAGTTTTTGAACACCGGCACTTACTGATTCTAATTCTCGATCAATCTCGTCAACGCGCGGCGCAGGTATATCTTCTTCAACAAACTCGAGTGCCGACTCCAACAAAACGATCACTTCAACAAGCTTCTCTTTAAATGGACCAAGCGCATTCGACAACTCTCCATTCAACTGACGAGATGCTTGCTTCACCGCGGCGTCAGTCTGCGCCGCTATCAAATCTCGAATGGCTTCCGCCTGGGCCAGGTTGATCTTTCCATTCGACACCGCACGAAGCGTGAACTCTCCTGGTCCAGCGAGCACGGCGCCAAGCTCGAGGGTGGCATCGATGATGCTGCGCACTACCGCCGGCGATCCATGACAACTGATCTCCACTACGTCTTCTCCCGTCAGAGAGTGAGGCGCTGGGAAACAAGTCAACAGAACCTGGTCCAGGATCTCCTGGTCAGCAGGACGCGTCAACGTTGTAAGCATTGCTCGTCGCGGATCAACTTCATCGAAGCCACACATCTTCTTCGCGATCGCGATCGCATCCGGACCGCTCAAGCGAATCACGGCGAGAGCTCCGCGCCCTCTCGGCGTTGATAGTGCGACGATGGTGCTCATTGAAATGACAAATGAGACGATTTGGGGACAGCCGGTTTCGAGTAGAAGGGTATTAAGTCTTGCGGGCAATTCTCAACTTGCGATCAGCGCCGTCGCCAATCGACTCAGTAAAAAGATCCGGACTCTCGGCGAGGGTCAAATGAATGATCCTTCTTTCGTTTGCGCTCATCGGCTCAAACGTAAACGCGATGCCCGTTTGGCGAACGCGATTAGCAGCGAGATTTGCCATCGCCTGTAGCTCGGCTTCGCGCGTCGCGCGGAAGCCGTGCACATCGCAAACCAGCCTTGCTCCGCCAGTCAAACTTCTTCCAAAAACCTGATTAATCAAGTGCTGCAATGCTTCCAGCAGTTCGCCCGTTTGCGCTTGCAACAACTCCGCATCGCGACCTTCGATATCCAACACTTCGCCAGCAATGCCCTGCTTAACTGCGACTTGCAGTTGCAGGCCCGTCATCTCAAAGACGTTCTCGAGAAACTCCGCTGCTTTGTGACTAACCTCGGTCATGAATCAATCGTTCGCTAGGTTGACGCAGTTGCGTCAATCTTTTTTTTGGGACCCTTCGGACCCTTCGCTGGCGGTGGCGCGGGAACCTGCTCGTCCGATTTAGTCAAATGGTTTATCAAAAACTGTTGCGAGAACCCGACGATATTACCAACGAGCCAGTACAAAACTAAGCCTGAGGGCGCACTCCACAAAACATAAAGCATGAACAGCGGCATGCCGATCGCCATCATTTTTCTTTGAAGTGGATCTGCGGACGGCGCCGGCGTCACAAGTTGGAGTACCACCATCGTCCCTGTCATCAGGATAGGCAAGACGTGGATCAAGTAAGGTTCGGCCGCAGAGAGATCTGGTATCCAAAGAAAACTCGCTTGACGAAAATCGAGCGAGATCGTGATCGCGCGATACAGAGCAAACAGAAACGGCATCTGAATGAGCAGCGGCAAACAACCGCCGAGCGGATTGCCTTCCCTCATCAGCCGCAACTGCTCCATCTGCAGTTCCTTCATCTTCGGATCGTTCTGCTTCAGTCCTTTGAGCTTCTCCTGGAGCTCTTTCATTTTTGGCGCGAGCTTCTGCGCCTTCTTCATGGCTTTAGACGAACGCCACTTCAGTGGAAAGAACAAGGAGTAGATCACGATCGTGAACAGAATGATCGCGACGCCATAGCTGTCGGTCACCTTGTAGAGATAAGTGATGGCGTTGAGGATCGGGACGGCAATCGGTCTCGATAGCCAACCGAGAAAACCGTAGTCAATCAGTCCTTCGAGATCGATCGGGCGTTGCACGACCGAGCTGATGTCTCTGCTGCCATCACTCAACAGGTAATGGTCCTTTGGCCCTGCGTAAACGACCGTACGCGAGCCGTCAGACAACACCGGCACGAGTCCCGTAACTAGAAACCTTTTCTCGACGCCGCCATTTTTTTGTTTATGCTCGTAAGCGATCGTGCGGAATTCGAGTCCTTCAGTTCTTCTGGTAGGAACGGCCACCATGCCGAAGTACGTGTCGGCCACGCCGGCCCAATCAGCGGGACCGTTGAGGTAAAGTCGATCGGGACTGCTCGTGTTCCCGTTAATCGCCGCCGCAACGTGACGTTCGAGATTATCAGCAATGAAACCCACTGCTTCAGGAGCCACTGAATAAAACGTGTGATACTCAATGCCCTGATCGCCAATGCTTGGACCAATCGCAAGCTTGACTTGCGGTATCGTCTCTTCGCCACGTTTCACGAGAAGCGAGAGATCAGTTTCATAACGATCGGCGTCGAAGACGATCTTTTTCCTGACCTGAACTCCGTTTGCGTCGTCGAGAACAAATGTGACTTCTTTCTTTTCGCCCGGTTTAAGATCTAGATCGACGTCGCCGTTTGCGACATCAATACCTTCCACTCGGTAAGTTGACGAACTCAGCACCACGTCCAGGCCACTGTCTCCGGTGTGCAATTGCAACGGGACCATGCGTGGCTGTCGTTTCAATCCTTCCGGCGAGATCAATTCGAGCGGAATGCGATCTTTCTTGTGACCCGCAACGGAATAGATCGGTGCGTCGCTGTGCTTATTCTTCTTTAGGATCCAACTGGTCGGTTCTGCGCCGAGGGTGTCGAACTTTGCGTCGTACAGCGGTGTTCGGATCGTTATCGTCCGCTGCGGCGCAGTATTCACAGTTGTCAGCGGAATGATGGTCGGACCCGGAACCGGCGTGCTCGAACCAGCTTGCTGTGTTGCCGTTGCGTTCGGACTCGGCGATGGCGTCGCGGCCGGATCTGGAGCCTGTTGAGGTGGAAACAGAAAACTCCACAGAAACAGGATTGCTGAGGAAATTATTAATGCTACTAAAAGTCGCTTCTGTTGCATTCAGTTATAAATTCACGCCGTTATAAACAAACTTACTTAACAGGATCGTACCCACCCGGATGGAACGGATGACAACGGAGCACTCGACGACAAGCCATTCCGCTTCCGCGCAAAGCACCATAACGGGAGATGGCATCAACGGCGTATTCCGAGCATGTGGGAATGAATCTGCACGAAGGGGGTAGAAGCGGTGAAATCGCCAACTTATAAAATCTGAGTAATGAGATTAGAACGCTCTTCACACATCCATCACTTCTTATTTGGGTTCGCGTGTTCCCGATGTCTCGAGCCGTCCAACCTTTTCAATAATTCCCTTCAACTCCTGGCAAGGCGCCGCGACCTTTTGACTTAAAACCGCCGCCTTCGCGTTCAGCACCCAATCGTAATTCTTCGTGAGCTCGTGCAATAAAGTTTCATTCGATCGGAAGGTCTCGCGAAGTAACCGTTTCGCGCGGTTCCGTTGTACCGCTTTGCCCAAAGCCTTTCTTGAAGCCGTAACTCCGAGGCGATGGTTCAGTTCCTGATTTTCAATGACGAATGCGGTGATGAATACGCCTTCATACCGCTTGCCGTTCCGGTAGACGTGCTGGAATTCAGCAGTATCCCGCAAATACTTCCGCATCAATAATGAGCGGGAGTAAGGCGCTTTCTGCCTTTGGCGCGCCGTCTCTTCAGCACCAGGCGTCCATTCTTGGTGGCCATGCGCGCCCGGAAGCCGTGTGTCTTTGCGCGTCGCCGGTTGTTGGGTTGAAAAGTGCGCTTCGACATAGAAATGAAATCTCCTTATAAACGAAAACCCTAAGACTAATCGCGGCCAGTGTTTATGTCAAGAAACGGGAGCCACTCAGCGGGGACACAAATGAACGCCGCTGAACAGGATTTCGATGCTTCGTTTCATCCATGTTCACCTCATCTCTGTTCAACAATGTAGCGTACTGGAACGATGCTTGAGTTCGGGCTTCTCTCAACACGGATCAGAGTGCTGTTTTATTCTTTTACGTCCCTTGATCAATCCGAAACTTCTATGTTAGTCTCCGCTGGCTTTGAAGGTAGCCACCCTCTAAGTAATTGATATAAAAAGACTTTAAAGCAACACTTTAACACTCGGGAGTTTTTTCCACTTGCTGTGGAAAACGTTGTGGAAAACTCCCGGGGCCTGCTTTTGGGTGGTTGCCGAACGAAGTACGGGACAGGACTCGGTTAGAGTTCGGCGGAGAGAGCGAGCATTATCAGCGTACGCTTCTATTACGCGGCTTTAGTCAAATTGAACGCCTTCCCTCAGCGGTTTTTCGATGAATACTTTTGTTGAGACGAATGTTTGGAGCCAGATTCTTCACTCACTCAAAGGCAGACTAAATCAACAAACTCTCGATACCTGGTTCAGTCCAATCCAATTTGAAAGTCTCGACAACTCTCAACACGTAATCAATCTACGCGCGCCGAATCAGGTTGTTAAAGACGTCGTCGTGAGCAACTATGGCAACGTCCTGGCTGAGTCTTTGAGCGAGCTACGATTGTCGGGTTACTCCGTCGGTTGGGTTGTGGGCAAAGTTCCCGAGTGGGTTCAGGAGCCTCTCGCGCTGGACGCTTCAATCCCCGAAGTCCAACTCGATTTGCAAACATCGACTTCAACCAACACGTCACCGGTCGTAACGGTCAGTGAACCGATTCCACTACAGCAGTCAGAACCTTCACTCAGCTCAAAATATACTTACGAGAGTTTTGTGGTCGGCTCGTGCAATCAGTTTGCGCACGCTGCATCACTCGCCGTCGCCGAAGCACCGGGACGAACTTACAATCCACTCTACCTTTACGGTGGTGTGGGACTCGGCAAGACTCACCTGATGCACGCGTGTGGTCACGCGATCAAATCTCGTAACCAGCACCTCAAACTTTGCTACATCTCGTCTGAGCGATTCATGAACGATCTTATCAACGCGATTCGCTACGATAAGACACAGAGCTTTCGTGAAAAGTATCGATCGGTTGACGTACTCCTGATCGACGACGTTCAGTTTATGGCCGGCAAGGAACGCACGCAGGAAGAGTTCTTCCACACATTCAACGCTCTCTACGATCAACAAAAGCAGATTGTGATTAGCTCCGACTGTCCGCCGCGGGAAATACCAACGCTCGAGGAACGTCTGCACTCGCGCTTCGAATGGGGATTGATCGCCGATATCGAGCCACCCGACCTCGAAACCAAGATCGCGATTCTGAAACGGAAAGGCGATCTGATCGGCGTACCAATCCCCGACGACGTCGCGATGTTCATCGCCGGCAGAGTGAAAAGTAATATTCGCGAGCTCGAAGGCTCGTTGGTTCGTCTGATCGCAATTTCATCACTGCGAGGAGAACCTATCTCGAAGAGCCTGGCTCAGGATGCGATTAGAAATATCGCTAAGGAAGAGGAATCGGGAGTCGTCACTATTCAGCAGATCCAGAAGTTGGTTGCGTCGACGTACAAGTTGACGAATGAAGAATTGATTTCGAAGAACAATGCGCGGCAGATCTCTCACCCTCGTCAGGTTGCGATGTATCTTTGCAAGCACTTAACCAAGCACAGTTACCCCGAGATCGGTCGTGCGTTTGGCGGCAAGCATCACACGACTGTGATGCACTCGGTGGAGAAGATTGAGAAGCTTGTAACAACCGACGAAACTCTGCAAAGACTCATTAGCGAACTCTCGGAGTCGTTACAAAAATAGCTAAGACAGCATGAGTAATCCACAGTCCACCGAGAACGTTTTGTGGAAATGTGTTAATGTTCACGTCCTCGAATTTTTTCCGAAACGGTTAGTGGAGTTTTGAACAGGCTTCCACAGGGCGTATAGCGTCGCAAGTATTTCGAAGAGTTTAGTTTACCGGAATTTTCACAGATCCACAGGCACCTACTACTGCTACTAGATCTTTTAATATTCAGTTTTAAACTTGTGATAGCAGAAACGCGAGTGCGGCTTGTGGATAGCCTGAAGGAGTGATGGCAATGCAATTCGTAGTCAGTAAACAAAACCTGCAAAAGGAACTCGGCTTTGTTCAGGGTGTTGTTGAGAAGAAGAACACCATACCGGTGCTCTCAAACATCCTCATCGAATCAGTCGGTGAAACATCGATCAGAATCACTGGCACGGACCTCGACGTGACCATTCGTTGTGACATGGATGCTGAGGAGATTACGACGCCGGGATCGATGTGTGTTCAGGCCAGGAAACTTTTCGAAATCGCACGATTGCTTCCAGACGCGCCAGTCAGTTTCAAGAAAGAAGAAAACGAATGGGTCACGGTTAAATGCGATCGCGCCAGGTTCAAGATGGTGGGCGTTGCGCGAGATGCGTTTCCGGAAGTTCCGTCGTTCAAGTCAGCTCCAACAAAACTCCCTGCCAGCGTAATCAAAACATTCATCGATCGAACAATTTTCGCCATCACTCAGGAAGAATCACGTTACACGCTCTCGGGCGCCAAGTTTGTTCTCGACGGAAATGGAGCGCGGATGGTGACAACTGACGGTCACCGGCTCGCGTATGTTGAGAAGAAGAGCCTCGCAAGAAACGGGTCTAACGAAACAATCGACACGCTCATTCCGCGAAAGACGTTGGCTGAGTTAACAAAACTCACCGCAGGTTCTGATGAAGAGATTAGTTTGGGAATGGATGAAAATCATATCTATTTCGAGGCCGGATCGAGGTTGTTGATTTCTCGAATGCTTTATGGACAGTTTCCAAATTATGAAATGGTGATGCCGAAGAACAACGACAAGTCAGTCGAGTTCAATAGCAGTCTGCTCAATCTCGCGATCAGGCGAGTTGCCTTGATGGCCGATGAAAGATCTCACGCGATTCGCTTCCATCTCGAGCCGAACCAGCTCGTGATCAGTTCTCAAAACGCCGAAGAAGGTGAAGCAAACGAAACCATTCAAACAGACTACGCCGGCGATGTAACCGACATCGGCTTCAACGCTCAATACCTGCAGGAATTCCTGAACGTAGTCGGCGATGCAAAAGTCGCCTTCGAGTTCAAAGACGGAAATTCTCAGGCCCAGCTCAAGCCATCAGAGAATGGCGACTACGATTACAAGTACGTCGTGATGCCGATGAGGATCTGAGACGTACTCATTGGCGAACGAAGAAGTAGAGTTAGTCCAGCGTCTGTCAAAATCTGCGCATAGAGTGCGATGGTGCGCGCATCGACCACATCTGCGGCCGTTTGAACTGTCGCGTTCAAGCAATGCCTTTCGATACTGCGAAAAAGTATTTTGTATTGCCTCTTTTGCTCCGATCTGTGTTTGAGGTGGCGAAAGAGGTGAACTCGCATAAATATTTGTGGCGAATGCGCTGAGGCAAATAACTACGACCAGTGATCGAAATTTCTTGAGATACATGGCTTCGACTCTCATCCGTAAATGCGCGTAAGGAACGGGGCGGTTAGTGGGTTGTGAGCTGACGAAAATTCGAACAGCAGGAACAACATAGTCCCGTCAGATCTCTCCTGTCAATCAGGAATTTAGAAGGCCCGGCCCATCGCATAGTCCGTGATCTGCTAATATCGACGGATGCTGCTCGCAGCCACGGAGGCGATCAATTTTCGGAATTTGAGTGGGAGGATTGAGTGGGGCCCGAGGCTTAATATTATTTACGGCAATAACGGGCAGGGAAAGACGAATTGGCTGGAAGCGATTTACATCCTGGCCCGGACCAAGTCGTTCAAAACGCAGCGGCTTCAGGAAGCGATAAAGTTTGGCGAGCAGTTAGCGATCGTAAGAGGAACGGTAACTACTGGTTCAGATCTCGAAAGAGAATTACAGGTCAGTCTTCAAGATAACTCCAAGACAATCTTCGTCAACACGAAGCGAGAGACGCTCGCACGATACTTAACTCAACTTCAGGTCTTCTCCTTCACAGCTACTGATCTTGAAGTCGTGCGTGGCGTGCCTGAAGCTCGCCGCCGTTTTCTCGACCGTGGTATCTCGTCGCTTAGACCTGCTTACCTCAAGACGCTGTCTGATTACAACAAAGTCATCAAGCAAAAAAACAGGGTGTTGCAGCTCGCTGCCGAAGGCGAGTTCAGTTTGGAGAAGACCGATGATCTTTTAGGACCATGGAACGAGCAGTTGGTCCGTTTAGGAACGATCATCCATCGAGCGCGGCAAGATTACGTGGCTGGTTTGAATTCGGTTCTCGAGCGACAGTTGTTTGAGAAAAGAGATGTTACGACGCGTTATGTCTCATCGTTGGAAGGCAAAGGAAACACGGACGATTACGAGTCGCTTTTGCGCTCCAGAATCGCGGTCCGTCTGCCCGCCGAAGTGTCAGCGGGGTACGCGTTGATCGGCCCTCACAGAGACGATTTGGAGATACTTCTGGACGGGCGGGAAATGCGGGCTTTTGGGAGTTCAGGGCAGCAGCGTAGTGCATTGTTATTATTAGACTTAGCGGCGATTTCGTTGTATAATTCAACCGCGAACGATCATCCGGTTTTCATCATCGACGATGTCGACGCCGAACTAGATGAAAGTAGGATAAAACGCCTCTTGGAGTATCTTGAGAATCGCACGCAGACCTTCATCACAACTTCAAAACGCTCCCACGTTGAAGGTTTCTTTTCCAGGGCCAATGTTTACGAAATCGAAGACGGAAAAGTGCGGAACAGGAACGCCGAACCCTCGCTCGCGATTAATGGCCCAGGTGTTTGATAAGACTATAGGAGAAGCGTATTGGTAACAGCTGGAACTAATCTAACGCAAAAGAAAAGTATGGCTTATGATTCAACATCGATCACAGTTTTGGAAGGCCGCGACGCGGTGCGGAAAAGGCCGGCCATGTACATAGGTTCGACCGGAGAGATCGGTCTGCATCATCTTGTGTACGAAGTGGTCGACAATTCAATTGACGAAGCACTGGCAGGTTATTGCGACACGGTTGAAGTAACTATTCATCTCGATAATTCGATCACGGTTATTGATAACGGACGTGGAATTCCAGTCGACGAACTGAAGAAGGAAAAGCGATCGGCGGCCGAAGTGGTGATGACGAAGCTTCACGCCGGCGGCAAGTTTGATTCAAATGCTTACAAGGTTTCCGGTGGTCTACACGGCGTCGGAGTTTCCTGCGTAAACTTCCTTTCTGAGAAGTTGCACCTCGAGATCTGGCGCGATGCAAAAACTTACGAGCAGGAATATGCGCGCGGGATTCCAGTCGCCCCGCTGAAGCAAACCGGCAAAACGCGGAAACGCGGAACCAAAGTCACATTCAAACCCGATTCGCAAATCTTCACAGAGACGGCCTTTAGTTTCGATAAGCTCTCCGAGCGACTTCGCGAAAAGGCGTTCTTGAACAAAGGAATCCGGATCACGATTAAGGACGAGCGTGAAGATCCTGAGCGTTCGCATGAGTTTTACTACAAGGGCGGTATTGCGGAGTTTGTCAGACATCTCAATAAGAACAAAACGACGCTACACGACAAGCCGATCTATTTCGAAAGAGAGAGTGACAGTCTCGCAATCGAGGTCGCTATCCAATACAACGACGCCTACGACGAGAAGGTCTATTCGTTTGCCAACAACATCAACACGGTAGACGGAGGCACACACCTTTCGGGTTTCAGGTCGGCGTTTACCAGAACGATCAATGCTTACGCGCAGTCGTCGGGACTCGCCAAGAACTTCAAGGGATCGCTGACGGGCGATGACGTTCGTGAAGGGCTGGTGGCCGTGATTTCGGTGAAGCTGCCGCAGCCTCAGTTTGAAGGGCAAACGAAAGGAAAGCTCAATTCAGACGTCAAAGGCGCGGTTGAGTCGTTCCTGAACGATCGGCTGACGGAATTCTTTGAGCAGAATCCGCCTGTGGCGCGAAAGATCGTCGGGAAGGCACTCGATGCCGCAAGGGCGCGTGAAGCGGCTCGTAAGGCGCGTGAAATCGTCCGGAAGGGCGCCATGGGCTCAAGCATGCTGCCCGGAAAATTGGCCGACTGCCAGGAGCGTGACCCGGCGCTTTCAGAGATCTACATCGTTGAGGGCGACTCAGCGGGCGGCTCGGCGAAACAGGGCCGCGATCGAAAGAACCAGGCAATCCTGCCGTTGAAAGGCAAGATCCTGAACGTCGAGAAAGCCCGGTTCGACAAGATGCTTGGTCACAGCGAAATCAAGTCGCTGATTACGGCGCTCGGCACCGGAATCGGCAAAGACGATTTCGATATCAGCAAGCTCCGTTATCACACGATCATCCTGATGACGGACGCTGACGTAGATGGTTCGCACATCCGGACATTGCTTTTGACCTTCTTCTACCGGCAGATGCTGGCACTCGTCGAGGGCGGACATGTGTACATTGCCCAGCCGCCACTGTTCAAAGTAAAACGAGGCAAGAAAGAAGAGTACATCAAAGATGAAAGCTCGATGATCAAGTACCTGATGCGCCAGGCTACGAACGATATGACGGTGAAGGCGGCAGGCGCCGGAGAGGACATTGAGGGGCGAGAACTCGCAAGATCGTTAGAAAAGATGGTCGATTTTAAACATTACTTTGAGCGTGCTACCCGGCGTCTTGCGGGCGACGCTCAACTGCTGAATCTGCTCCTTGAGTCGTTGGGCGGACGCAAGGGCATCTTGCGGAAAGAGGAGTTGAACCTCCGAAAAGTCTTCCAGGATGAAGACTTGATGGCGAAGATTGAAGGAGCGTTGGATAAAGCCGGTTACAAAACCGAACTAACCAGTGATGAGGAACACGGGCTCTGGGAAATCGAAACCGTTTCCAACACGGGGGTGAATCTGCTCATCGACTGGAACTTCGCGAGCTACGTTGAGTTTCAGAAGACCGTGGAGCTTTACAAGTCGCTGGAAGACGAGCTGGCGGCGCCGTTTGTCACAGGAACAAACGGATCGAGCGAAGAGATACCGACGCGCGAGGCGCTATTGGAAAAAGTTTTGACTGCGGCGAAGAAGGATCTTTCGATTCAACGGTACAAAGGGTTGGGGGAGATGAATCCCGAGCAGCTCTGGGAAACGACGATGGATCCGGCGAAGCGTACATTGTTGAAAGTGCGGATCGACGACATGGTCGAAACCGATCAGATCTTCACCGTGTTGATGGGCGATCAGGTTGAGCCGCGACGAAAGTTTATTGAAGACAATGCCCTCGACGTTCGCAATCTAGACGTATAAAACCAGAACACGGATTGATCCGTGTCATCCGTGTTCCCTGTATCGTTCGACCCGGAAACGGGATAGTTTGATCGGTTCGCCGCTCGAAATTCCCGCTTTTCGCGCGGCGATTTCTATTTGCTGTTCTACGTCATCGATTCCGGGTATGTCGGGGAGAAGCAGTCCACGTCGAGAGCCACTCTCGTCTTCGACAATCACGCCAAACACTCTAGGATCCAGTTCCTCCGCAACCGCCGGTTCAGGGTGCGAGAGCACGTCAACTGAATAACGCAGGTTTGATAACTCGGCAGGCCTCACCGGGTCAAAGCGGGGGTCGCTGGTGGCGGCACTGATGGCGTTGGCAACTATCTCTTCGGCGAGTGTGTCTTTCACTGGCTCGATCGTTCCAATACAACCACGCAAATCTCCATTCAATGTTTTCAGACACACAAAGCACGGCGCACGCGCACGCAAAAGGTCGTCACTGCTTTCTCGAGGCTCCAAAACGTTCCCGTCCCGTATAAACGTTTCGACAGCTTTGCGTGCGAGCGCGGGAAGATCTGAAATCTGTTGGTCCTGATTTGCAGAAACGGGTTGATGAGTCAGTTGGGCCACCAGATAACCGACGCCGAAAGGCGCTTCGTAGTTCAGCACCTCACACGACAACGGCAATTCAGCGCTGGCGCCAATCGCCACGAGCATCGATCTATACCCGCACTCGCCCGCGAGTTTGCGCAAATTGAAATCTATGTTGACGATTTTTTGTGGCGCATTTGATTGCAGCGCCTTAACCACTTGCTCATCGAAGATGTGCGCATCGGGATTGAAACCGGCGGGAGCTTGCGGCTTCAGCCTGTGACTCAGATCTCCGCTGGCGATGAAAGCCACGGGCCTGCCGACCTGGTCCACCGCGCTCCTGATACACGATCCGAAACGCAGGTGATCCTCATTCGAAAGAAAACTGTATCCGAGCGTGACTACCTTCCCTTGCCAACCATTTTGCAAAAGGAAGTAAAGCGGAACGGCGATACCGTGATCGAGATCCTGTACGGGGAGAGTGGAAACGTCGTAGAGTTCTGAAGCCGCGACTCTCTTAATCGCCGCAAGGAGCTCCTCATCAACCGCAACGGTGAAACCAGTTTCGGGCGCGTGAAAGCGTGAGAAATCGGCGTAGACTTCCGGCCCGTCGTAAGCGACAAATGAGTCGGCTTCGAGTGGAGCGTGTGGCGAGATCAAAACCACGGATTCTGCGCCGCTGTCGATCAACCTCCGTGTGAGTTCTGCCATCGCGTCGATCGAATCAACGACGTCTGAGATCGACTCACCACCCACCTCGGGAACCATGATTGGTGGATGCGGCGCAATGGCGGAAAATACAAGACAACTCTTGGTCATCGTGCGTCTTTCGTGTTTGAGAGGGAATGGCTGGTATTCTAGCTCCGCCAAGGCTTGGTAACAACATCATGGAGCGCTTCGATCTATTAATTGTGGGCGCAGGCCCGGCGGGGTCTTTTGCCGCAGAGTTGCTGGCGACGGGCGGCGCGAAAGTCGCGCTGTTTGATGGCCGTCCCGAAGGCGAGCCCAAGGCGTGTGGAGGTGGCGTGACGGCGAAGGCTTTGAAGGCGTGGCCGCAGTTACTTAATGCCGTCGGCCGCACGATCAACGAACTTGATTTGTACTCGCCGTCGAGCAAGAAACTGCATCTCGAGCTCGATGAACCTTTCGCGATCTATTCGCGGATCGCGTTTGATTGTTACTTGCGCGATCGCGCGCGAGATGCGGGTGCGCAGATCATTTCGGAAAAGATCTCGGCGCGCAAAGTTAAAAAAACTGAACACGGGTGGAACGTGAAAACCGAAAGCGGTGAAGAATGTCGAGGCTCCGTGTTGATCGGTGCGGACGGTGCAAACAGCGGAATCGCGAAGATGCTTGCCGGAAAGCTGCCTCCTTCGGACATGGAAGTCGCCTTCGGTTACCGCGCGCCCTTGCCGTCAAACGGAGATGCGCCCACGGTTGTGGCGTTCCTGCCTGGTTGGGTTGGTTATGCTTGGGCTTTCCCGCGTCCGGATCACATTTCATTTGGTATTGCCACGACGCAAGATGCTTTCGAACATGAACCGCTCGACGATCTACTGTGGCAATTCATGATCGGTTATTACCTTCAACGCGAAGGCACCGACGTGAAGTTCTGGGCAGCGGATAACACGGATACAAAGCGAGCGCAGATACGCACAGATCTAAACACAACGGCTGAGCGCTATGCTGCACGCATTCCTGGATTAGCCGCGGAGACGTGGGACCGGCGAATAGTTTCCGGGGCGGATTGGGCGCTGTTGGGAGATGCGGCAGGCTTCGCGGATCCTGTGACGGGCGAGGGAATTTATTATGCGTTGCGGTCCGGCGAATTGTTGGCTCAGGCGTATTTAAGCGGCGAGTTCAGCTCGTATGAAGCAATGTGGCGCGCGGACTTTGGGGCGGAACTTCGCCGGGCAGCGCAGATGCGACGGCGCTTTTATGGAAACTTCTGGGGCGCGCCATTTACGGAGCGCATGATCGACTTTGCGCGCGGGCATCGCGGACTGAAGAGAGTGTTGGGGGATCTCGTGGCGGGCGAGCAGGGATACACGGATTTAAAGACGAAGTTGGTTAAAAGCGCTCTATTTGTGCCTTTTGTGGCTGATTAAGGAGAGAGGCGAGTGATGGTCCAGAGGTCGCTCGATTCGCGTTGGTAGAGGATACGGTCATGAAGCCGGCCGATGCGTCCTTTCCAGAATTCAATTCGCTCGGGAGTCACGCGGTAGCCGCCCCAGTGCTCGGGGCAGTCGATTTCCCGATCGCCATACAAAATCTCTAACTCACGTGCTCGTTGTTCGAGAACGTCACGACCCGAAATCACTTCGCTCTGATCTGAAGTCCAGGCGCCGATCTGGCTCTCGCGGGGCCGAGTTTGAAAGTAATCACGCGACTCTTGCGCGGGCACCCTCGCCACACTCCCTTCAACTCGCACTTGTCGCTCGAATTGATTCCAGTAAAAAACGAGCGCGGCGTAAGGATTCGCATCGAGCTGGCGTGCCTTGGCGCTTCGATAGTTGGTGAAGAAGACGAATCCGTCCTGGTCCACCTGCTTGAGTAGAACCATTCGCGCGGTGGGCTTTCCATCAGGCGTCGCTGTCGCCAGCGTCATCGCCTCGGCCAACGGAATCTTCGCCTCGAAAGCCTCGTTAAGCCAGGTCTGAAACTGCTTGATCGGATCAGGATCGATCTCTTTTTCGTCGAGCCCGCTCATTTCTCTTCATTCGCCGCGTACGGCGCTAACTTTTGTCGCAACTCTGATGGAATCGGAACAGTTTCAAACCTGTCCTGATTGACCGCCGCCAGAACGAAGTGTGCAGTGGCTACCAACTCGTCGCTTCTATTGCGACGCACCTCGAAATTCAATCTCATCGACTTCGTACCGAAGCGCCCAACATACACACTAACTTCGAGCAGATCATCCAACCGCGCTGCGCGACGAAAATCACATTCGAGATGCACGCGCGGCAACCAGATCTTCATCTCGTCGAACATGGTTCCGTAGTGCAGTCCAACGGCGCGGAATAGTTCTGTTTCGGCGATTTCGAAAAAGCGTATGTAGGCGCCGTAGAAAATAATTCGTGCTGCATCCACGTCGCCCCAGCGCACGCGCTCTTCGATGGTGAATTTTTTGTGCGCCGGCATTTAAGTTTTAATCGAGGGAGTCGCGCAGGAAATCAATCAACGCCTCATTGAACTGCTCCGTGCGTTCGAGGTTGGAAACATGTCCGGCGTTTTCGAGCACGACCAAACGTGAGCCGGGGATCGCGCGATGCATCTTCTCACTGTCCGCGGCCGGCGTCAGGGCGTCTTCAGCTCCGACAACGATCAACGTTTTCGCACTGATCTTCGACAGCAGCTCCGTTTGATCGTCTCGTTCGGCCATTCCGAGCAAAGCCCCCGCTGCTCCTTCGGGTTTCGTCTTCAACATCATGTCGCGCACACGCTTTACGATATCAGGCCGTTTGCTCACCGTCTCAGGTGTAAGCAACTTCGGCAACATGGCGTCGGCAATTCCGGCCATTCCTTCCGCGAGTGCTTTCTCCGCTTGCTGGGCGCGAGTTTGTTTTGCTTCCGCGGTGTCGGCCTGTGCGCGCGTGTCGGCGAGGATCAAGGCACGAACGCGCGATGGAAACTGTTTGTAGAACGCGAGCGCCACGTAGCCGCCCATCGACAATCCACAAACGACAGCGCGGGTGATTTCGAGATGGTCCATGAGTTGGGCCACGTCCTCCGCCATACGATTCATCGTCGCCGGTCCGGGGGAAGAGTCGCTTTCACCAAAGCCACGCAAATCGGGGACGATGATGCGATAGCTGTTGCTCAGGGCGCCGACTTGTTCGTTCCACAAAGAGCGATTGAACGGGTAGCCGTGAATCAGCACGATCGGACGGCCCACGCCGGTATCGGTGTAGGCCATTTGAATATCGTTAATGCGTATGAAACTCATCGTTAATATGTTTAGAGTTCAACCTTTAGGTTGTCTTCCAGTCATTACTCTCGACGGAAGCAAGCTAAAGCTTGAACTCTCAACCCGGGTCAAAAATCTCTGCGTGCGGCGCGAGCGACTACCGAGATCAACTCAGTCAGCTCAACAGGCTTCGCCAGGTAGATCTGAAACCCGGACGACAACGCTCGCTCGCGATCCTCGTCTTTTGCATAAGCCGTGATCGCGACCGCCGGGATGTTTTCAACCGCGCCATTCTCCAGCAGCCGAACCTTTTCAATTAAACCGTAACCGTCTTCATCGGGCATCGCAATGTCTGACACTAGCACGTCCGGGCGGCTTCGCGTGATCGCACGAATCGCTTCATTTGCAGAAGAAACCGCGGTTACGTTGGCCTGTCGCCTGGTCAAAGCAGTTGCCATTAGTTTCAGAGTATCAGAGTCGTCGTCAACGAGCAGCACGTTGAGTCCGGATAATAGCTGTGGCGCCCGAGTAACCCCATGTTGAGCAGTGTCGCGAATATCAGCCGCCCGCCGCTGCATCAAAGAGCGGCAACCTGATCGTGAACGTGGATCCGCGGCCCACACCGAGGCTTTCGGCTTCGATTGTGCCTCCATGTATCTCAACCAGATGTCGCGCGATCGCAAGTCCGAGTCCGAGCCCGCCGTGCTGCCGCGTCGTCGTGCTGTCGGCCTGTCGAAAACGATCGAACACGTATGGGATGAACTCTTTACTGATCCCCAGCCCCGTATCCGAGACGGCGATCTCGACCGTTGGTCCAACTTGCGACACTTTCACGCACACGCGTCCACCGCTCTTAGTAAACTTCACCGCGTTCGACAACAGATTCCAAACCACTTGCTGAAGCCGGTTTGCGTCACCCGAAATCGTCGCCGGCGTTCGATCGAAATACGTTTCGATCTTGATCCCCTTGGCTTCAGCTGTCTGGCGCACCACGTTGATCGCATTCTCAACTACGGGAACCACTTGCAGTGGGCGAAGATCGATGTAGAGGTTTCCGGTAATTATTCGCGAGACGTCGAGGATGTCGTCGACGATCTGCGCCTGGGCCTTTGCGTTACGGCCGATCGTTTCGACGGCTTGTTGCCTTATCGGATCGTCGAGCGTTCCACCTTCGAGCAACCTGGACCAGCCGAGTATCGCCGTCAGTGGCGTGCGCAACTCGTGTGAAACGGTCGCCAAAAACTCATCTTTCAAACGATTCGATTCTTCAGCGGCCTCGCGCGCTGTGCGTTCCAGTTTCAGCAGACGAACATTCTCGATGGCGACGGCAGTCAGGTTAGCTGCCATCCCCATCGCCGTGACGTGTTCAGCACGATAAACATTCGATTTGTAACTCTGCACTTCGATAGTGCCGATAATGCGACCCATCACAGCCATCGGCACAGCCATCGACGATTCCGGTCTCATACCATTGTCAGGACCAACAATGACGCCCGGATGCCCTCGCTGCGAATGCATGTAATCGTTGGTGATGACCACTTCACGCGTGCGCACCGCGCGGCTGTTTGGTCCCATGGTAGTGACCGGCATTGGAGGCAACTCGGAAACATCGAGCTCTTCCCCGTCAGCCCAGGCATAACAAGCAGTACGAACGTCACGAACGGAATCGTAAAGCGAAACGAAAAATCCGTTGCACGGAACAGACTTGTTCGTGAACTCACGCAGGGCTCGAAATATCGCGGTCAATTCGCGCGCGGTACCCAGCGCCTGGGCCAGTGCTTTGATTCTTTCGAGTAGGGTCTCGTATTCGAGAAGGGCGCGTTGATCTGCTTTACGCAAAGCGTCGGAGGTCTTTCGCAGCTCTTCTTCTGTACGCTCGCGCTCAGTCAGCGTTTTTCTGGTAGTGGTTTCTGATGCTTGCACTTCCTCGGCGGCGCGCTCGGCACGCGTGCGAGCACGTATCTCCGCGCGAGTCACAGCGAAAAACAGAAAACTAAGAAACACACCGATGAAGATTGTGTACTTTGGGAGAGCTCGGCTCGAGCCGCTATCGAAAGAAGGTTTGGCGGCGTATGCCAGGGTCCAGGTGCGATTAGCAACCGGCAGAGGCTCTGTGTCCTTAAACTCAGGTTCAGGCGATGCATCGTTTGTGACGGCGCTCAGTAAATTTTCAGTCTTGACGTCAGTGCCGTCGTAAACCTGGAAAGCAACATCGTAATGCTTTTCGACCGCGACGGGCGCAAGGAAATCGTCAACTCTAAATGGGCTGTAAACATATCCGATCAACGCCTGGCGACGCTGGCTCTCGGTATCGAGCGGCACGTTTTTTCGGTAGACCGGCACGTAGATAAGGAATCCTGACTGCTTGTTTGAAATATGGCGTTCCTGGACGAGTGTCACGCGTCCTGATGCCGCCGGCTTTCCCGTATCGCGGGCAGTCTCCATTGCCTGGCGGCGAGCGTCCTCCGTAAACATGTCGTAACCGACCGCTACCTTATTAAGATCACTGGTGGGCTGAAGGTAGAGAATCGCGGTGTATTCCTCACGACGCGGAGCTTCCGGCCAGACCCCAAACCCGTCGACGCCTTCCCGTTCCATCTTCGCAACGACAGTGTCCATTTCGTCGCGACGAAACGATCGCGAGAAGCCGATGCCCTGAATTCCCGGGTAATTCTTTTTCAGTTCGACCTGTTGGACGAATCGTTCAAACTCGCCACGGTCAACGACTTCGCTGGCCGCGAAAAGACCGGTGCCGGCGCGCAAGAGCGTAATTGAAGTCTCAATTCTGAGCCGGACCTGGTCCTGAATTTCCTGAACGTTTCTTTGGAAGCGAAGCTGGTCCTGCTCGTGAGTGAGCTTGGAAAAGTAGTGGTAGACGAGCAGAGTGAAGCAAAAACCCGACAGCAGGATCAGGTACGGCAGCAGCACGCGAGGGCTACTTGATGATGAAACAGATCGGCGCATATGAATTGAGACGCGGAGACGGGACGACGCGGTGACGCGGAGATTCACCGTGTCTCCGTGTCACCCAATCTCCGTGTCTTCTTAACTATTTAACGCGTCGGGTCCTTCTGCGAAGAAAATCTATCAGCACGAACTGCGATAGATTTCCCGGGTTGGCGAAATAGGCCTTGCCGTTTGTCATAGCAGACATCTGCTTCACAAACTCGACAAGATAATAATCGCTGGCCAACATGAATGTGTTAATCATTATACCGGCTTTCCGGCATGCCTGTACTTCTTTAAATGTCTCAGACATTACGAACGGATCGCCGCCCATGGAGTTCTTGTACAGACGACGAGCCGGCTTGGTCTGCACGAAACAGGCCGTAGGCTTGCCGTCGGTGACCATGACGATCTGCTTCATCTCTTTGCGTTGCGCCTGGAGGAGTCGACGCGAGAGACGGAGTCCTTCAGCAGTGTTGGTGTGGTAAGGACCAACTTGCGTCGTAGCCAGCTTCGCGAGCGGCAGCTCTTCCGCGCCGTCGTGAAATAGAACCACTTTCAGCGAATCACCGGGATACTGCGTGCGAATCAAATGCGACATTGCAAGTGCCACTTTCTTTGCCGGCGTAAATCGATCTTCTCCATAAAGAATCATCGAGTGAGAGCAATCGAGCATTACGACGGTGGCGCAAGACGATTGGTAATCGCATTGATGAACGTGCAGGTCCTGGTACTCGAGGTTCAGTGGCACCTTCAAGCCCTCGCGCTGAATCGCGGACAGCAGGGTGGTGTTGACGTCGAGATTGATCGTGTCGCCAAACTCATATCGCTTGCTCGCAGCCGCGGCTTCGACACCCGTGGATAGATAGACGGTATCGTGGCGGCCCGCGGCGCTCTTGCCCAGACTTCCCAGCAAGTTTCGCAGCGTTTTATAACCGAGAAAGTCGAGACCTTTTTCAGTGACTTCGAAGCGAACGTCTCGCGGTAGCGGGTCAGAAACTTCACCCATTCCCGGAAATCGACCCTGTTGTTCAGCGCGCTGTGGTGTTGATTGTTGTTCGTGAAGCGTCAGGTATCCTTCTTCAACCAGACGCTCAATCAGTTGATTCAGTAACTCCTCGAGCAGCGAGCCCTTAAACTGGCCTTCGTTCTGGGCCAGCATCTCGCGGACTTGTTGCTCGCTTACTAAACCTTGATTGACCAGTGCTTGCAGAAGGGCACGGCGCAAACCATCGAGTGAGGTGTCCATGCTCTTACGCTGGCGCGTCCAGTAATAATCGTCGTCGTATCCGGAATCGAGCAGAGCATCGGACATGCTGTCCATCAACTCACCGAGATTGATGGAACTGACATCGAAGCCGTTGAATTTTGTGTAGCGGTACTTCAACTGTATTTCCCGGTTTCGGTTAGATCGTCGTAGATCATGCCGCGACGATCTTTTCGTGCCTTGGTTACTGCCGCGTAACCGCCTTCTTCGTTACGCGTAATCTTGTTTTCGGCGTAGAGACCTTCGAGAACGAGCTCGCACGCGGCGACGAGGCGACCTGTGTCGGAGCGTCCAAAATCAAAGGGAATCAGAGCAGTTTCGAGCAATTCAGGAACAGCCTCGATCAAGTTTAAGCACTCTGAGGCCGCCGCGGTGTCAGCGAGCAACAGCTTGTTTCCTTCATCAAACCACTGCACGGTTCGTGAAAAGTCGATGCCGACGAAATAGCCTTCAAATATTTCCCCCGCGGCACGTTTGATCAGATCGCGAGCGATACGATTCGCGCCGAGTTGCTCGCCTTCATACTCCAGCTCCATCTTTCCGGTCATCGAGGGAATCGCTGCGTAGACGTCGGCGATACGAGGAATAACAAACTCGTCGCCGGTGAGAAGCGAACGGCGTTCAGCATTTGAAACTACCGACTCCATCACGCTGATCGGCAGCCGCTGTGAAACTCCGGAATGCTTGTCGACGTGGCTGTCTTCGCGCGCTTCAAAGGCGATCTGTTCGACCACCTCACGAATAAACTCCGGAACCACGAGTCGATTCTGAATCTCGAACCGTTCGGTCCATGCTTCCTGGCGCGTGATTTCGATGGCTGCGGGCAGTTCTTTTGGATAGTGCGTGGTGATCTCGGTGCCGATACGATCTTTGAGGGGCGTGATGATTTTGCCTCGCGCCGTGTAGTCCTCTGGATTCGCGGAGAACATGAGCATTACGTCAAGCGGCAGGCGCACCGGATAACCCTTAATCTGCACGTCGCCTTCCTGCATGATGTTGAAGAGACCTACCTGAATCTTTCCCGCGAGATCGGGCAGTTCATTGATCGCAAAAATGCCACGATTCGCGCGCGGCAGGAGGCCGTAGTGAATCGTCAGCTCATCGCTCAGCAAATGACCACCCTTCGCCGCCTTGATCGGATCGACGTCGCCGATGATGTCGGCCACCGTGACGTCGGGAGTTGCGAGTTTTTCGACGAATCGAGCGTCGCGACCGACCCAGTCGAGCGGTGTCATCTCGCCGTGCTGTTGCAGCATCTCACGTCCGAAAGCGGAGATTGGTTTAAGCGGATCGTCGTTGACTTCGGAGCCGGCGATTATCGGGATGCGCTCATCGAGCAGGTTAGTGAGCAGACGAATGATGCGACTTTTTGCTTGTCCCCGAAGTCCGAGCAGGATGATGTTGTGTCGTGACAGAACAGCGTTGACGAGTTGCGGAATGACGGTTTCATCGTAGCCGACAATGCCGGGAAAGAGTTTCTCGCCGGTTTGAAGTTTTTTGATTAGATTGCGGCGCAGTTCGTCCTTGACCGAGAGGGTTTGATACCTAGCCGCCCTGAGTTCGCGTAAAGTTCTTGGATAATCCATTGGTGAGGGAGATTCTAACCGTAGCCACAAAAGGGCACAAACACGGCTCGTTCGGAATTCAAGCGGCTTTGCCCGAAAAGTATTCGAGTCGCATGTAGCGACGAAATATTTCTCGCGCAAAGGCGCAAAGGGCGCAAAGAAAACCCCTTAGAAACGCGTAGCGCTTTGCGCCTTTGCGTGAGACATCTTCTCCGCATAAGGCACTTTTCGGGGAACTCCGAACAGGTTATAGAAGGCCGTCGTCGCGGAGTTTTTCCAGGTGAGCTAAGACCGCGCGCTCGGCCATCGCGTGTGCCTTTGGCGAAACGTCTGTGTAGACATGTTCGACAATCTCTTTCGGTGTTGTTGCCCCGGCGCGATACGCTTCGAGAATGTTTCGTTCGCGTTCCAGACGATGCGAGATGTATTCGTCGATCTTTTGATACGGCGTTGCGATCGCCGGGCCATGACCGCCGAACAGCACGGACAGGTTTGGCAGAGAACGCATGCGCTCGAGCGACTCGAGGTAAACACGCATGTTGCCCTGCGGTGGATCGATGAGCACCGATCCGACGCCGACAATGTTGTCGCCCGTTAACAACACACCGCGATCGTCGTCATGAAAACAAAGATGCCCCAACGCATGACCCGGCGTGTGCAAAGCGCGCAACTGAATGCGCGGTTCGCCTTCGAGCGCGATCACGTCGTTGTCTTCTATTAGACGATCGACTTGAACGTCGTTCAGTGCTTCTGCTGTTTGAGCATGTGCCCCAACCGGCACTGAACCTCCGAGATGGGCTTTGAGCGCATTGACGCCGCCAACGTGATCCGGATGCAAGTGCGTCAGAATTATTTCGCGCACCTTGCGACCTTCAGAAATCATGTCGTCGACGCACTGCGCGAGGGCTTGCTGTTCGTCTTCGTAAGGTGAACCCGGGTCGAAGATCAAGATCTCTTTGGAGTTGTAAACAAGATAACAGCAGGTGTGAGTTGCCGGCGGCCTCGTCGGCGTGCGCACAGGAAAACACGTGTAATTCGGACGGAAAGTTATTCGTCGTTCCGGTTGCCCATGTGCTTCACGAATCGATAGAAAACGATCGACGAGATCCGGTGCGATACCACTCGCAAGCGTGCGCAATGCGTGAAGTGTTGGCGGCACGGCCACAACTTGATCTTTGGACCATCGATCGTAAGCTTCACGCGCGGTTAACCACTCGCCCGCGGCCAACTCACCTGCGATCACACTTGGCTCCTGCTTCGGTGGGCAATTTACGATGAAGAACCACGTGTCAAAACGTCTTGCGTTGAACGGCGGCGTAACCCACCGGCCAACGTAAGTGAAATCATTTGCGTCGAGAAACACTTCGTAGTGGTCTAGCAACTTGGACCATGTCATTCGTCCCGATTCCAAATCATCAAGCAGTGAAACTCGTTGACCTTTGGTCAGTGTTTCGCCGTTGCGAACCGCCAACACGCCGAGCTCTTCAAACAACTCGCGAGCGGCGCCGCTAATCATCGCGGCAGTCTCGGGGTTTGGGGCGTTTCTTACGTTGACGAGCGCGTCGTCCGCGTCAATCTGGCCTCCGGGAAATGCGTGAAAACCGGCCAAAAACGCGAGTTTATCGCTGCGTTTGACCCAGAAGACCTCCGGGTTTGAGGGATCTGTGTTTTGCCGTAGAAGAATTACCGCGGCCGCGTCTTTAGGTGTGGCTGACATACTTCAAATCACGACCAGCGGAATCGTTCGCCATCACCAGGACCCCAGGGAACACCGCGCATGTGGTAACCGCCTTCTTCCCAGAAGCCGGCTTGATCGTGTTCGAGGAAGCGCACGCCTTTGACCCACTTGGCCGACTTCCAGGCGTACAGTTGCGGAATGATCAAACGCACCGGGCCGCCGTGTTCGGGAGCGATCGGTTGGCCGTCGTGAGACCATGCAAAGAGTGAATCGTCGTTGAGGAAATATTCGATCGGCACGTTCGTGGTCCAACCGTAATCGTAGGCGAGCGCCAAAACAAATTTCGCTTCGGGTTTTACGCCGGCGAGTCGCGCGATCTCTTTCGTTGGAACGCCGCTCCAAACGTTGTCGAGTCGCGACCAGCGCGTGACGCAATGAAAGTCAGCATAAACGCGTACTGCGCCTAGTTGCATAAACTCGTCAAGCGACCACTTCAGCGGGCGTTCGACAAGGCCATCGACTTCAAAAGACCAGGTGGCGAGATCGATGTCAGGTGTTCCGTGTGCATCGAGCACGGGCCACTTCTTCGTGCGTGATTGACCCGGCGGCATCCGGTTCGCGCGCCGTGTGTCAGGACTGATGATGATCTCGGGATCGTCGACCTCTTCGGGTTTACGCGGATCGGTGGTTTGGTATTTTGGATCTTTGATTAGATTGTCGAGAAAGCCCATATCTTTAGAAAGAAATCATTTGTCATATATCATTTGACATTTATCATTGGTCATTTGAAGACTTTCAGCGGCCGGAGGTCTGAAATGACCATATGACAAATGTCAAATGACATATGACAAATAATTACTTCTTCCCTCGTCTCTCCGCTAATGCGATCAACTCTTCCGGCATCCACTTGCCGACACCTTTCGCCACTGCGTCGTCAATCCCTACCGTTCTATCGTGCCAGTCGTCATGATCGCCTTCAGGACCGCGAGCCTTTTCGTAGTTCTCCGTCTGCTCGAGACTGATCAGAATTCCCTCCATGACTTCATTCCAATCCTGATACTGAATCCCGCGCCGCACGATCGGCAATCCGGCGGTCCAATCTTCTTCAGGCGCGCGATCGTCCTGCTCGGGAATCGTCAGATTGTGAAGCGGCGGAAATGCTCCTCCCGAGAACTCTTTGACGAGGGCGTTCTTGAGTTCTTTGTTGTAAGCCCAGTCAGGATGTTCCTTTCGCAGGGCCTGCGCCCGCCGAAAAATGTCTGATACAGTTGCTTGCATTTCAGATACCTTACAGTCGTCGCGCGATAATCACAACTACGAGCAAAAACGTCGTAACCGCTGCCGATAACAAACAGTACTGACAAAACTGACGAATCACAAAAGCCTGCAAATACACCAGCCAGAGACTAACGAGGAACATCGCAGCGACGACGGGAAGCAGCAGCTTTTTCGCGGCTCCGTATCCAAAGGCCGACAGCGTTGCGAGGCTGAACACGCTGAAGTAAGCCGCCGCTCCAATCGCAGCGAGCGGAACTCCCGCGACAACCGCATATGAACTACTCAAAACTTCCGAGCAGCCCGCAATGATTGTGCATTTTACTGACTGACCAGTGACGTGCTCGATGGTGAGATAAAGTGCGTCTGCGAGACCGACCAGGGACAAGACCGCTGCCGCGATATACATTGCCAATCGCGAATTGGCAATCATCGCTTGCTATCAATCTCCCTCTGAATCAGGACACGCAGTCGCTCGGCTGCGAGAGATTCGAATGGCACTTCGCGTCCATTTAAAAAGACTGACGGTGTGCCGCCGACGCCAAGTGACTGTGCGCGCTTGCCATCCGAAACAATTCTTTGCGCCACGAGGCTGCTGCCAACATCTTTGTTGAAACGTTCGACATCGAGACCGATGTTTTTGGCGTAACCGTCAAAAACCGGACGCACGTCGAATTGATCTTTCCAGTCTTTCTGGTGTTCGTAGATCAGCGCGTGCATTTCCCAAAACTTACCTTGCAGTCCTGCCGCCTCGGCAGCAGATGCGGCCCGCAATGCGTGCTGATGATTAGGCAAAGGAAAATGGCGAAACGTTACCCTTAGCTTGCTACCAAACTCCTGCTCCATCTGCTCGAGTATCGGATGAAACGCCGCACAAGGAGGACATTGAAAATCCCCAAATTCCTCGATTTGAGCCGGAGCGTTTGCTGGTCCCTTTGTGTGGGCTGGTTCGGCTCCGGCGATACCCGTTCTAACCGGTGGAAGTTGTGGCGATGGCGTATTCGAAGCAGTCGAGGCCGCCGGCTGAGGCGATGGTTCATTCGAAGTGGCCACAGGTTTTGTTAAGTACCAAACGCTGCCGAGTGCGACTCCGAGAACAGCAATAATGATTAGGAACGGTAGTGTTCGTTTCATATTGACCAGAAGAATCGTTAAACCGCGGCTGCAAGGGTGGCCGCCAGTGAGCGGAAGATATCACGTCCGTCGCTCGAGCCGAGCAAGTCTTCGCACGCGCGTTCCGGATGGGGCATCAGCCCGAGAACATTGCGTTCGCGGTTGCAGATTCCCGCGATGTTATCGCGCGACCCATTTGGATTGGCAGCCTGGGTGATGCTGCCATCTGTTTCGCAGTAACGAAACACGATGCGGTTTTCGCGTTGAAGCTCAGAGAGAGTTGAGTCGTCGCAGATGTAGTTTCCTTCCGCGTGCGCGATCGGGATGCGAAGTACAGTTCCGGCTTTTAGTTCATTAGTGAAAGGACTGTCTGACGTTTCCACACGCACATGAACATGCTCGCACACGAAGTGCAGATCGCGATTGCGAATCAGCGCGCCGGGCAACAAGCCTGCTTCGCAGAGGATCTGAAAACCATTGCAAATGCCAAGGACGAACCGGCCGCTTTCCGCAAACTTCCTGACTGAATTCATTACCGGTGAAAACCGGGCGAGGGCTCCTGCGCGCAGGTAGTCGCCGTAAGAAAAGCCACCGGGAAGGATGACGGCGTCGTAGGTCGACAAGTCAGTTTCACGATGCCAGATGAAATCGACGGGCTGACCCACCTGTTTCGAGATCACGTGATAAGCATCATGATCGCAATTTGATCCAGGAAAAACTATAACTCCGAATTTCACGCCTCTATCTCCACGCGGTAGTCTTCGATTATTGGGTTTGAAAGGACTTCACGCGCCATTTTTTCCACCGATTCCCGGGCCTGTTGGTTGTCAAGCGACCCGTCGAGCGAGATTTCGAAGTATTTGCCCTGACGGACGTCCGAAATCCCCGAAAAGCCGAGGAGTTCTACCGAATGCTGGATCGCTTTTCCCTGCGGGTCGAGCACCCCGGATTTCAGGTTTACATAAACTTTAGCTTTCATCATTTCCTTCTGGTTTCTCTGTGCAACCTCTGTGTCCTCTGTGGCTCTGTGGTGAAAAGGCGCATTTAACCACAGAGACACAGAGGACACAGAGGTTGCACAGAGAAGAAGTTCGAATTAATATCCGCCTCGTACTTGCTGAGTCAACCCCTTCCAACAGGAGAAACTTATAATGCAAAACCCGCCGCCCGTTCAAACCGCGAAATCCAGTACAGGCCTCGATGAAAACGTCGCCGCGTTGCTGTCGTACATTTTTGGTTGGGTCTCGGGATTGATTTTTTTCCTGATTGAGAAAGACAGCCGCCTGGTTCGGTTTCACGCTATGCAATCGATTCTCCTGAATGCGGGCGCTCTCGTAATCGGTATCGTCCTCTGGATCGTGTGGGTTTTTGGAGTCGTCATTTTCGCTTCGATTGATGACACCCTCGGCTCGCTCGTCGGCCTCGTGCTGGGCTTGCTGCTGTTCGTGTTTTGGATCGGTCTGTTGATCGCAGTCGTGTTGTGCCTCGTCAAGGCGTACCAGAAGCAGTATTTCAAGCTGCCGGTGATTGGGAACTTTGCTGAGAAGTTCTCAATGCCGAAGTAAGACCGAGTACACAAAAGGCACAAAAAGATTTTTGTGATTTGAGTACTAATTACTGTCTATTTTAAAAACTCTTTCAAAGATCGCATCGATGTTTCGCAGGTAATGGTCGAGGGAAAAGGTGCGATCGATCTCTTCCGCCGACAACTGTGATTTGATCTCGTCGTCTGCCTTCACCAGCTCGCGAAAATCTCTATCTTCATCCCAAACTCTCATCGCGTTGCGTTGCACCAGCTCGTACGCCGCTTCGCGCGACAGTCCTTTATTAGTAAGCGCAAGCAACAATTGACCGCTGAAGATCAATCCTTTTGTGGCGTTGAGGTTCTCCAGCATTCGATCGGGATAAACTACCAGACCGTCAATCAGTCCGATCGCTTTTTGCAGAACGTAGTCGAGCGCGGTGCTCGAATCGGGCAGGACCACTCGTTCCGCCGATGAATGCGAGATGTCGCGTTCATGCCAGAGGGCAACGTTTTCGAGTCCGACGATACTGTTTGCGCGGATCACGCGCGCGATTCCGCAGATGCGTTCGGAAATGATCGGATTGCGTTTGTGCGGCATGGCGCTCGAGCCTTTTTGGCCCTTTGTGAATCGCTCCTGCGCTTCGCGAACTTCGGTGCGTTGCCAATGGCGAACATTCAACGCAAACTTTTCGAGGGACGACGCGATGATCGCGAGTGTGGTCAGGTACTCCGCATAAATATCGCGCTGGATCACTTGCGTCGACACCGGCGCCGCTTTCAATCCGAGACGAGCGCAAACACTTTCCTCAACCGATGGATCGAGATGCGCGAAAGCGCCAACAGCTCCGCTAATTTTTCCCACCGCGACCGCATCGCGCGCGCGCGTCAAGCGCTCACGATTGCGTCGCATCTCGTCAAACCAGAGTGCGAAAGTTAAACCAAACGAGGTGGGCTCAGCGTGAATGCCGTGTGTGCGACCAACCTGAGGCGTGCGTTTGAATTCAAACGCGCGACGCTTCAACACTTCGATCAATGCGTCAACTTTTTTCAGAAGGATGTCTGCGGAGTCGCGCAGTAATAGCGCATTAGCGGTGTCGACAACGTCCGATGAAGTTAATCCGTAATGAACGAACCGGCTCGCTTCGCCAATCGATTCCGCGAGGTTCGTCGTAAACGCGATCACATCGTGATTCGTCGTCTTCTCGATCTCGTTGATCCGCTGCACTGAAAACTGAGCGCGCGCTTTGATCTGCTCGAGAGCGTCGTGCGGAATCGTCCCCATCTCGGCGTGGACCTCGCACACGGCGATCTCCACGTCCAGCCATTTTTGAAACTTGTTCTGCTCTGACCAGAGCGCGCCCATTTCGGGCAATGTGTAACGTTCGATCATTGTTTAAGAGCCGTTGAGTTCACAAGATAACGCGCCAGCAGCCAGCTTCCGTTTTCTTCCACGAGCGTGAAAGTTTCCCCCGCGTCGCCGCGTTCAAAGCGCGTTCGATACGACAGTATAAAAACATGACCCTTCAATGGGCCGCCGGAGTTCTCCTGCTCGTTCGCGTAGGTCAACGAACGTGATTCCACTTTTCCGAGCTTCGTCCGTAAAGTCTTAAATACCTCGTTCGACTTGTCCAGCGTGACCTCCTGCTTCCAACGCGCTGAGGACTCGTTGTAAATCTGGTCATAACGTTCCTGGGAGATCTGTTCGCCGATACGTGTAACCACTTCCTGCACTTCTGACGGCACACGGCCCCGCTGAGCATCCTGACTACACGCGGACAGCATTAATGTCAGGAAAACTGCGATCGAGAGCGCATATAAAGCTTTGCGCTGCCTGGTCATACTTCTATCCAGGGCGTTGGCTCTTTTGGATAGGAAAGGCTGACTTCAGTGAAATCGCAAAAGAGCGGCGCGCGCTCCTGTAGCGCCACTTCGGCGTTGATCTTGGCCAGGTATGGGTTATTAGCGCGTTGCGAAAGGTGAGCAAGCACGATGTATTTAGCGCATCCGTCAAAACCACGTCTGATCCAGTCAGCGAGATCCTCATTGGATAAGTGTCCGAGACGCGACAGAATTCGCTGCTTCAAGTCCCACGGATAATTGTCGCAGGCCTTGAGCATGTCGCGACTGTGATTCGACTCGATCACGATCGCGGCGCATCCGAGCAGTCGTTCTGTTACGAGAGTAGTGATGTGACCGAAGTCCATCACCGTGGCAATCTTGACGCCGTGGTGAGTGGCAGTGAAACCAAAATTGTCGACGGCGTCGTGCGGAATCGTGAAAGGATGAAAATCGATCTCGCCGATGCGAAAGTCTTTGCTCGACTCGATCTGCTCAACTCGATCGCGCAACGCTTTCGCGCGCCGGCGTGGTTCCTCGCTGCTAAGGTTGAATCGTTCACCAAGATAGGCATCGAGCGTTTGCGCTGAAATGTAAACAGGGCAATCGACCATGTTCAGCAACACACGCAAGCCGCCCGCGTGATCGCCGTGTTCGTGAGTTACGAGCACCGCATCGAGACGTTGAGCGTCTTCACCGACCATCGAAAGCCGGCGCGTAATCTCTTTCGCGCTCAAGCCAGCATCGACGAGCACGCGAGTGTTGCCGGCAACGATCAGTACAGCATTTCCAGTTGAGCCACTGCCTAAAACGGTAAGTTTCATTTAGCGGCTGCAACTATACCAGAGCCTTTGTTTGTTTTGTGTTTTTTGTGAACTCAGATCGCGAGGCGCGAGCGATCGACGTGGAAGCCGTTGAGATTTCCGAGCACACCGAGTGCAACTGTCTCGGATCTGAAGTAAGTGCGCGCGACTTCCTGAAGTTCATCAACCGTGAGCTCGCGGATCTTTTCTATGACCTCGTCAGGTGAGATTCGACGACCATGAATGATCTCCTGGCGTGCAAGCGTGCCTGCACGCGCGCTCGACGATTCAAGGCTCAACAAGATCGAAGAGATGGCCTGGTCCTTCGCGATACGCAGCTCTTCATCAGTAACAGGATTGCGGACAACTTCTCGCAGCTCGTGAAGCGAGAGCTCTAAAACGTCGTCGAGATGTTCAGGCGACGTGCCGGCGTAGACATTGAAAACACCAACATCTGAAAACGCGCTTCCCGCGGCGCCAACCGAATAAGCGAGACCACGCTCTTCACGAACCTTCTGCCAGAGTCGACTCGAAGTTCCTCCGCCGATAATCGAGGCGAGCAGACTTCCAGCGTAACGTTCCGGTGCGGTCGCATGAGGCCACGGCGTTGCCAGCACCAGGTGAGCCTGTTCGAGCTCACTCTTCTGCTCGATCAGAATCGGAGCCGCAGGACGAGGCCGGCCATGGTCGAGTGGATGAGGCCGTGTGCCCGCTCCGCTCTCGCAACCATCAAATGCGGTCGCGACGAGTTCAACCAGGCGATCGTGATGAACATTTCCTGCTGCCGCGACGACAAAATTGCTGTACGAAAACTCGCGGGCGTGAAAGGCAACCGTGGTTTTGTGATCGAAAGACGAGACAGTTTCTCTTGTCCCTTCAATCGGGCGTCCGAGGGGCTGGTTGGGAAAGTAGGCCGAGTTGAAAAGCTCGCCCAGCAGTTCATCGGGCGTGTCTTCCACCATCTTCATCTCTTCGAGAATGACTTTTTGTTCGCGTTCGAGGTCGTCCTGCTCGAAACGGGGGCGGGAAACGAGGTCTGCCAGTAAATCTATGGCCATCGGGAGCGCCGTGTCCGCAACCTTTGTAGTGAAGCCTGTCATCTCATGGGTCGTATAAGCATCCAGATTTCCCCCGAGGCGGTCAGTTTCAACGGCGATGTCCCGAGCGGTCCGGTTCCGGGTGCCCTTAAACACCGCATGCTCAATAAAATGGCAGATTCCGTTCAGTTCGGCTGTTTCATGCCGGGACCCGCGGCGGACCCAGATTCCGGCCGTAACTGACCGGAGCCCGGGCATATGTTCCGTCAGGACGGCGACCCCGTTAGGGAGTTTTGTAGATTTAACCTCGTCTATCATTCCTTTTTGGGGACCTAAAACTGAGCGATTTTTGACACCGCGGTTGAAGGGGGATGTGATCCTAGCACGGCCTAAAATTGGCGGCAAATTGTCCGTTTTATCCGCAGTTTACTTGACAGCAATTTGGGGAGTGGCAGAGAATAATGGGCTGTTTTTGGTTCCGGTAATCTCCCCGCCTGAACCAATTTCGCCTGTCTACTGCTTCCAAAGGACTTTGGTCGCGGAGGTTACTGCATGAGAAGAGCATTTGCTTTTGGTTTGTCTCTGCTCGCGCTTGTGTCGATAGTGTCTGACGACACATTCGCTGCAAGCTCAAAAAAGTCGCTCGCCACCATAACTGGATCAGTTCGTGATAACAGAGGAAACCCGCTCTCCGGCGCACTCGTGTCGCTGGTGCGTGAAGGTGTGAACACAGTTAAAGAGGCGAGGACTGACAAGCAGGGCAACTTCACCGCGAAGGTGTCACCTGGTCGATACGGAATCAAAGCGATTGCAAATGGATTCAGCGAGGTGGCCTTCGCTGCGGTTGATGTGAAGCCCGCGCAGGAATTGGTTTACCGGTTCAACCTCGAGCCGGTCGGTTACGGCAACACCTTGCCCGAACGCAGGCGCGATCGCGACGACGTGAAATGGACTTTGCGATCAACTTACCCGCGAAAATCAATCTTCCATGCTGACGAGGGCGAAGACCCAATAGTCGCAGCAACAACTGAGACAGAAAAGAAGAGCGCAGAAAGCGCTCCGATGGAAACTGCTCCTGAAGCGCCGGCCGAATCCAGTTCAGATTCCCGATCCAGAACGCACGGCGTAGTCGAGACCTATTTCGCAAACAATGGTTTTGCTTCTTCCTATGTTGGGTTGAACTTCGCAATCTCCACTCCGATCTCAGACCAGGTAGAACTGATCTTCTCCGGCCAAACAGGCACTGCTGACGCGCCCGAGCGAGTTGAAGCAACCACACGCTTCCGCGTCGGCGAGCGACATAAGGTTGGTCTCACTGCTTCCGGAGTAAGTTTCGCATCTCCAGTTTGGACAAGCAGGCTCAGCGATCACCCGGGCCTTGATGGCCAGGTTTCATTACGCGCAGTTGACGAATGGATCGTGCGCGACGGAATCGTGATCGTGATGGGAATCGACTACTCGCGTTTCATCGGTGCCGGTGGCGCTCAGGCTTTCACGCCGCGCTTCGGTGTTCAATACGATGCGAATGCGCGCACACGCGTGAAAGCGGCGTTTGCTTCAGCCGGAGAAGAAGACGGCATTCAGAGTGTCGCGACGTTTGAAGAAGAGCAAGTCGTTTTCCGTAGCAACGCGATTCGTCCCGTTGCTTATATCGATGGGCAGGCAGTTCTCGAACGTAGTCATCGTCTCGAGTTTGGAATCGAGAGAGTTCTCGATAACAGTTCCAACGTCGAAGCGACAGCGTTCTTCGACACGACCTCTGGACGCGGTGTCGGACTTCTGGCTGGACCAGCCAGCGCGTTCTCAGGCAGTGCCGGCGAAGGCTTTATCGCCGTTGCAAACCAGCAGGGATCTTCACGCGGAGTCCGCGTGGTTTACACGAAACGCCTGAATCGTTTTTGGACGGCTTCGGCGGGCTACGCTTTTGGTCGCGGTCAACAATTAGCCGGTAGTTTCTCGAGTCCGGCTGAACTATTTGAAAGTGGACTCTTCCAAACTGGGGCTCTGCAATTGGCTGGGGGCTTCAACACAGGAACTCAAGTGCGAACAGTGCTGCGCTTCTCTCCTGAAGCAACCGTGTTCGCTATCGATCCTTTCGCAGGTCGATTAGGGGTTTACGATCCGTCGTTGAGTATTCAGGTAACGCAGGATCTACCCAGTTTTGGCTTGCCCGTCCGGGCCGAAGCGATTCTTGAAGGACGGAATCTGTTGGACGCGCAAACAAGCTCCGAGAACGGAGAAATCCTGACGTTCGTCGGCACGAGTCGGCGTTCTGTTCGCGGTGGAATCTCGGTCAGGTTTTAACGGCGTGAGATGAAGCGAGCAGACCGATAGTTCCTCTCAACGCAGCTCTGCTCCTTTCACCCCAAAAGTGCGGACTTCCAAATTCTCGGAAAATTCCCGAAAAGTTGGATAAAGCCCGCAGTGTCTCAGTTGTTGTCTCTGTGTCTCTGTGTCTCTGTGGTTAAAAAATGACCACAGAGGCACATGGGAGACACAGAGGGAACACGCTTTGCCTAAAAGCATGGGATCTCCCGCTTTGGGAGAAGTGGATGGTTAATTGAGGTAGCAGTGAAGGGATCAGTACTCACAACCAGGACTTGGCTTCTGCTAATTGGCGCGGCGCTACTGATCAGCGCCGGCCTCCTCAACTTCCGCCAGCGCGCGAGACACGAAACTCCAGCCTGGGATGGCGTCGAGTGGGTCGATACCAACGACGGCATCGTCGCCAGAACCATCGAACGGGATTCGGCGGCTGCGAGAGCGTGGCTCCTTCCCGGCGACCGTTTGATCGGCGTTAGCCTGAACGGCAACAAAGCCGAGGAGATCAGGTACGCGCGCGACGTGCAAATCTACCTTGACCAGGCGCGTGTCGGAGGCCAACTCCACTATCTGATGGTGCGCCCATCGTACGAGGGCGTGGGCGCGTATTGGGCCGACCTCGATCAACTCGGTTATCTTCACAAGTGGCAACCGAGAGATCTCTACATCAACGCAATCGGCCTCGTTTACCTGTTTGTCGGTTTCTTTGTTCTTTTCAAACAGGGCGGGCGCGCGCCGTTTGTGCTCCACTTCGCGACGCTATGTCTCGCGGCTTTCGTCTTTCACTCCTACACTCCGGTCGGCACGTATCGCGATCTCGATCTCGCGATAGCATTTTTGGATAGTGCCGGACTGTTACTGTTCGCGCCGATCTTCCTGCACTTCTGCGCGCTTTATCCAACAAGGCAGCAACTGTTTCAAAAGAGCCGCTGGCGAGTGATCTGGTTTTATGTGCCGGCGATTATTTTACTCATCGTATCGGCGATTGTTTTCTCGCCACTGCCTGCGTTTGCGCTTATCAGCAGCGCATTGAGCGTTGTTGGTATTCACGTGCGAGGGGTTTCAGAGGGCTTCGTTCGGTTCTTTTATACGATCAGTTACGTCCACTTCAATGTAGCGCTCGTCGCTAGTGCGTTCTTACTCGTCAGAACTTATCTGACAGCGAAGAACGCCCTCGTTCGTCAACAATTGAAGTGGGTTGTTTGGGGAGCCGTGCTGGCAGTCGCGCCAGTCACGCTTCTTTACGGCGTGGTCTATGTGGCCGGCTCGTCAACGGACCGCTGGCTAACTGACGTTGCTGTGTTGCCCCTCGTTCTGATCCCGCTTGCGTTTGGCTATTCAGTGCTGCGTTATCGACTGATGGACGTCGAGCTCGTCGTTCGTCGTGTTTTTGTTTACGCAGTGACAACACTTGCGATCGCCTTACTCATCGGCGGCGTGGTTTACACGGGTGGTCTATACGCGTTCGGCTCGGAACAAAGCTTCACTTCCGGTGAGATCACGTTGCGCGTGGTCATCGCGGTGTTAGCGATGGCGGCGATCGTGATGGTTGCCGCGCCCGTCAAACACTTTCTCCAGGAGCAGGTCGATCGAGTGTTCTACGGTGAACGCTACGATGCGAGAAACAGTTTGCTCGACTTCGGACGCACACTCTCCGCGACTACTTTGCTCGATCCGCTGCTCGACTCGTTAGTCAGCAGACTTCAGGAAGTGATGAACGTCGAGCGCGTCGCGATATTTGTTGAGTCGAGGAATTCGCCGTCGGGGTATGTAGTCGCCCGGGCAGCAGGATTGACGCCGCCAGTCATCGTCGTGCCTCCTGATTTCCGCGAGATGATCCGCGTGCGGTCAGCCGAAAACGGCGTGGTTCGTGCCGACGATCTGAATTTGGATCCCGACGCAGTGTCTGTCCGTCGATCACTTCATTACTTTGTTCCGTGTGTCGTTCGTGGACGCATGGTCGCTGTGATCGGGCTCGGACGTTCTGTCGATGGCGCGCTGCTGTCGTCCGAAGACGTTGAAATCCTGCGAACTGTTTCAGGGTACGTGGCAGTCGCGATTGAAAACAGTTTGCTTTACAAAGATCAGCAAGAGCGCGCGAGCGAGTTGAAGCTGCTCAAAGAATTCAACGAGTCGATTATCGAATCGATCAATGTGGGCTTGCTCGCCGTCGATCTTGATGGACGAGTCACACGATTGAATTCGGCGCTCGAACACATTCTGGATCTTCGTCGCGATGCAGCGGTCGGGAAACGAGTCGAAGAGCTGTTCTCCGAAGATTTTGCCGACACACTCAAACAGGTGTTGGGTAAAGAGGGATGGCGGCTCCGAGAGATCCGCAACATCTACAAACTCCACACCGCAACGCGCGCCAACCGCACGCTTGTGCTCAACATCGCAATCGCTCCTTTGCAAGACGGGCAAGGTCAAACCGGAGCGCTCGTCGTGCTCGAGGACGTCACGGCGCGAATCACGCTCGAAGAGCAGTTACAACAACGCGAGAAGCTCTCGTCAATAGGCTTGCTCGCGGCAGGCGTAGCTCATGAAGTGAACACGCCTTTGACAGGTGTTTCGTCGTACACGCAGATGTTGCTGGGCATGCTGAACGAAACCGATCCGAAGCATGCGTTGCTGCAGAAAGTACGGACTCAGGCGGAACGCGCAACCAACATCGTCAACAATCTTCTGAACTTTTCGCGCACTGGTAGCGCGGAAGAGTTTGGAGAGATCGATGTAGCGCGTGTTCTCGACGACACGTTGCAACTGCTCGAACCGCAACTGCGCCGCAGCCAGATCGAGATCGTTCGCGAGTACGACGAGGATGCGCCCGAGGCCTACGGCAACGCAGGCAAGTTGCAGCAAGTGTTTACCAACCTGATTCTCAACGCGCGCGATGCGATTCCTGATGGCGGGCGGATCACCGTTTCAACCGGCAGCGCCGAAGATGGTTCGCTCATCGCGGAGATCTCCGACACGGGAATCGGTATTGCTCCTGAGAACGTTGCCAAGATTTACGATCCTTTCTACACAACCAAAGGCGTGGGCCAGGGAACTGGTCTTGGTTTGGCGGTTTCGTACGGCATCATCCAGGAACACGCCGGGCGAATCAGTGTTGAAAGCGAACCCGGCCAGGGCACAACGTTCCGCCTCACACTGCCGAGCGCGCGCGTCCGTGCACGCCTCCAAGCAGTCGGCGACTAACAGAACCGAGCGCGGTAGCGCCGGGTAACTCTCCGATACACGTTAGCTGAGATTTACCCGGCGCTACCGCGCTCGGTTCTGTTATTGCTACACTTACCCGTCCTGTGATGAGAACTGAAAAGCGGAACTCAAGAAAAGGATCTGTCCTTGTCGTAGACGACGAGGAGATCATGCGCGAAGTTCTCGAAACGCTTCTGACCACCGAAGGGTATCGCGTCGATCTCGCCAAAACCGGCGAGGAAGGTCTCGAGGCTTACGGTCGCCGCGCGTTCGACGTTGTGCTGCTCGACGTGTCGATGCCCGGCATCGGCGGATTGCGCGCGCTGGAAGAGTTTTTGAAGATGGATCCCGAAGCGGTCATCGTCATGATCACCGCTTACGCGACGTTCGACACAGCGATCGCCGCATGGGAACGCGGTGCGTTTGGCTGCATACGAAAGCCTTTTCAAAACGAACAGATCACGGCGACGATCGCTGCCGGCATTAAACGCCGTCGCAAGGAAGAAGAACGACGCACGCTGCGACGCGCGATGAGTAAAGCGGTCGATCGCGGCGAGATCGTCGGCCGCTCCGACGTGATGCAGGAAGTGTTTCGACTTGTGGAACAAGTCGCGCCGGCGCGATCCACTGTTTTGATAACGGGGGAAAGCGGAACCGGTAAGGAGTTGATTGCGAAAGCGATTCACGAAGCGAGCACGCGGGCTGGTCGACCCTTTGTCACAGTCAACAGTTCAAACATTCCTTCAGAGTTGCTCGAATCGGAATTATTTGGGCACACGCGCGGCGCCTTCACGGGCGCGGTTGCAGCGAAGAAAGGTTTGTTTGAAGTTGCTGATGGAGGATCGATCTTTCTCGATGAGATCGGCGACATTCCGCCGGAAACACAAGTCAGACTTTTACGTGTGATCCAGGAGCGCGAGTTCACGCCGCTTGGCGACACGACGCCGCGACGAGTTGACGTTCGCATCATCGCCGCGACAAACATCGATCTGAAGGAAGCTGTGCGGCAGGGAAGTTTCCGCGAGGATCTTTACTATCGTCTCTCGGTGGTGCCGATCGAGTTGCCCCCACTTCGCGATCGAAACCAGGACATTCTGCCGTTGGCCCAGCACTTCATTCAGAAGTACAACGAAGAAAACGGACGCATCGTCTCCGATCAACTCGCGCCCGAAGTTCTGGCGTTGCTCGAGTCGTACTCGTGGCCGGGCAACGTACGTGAGTTGGAAAACACGATCGAACGCGCGGTGGTGATTGCTCCGGGCGATGAGATTTCGAAAGAATGTTTGCGCCCTGAGATTAGCGACCCGAAGTCGTCTGTTTCCGGTCATCACGATGGAGCGAGCAATGCGGCTGTGGGTGACATTGGCCGCGGTATCAACTTCTACGAAGAAGTGCGGCGCTTTGAGATCGATTTGATAAGACGCGCGTTGGAACAGACCGGCGGTCATCAATCCCGCGCCGCGCGTCTGTTGGGTATGAACGCGACGACACTTAACTCAAAAATCAAAACCTACAACATCAACTTGAGACCGTAGCGATGAAGCGACGCGAACTCGATGGTTGTCCAATCACAGGAGCATTGCAGATGCTCGGTGATAAGTGGACGATGCTCGTCGTGAGAGAATTGCTGGGTGGTCCAAAGCGGACGATGGAGTTGCTGAATAGTCTTTACCCGATCAGTAGCCGCACACTCGTCGGACGCTTGCGCGACATGGAAAAGGACGCGCTCGTCGAACGCACCGACTTCGGCGGCAACCCACCGCACATCGAGTACGCGTTGACCGAACGCGGCATGCTCTTGTTGCCGTTGCTCGAATCTCTTCGTCAACTCGGTTTAGCTTTGGGGTGTAACGAGTGTGAGGATCGAAGAAAACGCCTCGGAGCCTATTGCGAACCGTGTCCTTATAACGAGAACGCGATCGAGATCCCTGAGGTTCGTGCCCCAGTCTCTTCAACGCGTCGTGATAACGACGATTCGATAGTTTTGCTGTAGGGCCGCCGCTACAGTTAATCCTCTACAACAACCTGATTCGACACCATGTGCCCATCCGGTGTGATGATGGCTTTATGATCGGCCGTGACGTGCTCACCTTCCATCGTAACCTCTTCACCACTCGGCATCGCCACCGGCAAGTGATCCAGGAAGCGTTCGGCATCGATCGCCGCCATGCATCCAGTACCGGCCGCTGTCACCGCCTGCCGGTAAACTGAATCCTGCACGTCGCCGCACGCGAACGCTCCCGGAATGTTTGTCGCAGTCGAATGTCCCGACGTCTTCAAATACCCGACTTCGTCCATCTCCAACTGCCCTTTAAATAGATCCGTATTCGGCTTGTGACCGATGGCGACGAACACGCCCGCGCACGGAAACTCACTTTCTTTCCCGGTCACAACATTCGACAGCCGAACCGCATGAACACCACCTTCCGGCGTCCCAAGAATCTCCTCGACTTCCGTATTCCAGATAAACTCGATCTTCTCGTTTCTAAACGCCTTCTCCTGCATGATCTTCGACGCCCGCAACTTGTCCCGCCTGTGAACGACGTAAACTTTCGCAGCGTAGCGCGTCAAAAACGTCGCTTCTTCCATCGCCGTATCGCCACCGCCAACCACGACGAGCGTCTTATTGCGGAACGCAGGCAGTGGACCATCGCACGTCGCACAAGCTGAAACTCCGTTACCGCCGAATCCGTCAGGCACTTTTGCTTCACCCGGAATTCCCAGCCATTTCGCCGACGCTCCGGTCGCGATGATCAACGTTTCTGTCGAGATCGTCTGCGTTTGCGTGTAGATCTGAAACGGACGTTCCGAGAGGTCGACTTCAGTGATCCATTCCTCCATGAATTCCGTTCCGAAGCGCTCAGCCTGTTCGCGAAACTCCTGCATCAGTTCGGGGCCCTGAATGCCCTTCGCGAACCCCGGATAGTTCTCCACGTCCGTGGTTATCATCAATTGTCCGCCGGGGGTCGTCTGTTTTTCGCCGTCAGGCGGGGCGTCGATCAGCAACGGTTTCAGGCTGGCGCGCGCGCTGTAAATGGCGGCGGTGAGTCCGGCCGGCCCCGATCCAATGATGACAACATCTCGTTTAATCGTCTCGTTAGCCATTGGGTTTTCTCAAAGGGAGTATAGCCTTTTCGGTTGAGCGTATAGTATAACTACGGATATTGGGGTAGTCGAACTGTGTTGCTTGAAACCATTGCCGTGATTGGCGCCGGAACAATGGGCCACGGCATTGCCCAGGTTGCCGCCGCCGCGGGTTTTCGGGTCTTACTTAACGACGTGGATCGCGAATCGCTGGTTCGAGGGGTTTCGGCGATTGAAAGTAATCTTGCCAAGGGTATTCAACGTGGCAAGTTGACGGAAGAAGAACGCGACCGCACCTTGCAGCATATTCACGGAACAACACACCTGCAATCGTGCGCCGCGAGCGATCTGGTTATCGAAGCAACGCCCGAGAAACTCGACTTGAAAAAAGAAGTTCTTCGTCAGCTCGAAAGCGCGTCTGACCACCCCTTCATTTTTGCTAGCAATACTTCGTCGCTGTCCATTACTGAGATAGCCAGTTCTTCCAAACGCCCGGACGCGGTTATTGGTATGCACTTTTTCAACCCCGTGCATATCATGCGACTGGTTGAGATCGTGGTTGGAAAACAGACGAGCACGGAAACCGTAGAAACGGTTACGAATGTCGGGCGCAAAATGCGGAAAGAGCCGATTGTCGTAAAGGACGTTCCGGGTTTTGCGTCGAGCCGGTTGGGCGTCGTGCTCGGACTCGAAGCGATGAGAATGTTTGAACAGGGCGTGGCGAGTGCGCAGGACATCGACACTGCGATGGAACTTGGCTATAACCACCCGATGGGGCCGCTGAAGTTAACTGACTTAGTCGGGCTCGACGTGCGACTGAACATTGCTGAGTACCTGCATCGCGAGCTTGGCTCGGAGGCTTTTAGACCACCGGAAGTGCTGCGCCGGATGGTGAGCGAAGGTAAATTGGGAAAGAAAACGGGCGAAGGGTTTTACAATTGGAGCTAAGAGGAAGCGTGGTGTGAGGGGTATCGTGAACTTGAGTTCGACCTACAACAACGAAGAGAGACGGTTTGCCTTGCGCATGTCGCTGAGGCTTCCGATTGTGATCTCGGGTCGTGCGGAAGATGGTTCTGCGTGGAGCGAGCCTACCGAAACTGACGACATTTCGACTTCAGGCGCGCTTTTTCATCTGAACCAGAAGGTAAATCGTGGCGAGCGTTTGTACATTCGCGCGCACCGTCCCGACGGCACTCCCATTGAAGCGACCGCGCTCGTAGTCCGTGTTGCGCCGGCGATTTACGGAACCGCGCGCGTTGGTGTACAGATAGCCGAACCGACGGAAAACTGGCTCCGCCTATTCGTTTCGTGGGTAGCCGATGAGCAACCGTTGACGCCCGATCCCGAAGCCCCTTCCTCCGAGTAAAATCAACATAGCTGGAGTTATAAATGCCGGAAACTTACGAGACTTTGCTTCTCGAAAAACGCAACCGCGTCGCTATCATCACGATCAATCGTCCTGACAAACGTAACGCACTGAACATCAAGACACGTGAGGAAGGCGCCGCGCTGCTGGAGCAGCTTCGAGCGGATGAGTCAGTTGGTGTGGTTGTGTTCACTGGTGCAGGTGACAAAGCATTTATCGCGGGCGCCGATATCGGCGAGTTTGCGGGTCGCACGGCTATAACTCAGCGCGACGTGATGATGTCGCGATCATTATTCACTGCAATCGATACGTTTCCGAAACCCGTGATAGCGATGATCAACGGCTACTGTCTTGGTGGTGGTTGTGAGCTCGCGCTTGCCTGCGACATTCGCATCGCGAGTGAGACAGCGTCGTTTGGTCAACCCGAGATCAATCTGGGGATCATTCCGGGTGGTGGTGGAACGCAGCGTTTGACACGTCTCGTGGGTGAAGGAAAATCGATGGAGATGATTCTCACCGGCGAGATCATCGACGCGCGCACTGCGTTTTCAATTGGCCTAGTGAACCATGTGTTTCCAGCGGATCAGCTTGAAGCGAAGACGATGGAAATCGCAAATCGCATTGCGGATAAGAGCCCGATCGCGTTGCAGCTCGCGAAAGAGGCCGTGAAGCTTGCGTCTCGTTCAACCCTCGACGAGGGTTTGCGTCGTGAAGTTGATCTCTTTGCGCTTTGCTTTTCGACTGAAGATAAAGATGAAGGCGTAAGCGCGTTTCTCGAGAAGCGCAAGGCGGCGTTCAAGGGCCGCTAAAGCCACGAAAAGACACAAAGGATCGTGAAAGCTCTCCTCCTAATACTGGGCGTTGTGATAGCGACTGCCGGTGGCGTAATTACTTACCGTGCGCTGTACGTTGAACCAAAAGCCGGAGTCGTAATTACGGATACCGGTACGCGAGAGATTCCCAATCAGGGTCGCGTCGTGGGCGGTGCACTGATGTTCGTCGGTGGCGCTGCGCTGGCGCTCTTCGCCGCGACGCGTAAAGTCAAGATCTAAATCCGCGCTAATCCGTTTCATCCTTAAATCCGGCTATGAAAACCATCCTACTGATTATCGCTTTAGTTATGTGCTTCGACATCGTTCCCGCGCAGACGAAAAAACCGCGCGCTCGTGATCTCGGCATTCCTTTCGACGGCAGTCCGGCGGCATTGAACGCGATCACGGATGTTGCCGGTGTCGAGGTCGGACAAGTCACTCTCATTTCAGGCGAAGGAAAGCTCGTACCTGGAAAGGGTCCGGTGCGAACCGGAGTGACGGCTGTTTTTACTCGCGGCAAGAACTCCACCGATCAGGTTTTCGGCGCGTGGTTCACGTTGAACGGTAACGGCGAGATGACCGGCACTACGTGGGTCGAGGAATCCGGCTTCATCGAAGGTCCAATCATGATCACAAACACGCACAGCGTTGGAACGGTGCGAGATGCAGTGATCGCGTGGCAGATGAAGAAGCAAGGCAAGACTTTTCAGCCGTGGTCGTTGCCCATCGTTGCCGAAACCTGGGATGGATTCCTGAACGACATCAACGGTTTTCACGTTAAGCCCGAGCACGTGGCCCAGGCGTTGGACCAGGCTGCGACTGGCCCAGTTGCGGAAGGTAATGTTGGTGGCGGCACAGGCATGGTGGCGCATCAGTTCAAGGGCGGGATCGGTACTTCGTCGCGGAAGTTCCTCATCGAGGGTGCGAGTTACACGGTTGGTGTTCTGGTACAGGCGAATTATGGCGGACGCGAAGGACTGACGATCGCGGGCGTGCCAGTTGGTCGTGAAATTACCGATCTGATGCCGAAACGAGCTTCCGCGGATACAGGATCGATTATCGTCGTAGTTGCGACAGACGCGCCGTTGCTGCCGCATCAACTGAAGCGCGTGGTAAAACGCGCGTCGTTGGGTATTGGAAAAAACGGCGGCATTGGCGGCAATTCGTCAGGCGACATCTTCATCGCATTCTCAACAGCGAACCCCGGCGCCGGCAAAGACATGAATGTCACTAACGTAAAAATGCTCCCCAACGACCGTATCAACCCGGTCTTCTTCGCAACGGTGCAGGCAACTGAAGAGGCAATCATCAACGCCATGATCGCCGCCGAGACCATGACCGGCGTCGACGGAAACACGGTCTACGCAATTCCACATGATCGCCTGAAAGAAGTTATGAGAAAATACAACCGGTTGAAATAGGCCTCGGCGCCTTTTAGTGGCTCACTTATTCCTCAAGAACGGAGAGTCAAAAAAACCTTGCGAAACTCAATCAGAATCCCCCTGCTGATCGTATTCTGCATAACGATCGGCCGCGTTATCGCGCCTGCTCAAAACTGCAACCCTCCGGCGATAACCGCAAACTCCCAAATCTACAACATCTTCTCTCCCGAACAGGAGATGATCATTGGCGAACTGAACCATCAACAGATGGCAGGCGACACACGCTTCGTAAACGACGAAAAGCTACTCGCCTACGTCAGGGACATCGGCGACAGGCTCGTTCGCCATCTGCCGCCGATCGGCCTCAAGTATCAATTCTTCATCATCGATATCCCAACCGCGAACGCCTTTAACACTCCCGGCGGATACGTTTTTCTTTCACGCAAACTGATCGCTTTCGCTAAGACGGAAGACGAGTTGGCCGGCGTCATGGCCCACGAGCTGGGCCACGCGACGGTTCGTCACGGCGCCGCCGACATGTCGCAGATTTTCAAAAAAATTCTCAACGTCACACAGCTCGGCGATCGCAAAGACATAACCGAGAAGTACAACCTGCTACTGGAGCGAGCACGCACGAAGAACGTCGAGCAGAGTCAAGGTCATGAGAACGCGCAGCAGCTAGAGGCCGATCGGATTGGCATATTTGCGATGGTTGCGGCTGGTTATGATCCGGACGCATTTCAGGAATTCTTTTCGCGGCTCGTGGAAGAAAAAGTGAGCTCAGGAAACTGGTTCACAAACATATTTGGCGGCTCGAATCCGGAGCAGAAACGCCTACGCGAAATGATCAAGGCGACGGAGCAGTTGCCGGCTACATGCCGCGAGAACCGCGCCGCGAATGCTTCGGAAAAATATCTGAATTGGCAGGCGGAAGTAGTGTCGTTCCGGCAAAGTAACATTGCTGAAGAACTGCCGGGTCTGCTGTGGAAGAAGGAGCTCTCGCCGCAACTCAATAGCGACATCTCGCATTTTGCCGTCAGTCCCGATGGAACCCACTTTTTGGCCCAGGACGATTTTGCGGTCACCGTCGTCCAACGCAGTCCGCTGAAAGTTGCGTTTCAGATACCAACCACTGATGCGCGCGCAGCATCCTTCACGCCCGACGGTAAATTTGTAGTCTTCGGAACCGATGGTTTGCGGTTTGAAAAATGGAGTGTTGCGGATGCCAAAGCGGTGGAGATACGTGAGCTCGTGGTCAGGCGCGACTGCTGGGAGCATGAGTTTTCACCGGATGGTAAATACCTGGCTTGTGTCGATTATGGCTTGGGATTGAATGTTCTGGAAACGCAGTCGGGGAAGAGAGTTTGGGAGAAGAAAGAGTTCGGGTCATTGAATTTTCTCGAGCTGCTGGCCTGGTTCGGAGCGGAAGCTAAGGACACTCATAGAGATGATTCGTCGAGACTAAATAAATTTTTCCACCTGAGGTTTTCTCCTGACTCGAAGTATTTGCTTGCCACTCGCTCCAATCGGTTTCGGTTCCGGTTCAAGATCGATTTGATGACAGTGGACCAAACCGAAGATCAATTACTCGCGCTGGACCTCACGACGCAAAAAACCGTGTCGACAGGTGGCGACTTGAAAAAGGCGACGCGCAGGCCATTCATTTTCATCGCCCCTGACAAAATACTCGGCACGATGCCGAACACGATTGAAGGTGCCGGCATATTCTCGTTTCCACACGGCAAGAGACTCGCAAAGTTCCCATTGGCTTGCGACGAAATGAAACTAACTGGAAATCCGAACTACGTGATCATCAAGCCGCTTGCCGATGCTTCTTTAGGCGTCTTCGATCTAACACAAGGAAAAGTTGTCAGCGGAATGAATAAAGTTGACCTCACATTTTGGAACGACCTGCTTATTTTCGAAAGGGCCTCAGGGAGTGTCTCTGTCTCACAGGCAAATTATGATGCGACCGAAAGGACGTTTCGTGCGACAGAGGTCGGAGCAATAAACATTCCGGTAGGTTCGATGCGACGGCTTTACGCAGCGAACGTTTCCGACGACATGAAGTGGCTGGTGGTTTCGTCGAAAACGCGCGGTGCGATTTGGGATTTGAATACGGGCGAACGAAAAATGTTTCTACGCGGAATGCGCGGTGCGATCATCGGGCCCAACGGCGCCGCGATCGCTGAGTTTCCGAAATACGATACGGTAAATCACAGCCTCGTTTGGCTCGATCCCAGCAAACGCCAGTCGGTCTCATTGCGAGAAATTCCTGAAAAGGGATCGCGCCAGCATGGACGCTTCGTTATCATTCGCCGTCCTTTGAAGGCTCCGAAAGAGACGAAAGAAAAAGAAGGCGAGACGCCCAAAGGCGTAATCGTGAAGGAACAGAATGAAGAGGAGTTGTTGAGTAGAGAGGTCGCATTCGAACTGCGCGATGCCATCAACGATAAGCTTGTCTGGTCCAAAGAGTTCAAGAAGGAAGCGCCGCAGTTTTTCTTTGACGATTATTCGGGACGGTTGATCTTTTACTGGAGTTTGGGCAGCGACGCCGGCAAGGCTAGACTCAAGGAAGACCCCGCGCTCGTCGAACGCGCGCGTCAAATGGGAAATAAGGACGACGATTACCTCGTTGAAGTTTACGACGCGTTTGCCGGTAAGTCTGTTGGCGTTCTGTTAGTGGAAACCGGGCAAGGTTCGTTTGATATCGAATCAGGATTTTCAGAAGGCAACTGGCTGGTCCTGCACGACGACAACAATCGCGTGCTTGCTTATTCGATCCAGGATGGCGTGCTACGGCACCGGTTCTTTGGCGCGAATGCGGCAATGAATCCAAGCCGGCATCAACTGATCGTGGAAAACTATCCCGGCGAGCTCACGCTCTACGATCTGTCGACGGGAAATTCGCAGGCGCGCCTGCGTTTCAAGACCGCCGCCGCGTTTGTGCGTTTCAGTTTAGACGGAAAGAAGCTGCTCGTGTTGACGTCCGGGCAAGTTGCGCATGCGTTTGAAGTTGACCGCATAGTCGCGAAATGATCGCTGATGTCAGGAATCGGTTTATTGAATGAGAAGCCGCTCCACGCATCACTCAAGCAGTGGTATGCGCGGCCGGGAGATCAATTTGAAGTCCCGGTTGACGGGTTCGTGATCGATATCGTTCGAGACGACCTGTTAATTGAGATCCAAACGCGAAACTTCTCATCGATCAAGTCAAAGCTTACAAATCTAACGCGCTCGCGTCAGGTGCGATTGATTTATCCGATAGTCCAGGAGAAATGGATTGTCAGGCTAGAGAAAAATGGGGATGCAGCCGCTCGTCGCAAGTCGCCCAAGCGAGGACGTTTGGAGGATCTCTTCTGGGAGCTCGTTAGTATCCCGCACCTGCTGACGAACCCGAATTTTTCCCTCGAGGTATTGATGATAAGGGAAGAGGAGATGAGACGATACGCGGGGAAGCGACACTGGCGCAAAAGAGGATGGCTTACCGAGGGACGTCGACTGCTCGAGGTGCTGGACCAGCGTTCGTTTGGACAGTCGGCTGACTGGCTTGGGTTTCTTCCGGATGGACTTGAAGCATTCACTACGATAGATCTTGCTACTGGCATGAATACCCGCAGGGAGTTGGCGCAGAAGATGGCTTATTGCCTGCGCGAGGGTAGAATGATCGAGTTGATCGGCAGGCGTGGACGTGCCAACCTGTATCGCGTTCGATCTCAGGATTACATATGAAAACAATTGGAATTGTTGGGCACAGCTTCGAGGGAGCGGCGCTTTGTTTTATTACCGCGTGCAGGGAAGGCGTGGTTCTCCTTGGACCACACATGCATCCGAAGATTGTGATGAGTGTGATACCGATGGCGCTGAGCTTGCCGGGTTGGGAAGCGGATGATTATGCGGCCGTCGGCAAGTTTTTGGCTGAAGGCGTGCAAACGGTCGCTGACGCGGGCGCCGACTTTTTCATTTGCCCTGACAATACGGCCCATATCGTCATGGAACAGATCGTTGAAGACCTGCCGATCCCCGGACTGCACATCGCAGACGTGGTTTGCAACGAAATCAGTAAACAGGGTTCGAAACGCGTTGGGCTGCTGGGCACGAATTGGACCATGACCGGCCCGGTTTATGAGAACGCGTTGAGGAAGCGTGGTTTGGAACGGCTGATCCCTGACGAGACGACGAGGCAGTCACTTAATACCGCGATCTTTGACGAACTGTGTATGAGCATCTTCAAGCCAAGCACGACGGATCGTTTTTTGGGCGCCATCAATGATCTCAAATCAAGAGGAGCTGAGTGCGTCGTGCTTGGTTGTACTGAGATCCCGTTGATCGTAACGCCGGAAAATTCGTCGTTGCCGACGTTTGATTCGACACGGCTGCTTGCGAAGTATGCGGTTCTCGAAGCGGTGAGCGAGCGGCCGGTTGCGATCAAGTCAGGCTGGCTCCCGGCCCATCCTCGATAGCTGCCTGGATTGCGGTGCCATAAAGTACATTTGCAGTGAATACCGCAGCGACAAACTGGATAACAAGAATAAATTTGAAGAAGCTGAAGAATTGCTCGATGGCCAGCGTACGGCCATGAATTAAGCAATCCATGCTAAAGCCGGTGACCAGCGTCAAACCCCATCCAACTAGCGCGACAAAACCGATCGCTTGCCAGCGCAGGAAGGTTGAAGTGCGGGCGGCCGCGTAGCGATGGATGATGAGAGACGCTACGGTCGACAGCACGACATGCCATACGACCAAAGGAATCCACCATAGATTCTCCACGGGGCCGTAGCGTATTTCGTAGGCGTCCGCTTCTCTAATCGCTAAGTAATCGTAATATGCCACAATGCGATAACCGAGGAGGAACACGCTGACAGAAAACAATCCGGAGCACGCCCCCGCCATCGCCAATCTCAGATCTCTCCGCAGCTTACTCATATCGATCTCCTTTCGTGCGTTAACGCTGATTGGTTAGACACTTGAAGAGCGGATAAGTTCCGGGAGCTGTGTGGACCACAGCGGCGAAGGCGCATCAGCCCCACAGCGCCGAAGGCGCATCAGCCCCACAGCGCCGAAGGCGCATCAGCCCCACAGCGCCGAAGGCGCGTCAGCCCCACAGCGCCGAAGGCGCGAAATATGATAGCCAGGGGCAAGCGCGAAGCGCGTCGCCCCTGGTTAGGAGGAGTAAATTTGATAGAGCACTGAAAGTGCGAAATACCATTTGGCTTCAACATTTATTTCGCTCTTTCAGAGCTTCACGGTTAATCTTTTCTTTTTCCCAGGGGCGACGCGCTTCGCGCTTGCCCCTGGCTATCATATTTCGCGCCTTCGGCGCTGGAGGGCTGATGCGCCTTCGGCGCTGTAGGGCTGATGCGCCTTCGGCGCTGTAGGGCTGATGCGCCTTCGGCGCTGTAGGGCTAATACGCCTTCGGCGCTCGGAAAGGTTACGCTGATGACTGGTCCAGACTTGAATAATCCAACTCCCTCCGCAGGAAGACTTGTCTCTTTTGTGCTTCTTCTGTGGCTATCGACGTTAGGTGAGAATGCTGCGGCGCAGTCGAGCTACAGTTTGCGTTCGCCTGATCAGAGGATCGAGGTGCGAGTTCGCGCCGGCGATCGCCTCAGTTATGACGTTCTTCTCAACGGCAACCTGCTTCTTCAGAACAGCACGCTCGCGATGAAGATCAATCACTTCAACCTTGGTGCTCAACCAAAAGTTCGAGCCAGCAAACAGTCGAGCGAAAACAACGAAATCATTTCTCCAGTGCCTCAGAAATCCGCCCGCATCCGCGAGCACTACAACGAACTGCGGTTGGAAATGGACGTCGAATATTCCGTCGTCTTCAGGGCATACAATGAAGGTGTCGCCTACCGTTTCTCGCCGGCGCTACCGATAAAGTCAGTAAAGGTCTACAGCGAAGAAGTTCGCTTTAATTTCGCAGGCGATTACAACGTTTATTACCCGAAAGAAGATAGTTTTTTCTCTCACAACGAGCGAGAGTTTCTGAATCTCCCTTTGAAGCAGATTCCGCCGGCAAGTTTGGCGAGCCTTCCTGCCGTCGTCGTGACTAACAACGGTGTGAAGATCGCGCTTGCAGAGTCGAATGTGGAGGATTATCCCGGTCTATGGTTGCGAGGCACGAACGACAACGCCCTCGAGGGCGTCTTTCCGCCGTATCCACTGAAAGAGGAACTACGCAAGAACAGCGATCGAGATTTTCAGGTGACCGAAGCGGCCGACTACATCGCGCTCACCACGGGTACGCGTACCTGCCCGTGGCGCATCATCGGCATCGCTGAAAACGATGCGGATCTCATTACGAATCAATTGGTCTATCTCTTAGCTAAACCCTCAGAAGTTCAGGACACTTCGTGGATCAAACCAGGCAAAGTCGCGTGGGACTGGTACAACGCCAACAACCTTTACGGTGTGAATTTCAAATCCGGCATCAATACGCAGACTTATAAACACTACATCGACTTCGCGTCGCGATACGGCATCGAGTATGTAATTCTCGATGAAGGTTGGTACAAACTTGGAGACTTACTCGCGCTCGTACCTGAAATCGATATCGAAGAGTTAGTCGCGTACGGAAAGCGGAAAAATGTAGGCATCATCCTGTGGGTGGTTTGGAAGACGCTTGACGATCAGTTTAAAGCGGCCTTCGACCAGGCTCAGAAGTGGGGTGTGAAAGGGTTGAAAGTTGACTTCATGCAACGCGACGATCAGCCTGTGATCAATTTCTACCACAGAGTGTGTCGTGAAGCTGCTCGCCGCAGAATGCTGGTTAATTTTCATGGTGCTATTCGGCCGGCAACGATGACACGCACGTGGCCCAACCTCGTGAATGTCGAAGGCGTGCGCGGCCTCGAACAAACTAAATGGAGCAAATTCGCTAATCCCGAACACAACGTTACGTTGCCGTTCACACGCATGCTACTTGGACCGATGGATTACACGCCGGGCGCGATGGTGAACGCGGGTCCGGAGAAAAACTTCGCTCCGATCTTCGAAAGGCCCATGAGCCTGGGTACGCGAGTTCATCAACTGGCGATGTACGTCGTCTATGAAGCGCCGCTCCAGATGCTGGCTGACTCTCCGTCGCACTATCTTCGCGAACCTGAAGTTATGGAGTTTCTGAAACCTGTTCCGACTGTTTGGGATGAAACACGCGTGCTCGCCGCACAGTTTGGAAATTACGTCAGCATCGCTCGTCGGAGAGGTCAGGATTGGTATATCGGAGCGATGACTGACTGGACGAGCAGAACGCTGGAAATCGATTTTTCATTTCTGCCAGCGGGGCCTTACCGGATGGTTGTCTTTGAAGATGGGCCGAACGCAGACAAGATCGGTCACGACTACAAACGCACAATCAAAGAAGTTGACCGTACTAAAAAACTAACGATCAACCTCGCGCCCGGCGGCGGCTGGGCAGCCCGGATCTACCGGAAATCGCCGGATCCGAAACGTAAATCGCAAAGAAGACATAGTAACTGAAAAGCAATTCAATACCCGTCAAAGGACCTACTATGTCCACATTCGATGAAAACTCTAACCGACCCGCAGTCGATTTCGATCAGGAAGTCCGATTCGCAGTCGTCCTGTATGGGGGATCATCGCTCGCGATCTACATCAATGGCGTTGCGCAGGAGTTGCTGCGCCTGGTGCGTGCCACTGCTGCTGAAGAGATAAATGGCGTTAACGCGGCCCACCTTCGCGACGAGCAGTTACGCGGCTCCGAACGCGTCTACCGCCGACTGGGTCGCCTGCTTAGCCGGCAACGTGTCCGTCCCGAGCATGCGGCCACCTCCGCACAAGCGGCGCAAACCACGCCGCCAATTCGCACACGCTTCGTGGTGGATATCATCACGGGGACCTCGGCTGGGGGCATCAATGGCGTGTATCTGGCGAAAGCTCTGGCCAACAATCAGGACATGGATGAGTTAAAGGAGCTCTGGGTCAGCGAGGGCGACATTGGTGTCTTAATCAACGACGAAAGATCGTACAAGGGGTTGAATCTGAGGAAGGATGGCGACGAACCGTGGTCAGTGCTCAACAGCCGCCGCATGTATCTAAAACTCTTGCTCGCATTGCGTGGCATGGACGAAAAGCGGCCCCCTGCCTCTGACGGCAAGTCGCCGCTGGTGGATGAGTTGGATCTCTTCGTCACAGCGACAGATATGCAGGGGCGTGTTTTGCAACTCCGTCTTGCGGACAAAGTTGTAAACGAATACCGCCATCGCAATGTCTTTCGCTTCCGTTATCGAAGCCCGCGAATCAGTGAAGTAGAGAACGACTTTGAGTCGAAGTTCAATGCCTTTCTTGCCTTTGTCGCTCGCGCGACTTCCGCTCACCAAGCTGCCTTTTCACCGGTCAAGCTCGACGATGTGACGCCGATTGTCGGGAACCATCCTTTAACGGGGGAATTCGGGGCTGACGAGCAGGCGTTGCGCGCCTTTTATAACGATTATTTGCTTCATCTCTCAGGCGGGGATGCGTCTGGAAACCGGCCCGACTCCGACGCGTTAGCTAAGGCGTTTCGCTCGGTTTGGTTTGTGGACGGAGGCACTCTCGATAACAAACCTTTCAGCTTCGTCCTGGGCGAGTTGCCTTTGCGCCATGCCGACAATTTCGTTGATCGTAAGCTCCTCTACGTTGAACCATCGCCTGAGCACCTTACCCGATCAAAGTCGCTGGAAAAGCGTCCTCGGATCGCTGGAAACGCGTGGGCGGCTTTATCCAGTCTGCCTCGTTACGAAACGATCGTTGAGGATTTGACACGGCTGCTCGAGCGTAACCGGATGATTGAGCGCCTCGACCACATCATGCGCGGGATGGAGGCGGACCTTACCAGGTTGCCACCAAAAGAATCGCGCTCACGCGAGCAGTTCCTGAAGTTGCTTGATGATCCGAAAGGGCTCGTTGACTGGATGCAAAAACAGGGTCCTTCCTGGGGCAGTTATATGCGGTTGCGTGTCGCGGAAGTAACGGACGATTTGACACTGCTCGTTGCACGGGCTGCGGAATTCAACGAAGAATCTGACGAATTTCTGGCGATACGTTACCTGGTTCGCGATTGGCGCTCACGCCGGTACGACCCATATATGACGGATGGTAAGCGTTCGGAACTGCAGTTTCTCGTTGAGTTCGATCTTCTTTGGGCTGAGCGCCGCATTCAGTTTGTCATGAAGAGGCTGAACGATCTGGCTTGCCTGAGCGAGGGCGACGAGTACGCGCGGAGGATCGCCGGTATTCCAGACCGCAAAGACAGCTCGACTGAATACCCCACTAATGAAATTGAATTCGCCGAGTTCCGCGACGCAGTGCAACATCTACGTTCGGGCCTCAATAAAATTTTTGTCGAGTTGCGTAATCAGCGCCGGAGGCTTTGGTCGGCCGGCATGAAAAACCCGTTTATCACATCCATCAACGATCTCAAGATCACATCGAAGAATTTGCTTGACCTCCTGCGCGAGCCTACCGACCAGGCACGCCGCAAAAAGGCGGAAGAACTCCTGAGTGATTCGATCCAGAGTCCGGCTGATCCAAACAAGAAGTGGCGGCGGATCGATGCGATCGAAGTACTTGGGAGCAAGATCAAGGAAGAATTGGAAGAAGTCGCCGTGGATGCACGCGACGCGCTCTCCCGGACATTGCGGCCACCTAAGCAAGATGACGCGAACATACCGCGCTGGGAACTCTTCCTGCGCAAGAAGCTGTGGTACTACTACGTCTCCTTCGAAGACTTCGATCAAATCGCCCACCCGCTGCTGTATTCGACCGGCGCCGGCGCGGAGACTGACATCATCGACGTCTTCCGCGTCAGTCCCGAAGACGCAACCGCGCTAATTGATGAGACCCATGAGGTCGACTCAAAGGGCAAACCTGTGCGGAAACTCGCTGGCACCACGCTGGGGAATTTCGGGGCATTCTTCGAAAAGAAGTTTCGTATCAACGACATCATGTGGGGGCGGCTTGACGCGGCAGAGCGTATCATCGCTACCGTGCTGCCCGCGCACGAGGACGTACGGAAAGAAATGATTAAACAGGCACACCGCGCGATCATCGTCGAAGAGAATCTCTTCGACGACCCGAGAGCTGCTGCCGACAATGAATTGCAAGCACTAGTTTGGCGCGCTCTTGATGTTTGGGATGACGAAGAAGTTCGTCTCAAGCTCATAGACCAAGCCGCACAAAGATTAACTGAGAAAGAGTCGGCGTTCCGCGAATACCTGAAGAAACTGCGCGAAGGACGCGAACCGCGCGATCTATTCAGAGAAAATTTCGCTGCGACTTACGACGAGAGTCGACAGTTCACAGCGGACGCCTCAGTTGATTCGGCCAGGCGCGTTAATCGCGTCCTTAACAGCATGGCTGATGGTTACTTACGTACCGGGAACAAGAAACCCGCGTGGTGGCAGCTGCCACTCACGTGGCTGGGACGCGGACTCCGCTTCTTTGTCGAGGCGGCCATCAATCCTGACGGATCGGCGCGCCGGTTGCAGATTTTGACAGTTGCAACAGCTTACGTGATTTCCCTTCTGATTCTCGGGCTGGTTTGTCTACCGGCAGTTCTCCTAATCAGTTCGGACGATCGGAGCACGCTCGGTATTGTCGCGATTGTGCTTACCGCGCCGCTGGCGTTTATTCCCCTCGTGCTGACGCTTGCGTATAGCTTCCTCGGGTGGAAGCTGAGACGTAAACTCCGCGAAATTCTGCCGAGTGGGTAACGGGTCACAACTCACCCATAGCACCGAAGGTGAGGGTAACCATCTCGTCACTGGTTTCCCTCACTTCCTCCCAAACTAAAGTCGTTTCACTGCAAACATCCTTATTACAGCAACCACGTAGTTAGAATGTGCTGCGAATTACTCTGAAAAGGATATCCCAATGAACCGAAGAGAGTTTGTTGTTGCAGGTTCGTTAACCCTTCGACCCTCGCTCTAAACGCGCCTGCGCAAGACAAGAAACAGTATGTCTGCCCGCCGTGCGGATGCAGCAATGATGGAACGCCTCATGACGCGCCGGGCAATTGTCCCGCTTGCAATATGGTGTTGATTGAAAAGACTTCGGCCATGAGTGAGGTGACAGGTATTCCTCGCTTCCTGAAGTTAACCGATCAGGTGTGGACAGGTGGTCAGCCATGGCCCGAGCATTTACCCAAGCTCAAGGATGCCGGCGTCAAGGTGATCATCAACCTGCGCTCCCACGCGGAACATCAAGGTGGACGCGAGGAGGCAAAGGTGAAGGAGTTGGGAATGAGTTACTTCAACATTCCCGTCGACTTCCAGACGCCCGATGAGTTGGACGCTGACGATTTTCTCAAGCTCACCGACGAGCAACTCAAGAATGGACCAGTGTTTATTCACTGCGCTGTAGCGACTCGCGTTGGTGCTTTCTGGATGATTCGCCGCGTCCTGCGTGATGGTTGGGAATACGACAAGGCATTGGAGGAAGCCAATCGAATCGGATTGAACAACCACGCGCGGCTGACTGAGTTTGCGAAGGAGTACATCGAAAAGAAGAAAAAGAAGTAAGTGGGAAGAAGTTTATGAAGGTTTTTATCGCGATCGCACTGTGCATAGGGTTGGCCTCAGTTGCATATTCGCAGAACTGGCCATCGTTTCGCGGACAAAATGGTGCGGGCGTGGGTGTTGCCGAAACACTCCCGACCACCTGGGACACAGAAAAATCGGTAAACGTTTTGTGGAAGACTCCGATTCCTGGTCTCGGCCATTCGAGTCCAATTATCTGGGGTGATCGCGTCTTCGTTACAACTGCGGTGAGCAGCGCCGCGAATTCTCAATTCGTGCATGGTCCAACCGACACGCCGGCCTCTGCTGACGATAATTCGAAGCATAGTTTTCGAGTTTATTGTCTCGACAAGAACACCGGACGCATCGTTTGGCAGAAGGCGGTTTACGAAGGTGTGCCCAGGGTTAAACGCCATGTGAAAGCCAGTTATGCCAACCCCACTCCGGCTACAGATGGGAAGAAGTTGGTCGTCTCTTTTGGTTCGGAAGGCCTCTACACTTTTGACCTTGATGGAAAACTTTTATGGAAACAGGATCTGGGTATTCTCGACGGCGGTTGGAGCTCCGGTCCTGACTTTCACTGGGGCTTTGGTAGTTCTCCGATCATCTACAAGCATCTCGTAATCGTTCAGTGCGACACGCAGAACCAGTCGTTCCTCGCGGCTTACAATCTCGCGAATGGCAAGCTCGTTTGGCAAACGCCGCGCGCCGAAGACAGTTCGTGGAGCACTCCTACTATTTATGAAGCGAAGGATGGAGCGGAGTTAATTACCAGCGGTACGAAATACTATCGAGGTTACGATCCGCTGACGGGTAAAGAATTGTGGCGACTGGCTGACGGTGTTGACGTAAAAATTCCAACGCCCATCGCGGCAAACGATTTGTATTTTCTCGGTGGTGGTTCCTCGCATGAGCGACATCCATTTTATGCCGTGCGAGCCGGAGTCAAGGGAGAGATCAAAGTAGCTGACAAGAATAGCATCGCATGGCAAAGCCTGCAGATCAGACCGCACCTCGTCACCCCGATTGTCTACGGTGATTATTTGTACGCCTGCACTGACAACGGAATCTTGAGTCAGTACTACGCCAAAACCGGTGAGCCTACGTTTCGTGCTCGGCTGGGCAGCGGCGGATCTTTCAGTGCCTCACCTGTTGCCGCAGACGGCAAACTCTATTTCGCGAGTGAAGATGGTGATGTGTTTGTTGTTAAGGCTGGTACTACGTTTGAGTTACTTGCGCGAAACGCAATGGGTGAAGTCGTGATGGCCAGTCCCGCCATCGCCGGCAAAATGCTCATCATCCGCGGCCAACATCACGTCTTCGGGATCGCGAAAGGTTAAGTCGTTCGAACCTTTTCACGTTGACATTAAGAACTAACGCGAATAAGGTATGCGCGATATTAACTCGGTTCCTTCGCCTTGGTTTCATGTCCTCGCAATACTATGCAACCAGGTGTATTCATCAAAAACGATAAGGAGCAAATGCTTTATTCAGTAGAGTGGGCATAGTTCGATCCCACGCTGCGGCGATTGCCTCACTATGCACACTTATTTCTTCACTGAATTAAGTGTTTTTAGAGGTAGCCACCATGCCCGGCATAGGTTCTTTCGCCAGATCCTTTGGTTGGTATTTACCTCTATGTTCATCGGGCACATGCTGCCCCCTTTTGGTCCAACTCCGCACAGCGCTCAGACACAACGCACACCTCCTCCCCAGCGACAATCAACGGGCACGACAAGGCAATCTTCCTCGCCTAAATACCCATGTTCCGGACAATTACTACGCGATACCAAAGTTGAGACACGTTATATCGAGCAAGCGATTAAAGATGCTATCGACATACTGAAGAACTGCCAGCAATGTTGGAAACTCTTTGACAGCGAAGATCCAAATTATGCGATCAACTTGTTAATGGAATTGCAGCGAGATCAAGTAATAGTCATCAGCGAGGAAAGCCCTCTCAGGTTTATTTTTAGCTCCGACCGGTACCTGAAAGTATTTGAGAGCGCGAAACTTGTCGGCGGTGCCGCAACGGTAGACTTGGCAGGGGCTAGAACCGGCCAGATGAAAAGACCGTGTATCTACATTCACCCGAAGAGATTCCTGGTGACTGGACAGAAAGCGGAGGCTTACGGTCTTTTTGGCCTGGAGGCACCCGAACAACGGGCTGTTGCGATACTCCATGAGTTGGCCCATGTCGCCGGAATCATTCAACCGGACGAAGGCTTGAACAAAGAGGGGAAATCTAAGAGTGTGGAAAACACAGATTGCATAAGACTGAATTGTAAGTCGTGCAGCACATTGCGTCCCTGTCCAGGAGGGCAGCTACGGATAAAACCTCGTCGCAATCCGTCCAACCTCAACCCTGCGAATTTTTTTGATGGTGATGGACATGGTCCCACCTTCAGGAGGATGAAACTATGAAGACCGGGATTCTCATCGCGTGCGTGGTATGGTCCAGCTTCGTTGTCGTATCGGGACAGCCACAAGCAATCCTCAAGGAACGCTCTTTCGGGTGGGTGCGGGGCACGGTTTCGGACGAGATCGGAGGCTTGGAAGGAATATCATTAATCATCGAAGGAGCTGGCGCTACGTACGAGGTGATTACAGATAGCAATGGTAACTACCAAACAAGCGTTCCTCCCGGTACCTACAAGGTTTATCCGCAATTCTCTCCTGGCGATCCAGCGTATCTCAGGTTTAGGCGGGCGAAATTTCAAGTGTTACCGGGCGCCTATACGACAATTAATTTAAACCCCTTCGCGGGATTTGATTATTGTTCGCGAAAGGGAGAAAGAGTTGTAGAGCTGCGACCGCTGAATTCAAACAGTTCAAAAGTTCGTAAGTTGCCGGTACCCAACTATGACACTTACCCCGTTCCGCGAGCGAGTGGCGAACCTCTTGACCTGGTAATAGACTTTTGTAAACGAGAAAAGAAGGGTGATCTCATCGTCTATAAATCCGTTGCGGTGACGTTCAACGACACGACACTTTATGCTGACTCGGTGAGTTTGAGACAAAAAGATTTGCTTCTCCAAACAGTCGCGGGAAAGGGGACGCTCATCGCAGGCGGAGACAGCCAGAGTGTCACTCAGTTGAGATCTTCCTTTGGCAGGAGGGCCTTTATAGATCTAACGGAAGGTTTTACCGACTCAATTAAAGTCAAAGCGGATGTTCAAGCTAAAAATGTGAAATTCGATCTTGATATCGAGAGAGGTGGCCCCGTCAAAGTAGTTTACGAGGATAAGGACAACGATATAAGACTTGTTTCGGAAGGCGAAAGTTTATCTTCCGTTACTATCGAATCTCCCCACCGTATAAAGTTAAGTGGATATGGTCTGGTTACAGGCAAAAACGTCTCATCAGCAAGCCGCGAAGGCGGTTATTCCAACTTCACTATCACCATCGAAGCTTACAATACCGGGCCGTTCAGGCGTCCTTCGATCGCAATCCAGATTCCAGCTATCAATAATTACAGTTTGTCGGGAGTGATTCCTGAAGGAAGCGTCAAACTACGTCGTGAGGTGAGATCCGAGCTCGCGGATAGACATTAGACCAGTCTAATCGCGGATCACTGCGCTTCACCTTTACCAAAGAAATTGAAGGGTAATGGTTTTGGTAATGGTTTGGCTAAAACTACGTCAATATATTCATTGAGGCCGGTGTCGTAACCGCTATTGCGAAATATCCAGAATCTAGTCAGAGTGTCCATCCATTGAACCTTGTGTTCCGCGTATGCGGGATGTGACCCCGCCAGGGCGACGGCGCGCGCCAGCGCGTCAATGATGTAGTCCATTGCCCGCTCCATCTTACGTTTAGTCGGTGCAGCCGCGACAGAAAGTCTTAGCTCCGCTGTAGGAAAGCGGGCGTACCATTCTTTGATTGTCGGCAGGTATTCCGCTCCGGTTATTGCATCCGCAAGGAAGGAATAAGTGCTCGCGTCGTTCTTAAAAGTGTCAAAATCCAGCACTTTATAGAGATATGTAGCCGCTTCCGCAGGTGCAGATGGCAGAGAGAACATTCCTATTGCCAGGTTTAGACGAGTTTTCTCGTTTTCTTGATCCGGAACCTGACCTGTTTCGATTAGGTGCAAGAGTCGTTTAGCATAGATTCTCGCATCCGGGAGATTTGCATAGTGGTGATTGTTGAACGCTGAGATGCCGCCATATATCAGAAGCTGAAGCATCACGATATCGTTTGGGTCGGAAGTGAGAAACGCCTTGCCGATGACAAACGCTTCATTGAATCGATTCTCGTTAATCAGCTTTTGGACCTGGATTCGGCGCGCCTGTTTCTCTTTGACGATGAAGTAATCCACCCATTTTTTGACATATCTGGTTTCGGCTGTCTCTTCCGGAAACCTCTGCAAATACTGCTGGGCCAGTTTGTATGCGGTAAGTGGGTCGGGGTTAAGACTTTCAAGAAACTGCTTATACAAGGACCGCTTCGCTTGATCTTCGTCTTCCAGCGGCTGCAATGATGAAGTGGGCGAAGTTTGACTTGGTTGCGCCGTCACCGGCGACGTCACTATCGCGATCATTGCGCTCAGAACTAAAAGGCGGATAGCAATTTGATTTTGACGCCCGTACATACGAATTGTTAGACGCCTCATTCAAATAAAAAGTTCCTGCGATGATCCATTCCGTTGCTTGATTGAATTAGAAACGCTAGTCTGCACCAGTTTCTTCGTTAATCTGAGCCAAGCCCGACGTCCTTATCACTGGAGAGTCGTCAATGAATCTAGACCGCACGCGGAAATTGCGAGTCCTCATTATCGCCGGGCTAATGCTGTCGCTCTGCACCTCAACAATGGCAAATCAAAATCAAACGCAGCCCCGCGAACTAGTGAAAGGTGAAGCGGTCGAGCGCGACCTGTCGGGAGGCGGTGTGGAGGTTTATCAACTCGCGGCCGTTGCCGGACAGTTCCTGCATCTCGTCGTCGAACAAAAAGGAATCGACGTGGTGGTGCGACTGCTCGACATCACCGGCAAACAAGTCATTAAAGTTGATGGCCCAAATGGCGCACAGGGATCTGAAACGATGTATGTTGTGATTCCTGAAACGGCAAGCTACCACGTCGAAGTCCGTTCTCTCGAAAAGAACGCTGCTGCTGGAAAATACCAGGTCTTGCTAAAAGACTTGCGTCCTGCCACCACAAAAGACACGCACCTCGCCAAGGCGAGTGAGACTTCTGCTGAAGCTTTTGCGGCACTCGTCCAGGGCACAGCCGACTCACTAAAAACCGCCAGAAAGAAGTTTGAAGAGGCGTTGACAGACTACCGGCTCGCTGGCGATACAGCGGGCGAAGCTGAAGCGCTTGCCCGGATCGGAGATGCTTCCGCGGATCTCGGCAACAACCACGAAGCAACAAAGTATTACAACCTTTCGCTTCCACTCTGGAGATCGGTCGGTAATCTGAAAGCCGAAGCGATCACCTTGAGCAATCTCGCCTACGCTTACGATTCGCTTGGTGAGGGACAAAAGGCGCTCGATTACTACGATCAGTCGCTCGCGCCTACTCGCAAAGTTGGCGACCTCAGAGGAGAAGGCATCACGCTCAACAACATCGGAGTTGTTTACAACCAAATTGCAGAGAGACAACAGGCTCTTGATTATTACAACCGCGCGTTGATAATTCGCAGGAACGTCGGAGATAAACGTGGCGAAGCGATTACGTTGAACAACATTGGCGTAGTTTTTGAGGCCCTGGGTGAGCTGCAGAAGGCGCTGGATCACTACAACCAATCGCTCGCGCTTATGAAATCGCTTCGCAATCAGCGCGGAGAGGCATCAACCCTGAGTAACATCGCCAAGATCCAGGCACTGATGTTTGATTTTCAAAAGGCGCGCCAGGTTTATGAAGAAGCATTGTCGCTGCATCGTGCCGTTGGTAACCGTACCGCCGAAGCCAGTGCGCTAACCAACCTCGCTCGAGTTGAGTTCTCTTCGGGAGCGAACGAAAAAGCACTCCGATACTTAACCGAAGCTTTGAAGCTCGCAAAGGACGCGAAGGATCGCCGCAATGAAGCGAACGTGCTCGCAGGCCTGGGCGATCTCTACGCCTCAACGGGAGATCACGCCAACGCACTCCTTCACTATCGACAAGCGTTGCCTATCTGGAAGGCTGTAGCTGATCGGCGGGCTGAGGCCGACACGCTCTACGGTGTGGCCCGCGTCGAAATGCAAAAAGACGATCTCACCGTCGCACGCGACGCCGTTCAATCAGCACTTCCGCTAATTGAGTTCATGCGAAACAAGGTAACGGGTTCAGACCTTCGCACTTCTTACTTCGCGACCGCGCAAAAGTCTTATGAGCTACTGATCGATATCCTGATGCGTTTGCATGAGAAGAACCCGGCGGCCTCACATGATGTAACGGCGCTGCAGGTCAACGAACAGGCGCGAGCTCGAAGTTTGCTCGAACTACTTGCCGAAGCTCACGCTGACATTCGTCATGGAGTTAACACTCCCCTGGTTCAACGTGAGCACGCGCTTCAGCAGCAACGCGACTTCAAGGTCGAGTATCAATTTCGACTGCTGAATCGCAATCATACGCCTGAGCAAGCGTCTGCTCTCGCTGCGGAAATCGACACGCTGACGGATCAACTTAGACAAGTGCAAGCAGAACTTCGCGCTACCAGCCCTGCTTACTCTAACCTGACCCACCCGCAAACGCTGTCGTTAGCCGAGATGCGACAGATCATCGATCCGGAAACGATGTTGCTTCAGTATTCGCTCGGAGACGAGCGGAGCTACTTGTGGCTCGTACCGCGCAAAGGTCCCGTTGTGACGTTAACACTTCCGAAGCGTGCTGAGATCGAAGCGGCCGCGCAAGCATGGACTCGACTGCTCACGGAAGGCGGATCGCTCGAGAGTCTCGACCGCAGTGCAAGCGCATTGAGCCGGATCGTGATTGCTCCGGCTGTCAAACATCTTCGTGCGAAACGTCTGGTCATTGTGGCCGACGGCGCGTTGCATTACGTTCCCTTCGCTGCATTGCCTCTGTCGCAAAGAGGTGGAGCGCCACTGCTGGTCCATTATGAAGTTGTGAATCTGCCGTCCGCTTCGACGCTTGCTGCGTTACGTGAAATACCGGAGCCGCAACGATCGCCAACTGCGACGCTTGCGGTTATTGCGGATCCGGTTTTTAGAACGGACGATGCGAGAGTAAAAACCAAAACCTCGCCTTCAGATCGCAATCAACAGGACGGAGAACGTCTGGTGCAAAACGAGCGTGCCGCTGACGCAGCTCGCTCGGTTGGCCTGAAGCGCGCAGGAATCGATCTTCGTCGTCTGACCTTTTCGCGCCTTGAGGCCGAACAGTTGTTGAAATTGGTGCCTCAGCGCGAATCCTTTGCCGCGCTCGACTTCGCGGCCAGTCAGGCTACTGTAATTGACCCGAGCGTGAGTCAATATCGACTGCTGCACATCGCTACGCACGGTTATCTCAATCCGGATCGCCCGGAGTTCTCGGGCCTTGTGCTATCGCTCGTGGATCAGTTTGGAGAACCGCAGGATGGCTTTCTTAGTTTGAGTGAGATCTATAACTTGAGACTAAAAAGCGATCTCGTGGTGTTGAGTGCGTGTCAAACCGGGTTGGGAAGACAAGTGCGTGGCGAAGGGTTGATCGGACTGACACGTGGTTTTATGTACGCGGGATCGCCGCGCGTTGTGGCAAGCTTATGGTCCGTAGGAGATCGCGCGACCGCGGAATTAATGCAACGTTTCTACACCGAGATGTTAAGGCGAAAGTTGCCGCCGCCGGCCGCGTTGCGAGCCGCACAACTGTCGATGCTGCGCGAGCCACGCTGGAGCGCGCCACACCAGTGGGCGGGCTTCGTCTTCCACGGTGATTGGACCACAAAAAGGCACAAACCTAGTTCGCCTGGTTTAGAGCGCGAATGATTTTTGTGGCGAGCTCAGTGGCTCCGGATGCGCTTTCTTCAATAGTGCTTTGCACTGTGAACCAAAGTGGCTTTCCAGTTCGATTTACTAATTGCGCCCGCACGTTCGATCCACGCGTTGCCTCGGTTTCGAGTACGGCGTCTGCGTCCTCAGCGCGTGAGACGACCGTAAACCGTCCGTTGTGTCTAAGCTGTGCGATCAACGCCTCACGAAGCAGTTGATTGTATTCGCCCTCGGCATGGCCCACATAAATTCGCTTAACAGTGGCGATTGACGTCTGAACAGGCCTGCCGCTGTTTATGTTTGGAGCGACGGAAGGAGCAGGCGTTGGATCCTTCGCTGTGAATCTTTCGTTTTCAGGAGAAGGCGAGGCTGTTGGGCTCGGACCCGGCGTAACCGCCTGTTGAGGTGTGGAGTGGGTACGTAAAAAATAAAAGTAGAACAGGAAGATAGCCGCAACGAGTGCGATCGCTGCCGCGAGCTTCAGCACGAAGTCCCATCTTCTCTGCGGAGGAACTGGCGTAACGTGAACTGGAGTCTCGCGCACTGACGGTAAATTGACAGGACCCTCTTCGGATGCTGCGGCAACCGCTGCGATTCCACGCACCACGTCTTCCTCGCCATTCTCGATCGCCGCATGAAAAGCACACTGGTCGAGATGGTCCAGGTAACGACCCACCTCTTCTTCGGAGGCGTCTGATCGAGGCCGGTTGGCCCAGAGTTCAGGCTGCGTGCATTCAGTCATGGCCGGTTCTTATCCAACCTTTCCTGCACGGCTCTATAGAGATCCAGCAGCACAGGATACTCCTCCATCAGGTAACGTCTCGCATAAAAAAGGTGACTCTTGACTGTTCCAACTGCGGTCTCTGTTGCAACGGCGATATCTTCCACCGAAGCATGAGTGGTTAGAAATCGTTAGAAATGTATTCTGCAAACCGCGAATTTCGGTCTGCAAGCCGGCGATTTCGGACCGTAGCTCAGCTGGGATACCTTGGCAGCAACGATCAAATTATTGACCGCGACCAACACTTTGCGTATACTCCGCCACCTATTGCAGCTCGAGGTCAGAACTCACCTCTCTGCCGCTTGAACGACCAAAGATTAAGCAGGGAAATGTATCCTCGCGTGCCGCCGCGCTCTCGTCGCGGAGTGGTTCCCCCCACTGAGCAGTCCTGGTTGTGAGCCGTGGGAAACGCACTAATTCTTAATGGAAATGGACTCGCCCCCTGTCCCTACGGGTGTGCTTACCTCCGTGCAATGCTGCGACGAACCAACTTCTTCGACCTGGTCCAGGAGCGATCCTTCGAATCTCCCGACAATGACATCAAAAACACTCCCGACTTGATTCTGCCGCGCTTCCTACTGAAAGACTGGACTAAAGAAAGCATCAGACTCTGGAAGCGAACGTGGGCTTCCGCAAAGACTTTCGCAGTGATCTGCGACCAAACGCTTAAACACGATCAGATCCCTCCCGCACTAATCGATGTCGACGATTTTTTGGTTTGTCCTTACCAGGAGAACGAGTTTTTGCTGCGGCTGAAGCGCCTGCTCAAAAGCCAACGACAAGCAGCGTCTCGCGGAACACAAAACTCGCGTGAACTGGATCTGTTGGTCGGAGAGAGTGAGACGTTTATGCGCGTTCTGCGTAAAGTCAACTTATTTGCGCAGTCGAAGGCCCCGGTCGTCATCTCGGGCGAAACAGGAAGTGGAAAAGAACTGCTGGCGCGCGCGATTCACTATCAGGGTGCGAGAAAGTCGAAGCCATTTATCCCGGTAAACTGCGGCGCGCTTCCTGACGAACTGTTTGAGAATGAGCTTTTCGGTCATCTCAAAGGCGCATACACGAACGCGTCATCTAATGAAAAAGGACTGATTGCCGAGGCAGAAGGTGGCACATTACTGCTCGATGAAGTCGATGCATTGTCACCCGCCGCGCAGATCAAGTTGCTCCGTTTTCTACAGAGTGGAGAATACAGGCCACTCGGTTCTTCGCGTGCGGCAGTCGCAGACGTGCGTATCATTGCTGCTACGAATACCGATTTGAATGAATGCGTCGAACGCAAACTGTTTCGCGAAGACCTTCACTACCGGCTGAACGTGCTCTCGCTAACGATTCCGGCACTGCGAGATCGAGGTAGCGACGTATTGCATTTGACATCACATTTTCTCACGGCATATTCAAAGGAGTACCAGCGCTTAACGCCTCAGCTCACAGAAGGTGCTCTGAAGAAACTGATGAACTATTCCTGGCCAGGAAATGTACGCGAGCTGGAGAGTGTGATTCAGCGCGCCATCGTTCTTCAGCATGCGGACGTCTTAACGTCTGACGATCTCGAGTTACCGAAGTTCAGCGATCGAAAGCCGGGTGAATCGGAGTTGTTCCGGTTAGAGAAGTCACTGGCAATCGAACAGTTCGAACGCGACTACATCGCACGCTTACTCGCCGAGCAAAAAGGAAATATCTCGCAGGCAGCAAAGGCTGCCGGCAAAGATCGCCGTTCCTTCCAACGTCTCGTCAACAAGCACGGCTTCGATCGGAAGTCGTTCAAACGGACGATCTGAGAATGATAAAGTGCGGGGCTGCAGCCGCACCACGCGCGGGTTTCAAGCCGCACTTTTAACTTCCTCCTTCTAAAAATCCTCAACAAGTTCAGCGTTCCTCCGTCGGCATCGTCATTGCCTCGTCTCCCGTCGTGGCAAATCGCGATGGATGGTCTCAGCTCAGATCAACCGGCCCCAAATCGATTGATGGTTGAAATACTGCGCTACGTGGTGAGACATCCCGAAGCCAAAGACACGCTGAAAGGAATTGAGAAATGGTGGCTGTCTGGAAGCAAAAGTCGAGGAGGAAAACTATCAACAGAAGAGGCCCTCAACGACCTGGTGTCGCGGGGCTGGTTGATCGCGCGCGGGTCGCCTCAATCGGAAACAATCTATTTCCTTAACGAGGATCGCTTATCCGAAATCATTTCGTTTCTTAAAGAAAAAGCCTAGTCCTATCGCTCAAACAAGACCAACTGCGAAATTCGTCCATGCTAAAGACGCATTAACTGAAAGGAAGGACCGCTAATGCCAATAGCACCTACTTATCCGGGTGTATACATTGAAGAGATTCCCAGCGGTGTACGCACTATCACCGGAGTTGCCACCTCTATCACCGCGTTCATTGGGCGGGCCGAACGTGGTCCAGTGAACGAACCAACGACGATCACGAGTTTCGGAGACTATGAGCGCACCTTTGGCGGATTAAGCCTGCTCAGCACGATGAGCTACGCAGTGCGCGACTTCTACCAGAACGGCGGCAGTCAAGCCATCATCGTTCGCGTCGCAAACAATGGACGTACGGCGCGCATCAGTCTGCCGGTCGAGGTGGGCAGTCCGCCGGCTGGTTCCCCGCCGGGCGACAACTTGTTTTTAGAGGCGTCGAGTGCGGGTGCATGGGGAAATAATCTGACTGCAAGTGTTGATTTCAACACAGCGGATCCGACAGCACCAGTCCTCTCACCTCCTGCGTCACCAGATCCGGAACTTTTCAATCTCATCGTCCAGGAAAAAGTAGGTACCACGGTTAGGCAGGAAGAAAGGTTTTTGCTCGTATCAACGAATCCGGCATCTCCTCGTTTCTTTGCGCGAGTGCTTGAACAGAGTTCGCAATTAGTTCGTGTTCCGAAAACCGGCGGAGTCTTCGACATACCACTTGACGGTGACGATGATCCGTTGCGGCCATTGGAAACCACGACGCCCGTTTCGCCAGTTGCACCAGATGACGGGAGTGATGGCGACGATATAACCGCAACTGAAATCAATGGCATTGCGAACGACAAGACCGGAATTTTCGCTCTCGAGAAGGCCGACCTCTTTAACTTGTTATGCATTCCTCCGCCAACTCGTGAGGCCGACACGGATCCAACTGTCTATCAAGCCGCAATGAAATACTGCTCAGATCGACGCGCAATGCTGATCGTCGATCCGCCGGCAGCGTGGGGAGCGAATTCTGCGACCGCTGCCGCAAGTGCACTGGCAGGCCTCAGCGCTCTCAACCTCTCCGGCACGTCAGCAAGAAATGCGGCGCTCTATTTCCCGCGCGTGATTCAAGCCGACCCATTACGCAATCGCCAGACGGACATGTTCGTGCCATGCGGAATCATTGCCGGTGTAATGGCGCGAACTGACGTGCAGCGAGGCGTTTGGAAAGCGCCTGCGGGACAGGATGCCGCACTGAATGGAGTGCAAGGTCTACAGGTCAACCTTACGGATCTCGAAAATGGCAGGCTCAATCCGCTGGGAATCAATTGTCTCCGCAGCTTCCCTGTTATCGGGCGAGTAGTTTGGGGAGCACGCACGTTACGCGGTGCCGATCAGTTAGCAGACGAGTACAAGTACGTTCCTGTACGGCGAACAGCACTGTTCATCGAAGAGAGTCTTTATCGCGGCACACAGTGGGTCGTCTTTGAACCAAACGACGAGCCGCTTTGGGCACAGATTCGTCTCAACGTTGGTGCGTTCATGCAGAACCTGTTTCGTCAGGGAGCCTTTCAGGGAAAGACGCCGCGCGAAGCCTACCTGGTCAAATGCGATAAAGAGACCACAACGCAAAACGATATCAATCTCGGCATCGTGAACATTCTGGTTGGTTTTGCACCACTGAAACCTGCGGAGTTCGTGATCATCAAGATCCAGCAACTGGCCGGACAGATTGAGACCTAAGGAGGAAATGATGGCGATATTCAATGTCAACACTCAGCGTTTCGATCCCTACAAGAATTTCAAATTTCGTGTGAAGTGGGATGGGAAATATGTGGCCGCAGTCAGTAAGGTCGGTGGATTAAAAAAGACGACGGAAGTAGTAAAGCACCGTGAAGGTGGTGATCCAAGCAGCAGCCGCAAGAGCCCTGGCAAAACCGAGTATGAAGCGATAACGCTCGAACGCGGTGTGACGCACGATACTGAATTCGAGAAGTGGGCCAACAAGGTTTGGAACTTTGGCTCAGGTCTCGGCGCCGAAGTTTCACTGAAGGACTTCCGCAAAGACATCATCATCGAGCTCTACAACGAAGCCGGCCAACTGGCCCTTGCATACAAAGTCTTCCGTTGCTGGGTCTCCGAATTTCAAGCGTTGCCCGACCTCGACGCCAATGCGAATGCAATCGCGATCGAGCATATCAAGCTCGAGAACGAGGGTTGGGAACGTGACCTCGAAGTAACAGAACCATCTGAGCCTTCGTTCACTGAGCCTCCGGTGTAGTTAAGCCATGCGTGCGCTTTCGGCTGCGGAACTCTTGAACGTGTGGGAACGTGGGTTGGCCCAATCCCCCACCGAGCGTGCTTTGACACTGCTCGCCGCGGCCTGCCCTGAAACATCTTCCGAATCGCTGGCAACGTTAACGGTTGGAGAACGCGACGCGCGCTTGATGACTTTGCGTAGGTGGACGTTCGGTTCGCAGCTAGTCTGCGTTGCAACTTGTCAATCGTGTGACGAACAGTTGGAGCTGAGTTTCGGCTCCGATGATTTATTCACGAAACATGATGCGGTTCCGACTGGAGGCTTTTCATTGGCAGTTGACGAATATGAGTTGTGGTTTCGCCTGCCAAACAGTTTAGACCTGGTGGAGGTCGCTAACTGCAACGGCCCGGATGCAGCACGTCAGCGGCTGCTGGAGAGATGTATTTCGAAGATTGAACGAAACGGAGAGTCGATCGCAATTGCCGATGCATCTGTTTCGGTTTTAAAAGCGCTCGCAACACGGATGGGTGAGATCGACGGTTTCGGCAATGTGCAACTGCTGCTGAATTGTCCTCGATGCGCCCACCGCGCCGAGGCGATTTTTGATATCGAGTCGTTCTTTTGGAAAGAGATCAGTGCGTGGGCCACGCGCATCTTGAGAGAAGTTCATCAATTAGCTTCCGCCTACGGGTGGAGAGAGATTGATGTGTTGAACATGAGCGCGTGGCGCAGACAGGTTTATCTAAATCTGATAGGTGCATGAGCGACTATCTCCAAAACATTGTGTTGCGCAGTTTGAGTCTTGCTGAGGTGGTGCAGCCACGCGTGCCTCAGCTATTCGAGCAGGCAGGTACGTCCGCGCCGTTGCCGGACAGTTCCTCACAAGCCGAGTTCGTCCAGACGACGCCGGTTGTCAAGGATCCGATCGCTGAACTGCAATTGACGCAAACGCCGCATCGAGAGGGCAGGCCAACTGGGTTTGAACGTGAAGAAAGCGCAGCCTCAGAAACGAGGAATGAAAATCATCACCTGCCTTTTATCGTGCGTTCCGTTGGACCATCTCCGACGGTCCAGGAAAATCCAGCGCCAGCGAAACTGATTCCACCGGTCACAACTCCCGATTCAGGATCTTCAGTCTCGACCGTGCGTGCGGAAACTCAGCCCGAGCGGTCACAAGCTTCTATTGGTCCACTTTTGAGAGAGCCCTCGATAGCAATGATCGATCAAAAAAACCCGCCGGCACTCTCCAACGCGCGGCTCCAACCCTCCGTGACGAAGTCGAGCTTGCCGTCGTTGGCGCAGAACCTTCGTGCGGAGTCCCAGCCACAGCCCATAAAGATCACGATAGGCCGCGTAGATGTGAGAGCGATCATGCCGTCTGTTCCACCTAAAGCCGCTGCCTCGATGCGACCAAAACCAGCATTGTCACTCGAGAATTACCTGAAGCAACGAGAAGAGGGCAAACGATGAGTAATGCTTTAGCCATTGCTTCAGTAACTGCCGTGTTGAAAGACCTCCTCAACAACGGCCTCATCGATCACGACGTCGGTGCAAGCGTCGGTGAAGTGATCGTCAGCACGTTGCCGCCAGATCGAATCGACGCGCTCGACGCTCAAAAGAAGAGCCGTCTCAATCTGTTCATGTATCAGGTGACTCCGAATTCAGGCTGGCGAAACACCGGCCTTCCTTCGCGCAATAGCCGCGGCGATCGCACTAGTAATCCTCCGCTCGCCCTTGACCTTCATTATTTGTTGACCGCGTACGGAGCTGAAGAACTCCACGGCGAGATCCTTCTTGGTTATGGAATGCAGCTTTTGCACGAGACACCGGTGTTGACTCGCGATGCGATTAGACGATCGTTGACACCACCTTCGCCTGTCGACGCGGGCGGCGATTTACCACCAGCACTCGCGGCTCTTTTCACTTCCGAATTGGCCGAGCAAGTGGAGCAGATCAAAATCTCACCGGCGTCACTCTCCACTGAAGAAATGTCGAGAATGTGGTCGGCGTTTCAAGCCAAGTATCGACCGACAGCGGTTTACCAGGCATCGGTGGTGTTGATTCAGAGCAAAGGCTCGACGCGCTCTGCGTTGCCGGTGCGTGCGCGAACAGTCAAAGTCATCCCGTTCAAACAACCAGTCATCCAGTCGATTAACTCGCGTGCGACTCCGGCAGATCCGATTGTTTCGGGTCAACCGATCCTCGCGGGCTTTCAGTTGGCACTGAACGGTTTTGATCTGCGTGGCGAAGAAACGCAGGTGCTTGTCGGTGGGAATCTGGTTCCCTCGAACGAAACGATCGTCGACGACAACCAGATCATCGCGACGATTCCAGCATCCACACAGGCCGGTGTAACTGGTGTTCAGGTGGTTCACAAGACATTGCTCGGATCGCCGCCGGTGCCACATCGTGGCGTTGAATCAAACGTGGCTGCTTTTGTCCTTCAGCCACGAATCGAAACGATCGGTATTTCAAACCCGCAGAGCTCAGGCAGTCTGCGGTCGGCAGATCTCGACCTGACTGTGAAACCCGCGATCGGCGACGCGCAGCGCGTTGTACTGTTGTTGAATGAGTTCCTGCCACTACTCAGCCCACCGGCTGTGGACGTAGTGCCTGATGCCTACAGTTTCGTCGCGCCCAGCCGCCAGCCGCTCAGTCCACCGACAAGTCCTCCTGGACCAAGTGAAAACATCACGATTCCGATCAAGGGGGTGAAGGCAGGAAGTTACCTGGTCCGAATTCAGGTTGATGGTGCGGAGAGTCCGCTTGGAACGAATGCGGCGGGACAGTACGTGTCGCCGTTATTGACGCTTGTATGAATGAGGCAGTTGTGAATTGGTCCGAGGCAAACCAGCAATACCTGATGGTCCGGCTGTCGCTGGTGCGCGAAGCGCTGTCTCAATACGCATCAGCTAAAAACGACAAGCCGGCAACTGATGAGGCGCGTCGCGACATCCTGCTCGAAGCGCTGGAATCGGCAACCAATAATTTGCCTGGTCACTCAGCGCTCGATCATCTGTGTGCGGCCTTCAGTCTCTCGCCATTCGAACGCGATGTTCTACTGCTTTGTGCAGGGATGGACCTGGATTCATCATTCCCTGAATTATGTGCCGCGGCCCAGGCCGATCCACACCGCCCGTACCCAACCTTCAGCCTCGCATTAGCAGCGCTACCGGAAGCGCATTGGAGTGCAATTTCGCCGGCCGGACCGTTGCGCTACTGGCGACTCATCGAGGTTGGTGCGAGCGATACGTTGACGCGCAGTCAGCTCCGCATCGACGAACGCGTGCTGCATTACCTGGCCGGCATGTCAGGTCTCGACGCGCGTCTCCAGGGGCTGATTGAACCAATCCATGTGCACCCAGGTCTTACGGCTTCACACGAGGAGCTCGGCCGGCAGATAGCGAGACTGTGGTCGCAAACCAAAGACGCGACGAGTTGGCCCATCATCAATCTTTGTGGCGACCAGCGTGGCGCAAATGAAGCAGTAGCCGCTTTCGCTTGCGAGTTAGCCAACGTGCCGTTGAACCTGCTGCGCGCGCTCGACATTCCGACTGCGGTCGCCGAACGAGAAGCGTTGTCGAGGTTGTGGGAACGAGACGCGGCGTTTGGAAGCGGCGCTCTGCTGGTTGATTGCGACGAGTTGGAGAACTACCGCACGGTGAACTCGTTTCTGGAAAACGTCAGAGGCATGTTGTTGGTATCGAGTCGCGAGCCGGTGCGTTTGTGGCGTCGCAGGATTGTTCGTTTCGACGTTCGGAAGCCAAACGCAAACGAGCAGAAAGCACTCTGGGAACAATCGTTGGGTTCTGATAAAAGCCTGGACGGACAACTCGACTTACTCGTCTCACAGTTCAGTCTCGACTCTCAGACCATTCGCACGGTCAGCACACTAGCTGACACGTCGGCTTCAGCTTCCGGGTTATTGAACGACTTATGGAATGCGTGCCGCACTCAAGCGCGCTCACGACTCGACGATCTCGCCGAGCGCATCGAGCCGTTTTCTTCGTGGGATGACATCGTACTGCCGGAATCGCAGCGTCGCACGTTGCGTGACATCGCAGCCCATGTGCGACAGCGATCGAAAGTCTACGAGACTTGGGGATTTGCCTCGCGCGGCGAGCGTGGCCTGGGAATCAGTGCGATGTTTGCGGGCGTGAGTGGAACCGGGAAGACGATGGCCGCGGAAGTGCTCGCCAATGAGTTGCAGTTGGATCTCTACCGCATCGATCTCAGCCAGGTTGTCAGCAAGTACATCGGCGAAACAGAGAAGAATCTGCGCCGCGTGTTTGATGCTGCGGAAGAAGGCGGGGCGATTCTTTTGTTTGACGAGGCTGATGCGCTCTTCGGGAAGCGGACGGAAGTCAGAGACAGCCACGACCGCTACGCCAACATCGAGGTGAGCTACCTGTTACAACGCATGGAAAGCTACCGCGGGCTCGCCATTCTTACGACGAACATGAAGAGCGTTCTCGACACGGCTTTTCTCCGGCGCATTCGTTTCATCGTTCATTTTCCATTTCCCGACATGGTCCATCGCGCCGAGATCTGGCGGCGCATTTTCCCGAGTGAGACGCCCAGGGAGAACCTGGACGCAACCAAACTCGCGCGTCTGAACATCCCCGGCGGAAACATTAGAAACATCGCTTTGCACGCAGCTTTTCTCGCCGCCGATGCGAATAAACCGGTAGACATGCGACACCTGCTGCACGCCGCGCGCAGTGAGTATGCAAAGTTGGAAAAACCACTGACGGAAACAGAAACGGCGAATTGGCTATGACACCGGACATGAATTCACAACTGGTGGAATTGCACATCGATGAACTCGTGCTTCATGGATTTGCGGCGGGAGATCGCTATGCGATCGCGGCAGCGGTCGAACACGAATTATCACGTTTGCTGGCGACGCAATTCGCCGAAGGGCTGCCGCCTTCTTTCGCGCAAAGCACGGAACATGAACTTCTCGATGCAGGGGCATTCAACGTTGCACCAGGCGCGAACAGTAATTCCGTTGGCAGTCAAATCGCGCAGACGGTCCATCGAGGATTGAAGGGAGCATAGGTGAGTGAACAAGCGACGGCCGTAGCACAGCCGCAAAAAATCACCGCTCCAACGGCGACGAACAAGCAGACGGAACGCCTGCTGCGACGTAAGTGCGCCTGCGGCGGTTCCGCCGGATTAACTGGAGCCTGCAAGGAATGCGACGAGAATCGTTTGCGGGTTCAGCGACGCGCGCTCAGTCCAGCCATGCCTTCATGTCCCACTCACGTAGTCAACGATGTTCTGGCAGAAGAAGGACAATACCTCGACGAATCGACGCGCACGTTCATGGAGTCGCAACTCGGACATGACTTCCGGCGCGTTCGCGTCCATACGAATGCTCGCGCTTCCGAGAGCGCTCGGGCAGTAAACGCTTTGGCTTACACGGTGGGCGCGGACGTTGTCTTCGCATCTGGTCAATATCAACCGCACACGAATTCGGGACGTCACCTCATCGCTCATGAACTGGTCCATACCCTGCAACAACGCAGTCAACCGCGTGGCCAGCAGGCGAAACTGGAGATCGGCGAGGAAGGGGACGAACTCGAGCGCGAAGCTGATCGATTGGCAGATCAAGTGATGCGACGTAGTTTCAGTGGGGCCACGCCGCCATTGCAACCGCCACCACCACAGTTGCCAACCGCCACAGTTAGTCCATTAGTGCAGCGCCAGACTGCTGACTCCGCAGCTTCGGTGGCGCCGGAAAGAGAAACGAGTGACACGACTGCTCCGCAGACCATTGGCTTGATTGTCGAAGACGATGCGGCTGGGCTCGGCCCTGGCCAGATGCGAAAGAGCCAGTTTCTCGAGCAATTACGTGCCGCCGCATGCACTGCTGCGGACGCCGAGCTGAGGCGCGTTGGTCGCAGCACTGAAGCGTGTCCGTACATCGCTCGCGCTTTCGAACGTTATCGCACCTATACGAGTCAGAGACTCGAACGAGGTCTGCGCCGCTACGCACCTGAAGCAGCTGGAGCAACGTCAGCACAACAGTACATCGATGCTGTCGGCGCGCGAGTCGGCCGGGCTGTTGGGGTATGGGCCACAACCGGAGAGATCACGGATGTGCCGGACGAGCTGCAAGGTGAGTTTGGCATGATGGGTTTCTTCGGCGGACTTGGTGGACTGTTTTCGAGTATTGGAAGTGTGGTTGGTGGCTTGTTCGGCGGTATCGGTCGCGCGTTGGGAGGCATCGGCCGTTTGTTTTTCAAAGCGCGTGCAGGTGGTGCACATGATGAAGACGTAGAGGGAGCAGAAGTCAAAGCGCAGCTCGGAGCCGGACAAACACTCGACTCGCAAGTCAAGAGTCGAATGGAGGGCGCATTCGGCCACGATTTCTCGCGTGTGCGCGTGCATGCAAGCGCCGACGCCGCGACGTTGACCAGCAGCCTGAATGCGCGCGCCTTCACCGTCGGCAGCGATATTGGCTTCGCCGCCGGAGAGTACAAACCAGGCACACTTGTCGGTGATGCGCTCATCGCGCACGAACTGGCCCACGTGGTCCAGCAGGGCGATTCAGTTAGCAGTGACGCGCCGCCGATGAAAAAGGAGAGCACGGCAAACTCCGATCTGCTTGAAGAGGATGCGGATGAGTCGGCAGTCGGCGCCGTGGCGTCAATCTGGGGCGGCGTCAAACACGGCCTGACCAGGTTCTCGCGCCAGGCGATGCCGCGCTTGAAGTCAGGACTGCAATTACAACGCTGCACGCACGATTACGAAATCAGGGGCCTGTTACCCGCGTCGCAGCAAGCAGACGATTCGATCTACTTTGACCGCCGCAATGCCAGCATTGACGACTCTCAAAGACCCAAGATTGAAGCCCTGAAAGTTCCAACCGATCGTGCACTGCGAATCTTTGCCTTCGTTAGCGAAGACGAGAACATACCGCCTGCGATGGGCCAGGAAACGGCTCGTGCTCGTTTTGACAGAGTTCACGACGCGTTGCGTCGCGGTCCGAATGCCCACACGGGCGATCAGATCGCAGGCGGTCCCGAGCACCCGACCGGTTTGGATGTCACGTCGAGCCGCGGCAATATCAATTACCGCAGCATGCGCAAGGTGAAGGTTGTTCCTGCGACCGAAACCTCTTCCGGAGAGAGAGATTGTTCCGCGGGCGGCGAGCAAGCCTGTTCCGATGAATCGAAGTTCACCAGCGCGCAGGCAAGGGTTAGTTCACTACTCGATCCCGCGATCGCGGCTCTTGCAACTCCACTCAGCGACGACGCGAAGACAAAACTCGATACTTACTTCCATACCTCCGACGATGCAACTCGCACGGCGGCCGCTACCCTGGTGGTGGCCAACCTGACCGAGGTCAAGGATCACATCCTGACTCAGATGACGCCGGTCGGCTCCGAAGCTACGAGTTCTGCTGCTCGCGTGCCCGGCCACGTCTGCGTGAACGAGTGTGATTCATCTTGTGGACCAAGTACGAGTGCCTATAACAACGGCAGAGACGACGACGCGTTGATGGCTCTATGTGATACCGGCAGTCCCTCCGCGTTCATGAATCAGACCGATGAAGCTGACCGCGCACTGACGCTGATTCACGAAGGTCTTCACGGCATCACTATTGACCTGCATCCCTCTGCACCACCGGCGCCGAGCGGCGCAAAAGACCTGTCATACCGCTGGCAGCGAGTCATACGTTTTATCGATACTCCATCTGCGCTGCGGAACAACGACAGTTACATTCTCTTTATAAGTGCAGTTGCTGGTCTATCCACCGAGTCCGGAGCGGACATCCTCGACGATCCAGAAACCGGTGAAGAAGCGAGTAGGGCCGTCGCATACCTGGAGGGATGGTTAATCTGGGCCAACCAGCAAATGAGGTCCCTCTATTCGAACATAGACGAGAGCCGGCGAGAGGGATCGTGGCAGAATCCCTTCTACCAGGAATTGATGCGCCGCATAGCCGCTCTGTTTGATTTGACGCGACCTCCCGATCTTCCCACCGAACGAGACCAGGTCAGAGTTGCCGCGATTGTTGACAGGCTCGGAAGACTGCGGCGCATTCCTAACGCTTCACTGGAAATGAGAAGGACTTCTGGAGGCTCGACACACTGGGAAGATGGTCCACGTGGCCCACTTACTTTGGGTCCCGATTTTTATGGTTACCCGGCGGACGCTACGCGTAATCGCAGGCAAGTGGAACTCATTTTGAGAAGGATGCTCGATGCCGCGCCGGATATCGGATTGGAAGATGAGTACATGCAGATGATCGAACACATCAGGGATCAGAGAGGCGGACTTGAACCAAGAGACGCAGCGACCGGGACTACGAGGAATGAAACTTAGCGACCACATTGCATTTCCAGTCGATGCCAGGCGGCCTTTTATCGGCGCGTCGTCCGGCAGCCAACTGCACGTGATTACGCTCGATCCGTCTCGGCAGCACACGCAACACTTCGCCCTGGATGAACAGGGACGCGTGATTGGACCAGTGACAAGTCTCCCTCTGGCTCGAGCTGAATCGCATTGGCGCGAGTGCTGACGGCGTGATCATCGTCGGGCAAGTGCAAAACGATGGACATCGAACGGTAATTAGATTACACGCCGGAGAAATCGTGTGGCGGGACACTGTTCGAATCGATCATCGACTACTGGTTGCTCCGCAATTGGCAGTCGCAGGTGAACGAGCTTTGCTTGTTTGGGCCATTGAGCACGACAAGTCTGCTCTGTGCGTCGCTGTAATAGAAGCTGATTCAATCGAGGAAACGCTTCAGTTCGAATTCGACGACTTTATCTTCGACTTGCGTGCACTAGCAACGGAACATGCGCTCACAGTCACCTGTGTTCACGGTACTAACACCACCACTCTGGAACTAATCTCGATCATTGAAAACGCCATAACGCAGCGCGTGAGGATCAAGGAGGCAACGCGGCCAGTAGCGCCCAGCCTGGTGCTCGCCGGCAATGAACTGGTTCTTTTCTGGATCACTAAACCCGAGCACGAACTGCGCGCGCAGCATTTTGACGAAGCACTTCAACCACTCGGACCAGCCACGCTGATCGCCTCCGCAAACGGAACGGAGATGCGCAACGCCCGCGTTTTTCAGGGACGCGATGATCGTCTGGCGCTCAGTTATTCCACTGCACGGCAAAGCGATGAATGGAGTGTGATTCGGGAGCAGAACGAACCGGATCGCTACGAAACCGCTTTCACGCACGAGCAATTCGTCGGCAGCTACGACTACAAGACGCGCCGGGCAGGTGAGTTTCAAAAGGTCGAAGGTCCTTCGATCTCTTATGCGGCGAGTGGTTGGGCCAACAATTCTTTGCTTTTGATTTCGGAAGTAGAGGCACCGGCAATTTCAATTTACCAGTGACAACAATGCTCGAACTGATAAATCGCCAACTCGATCGTCTCGCACATGCCCCGCTCAAGGCAGGCGGAAGATCTGTGTCGCCGTTTCATTTTTGGAGTGCGGCGGGGTTGGTGCTGGGAATTCTCGTCACGCTCAGCTTCACAGTTCGTGCTGGACTATCACCCGCGATCCTGCTGCTGCTCGTCGCAATCAATCTTCTGGCCGCTTTTGTGCTTGGTCTCACCGTGAAAGTCGTTAACGGAAGCGAGCGACACACGCATTACCACTACGAGATCGCGATTGCCGTAGTAACGATTGCAACGCTGAAGTCGTTGGGCCAACCGGTCGTCCCTTATCTCGACGCGATGGTCGTTGGCAAAGGCTTGCTACTGGCATTCGGTCGCCTTGGATGCTTCATGGTGGGGTGCTGTTACGGGCAGCCGTTTCAACTCGGAGTATGTTACGGGCCTGCGCAAACACGCCGCTATGCCGGCGCCAGGCTGTTTCCTGTACAACTCGTTGAATCTCTGATCGGCCTTGTTCTCACGACACTGTGCGCGTACTTGCTGCTGCGCGGCGCCCAGTCCGGGACCACTTTGCCGACGTACGTGATCGGCTACGGCGCTGCTCGATTCTTCATAGAGTCGCTGCGCGGGGATCCGCAAAGACCTTATTTCCGTGGTTACTCAGAAGCCCAGTGGACCGCGCTGTCGTTGATGACTTTGGTGATGTTGCTTGAGTACATCGCAGTGCTTCCGCTCCATAGGTCTCACGTAATGCTGGTGACTGGTGTTGTTACTGCAATGCTGGCGATCGCTATAACGCGCCGGGTTCGGCAAACACCACATGAATTATTCACACGGATTATTAACCCATGAGCATGCGACCGCAGGACAAAGAAGCGCGCAAGCGCAACACAGGTTCGGCACCTACGGCACCGAACAAATTGGTGCAAGCGAAGTGTGCGTGTGGAGGACCGGCAGGAATGAGCGGGCAGTGCGAACAATGCCGTGAGAAAGCATTGAGCACTCAACGAACTGAGAACGTGACGTCAGCAACGGTCGAGGAGGGATTGGCTTCGCCCGGCAAGCCACTCGAAGAACACACGCGACGTTCAATGGAAACAGGATTGGGCCATGACTTCAGCAACGTGCGCGTTCACGTCGATGAGCGGGCTGATGCTGCTGCTCGGGCGCTGGGCGCATCAGCCTACACGGTTGGTAACGACATCGTTTTTGCCTCCGGCAGGTACGATCCCGAAAGTCCCGCTGGAAAAGAGCGAATTGCTCATGAGTTGACTCACGTCGTGCAACAACGACGCAATGCCGGCCCGGCAGTTAACGCTTCCCTGTCCCACGAAGCAGAGGCTCGCAACGCGGGCGCAAATGTCGTCGCCGGTAAGTCAATAACTATTGGCCAGGCAGCTCCGGCCGGCGTAGCGCAATTCGACAAAGACAAAGACGACAACCCGCTTGACGAAAAGGCGAAAAAGATTATCGCCATCGCTGCCGATACGACAAAGAAACCTGAGGAGCGGGCCGTCGAAATCGTTAAAGCGATCATCGATACGTACTACTCCGCTGATAAGCCTCTCGTCGACTCGGTTGTTTTCAATGATGCCGAGGCAGGAGACGGCGTCAAGGTGAAACAGAAGTTTTCGAAGACGTCGAAGCCCGAGGAGAGCACCGGCATCATCAATGTGGGCACGAAGTTCCTCGAAGGAACCACAGAAAGACATTTCGCCCGTCGCGTGCTCCAGGTGGGCCACGAAATTGAACACATACATCAGTGGCGCACTGGACTGGCTGGGGGACACAAACTGAACGAACGTGAATTCCTCGCTCACTATCACGCAGCAACTCTGCCTGAAAAACCTGGCACCGGCCGAATGCTTCCAGGCACTCGCTTAAGCGTTATTCATGAAGCGCTCAAAAACTACGTTTGCATGGAAGCCGACCGACAAAAGGCGCACACCGCGAAGCAAAAGGAGCTGGTGGACAAGAGAAACGAGATCATCAAGGCCGGCACTAAAGACAAAAAGGAAGTCCCGACAACATGCAAATAGGAGGAGGCGAAAACCCGTGAATACTCGCGCCGGAGTTAATGGACCAGGGAAATCCGCGCCGGCAAGGTCTTTCACCGTGCCTTCGGCGGCGTTGCAACGAAAGTGCGACTGCGGCGGAACGGCCGGTTTGACCGGACAGTGCAAAGACTGTGACGAAGAAAGACTCCAGCGAAGTGCGACAACCCAAGCTCATCAGCCTTCTCCGTCGCCTCAGGTAGCTGCTCAAGTTCAATCAATACGCGGGGCAGGTAAACCGTTGAATCCTGAGCTGCGCGATTTTTTCGAGCCTCGGTTTGGTCACGATTTCAGTCAGGTGCGTGTTCACACTGATGCGCGTGCAAACGAGACCGCCAGGGCCTTGAACGCGCGTGCATATACGTTGAGTAGCGATGTCGTCTTTGCCGAGGGTGAGTACAAACCGGATACGACCGATGGTCGCCGGCTGCTTGCTCACGAGTTGACGCACGTCGTGCAGCAACAGAACTCGAATGCGGATGCGCACGTCGCGACAAGCTCGTTCAGCATTTCGTCTGTAAACGACCCAAGTGAAGTCGAAGCCGATCAGGTAGCGAGCGAAGTTTGCTCGATGGATACAGCGCACGAGGCTGTGGCGCATCACGCAACTTCTTCAGCGCACACACTGCACCGGCAGCCGGCCGCCGCTGGGGCCGCTGTGGACCCTGGACCACAAGACCCGCCCTGCGGACAGGTTGCTCAGGATGTGCTCAAGATCGTTCGGAAAGATGCCCAAGACATGATCGAAAAAGCCCGCGAGACGCTCGGCACTTTGCACGGCGCGGATCTGAAACAACCTGATAAGGATCAGCGAAATGCTCTGAAAGCTCTTTCGCGTAACTTCCGGATCACGCCCGACGATATTGAGAAACATCTGGGCGCGATACGCGATCGCCTGCGCGACATGAAGTCGCGTTCGGAGAACTTAGGAGAGAGCGATCTGGTCTGCCCTCAGTCGGCTAAATTTGGTCCATGCGTAGGCGGTGACGCCTATACCCGTAAATCCGAACGTGGCAAGGCCATTGGTTTCTGTCCGAGTTTTTTCATGCAGGCCGACTTCAATCAACGCAATACCTTCGTGCATGAATTGGCCCACGCCACTGCTCCCGGGGCTAAAGACCTGGTCTACACTAGTCAGCGAGCATATGGCGTGCTCACCACCGCAGACGCCCTCATTAATGCTGACTCGTACGCGTGGGTGGTGACCGATCTGCGTGAAGTTCCACCTGACGAAGAGCGCTTTGTCCAGTTTGGTTACACGAAGCATCCGGACCAGTTCAAACAATGCGCGGGCTTTGTAGGAACGTTGACCAAAGCTCTCGCGGAAGCGGAGTTGGCAAACGCCGCCGCGATCCGTGGTCTCTCTGAAGAAGAGTTGTGGAGACGTCGTAGTGAACGCCTCACCTGGTTCAACGTGGTGCGTTGCGAGAAAGGCGAATGTAAGAAGAACGATGTTCTGGCCAAGCGATACGTCGACCTGTTCCTGAAAGCGGACAAACTATTTGAGTCGACCGGGTTCGTGCTCCAATGCGATGCGAGTAAAGATTGCAAGACCGGTCCTGCCCAGTTCGACGGGAAGGTCATGCACATATGTCTCACGTGGGACCCTGCAGTTTCGCGGTTCGCTTACTTCGGTTGGCCCAATGCTATCTTGCAGGCAATCTACGCATTCCTCGAAGGTGGCAGATCTATTGGTGAAGTCCCGGGCGCGCCGAAAGAGTTTCGCGTCGGGAATGCAGCCGCCATCGCCTCTCACATGATTGCGATGCAACGCTACGAAGGCAGTGTAGAAACCTCCGCTGATGAAGAAACTTCCACTAGCGAAGCAGCTTCCGCCGCTGCTCCTGCCGCACCAATCAGGCCCGATAAAAAAGCCTCCTCCGCCAGTGCAGCCGCAAGTCGCAAACGTGCACGAGTAGCCGTGGGCGCTGTCGGATGTCCCGTACCGGAGTTGCAGGAAAAGTTGCAAGTCCTTGTCAAACCGGATCTGGTTGTTAACGGAGTCTTTAATGCTGAGACAGAAAAGGCGCTCATCAAGTTTCAGGAACGCGAAAAACTCATCAAGCCGGCCAAAAGCGAGCAAGCTGAGACTGAAGGAACGTTCGCCGAGAAGGGAGTTGCAGACGCACTTACCTGGACCAGGCTCTTCATCCAGTTACCCGGCCATCATGGCATGCCAACTGGCGAGGTATTCAAAGTAGTAGGCTTCCGCAAAGAAGACGAAGTGACGATGTTGGACTTCGATCAGCAGCTCCTGCCGGCTGACATCAACTTCAAGGGCTGTGAAGTGTCAGAAGCTGATCCAGGTGGGGGAGTTAACACCTGTTGCTCGGGAGTCGTATGTCATAGGCGCATCACGGGCGGGCGTTGGACCGTCAAGGAAAACAACACCTATGGCCCCGACACCGTCGGTCTCATCCTGCCGCAGGTCCAGACGTACCAGGATCAACAGAAAGTGTTCGGTAAGCCGCCCTGTGGTTTCCTTATTCCCCAATTGATGCTCGTCGAACTGCCTGAAGGTCAGTTCGAATATGTTCGTAACTTTCAGCTTTACGTTATCAACAAGAAAGACCTGGCCTGCGCGAAGTTGAACGAACGAGATCGGAGGGGTTTGTCGATGACGGTTCCTTCACGAAATGAAAGCGAGAAAAAGAAGAAATGAGTGGCTTTCCAGGATCACCACGACTGGTGAAAGGCGGGATCGTTATGATCGATCCGCAGACTTCGGCAGTTCTGCGCGTCATAGCGTTGCAGTACAACCCTGAGACGCTCAATCGATCGCTCCAGATCAAGGCGCTCGCCGAAGGAGGTGATCGTTCAGACGTTATGCGTCTGACTGGTCCCCCGGTCGAAACGATCAAACTTGATGTGGAGATCGATGCGACTGACCAACTGGAATTTCCCGATCAAAACGCCACGTTCACCGAGCTCGGAATCCATCCGCAGCTAGCGGCGCTGGAAACGATTGTCTATCCAGCGAACGGCCAGATACAGGCGAACAACAGACTGGCAAATTCCGGGACTCTCGAGATTATCCCGATGGAAACGCCGCTCACGTTGTTTATCTGGAGTAAGAACCGCGTGCTGCCGGTGCGTTTGACTGACTTCAGCATCACCGAAGAGCAGTTTGATCCAAACCTCAATCCGATTCGTGCAAAGGTGAATCTGGGAATGCGCGTGTTGAGCGTTAACGATCTGCCGTTCGAACACAAGGGCGCAAGTTTGTTCATGTCGTATCACCAGCAGAAGGAAGCGTTGGCTGCGAAAGCGTTGGGCGGCAATTTGAATGCGCTCGGCATAACCAGAATTCCGTGAGGTGAGCAGATGTTCTCTTTGACGAGCCGTTACTACAACATTCCAGTCACGACATTGGAAATCGCGGATGGAAGGAAGATCGTGTACGTGCGCCGGCGTTTCGTTCCTCCACCCGAACGCTTCGAGTTGCTGCTCGAGCACGTCGTTACGCAGGAGGAACGACTCGACAACCTCACGGCGCAATACTTCGCCGACCCCGAACAATTCTGGCGCCTGTGTGACGCAAACGGCGCAATTCGTCCTACAGAGTTGACTGAAACCATCGGCCGTCGATTGAGGATCACTTTACCTGAAGGTATTCCGGGAACTCCGAATGCATAAAGGAATTTACCTGACATTGATGGTTGGACCAGTGGTCCCTCTGCCTGTACCGAAAGCGGTGCTGGACGCACTAACCGAAGTGCAGGTTACGACTGCCGCCGGCAAGCCGAGTGGATTCACGTTGAGTTTCACTCTCAGCAACCGCTCGCCTTTACACACGCTGTTCCTGATTGCAGGTGCGCAAACGCCGTTGCTGCGCGTGATCATCGTCGTGACTATCAATGGAACCGCGAATGTCCTGATGGACGGAGTCATGACGAACCAGCAGGTGAGTCCGGGGAGCAAGCCTGGTGAGTCAACGCTCACGATTACCGGAGAAGATCTGACCAAAGCGATGTCGTTGATCGATTTCAGTGGTTTCCCGTTTCCGGCAATGCCGCCGGAAGCACGCGTGGCACTAATCATCGCGAAGTATGCGATGTTTGGAATGATCCCTCTTGTCATTCCATCACTCTTCACCGACTTCCCGATCCCGGTCGAACGAATTCCGGTCCAGCAGGGCAACGATCTCGCGTACATCAAACAACTCGCCGACGACGTCGGTTACGTTTTCTACATCGATCCTGGTCCAGCGCCTGGTACTAACACCGCGTATTGGGGGCCGGAAATAAAAGTCGGTGTGCCTCAGCCGGCACTCAACTACGACATGGATGCGCACACGAATGTTGAGTCGCTGAGTTTCAGTTTCGACAGTGCCAACACGATTTTGCCGGTGGTGTTAATTCATAACTCATTAACAAAGGTTCCCATTCCGATTCCAATTCCGAACCTCAATCCGCTCCAGCCACCACTGGGGGTGATACCGGCGCCGATCACCAACATCAAGATCATGAAAGAGACCGCGAAGCTTTCACCAATGGCGGCGATCGGCGCTGGGCTCGCTGTGGCTGCCCGGTCGGCTGACGCAGTTTCAGGAAATGGAACGCTCGACGTCATTCGTTACAAGCGACTATTGAAGGCGCGTCAACTTGTCGGCGTGCGTGGCGTCGGCACCGCTTTTGACGGTCTGTATTTCGTAAAAAGCGTGACCACGACTCTCAAGCAAGGCGAGATCAAACAGAGTTTTCAATTAACGAGGAATGGGCTCATTTCAATAACGCCAAAGGTGCCAGTATGAGCAACGGTCAAAAGTTTTACGGGAAGTATCGCGGTACGGTCCTTAACAACATCGACCCGATGCAGCTTGGCAGGATTCAGGTCGTGGTACCGGATGTATCAGGGGTGATTCCGTCGAGTTGGGCCATGCCTTGTTTTCCATTCACGGGCAAACAGATGGGCGCTTACATGCTTCCGCAGATCGGTACGGGCGTGTGGGTTGAGTTTGAGCAAGGCAATCCTGATTATCCGATCTGGAGCGGCTGTTGGTATGGGCTCGTAGCAGAAGTTCCGGCGCTCGCGCTGGCTGGTAATCCTGCGAGTCCAAACATCGTCATGCAAACGGGATTGCAGAACACGCTTGTGATCAGCGACCTGCCTGGTCCAACTGGTGGAATCATGCTGAAGAGTACGACCGGCGCGACACTGATCGTTAACGACACCGGCATTTACATACAGAATGGAAAAGGTGCGCTCGATCGTGATGGTTGGACCATCGGTGACTATCAACAATGGCGCGTTCACGGTGATTTGATCACGGAAACACAGAATAAGGAGACAAAATAATGCCTGGCTTTCTCTTGCATCTCGGGGCGACGGTGCTTTGTTCTCACGGTGGGCAAGCACAACCCACGGTCGTTAATCCGCGTGTGCTCGTAAGCGGTCAGCCGACGGTGACGCTTGCATCACCTTACGTCGTTGCTGGTTGTCCCTTACCGCCTCCGTCGGCCGCCAACGGGCCATGCGTGACTGCGCAGTTTGTCACTGCCGCTACCAGGTTAACGTCGAACGGCCAGCCCTTGTTGTTGTTGGATAGCCAGGCCATCTGCGCGCCGACAGGTACGCCACTGATGATTGTGGCCACTCAAACACGCGTAACAGGAATGTGATTCGCAATGAACGTCGATTTCCCTTACAGCTTCGGAAGTCGTGGCAGAACTACAGACACGTCTGATGACGATCACATCCGCGATCTGATCGAGCAGGTGTTGTTTACCGCGCCCGGCGAGCGCGTGAATCGTCCTGATTTTGGTTGCGGATTGCTGCGACTCGTGTTCGCGCCCAACAGTCAGGAACTCGCGGCGGCGACTCAGTTTCTCGTTCAAGCCTCACTACAACAATGGTTGGGAGATCTCATCGCAGTCGATGACGTGCGGGTTGATAGTGTCGATTCGAGTCTGCTGGTTGAGGTCCAGTACACGGTGCGTCGGACACAACAATCACAAGTCGCGCAGTTCCCTCGCGGAGGTACGGGCCAATGATCTACTTCTGCTGTGACGACACGAAGCGCCGCAATGCTGTGAAAGCACATCCCACGCTTAACGGCATCGACTTTCTCGAAGTGCTCGACGATCACGACGATCCATTCTCGGAACGCCAGCGCACGTTGTTTGTTCACTTCATCGACAAAGACACGGTCGACGGACGTGAAAGCCTCGCCACGTTACTTTCAGAATTGAGAGCGGGAAACGTCCGCATCGAAGGTGGCGAGCGTATACGGGATATTTTTGTAACAGAAATCAACAGCGGCGTTTCGTCGCCGCCGTCAAGCCCACCGCAGCCGGATAACGTGCTGACTGTCAGAGTTTCGAAAGCCGGTGATTTCTCTCCTTACACTTTGCGCTTCGTGAAAGATGCGAACGTCTCCGAACCACCTGACGGACTCGACACAGTTTTGTCGGCCGTCAGTTTCTCATTCAAAGTTGCGTGTCCAAGTCCCTTCGACTGTCAAACTCCAAGGCTTTGTCCGGACGAGGCGAAGCCTCAACCGGAGATTGATTATCTCGCGAAAGACTACGCCAGTTTCCGTCAGTTGATGCTGGATCGAATGGCCGTACTCGCTCCGGCATGGACCGAGCGCAATCCGGCGGATCTCGGGATCGCCCTGGTCGAGTTGCTCGCGTACGTCGGTGACCATCTCAGTTATCAACAAGACGCTATCGCAACTGAAAGCTATCTCGGCACCGCGCGCAGAAGAGCGTCCGTGCGGCGACACGCACGCCTCGTTGATTATCCAATGCACGATGGACGCAACTCGCGCGTGTGGGTCCACATCGCTGTTGAAGCGAACAACGTGGTGCTTCACGCAGGAACACAACTCTTGACCAGAGTTCCCAAAATCGCAACGCGCATCGCAGCGCCTTCAGGCTTACCGCCCATACCTTCGGCCGAATTCGAGCGGGCGATGAACGCTGGACCAGTTGTGTTCGAAACTCTTGAGGAGGCCACGCTTCAGCAAGCGAACAACGAAATCCACTTTTATACGTGGGGTGACGATCGGTGCTGCCTGCCAAAGGGAGCAACGCGTGCGACATTGAAAGTCAGCAACGCAAATGGACTGATCAATCTCAAAGCCGGCGACGTGCTGATCTTCGTCGAGAAGATCGATCCCGAGAGCGGAAATCCTCAAGAAGCTAATCCAACACACCGGCACGCCGTCCGGCTGACTGAAGTTAAGCCCGGGACAGATCCTCTATTTAAAGAGCCAGGCACAGATCAGGACATGCGCATCCTCGATATCGAGTGGGCCGCGGCCGATGCTTTGCCGTTTGCTCTTTGCCTGTGGGACGTGACTGTTGATGATGAAACGGAAAAACAACCGGCGAGTATTGCGTTTGGAAATATCGTGCTCGCGGACCACGGACAGTCCATCGTGGATGAGCCTTTGCCGATCGTTCCCGAGGCTGTTGATGCTTTGACAAAGGTCCAACCGGCTGAGAGTTCGTGCAAGGAGCGCGTGATCGTGAAAACGGCGCCTCGCTTTCGGCCCAAACTCAAACACACTCCAGTTACGCAAAGTGTGCCTCACGATCCGAAAAAGTTGCCACTATCTGCCGCAGCAACGATGTCGCTCACAACTGACGATCCCCTGCGCATGCCAACGCCGCAGGTGAGTTTGCGCGAGGATGGTGTGGAAGGAGCGTGGGAGGCGCGTCGCGATCTTCTCAACAGTGGTCCACAGGACAAGGCCTTTGTGGTTGAGGTTGAAGCCGACGGTTCCGCGTTTCTTCGTTTTGGTGACGGCAAACTCGGGTTGCGACCCGCTTCCGAAGCGGAACTGCTGGCGACATATCGCGTTGGTAACGGCGCCGCGGGAAACATCGGCGCGAATACTCTGGCCCACATCGTTACGAACGTCATAGCAATCAAGGAAAACGGTGTAACAAACTTCCTACCCGCGAAGGGCGGACTCGAGCCTGAAACTAACGAAGAAGTGAGACAACGTGCGCCGAGTGCTTTCCGCCGTCAGGAGCGTGCGGTTACGGAAATCGACTATCAGGAACTGGCAACTCGCAGAGACGTTGCTGAGCGCTGCGATCTTGACGTTCAACGTGCCGCGGGCACGCTTCGATGGACCGGCAGTTGGTACACGATGTTTCTGACGATCGATCGCCTGAAGGGTCGAGAAGTTGATCCGGCTTTTGAAGTAAAGCTGCGAAGTTGCATGGAACGTTTCCGCATGGCTGGTCAGGATCTCGAAGTAGATGGTCCACAGTATGTGCCACTCGAGATCGTGATGGGTGTTTGCGTGAAACCCGGTTACTTCTTCAGCGACATTGCGCGTGAATTGCTCGATGTATTTAGTAACCGAGCGTTTCCGGATGGGCGGCTCGGCGTCTTTCATCCTGACAACTTCAGTTTCGGACAAACTGTTTTCCTCAGTTCACTAATTGCGACGGCACAAAACGTAACCGGAGTTGAGTCAGTGAACGTAAAAAAATTCCAACGCCAGGGTATTGATAGCAACGAAGCGCTGCTCACCGGTAGTTTGAAGCTGGGACGACTCGAGATCGCGCGGCTCGACAACGATCGCAACTTTCCGGAACGAGGTATTTTCACTCTCGAACGAGGCTGATGATGATTTCAGCAGTTGACGCCATCACGAATCTAAACGACTGCGGTTGCTGCGAAGGAGTCTCCGCGGAGACCCCGCTTGCTGTTTTCAACCGGCCGGGATTGTCCGCGATCGTTTACCGGATTGGAACGCAAGCACAGTTCAAAGAAACATTGATCGCGCAGCTCTCAGGTTCGAACCTGCCGGCGTTGCGCAAACTCACCACGCGGGACGACGACGATTTCACAATCGCGCTGCTCGACGCGTGGGCCACCGTCGGTGATGTGCTGACGTTTTATCAAGAGCGGATCGCGAACGAGTCGTACCTGCGGACGGCAACGGAGCGGTTGTCAATTTTAGAACTCGCTCGTCTGATCAATTACCAATTGCGACCGGGAGTCGCCGCGAGCGCGTACGTGGCGTTTACGCTCGAAGAGGCTAAGGGAGCATTGGGCCAGGTGCTTGCCGTCGGAACGACTGCTGAAATCGCGCCGGAGCAGTTACCGCTGATCACTATTGGACCTGGCACTAAGATTCAAAGCATTCCGGGACCCGGAGAACAGGCCCAAACCTTTGAAACAGTTGAAGAGATCAAAGCGCGCGTTACCTGGAACGCGATCAGGCCTCGTCTGACGCAACCTCAGCCGATTGAGACTGATAAGGAAACTTTTTTCTTCACAGCCACAGATAACAATCTGAAGAAAGGCGATCGCTTGTTGATCGTGGATGAAGCGGGTGAGTTTGCAGTCAAGTCGATTCTAAAAGTCACTCTCGATGATGACGCCGGCACGACGCGAGTAGATTTCGCTACCAATCCACCACCGCTGCCTGCCTTTAGCCGGCCGAAAGATCTGTCAATCGGCTTCATCAAGGATGTTCCTTCGTCGTCACTGTCGAACAACAACTCACTGGATATCATTTCGCAGTCATGGCAGGCAGAGGACCTCTTTGCACTCGCGCAGATGCAAGGTTGGAGTTTGCTGCAACTCGAAATAAATATCGGTAAACACACCTCAGTGCCTTCATTACTCACCAACGCCGGAGTGTTCGCGTTTCGCCAACAAGTCGGAATCTTTGGTCACAACGCGCCCCACTACACCAGTTTACTGAGACCAGATTCCAACCCACTGTACCCTCACGCGTGGGACCCAAATGGATTTGAGATCTGGAAAGACTCGATGGATCCGCCAACGTCTCCTCCAAGTACTGTCGATTACTACAGCGACGCAGATATTTTTTTGGAGCGAAATCTTTCGTCAGTTACCAAGGACACATGGGTCGTCTTAGAACTGTCGAAAGCGGCGGTAACGAAACGCGAGTTGTTCATGATTTGGGACGTGAAAGAGGCGTCAGTCTCAGGCTTTGGCATCAGCGCAAAATCCACCGGGCTGAGATTGGCAAAGCCCGATGGTACCCAGCTTTTGAACAATTCAACGGACAAGCCGTCCGAGTTTCTCGTGCGCAAGACCAACGCTCTGGTGCAGAGCGAAAAACTGACCTTGACGGAGTTGCCGATTCCGGGTGCTCTCGATCCCGCGTCGATGGTCGCAGGCCTCACGCTGGATGGTCCATACATCGATCTACAACCCGGGCAGCGCATAACGATCACGGGTGAACAGAGTGATCTTGCGGGCGTGGTGGTCAGCGAGTCGCTGGTGCTGAAAGATGTGGTGCTCGAAGGTGGCTTCACAGTGGTTACGTTCACGACGGTGCCCGTCTTTAGTTACGTAAGAAACACCGTAGTTATCAATGCGAATGTCGCGCTCGCGACGCATGGGGAAACCGTTAGTGAGACTTTGGGTGGCGGCGACGCAACTCGAGCGTTTCAACGCTTCGTCTTGAAGCAACCACCAGTAACATTCGTCAGCGACTCGAATCCCACAGGAGCTCTTTCGACATTGGAAATACGTGTCAACGACATCCTCTGGCGAGAAGTGCCTGACTTCTTCGGTTATGGTCCAAACGATCGCATCTACATAACACGTCTCGACGACGACGGTAAGACGACGGTGATCTTCGGAAACGGGGAGACTGGCGCGCGCTTGCCGACAGGCCAGGAGAATGTGAAGGCGAAGTATCGGAAAGGAATTGGATCGCCGGGCATTGTTAAGGCTAACCAGTTGACGCTCTTGATGACGCGCCCGCTCGGAGTTAAAGGTGTCACCAATCCGGTAGCTGCGAGTGGCGCGGCTGATCCGGAAAAATTGTCCGACGCTCGCCGCAACGCGCCGCTTACGATTTTGACTCTCGGTCGCATCGTGTCACTACAGGACTATCAGGATTTCGCGCGCGCTTTCAGTGGAATCGAGAAAGCACTGGCGACACCTGTTCAAGTTGGTGAAAAGAACGGCGTGTTCGTAACGATTGCGGGCACTAAAGGCGCCGCTGTAGCGACTGACAGCAGTCTCTTCTCCAACCTCTTGACTGCGATCGAAGACGCTGGTGATCCGACTGTGCCGTTAACCGTTAAGTCGTACCAGCCGCGATTCTTTAGATTGTCAGCGCAACTAAAGATCGATCCTGATCTCCTGCCTGACAAAGTTCTGGAACAGATTGAGAAGGAGTTGCGCGAGAACTTTTCCTTTGAAGCTCGCGATTTCGGACAACCTGTTCACCGCAGCGAAGTCATCGCGTTGATCCAGAGTGTGACGGGAGTTGTTTCCGTTAACGTGACGCACTTTTACCGGTCAGAGGAGTCTACTCCGACGACGCATCTGCACCTGGTAGCTGCAGTTCCAGCTCGGGGCGGACAGGATCTTACTCCCGCTGAAATTCTGATGTTGGATCCGCAGCCTGTCACCTTCGAGGTACTGAAATGAGTGTTGATGTCAACAAGCTCTACGAACTCCTTCCAGCGGTCTATCGCATCCGCGATGCCGAGTTGGCCCAGCAGGCGGCGCTGGTTGAAGGTGTGCCTCAGGATGGTCCACTGAAAGCACTGCTGACAGTTATCGCAGAGCAGGCCGCCGTATTACAGGAAGATCTCGAACAACTTTACGACGATCAGTTCATTGAAACGTGTGCGGAGTGGGTCGTTCCCTACATCGGCGATCTCGTTGGCGCGCGCAGGGTGTTTGTTTTCCCAGGCGCACGATTTACGGAACGCGCATTCGTGGCGAACACGATGGCCTATCGCCGTCGCAAGGGAACGGCGTCGATGCTGGAACAACTTGCTCGCGATGTGACCGGCTGGAACGCAAACGTCGTCGAATTCTTCCAACTTCTCGCAACAACGCAGTACATGAATCACATTCGACTCGAGAACGAGTCGTTCGCGGAGATTCGCTACTCGGAGCCGCTGGAGTTTGTCTCCACACCGTTCGACAAGTTGGCCCACACGGCCGATGTACGCCGCATTTCATCTCGCCGTGGAAAGTACAACATTCCGAACATTGGCATCTTTCTCTGGCGGATTAACAGTTATTCCATCACGAACGGTCCCGCGTTCAGGCTCGACGATCGCCGCTACTTCTTCGACGCACTCGGCAAGAACACGCAGCTTTACAACAAACCAGAGACTGAGCCTGAGATCACGCATTTGGCAGGGCCGATCAACGTCGCTATGCCGATCACGCGACGGGTGCTCGACCGGGGTCTTGACGAGTATTACGGAGTCAAAGGCAATGATCCAACCGATCAGTTGAAGAGTATTTTGATCAATGTCGATGATGAGCCGGTCTTGACTGATCCCGCGGTCGTTCATAGTCCGCCGGTAGAAAAGCTTTCCGATCTGATTCAAGTTTGTGATTTGAGTGACGTCACTGATAGCTCCGGCAATGTTATTGGCTGGGCTCACGAGCCGGCTGATCGTATTTCGATCGATCCAGTCCTCGGCCGCATTGCGTTTCCGCAAAACCAGCCTCCGCCACAGCGCGTCCGCGTTAGTTACAACTACGGCTTCAGTGCGGAAATGGGTGGAGGCGAATACAACCGCCTGGCGACGTTCAGCAAATCAGATCGAATCATCAAAGTTCCGACTGACCAACCCGATCTCGATTCAGCAATCAACGCGCTTGTAACCGAGTTGAGTGGTTCCGACCTGGATGAAGGCGCGATCGAGATCGAGAGACCGACCACGCCGTCGGCCAGTGATTATCACGATTTGACTGTAAACATCACCGTACCCGCGACCAAAACAATTGAGATTCGAGCTGCGGATCAGCATCGACCCGTGGTCCGTCTCCCCAGTGATTTATTGATAAGCAGTCCCGGTGAAGGCGAACTGTTGCTGAATGGATTGTTGATTAGCGGAGGCGCGTTGAGATTACCGGCGAATAGCGAGTTGCGCCGGTTACGGCTGAGTCACTGCACGTTAGTGCCGTCCACGAGTTCCCCGTCGACAAGCCCGCCTGCCAGTCCACCTGGTTTGGATGTGCCGTTGCCGAGTCTGCTGGTTGAGTCGCCTGATGTTTCGATCGAGTTGGAGTCATGCATTAGCGGCGCGATAGGCGCAGTCGATGGCGCGCACGTGTTTATTCGAAACAGCATTCTTGATGCCGGCGATGAGACGCGTTTGGCCTATGGCGATGTCTCGCTCTTCAACAGTAGTTCACCGCCTTCTCCCGACTCGATCGATCAATCGGGTGCTCCGCTTCAGATCCTGAACAGCACCATCATCGGAAAGGTTAGTACGCTGACGATGGAGTTGGCGTCAAACACAATCTTCCTCGCGGACCTCGAGACGAATGATGTGTGGCCCGCGCCGGTTTATGCGGAGCGACTCCAGGCTGGTTGCGTGCGCTTTTCTTATGTACCACCCGGTTCACGATTACCTCGTTTGTATCGTTGTCAACCTGCCGACGTGAATGATGCGACGCGTGTACGGCCCGTGTTTACGTCGTTACGTTACGGCGACGCAGGTTACTGCCAACTGAGTCAGGTATGTGCGGTGGAGATTCGTGAGGGCGCTGACGATCAAGCCGAGATGGGTGCATTTCACGATCTATATCAACCACAACGCGAGGCGAACCTCAGCGCCAGTCTTTCCGAATATCTGCGATTTGGATTAGAGGCCGGCATTTTCTTCGCGAGTTAGCCCACACGGAATGGAGGACCATTATGCCAGGTGATTACAGCCGCCGATTATTCCTTCGAAAAAAACATTACAGCGGCGTACTCATGCAGCAAGGACGCGTGCAACTTGATGCTGATTGGAATGAGCAATTAGACATCGCGTTATACCGTACCGAAACTGAAACGATCGACGTGATTGGGCGCTGTGGAGTGCCGCGCAAGAACGGTGGTTTCCTGATCGGTGCGGGTCCGGGCAATCAGGACCTGACAATCTCTGCCGGCCGCATGTACGTAGATGGATTGTTGTGTGAGGTGGACGATGGGAGCACTTACGTCACTCAGCCTTACTTGCCGAATCCTGAGCATACGAGTGCAATCACAAGCCCACCCACCAGTCCGCCCGGACCAACGCGTCGACTATCTCTGCCGGATGGTAACTACATCGTGTATCTCGACGCGTGGCAACAGGAACGAACGTTTCTCGACGATCCGTTGATTCGCGAAGTTGCGCTCGGTGGACCAGACACAACCGCGAGACTGCAAAACATCTGGCAGGTAAAATTGCTGGAAGTGAATGAACTGAGTCCGCCGAGCAGTCCACCGGCGCCCTTCATTTGTAAGACACCGTTCCCTGAGTTCCAGCAACTAACGGCTCCAAGCACTGGAACAATGAATGCGCAAACTGCGCCGCCGCAACCGGAGGAAGATCCATGTCTACTGCCCCCGACCAGCGGATTCAGCCGTCTCGAGAATCAGTTGTACCGGATTGAAATACAGAACGGGGGCACGCTTACCGCAGCAGGTGGTCCAGTTACTTTCAAATGGTCGCGAGACAATGCTTCCGTCCAAACTTCTGTCGTTACCATTGCGGACGACGTTGCGACTGTAACCGATACCGGCAGAGACGAACTGTTGAGCTTTGCTAACAATCAATGGGTTGAACTGGTTAATGAGGAATGGACGCTCAAAGCGACGCCACGTCCGCTGGTGCAAATAGACAAGGTCGAACCCGCGACGCGTGAGATCACTTTCAAATCGTCGTTAGCTACGTTCTCAAACCTGGTTCCCGGACTCAAGCTGCGTCGCTGGGATCAATCCGAGGACGCGAACCAGGACGGTCTGCAAGCTGTCGCTGATGAATGGATCGATATCGAGGCTGGCGTGCAAGTGCGGTTCTCTGCCGGCACGTATCGTTCCGGTGACTATTGGTTGATACCTGCGCGCACTGCGACGCGTGAAATCGAATGGCCGCCGTTCAAGGTCCCAAACACAGAACCGGAACCTCAACCACCGCGTGGTATTCGCCATCACTTCTGTCGCCTCGCTTTACTGACAGTGAATGACGGTGTGCTGCAATTTCAGGATTGCCGTCCAACGTTCCCGCCTTTAACGGAACTAATGGACTTTTTCCATGTTGGTGGCACAGGTCAGGAAGCTGGTCCAGGTGAGAGACTGCCTTGCCCACTCGAGGTCGGTGTGACGAATGGGCACCTTCCAGTTTCTGGAGCACGCGTCCAGTTCACGGCGGTAGCAGGCACGCTGCACTCCGGCAGTAATAACGGGACATCGCTGATCGTCGAAACAAACGGGCAAGGCGTCGCGCGTGTCGAGTGGCAACTGCCAACAGGCGCAACAAACCTGCGATGTCTCCAGGTCGAAGCAGTGTTGTTCGACGACGAAGGCGATACGTTTGCTCCAGGTCTACACTTCAACGCGAATATCCGGACCGGCGGCGGTGAGCAAGAACGCGGAATCACGATCAGACAGATCACGACTAATGAAGACAACAACCAACCATTGCGCAACGACACACTCGTTCCAGCGTCTCGTCTACAAAAGGGTCTGACGATCACTTGCGATCAGAATCTTGCGCCGCACGCAGCCGGAGGTCCACCACCCCCACCAGGACAATTTCCCGATAGCAGAATTGCCGGCAAGCCGACGTGCTTTGTCACCCTTGATCTGCCTTACCCGCTGGAAGCTGATGCAAGATTCTGGGGCATCGAGCAAATAGTCGGCTTCCAGCCGTTGATCCTGGGCGGTAACGTGATTATTCAGGGGCCGAGAATTTCCTGGTTTCCAAGTACAGAGGCAAACGCGTGGTTGCAGACCATTTTGTTCACGCGGTTACAGAGAAGCGAAATTACGGATCGCATCTTGGCGCACTTAACCGTCAAGGGTAATTTCATCTTTGCGCTAAACGATCCGACCTTAAATGTGGACGGCGACGCTTTTGGACGGCCGAGAAATCCCGATCGCATCGACTTGCAACTGCCGAGTGGCGATGGGCGCCGCGGTGGTGATCTTGAGATGTGGTTTTGGTTGACACGGCCTGAAGCTCCTCCGGCCACTGGTTTGAACCTGACAGCGACAGTTGTTCCAGGAGCAGCGGGAGTGTCCAGCATTCAAGGCACGGTGTTGGATAACGCGGGAGCCACGATTCCTGGTGCCGTCGTAAATCTCAGTGGTCCAGTTACGCGAACTGCCACTACCGACGCGAACGGAGCTTTCAATTTCCCGGGTCTTCGTCGCGGAACGTACCGGGTGAGTGTGCAGGTCGGCCAACTCTCTGCTGAACAGAATTTGATCGTTGGCTAAAGTTCGAGGTTGCACTGGAGTTATGCCTGATTCTTCTCAACCATTTGTTTCGTGCGTCATGCCGACGGCTGACCGGCGCGGGTTCGTGCCGCAGGCGATCAGGTACTTTCAGGCGCAGGACTATAAGAACAAGGAACTCGTCATCGTCGACGACGGCAATGAGAGTGCAGCCGATCTCGTACCGGCTGATGCTAACATCCGTTACATACGTCTCACTGGTCGCCGATCGCTCGGCGCGAAACGCAATGAATGCGTCGAAGCATGCAGCGGTGATCTGATCATGCACTGGGATGACGACGACTGGATGGCGTCGCATCGAATCACGTACCAGGTTGAAGCGCTGCTCCGCGAAGATGCAGAAGTTTGCGGTCTCGATCGCATGCTTTTCTATGACGTGGAAGCAGATGAAGCCTGGCTTTATCAGTACAAGAGTCAAAAGTCTCCGTGGCTGGCCGGCGGCTCATTGCTTTACACGCGTGACTTCTGGCGTCGCTCCCCATTCCCGAATATTCAAGTCGCCTCCGACACGCGTTTCATCTGGAATCGTCCGATGCAGCGCAGGGTCGCACTCGATGACTATCAGTTTTATGTCGCGATGATCCACGAGCGGAACACGAGCCCGAAAGTGTTAACTAGTCCGTACTGGAAGCGTTATGAGGGTGAACTGAGATCGATTATGGGGGACGATTTGAGTTTCTATAAGACACTCAATCAACGGACCACGGCCGAAGTTCCTTCGCCCTTTAACGTTCCTGATCCGGTCGAGACCAGCATCCTCATGGTGGTCCATAACGCGTTCGAGATGACGCGTTTGTCGATTCTTCAGACACTTCGCCGTATCTCCGGACAGGACGCACGGCTGGTTGTCGTCGACAACGGTTCTAACGACGGCACCGAAAAGTGGTTAAGTCTGTTGGCCCAACGCGGCGATATAGATTTGATACGAAGTGAGACCAATCTCGGACATGGTCCAGCACTTGAACTTGCGCGAAGCAAAACACGAGCACCTTACATCGTGGCCCTGGATAGTGACGCGTTTCCGTTGAGTGACGATTGGCTCAAACAACTGCGGGCGAAGTTGAACGATAAGGTAAAAGTCGCGGGTATCACTCACCACCGTGACTATATACATCCTTCCTGCCTTTTGATCGCACGCGAAACTTTGGATGACCTCAAGCTCACATTTCTGAACGAGAAGGACCAGCCCAGCAAATTCGACGTGGCTGAACGAATCAGTCACGAAGTGAAGCGACACGGATTTGAGATCAGCGATCTCAGACGCACCGGTGCACAACGGCGCGGCAGCGTTTCCGAGCCGGTGTATCTCGGATCTGAGTATGAAGGTGTGGTCTATCATCAGTGGTACACAACGCGCGCCGCGACTGCGCCGGGAACACCCGTGGATGATGTTCCGATTGGCGCAATTGAAACTTCGCTACAAGAACTCTTCCAACGTTATGAGGCTGAGCCGTGTAGCGTGACCGTCGTGATGGGAATCCGAGCAAATCCGGTAGAGCTAGAGCGCCTCGCAAATGCGCGCGTCTGTTTGCAGGCATTGAATGTTCAGAGTCTGCCGCGCTGGCGTTACCGTATTGTGATCGTCGAACAAGATGAGCAGCCTCGACTCGAAAAGGAACTCGCGCCATTCGTCGACAAATATGTCTTTGCTTACAATCCCGGACCTTATAACCGTGGTTGGGCCTTCAACGTCGGTGCTTCCCTTACCTGCGCGCGCGATTCGGCACTCTGCTTGATTGATGCCGACTTGCTCGTCTCGCCGGATTTCTTGCAGCGTTGTCTCGAGCGTTTTGAAAACGGTGAGCGCGCGTTGCTTCCGTATAACGAAATGCTCTATCTCGATGCCGCTTCAACCGAGCAAGCAATAAGAAGCTATCTCGCCGCACCGAAATTGCCATTGGAAACAAATGGTTATCGCGGACGACTCTTCTCGACCTCGCAAGGCGGATGCATTTGGGTCAACTCTTCTGTCTACCATCAGATCGGAGGTCACGATGAACGCTTTCGTGGCTGGGGACGCGAAGATCGCGAGTTTTGGGAACGACTGAGCCACGTTGTTCGCATTGAACACTTGCGCGGGCGTCAGTTGCACCTTCATCACCGGCGACCACCCGAGGAAGATCGCTGGGCGCTCGCGAACCAGGCGCTGTTTGACCGGATCGCGAGCGGACGCGAACCTCGCGCGTCGCGAAAAATCGGAGATCCTAAGTTATATGTCGAAGAGAATACCGCTACTAAAGTTGCGGGCCATTCGCGCGAGTGGGAAAACTGGCATCGCTGGGAGCCGGCGCGAATCAGAAAGATTGTTCACGACGAGCAGCGACGTCAAGCAGCGCGCAGCAATCGAAGCGCGCTGGCAGAAATGCTCGTACGGCTCGGTGATAGTTTGCTCGACGTAGGTTGTGGTCCAGGCGCGTTGTGGCGTTATTTCGCGAATCATGGTCCACGCTTTTCGTGGATGGGAGTTGATGTGACTCAGGAAATGCTTAGTGTTGGTCACAAACTCTTTCCCGATGTCGCGGTATCAATCACCGACGCGGGCAACCTGCCATTTCGCGATGGGTGTTTCGATGTAATCGTTCTGCGACACGTGCTTGAACATCTGCCGCAATGGTTAATGGAGCGGGCGCTTTCAGAAGCGATGCGAGTCGCGCGAAAGACAGTTGTCGTTGATTTCTACATTCCGCCCAGTGCAAAAGGGACGAGTAGCACGCGCGTAGTTGGAGAAAACTTTCTCGAAACCTGTTGGGCAGTTAAGGATTTGACGGTTCCGATCTCAAATGCGGGATGGACAATCGACGCTCAGTTAAATCTCAGGAACGGCGAAAACGATTTGATCTGGATCCTTGCGCCCGGCTCGCAACCCGAAGCCGCGCGTGAAGGGTTGAAGGTCAGCATCATCATGCCCACCTACCGCCGCTCGCACACACTCTACAGAACAGTCAAAACAATTCAGCGGCAGTCGTATCGCAACTGGGAACTGATCATCATCGACAATGAAGGGAATGCAGATTACCGCTTCAACGATCCACGCATCAGTGTTCACATCCATACAGAAATGGCAAGTGCGAGTTACGCGCGCAACAAAGGTTTGTTGTATGTGACAGGGGATCTTGTTTGTTTCTTCGATGACGACGACGACATGTTTCCTGAGTATCTGGAAAAATTCGTCGCCGCGTTCGAGGCGAACCCGGCGGCGAAGATGGTGCGCTGTGGGATGATCGTTTCAAGGGAACAGACGAACTTCAGCTACGCCACGCCCGAGTGTTGTTTACGGCGCGAATTCGCGACGCCTTCGTGGGTCAACCGTGGTCCTGCCCAGGATCAGCGTTATTTCGGAAACATAGTGAAGGAACGAAACTGGTCAACGTCAGCAGGTGACATCGTTGTTCTGACCGAAGCGCTTTGCAAAGCGAATTGGGATCCAAGAGGTGGGCTGCGAAGCGGACGGTACTAGACCCGACTTGGTTTACCTCACTGGAATTATTAACACTAATTCGCGCGAACATGTTCACCTCAATGAAACTGATGCGCAGTACATCGACTGCTCCGTCCCACAACGCCGTTGCTTGACTCAATCCGAAACGCTAGGCTAGTCTGCATTGCACCACCTTGGGGCCGTAGCTCAGCTGGGAGAGCGCATGACTGGCAGTCATGAGGTCAGGGGTTCGATCCCCCTCGGCTCCACCAATAGCATCAATAGTTTAGGGCCACTACTAACGTGGCCCTTTGCTGTTTTGTGTGCCTATAGTGTGCCAAGTCTAAAAATGGTCATAGTTTTCACCCGTACAAAATGCGTTCTAGTTTGTCTGATGCCGCTTGCTGCATGGAAGGTAAAACATGAGAGTAGGTATCAAGTGTGAGCGTTATGCTTGCGTGACCGAGTCGTTCGCTCACGACCTTCGGATGTTCATTTGCAGCAAGCAATAGAGTCGCGCACGTATGGCGAAGATCGTACAAGCGGAAACTCGCGGAGAGGTTGGCACGTTTCAGAAGCGGCTTGAAATGTCGCTGAGTTAGATTCCTGATGTTCAGTGGCGTCCCCTCGACTGTGCCGAACACGAGATTTTCGGAAGCATAAGCTGTACCTAGCCTAAGTCGAGCTTCGCTTTGCTTGGCTTTATGTGTTCTCAGGACCTTTGCCAAAGGATCGGGAAACGTAACTGTCCGGCGACTACGTGCCGTCTTAGGTTCTCCAAAATACCACCCGCCGCCCTTGCGCCAAACCAGCGTTCGCGTAACAGTAGCGATTCTGGCTTCGAGGTCCAAGTCAGACCATTTCAACGCTAGATACTCTTCGGGTCGCATTCCTGTCGCCACTGCAAAAGCAAATAACGCGCTGTATTCATCCTCACACGCAGCACTCAAAAACCGCGATTGGAGTGAACCCCCAAAATGAGACAGTGAGTTAAGCCACAAAATTTTCACTTGCTACACTAGCAAAGGAGGATTTTATGGTTAAGTCTCGACGGGTGTTCACCCGGGAGTTCAAACTGGCGGCGGTGAAGGAGCTCGATTCGGGCAAGCCGCTGGGCCACGTGGCGCGGCAGTTGGAGGTCAATCCGAACACGCTGCATCGTTGGCGCCGCGAATTCAAAGAGCAACCTACGAAAGCGTTTTCCGGTCAGGGCCGCCGTGTCTTAGCTGAGAGCCGTGAGGGTGAGCTGGAGCGGAAGATCGGCCAGTTGACGATGGAGAACGATTTCTTAAAAAAACTGTTGCGCACTTTCGAGGAGCAACAGGTGGCCGTCAATGGCGGCGGACCGTCTACCAGAAGATCCACGAAGAAGAAAAACCAATAACCAGGTTGTGCCGTGCGGCTGACGTCAGTCGCGCCGGCTACTATCGGTTCATCAAGCCAGTGGCCGAGAAGGCAGAGGAGATGAAGTTGCGCGACGCCCTCCAGAAACTAGCGTTAGAAATGCCGGCCTATGGCTATCGGCGGATCACCTCGGCGCTGCAACATGCCGGTTGGGAGGTAAATCACAAACGAGTGCTGCGGTTGATGCGTGCGGACAATCTGCTGTGTCTGCGGAAGCGCGCATTTGTACGCACCACCGACTCAAACCACGAACTGCGGATTTATCCGAACCTGGCGCGTGAGCAAAAGCCGAGCGGCTTGAATCAGCTCTGGGTAGCAGACATAACCTATATTCGACTGTTGCTGGAGTTCGTATATCTGGCAGTGATTCTGGATGCGTTTTCACGTCGGGTGATTGGTTGGGCGTTGGGCCGGACGCTGGAGGCGAAGTTAGCACTCGAAGCGTTGCGGATGGCGCTCGGGCGCGGGCGAGTGACGCCAGGATTGGTGCATCATTCCGATCGCGGGGTGCAATATGCGTCTAAGGATTACGTCGAACTGCTCACTGAGCACGGCATTCTGATCAGCATGAGCCGGCGTGGTAATCCTTACGACAACGCGCAGGCGGAGTCGTTCATCAAGACACTGAAGTACGAAGAGGTTTATCGCACCGAGTATCTTGACTTCGCTGATGCAGGGGCGAGGCCTTGGTAAGTTTATCGAGAGCGTCTATAACGAGAAACGCTTGCACTCCGCCTTGGGATATTTGTCACCGGCCGAGTTCGAGCGACAGCAACTGCTGCTTCCGGCAGAGCTCGTGGCGGGCCAGGCCTGAGGAAAATTGATTTTGCGCCAAGCGCGCCAAAAAACTGTGCGCGCATTTGACCTACAATCGATTTTTGCGACCGCGCCCGATGTAGACCATTGAAGTTTTTGAGGCATGAGGAAATCTATCAATCCGATGAGCGGAAAAAGGCGGAGGGCGCAACCCTGCGGCCACGCCCTCGCTCATCGTCTTGATGAGTTTCCGGTTGGTTATTCCTTGGCGAGTTGCTCTTCAGCAGAGCTCGCCTCCGCTTCACCAACCGCACTGATTGTCAACAACGGTCCAGTCGAAAGCAACAACTCTTTCCGATGGACCAAGGGAGTGTCTTAACTTTTTGTCTCACAAAATGGGTGCACCCCAGATACCTCCTCCCGTGATTATTCGAGGGAACAGTTTTAAAACCTCGGAAAACATCAGGAAAGCGTATGGCTGTTTGATGTATGCTTAACCAGTCTGCGCGGATTTTGATTAATCAAGGGTTTTCAAGCTCTGGTGGACAATTCGATTCTTACAGGGCCGTCAAGAATTCTTCGTAACCTTGTCTCGGTAATTCTCGAGTCACACCTCATCCAACCTTCGAATTGCGGTTGTTTAGATTTTCGCTAACTCGTACCTTGCCTTAGATTACTCTCGTGTCAAACTCCCTTGCGGTTATACTGATGGACCACCATGTCCCACACATATATGTCTCTGAGACTTAAGCTCCAAAACGCATTAGCTAGTATCTTTGATTTTATGTCTTCGTTCGACTTCTTCATCTCCTATTCACGTAAAGATAGAGGCTATACTGAAGCGCTCGCCGTCTCACTCACGAAAAAGAAGCTCCACTGCTACGTCGATCAGTGGGGCACCACGCCAAGAGCGTCCGTGCCGCAGCCGATGAAAAAGGCGATCGTGAACAGCCGGTTTTTAATATTGATCGGAACCGACCGAGCTTACCATTCGCCTGATGTGGAATATGAATTCAACCTATTCGCAGCGACAGGCAAACCGATCGTTTTGATCCATTTTGGAGCCACTCTTCCAAAACCTAAATGGCTTGAGCATTTTGGATTGATAGGATTCACTGAACCATTGGAAGCTCTCGAGAGGGCCAACCCTTCGGAAGCCATTATTGCTACATTAGGCTTAACGCCTAAGCAACATCAATCCACACGAATTAGTGGAGCCCTGCGCGAACTACTACCATTCAAGAGGGAAAAGTCCGGTATTTTTATTAGTTACCGCACCGCGGATACCGCCGGGTTTGCATTATGGATTTATGAGAAATTGAAGTCGAAGTTCTGGTTTAGACCTGTCTTTCTTGATGTCGCGACAATAAACCCCGGGCAAGATTGGGAACTGGGATAAAGCTCGGACTGAAGCGTAGTAGAGTTCTGACCGCTCTAATTGGGGAAGCTTGGCTATCTGTTAAAGACGAGCATGGTGAGTTGCTGCTCTACAAAGCTGACGATTATGTCCGATATGAAATTGCAAAAGCTTTAGGTGATGGCTTAAAGCTTATTCCGGTGCTCTTTGAGAACGCAAAGATGCCGCATTTGTCTGATCTACTACCAGATCTTTGCGAGCTGAGTAGAAAGCAGCCCATTGTGATCAGCTACAGGGGAGCTTTCAATGATGTAAAGGTCTTGATACGTGCTATCAAACGTAATTTGAAGATAGATAAGAGCGATCTTCGAAACGTTTAGGAATAGCTTGTAAGGGAGGTTGGAAGCATGACTCAAAGCACAACCAATCCAGTAAAGATTCAAGTTGTTCCGACTCATGAGCACAGCATGGCGAAAGATTTTCGGTTGGGAAAAAAATCAATCGGTTGAAGTATCTGAGAAACTTCATGGCATTCCAACCACGTTAACGTCCAACGTTTCACTTTCGGTAACATTCACATCTACTGGCCCATCTACTCGAACGGTTGGCCTGTTCACTACTTCCACTTGAAGAGCGAGGCCAACGCGAAAAGGGTTTGTTGCCTTTACTTGTTCGCGTCTAAGGGCTGCTACTTCTGCGCGCATTGTTTCGGTTTTTCGGAGCAAAAGAAAACCGAACGTGACACACGACGCTAGTATCGCTGTGAGTAGCACGTAAACAGGGATCATTCTCTTCATGGGTGATTTCTCCTGAGGAATTTGAATAGTTGGAAAACGCGAAAGCGGCAAATAGCTTTCGTCGCTACTAGCCGCTCTCACTTGCCTGCTTTACCTCGCCGTTACACCCTTACCACTAGCGAGCCATGCCTTGACGCTGGCATTCTATCATGGTTGGATTTGACGTAAAGATTGCCTCGAACCTTCGCATGGAGGACCTTCTGCGCTTAATAATTGGCGGCTTAGCCATCATCGGCGTTTTGACCATAGGTGGTTATCTAAGCATTCGCAGAAAGCCGCAAGAAGAACGCGCCGAATGGTTCTGGAAGTACTCACACAACCTGTTAACTGTAGCGGGAATTATCGCTTTAGTATGCGTGATAGTGGCCGTAGTCTTTGTGATGTTCTGGCAAATCCGCGAGGCGTTCTGATGCCGATTCGGTTGGCCCGTACAAACTAAGAGCCGACACTCAGATTGGTTCGTTCTTCTATCAATCCGTCCCACCCTGTGATATAAGCCGCTCAGCATCGGCAGTATCAGGAACGCGCTTTTGCTGGTCGTGCGCCTACACTGACGAAGCACGCCTGCACGAACTCGAGCGTATTGGTGGGCCGGCTCACCATGGTTATCCAAAAGTTCTTTTCGCCTTGGGAATATAAGCAACTTCCCGTCCTGGAGCCTTTAGCTCTTCTGCCAACAGTGCGATACTTCGTTGGCGGAGTGAGTAAATGGGAGTTATGATCATTCCAGCGATTCCAGGTAGTGCTCCAAGTCCGGCAAGCCAGCCACTTGTTATAAATCCTGCTTCAGGAGTTTCGAGACGCGTCGCTACTAGGTCCGCAAGTGCTCGATCATCCGTGAGGCACAATTGCCGCAAACAGGGATCGACATAAACAGGAACCGTGGACATTCGCCGCACTGAAATTATTTAACGCTTCTGAGTGAAATTGGCGCTCTCAAATGAGCATAGTAGGTAGACTGCCGCTTCGCAAGTTTCTCATTGCCTCATAAACACAATGTCCAGATATGGGGCGCAAGGGGCGCTATCGGGGGGCTCAAAAATGGTAGCGCCCTTAATTTGTTTGTGATATCACTTCGGCTTCCGCGCGAGACGACCAGCAAACTTCATCGAGACTGCTCTGGGTAAATTGAGACTAAGCGCGCGTCAGATACATCAACACACTAATGTCAGATCATGCAGCAATCTACATCGCAGATCCTTCCATCCTGGGCTCACGCCTCTTCGACCAGATCGACTGCATTCTGTCGTATGAGGGTTTATCTAAAGGAGATTCAGCAACCGGTTTTCGGCTCACGCTTGATGCGGGACAGGTCACAATAAATTTCATGCCCCAAGAACAGGTGCCGAAGCACTTGGAAGGATTTGCTGGTTACGCAGAAACGGTCATAACGGACAAAGACCTGTTGCTGTATACGCGATCGCGAATCAATTACGTTCGCCTCGTCTGCGGTTGTGTAATAACTCCCGGTTTAGACGATGACGGTAAGATTGAGGAGTTCCTGTTCCAGTTTAACTGCGCAGTCAATGGTCTACTCTTTTTCGCTGATACCATCTTCGATTACGATGGAGAGTCGCTTGGTGGAAATATTACGACAGTCTCATAGATGCGGCCCAGGTATGAGGCGATAAGGGCGCTAGTGCGGGGGCAAATTGCGGTAGCGCCTTTTGCTTTTGGTTGGAACTGCGAGATCTTAACAACGTATACTCCCAACGAAAGCGAGGTGATGGGTTTGACCAAACTTTTGTTTTCGCCTGAGCCGAAAATCTCACTTGCTGATTGGTAGCGGCAATGCATCTTGGGCGGGCTAGCGAAACCTGAGTAGCCTGTGAGAGGTAAGGCAAGAGCGTTCTCATGGAGAACGTGACCGCTTCGCGGCATGGAAGTGACTACCAACAAGAGTCCTGTTCGACTTAATCATCGGACAGGGCTTTTGACTTTTCCGTCAACTTGCTAATCGACGCGTTTCGGAATACGAAACAGGAGCAAAGGAACCCAATCCGTTAGTGCTCCTCGCCTACTCTCAACTTGTTGGCGTCCATCTTGAACTAATTGTTAACGACAATGTCAGCCTTGTACAATTCGATGACGGGCTACCCACTAAAAAAAGTCAAGCGGGCTGCGTAGCGGTTCCCACTTAAGCGGGGCTTCAACGATCTTACCGGGGCATTCCCACGGTCCTGTGGTTTCGGCCTTGTGCGGCTCGCCGTTCCCGTCTGTAACGGTGATCTCTAGTCGCCTAACATCTGGTTTAAGTTTATAGCCGTCGACGATAGCGATCTCGACATTATTGAAAACAAAACTAATCCATCCTTCTCGGCCAATCCGTGGCTTTAGTGGCTCCATTTTGGTACGTTCCAGATCAGGGAGATCGGTCGCAATGGTCCTTATACTAGGTTTGATTTCTTTTGGATCTCGATATGGCTCCTCTACCAAAAGTCGATAGTCGCCTGCCGCCTTTTGGTTCCCGATATAACCTACGTCATTGACCCAAAGTTGCGCTGCGAATTGCTGGATGTTTGTTTCGGCTCCTCTGTTCACTAAGTGAAGGCAAATAAATATCTGATGATTGAACCGATGCCCTTCATGTAACGGCAAACTCATCTGATCGCATACGTCTTTAATCGTAATATGAATGTTCGAGCGCGCGTCAACTAGTCCGGCGTCTCCTGTTTCCGTTAATTGCAATGCGAGAGCCCCGATACGTTTGACCTTCTCCTTTTCTTGGCGTAGCTGATTACGGGCAGCTCTTAAATCCCCGTCAAGGGCCTCGTGCATCTCTTTTGGCGCATAGAAGAGATAAAACAGCAGTATTTCTACTAGCAATACGATTGCTCCGGCTGCTAGTCCTTTCCAAAAACTGTCTGTCGATAACCCAAAGACCACGCCTAGCGAAGACGGAATTAACGCAACTCCGAACATCTTTATTCGTCCCGCTGAGCGAATGTAATGAGTAGTCCATTGCCAACGCTTTGCAGAATAGGACTCCGCAAGCTCCACTTCCAGAAGATCGCTATCCCACAAGCCCGGTTCTGATAGAATTTTTTTGATTTCTTCGGATTGTGACGTGAGCAAGCGCGGGGGATGTTCAGACACGAGGCAAGATCACCTTTCGGCAAGGATGACAGAGCAAGATCCCGGTGTGCCGGGAGTGTGCCAACCCAGCTAAACTGCGGGATACTGAGAGGCACTGAGAGATTATAGACCAGCGGGAAATACTAATGAATCAGCACTGGAAGGAATTGAGAAGAACTGAGGGAAACAGCTTAATTCAGACTGGCAGTCATGAGGTCAGGGGTTCGATCCCCCTCGGCTCCACCAAAGTTTCCAAGACTCTACTAAAACAAACGCGCCTTTTGTGTTCTCAGTCAACACTCGTGGGAACTCTGCGGGCTTCGTTTGCGTTTGCCGACAGAGCAACTCAAAATCGAACCGATGCCTGAACGCCCTAGTGAAAGCGCGGGCAAAGCTAAATCCGAGGGAGAAATAATGACATCACGATCACTAATCGCCACTGCACTACTCCTTTTATGTTTATCGAGCACTCCTGCGCAGACCGATTGGCCGCAGTGGCGGGGGCCGGAGCGGAGTGGGATCTCGAAGGAGAAGGGATTGCTCAAGCAGTGGCCGAAGGAAGGACCGAAATTGCTCTGGCAGGTGAACGACATCGGTGACGGATATTCAACGCCCGCGGTTGTCGGGTCGCGTGTCTACCTGATGAGCAACCGCGGCTTGGAGAATGAGTTTGTTCAGGCTCTTTCAACTCAGGATGGAAAAGTCATTTGGACCACGCGGGTAGGAAACGTCGGTAACCCAAATCAGAATCCACCTTACCCGAAGGCACGCTCCACGCCCGCCGTTGACGGAAATCTGGTCTATGCCCTCGGCTCAGACGGCGACCTCGTTTCTCTTGACGCGACAACGGGCAAGATTCGCTGGCAGAAAAGTCTCCGCAAGGATTTCGGCGGCCAACCTCACGAATGGGCGTATGCAGAGTCTCCATTGGTTGATGGCGACGCTGTTATCGTCACACCAGGCGGTCCGGACGCAACGATGGTGGCCCTCAATAAAAAAACGGGCGCGGTCATCTGGAAATCAGCCGTGCCGGGTGGCGACGCCGCGGGTTATGCGTCGGCGATTGTCGTGCAAGCCGGCGGGCGCAAACAATACGTACAGTTTTTGAGTCAGGGGATCGTAGGAGTTGATGCGAAGACGGGTCAGTTTCTCTGGCGCTACAAAGAAGTAGTCAAAGGCCCCGCGCAGGCTTTCACACCGGTCGCGCGTGGTGAGTATGTCTACGGTGGTGCCCTTGGTATCGGTGGCGGGCTCGTTCGTTTGAAACCGGAGAGCAGTGGGGTCGCAGCAGAGCAGGTTTACTTCGAGCGTGGACTTCCGAACGGCTTCGGCGGCGCGGTGCTGATCGGCGACTATCTTTACGGAACGCAAAGCAGGGGCGGGCTGGTCGCGGCTGAGTTCACCACAGGAAAGGTGAAATGGAAAGCCGAGAATTTCGGCATGAGCTCCGCTGCGTACGCCGATGGGAACCTATACATTCACGACGAGAGTGGCGACTGCGTATTAGTGGAAGCGACTCCCGAAGGCTTTCGCGAAAAGGGTCGCTTCACTCCGCCAAATCCACCAACGAAGAAACAGACGGGTCCGCAGATGGCGGAGAAAGCGTTTTCCTATCCAGTTATCGCGAACGGCAGACTGTACATTCGCGATCTCGAATCGTTGTGGGTTTACGATATCAAACAGTAGTTTGGAACGCAGATGAACGCTGATTCTTTGTCAGCGTTCATTTGCGAATAAACTTCCGCAGAGCCGGCGGCATCGCTGAATAGCTCCTGAGGACTCGCCATGAACACACTTCGACAGGATCTACGCTATGCGTTTCGACGACTGGTCCAGAGGCCAGGATTTACGGCTGTTGTCGTTTTGATCCTTGCGCTCGGAATCGCCGCTAATACCGCGATCTTTTCCGTTGTGAATTCAGTTTTGCTGGCGCCGTTGCCATATCACGATCCGGAGAGGCTGGTAGTCGTAAAGGAAACGAATCCCTCTAAAACTGTCGAGCGAAACAGCGTATCACCAGGTAATTTCCTTGACCTCAATCAAGCCCAACTGTTCGACTCCGTCACGGCATTCTATGAAACTGCAACCACGCTCCAGGGTCCACAAGACGCCGAGCAAGTAGCGACGGCCCAGGTCTCAGTCGAGTTCTTCAAAACTCTTGGTGTCAAGCCCGCGTTGGGCCAGCCGTTTCCAGAAGGTATCAATGGCGCCGCATTCGAAGTGGGACGGTTTTTGAGTGGCGATCGCCTCGTCCTCTTAAGCGATGATCTCTGGAAACGTCGCTACGCTTCCGATCCGTCGATCGTTGGTAAAAAGATCACGCTTAATAAAACCGAGTGGGAAGTTGCCGGAGTGATGCCCGCAGGTTTTAGTGTTCCGAGTAAGGAGACAGACGTATGGCTGCCGTGGGACATCGCGCGCACTTACAACGCGCAACGATTTCCGAAAGGACCACCACGAGATTGGCGTTTTCTTAATACCGTAGGCCGAATCAAACAAGGCACAACCACTGAAGAAACACGACAGCGACTGTCGTCGTTCTTCGACGGACTAGCTGAAAGATTCCCCGAAACTAATCGCGCCTGGACCGCGACGATCGTTCCACTTCACGAGGAAGTGGTGAGTGGCAGTCGATTGATCCTGTTGGTACTGTCCGGAGCAGTTGGAATGGTGCTGTTGCTGGCCTGTGCGAATGTTGCCGGTCTGGTACTGGCCCAATCAACGTCGCGCAAACGTGAGTTTGCTTTGCGGCTCGCGCTCGGAGCTTCACGCGCGCGACTCGTTCGACAACAGCTCACCGAGAGTTTAGTGCTCGCGCTCGCCAGTGGCGTTGCCGGCATCGGTCTCGCCTGGTGGGGACTCGATCTTCTGCTTTCGCTCGCGCCTGTCGACACGCCGCGGATCAGTGAAGTCGGAATTGACGCAAGAGTGCTTTTGTTTGCACTTGCAATCTCGATCACAACGGCCGTTGTCTTTGGTTTGCTGCCGGCACTAAAAAGCTCAAAGGCTGAACTCTTCACCACATTGAAAGACGCCGGTACTCGCGGGCTAACTGGCAGAGTTTCCAACTATCGATTGCGCAACGCAATGGTGATTGCGGAGGTCTCACTCGCATTGGTGCTGATCACGTGTGCGGGTTTGTTTGTGCGTAGCTTTGTGCAACTGATTTCAGTTGACCCGGGTTTCAATTCCGAGAACCTGTTGACGATGCATATCACGCTTGATGGTGCGACGTACGATCGACGCGCTGCTGACTATTACCGCCAACTCATCGAGCGTATCGAGTCTCTTCCGTCGGTGACTTCCGCGGCCGCGACCTCAACACTTCCCATGAGTGACGTCGGCGTTGACTTCACGCGGCCCTACTGGCGCCAGGGCGATCCGGAACCTTCCGGCGACGGTGAGAAAGTGGCGGTGCGCATGGCAACGCCTGGTTATCTCAAAACGATGGGTATCTCACTTTTGCAAGGACGTAACTTTACAGACCAGGATCGACGAGACACCATGGCCGTGATCATGGTGAATCAAACGATGGCAGACAAAGTATGGCCCAACGAAAACCCGGTCGGTAAAGGTTTGATGCTTGACTACAACCGCGGCAAGTACGCTTACGAAGTTGTTGGAGTAACCGGTGGCATCAGGTATTACGGGTTGAAGGTTGAGCCGCGCCCGGAAGTTTTTATCCCGCATGCACAGAACGCCTACTTGCCAATGAATCTGGTAGTGCGAACTGCATCCGATCCGAGTCGAATGACTGAAGCGATCAAGGCTCAGGTGAGAGAAATGGACCCGGCGCAGGCAATCAGCAACATCAGAACGATGGAGACACTCGTTTCTCGTTCTGTTGCCGCGGATCGTTTCTCGATGTGGCTGCTTGGACTTTTGGGTTCACTCGCGCTGGCACTTGCTGCCACGGGGTTGTTTAGCTTGTTGTCTTATCTCGTCAGTCAACGCACACATGAGATCGGAGTACGCATGGCTTTGGGCGCGAGTCACCAGGACATTTTTCGACTGGTGCTCGGGCAGGGAGCGACCTTACTTGCTGTGGGGCTTGCGATTGGGTTAGGCGCTTCTTTCGTCTGCGCGCGACTGTTTTCGAGTTTGTTGTTTGGAGTCAGCGCCACAGATCCGTTGACATTCATGATTACACCCGCGCTCCTGTCGCTGGCAGCATTGTTAGCTTGCTACGTTCCCGCGCGGCGCGCGACAAAAGTTGATCCACTGGTGGCGCTCAGAACTGATTAGGTTTCACCGTCGCGATGGGTGATGAATACATACCCACAGGTCCAAATCGCGGAGTAGAAGATCATCAGTGGCGCGGACGAAACAAATTCCCACGTAAACCGTTCCCACCACGTAGGGCCGGCTGTTCTATTCGCTGCCATCGTACCCATAGCGAAGTCGTGTGCGACTGCTCCCGCGTAAACCAAACCGACGACGACACCGGTCAGAACTCCGTAAACAAGAGCCCGGCGGCGAGTCGTTCCTTGAACGAGCCGCGGCAGTACAAAACCAACCGCCAATCCGACCGGAATTAGCCACCCAACTAAATGAACCAGCGAATAAACCGGGGCTCCAATCAAAAGATCGGGGACGCTGATCGAACCCCCGGTCGACCTGAAGACTTCGTTTTTAACCAGGTAACCAACAATCAACAGGTAGGCGGCTAGTATCGACAGGATCGCGCCGAGGAGGGCATTGATGAGATCGAAAATGGGATTGTGCTGTCTCATTTCTGAAATGATCATACCCATAAAACGGCACAAACAGCTCAATTATTAGCTGGCATGGTCTTTGATTCTTAAGATGATCGGAATTCGGTAGTCAACCTCTGAAAATATACGATGGTGTCTTAGATTGATTTCTCTCTGTGTAACCTCTGTGTCTCTGTGGTTGACTAGTTCGTGGTTAAAATCACCACAGAGACACAGAGACACAGAGGTTATGCGGAGAAGAAGGTTAAGTTAAGACCCTAGGAAATATACCTAACGTGACGAAGGAGTGACCAATGGACGCCCTTTGGAAGAATCTCGTCTATTCCATTCGGATGTTGTTGAAGCGACCCAGCCTGACTGCGGTCGCCATCATCGCGATCGGCTTAGGCATCGGCGCAAACACCGCGATCTTTTCCGTCGTCAACGCAGTTCTGCTGCAACCGCTTCCGTACGAGCAGCCTGAGCAACTGTTGAGGATCGCATCCGAGCAGCGCAATCAAGCTCAGGACGGCCGTGGCGCCTTCTCGGTGCCTGACTTCCTCGACGTGCAGAAATCGTCAACAACCCTGGAATATGTTGCGACGTTTCAAGGGGCCGGAACGATTATGACTGAAGGTGGCGAGCCTGAACGCCTGCTCGGCGTGGCCGTTACCGCTGACTACTTCCCGCTCCTCCGTGTGAAGCCCGTGCTCGGTCGCGTCTTCACGCGCGACGAAGATAAGCCTGGCGCTCCTGACGTGATCCTTATCAGTCATAGTCTGTGGCAACGACGCTTTGGTGGCGATCCGAACATTATCGGTAGAGAGATAAACCTCGGCGGTAAGGCCCAGGTGATCGGCATTATGCCGCCAGGGTTCCAGTATCCCATCGGTGATGATCCGCAGGACTTTTGGGAGCCGATGTTCCCAGCTCAGTGGCTGACCAAGGAAGCGCGGGAAGAACGTTCAAACAGGTTTCTGCCCTTAGTCGGGCGTATCAAGCCGGGCGTAACGCTCGATCAAGCCAGGGCGGATCTCGATCTACTATCAAAACAGATCGAACAGCAGTGGCCGCAAACGAATACAAATGTGATCTTCAATGCGGTATCGGTGCATGAAGACCTCACGCGCGACTATCGCCCTGCAATGCTGGTGATGCTTGGCGCCGTCGCCCTGGTGCTGCTGATCGCATGTGCAAACGTCGCCAATCTCCTGCTTGCCCGCGCGGCTGCGAGACAAAAAGAAGTAGCGATTCGAATGGCTCTCGGCGCAAGCCGGCGTCGCATTGCGTCTCAGCTCTTGACTGAAAGTATTCTCCTGTCTCTCGCAGGCGCTGGTGTTGGTTTGCTGCTCGCGAGTTGGGGGATTGATCTGCTCGTTGCTTATGCGCCAGCCGAGGTGCCGCGACTGCACGAGGCCGGTCTCGATCGTTATGTGTTGTTATTCACGTTTGGTGTAGCCACGTTGACCGGCATCCTGTTCGGTCTCGCTCCCGCTCTACATGCGTCCAAACCCGATCCCGGCAACATGCTGAAAGATAGTGGCCGTGGCTTGTCGCATGGTGGAGGAAACCGGATGCGCAGCGCGTTGATTATTTCTGAAGTCGCGTTGTCGTTGATGCTGCTTGTTTGCGCCGGATTGCTGATTCATAGTTTTTGGCGCTTGTTGCAAACTGACGCGGGCTTCGAACCAACCGGCGTGTTAGCACTCGACGTCCCGCTGAGCAGAACGACTTACACAAAACCTGAGCAGCGTTCGGCGGCGTTCGAACAGCTCATCGCACGAATGAAGACTCTTCCAGGCGTTCGCGATGTCTCGGTAGTCAGCAATGTTCCATTGACCGATTTCGATGTCGAACTGAGTTTTCAAGTTGAGGGTCGCGAGCCATACAAACCGGGTGAGGAAGCTGCCGCCGATTTCACCGTTGCGGGAAACGACTACTTTCGCACGATGAATATCGCGCTTCAGCGGGGCCGCGTTTTCACGGCTCAAGATACGGCAAATTCGCCGCAGGTGATGGTCGTCAGCGAGGCATTTGTGAAGCGCTACTTTGCGAATGAAGATCCGATCGGAAGGCGAATCATCTTTGACGATAATGACAAAACTGCGCGGGAGATCGTTGGCGTTGTTAAAGACATTCGACGCAATGGGCTCGACACCGACGTGCAGCCTGAGATGTATGTTTCGCATATTCAAAATCCGGAGCGGCGGTTAAATCTGGTGATTCGAACGGAAGCGGAAGACGCATCGCAACTAACGCCGGCTGCACGCGCGGAAGTAAAAGCATTCGATCCGAACCAGATAATCTGGCGCGTGCAAACGCTCGAAGAGTTGTTGGGCACGTCAGTCGCGCCACGCAGGTTCAATATGTTGCTGCTCGGAATTTTCGCGAGTGTTGCGCTTGTGCTTGCGGCGGTGGGACTGTACGGCGTGATGAGCTATTCGGTGAGTTGGCGAACGCACGAGATCGGTATACGGATGGCTCTGGGCGCGAAACGAGGTGATGTGCTGCGACTCGTGGTTCGACAGGGAATGAAGATGACGATCATTGGGCTCGTGATCGGATTGATTGGCGCGTTTGCGCTAACGCGACTCTTAATCGGTTTGCTTTACGGAGTGTCGCCTACGGATCCGCTGACGTTCACCGGTGTTTCGATCGTGCTGTTGGTGGTTGCTTTGCTTGCGTGTTTGATTCCCGCGCGACGTGCAACACGTGTCGATCCGATCGTGGCACTGCGGACGGAGTGATCAACTTTGGGTGCTTAAGCCTGCAAAGCAGGCGTAAGCATAAAGCCTGGGGCGTAAGCCCCAGGAAATAAAGAGAAAGGAATTACGAGCCCATAAAATGGGCGACAGCGTTTTTACCTCGTGCTGTCGCCCGCATTGCGGGCTGCTATAAATAAACATCCGGTGACCTGGGGCTTACGCCCCAGGCTTTATGCGCGCCTGCTTCGCAGGCGAAGAGATGAACGCCCACGCTTTAGGCGCGCCTGCTTCGCAGGCTAGGCGTCGAAATGTCTAACTATCCTTCCAGATCGCGCCGAGGCCGGCGTCCCAGAGGCGTTTGTTGAACGCTGGAATATCGCGGTCGAGTAGTTCGGTGCCGCGCGCTTTTAACGTCGACCATTGCGCGTTCAGCTCCTTCAACCGGTCCAGCGTCGGCTGATTCACGCGCGGCAGATCGCTCTCCGCGTGATTAATCATAAACAGATAATTCGCCGTGAATTTATTTGGAAAATTCTCGACATCATCGTACGCCTTCGACTTGCGCTGGACCATGTCCTCGTCCCATGCCTTCATTTTCTTCAGCAGCGCCTCGCCGTCCTTCTTAATCGCACTAAACTTCTCATCCTTCGGTAACGAATTCAGCAACGATTCCAACTGCTTCTGCTTCTCGTAGAGACTGTTGATCATCCGGTGCATCGTGCTCAATTCCGTCTCCATGCCGTGCATCGTCTGGTGATACTCCGTATAGAGCGCCGGCGTGGTCGGATACAGCGGATTCACGAGGATCTCGGCTTCCGTTGACTGCGTCTGTCCCGGAATTTTCAACGTTACCGAGTATTTTCCCGGTACGGCTTTGTGTCCGGCCCAACTGCCTTCGATACGAACGTTGGGCACGCCGGGCATCGATGCATATCGCGTGTCCCAAACAAACCTGTTCAGACCTTTCGTCTTGGTCAACAACGGATCCGGTCTTGGTCCATTCTCGGATCGAGGAAACTTCTCATCCGCCTTCGAAGAATAAGTGCGAACAAGAGTTCCCGCCGCGTCCTTGATCTCCATCGTGATCTCATCATCCTTCTTGATTTCAGGCAGTTGGTAATACAACACGACCCCCGTTGCCGGGTTCACGCCTCGATACGTGTCGGCGCCAGTAAACTCCTCGTTCGTCCGATCGAGGTCACTAAAACCATTGACGATGTACGTGCCGGCCGGGCGGTAAAGTGTGAACGACGCATCAGGCTTGTACTGCCGGATCAGATTCAAATCGTCAAGGATCCAGAACGACCTGCCCGAAGTGGCCGCGATCAAGTTGCCTTTGTGTACACGTAGATCGGTCAAAGGAGTTATCGGCAAGTTCAACTGAAACGGCGACCAGTTTCTGCCTCCATCCCACGAGATAAACAGACCAATCTCAGTGCCCGCAAACAATAGATCTCTTCTCACATCATCCTCACGCACAACGCGTGTGAACGCATTCGACGGCAGACCATTCGTGATCCTGGTCCATGTCGCGCCGTAATTCGTGGTTTTGTACAGGCCGGGCGCGTGGTCGTTGAACTTATATCGAGTCGTCGCGATGTAAGCAGTAGCTTTATCGTGCGGCGACACTTCGATCGCGTTAATCAAACATTCCGCCAAACCTTGCGGCGTTACGTTCTTCCAGTTCGCCCCGCCATCTCGCGTCAAATAAACAAGTCCGTCGTCGCTGCCCGTCCAGATCACGCCTTTCTCATGCGGCGATTCGATGACGTAAGCAAGCGTGCCGTAGTTCTCCGCGCCGACGGCTTCGTTCGTGTATGGACCGCCACCTTTACCCTGTTTTTCCTTTTCGTTGCGCGTGAGGTCCGGCGAGATTTCTTTCCACGACTTGCCCATGTCGGTCGTCTTCAAAACGTATTGAGCGGCGTGGTAGTAAGTGTTGGGTTCGTGTTTGCTCCAGATGATGGGCGCGTTCCAGTTGAAACGATACTTCATGTCTTTCGCGTCCATCGCAAGATACTGAATCGGCGCCGCCATGATGTTCGTACCCGCTTTGGCGGTTGTGTCCAGCACCTCGATCGTTCCCATGTAACTGCCACCCAACGCGAACTTCGGGTTATCAGGATCGAATGCGACGAAAGCACTCTCGCCGCCCGCAGAGTAGGTCCAACTCGCCGTCGAGATCCCGCCACCGCCCAACTCACGACTCGCGATCGAAACAGACGTGTTGTCCTGTTGTCCGCCGTAAATGCGATACGGAAACTGGTTGTCGACGTTGATTCGATAAAACTGCGCGGTCGGCATGTTGCTTTGCGTGCTCCACGTTTTTCCCGCGTTGAAAGTGATCGCAGCGCCGCCGTCGTTCGAGATTATGAAGTTGTTTGGATCGTTAGGATTGATCCACAGGTCGTGAAAATCGCCGTGAGTTCCTGACAAGGTCTCCCACGTTTTGCCGCCGTCCCTGGAACGCAGCGCGGGCGCGCTCAAAACGTAGATCGTGTCTTCATTTTTCGGATCGATGAAGAGTTCGATGTAATACCACGCTCGTTGGACCAGGCGATGATCGTTCGTAATCCTGCTCCACTTCTTGCCCGCGTTCGTAGAAACAAAAAGTCCCCCGGCTTCCTTATCCGAATCACTCTCGATCAGCGCGTAAACTTTTTCAGGATTGGAGCGACTTACCGCGATCGACATCTTGCCCATTTCTTCCGGCAGACCGTCTTTGAGTTTTTCCCATGTCTCGCCGCTGTCCACAGACTTGTAAAGACCACTGCCCGGACCGCCGCTGATCACTTTCCACGGAAGCCGCCCGTGTTCCCACATCGCGGCGTAAAGTATCCGCGTGTTATTCATGTCCATCGATAACTCGGACGCGCCCGTTTTATCGTCGACATACAAAACATTCTTCCACGTCGCGCCGCCGTCTATCGATTTGAAAACACCTCTCTCTTTCGACTTGCTATAGAGCGCTCCCTGCGCGGCGACGAAAACTATATTCGGATTCCTTGGATCGACGATGATGCGCGAGATGTGCTGACTCGATTCGAGTCCGACTCTCTTCCACGTCTTTCCCGCGTCAGTCGATTTGTAAACACCGTCGCCATGATGCGTCATCACACCACGCACGGCGTGTTCGCCCATGCCGACGTAAACAACATTCGAATCGCTCTCTGCGACAGCGATGGCGCCGACCGATCCAGTTTTGAAAAAGCCGTCGGAGATGTTGACCCAACTGATCCCCATGTCTTCTGTTTTCCAAAGGCCTCCGCCGGTGGTTCCCATGTAGTAAGTCCTGGGATCGCCGATCACGCCTGTGCCTGCGACGGAGCGTCCGCCACGAAACGGGCCGATCGAGCGCCATTTAAGTGGTTTGAGAGTCTTGTTGTAGTCGATCGCAGCGCCGTTCTGCGCGAATGTCGGAGCGACGAAAAGGCACAAAAGACACAGTGAAAGGAGGGGCTTTAACATCGGAAGACCTCGAGAATTCGGATTTGCTTTGCCAGCGCGTGCATTTGTACCAAAAAGGTGGCTAAGAAGTCTCGCAAGCGATAACATTCTGCACCGTGCTACCACGAAAGTGTCTCCAATTTTTCGTATGTTTACTGTGCTGTTTGGCGGCGTTTCCGATCAGGCTCGCTGGACAGGACCAAGATGTAGTGCGCATCACGACGAACCTGGTCCAGGTGGATCTCGTGGTCACCAAAGATGGTAAGCACGTCACAAATCTGAAGCCCGAAGATTTCGAAATACTCGAAGACGGACGTGCACAAAAGATCACCAGTTTCGCTTACGTTTCAACTTCGGCAGCCGCGTCAACCGCGTCTTCAAACACCGAGAGCACGGTGGCGCCTTCAATTCCGAAGCCGCTATTACCGTATGAAGTCAGACGAACGATCGCGATCGTCGTCGACGATCTCGGAATGTCGTTTGAAAGCATGGCGAACCTCCGGACGTACCTGCGTAAGTTTTTGAGTGAGAATGTTCGATCCAACGATCTGATTGCGATCATTCGAACTGGCGGCGAGGTTGGTGCGTTGCAGCAGTTCACGTCCGACCAGCGTGCGTTGTCGGGCGCGATCGCGGATCTGAAATGGAATCCGTGCAGCCGTGTTGGCGCAGGTGTGATCGCTCCGGAGAGATCGCTGGTTCTGTTCTATCCGCCCGAGAAACAGTGGTTGGGGCGAAATCCGGACAAATTGCCGAGCGGCGGTCAAGTCAATAGTCCATCACTTGGTAAAGAGTCAAACTGGTGTTCGATTGGCAGTTCAGTCTCGTACACGATCGGAGCGCTTCGTTTTATTTTAAGAGGCATGCGCGATTTGCCCGGGCGGAAGTCGATGATGGTGATCTCTGACAGTCTGCCATTACAGGCTCAGGATCTGAAGACCGCCGATTTTGGTTTCAAAAGACCGGTCAGAGAAGACTTTGAGAACATCATCGATGTTTGGACGCAAACGACGAATTACCAGGAGAAGCTGTTTAGCCTGGGTGAAATGGCGATTCGCGCTTCGGTGGTGATCTATGGAGTGAGCTCGCAGAAATTGCAAACAACCGGCATTCAGCCCGCAGACGAGGTATCGTTTCCTCCTCCGGATTCGCGCACGGTTGGCCCAAAAAGCGATACCCAGGACGTAGCAATGAAACTGCTGCGTGCTCGATCGACGGAATTGACTCGAAACACCGACGCGCTCGAAATGCTGGCGAAAGAAACCGGCGGGTTGGTTATTCGCAACAAGAATGAGTTTGATTTTGAGCGCGTCTTTGAAGATCAAAATGGATATTACTTGATCGGTTACCGCCCGGAGAGCGCAACCTTCGATCGACGCTTTCATACAATCAAGGCGCGTGTGAAGCGCGATGGCCTCACAGTCAGAACGCGCTCCGGTTTTTACGGTGTTGAGGAGAACAGAGGATCCGCGCAACCTTCGGATCTCATAAACAGCGCGCTTGCCTCTCCATTCAGTAAGAATGAGATCGAGGTTCGCGTCGCGACGCTCTTCGCCAACGATCCCGCGCGCGGTTCTCTGTTGCGGGTTTTCCTGACTGTCGATGCTAATCGCCTGACTTTCGCACTCGAGCCTGATGGGACGCATGTAGCCAAACTAGATCTCAGCACTGTGCTGTTTGGCGAAAACGGCTCGGTCGCAAAACGGCAGGATCAGAATGCAACACTGCGTCTCCGCGGCAAACCTTACGAGCGCGCGTTGCGAGATGGAGTATTCTACGGATTCGATCTGCCAGTAAAACATGCGGGGGCGTTTCAGTTGCGCGTTGCGTTGAGAGATACAGCGTCGCAGCGAATCGGCGCGTCCGGTCAATTCGTTCACGTTCCCTACCTTGGTAACGGCGAGCTGGCGCTCTCCGGATTGGTGGTCCAGGCGGATCAGGCCGACGACCAGGGGTCGAACCTCGTGTTGAAACGTTTTCACCAGGGAACGTCGCTGGCTTTCGGATACACGATTTACAATGCAGCGCTGGAAAAGAAAACGCTCCAACCGAAGTTGAAGACGACGACGCTTGTTTTTAGAGATGGAGTGAAGATTTACAGTTCCGAGCCCGCGGTGGTTGAGACAACCGGGCAGAAGGACTTGCAACGAATCTTCACGGGCGCGCGATTACAACTTGGACCAGCATTGACACCCGGTGAATACGCGCTCCAGATCGTCGTCGAAGATCAAATCGGCAAACGCAGTACAACGCAGTGGACACAATTTGAGGTTATAAGATAGGCCACAGATGACACAGATCAGTGTAGCTATCCTGCTCTTATTCACCACACTTACAAACTCCGCGCGACTCAAACCTCTTCAGACGAAACTGATCGAAACGATTCGTCCGGAGAATTGCCGCCGCGAGCATCGCGTCTTTACTGCGAAGCCACACATGGCGGGTTCGGTGCAGAACTACGAGCTTGCGAAGTATACGGCGCAGAAGTGGCGTGAATACGGCCTCGAGGATGTTGAGTTGATCGAGCATCCGGTTTACCTGCCGTGGCCGGTTCGGTACGAGGCGACGCTCGTCGATGCCAATGAAAAACTCTCGCTAAAAGAAGATCCGATTCCACAGGACAAGGATTCTTATTCGGACGACGTCGGCATTCCTTACTGTGCTTACTCAGCGAACATCGATGTTACGGCCTCAGTGGTCTATGTCAACAGCGGTAACCCCGAAGATTACGATTTGTTGGCCCAGCAGGGCATCGATGTGCGTGGAAAGATCGCGCTCGCGCGTTACTCGGTGCCGTACAGCTATCGAGGTTACAAAGCGCTCACCGCAGAGAAGCGCGGTGCCGCTGCGTTGCTACTCTACTCCGATCCCGCGGACGATGGTTTTAAAAAGGGCGAAGTTTATCCGTGGGGACCGTGGGGGCCGGAGAGTCACCTGCAACGAGGCGGTATCGTTTACGACTTCAATCTGCCGGGCGATCCACGCACGCCTGGATGGGCTTCTGTTCCCGGCGGTCGTTTTGATCCGGTCGAAACCGCCGTTTCGATGCCAACGATCGCTGCCGCGCCGATGTCGTACAAAGACGCGCGAAAGCTTCTGGAAAAAATGACTGGTCCAAACGCTCCGGACGCGTGGCAGGGAGGGCTGCCGTTTCGTTATCGACTTGGACCAACTTCAGACAAGCTTCACCTGATCATCGAGAACGATAAGAAAGTGCGTTCGATCTGGAACGTTGTTGGGCGCCTGCGTGGTGTCGAGCGGCCTGACGAGTGGGTGGTGCTGGGTAATCATCGCGACGCGTGGGTGTTTGGCGGAGTAGATCCGAGCAGCGGCAGTGCGTCGATGATGGAAACGGCGCGAGCGTTGGGTGAATTGAAGCGCAGCGGTTGGAAACCGAAGCGCACGCTCATCTTTGCGTCGTGGGATGCGGAGGAGTTTACGCTCACTGGAAGCACTGAGTGGGGCGAGTTGGAGGCTGAGCGATTGAAGGCAGGCGCGCTTGCTTATTTGAATGTCGATAGTTCGTCGTCCGGCAATTCGTTCTCGGCGGCTGCGGTGCCGGCGCTCGCCGGCTTTTTGCGGGAGGTGGCGCGCGAAGTTCCGGATCCGAGCGGCGGTTCGATCTACGACGCGTGGTTGCGAAACACGCGAACAGCGGCGTCGAAAGAGCCGCTTGTTACGACGCGCCTCGGATCTGGTTCTGATTACACAGTGTTCCTGAACTTTCTCGGTGTTCCGATTGCCGATCTGACTTTCGATGGTCCATACGGCGTCTATCATTCGATCTACGATAGTTTCACGTGGGTCGATCGCGTCGGCGATCCGGGTTACTACTATCACGCAGCGATGTCGCGTTACTGGGCGGTTGCCGCGTTGTTGTTGTCGGAATGTGATTACGTGCCACTGGATTACGCGGCTTACGCGCGTGAGGTGCACGCGTACCTTGACGAGACTGAACGAGCGGCGCGGGAACGCAGGATGCAACTCGATTTCAAACCGGCGCGCGAAACCGCACGCGCGTGGGAGAGAAATGGAGCTGCGGCTCTAATTGCGGCGCGCACTGCGGTCGAACGTGGCGATCGAGCGAACGTGGAGCGCATACACAAAGGATTGATGAAAGTTGAACGCGCGCTTCTCGATGAGGCAGGCCTCGCGGGTCGTCCGTGGTTCAAACACCTCATCTACGCGCCACGACCAACCTATAAGCCGCTGATCCTTCCCGCGCTAACCGAGGCCATCGAAGCAAACAATGTCACGCTCGCGAGAACTGAACTCCAACCGCCTCACGCGCGCCCTCAACCGGGCGTCAAACGCGATTCAGTTTTAGCCACAAAAGGCACAAAAGTCACATAAAGAGTGATTCAGTAAGAAGGCCTGATTCATTCCCTTTATGTGTCTTTTGTGCCTTTTGTGGCTAATTGTTGAGTTCGATTAGGACGTCATAGAGGAATTCGAGCGCGAAGCGAACGTTCTCGACAGAAACCCGTTCATCATCACCGTGGCTGCGTTCGAGTTCGACGTCGTCTAATTTGAAAGGCTCGAACCCGTAAGCAGTGATCCCGACAGTGCGAAACTTTGCGCTGTCAGTCGAACTGGTAAGCATCGTTGGAATCACTGGAACGTTTGGATCCCGGCGCGCCGCGACCGCTCGGATCGCCTGCATGAGCGCGGTATCGGCGCTCGATCCCGTCGGCGTCGATCCTTCGAGCACTTCGATCTTGAGTTCCGGATCTTTGAGCACGCCGCGCAGCTTCGCGATGAAGCCTTCGGGAGTCTCTCCTGGCAGGAGGCGGCAATCGATCTGCGCCGACGCATTTCCGGGAATCACGTTAACCTTCTCGCTTCCTTGCAGTCCCGTGATCGTAAACGTGTTACGCACCTCGGCATTCAGCGTGCTGTCTGCAAGCAGACGTTTGCGCAGCGCGGGCCGCTTCAGCGCTAGTTCCAGATTTGCGTACGCAGCGCGCAGCACAGGATCTGTTTGGTACTTCGATCGAATTCTGTAGCCTTCCGCAACTGCCGGGGGCACGCTGATCGGAGGTTCCCATGCGCGCAAACGCTGGAGCGCATTCAGCAATCGATTCACCGACGAATTATCAATCGGGATCGAGCCGTGCCCCGCTGGTCCACTCGCAGTAATCCGCAACCAGAGCGCCGCCTTTTCCATCACATCGACGCCGTACTGCTGAAGTTTTCCATTCTTCACGTAAGCCACGTCGCCTTCGTTCAGAAGAAACTCCGCGCCGCGAATCAGATCAAGATGATTTTTTATGACTGAATCCGCTCCGGATCCTCCGGCTTCCTCATCGGCAACGGCGAGCAGGATAACGTCGCGCTTCAACGGCACCTTGTGACGTTTCAGCAAACGCATCAGCGTGACGTGAACTGCCGCCGTGCCTTTCATATCGAGCGCGCCACGTCCGTAAACAAAGCCATCGCGAAGCTCACCACTGAACGGCGGTATGGTCCAACGCGCTGCGTCGGCCATCACAACGTCCGTGTGACTCAGCAAGATCAACGGACGCTTGCTTCCATCGCCTTTGATCCGCGCGTAAAGATTCGCGCGACCCGGCGCGACGTCGAGGATCCGCGTCTCGATTCCATCAGCTTCGAGAACCTTTTGAATGTGACGCGCAGCCGCGAGTTCGTTCCCCGGCGGGTTGGTTGTGTCGATGCGAATCAACTCCTGAAGAAGTTGGACCGCTTCCGACTGCGCTTTGGACCAATCGATGTCAGCGGGCGAGAAGAGAAGAACGCTCAAGAGTAGCAACAGGGGCATGCACACAGGTTAACACGCTCAGCAATCTATGACAGAATGCGCGAACTTATGGGCAAGCTCATGCCGATGAAGGAAGCGATCGACCGTTTTGTTCACGACGGCGACTCGATCATCATCGAAGGCTTTACGCATCTCATCTGCTTTGCAGCAGGCCACGAAATCATTCGGCAGCGAAGGCGTGAGTTGACGCTCTGCCGGTTAACACCTGATCTTATTTACGACCAGTTGATCGGCGCGGGTTGCGTGAAGCGGCTGGTTTTCAGTTGGGCCGGAAATCCGGGCGCTGGACCATTGCACGCGTTGCGCCGCGCGGTCGAACACGACATTCCGAATGCCATCGAGCTTGAAGAGTATTCACACTTCGGAATGGTGGCGCGTTTGGCGGCCGGAGCGGCAAAGCTACCGTTTTATCCGTTGCGCGATTACCGCGGCAGCGATCTTCCGCGAGTTAATCCTTCGATCAAGACTGTAGTGTGCCCATTCACGGGAGAAGAACTCGCGGCAGTGCCGGCTTTGAATCCCGACACTGCAATCGTTCACGTGCAACGCGCGGATGAGAACGGCAACGCACATGTGTGGGGATTGATGGGCGTGCAGAAAGAAGCTGCGTTTGCGGCACGCAAAGTTATCGTCGTCGCGGAAGAGATCGTTCCTGAGAGTGTTATTCGTTCCGATCCGAATAGGACGTTGATTCCCGGTTTGATCGTCAACGCTGTGGTTCACGAACCATTCGGCTGCCATCCGTCATACGCGCAGGGCTATTACGATCGGGACAATGACTTCTACGTTGCCTGGCGCGAGATTTCGCAGGACATCGCAAAGTTCAATAATTACCTCGAGAACTGGATCTACGGTGTGCGCGATCGCGCTGAATACGTCGAACGAATGGGCGAGAGTTTGGCTCGTCTGAAGGCGCGCGATCATTACTGCGAGCCGGTCAATTATGGTTATTGATTACACGCCGAATGAGTTGATGGTTTGCCAGGCGGCGCGACAGTTGCGCGATGGCGAGGTCGTGTTTGTCGGCATCGGGTTGCCGAACGTTGCATGTAACCTCGCGCGCCGTCTGCACGCGCCAGGGCTCGTGTTGATCTACGAGTCGGGCGCGGTCGGCGCAGAGCCGCAGCGACTGCCGATATCGATTGGCGATCCGGCGTTAGTGACCGACTCGTTGAGCGTGTGTTCGATGTTTGATGTGTTTAGTTACTACTTGCAGGGTGGACTTATCGACGTTGGATTCCTGCAAGGCGCGCAGATCGATCGCCGCGGAAATTTGAACACGACGGTGATTGGGGATTATTCGCGTCCAAAAGTGCGACTGCCTGGAAGTGGTGGCGCATGTGAGATCGCGATACTTGCGAAGCGAGTTTTTGTCATCGCGCCCCAGAGCAAACGCAGTTTTCCCGAACGAGTTGATTTTGTAACGTCTCCGTCGAAGCCACCGGAAATGGTGGTCACAGATCTCGGGTGTTATGAGTTTTTGGATGGCGAGATGGTGCTGACTTCGCTGCATCCCGGATGCACGGTTGAGCAAGTGCGTGAGAACACGGGATGGGATGTTGCGATTGCGGATGATCTGAAAGTCACTGAACCACCGGGTAGCGAGGAGTTGAGAATTATTAGGCAGGATTAAGGCATCCTGTTCATCCTGTTCATCCAGACCATTGCTGTTCGGCCCGCCGGCACCAACACAGTGAATCTCTTCTTCGTCTCGAGGTGTGTGACAGTCAACTGGACATCGCGTGAGGCTTCTGACACGAACGTGTAAAGAACAACATCGCGGAAAACTGACGGGAGGATAAGAACAGAAGGCGTATGTGGTGATGCGGTGAAAGCCGGCTTCACGTTGGCCACCTTGAGCGCAAATCTGTAGAAGGCGGTGAGAGCCGTCATTGAATCGCCGAGTTCGAGGGGCAGCGGGCACCATACGACGCGATGTGGATCGTTGAGAACCAGTGTTTGCGCGGTCGAATTACCTTCCCGGACCAACGCCTTCTCGAGCCGCTGCAATTTCTCTCCCTCGTATCGGACGAGAAAATTTTGTCCACCGATCATGATGTTTTCAGACGATGCAACGGGCACAACGGGGGTTGATGAATAGAACGATCTATACGCAGGCAGGCCATGTGAATCTGCGTTAAGAGGCCCGGAGATCGCTAACGTTGCTCCTCGTTTGGCTTCTGCCAGTAACCAGTTCCAACAGTCATGATTCAACACTCGCGGCGACGGAACAATGATCAGTTTCGCCTGGCCGGAATACTCTTCGACTTTGTATTCGCTAATCGCCTGCACCGGCACACCGCAGTGGTAATACATGGCTCGCACGCAGCGTCGCGTTGCTTCGTGAGCAAAACTTCGCGGTGAAAACATCTGCGAATGCGGAATCACCATTGCCACGGGTTCTGAGATCCGATCTCTCAACCGGTGACCGTGTTGGGCCATGAACTTCGCAATCTTCAGAAACGGTTCGAGCTCTGGTTTCGCGGTTCCATCAACACGATGAAAGCCGATGCCCACTTCGTTCGTCGAAAACATGTAAGGATTTGTGTTCCAAACCCACTCGATAAATCCCGCTCCATCTGCCGCAAACGAAAGCGCCATCTTGCGCTCGAGTAAACGGCTCACCTCTTCTTCACTGCGCCACGCACCGCCACCGTCCGGCTTTTCATAAAACATCACGCCTGTCTCTTCCATCAGGTTCAGCTTCGACGGCGCTTTCCCTAAGACACTGTCCCAAACCATATCGTCGTTATTCCACCAGTTGTGCAGCGAATTGAAATCGATCTCTCGCGCGAAGAACTGCGGATTCGGACTGTCGCCGAGTCCATTCTCATCCTGGCCCACGGTGATCAGTTGTTTTGTATTGCCATTGCTTCTGATTGCTTCAGTCATGTGGCGAACCCAACGAATAAACATGTCCTGCGCGAACAAGCGAAAGTCGAGTGTCTTTAACGGCCGCCGTTCGTCGATCAGGTTCACACTTTCAAAATCCTGAATCTTCGGAAGATCGAGCAGGTCGTCACTCGTTGTGCGCCAGAGTTGTTGTAGACGGCTTGCGTGTTCCTCGTCGGTCTGGGCGGGGTAACGATCTCTGAGCCACTTTTTCCACGCGGCTTTTTCAAACTCGTCATAGTTGGGCCGGCAACTCCAGATGTACTTGTACGATCCGAAAGAAGGCTCGTTGATAAAGTCCCAGATCACATCGTCGACGCCGCGGCAACGCTCAGTAAAAGCGGAAATGAATTGTTGCTGCGCTTTAATCGATTTCGGATCGAGATAAGCATTTTCACCGCCCCACATTTCGGGCAGGAACGCGAAGAAGGTGAAGATGACGGGAATGTCATACTTGTGTGCGGTAAGAAGAAACGCGTCGAAAGCTCGCAACGCGACCTCATTCATCTTGCCGTCTGCGGTCATGTACTTCTTCCAGCCGGTCCAGATTCCGGTGCGAATCATGTTCACGCCCGCCTCTTTCATCTGGCGAAAATCGTTGTCCCAGACGTGCGGGTTCGGGTCGAGCAGGAATCGCCGGTGCACGTCTGAAGCCATGTAGGTCGTGCCGGTCACGGGAAAGACTTTGCCGTCGCGGTAGAAGAAGTGTTTGTCGACTGTGAAGGGTTTACCACCCGGCAGTTGTTCGTTGATCCAAAAGCCGCTTGTGTATATGAGTTCGTGTGGTGGTCCCTCGCCAATGGAGTTGAGACTTAATCGTGCATGGATCTTGTGAAGCCCGGAACTCAGTTTTGTGTCCGGCGGGAGTTGAATAGACGCGGACGCGAGCTTACTTTCAATCGTGAGTGGTGCGTCAGAACGGAAAACGGTTTGGCCGTCACTATTTTTTACTTCAACATGGCAACTTTTCGGCGCCAGGTTTTCCAATTTGCCTCTGGGTCGACTTAATCGCACCGACAACGATGGAACGTCACCTGGTTTGTAAGAAGCAAACCCGCTTTTAACGATCAAGTGGCTCGCGCTTTGTGATCCTTTTTCCGCGAGGAATGCGAGTGCGTCGCCGCTGAGCGTCCCGGTGAAGTTGGCAAATATCCAGCGTCCACCCGCATAGTCAGCGAGCAAACGATCGATCTGAACTATTGGCGCAGCAATGGCTCGACGCTCGCGATTCAGTCCGACGACGAGGGGACGAACTACGCCCTCGTGTGGTCCATCACTGCCGTCTTCATCGGGTTCGTTCTTCGACGAGCTCAAGCGCACATACAACTCGTAGATCTGTTGCGCTTTGAAGCCGTTCTTGAGAGCGTCACTCGCTTCGTAAGTCGTGATGCCGGTGGTTTGAACTGGAAACGAATGCGTGATGCCCAGGAGTTTGTGATACGTCGTTTGGTGCGACTCAGCACGCCACGCACCTCCAGCGCGCACGACAGGACGCGTCAACGGCACGCCGCCAAGATTCAGCCAGTTTCCGCCCGCGCGCAGGAACTTCAAGATTTCCGGCCAGGCGCGTTTTGGAAACGCAGAGCCGTATGGAGTGATGAGCAGATCGAAACGAAACGCATTTAGTTGCTCGATCAGCTCTCGCTCATTCAACAGCCGCGAAGCGACGTCACCAATCGATTCAAAAATCGCGTCCCGTGTGATCCCGCAACCATCGATCGCCGGGAAGTCATCCTCCCAGAAAACAGCGATATAAGGCGGCGGGCGTTGCGCGCCGCGGAGGACATTCGGAAACGCGCTCGCCACAGCAGCGCCACCGATCGTTTGGAGGAACTTGCGTCGAGGGAAATGGGCCACGGACCTAGTTTACAGGATCATCTTGTAAATCTTTGTGTAATCCTGTAATCCTGTCGAACGATGGCGGAGCAGACTCCCACAAGCGAGAAGCGTTGGTTTGAATTCCTCAGTTTGTCACTCCTGCTCGGTCTTGTGGCAGCGGTCGGAACGCTAATCTTTTTCAGTTGGTTGACTGACGAAGTGCTCGAGGGCGACTCGGTGCATTTTGACGAGGTCACGCGCGCCGCGGTTCATCAGCTCGCTTCGCCCGCGATGACCAAAGTCATGCGGTTTCTTTCGTTCGTGGGTTCAACGATCATGCTCACGATCGGATCGGCCATCGTCGTGATTTGGTTTTCGACGAAGAAGTGGGGACGTGAAGCAAAGCTTTTCGCAATAACGATGGTCGGCGCCGCACTGTTGAATGTGACTCTCAAACTGTCGTTCAAACGCGCGCGGCCGACTCCGTTTTTCAATCTTACAGCGCCCGAGTCGTACAGCTTTCCGAGTGGACACTCGCTCGCCAGCGCTTGCTTCTTCGGTGCCCTCGCCGCGATCCTCACAGCGCGCATCAAGCGGAAACGCGTCCGAGTGATCGTGTGGATCATTTGTACGCTCATGTTTCTCTCGATCGGCTTTTCACGAATCTACCTCGGCGTTCATCACACGACGGACGTCATCGCAGGATTTTCAGCGGCGTTGATTTGGATTCTGGTAGTGAGATTTGTGGAGATGCAGTTGGCGCGCAGAAGGAGAAGAAAGTCTTAGCCACAAAAGGCACAAAAGTCACATCAGAATGAAGGGAATGGGTCTCCTTCCTTGTTATGTGACTTTTGTGCCTTTTGTGGCTAAGGACCTAAATTCAGGCGCATCTCGACGGACAACCCGCCGCCCGGCGCGTTTGCCGCGTGGACCGAGCCGCCGTGCATCTGTACAGCACGTTCCGTGATCGCGAGGCCGATGCCTGTGCCGCCCCCACTCTGGCGATCGCGCGCATCCTCGGTTCGATAGAACGGACGAAAGATCTTCTCGAGCGCTTCATCCGGCACACCCTTGCCGCGGTCACGTACGCTGATCACGGCACTGCCATTTTGCCTGCTCAGCGCGACTTCAACCGCCGTTCCTTCCGGCGTGTAACGAACCGCGTTGCGCACCACGTTTTCGACCGCACTGCGAAGCAGTTCCTCGACGCCGTTGATCGAACACTTCTCGCTCGAAACCACCTGCACGGAACGATTCGTACTGCGAGCTTCAAAATCAGCATCGTCTGCAACGTCACGCACGAGCTCAGCCAGATCGACGTCCGTTCTCTTACGAGCATCGGTCCCGCTCTGGAGTCGCGTTAGCGTCAGCAACTGGCTGATCATTTCGTTGAGATTGTCTGACTCACGCTCGATCCGATCCAGTGCGCCATTCGCTTCCGGACCGGAACGTTGTCTTGCCAAACCGAGCGCAACGCCAAGCCGCGCTAACGGCGATCGCAGCTCGTGTGAAATATCTCCAAGCAGACGTTGCTGAGCTTTCACCATCGATTCCAGGCGCTCGGCCATCACGTTGAAATCGCGCCCGAGTTGACCCACTTCATCACGACGCTTCGAAAGCCGGGTCGCCACACGCGCGCCGAGGTTACCTTCGGCAAGTTCATTCGTAGTAGAACGAAGTTTTAGGAGGGGAGTCGTGAGATAACGCGCTAGCCAGAAACAAAGGATGCCGCCGATAACAAGCGTGATGAGCAGGCGCAGACCAAGATTCCACCAGAGCGGTTGAAAAGGCGGGCGGGGCATGTAAGCGACGTAAGTGTAGCGACGGCCCTGGGCGCTGACGATAGGCCGAGCGACGAGCGTGTTACGCCCCTCAAAGTTGAATTCAATCTCTCGACTTTGCGCGGCTCTTGCGATGAGTTCTTCGGTTCCGGGCGGCGCTGTGCGTCCGGAGAGTTCTTTTCCGCTCTCGTCAAAGAACGTCCCGCTTACGCCCGTGGATTTTTCTGTCGCCTGGAGTGCCGACGTCAGTGCGGCTGAACCTGACTGTTCGTAAATCTCACCCGCCTTCTGCGCGTTTGGTCCAACCTGCGTGAGATCGCGCCACGATCGTCTGGTCGGAGTCGGACGCGTGAGAGCAAACGCATAGAACAGCGCGACGTTGATAATGATCATCACCACGAAAAACCAGATGAAGATTTTTAGATAGAGACTGCGGAACGAAATCTTCATTCTGATCTCTCTGGAGGCGCACCATAGATATAACCAACACCACGAATAGTCTTAATTCGTTCAAGACCATTCGACTGGTGGCCCAACTTCTTGCGCAGGTTGCTGACGTGCATGTCGATGCTGCGATCGAACGGCGAGAGTTCGCGTCCTAAAACTTCTTTCACCAGGTCTTCTCTTTTGACGATCTGACCGGCGCTGCGCAGCAGTATCTCAAGCAGGTCATATTCGACTCCGGTGAGCTCAACTACTTCTCCCGAGCGGCGGACGTTGCGGGTGTTACTGTCCATTTCAATATCGCCAACGCGAATTGTTTCCCGCGCAGAAGTAGTCGACTCAACAGGCTGAGCTCGCCGCAAAACGGCACGAATACGAGCGACCAGCTCGCGCGGATTGAATGGCTTTGGAAGGTAATCGTCTGCGCCAATCTCGAGTCCAACGATGCGATCGACATCGTCGCCGCGAGCCGTCAGCATCAGAACCGGAATTCGCGACCTTGCCCTGATCCGGCGTAGCACATCAAAGCCGTTTGTGCCCGGCAACATCACGTCCAGCACCACGAGATCGTGTTCTTCTGAAAGAGCGCGATCGATACCGCGTTCGCCGTTATGAATGGCTTCGACGTCGTAACCCTCGGGCTGAAGATACTCTCCTACCAGCTCGCAAAGTCCGACGTCGTCGTCGATTACAAGAACGCGTTCCATTGGTTGCTCAGCCAGATTGGTAGACATAGGTTAAGAGTTCAGCCTTTACGCTGCAATTCGGGAGGCAAGCTAAAGCTCGAACTCTAAACTTGCGACGCGCTAATCCTAGCAGTAATCGCGGATCTTCGTGCGTAAAGAAGTGTCAATCATAAACTCCACATAACTGACAAAACTTTACAATCCATTGACAGACTCTTTACGACCAATTTCGCTACAATCCCGACTCAGTTTTGGGCGTAATGCTCTCTTTTCGCGCCGATCTTGCAAAAGCCGTTCGAAGGAGCTTCGGAATGAAGAAAATCATGTTGGTTATTGCGCTCTGCGCAAGCCTCCCGGGTGTGCTGGTGGCCCAGCAACGCGCGGGCTCGTTGAAAGGCCAGGTGCTGGATGAGCTGGGCGGCGCGATTGTTGGGGCCACAGTGACGGCGATTGACGGCAAGGGCGTAGAAAAGACGGCAGTTACGAACGAAGCAGGCTCCTACACGATCAACGGACTCGCTCCCGGAAAATACACGGTTCGATCAATCAGTGCGGGTTTTGCATTCTCTGAGACATCTGAGGTTGAAGTAATTTCAGGCAAGGCGCAGCAGTTTGACATCACGCTGAAAGTCGCGATCGAAGAGCAGAAAGTAACCGTCAACACCGACAACCGCGAGTTGAGCACCGAACCGGAAAACAACGCCGGTGCGATCGTGCTGAGAGGTGACGACATCGATGCGTTGCCGGACGACCCTGACGATCTCGCGGCTGCTTTGCAGGCCCTGGCCGGCCCATCGGCTGGTCCAAACGGCGGTCAGATCTTCGTCGATGGTTTTACCGGCGGCCGCTTGCCTCCGCGTTCCTCAATTCGCGAAATCCGTATCAATCAAAATCCATTTTCGGCTGAGTTCGATCGCCTTGGTTTAGGACGCGTCGAAATCCTGACGCGGCCCGGCACCGACAGGTATCGCGGACAAGTCTCGTTCAACTTCAACGACGACGCGCTGAATGCTCGTAACCCGTTTGCGAGCAGGCGACCTCCAATCCAAACACGCCAGTACGGCGGAAACTTCGGTGGCCCAATCAAGAAAGGCAAGGCTTCATTCTTCGTCGACTTCGACAGGCGCGAGGGCGACGATGAAACGCTCGTCTTCGGAAACATACTTGACGCTAACAACAACATCATTGGTTTCAACGAGACGGTTCCCATTCCGAACCGCCGTACGTCATTCAGTCCGAGAATCGATTATCAGATTAACGCGAACCATACGCTGGTCGCTCGTTACAACTACACGAGAAACACGCGCATAACCGGCGTCGGCAATTTTTCACTGCCGTCGCGCGCCTACGATAGTGAGAACACGGATCAGAGTATCCAGCTCACCGAAACGGCGATCATCAACAAGACGATCGTTAACGAAACGCGCTTTCAGTTTGAACACAATCGCAGCGCACAGAACGCGGACAATTCCATTCCGACTCTCGAAGTGCAGGAAGCATTCACGGGTGGCGGATCCCAGGTGGGCCAGGCGCACACGGATGAGAATGAGTGGGAGTTGACTAACAACACCTCGTTCGCCAGAGGCGCGCATTCATTCAAAATTGGTGGCCGGCTGCGGTCGATAAGCATTACGCAGTTTTCACCTTCTAATTTTGGCGGTACGTACAGGTTCTTCGGCGGCGGTGTTGGACCAGTGCTCGACGCTAACGACAACCCGATCGGTGGAACTCAGGTCATTACCAGTATCGAGCGTTTTCGACGCACGCAGGTGTTTCTCGCGCGCGAACTTTCCGGCGAGGAGATTCGAGCCCTCGGCGGCGGCGCCAGTCAATTTAGTTTGGCGGCTGGAAATCCGGAGACGAAAGTCAGCCAGTGGGATTTCGGCGGCTTTTTGCAGGACGACTGGAAATTGCGGCCCAACCTGACGGTGAGTTTGGGTTTGCGTTATGAGAACCAGAAAAACATCGACAGCAATTTGAACTTTGCTCCGCGTCTCGGGTTCGCATGGTCGCCGGGCGGACAGCAATCGAAGACGGTTTTGCGTGGCGGCTACGGCGTTTTTTACGAGCGCGTGGGCGAGAACCTGACCATGAATACGATTCGGTTTAACGGAGTGAACCAGCAACAGTTCACTCTTTCGAATCCTGATTTCTTTCCAGTGATTCCAACTCCCGAGCAGCTAGTTACCTTTGCGGTGCCGGGATCAGTTTACAAACTGTCGGAAGGCCTGCAAGCGCCTTACACGCTGCAGGCAGTGTTCAGTGTTGAGCGTGCGTTGCCGCGCAATATGACTCTCGCAGCGAGTTATATCAACGTCCGTACGTTGCACGTGCTTCGCACGAGGCCTTTGAATGCGCCGTTGCCTGGCACTTTCATTCCGGGCGTTCCGGCCAGTGGAATACGCCCCCTTGATTGCGCTGATTTCATTCCGCCGGAAATCAATCCATCTACTCGTTGCAACGTCTTTACGTACGAGTCGAGCGGGCGCTACAAGCAGAACCAGTTCATAGTTAACTTAAACACGCGGCTTCCGCGTAACAGGGGAAACTTCAGCGTCTCTTACGTTTTGATGAAAGCGAATAGTGATGCTGACGGCGTTGGAAGTCTTCCTGCAAATCCTTACGACTTCAGCACGGAGTTTGGACGCGCGTCGAGCGACGTAAGACATCGCGTTTGGATCAACGGAAACTTCCGTGGGCCGTGGGGTATCAGTTTGAATCCGTTCATCATCGTGCAATCCGGCCGGCCGTTTAATATCACGCTCGGACGCGACATCAATGGCGACACGTTTAACACGGAGCGTCCGTCGTTAGCCGGCGCGGGTGCTAACTGTTCCGACATTAATATCAGGTGTACTCCGTTTGGCAACTTCAAACTCACGTTTGCTCCGGGCGACGTGATGATTCCGCGCAACTTCGGACAAGGTCCGGGCTCGACGAGTGTCAACGTGCGGGTGAGCAAGACGTGGTCATTTGGTTCTGAAGGCGGGGCGAACGCGAATCAGCAGAACCGTCAGGATGGTCAACGCCAGGACGGCCAGCGCACGGTCATGATGGGCGGACGAGGAGGTCCGGGTGGTCCAGGAGGTGGTGGACCAGGCGGCGGTGGTGGCGGCGGCCGTGGTGGTCCGGGTGGTGGTCCGGGTGGCGGAGGTTTTGGTGGCGGCGGTGGTGGTAATGGTCGCTACAACCTGACATTCTCGTTGAACTTCCAAAACCTGTTGAATAAAACGAACCTGAATAATCCGGTCGGAAACTTAGGATCGGCTCTGTTTGGCCAATCGACTTCGACCAGCGGTGGGTTTGGTGGGTTTGGCGCCGGAAATCCGGCTTACAACCGCAGGATCGACGCTTCGCTTCGCTTCAGTTTCTAAAAGCTTAGCCACAAAAGGGCACAAAAAGCACGAATAGCTCGGGTGAGCTTTTGTGCTTTTTGTGCTTTTTTGTGGCATAAACCCTTTCAGTATGTTTATCCAACGCTGCATCAACCCTGATTGTCGCGCTGAATACCAAATCGATGAACGTTTGTATGTGTGTTTACGCTGTGGTGGGTTGCTCGATGTAGATCGATCTGGTCCGATCACGGTAGATCCAACATCGCTGCGGGAGTTGTGGCGGCAGCGACTGAGTTCGCTCGAGAGTCGCGATCGCAGTGGTGTCTGGCGCTTTCGAGAATTCCTGCCGATTGACGACGACACGCCGGTCGTATCACTCGGTGAAGGAAATACGCCGCTCTACGATGCGCCTCGCTCCGCCGATTATTGCCGCCTGCCTGAGTTGAAGCTCAAACACCAGGGCAACAATCCGACCGGTTCATTCAAAGATACCGGAATGACTGTCGCTGTTACGCAGGCGCGTAAACTCGGTGCGCGCATGGTTGTGTGCGCGAGCACGGGAAACACTGCGGCGAGCCTCGCGGCTTATGCCGCGCGCGCGAATCTTACGTGTTCGATCGTTGTCCCCGGTGGTCAGGTGAGTAATGCAAAGTTGGCCCAGGCGTTGGATTATGGCGCGAAGGTTGTGGAGATCGAGGGTAACTTTGATGCTTGCATGCACGCGATTCGCGAGTTGTCGGAAGACAGTTCTGTTTACCTGGTTAATTCGATAAATCCGTTTCGAATTGAGGGGCAGAAGACAGTTGCATTCGAACTCGCCGAGCAGCTTGGATGGCGAACGCCGGATCATTTGATCCTACCGGGTGGAAATCTTGGAAACAGCTCCGCGTTTGGAAAAGGATTTCGTGAGTTGCTTTCGAGCGGGTTGATCGAAAGGCAGCCGAAGATCAGCGTTATTCAGGCTGAGGGAGCGGCGCCATTTGCGCGATTCTATTCGCACGAGCAGTCTGCTTTCGTGAATGAAGAGAATCCGAAAACGTTGGCTTCGGCGATCAAAATCGGCGCCCCAGTTTCATGGCGCAAGGCGTGGCGGGCAGTTCGTGAAACCGGTGGAAGCGTGATCACAGTCAGCGAGCAGGAGATTGCGGATGCGAAGGCGATGATCGGTCGCGATGGGATTGGTTGCGAGCCTGCATCGGCCACGACGGTTGCGGGTATTCGAAAGCTTGTCGCGGACGGATTTATAACCGAGCACGAAACGGTGGTCGGAATTTTGACGGGTCACTTATTGAAAGACACCGATTACGTAATCAAATATCACAACGGAACGCTGATTGGTCCCGACGGCCAAAAAATCCGTTAAATCCGTGTTCAAAAATGACGATTGAAATCCGCGTTCCAGGATCAACTTCAAACCTCGGGGCAGGCTTTGATTGCTTCGGCCTCGCGCTGAACTTGTACCTGACCGTTCGCGCTACCGCAGTTCCTGAATCATCAGAAGCGTGCGTCGTCACCACCACGGGCGCGCCGGAGAACGATGCTTTACCACGCAACGCTGTCAACCTGATTTATCGCGCGATGTGCTTCGCCGCGCGTCATGAATCCATGTCGCTGCCATGCGTTGAGTTGCATGTTCATAACGAGATACCACTCGCCAGCGGTCTCGGCAGCAGCGCCGCGGCCATCGTTGCCGGAATTAAACTCAGCGGGTTGATTACCGGACGCTACCTCTCCGATCAAGCAATCCAGCATTACGCCACCGAATTCGAAGGCCACCCTGACAACGTCACCGCCTCATTGTTTGGAGGCTTTGTGGCGAGTTGTACGCGCAGCGACGGAACTGTGCTCTCAACGAAATTTGCGTGGCCCGATCAAATTCGATGTGTCGTCGTTTCTCCACACTCGCAGCTGCCCACACACGTCGCGCGCGCAGCACTGCCACGAACGGTCAGCCGCGTCGAAGCGGTCCACAACCTGCAAAGAACCGCTCTCTTTACGGCAGCGATTGCGCAACAACGCTACGAGTTGATTTGGGAAGCCATGCGCGATCGTCTTCATCAACCGCAGCGCGAATCGCTCGTCCCCGGATTGTCTGAGGCGCTCGCGCTTCCACACACGAAAGGTTTACTCGGCATCGCGCTCAGCGGTGCTGGTCCAAGTATTGTCGCCCTGGTTGATGATAACGATGAAGAGACCGGCGCACGGATAGCAAATTGTTTCACCGCGCACAAAATCGACTCGACAGTGAGGAAACTGGAAGTAGACAACGTCGGATGCGCAGAACCGAGCGCGGTAGCGCCGGGTAAATCTCCGAATAAATTACTTGAGTAGCTTCATCAACCGAAACACCGGATAACTCGCCGCCAACAACCCCAACGCATAAAGACTGTTCGTCCGATCAACCCAGATCGCCCCGGCAAGAAACAATATCGACCCGATCAAAGCCAACGCCGGCGTCACCGGATAACCCCACGCACGGTATGGCCGCGGTGTATCCGGCTCGCGCGCGCGCAACACGAAAAGCGAAATAAACGAGAGCACGTAATTCGCGACGAAGAAAAACGCGAGCACCGTTATTACAACTTCAAATTTTCGTCCGAACAGAATAAACAGCACCGCCACTAACGCGCTCATGAAAAGCGCGAGAGTGGGAGTCCCGCCTTCATTAACCGCCGCCGCCTTCCTGGTGAACAAACCGTCACGACTCATCGCAAAGAGCACGCGACTCGCCATCAGGTGATAAGCGTTTATCCCGCTCAGCATCGACGCGATTACGAGGGTGCGAAAGATCGTGTCACCATGAATGCCGAAGATCACATTCGCCGCCTCACCCGCCGCAAACTCCTTCCCCGCTATCTGCGATATCGGCAGCACGTAAAGCAGTGCGACGTTTACGAGCAAATAGATCGCGGCAATCGTGAGCACGCCGCCAAAGAGCGACCGTGGAATGTCGCGACCCGGGTTCTTCACTTCTTCAGAGAAATAGATCACCCCACTCCAACCGTCGTAAGTGTAAATCGCGGCTTGAAGAGAAAGGATGACTGCGGACATCGTGACGGCGACAGTAGTCGTTTGTGGTGCGGGACTGCTGACGAGATCATCACCGCCGCCGAAAATGAAAGCAGCAGCAACCAACAGGAAGAAAGCAAGTGCTTTTATTAAGCTGGTGAAGTTTTGAACGTTGCTGCCCCAGATAACTCCGCGCCACTGAAGCAGTGCGAAAAAAATCGCCACGCCGGCGGCAATCGCAGGCGCTTTGCCGTCGAGCACCGGAAAAAGGGCACCGGAAAAAGTTCCGATCACGAGTGCGACGGCTGCGGTCGTGCCACACGTTGAGATCCAATCACTCCAGCCGACGATAAACCCCGCGTACTCACCGAGCGCGTAACGCGAGAACACGTATTGCCCGCCCGAGCGCGGCAGCATCGTCCCGAGTTCTGCCAGCGCGATGGCGCCAAAAAATGCGTAAACACCCGCCGCGACCCAAACGAGGAGAAATGGACCAGCACTGGGTAACTGTGCAGCGATACTTCCCGGTACACGAAAAATCCCCGCCCCGATCGTATTCCCAATGATCACGGCGAGTCCAAACGCGACTCCGAGCACGCGCAGCAGGTGGCCACGTGTTACTTCTGATGGTTTGGCTTCGGTGGACAAGTATATAAACGCCGAAGGCGTTCGCTAATTGTAGCCCAGGGTTGATAGCGAAAGCGCCAACCCTGGGTACTTGAGGTTGTTAAAGATCAACGCTGAAAGCGTTACGCCTCTGCGGGAATAACCCTTACAGGGTTGAAGCGAAGAGGCTGATGACGTTAACCCAGGGTTTTCGCTTCGCTCTAAACCCTGGGCTGTAATTAGCGAACGCCTTCGGCGTTACGTCTCGAAGCTGCCACTACCCTGTCTTCTCGGTTTCAGCACTTACGTCTGCATGCAGCAACCGATGAAACAAGTACTCGCCCGCCTCGCGTCTCACGGAGAGCCGGCCTGTGCTGTATGCTCGCGAGTTCAATCCTCTTTGAACTGATTTACAGATCGCGACGTCTTCGTCCTGGATTCGCTGGCCCACCGCAACACTCGCAAGGTTCTTTTGTCGCGCCTCTTCGCTTACAACGTCCGGGAAATAGAAATCGAAGATCACCTCGGTTTGATCAACGCCGCGTGGGACGACGAGGTTCGTATCCATCACACCGTCGTACCAGTTGATCATGAAGTTTGGATAAATCCAGTAGTAGAGTGCGCGATCGCCTTTTCTCACCGCGCCTGTTTGCGCTTCAGCGCCCTCGTTAACGATCGGGCTCCACTGCAAACAGTGATTTTTCCCGTTTTCGATCATGTAATTGCTGTAGTCGAGCACGCTGTCGAGACCCTTGTGCAGGTAAGGAACGTGATAACCGCCGTCGAGATAGTTGTCGACAAATACTTTCCAGTTGCAGTCGAAGCTGTAATGACGCCGCTCGAACCAATGCAGACTGCGCAGCTCAAGAGGTTTGATTTCGTTGACAAGATCGTCGCCGAGAAACTCAACGATCGAAGTGCGTTGGGTGTGGTCCAGTTTGACGAAAAGCCAGTTTTCCCATTCAGCAAACTCGATCGGAACGAGACCGTTGCTCGCGCGATCGAAATTGCACACGCCTGTGAAATCCGGCGTGCCCTTCAACTCGCCTTCGAGCGAATACGTCCAACCGTGATACGGGCACCGCAGTTGTGCGGCTGTGCCTTCGGGTTCGGTCATCACCGCGGCTGCGTGATGGCGGCAAACGTTGAAGAACGCGCGCAGCACGCCATCATTGCCACGCACGATCACAATCGGCTCCCCCGCGATATCGCTCGTGACGTACTGGCCAGGGCTACTTACCTGGTCCAAACGTCCTGCGAGTTGCCACGAACGCGAGAATACTGTTTTGAGCTCGAGGTCGTAGAAGTCTTTGTCGGTGTACCACGAAGAGGGAATCGTCGCAGCCTGATCGAGGGGAAGATTGGGATCGTACTGTCGAATGATCTCTTTCATGTTTAGAATATCCTGTTCATCCTTTTCATCCGTTAAATCCGTGTTTAAAAATGGACACGGATAAAAAGGATGAAGAGGATTTACAGGACAGGCGTAGCCGTTTTGCGTTTCGGATTGAAGAAGGGCGTCTTGACGACAGTGGCGCGCACCTGGTGTCTCACGGCTTCGACTGTGATCTCAAACTGCAACCGCGATCCCGGGCGCGTGTGCCCACGATTCACCGTCGCAAGCGCGATCATCTTCTTCAACGTCGGCGACCACGTTGTCGTCGTAGCTTTACCAACCTGAATTCCTTCTTTGAACACGGGAACATGCACACGCGAAGCCATCGCCGAAACAGCAGGCGGCAACCCAACTGCTTCATAAAGACTTTCAACCTGCGGCCAATCGATCTCCAAACCGACAATCTCGCGTGCTGGACCACGCTTGTTCTCCTCGATCAACGCCGCCTGGCCCACAAACCGGTTCTTGTCTAAATTCACGAGGCGCCCAAGTCCCATCTCGTACGGCGTGTATCGCTGTTCGTCGACCAGGGCCTTCTTGCTGCTGTTGAAGTCAACATCGATCAGCAACAATCCTGCTTCAACCCGCGCCACGTCGAGCGCCAGCATTCCCGCGGGATGAATATCAAACGCCCGGCCTGCTTCCATCAACGCATCCCAAACCCCCACCGCTTTGTCTGACGCGATCCAGATCTCGTATCCGAGATCTCCGGTGTATCCCGTGCGCGAGATCTCCACCGGCACGCCCGCGATACTCCCTTTTGTCACCCGAAAGTATTTGAGATTCGCGATGTCGGCATCTTCAACCAGGCTCTTCAGCAGCCGCCCTGATGTTGGTCCCTGCAGCGCAAGCGCGGAAACACTTTCAGAAATGTCTTCGATACTCACGTCCATTCCCGCTGCGTTTTGTGTAAACCAGCGCAGGCTCGGATCGGCTGCGGTCCAGCGATAAGTATTCTCCTCGAGACGCGACACGGTACCGTCGTCGATCACTTTGCCACGCTCATCGCACCACGGCGTGTAAACCACCTGGCCCACCGTCACCTTTCGCATGTCGCGCGTGATGATGCGATCAACAAGCCGCGTCGCGTCTTTCCCAGTGAGCCGGTACTTGTACAGCGGCGAGATATCGATCAACGCGGCCGCATTGCGGATCGCGTTGTACTCGTGTTCGTGATGCGGTTCGTAAGAGCTGACCGCGTAGTATCCAGACCACTCTCGATAACTAAGACTTTCGCAGAGTGGAAATGTGCGTTCGTGAAATGCGGTTCCGATTGGCATGCGTGTTTGTCAGGGCGAGCGATTATAAGTATCCTAGCGCGTTTGCGGCAAGACAGGTCTATTCGAATCCGAAAAGCAGATGAATAACAAATACGACGTCGTCGTGATTGGAGGCGGGCATAACGGTCTGGTAAACGCCGCCTATCTCGCGCGTGCCGGGAAAAAGGTGCTGGTGCTGGAGCGTCGTCACGTGCTTGGCGGTGCCGCCGTGACGGAAGAAGTGTTCGCTGGTTTTAAGTTTTCTGTCTGCTCTTACGTTGTTTCTTTGTTGAGACCCGAGATCATTCGCGAACTCGACCTGCCGCGACACGGTCTGGAGATCCTTCCGCTCGACGGCACGTTCACACCGATGCCGAACGGCGACTATCTGTGGCGCGTCAACGATCATGCTCGCACGCGCCGGGAGATCGCGCGTCACTCGCGGCTCGACGCCGAGGCTTACGATGAATACGGCAAGGCCATGATCGAGATGGCCCACTTCGTGAAGCCGATAATGAGCATGACGCCCCCGGACCCCACGACTCTGGATCCGAAAGCCTGGAAGAATCTTGCGTTCCTGGGCCGCCGTTTTCAGAAGCTTTCAGACGACGACAAATACAACCAGGTGCAGTTGATGACGATGAGCGCGGTCGACTTTCTCGATCAATGGTTCGAGACTGACGTGCTCAAGGCGACGATGTCTGCTTCGGGAATCATCGGCACATTTCTCGGCGTGCGTTCGCCCGGAACTGCGTACGTGTTGTTGCATCACTACATGGGCGAGATCGACGGCGCGTTTCGCTCGTGGGGATTCGCTCGCGGCGGCACGGGTGCGATCTCGAATGCGATCGGCGACGCGGCGCGCGAAGCCGGAGTTGAGATACGCACGGAAGCGCCCATTGCGAAGATTCTCGTGAAGAACGGACGTGCCACGGGTGTCGTTCTTGCGAATGGTGATGAGATTTTTGCTGACGTTGTTTCATCAAGCGTCGATCCGCGATTGACGTTCATGAAGATGGTGGGCGAGGAGCATTTGCCGGATGAGTTTTGCACCGATCTCAAGCGTTACAAATATCGCGGCTCGTCGGGAAAAGTGAATCTTGCGCTCGATGGATTGCCGAATTTCAAGGCGATGCCTGGACCAGGTGCGCACCTGCGCGGTGCGATCTCGATTTCGCCAAGTGTGGATTACATGGAGCGGGCGTATGACGAAGCGAAGTACGGACGTTTTTCGCGCCGTCCGTACATCGACATGGTCATTCCGAGCTTGACTGATCCGTCCGTCGCGCCGCCGGGGAAACACGTGATGTCGTGTTTCGTGCAGTACGCGCCGTACAACTTGAAAGAAGGAAACTGGGACGATAAACGCGACGAATTTGGCGACACCGTGATCGATACGATCGCCGAGCACGCTCCAAACATCAAGGATCTGATCATCGATCGGCAGGTGCTGACTCCGCTCGATATCGAACGCGATTTTGGTTTGACGGAAGGGAATATCTTTCAGGGCGAACTAACGCTCGAGCAACTCTTCTTTCTGAGACCGGCGCCCGGATGGGCGCAATATCGCACGCCGATCAAAAGCCTTTACATGTGCGGTTCGGCGACGCATCCGGGTGGAGGGATCATGGGCGCGCCTGGACGCAATGCGGCGCTGCAGTTGCTGAAAGATCTTTAAACACGGATTACACGGATTTTAAAAACGGATATGGCGCATGACGTCACGATAATTGGTGGTGGTCACAATGGGCTGGTTACCGCGTGCTATCTCGCGAAGAGCGGGTTGAAGACGCTCGTTCTCGAGCGGCGTGGAACTGTTGGTGGTGGCGCTGTAACGGAAGAAATACATCCCGGGTTTCGTTGCTCGATCCTGGACCATGCGGCCGGTCCTTTCTCAACGCAAATTGCCGCGGATCTGAATCTATCGCGCTTCGGACTCGAGATTATCACTCCCGAAGCACGTGTGCTCGCCCTCACGCCTGACGGCAAATCGCTTTGTCTCTACAACGACACCGCGCGAACAGTCAGCGAGATCGAAAAGTTTTCCCGGAACGACGCGAAGAATTATCCCGACTTCGTCAACACTTTCGCGCGCATCGGACGAGTGCTCACGCCGTTGACCTCGATGACGCCGCCGTTGATCGATCAACCGACTGCGGCTGACGTTTGGCAACTCGGCAAAGTCGGGCTCGCGTTTCGTGGGTTGGGAAAGAAGGACGAATATCGCCTGTTGCGTTGGGGACCAATGGCGGTCGCGGATCTCGTCTCCGAGTTTTTCGAGACCGAATTGTTGCGCGCGATTGTGGCGGCGCGCGGGATTTACGGTGCGTTCGCTGGTCCATGGTCTGCCGGTACGAGTCTGGGTTTGTTGTGGCAAGCGGCGATGGATGGAAGCGCGATCGGATCGGCGTCGTATGCGAAAGGCGGCATGGGTGGGCTCACTACCGCGCTGGCAAACGCCGCGAAAGCTGCGGGCGCCGAGATACGCACGGGCGCTCATGTTTCAACAGTCACAGGAGTTGACGGCGACGCACCGAAGGTGGTGCTCGAAGGCGGTGAAGAGATCGAATCGCGAGCAGTGGTTTCGAATGCCGATCCACGTACGACATTCCTGAACCTCGTCGATCCAGTCGATCTCGATCCGAACTTCCTATTGAAAATGCGCAACTACCGCGCTCCGGGCACGGTCGCAAAGATCAATCTCGCGCTCGATGGCCTGCCGGCGTTTAGTGGTGTCAACGGTAGTGATCCAAAGTCAAAACTTTCAGGCCGCATTCACATCGGGCATGAAATCGACTATCTCGAGCGCGCATTTGACGCTTCTAAATACGGCGAGTTCTCTGCCGAGCCTTATCTCGACATCAACATCCCCTCGCTCGGCGATCCTTCGCTCGCGCCTCCAGGCAAGCACGTGATGTCGATTCACGTGCAGTTCGCGCCTTACAAACTGAAGCAAGGCGATTGGACCACTCGCCGGGATGAGTTTGCGGGTAACGTGGTTGCTCAGTTGGAAAAATACGCCCCCGGCTTGCGCGACCTGATTGTTGCCAGCCAGGTAATCACACCTCTCGATCTCGAGCAGACTTACGGACTCAGCGGTGGACATATTCACCACGGTGAGCAAACACTCGATCAGTTCTTTACTTTCCGGCCCCTCATCGGCTGGGCGCAATATCGAACTCCGCTCAAGCGACTTTACCTCTGCGGCGCCGGCACGCATCCGGGCGGAGGATTGACAGGATTGCCCGGAGCTAACGCCGCGCGAGAGATCACACGCGATTTCAAAGCAGGGAAGGTATGACCACACGCAGTTTCGCGAGCGATAACAACGCCGGCATTCATCCGGAAGTAATCAAAGCCATCAAGGCCGCAAACGAAGGCCACGTCATTGCCTACGGCGACGATCCCCTCACCGCGCGCGTCGAGAAGGTGTTTCAGAAGCACTTTGGACCAGACATCGCGGTCTATTTTGTCTTCGGCGGCACGGGCGCAAACGTTCTCGGCTTAAAGTCGATCACGCAATCACATGAAGCGATCATTTGCGCTGACACGGCGCACGTGAATGTCGATGAGTGTGGCGCGCCCGAGAAGTTCACGGGGTGCAAGCTGATCGCGGTGCGCACGCCTGACGGAAAGCTGCGCGTCGACCAACTAAAACCGTTTCTACACGTTGTTGGCAACGAACACCACGTGCAGCCGCGTGTCATCTCGATCTCGCAAGCTACGGAGATGGGCACGGTTTACACGAAGAAAGAACTGAAGACGCTCGCCAGTTTCGCTCACGACAACAACATGTTCCTGCACGTTGACGGCGCTCGCATTGCGAACGCGGCTGTAAGTCTTAATTCGAGTCTCAAAGAAATTACGGCGGATGTGGGTGTTGACGTGCTGTCGTTCGGGGGCACAAAGAACGGAATGATGTATGGCGAGGCCGTAGTCTTTTTCAACAAGAAGCTCGCCACCGGTTTCAAGTTTATCCGCAAGCAGGGCATGCACCTTCCGTCGAAGATGCGTTACATCTCTGCTCAATTCGAGGCGTTGCTGTCAAGCAATCTGTGGAAGCGAAGTGCGACGCACGCGAATCGCATGGCCCACGTCCTCGCGAGTGAGCTCGCGAAGCTGCCGAAGATCAAGATCACGCAGCCGGTTGAGTCGAATGGTGTGTTTGCGATTATCCCGCCGAAATACATTCCGATCCTGCAGAAGAAATACTTTTTCTACGTTTGGGATGAAGAGATTTCTGAAGTGAGATTCATGGCGTCGTTCGATACTACCGAGCGCGACATTTACGACTTCGTGAAGTTAGTGCGCAAGACCGTCAAGTAGCCGGAAGCTAGAACGATGAGTAGCGTGCTCGATGACGTGGTTGACGAAGTTGAGCCGGCGCCGAATATTGTGTCGGTGATGGCAGGCACGAAGCCTTCCTATTTACTGAGCATTGACGTCGGTACGTCCGGAGTGCGCGCGGCGTTATTTGATGATCGCGGGAACGAAGTGCCTGGCGCTCAAGTGCGTCGTCATCGCTTGGTGTCTTCTCTTTCAAGCTTTGGTGAACTCGACGCCGATGCTCTCGTCGATGAAGTTGTAAAAACGATCGACGATCTACTCACTTACCACTTTCACTCCACAGGACAGATCGAGTTAATTACGATCTCTGCATTCTGGCATAGCCTGATGGGTATTGACGGTGATGCGCAAGCAACGACGCCGCTGTTAACCTGGGCCGACACACGCGCCGCGAAATACGCAAAGAACTTGCGCACACAGTTCGACGAGCTCGCGATTCACTCACGCACGGGTTGCAGGTTCCATCCGAGTTACTGGCCCGCGAAGTTGTTGTGGCTCAAGCACGAGAACAGCGGGAAATTTCGAACCACACATTGCTGGCTCGGCTTCGCTGAATATCTATGTCTTCGCTTATTTGGAGAGACTGCGACGACCATCTCGATGGCCTCGGCTACCGGGCTGTTCAATCAACGAAAGTGCGACTGGGATTGGGAGTTTATACAAGCATTGAAGATCTCGCCGGATACGTTGCCGGAGATCAAAACGAATATAAGTTTTCGTCTCACGGACGCTTATCAATTTCGCTGGCCTGCGTTGGCTGATGCGCGTCTCGCGTGCATAGTTGGCGATGGAGCGGCAAACAACATCGGCGCCGGTTGCAGCACGAGAGACAAGATCGCCTTGATGGTCGGCACATCGGGCGCGATGCGAGTGGTGTTTGAGAGACAAACTCCCGATGCTATTTCGCCGTCGCTTTGGTGTTATCGAGCCAGTGAAAGTCGTGTAGTTGTCGGCGGTGCGCTATCGAACGGCGGCGGGCTTGTCAAATGGTTAACGGAATCGCTGAACGTCGATCCCGATCCGGCTTCGTTGCAAAAAGAATTAGCAGTGCTTGAACCTGATTCACATGGACTCACGATCCTTCCTTTCTGGTCAGGCGAACGAAGCCCGGGATGGTCGCCCGATGCTTGCGGCACGATCTTCGGGTTGAGACAACAAACAACTCCGGCCGAGATCGTGCGTGCGACGCTCGAATCGATCGCATATCGCTTCGCACTGATTTCGCGCGCGCTCGATCAAATCGCACCCGGCGCGACGATCTTCGCATCGGGTAATGCACTACGGTCGTCGCCAGTGTGGTTACAGATCATTGCCGATGTTTTAGGTCGTCCATTAATGTTTGGCGGCACTGCCGAAGCATCGATCCGTGGTGCTGCCTTGCTTGCGCTTGAAGCGGTGGGCAAAATAGCAACCATTGACGAAGATCCGGTTGCAGTTGAACAGGTGTTCGAACCTGACATGACGCGACACGCCCGCTACCAACAGGCACTCGCGCGACAGGAAGAACTTTACGATCGACTTAATGGATACTAAACGTAGCTTCCTCGCAAAGACGCCAAGGCGCAAAGAAAGAGTCGCGCTCTTCCTTTGCTCCTTTGCGTCTTTGCGAGGAAAATTTCTATAAATCACAGGAACCCAATCACAATGAGCGCGCCCGTGCAGAAAGAAAACTCCAACATCAATCCCGAACTCGATCAACTCTGCATCAACACAATTCGAACCTTAACTCTCGACGCGGTCCAGAAGGCTAACTCAGGTCACCCGGGCCTTCCTCTGGGCGCTGCGCCGATGGCTTATGTTCTCTGGACGCGTTTTTTGCGCCACAACCCGCAAAATCCGAAATGGGAGAATCGAGATCGCTTTTTGCTTTCCGCGGGTCACGGCTCGATGTTGCTCTACGCGTTGCTTCATCTCACCGGCTACGATCTTTCGCTCGACGAGTTGAAAAACTTTCGCCAGTGGGGATCAAAGACGCCGGGACATCCTGAATACGGTCTTGCGCCCGGAGTTGAGATCACGACGGGTCCGCTGGGCCAGGGGTTTGCGAACGGTGTTGGCATGGCGATGGGCGCTGCGCACCTCGGAGCAAAGTTCAACAAACCAGACTTTCCGATGATCGATCACAACGTTTACGCGATCGTTTCCGATGGTGATCTGATGGAAGGTGTCGCGGCCGAAGCGGCGTCGCTTGCGGGTCATCTGAAGTTAGGCAAGCTGATCTATCTTTACGACGACAACAAAGTCACGATCGAAGGTTTTACAAGTCTCGCGTTCAGCGAAGACGTGCCCAAGCGCTTCAACTCTTATGGCTGGCATACGCAAACGGTCGCAGACGGCAACGATCTCAATGAGATCGAACTGGCAATTAGGACAGCGCAATCGATAACGGACGCGCCGAGTTTGATTTCCATCAAGACCGTCATCGGGTTCGGAATGCCGACGCAGGGCACGCGCAAAGCTCACAGCGATGCGCCGGGTGAAGATGCCGTGCGCGAAGCGAAGCGACACCTCGGGTGGCCGGAAGACAAGCAGTTTTACATTCCGGACGAAGTGCTCACACATTTCCGTGAAGCAATTCCGCGCGGCGAACGTCTCGAAAACGACTGGAACGCGTTGGTCGAAAAATATACCGGGACTCATGCCGAGGAAGCGACGAGCTGGCGCTCAATGATGAGTACAGATTTGCCCGAAGGTTGGGAAGATCACCTGCCGAAGTTTGAAGATGGGAAAGCAGTGGCGACACGCGTTGCGAGCGGTGAAGTAATCAACGCGCTTGCTCCCGTTTTGCCGATGCTCATCGGCGGCTCCGCCGATCTCGGCGTGTCGAACAACACTGATATCAAGGAGAGTCATAGCTTCGAGGCAGACGCATACGACGGACGCATTCTGCACTTCGGTGTGCGCGAACACATCATGGGCTCGGCGCTAACCGGAATGTCGCTGAACGGCGGCTTGATTCCGTTTGGTGGAACGTTCCTGACTTTCTCTGACTACATGCGCCCGGCAATCCGCCTGGCTGCACTGTCGGAAGTGCAAGTGATTTATGTTTTTACTCACGACTCGGTTGGGCTTGGTGAGGATGGTCCAACGCATCAACCCATCGAGCACCTCGCTGCGTTGCGGGCGATCCCGCATCTGTTTTTGATTCGTCCGGCTGATCCCGCGGAGGTGAGCGAGGCCTGGCGTATCGCGATCCTTCGACGGCATGCGCCAACTGCGTTGGCACTCACGCGCCAGAAAGTTGCGGTGATAGATCGCAAGCGATATGGAAAGGCAGATGGGCTACGACGCGGTGCATACGTTCTCGCGGATGCTGATTTGCCGAGATTGATTTTGATCGCGACTGGATCAGAAGTATCACTGGCGCTGGAAGCGCACCAGAAACTCGAAGCTGAAGGTATTCCGGCGCGCGTTGTATCGATGCCTTGCTGGGAGTTGTTTGACGAGCAGTCGCAGGAATATCGCGATGAAGTATTACCACCTTCAATCACTGCGCGGCTCGCGGTAGAAGCTGGTGTGAGGCTAGGCTGGGATCGTTGGGTTGGATCAAGCGGCGACGTGATTTGTTTGGATCGGTTTGGCGCGTCGGCGCCGGGCGACGTCGCTCTGCGAGAGTTGGGATTCAACGTCGATAACGTGCTTGCGCGTGCGCGAAAGCTCATCGAGTAAAGCCACAAAAAGGCACAAGATGAAGATTGCAATTGGCGCCGATCACGCTGGGTATCCACTCAACGAACGAGTAATTGAAGAACTGCGCGGTGCCGGGCATGAGTTGATTGACTTCGGCACGCATGACGGGTCCGTGCCGGACGATTATCCCGACTACGCGCGACTGATTGGTGAAGCAGTGCAGAACCAGGCCGCTGAGATTGGGATACTTGTGTGTGGCAGCGGTGTCGGAGCGGCAGTTGCGGCGAACAAGATGCACGGCATTCGCGCCGCGCTCTGTAGTGATACTTACTCTGCACGTCAGTCACGCGAACACGACGATTGCAATGTGCTTTGTTTAGGAGCGCGTGTGGTTGGAGTGGAGCTTGCGCTGGAGGTCCTTCGCGCGTTTGTTGCCGCGAGATTTACGGGTGAGGAACGACACCTTCGACGTCTCGCGAAGATCGCAGCAATGGAAAGCGTTCGTAGACCACGAGCCGAGCGCGGCAGCGCCGGGTAGAGTCTCCAACCTTAGGTTGAGACTTCCCGGCAAGCTACAGCGCTTGATTCTGTTAAAGCTGGCGAGTAAGACCCTGCTAGATCACAAATCGTAACGCGCCGGGCAGAACTTCAAACCTGACTGGCGTCACGCCTCGAACATTTCCATCAGCTTCCAAAGGCATTGCATCCTGAGCCAGCAAGGTTTCGATAGTTACAATTGTGCCCTGTGCGATCGTGACTTTTGAATTATTCACGTGGCCGCCAGTGTGGATGCGAGAAAGCTCCGTTACTACGTTCGCCCGCGTCAGACCTGAAGCTGTGATCACGTCGAGCTTTCCATCATCGATGCGAGCCTGTGGCGAGAGCATCATTCCGCCGCCTGCGTAGAGTCCGTTTGCGACACCCGCGAGATTCATTGGACCATCCACCACTACGCGACCATCAACAGTGACGCGAACGCGTCGCTCGCGCCACGCAGCCAAAGCCCCAACCGCGGCAAACACGAACCGAAACTCACCAGAGAAGTTGCGCATAAACTTCCCTTGCGCGGCGACGCGGCCTGCCGTTTCTCCTCCAATGCCCATCGTCGATGCGTTCAGACAGATGAATGGTTTTTCGTAATCGTTACAGCGACCGTAAAGAACATCGACCTCTTGTACGTTGTTATTGGTGACAGTTTCGATCCAATTCTCGAGCGGTGATCGTTTGCGACGCAGTCCGCGTGCGAAGTCGTCGCCTGTGCCGGCGGGAAGTATGGCGAGTGTCGCTGAAGGATTGATGGGCGCTGGAGGAACGTTCAGATCGGTGTTGAATTGAAAGAAGCCTTCTGCTACTTCGCTGAGTGTGCCGTCGCCGCCAACGACGACAATCGATTCAACACCCGCTGCGAGAGCCGCGCGAGTCTTGTTCGTGGCGTCGCCTGCTGAAGTAGTTTCGTAGGCTTCGTAGTGAAGCCCGGCGCTCTCAAATTGATTTTGTATGGTGGGCCACGTGCGTCGCGCTTTCGCCGCACGTGGATTGATGATTATCAGCATGAAAAAGCCACAGACTACGCGGATGATCCGCGCAATCTGTGGCTAAAAAACCGTTATCCGCGGGCGCGTGCTCTGCTTGCAGCTTGAGCAAGTTCGCGAGCGCGAGGCATTGCATCAACGGCGCGTGAAATCTGCGGATCGCCGTCGTTGAAAACCTGCGTCGCGGTGCGATAACCATATGCGGCAGACAATACGTTGTAGCGCAACTGACGCTCGGAGTAAGCGCGGAATTTCTCGAGCTGCTCCGGAGTTCCTTTGTACTGAGGATTGCTTGCTGCGAATTTCTTTAGCTCAGCCCACAGAGCCTCTGTTACCGGATAATCTTCGTTAACGAGCTCGTGATCAAACTCGATCGCGCGTTGAACCGTGTACTTCTCGAACCCTTTAACTCTTCCATTCGTCAAATCAAGTGCGAACGCGAAGAGAACGTCGCGCAACTGTCGCTCAGCGAGACTGATCAGTCCGGGCTTCACAGTTTCATCCGGCGCAATTCCGCCACCGCCGTAAACCGGGCGTCCTGAATCGGTATGGCTTTCGGGTCCGGTTTGCTGGGTTTGCTGGGTCGGCTGGTTGTTCTTGTCGGCTGCTACTCCGCCGGGGAAGTAGTAGTTGTAGAAACCGCCGCCTGAGTACTCACGCTGGATCAAACGTCCTGACGGCGTGAAGTACTTCGCAATCGTCAACAACAGCGCCGAGTCGTAATCCAACTGGAACGGAAACTGGACCAGTCCTTTTCCGAAGGTCGTCTCACCGACGATGAGCCCGCGATCGTGATCCTGCAATGCACCTGCAACGATCTCCGCCGCCGACGCGGTTTCACCGTTGACCAATACCACGACGGCTACGTTGTCAGGAGTCTCGTTGACTGCCGCATACGATTGCGAGCTGTCGCGGAAGCGGCCCTTCTGCGAAACAATCATTTGCCCGCGCTTTAGGAACGTGTTCGCAACGCGCACAGCCTGAATCAACAACCCACCGCGATTTCCACGCAGGTCGAGCACGAGCATGTTCATGCCTCGGTTGTGCAGGTACTTGAGTGCCTGCTCAAACTCGTCGGCGGTCGTCAGATTGAAGCCGCCTGTCATGGCAACGTAACCAACGCCCGGACGAAGCATGTAAGCCTGAGCGATGGAAGGAAGCGAAACTGCGTCACGAACGATGCTGACGGTGTCAGTCAGCTTGGATCCTTCGTGCTCAACTGTGACCTTGACGGTTGTGCCGCGTTGGCCAAGCAAGTGCTTTCGGACTTCCGGATAGGTCTTGCCCTTCATCGAGTTTCCGTCGACCGCGAGAATGCGATCGCCAAAACGCAGCCCGGCGCGGTGAGCCGGCGACTCAGGGAAGGTGGCGCGAATGTAAGTATTAACTTCCTTGCCGTCGCGGAGGTCCTCGATTGTGGCTCCGATTCCGAAGTATTCCGAGCGTTGCTCGGTACGGAACGACGCGTATTCAGCAGGATCAAAGTAGGTCGAGTGCGGGTCCAGAACGCTCAGCATGCCGCTGATCGACGATTTGAACACGTCGTTGTAGTTCAGGTTCCTGCCGTCAATGTGGTTTGTTTGGATTACCGCGAGGGCTTCTGCAAGGTCGCTTTTAATCACGGTCCCGGAGGGGCTTGTCTTACCATTCGTGGCCACACCGTTTGCCGCGCGGTCGGGAGTTGTTGCCCTACGCGCTGACCTGCTCTGCTGGGCGATGATTAATGCGGGAAGTGCCAGGGCAATGACGAGGAATAGAATTCCCGGGGCAAAAGAACTTTTTCTCACGCAACCCTCCTAAAAACCTGTGAATCGTTGGTTGTCTGACTCGGGGCGCCGGGTTTCGGTCGGAAACACGGGGACGCCAGAATAACATGAAGCACGTGCGCTTTTGAATGTACGCAGAGCGTCCGACGAAGTTTTCTACAAAATCACCGTAGGCATGTAGATGCGACGATTGCGGGATTGGTTTATTATGCCCAAGCTTTCCACAACAGTTCGGCGGAGGATCTTGAATGCCCACAACATTAAAAAGGGACAACCTTCTCTCTTTTGCAAAATCGCACCGGGAGGAGTTTGAAGACCTCTTGCGCCAGTTTGTCGAGACTCCGACAGTCTCCGTCGATCCCGCACGTGCCGACGACATACGAAAAGGTGTCGATCTCACAGTCGCAACTATCGAGCGTTTTGGCGGCAAAACTGAGGTTTATCGCGCCGAAAAGGGTAATCCGGTAATCCATGGCGTGTTTGGGAACGACCCGAACCGTCCGACTGTCACGGTCTACAACCATATCGACGTTCAGCCGGCCTCAAAGGAAACTGAGCCGTGGGATACCGAGCCGTTTGTCTTCACGAAAAAGGGTGACACTTACTACGGCCGCGGCACTACCGACGACAAAGGTCCCGCGCTGAGTGCTTTGTTTGGCGCTCGTGCGGCGATCGAGGCCGAGGTTCCGGTCAACATCAGGCTGTTGTGGGAGTTTGAAGAAGAGATCGGTTCTCCAAATTTTGAGAAGATCATCACGAAGGCTGCGCCAAATCTTCGAACTGATTCCGTAGTGGTTTCCGACACCGTTTGGGTGTCGCGAAACAGGCCGGCGAGCTCAGCGGGTCTGCGCGGGCTGCTCGGATTCATTCTGCGGCTCGAAACGGGAACCGTCGACACGCATTCCGGCGAAACCGGGGGCGCGTCGCGAAATCCGATTGCCGAGTTGATGCAGGTGATTTGTGACATCTACGACGTCCGAACCGGCAAGATCAAAATCAAAGGCTTCTACGACGACGTCATTCCGCCTTCGAAGCAGGAGCTGAAAGACTGGACAAACAGCGGATTCAACACGAAGGCGTTCAAGAAGGCGCATCATCTGAAGAAGATGCGCTCGGAAGACGATCTCGAGGTGATGAAGCGAATCTGGGGCATGCCGACACTGGAAGTTCACGGCATTGTGGGCGGCTACCAGGGACCGGGGTTGAAGTCGATTGTCCCGCCGCGCGCGGAATTGAAAGCTTCGTGCCGGTTAGTACCAATACAGGATCCAGCGAAGCTCAAGAAATTGATCACCGCCGCAATCAAAGAGAGGAATCCTGATGTGACGATTCAGTTTGAATCGTCGGCGCCTGCGTTTCGAACTGTTCTCGAAGGTGAGTTGCCGCTGGCTCTGAAGCGCGCGATCAAGTTTGCGTTCCAGCGGGATGCGGTTTTCGTTCGTGACGGTGGGACGATTGGAGCGATGACGAGCATTGAAAAGGTTTTGAGGTGCCCGGTGCTGTTTCTCGGACTATCGCTCCCTGAGCACGGCTATCACGCACCGAATGAGAATTTCGACTGGCAGCAGGCGTCCGGTGGGATGGTGGCTTTTGCGAAGTATTTCGAGGAAATCGCGAACCTTCCGAGGTAAATGGAGCCACGGATTACACGGAAAAAAATCCGGATTTCTTTCTGTGGAATCCGTGGCTAAATGATGCAGGAGAGGCGCTCTTCGTTGAGCGCCACGAACCCGAGCTTCTGGTAAAAGCTCTTTGCTTGCGGATTCTCGAGGTGGACAGCGACGTCGATTCGCGTGACCGCCTCTTTCCGCAGTTGCTCTTTCAACTGCAGTAATAGTTCACTGCCGATCCCTTTCCCACGCCGGTCCGGTTTCACCGAAACGTCGTCGAGCTTCGCTACGACTGCACCCATCGACGTCGAGATCGCATAACAGACCACGCAGACTCCCGCGACGCCATTTTCGTCGAAAGCCATCCACACAAATCCGAGCTCAGGACGTTCGAGAAAAAGATCGAGCGCATCATTTAGACCCTTGAGTCCCAGGTCGCCGTACGCCTGGCTGCTGGCCAAGTAATGTTCGTCCGCGCGGAGAAAATCGCTCAGCATGTGAAACGCGTCGTGCACGTCAGCCGCGTGCATTTTTCGGCAAGTGATCGAACTCACGGTTTCATTGTACTTGATGATTTTAGCATCTTGTTAATTACACAGGTCCTGTAGCGTTTCTAAGACGTGAGACCGGTGATATAATCCGGCCTCCGCTTTCCACGTTTGTTTCCATTCCCTTAGACCTGAGGTCCGAGCCATGAAAAAGATAACCACTCTCTTCGCCGCAGCCTTGTTTCTTTTTTCCGTAATTTCAGCATTTGGCCGCGAAGCGCGGCTGGTGCGCTATCCCCATTATCACAACGGCCGCATCGTCTTCAGCTACCTCGGAGACATTTGGACCGCCGATGAAAACGGGCAGAACGTCCAACGCCTGACCGTGAATCGCGCCCGCGACGTTTATGGCCGGTTCTCGCCTGATGGGAAATGGATTGCATTCTCGAGCGACCGTAACGGAAATCTCGACGTCTATCTGATTCCAGCGGGTGGCGGCAACGCGAAACAGTTAACCACCCACTCCGGCGACGACACAGTCCTCGGATGGTCCAGCGACTCGCGCTCGGTACTCTTCAGCGCCAATCGCGGTGAAGACTTCATGCCGCAGCTTTTTCTCGTCAGCACTGAAGGCGGCATGCCCCGCAAGGCCGGGACCGACATGGGCGTGCAGGCGTCGTACTCTCCCGACGGAAATCGACTCGCTTACAACCAGAAGTCGCAGGTTTACTGGCGCAAGTATTACCGCGGCTCCTTTCAGAGCGACATCATGGTGATGGACGTTGCCGCGAAGAAGTTCACTCAGGTCACTGACTTCGACGGCGCCGATGCATGGCCCATGTGGGGACGCGACGGTTTCATCTACTTCGTGAGCGATCGCGACGGCAACGGTCTCACCAACATCTGGCGCGTCTCGGAAAACGGTGGCAAAGCTGATCGCGTCACGACATTTAAATCCGGCGACGTGCGTTGGCCCGCGATCAGTTCCGATGGACGCGTGATCGTGTTCGAACACGATTTCGGAGTCTGGAAACTCGACGTCAATACCAAACGCGCAACTCAGATCACTTTGAACATCGACGCGGAAACGCAGGAGAACCTCGCGGAAGTGCAGTCGTTCAACTCGCAGGCGGATGATTACGACCTCGCGCCCTCGTCACGACGAATTGCATTTTCGATTCATGGCGAGATCTTCACCGCGCCGGTTGAAGAAGGCGATCTCAAGCAGCTTACGGACGGCGCCGCACGCGATCGCGGAGTTGCGTATTCGCCCGACGGCAAGTGGATCTCCTACATCTCCGATCAAAGCGGTCGCGAGGAACTCTGGGTTGTGCCCGTTGATGGCTCGACTCCGGCACAGCAAGTCACGGACATCGATGCACTCAAGTTCGGCTACAACTGGTCTCCCGATTCAAAAGAGATCGCGTTCGCGGCATCCGATAACAACTTGCGGAAACTGACGGTCGCGTCGAAGCAGGTGATCACGCTCGACACGTCGAAGTATGGCGGCTTCGGCGAGCCGGTCTGGTCGCCAGACGGAAAGTGGATCGCGTATTCGAAGGCCGACATCTCGCGCACGAACGACATCTATTTGGTCGCTTCTTCAGGTCAGGAGAAAGAGGCACATAAAGTCACGTTTGACTCGTACAGCGAAGGTAATCCGCGCTTTGGACCAGACGGGCGCAAGCTCTTCTTTCAACGCGCTGAAGCCGGACTCGGAACTCAACCCACCTCGATTCAGATCCATTCAGTTTGGTTGGAACGACAGGAGAAAGACCCTGATGATGCGGAAGAACGCGAAACCGCTGAACCGGCAACTCCCCCGTCCGCTGAAGGTGGGGAAGGTGCACCCGCAGGTCCTCCGCGACGCCCGCAAGCGAATCGTCCGCCGAGAGAAATCAAAATCGACTGGGACGGCTTGAAACGCCGCACACGTCAAATCACGCGCATGCCGTTTCCGGTTCAAAACTACGTCATCACTCCCGACAGCCGCACGATCGTATTCGTCACGAGTGAACCAGCAGGCCAGGCGAACATCCCGGTACTGTACGCGATTGGCGAAGATGGCCGGCGCCTGAACCGGATCACTGCCGGACAGCCACCGACTGAAGGTGAAGGTGGCCCAGGCGGTGGCGGTGGTTTCGGCGGTGGATTTTCCGATCTGCACATCTCACGCGATGGACGCACGCTCTTCTTCCGTGAACGTGACAACATCTATTCGATCGGTGTTCCGGCAAGCGGAGCAGGGGCAGGCGCCGCAGCAGTAGCAGCGGCCGCTGGACCACCACGCGAAGCTACGAGACGCCGCCTCAACTTCAATGTTCGTGTTCGCGTCGATCGTCCAGCCGAGTGGGCTGAGATGTTCGACGATGGATGGCGAACGATGAAGTATCGTTTCTACGATCCAAACATGCACGGCATGAATTGGGACGCGATGCGCGCGAAGTACCGTCCGCTCGTCGAGTACGTTGGCGATCGACAGGAGCTGCTCAACATCATCAACGAGATGATTGGTGAGCTAAATGCTTCGCACACGGGCGCTGCGCCACCGCCGCGTGGTCCAGCAGCCGGTGGTGTTTCAACGTCGCATCTCGGCATCGAGCTCGAGTCTGATGCGACAGCCGGTCGTTATCGCGTCACGCACATCTACGAAGACGGCCCGGCTGATAAAGACTGGGTTCGCGTGAAAGTCGGCGACTACTTACTCGCGATCGACGGCAAGCCTGTTAAAGCCGGCGACGAGTACTGGGCGCTCTTGAACAATCGACTCAATCGCAAAGTCACCGTCACATTCAACAACAAAGCAGCGGAAGACGGCGCGTGGCATTCGAGAATCGAAGCGATCTCGGGTGGCGCTTACAGCCAGTTGCGCTACGAGCGATGGGTGAAGGAGCGCAGGAAGAAAGTTGATGAGCTCTCGGGGGGACGCATCGGCTACCTGCACATCCAGGCGATGAATCCGCCGTCACTGCGCAGGTTTGAAAAAGAGCTGCGCGAGTACCGGCATAAAGAAGCGATGGTGATCGATCAGCGTTGGAATGGCGGCGGCAACATCGAACAAGAGTTGCTGGCGATCCTGGTCCAACGCCAGTATCAAGTTTGGCAGCCGCGCGGCACTGAAGCGACGGGCCGTCCGTTTGCGGGATTCTTCGGACCGAAGATCGTCTTGCAAAACTGGCGTTCTGCTTCGAACGCTGAAATGTTCCCTGCGGGGTTCCGTGCACTCGGACTCGGAAAGGTTGTTGGTACGCCCACGATGGGAGCAGTGATTGGAACGGGCAGTTACAGCCTGATCGATGGTTCAACTGTTCGTACGCCGGGAGTTGGTGTATTCCTGGCGGATCAGAAACGCACGAACATGGAAAATAACGGCGTGCAGCCTGACATGCTTGTCGAGAACAGGCCGGAAGACACGCTGGCAGGACGCGATCGTCAACTCGAAACCGCGGTTGAAGAGTTGATGAAGCAGCTGAATGGAAGCAGGAAAAACACCGCGACTGAGGGTCAGCAGCAACGCTAAATCGTTTAGCCACAGATTACACAGAAATTGATCTGTGTAATCTGTGGCTAATTTGCTTACTTCGGAAGTAAGACAGTATCCACAACGTGTATCACTCCATTCGACTGATACACATTCGCGATCGTCACTCTCGACTGTCCACCTTTTTCATCAGCCAAAACGATCGCATTCCCATCCATCCACGCGGTCAGCGTTCCGCCGTTGACCGACTTCAGCCACGCCTTTCCATTTCCAGCCTTGATCTTCTTCGCAAGTGCGTTCGAATCAAATCTTCCTGACAGCACGTGATATGTCAGAATGTTTGTCAGCATCCCCTTGTTCTCTGGTTTCAGCAGCGTATCGACTGTGCCCGCCGGCAACTTATCGAAAGCGGAGTTTACCGGCGCAAAAACAGTGAACGGGCCTTTGCCCTTCAACGTTTCGACGAGCCCCGCAGCTTTCACTGCTGCGACGAGCGTCGTGTGGTCCGCAGAATTAACGGCGTTATCAACGATGTCTTTCGACTTGAACATCGCCGCACCGCCCACCATCGGATTCTCGTCCATCGAACCCATTTGTGCCTGAACACCCTGGCTCGCAAGTGTGATTGATGCCACGGCAAGCAGCACCATGACGAATACTCTTTTCACGGCAATACCTTCCTTGTCGGAACTAAATTCAAAACTCGGTGAATATACGGGCAAGGATCCCGGCGCGGATTTAGGGTGTGACGATGTTTTCCATTTTAACGACTTCGAAGTTTGAGCCTTTAATCTGTTTCAAAGTATTCAAGTCGTTGTCGCTCCAACGTGGATCGGGAATGGGCTGGACGAAGTTAAGTCAAGAAATTTCCTCGCAAAGGCGCAAAGGACGCAAAGCAAGGCGCAAACTATGCAAGCTTAGGTTTCCTCTGCGCCTTTGCGCCTTTGCGAGGGAAAACCCTTCGGTCGTTATACGGGAGGCTTGAGTTTGAAGTCTGAGGGTACAAACTCGATTGACTTCAAGACACCATCGACTTTTACGCGCTTGTCGGTGTTCGGAACGTAGCAAACGACGACACCGTTCTCCAGTTTACGCTCGCCGCACGTGATCTCTCCCGAGACCTCTGCATCCCACGTTTTAATCTCGAGATTATTAAAGTTCGGCGTTCTCAAACGCAGTAACCCACCCGCGGTTTTCACTACGAACACAATGCCACCACCCTTCGCCTCACACTCGATCTTCACTAGCGTGCCCTGTAATCGAGTCTCGCCTTTGGCAGCCGGCCTTAATGCCTCACGCAAGTCGGCCGAAGGATCCTGCGGCGCCGTAACCGGCGTTTCCGCATTGACGACAATTGGTGTCGTTTGCTTCGCCGCGGCGTAGCGCGCTCTCTGTTCCTCAGTCGTAGTAATCAGCTTGAGTAGCGACTCTGAAAGCCGGCGAACCTCGTCCTCCGCGTTTGATTTCAAAACTTCTTCCACCAGCACACGCGCGCTTTTGAACTCATCCTTGTGCACGTAGAGTTGGGCCAACATGTATGAGAGATTATGTTGACCCGGCGTCTCACTCAGAACTCGTTTCAGCGTGACGATAGTTTCATCCACGTCTTTACCGGTCACGAGACTGACAAAAGCGAGCAGATTGTAAGACTCAGGAAAGTCAGGCCGCAGCGCGATCGCTTTCTGCAAGTGCTCGCGGATTTTTACGGCGAGCTCGGGCGAGTAATTGACGATCGAAAGCCCGCCGATCGTATCGGCTCGACTCAAAACGTACGCATAATTGTAATGGGCCAGGTAGTTTTGCGAATTAGCAGCTACTGCACGCGCCAGGCTTGCCTGTGCATCCCCCGTTCTGCCTTCACCAAAATAGGCCATGCCGAGTGAGGCGTGGGCCATCGCCAACTTCGGATCGAGTTTAACGGCCTGTTCAAGATAAACATACGCTTCTTTACGGCGCTCACTGTGGAGCAGCAAATCGCCCTGGTACGCCAGTGCCTCAGCTTCCGACAGTCTTGTTGCCTGGGTAGTTATGTTGGATTCGAGCTTACTAGCGAAGCGATCAAGACTTACGTTGTAGCGATCCCCATTCACGTAATTCGTCAAATCAAGTTCCATGGCCTCGAAGGTCATCTCGAAAGCTTCCTGAAATGCCCGCTCGAGCGGCACCCTGGCGTTGAGAAGCTTCATAAACTTTTCCAACTGCGCGTTACGGCCCGCTTTGCCGATCATTAAATAGTGCATCAGCGCCCACGACTGCGCGTAGAAGATGCTTGTCTTTTCGGCTTCATTGTAGTGCGGCGATTTGTGATCGACTTCGAAGAGCGTGCGCAATGGAAGCAGCTTGTTTCGCCGAAGCAGGATGACGTGATTAGCGATCGGAAATCCAAGCACAACCATCCGCTCGTCGTTCATGCGAAACGTGCTGTAGTACTCGGCAAGTCCTTCGTTGAACCATACGGGTGCTTTATTGAAAGTGTTCTTAACGAGCAGGTGTGTGAATTCGTGAAAGATTACTGAAAGATGATCTTCGAATCTGGAGTCGGTGGTCAGTGCGATGTAATTAACATCCGGTCCTGATTGAAAGTGCCCGCTACTGTTTGCTCGGATTTTGAACGGCGCATAAGAAGTGTCGTTCTTGAAGACCATCACGGTGGTGGGCACCGGCGTTTTGAGTTTGATGTTTGGAAAAAGCCGGGTAAACACTTCCCGAAACTGCTCGAGCCTGAGACCAACTTGCTTGATGTCTCTTTCAGTGGCGTTGCCGACCATGAAAAAGTTGTTCGTGCGGACGCTTACCCACGTGTCTTTAGCGGCAACTGTGGTGTGATGCGCTAAAAAGAAGAGACTTATCGCCAGGGGGGTGATGAAGCGTCTCATGAGTCGCTCACGGTCCGAAGATTGAGGAGTTTGCGAGTTGAAAGCCGTATTGAATCGTTACCCACTGGGCGACTGGCTGGCCGCCTTTGATTGCGGGTTTGAATTTGACCTCGCAGGCAGCGCGGATTGCATTCTCAGTTAGACCGTACGGAAGTCGTCTGACCACCTTGATGCGGTCGAGTTTCCCGTCGGGCAAAAGCAGCAACTTGAGAGTGACGACGCCCTGCACGCCCATGCGACGAGCTTCGCGCGTGTAAACCGGATCGGGCTTGGCTCTGATTTCCGCCTTCGTGTCGACTTCCTTCGCAGTGAAAGCAACCACGTCGCTATCTTCCAGAAGATGCGCGAGAGTGCCGTCAGTCGTGCAGCGATAATCGTGGTCTTTTTCAGCGGTAACTTGCGATGTTGCCGGCAACGATGGCGTTGGGGACGGCGACGGCGTCATTTCCGGCGTTGGCGCCGGAGGTGGAGTGGTTTTATTCCGCCGGCCGGATTGAGCGAAGGCAGATGTACCAAAGATGAGAATGAGAATAAACGCTACGATCAACTGCATTACTCCCCTGAGGGAATCAGGGCTCTCTCTTCGGTTCGCTCGGAACTACTTTGGTTGCCAGTTCATTCCTCCGGGCCGGTACACGTCGGTCCATGAAGGGCAGGAATCTTCTGACTTATGATCGGATACTTGGGAGCTTCGTCGATATTGATCTGGGTCCAATGAGCGTAGTTCTCGGGAACATTATTATCGGCAAAAATTGCTTCTACGGGACATTCGGGAACACAAGCGTCGCAATCGATGCAAGTGTCGGCATTGATGTAAAGACGATCTGTTAACTCATGAAATGCTTCAACAGGACAAACAGCTGCGCAGTCGGTGTACTTGCAATCGACGCATAATTCAACAACTACGTAGGTCATTAGGGAACTAAGCTCCTTTCGATGATGGCAAATAGTTATTCAGCGGAGAGTGTTATGTCAACAGGAAAGTCATGCCACAAAAAGGCACAAAAGTACAAACAGGTTTTCTGTTTGCTTATTTTGTGCCTTTTTTCCCTAACCTTACGCGCCTTCGCTGACTCTTCGTTCAACCTTGCCTGGACCGTTCACGTTCTTTTTCACAACGGGATCGCCTGTGTAAGTGACAGACGAAGGACCATTCACAGTTACGTCTAACTGGTCGTCGACATCGAGCTCAACTGTTGCGGCGCCATTGCTGTTAACAACCGCGCGCGCTGCGCGAAGATTGTTGGTGTTGATTTTCCCGGCGCCGTTCGTATGGATATCGATGAGCTTCGTGCTGCCGGAAACATTGATTGTTGGCGCGCCGTCCGCGTCGATCTCAAACTTCTCGTTGCTCATTCCTTTGACGTCGATCTTTCCGGCGCCATCAACGTTGAGCGCCTCCAGATTCGGTACAGAGATCTTAAACTTCACCGGCTCGCTTGTAGAGTATCCGTTACTGCTTGAAATTCGCAGCACGTTGTTACGGACTTCTGCGGTGATTAGAGGAAGAACATTGTCGTCTCCTTCCACTTCCAATCCCAAATCCTTTTGACAGGTGACCTCGATGCTGAACGCGCCTTCAGTTGAGATGGAAGTGAACGAACCGATTTCGCGTTTCTGCACGACACGATTACCCGAACCTTTTATCCCACCCATGCGTCCGTGATGGCAGGCGGGGAGTACGATAGCGACGACCAAGAGCAACCACGCGAGTTTTCCCATTGTAATTTTCTCCTTACTGTTCGCGCCGTACGTACTCGAGCGTGCGCGTTTTCTACGCCGAAGGCGTTCGCTAATTTGATCCACTACGCCGAAGGCGTTAGCTAATTTGAGCCCAGGGTTGGAGCGAAGCGACTACCCTGGGAACTTCCCAGTATTTCAAGTTAACCCTGAAAAGGGTTAATCCCGCACATGCCTAACGCTTACAGCGTTTCCCTTGTTTCCGGTTTATGACCCAGGGTTGTCGCTTCGCTCCAACCCTGGGCTCAAATAGCCAACGCCTTCGGCGTATTCGCCAACGCCTTCGGCGATTCGCCAACGCCTTCGGCGTATTCGCCAACGCCTTCGGCGTATTCGCCAACGCCTTCGGCGATTCGCCAACGCCTTCGGCGTATTCGAACGCCTTCGGCGTAAGCGCGATGGGATCATTTCCCAACGTACGTAAACCAAAAGTAAATCGCCTGCCCAACGCCGATGAAAAAGCCGATCACCGCTCCGAACAACTCGATTGTCTTGAGGTGTTGTTGGGCAACGGAAAGTACCAGTTCTTCGAGCTTCTCCAAAGGATAGTCCGAGACTTTCTTGCGCACCAGTCCGCCGACATCAAACTCAGCTATCGCCACCGGCAAGCGCTCGCGCGCTGCGAGGGTGATTCGTTCAACCAGCGCCGCACTCGCACGCTCCATCGCGTTGCGCGAAACGTGATCGCCGAGACGCCCAATCGGCGAGATCAAGAGCCGCTCGATTTGCGCGCTCAGGATCGCGTTGATAGTGCGCGCCGTATCCTCGCGCGAAAGCAAACCCAGCAAACTGCGAGTTAACAACCCTTTTGCGTTCGCCGTAGAGTTTGAATCGACCTGTTGCATCACTTCGCCGAGCGTTTGCGGACGCAGACGATCCATCGCTTCCGAAAACTGGATCGATAGTGAAGTCGACAACGCTTCGCTGCGCAGAATCTCGATCAAACGATTGCTAATCTGCGTCTTCAGATCTTCGAGCCTGATCGCATCGAATTGCCCGATCAGTTCGTCAAGAGGGCGCGCCATCGTTTTATCGATCGTTGCGTTGAGAAACGCTTCAGCCTCCTGTTCGAAAGCAGGACCACGCAAATACTCCTCGACACGTTTCGGCAGTGTCTTGTTGACGAGTTCGTCAACTTCGCGGTGAATGCGCTCGCGAGAGATGAAGATCTTTTTGAAGAGCGAGAGCTGTTCGTAATACTCGTCAACCTCGCGTTTTATCAAACCGCCGATCTGTTTACGCGTTGCCTGGCTCGTAGCTATATCGGCGAGATGATGCACGATGGGCGGCACTTGCTGATCGATATGATCTTTGAGGAAGGCGATCGTTTCAGGCGTGAATGTTTCGGCAAGAGTCGCATCGCTTTTCGCCAGGTCGTCCAATCGTCCTGAAACAAACTCTTGCACTTTCCCTTCAAAACCTTCGGTCCCGATCAGTCGTCGCAAATTCTCTTCGACAAAGTCAAACGCACGATCGAACGATTGCTGGCTCACCATATCGCCGACACGACGTTCGAGTAATTCGTCTATCTGCGTATCGACAAAGCGTTCGATGGCTTCCGCAGTTTCTTCGCTCTTCAACATCTCAGCGATGTACTCGGCGAGTCGATACTGAAGCGCAGCGATGGTATCGAGTATCGGTGCGCGAGCCTGCGAAGGCAGCGCATCAATGAACGACGGATACACGCGTGAGAGCAAATCGTTTGTGTACGCGCCGACGAAGTCTTGAACCTTGTCCTGAAAGAAACTTGTCTCAAACAGCGCGTCAAAGACAGTTTGTTGAGAAACGAGTTCGTTGCCGACGGCGTTGCCGATCGATTGGGCCAGCTTTTCGCGATGACGAGGAATCATCCCCTGCGGCCAGACGGTGATACCAAAAATCTTTACTGATTTATACGGATGAAAGAGCATCCAGATTGCCAGCCACGCAGCGCCATAGCCGTGAATCGTGGCGACGACGATGATGCCGAGAGCAACGAGGATCTTGAAAGTAAGCGGATCGATAACCGACGCCTCCCTAATCTATAAAAAAGGAAAATCATTGGTCATATATTAATTGCCATTTGTCATTTCTTATTTTCTTCGGAAGCCGGAGGTCTTCAAATAATAAATGACAAATGGCAGTTGATATATGACCAATGATTCTTTTCATTCAACGGGATAGCCTGCATTAATCCAGGCGCCTGTTCCACCGGAGACGTTAAGGAGGTTAGAGAAACCCTGTTTCTGTAACAGACTCGCCGCAGCGCTCGATCGATAACCACCCGCGCAAATCACTGCGGTCAACTTGTCTTTCTCGAGTGGCAATGGACCAAGACTCTTATCGAGATTCGCAAGCGGCGCGTTGAATGCGCGGGGGACGTGTCCGTTGACGTACTCCGCCTGACGTCGCACATCCAGGATTTGCAGATCGTCGTTTGCCAACTGCTCCTTTAACTGCGCCACAGTCACCTGTTCGATCGCATCGATCGGAAGTCCAGCATCGCGCCAGCTCTGAACGCCGCCTTCAAGATAGCCTTTGACGTTCTCGATACCGACGCGCGCAAGACGAACCACTGATTCATCGACCTGCGCGGTGGTGTCGGCGATCACGATGATCGACGCGCTTAACGGAATCAAACTCCCGGCCCACATTGCAAACTGTCCGCCGAGTCCGATGTTCATCGAACCGGGCACGTGACCGGCGCCGAAATCGGCAGCCGACCGCACGTCGAGTAACACGTGCCCCTGATCTCGTAATTCAAGAACTTGTTGTGGTGTTAGCGCTGAGGGAGGTTGCAGTTCGTCGAGTCCACGCGCGCCTGAACGATTGATCTCGGCGTCTTTCGGGAAATAACTCGGCGCCTCCGCAAGGTCCGCCGTCATCATCGCCACAAACTCATCTTTGCTCATCGGCTTCAGCGCGTAGTTGAACTTGCGCTGCTCGCCAATCGTCGACGAAGTTTCCTTCGACATGTTTTTTCCGCACATCGAGCCGGCACCGTGTGCTGGATAGATTTCGACTTCGTCCGGCAGTTTTAAGATCTTGCCGTGCAGACTGTCGTACATCATCTCGGCCATCATCTGCGGCGTGTACCCTTTGCCGCCTGCGAGATCAGGACGGCCCACGTCGCCGATAAAGAGCGTGTCGCCAGTCAGGAGTTTCTGCGGTTCCTGCGCGTTTTCAGTGTCCGTGACGAGAACGCAAATGCCTTCGGGTGTGTGGCCGGGGGTCTCGAGAAATTTCAAAACCACTTTGCCGACGCTGATCTCATCACCTTCACGCACAGCTTGATGCGCGAATTCAACACCGGCTTTTTCACCAAACACAATCTGCGCGCCGGTACGCGCGGCGATTTCCTGGTGGCCGCTGACGAAGTCGGCGTGCAGGTGTGTTTCGATCACGTACTTGATTTGCAGGCCCTGGGCTGAAGCCTCTTCGAGATACTCATCGACGTCGCGCTGCGGGTCGACCACGACGGCCTCACCATCCGAGCCGATCAGATACGACGCATGCGCCAAACATGCGAGATAGAACTGTTTAAAGTACATTTCGGGAACCGCGTCACGACCATCTGAAATCTGCGTTATCCAATTTATAAAACTCCCGCGCTGGTTTCAACGGGCGCAGCATCCAGTACGGCCGCCGCGTGCCGTCGGGCGAATATTTGTCAGCCGGTCGCGTCATCGCCAGCCACTTCTTGTAAACCTCGCGCGACTTCTTCGTATCGACAAAAACATCACCCGGCTTGTCTTCAGGATCAGCCGCGCGCACGCGCACTGCCTGGTGCCAGCAGTGCATTCCTGAAATCGGATCGGGATGCACTGGAAACGTCATGTTCTGATGTACGCCGGCATCCTTCCACCAAATTCGCAACGTGTCCGCGTCCTCCGACTCGTACGGCTCGATGCCCTTCTCACGTTTTAGACCCCACTCCGTTCCTTTGTGGTCCAACTTCACTGTTGCCATCAACTGCCGTTGACCTTCGTCAGTCAATTTCCAACGACCCATGTGATGACTGCACGCCACGATCCCGGGGCGAATTCCTTCCGTGACCCACGCGGGCACAACGAAGTGACCAATCTCAGTTTCAACGCGAAGCAGATCTCCGGTACGCACGCCCAGCTTCTGTGCATGAGTGGGGTAAATCCACAGTGGATTCGTGTGCGCAATCTCGTCGAGCCACTTTGCGTTCGCGCTGCGAGTGTGAATTTGAACCGCGAGCCGGAAAGTTGAGATCAGAATTGTCTGGCCTTCTTCGAGGTTGTCTCTGTGAACGTGACTCTTGAAATACGTCGGTATCGAGAATTCCGGCCATCCCCATTCATTCAACGTAGATGAATAAAACTCGAGCTTGCCGCTGGGCGTCGGAAAGCCGCGCTTGACGCTGCCGTTGATCTTAACGCCGGCTAAGCGACGTCCGTCTGGATCGCCGTCGGGCAGTGGCAGCGGAACGATGTTTGGACCAGGCGGTTTCGATGCGCGAGTAAAGACGCGGCCGAAGCGGTCCTGAACTGCGTCGTCCAACTCTTCAGCGGGCACTGCTTCGTCGTAAATCATTCCGATCTTTTGTTTGACTTCGAATGCGCCGTAGCGTCGCATGAATTCGAGTGGAGTCAAATTCTCGGCAGCGGCTCGTTCCGGCAGACCGGGCACGGAGTTTTCGAAGATCCATTCGTAGTATTCATCGACGGTGAGTCGCGTCCCCGGATTCTTTTTGGATTCGGCGTATTGCCGGATTCCGAGTGAGCCGTCCTTGTCGATACGCCACGTCAGCTCGAGCCAGAATTCGTTCTCCTCCCACACTTCGCCTGGATTGATCTCGCGCGTGTCGTCGATCGACTCACCACTACGTTGCTTAAGCGCCTTCATCACCGGTTGGCGAAAACCGAGCCACTGCGAATCGTGTGTTTCGTAAGAATGTAGATCGTGACGCTCGGAGCCGACGCCCATTGGCAGAACGTAATCAGCGTAATAAGCGGTTTCGTTCCACGTCGGAGTGAGCGCGACGTAACACCCGACGAGATCGGGATCAGTCAACATCTCGATCCACGAGAAGCCGTCAGGGTTGGTCCAAACAGGGTTGTAGACGCGCGTGAAGTAAACGTCGAGTTTTGAACGTCCGTCTTTAAGAAAATGCGGCAGCAGAAACGACATTTCGTTCATCGCCAGCGGGTACTCGCGCGGCCACGTCGTCTCGTTCCACATCTTCGGGTGCGGCGGCGTGTAGATCGGTCGCGGCACAAACTTGTTCCACGCGTTTGGAAAGACGCCGCCTTCAGTCGCGACGGCGCCGAGCAGTGCATTCAACATGAAGAGACAGCGCGCGACACTCCAGCCACCGCTCACACCTGACGAAACGCTACGCCAGTTGTGACTTGAAAAACGCGAGCCTGCTGTTGTAACGACTTTCGCGACCTCTTCGATCACGTGTGCGTCAACACCTGACTCTGCCGCCGCGAACTCAAACGTATACTGCGCATAGATCTGTTTTAATCGTTCTTCAAAATCTGTGAAATCCGTGCCTTCGCCTTCTGCCGCAAGAAACTCTTTCCAGTTCCACCACTGCTCGACGTATGCGCGATCGTAAAGATTGTTTTGGATCAGATAATTAGCGATTGCGAGCAGGATTGCTGCTTCGGAGCCGGGATACGGCGAGAGCCAGTAGTCGGCGTGAGTCGCTGTGTTCGAGAGACGCGTGTCAAAAACGATTAGCTTTGCGCCGTTTGCCTTGCCGTCGATTACGCGTTGTGCGTGTGGATTGAAGTAATGACCCGACTCGAGATGTGCGCTGATCAGCAGAATGACTTTGGCGTTTGCGTGATCCGGGCTCGGGCGATCGAGACCCATCCAGAGTTGGTAACCTTCGCGACTGCCGGATGAACAGATGTTCGTATGTGAGTTGTGTCCGTCGATTCCCCAGGCTGCGAGAATGCGCTCGGTAAAACCGTCTTCACCGGGACGGCCGACGTGATACATGATCTCGTGACGGCGGTTTTCGATGATGGCGTTTCGAATACGCGCGGCGATCATGTCGAGTGCTTCGTCCCAGGTTGTGCGCTGCCATTTTCCTTCGCCGCGTTTGCCAGCGCGTTTGAGTGGGTAAAGGATTCGATCGGGATCTGTTACCTGGTTGAGTGTTGCTGGTCCCTTCGCGCAGTTGCGCCCGCGCGAACCGGGATGTTCGGGATTCCCCTCAAACTTCTGAACCTCACCAGTGACCTTGTCGATGTACGCGAGCAACCCGCACGCCGATTCACAATTGAAACACGTGGTCGGAACGAGCGAATAATGCCTCTCCTTCCTCTTTGGCCACGCCCTCGAATCCAACTCAGTCCAATCATCCCACCTCTCCTTCGGCGGGAACGCCGCAAGATGACTCCGACTCGGCCCTGGATAGAAAGTTTCTTGTTTGGGCATTCTGTGCCTTTTTGTGGCCTCCTTCTTACGCAAGTGGCACTGATTGACCGGCCTGGACGTAGGCGTTTTCGAAGAGCATCAGGCCGACGAGGGCCAGTGGGGCGCCCGCGACGCCGAGTTGTACGCTTAATACGTCGACTGCGGCCAGCAACGGTAGTAGTGCGCCGAGTGTGGAGAGAATGATGCCGATCCAGAAATCGGTTTTGTAACGTCCCCTCACCATTTCCCAGATCGCAAGACGCGCGTGGGCTGTCGGATGCGTTAGAGATACTTCACCCCAGATCATAAACAAGTGAAGCAAGCTCGTGATCGCCAGGATCCAGAGTAGCCAGTACGTTTCCGGCCACATAAATCCGAGGAACCGCTCGACGGAAGATGTAGTGCGCAGGAATACTACGAGGGGCAAGAGCACTGCCGCGCCAAGCAGTAGCGATTGAAAGAACAGGTGCGGCGGCAGTAGCGGGTTTTGCCACATGTCGCGCGCCTTCGCCTGCGCAAACAGATACGCTGTATAGACAGCCGTCATGATCGACAATGGAATGCCGACGATCATCAGTCGCGTTTGAAAGGATGTCGATCCCATCCAACTCGCGATGAAGTGAAGCAGCAAAACGATCGTGTAGCCAGCGATGATAAAAGCACCTTTCACCAGCCAGCTGCGCCACTGCGGTCGCGTGAAAATTAAATGAAAGCGTTCCGGATGTTCCAGATCCCAGAGCAGCAGCCCGCCCGTGATCGCGAGAAATGCGCCGGACACGACCGGCGTGGCCCACAACCAGATGGAATTGTTCGCGTCGATCAGGCCAACCAAAACGAGCAGGCACGCGACGAGGTAAACACCAGACGCGATGCCCTTGGTCCAGGTGTACAGACTAACGCGCCAATCCCACGGGATCGAATGCGCGACGTCGTACGACAACAAAGCCGCGGCGGACGAGTTGTTGAAGTTTGGATTTCCTGAGGTTGTTAGACCTGGACCTTCCTGTTGCTCGCTCCACATGAACAGGCCGCCTTCAGGACGTCGTGCTGCGAGTGGATCGAGCGTGGCCTGGTGCGCGCCTTTGTAAAAGAGTTTCGGCAACGTCTCTTTCTCGGGGCGGCGCACGGCAACTGTGTCGCGGTTGATAATTTGCGTGACGTATGAATTCGGATCGTTCATGTCGCCGACGAGAATCGCCTGGGTCGGACAAACAACGACGCAAGCCGGTTCGAGATTCATGTCGATGCGATGCGCGCAGAAGTTGCACTTCTCAGCCGAGTGATCTTCAGGGTTGATGAAGATCGCGTCGTACGGGCATGCGGCCATGCAGGCTTTGCAGCCGATGCAGATGGATTTGTCGAAATCGACGATACCGTCGGCGCGTTTGAACATCGCGGTCGTCGGGCATGCGGTGACACACGGAGCGTGAGCGCATTGATTGCATCGCGTCACCTGATGGGCGCGCCGCGCCTGCGGGAACACGCCGATGTCCACGTGTTTGACGTACGTGCGCGTGACTGAAAGCGGAACGAGATTTTCTGACTTGCACGCGGTCGTACACGCGTGACAGCCGATGCAGCGAGTATGGTCAATTACCTTGGCCCACTGAATCGGGTCCGCGGGTGTCGTCATAAACAAGCTCCAGTTGGAAACCGGAAGTGTAACATGAGGCAGCGCCGCCTAGTGTCTTAACTTAACCTTCTTCTCCGTGTAACCTCTGTGTCTCTGTGTCTCTGTGGTGATTTCAGCCACGAATTAGTTAACCACAGAGACACAGAGACAAAGCAGAGACACAGAGGTTACACAGAGAAACAATCTAAGACACCATTCCAGCGTCGGGTGACGTTGACAAAATCCTGCCGCCGCGTAACACATTAATGACTCGTCTTTTCCGGAGGCCTTATGCGTCGAAAAACTATCTACCCCGCAATAATCCTGGCGGCGATCGTCCTTCTCGCGTCGTGTAACGCAAAAGACACGACAGTCATCAATCAGAACTCAAACAAACCCGCCATCGGTCCCGAGACAACTTACGCCGACGGCGCGCGCCGGATCACAACCGGCGAGCTCGAAACGTTGATGAAAGAAGGAAAGGTTTACCTCGTCGACGTTCGACTCGAAGATGCATACAACATGGGCCACATCCCCGGCTCGCACCTTATCCCGGCGGGCGATATCCTCAAGCACGCCGATAAACTTCCGCGCGACAAGATGATCGTGACGTATTGTTCTTGAACGAACGAACATACGTCCGCCGGTGCGGTGGTCTCACTCAAATCAAAAGGAATTCAAAACGCGGCAGCTTTGCTGGGCGGGTTTCAGTTGTGGCAACACGAAGGCCGGCCCGTGGATAAGAAGAAAAGCTAATGATTACATCTGCGGCACTGCCTGCGTAACGAGCGCAGGCAACGGCGTCACGACCCGCGCCGCAGGAACACACAAGACAGGACACGGCGCGTTTCTAATCACTCTCTCAATCTCTGATCCCAACACCTGGTTATTTCCAAACAACGATCCGTGAACCGCGGTTCCGATCACGATCAGATCTGCATCGAGCGTCGTCGCGAGTTTGACGATCTCCTGGTACGGCCGGCCCTCCGCGATGTGCGAAGTCGCTCCACCGTTCCGCGATAGTTGCCCCATGCGCTCCTCCGCATAGCTGCGCAACCGAGTAAGCGCTGCGAGTCCACCTTCCGGAAACATCGCCGAGATCTGCTCGAAGTAATCACCAATCACATAAACGGCGTGAAGCTCCGCGCCTAACCGGTTCGAAATCTGCGTCGCGAGTTGAGACGCGGCAACTGACGGTGGGCGAAAGTTTGTAGCGAGCAACACACGCTTGAGCCGTATCTCAGTTTGATCGACAAAGTCGCGCTGCGGTGGCCGTATCGCGAGCACCGCGCACGGCGATTCCGCCACGATCTCTTCGGCAATCGAAGCACCAAAAGCGCGCGAGATTCGATTGCGCTCGCGCATCACGACAGTTATGAGATCGATACCGTGATCGAGTGCCCCATTAGCAATCTCGACTCGTGGTTCGCCGTCAACAAGAATTCGTTCAGTATCGACACCAGTGAGCAGTGGATCAGAAGCCAACGCTTGCATCTGCGCAGGCTGATTCGCCTGCACTTTTCCATCCTGAACATTGAACAGGAAAACCCGTCCCTGGCCATGACGAGCAAATGCGGCCGCGTACTTTAGCCCTGCGTGCGCGTGCGCAGAAAAATCAGTTGGGAAGAGGATGTTCCTAAAGGGAAACATTATTCGAACACTATCATCAGCCTCGGATCCTGTAAAAGCACAAAATGATTTTGGCGCTTTTTGTGACTTACCGATTTACAAGACTCGGAAATCCATGCCAAACTCCGCAAGCTTTCCAGAGTTATCCGAATCCACTCCCGGAGGCGAACACCTTGCTTCAAGGAATTTTTCGTACCAAGAGTCTCGACGAAATTCTGGCTAGCGTTGGCGGCCCACAGATTTCACTGAAGCGAACCCTCACCGCGTTCAGCGTAACACTTATCGGTATTGGAGCAATCATCGGCGCCGGAATCTTCGCGACCGTCGGCACCGCTGCTTCCGGCACCGCCGAACGCGCAGGCGCAGGACCATCGCTCATGCTGTCGTTCGTCATCACCGCAGTCGTTTGCGGTTTCACTGCGCTCTGTTACGCCGAACTCGCCTCCATGGTTCCGATTTCAGGATCCGCTTACACCTATTCATACGCCACGTTGGGCGAACTCGTCGCCTGGATCATCGGTTGGGACTTGATCATCGAGTACGCGATTGGCAACGTGGCCGTCGCGATAAGCTGGGCCGAGTTTTTCAATCGGCTTTTGCGCAATCTTGGAATTCACGTTCCTGACTGGTTGACATCAAACTATCGTACGGCAACTGAAGAGACACTTGCGTCCGCGCCTCAGATACTCGGCATCCCGATAGTTTTCAACGTTTTTGCGTTTGGCATTGTCGCGCTAATCACGATCGTTTTAGTTTGGGGAATCAAGGAGTCGTCAAACTTCAACGCGATCATGGTGCTCATCAAGATCCTCGTGCTGCTGTTCTTCATCGGCTTAGCTCTTTACTACGTTTCTCCCGCACAGATGCAGGAGAACTGGACACCATTCCAGCCACAGGGATGGATGGGAACACTGACTGGAGCCGCGGTCGTCTTCTTTGCTTATATCGGGTTCGATGCGGTTAGCACAGTCGCGGAGGAGACTAAGAATCCCGCCAGAGATCTGCCCATAGGCATCATCGCATCGCTCGTTATCTGCACGATTCTTTACATAGCCGTCGCTGCTGTGTTCACGGGGATGGTGCCGTGGGAAACGATCCGGGGTTGGACGTCTGCGCAACGAGGTGAGTCGCTCACGATGGCCCTCGAAACAGTTGCGCCGCAGGCGTTGTGGCAAAACACAATCATCGCTTTCGGATCGGTGATCGCACACACGGCTGTCCTGCTTGTATTTCAACTCGGACAACCACGCATTTTCTTTTCGATGGCTCGAGATGGATTGTTGCCGTCAGTGTTCGCGAGTGTTCATCCGAAGTTCAAGACGCCACACGTCACGACGATTCTGACCGGTGTCGCTGTCGGTGGAATTGCTGCGTTTGCGACGGTCGACGAGATGGTGAGCTTGACGAACATCGGCACTCTCTTCGCGTTCGCTCTTGTTTGTGTGGGCGTGATGGTGTTGCGTCACAAGGATCCTACGCGTCCGAGGCCGTTCAAGGTTCCGTTAGGCCCGTATTTATTACCCGGCCTGGGCGCACTGTCGTGTGCGCTCCTGATCTACTTTTTGCCGGAAGGTTCTTACTGGCGGTTCGTTGGCTGGCTGAGCCTGGGGTTGGCAGTCTATTTTGCATACGGATACACGCGCAGCGGTGTTGGGCAGAAGTTGGGTCGCCCTTCGACGACACCGGTGGGGCTGAAGTTCGCGGCCATTTGTTTTACTTTAGTGGCAGTCGGACTCTTCGTGATTCCTCACGACGTGGCGCCACGCGAGCTTTTGTCAGAAGCGTTTGATTCGACTGCCGAGAAACATACGCAGACGCTCTACGGTTTGCTGATCATCATCGGCGGGTTAATCGGCGCGGCCCTGGGGATCGCGCTCGGTGCGGGAAAGAAAGAAGAATAGGTCCAATCGTCCTATTTGCTCTTAACGAGAACGTAGCGCCGAAGGCGCGGAATATGATAGCCAGGGGCAAGCGCTGAGCGGAGCGAAGCGCGTCGCCCCTGGTAATGGAAGTAAATTTTGAGAGAGCACTGAAAGTGCGAAATAATTCGGCTATTATTTCGCTCTTTCAGAGCTTCATGGTCATTCTTCTTTCGGTTCCAGGGGCGACGCGCTTCGCTGCGCTCACCGCTTGCCCCTGGCTATCATATTTCGCGCCTTCGGCGCTAAGACCTGGCTCATATTTCGCGCCTTCGGCGCTTAGATTCTAATTGCGATTTTTGAGGCAAGCCCGATCTAATGGGTAACAAGAAATGAACGCGCTTCCAATCATCATCGGCGTCCTCTGTGTTATCGCGATCTTCTACCGGTATTACTCTGCTTTTATCGCCGCAAAGGTTCTCGCCCTCGATGATTCGCGCCCCGTGCCGTCGCAAACCATGTTCGACGGGCACAATTACTATCCGACGAACAAGTGGGTTTTGTTTGGTCATCACTTCGCGGCCATTTCCGGCGCGGGGCCGTTGATTGGACCAGTGCTCGCGGCGCAGTTTGGTTACTTGCCGGGACTGTTGTGGCTCGTGATTGGAGTGTGTCTCGGTGGCGCCGTACACGACTTCATGATCATGGCCGGCAGTGTTCGTCGCAAAGGCAAATCACTGGCGGAGATGGCGCGCACGGAGATCAGTCCACTATCAGGACTCGTCGCGGGCATCGCGATTCTTTTTATCGTCGTGATCGCGCTCGCAGGCCTGGGATTGGTTGTTGTCAACGCTCTCGCTGAATCGCCGTGGGGTACGTTCACGGTTGGGTTCACGATTCCACTCGCCTTATTGATGGGCTTGTACATGTATCGCTTCCGCAAAGGAAAGATTGCGGAAGCGAGTCTCATCGGCATCGTCGGATTGATGTTTGCGGTTTGGCTTGGCGGAAGAATCGCCGAGTCGTCGTTAGCCGAAACTTTTACGCTCTCGCGAAACAGCCTGATCGTGATCATGGCTGCATACGGTTTCATCGCATCTGTGCTGCCGGTGTGGATGCTGCTCTGTCCGCGCGACTATTTATCGTCGTATTTGAAGATCGGAACGATCGCGTTTTTGATCCTCGGCGTGATCCTCGTCGCTCCTAATCTCAACATGCCGGCGTTAACGCCGTTCACGGCCGGTGGTGGTCCAATCATTTCCGGAAAGCTGTATCCATTCGTCTTCATCACGATCGCGTGCGGTGCGATCTCCGGTTTTCACGCGCTTGTCTCATCCGGCACGACGCCGAAGATGATCGCGAAAGAGACTGACACACGAATGATCGGCTACGGCAGCATGTTGATGGAAGGCATTGTCGGCGTTGTCGCGCTCATCGCTGCCGCATCACTATTCCCGGGCGACTACTTCGCGATCAACCACCAGCAAGGCACAGACGCGCAGAAGACCGCATACGCTCGCATGGTCGACACTCACTCCAGCGAGAGTTTCAACCTCCAACCTCAGGAGATCGATCGACTCGAAGAGGAATCGGGCGAGAAGAACCTGCGTGGGCGCACTGGCGGCGCCGTCACGCTCGCGCTCGGCATCGCCAAAATCTTCTCAGGCATTCCGGGTCTCGGCGGGTTTATGAAGTACTGGTACCACTTCGCGATCATGTTTGAGGCACTGTTCATCCTCACGACGATCGACACGGGCACGCGCGTCGCACGTTTTCTTGTGGGTGAGTTTGGCGGAAGGTTTTACAAAAAACTCGAAGAGCCCAACTGGCTGCCGGGGTCGATAGTGACTTCTTTCCTCGTCGTCACGGCGTGGGCGGCTTTCATCTGGTCGGGCTCGATCTCGACGATCTGGCCGATGTTTGGAATCGCGAATCAACTACTCGCCGCAGTCGCTTTGTGTGTGGCAACGACAATGGTCATCAACTCGGGCAAGGCGAAATATGCGTGGGTGACGCTCGTACCCTTAACGTTTGTGAGCACGACGACCCTCGTGGCCGGGTTCAAATCAATCACCGACATCTTCTGGCCGCTCGCGCAAAAGCCGGAAACCGCGATTCAAGGCTTTATCAACACCAGCCTCACCGCAATCATAATGATTGCAGCAATTGTAATTATGCTCGACTCGATCCGGCGCTGGCTCGGGACCCGAAGCCGGCCACAAATAGCACAAACTCAAGAGCCCCTCTTTGAAAAATCTGTGTAATCTGTGGATAATACGCGGTTTCGTAATGTATCTCGCCATCTTCTAGAAGAATCGAAAGGATTTTCACAGTGGAAAATGTAATCCGGCGCGTCGCAATTTGTCTGGGCGCCGCCATTGCAAGCTTAGCTTTCGCGCTCCCGACCTATGCCCAGCACCAACCCGGCGGTGAAGCGAATTTGCAGCTCCCCGAGCTCGACCAGGTGACCTTCTTCAACGGCATTACCGGTCATAACCTGTTGTTGTTTGGCATCGTGGTCTGCGTGCTTGGTCTCGTGTTCGGCCTCGCCATTTACATGAACTTAAAGAAACTTCCGGTTCATCGAGCGATGCGCGAGATCTCGGAACTGATCTACGCGACCTGCAAGACCTATCTGACAACCCAGGGCAAATTCATACTCATCCTGGAAGCCTTCATCGCGGTCGTGATTGTTCTTTACTTCGGTGTGCTGTTGGGCTTCGAACCGTTACGCGTTGCGATCATTCTGTTCTTCAGTTTGGTTGGCATCGCCGGAAGTTACGGCGTTGCGTGGTTCGGCATTCGCGTTAACACGTTTGCCAATTCACGCACGGCGTTCGCCAGTCTCCAGGGCAAGCCTTTCCCACTCTACGCGATTCCACTAAAAGCCGGCATGAGCATCGGCATGATGCTCATCAGCGTCGAGCTGCTGATCATGCTGTGCATTTTGCTGTTCATTCCCGGGAGCTATGCGGGACCATGCTTCATCGGTTTCGCAATCGGTGAGTCACTCGGCGCAGCCGCGCTTCGTATAGCGGGCGGCATCTTCACGAAGATCGCCGACATCGGTTCAGACCTGATGAAGATCGTCTTCAAGATTAAAGAAGACGACGCACGCAATCCGGGCGTGATTGCTGACTGCACGGGCGACAACGCAGGCGACTCAGTTGGACCAAGCGCTGACGGCTTCGAGACTTACGGCGTCACGGGCGTTGCGCTAATCACGTTCATCCTGCTCGCAGTTCCAAACCCAACGGTTCAGGTCCAGTTACTGGTCTGGATCTTCATCATGCGCGTGATGATGATCGTCGCCAGTGCGCTTTCCTACTTCATCAATGACGCGATCGCGAAGGCACGTTACAAAAATGCCGATTCGATGAACTTCGAGGCGCCGTTGACGTCGCTCGTGTGGATCACATCGGTTGTTTCAGTCGTGATCACTTTCGTGGTTTCGTATTTGACGATTCCGACGCTTAGCGGAAACCCGACGCTGTGGTGGAAGCTCGCGTTCATCATCTCGTGCGGAACGATTGCGGGTGCTCTGATCCCTGAACTTGTGAAGATCTTTACGTCAACTGAATCACGTCACGTCAGTGAAGTTGTGACGTCGTCGAAAGAAGGCGGCCCATCGCTGAACATTCTTTCCGGTTTGGTTGCGGGTAACTTCTCGGGCTACTGGCTCGGCATAAGCATCGTCGGCTTGATGACGATTGCCTATTTCTTCACCAACCTTGGGGCCGCGCAAGGACTGGGTCTGGGCGCTTTGATGGTCGATCCGATCGCGGCGCCGGTATTTGGTTTTGGACTGGTAGCGTTCGGCTTCCTCGGAATGGGACCAGTGACGATCGCTGTCGATTCGTATGGTCCGGTTACGGATAACGCACAATCGGTTTACGAGTTGTCGTTGATCGAGCAGGTGCCGAACGTCGAAGAGGAGGTAAAAAGGGACTTCGGAATCGACGTCGACTTCTCGCGAGCCAAACACTTGCTCGAAGAGAACGACGGCGCGGGAAACACGTTTCAAAGCTACTGCGAAACCCGTGTTGATCGGCACGGCTGTGGTTGGCGCCACGACGATGATCTTCTCGATCATCATGGCGCTCACCGACGGTCTGCGCACCAACACGGAAGGTTTATCACTGCTGCACGCTCCGTTTTTGCTCGGATTGATCACGGGAGGCGCACTTATCTATTGGTTCACGGGCGCGTCGATTCAGGCAGTTACAACCGGCGCTTATCGCGCGGTTGAGTTCATCAAAGCAAACATCAGGCTCGAAGGTGTCGAGAAAGCGTCGGTCGAAGACAGCAAGAAGGTCGTGCAGATCTGTACGCAGTACGCGCAGAAGGGAATGTTCAATATCTTCCTGACTGTGTTCTTCTCAACGCTGGCTTTCGCGTTTGTTGAGCCGTTCTTCTTTATCGGCTATTTGATCTCGATCGCAGTGTTTGGTTTGTACCAGGCGATCTTCATGGCGAATGCCGGCGGCGCGTGGGACAACGCGAAGAAAGTTGTCGAAGTCGATCTGAAGATGAAGGGCACCGAGCTTCACGATGCAACGGTCGTGGGCGACACAGTGGGCGATCCTTTCAAGGATACTTCGTCAGTGGCGATGAATCCGGTGATCAAGTTCACGACGCTCTTCGGATTGCTCGCGGTTGAGCTGGCCGTAAGTTTGACTGCGCGCAACAACGGCGACACGACTTTGACTATGATACTTGCGGCGGTATTCTTCCTGTTGTCGGTGTTCTTCGTCTGGCGTTCATTCCACGGAATGCGCATTGGTACAGTGGCGCTCGAGCCGAGAAGTCCGGAGCGAGAAGTTGTGAAGAGCGTTGCAGGAGATTGAAATGAACTCATACGCTGATTCTGACACTCTAATGGGGGCGGCGCTCGCGCCGCTCGACTCGACGCGTTCCGCTGGGCTCGTGATTGTTTTCAGTTTGTTCATCGCGGCTGCGGCGCAGTTTGCGATCCATATCGGACCGATACCGATCACGGGCCAGAGCTTTGCGGTGCTCTTGACGGGCGCTTTGCTTGGACCACGTTTGGGTGCGGCTGCTGTGATTGCCTACCTGATCGAAGGTGCAGCCGGCTTGCCGTTTTTCGCAGGAGGCGGATCGGGAATCGCGCGGTTCTTTGGTCCAACAGGCGGATACCTGCTCGCATTTCCTGCTGCTGCGTATGTCACTGGCGCATTTGCCGAGCATGGCTGGGACAAGGAGTACTTATCAGCGGTTGCGGCAATGGCGATTGGGTCGGCCATTATTTTGTTCGGAGGATGGGTGTGGTTTACCGTCACGACGATGACGCAGCCTGACGTCGCTTTCAAACTCACTGTTTGGCCTTTCCTTCCAGGCGACGTGATCAAGATCGCGCTTGCCGCGGCTGTTCTTCCAACAGGTTGGGCGTTGCTGAAGCGCAGAGCATCCGGGCTTCGGTAGTGATGTATGTACTGAAGGTAAAATCGCATAACCGCGAAGAGCTGGTTGAGTTCACCGAAAAGGTCGAAGAAAAACTCAAAGAATCAGGCGCACGTGAAGGTGTAGTAGTCCTTTTCGTGCAACACACTACGGCAGGCCTCACGATCAACGAAAACGCCGATCCGGATGTGCCGCGAGACATGTTGCATGCTCTGCGCACGCTGATTCCGCAGCATGGAATGGGTTTTCGTCATGGCGAAGAAAATTCCGACGCACATATCAAGGCGAGCTTAACTGGATCTTCCGTCACAATTCCGTTCAAGGATGGAAACCTGTTGCTCGGGCGTTGGCAGGGGATCTTTTTGTGCGAGTTTGACGGTGGCCGTGAGCGTCAGGTAATAATGATAATCCGTTAAAAATCCGCGTTAATCCGCGTCCAAATCTTTTAGTATTGCCGCAAATCTCTCAACATCAGCTTTGGTTCTTTCCAACGCCCGGCGGCTGTCGAGATACGCAGTCCACGTGGGCGTTTGCGTCAAAGCTTTTGTCGTGTCTTCATCGAGCACCTGGGCCATCATCGCTACGAGATCACTTACCACGCGATTGTGCTCGATGAGCCGCTCGATGATCGAGTGGGCGAGTTGCGCTTGTTGGAAATCGAGGTCTTCAGCCATTAATTCCTACAATCGCATCAATCCCGTCCCCAACCACTACCTGTGTTCCTTCGGCAAGATATTCATAGCGAACATATCCAAGCCCGATGCTCCCCAACTTTGGCGAAATCACCGCTGAGGTCACGCGCCCGATCTCCTGATTCTCTCTGGATCTAATCATGGCTCCCGGTTCGATCGCCTGGTCCGTTTCGAATCGCAATCGAGTCAGTTTCTTCGCCGGATGCCCGCGGTGCTTTATGCGCACGATGATCTCCTGGCCCACGTAACACCCTTTGGTGTAGCTCACGGCATCATCGAGATTCGTCTCGGGAACGACACTGGTTTCATCCATATCCTGTCCGAAACGTGCGATTCCGGCTTCGACGCGCAGGATTTCAAACGTGTCCTCACCGACGGGTTGAGCGCCTGCCGCTTCGAGAGCCTGCAGGAGTTCAGCTTTCTGTGATGAATCGAGAACGATGTCGAAACCGTCTTCACCAGTGTGACTCGCGCGGATGATCGTAACGTGAACGTTTTGCCAGGTAGTCTCCGTAACACCGTTCTGCGGCAGATCTGATACACCCTGGTCGAAAACCTTCTGAAGTATTTCGCCAGCGCCTTCACCTTGAAGTGTCACCAACGCGGTTTCAGCTGTGAGATCAGTAACTTTGAAATCACCTGCAAGCGTAAACCTGGAAACCGTTTGCAGCACTGACTCGTGCGAGGCAGTCTCCGTCTCGATAAGAAATGTCGAATCGCTTCGACGAATCACACGCACAGCGCCAATCAGTCGTCCTTGCACGGTTGGAAACACCGCCGGCATCCAGCGATTCTGTGCCAGGTTCTTCACATCATTCGTGATGAGCCCATTCAGAAACATCGTCGCTTCCGACCCACTCACATGAATGTGCCCCCGCGCGGACGACAGATCGATCAGCCCCGCACCACCCTCACGAACCGCTTCATATTCAGTCATAATCCGTCTCTCAATCTGCGTTTATCTGCGTTACTGCTTTTGCTACAACCTGGTAATCCCGCAACTGTTCCGCGTCTCGACGGTGCGATGCCAGCACTTGCGGACTCGGATGATAAATCGGCACCAGCACACGCTCATTCCAGGATTGAATTTGAGCCGCAGACTCTTTCAAGCTCAGCTCGTGATATTGAATGCGCTTCAGTGCCTCGAGTGCAACCGAACCAAGCGTCACGATCACGCGCGGATTGACGAGCTCAATCGTGCGTCGCAGAAAGCCCGAACAGTTTGTCAACTCTTTCTGAGTCGGCCTCCGGTTCGCGCCTGAATCAGAGCGTGGATTACAAAGTGCCGCGCTCGTGATGAAGATCTCGCTTCGCGCCAACGCGATCGAGTTCAGAAACCGATCGAAATTCGCGCCTGACTGGTCTCCCGAGAACGGTACGCGCGTTCGATCCGCTCCTTTCCTTCCAGGGGCTTCACCGATAAACATCACGCGCGCTTCGGGGGATCCGTTGAGCTCACTCAGCACCGCGCTGCGTCCGCACATCGACGGACAAAGCGTGCACTCGGATGCATCTTTCACCAACTCTTTGAATGATTCCCGTGGCTTCATTTAACGGAATTCGAGCTTTCGCGTTTCGATGTTGTAATCGCCGTTGCGATAGGGCCAGCCGTCTGGACCGATCAGCTCGAGACGAATCGTGTGATGGCCCACGGTCCACCCCGTCAGACTGACATCTTCCCACTTATCGATCCATCGCGCATCGTCGTCGTCAACATAATATCTGACACGGAATTCCCCACCGTCGCCCTTGAGTTTTGCGTTTGCGAGTGAAAAATTGATTATGACCTCTGAGTCGCCCAAAAAGAATGTATCGTCAACGAGATTGAATATCAGTAACGGCTCATTGACGTTCACGCGTTTGTTCGGATCATTGGGTTTAGCGGCGACTTGTTTCGCCGGTCTCGACTCAACCTTCAGAACCTGGCGCGGTGGTGGCGAAACGATTGTGGTCGCAGTCGTGTGCGAATTCTCGTTTCCGCCGGAGCAGGCTGAACACACGACGATCGCGAGTAGGCTGAACCACTTTTTTGAAGTGCGCATGCGGCGTGCAGGATACACATTTATCAGGTTCAAAGAGAAACCATCTAGACATTTCACGGACACAGATGTAAGAATCCGGCGACATGAGCACCCGAAAATTCCTGCTTATCACCCTAAGCCTGCTGGTTGTTAGCGCTGCATTCATCGTTGGCTGCCAGAGAAACGCTGTTCCAACAGCTGAAGTGTTTACTCCTGAGATCCAGCCTCTTCCGGCGGGACTGACAACTTATGAAGCGATGGTAATTCCGCCGGACAATCCGATGACTCCGGAAAAAGTCGCGCTGGGCCGGCAGTTGTTTTTCGACGAGCGACTCAGCATCGACGGTTCCAGGTCATGTTACTCGTGTCACGTTTGTGAAAAGGGATTGACTGATGGTCTGCCGAAGGCGATTGGACCAGGTAACAAAATACTCCCGCGCAGCAGCCCAACGCTTTGGAACATCGGATATCACAAAGAGTTTTACTGGGACGGCCGCAGCCCGTCACTCGAGAAGCAGGCGATGGCGGCCTGGACCGGCGGAAACATGGCAGTCGGCGACAAGCAGGCCGAGGTCGTGGCGAGGATCAATGCGCTGGAAGGTTATAAGACGCAGTTTCAAAAAGTGTTTGGGAGCGACGCAACTGCGGACAACATTATGAAAGCGATCGCGGCGTATGAGCGCACGATCATAAGTGGAAACACGGCTTGGGATCGTTACCGGGCGGGTGATCAGACCGCGATGAGTGAGAGTGCGATTCGCGGTTGGAATATTTTCCAGACGATTGAGTGCACCAACTGCCACGATGGGGTTTTGTTTACGGATCAGCAGTATCACAACGTCGGCATTGGGATGGACCAGGAAAAACCGGACGGCGGTCGTGCCAACCATACGAAGAATCCGGCAGACACCGGTGCTTTTAAAACGCCGACGTTGAGAGATGTTGCGAAGTCAGCGCCGTACTTTCACGACGGAAGCGCTAAGACGCTCGAGGAAGCGGTCGATATCATGCTGGCCGGCGGGAAGCCGAACCAGTATTTAGACAAGAAGAACCTTAAACCACAAAGGCCGCTCCCCGATCAGCGCGAGGCGCTGCTCGATTTCTTGAGAGCGTTATCGGTGGACTGCAATGTGACTAAACCGCCACTACCTCAAAAATAATTTAGCCACAGATAACACGGATGAAAATCCGGATTGTTAATCCGTGTGATCTGTGGCCGGTCTTATGCCCTGGCGGATTGTACTCCAGTGATCTTCTTCAAGCGTTCATCAACGGTGTTCCACGCAATATTCGAGAAGAACGCTTCGATGTATTTCGGCCGTTCCGCAGGTTTGTAGTCGAGCAAGTACGCGTGCTCCCAGACGTCCATCACGAGAATCGGCACAAAGCCTGCGACGTTGCCGGTTTCGTGCAACGTGATCCAGTGATTTGAAAGTCTGCCATTGGTCGGGTTCTGGTAGCAGATGGCCCAACCAACGCCTCGCATCTTTCCAATGCCGACAAAATCCGCCTTCCAGATTTCATAACTGCCAAACGACGCTTCAGCGGATTCCACAAACTCCGAACCCTGCGGCGGATCGCCAGTGCCGCCACCACGTATGAGATTGTCGAAATAGTATTCGTGCAGGACCATGCCGTTGTACTCGAAACCGAGCCGGCGTGTCAGCTCGGAGTAAGCAGGCATCTCCTCCTGGTCCACTTTGCCGTCTTTAATGAAATCAGAAATTTTTTCAGTGAGGTTGTTAGTTTCTTTTACGTAGCCTTCGTAAAGTTTGAAGTGCATTTCAAGGGTTTCGTCTGAGATCCCTTTGAGTCCACTGAGATTGAACGTGCGCGCGGTATAAGGGCCCGTTGAACTCATACATCCCTCCTATTTGGTTTTGATATGAGAATATGACGAGGGAGTGTGCCGAATACGTTACACAGATTACACAGAAATGAATCTGTGTAATCTGTGCCTGGTTTCGATTAGCGGCCGAGAACTACCCAATCGCCGTGCGAGGTACCCATGAACAGCAGCATTGGAAGCGATAACCATGCATTTGTGCGCGAAGCGATAAAAGCCTGGCGCGCGAGTTCGGGCGGAGCAGCCGGACCAGTTCCCGCGGTCGCGGCGAGGATGCGCTTGTTGTTGGGCCAGATGATTCCCCAAACGTTAAGCATCATCAGAAAACCGTAAGCTCCACCGATTCCGATCGAATACGTTTTGTTGCTCGCATAAACTTCGCCGTTGAAACTCATCGCCGAAGTGAAGAAGCTAACGAGCCCATACGTAAACAGTGCCACCAGCGCAATCATCACAACCGCAAAAATGCGCCCGTCTTTCGTCAATGCGGGCACTTTCTTGATAAGCAAAAACTCAATCGCAAACAGCACAATCGGGTACAGCATCCAGATCAGCAACACATACCAGATGTTGATTCCGGCGCCCCCGATGTTGTTCGCGTTGGTGACGTCGGCTTTGAGGATCACCATCGCGTAGTACATTAGACCAGCGAGTACTGTGACCACTGCACCCCAGCGAAAGTACCAAAGCGCGCGACCGAGCAGGTCGGGATTGACCTTCTTCTTCGTCTCCGCATCCAGACCTTTTTGGACCGGGACGTTTACGAGGTTAAAAAAGTAGAGCAGGCCAATCCAGGTTATACCGCCAATGAAGTGAATCCAGCGCAAAAGAATGCGCCACGTCTCATCGCCACTTGGTGGAAAGTTGAAGACGTCCTGGAACATAGCCAGACTGATGGGGAGATCCATAAGCATAGGGCCCTCCGTGATGTGAATGCTGGGAATACGCTCGAAGATTACACCTAGACCATCCCGCCGCGCAACGCACCAGTTATTCGTCAAGAGGCCGCGGGCCGGGATCCAAACCGCGCACGCTGGCCTGGTTGATCACCTTGACCTTCAGATCACTCTTCACTCGAATCTGGCAAGACAGACGAGTATTGGGCGCGAGTTCAGCTTCAACCGCGAGACGGTTTCGTTCGAGCTCTCCCATTTCGCCTGGCTCACCCTCAAGAACCTCAACGCGGCAGGTAGTGCAGCGCGCGTTGCCGCCGCAGCGGTGAAGGATGTCGATACCGGAGTCTTCGAGAACGAGAACGAGTTTCTTTCCTTCCGGTGCGTCAGTTTCGACCAGACCATTCGCAGTCTCAGCTTGAATCTTTGGCATGTATCCTTGCTCCTGTGTGTGCTCTAAAGTTTAAAGTGAAACAGGAGACAGGAATCGCTCCCGTCTCCTGTTGAAATTATTAATGACGGAATCTTATGCGGTGAACGAAGTGCCGCACCCGCAACTTCCGGTGGCGTTCGGATTCTTGAAGGTAAAGCCGGAACCCATCACACCGCTCACGTAGTCGATCTCTACGCCGTTCAGGTACTGCGCGCTGAACATGTCGACGAACATGCGCACGCCCTTCTCGTCGATAATGAAATCGCCTTCGCGCGATTGCTCTTCAATGTTCAGGCTGTACTGAAAGCCAGAGCACCCTCCGGGCACAACTCTCACGCGGAGCCCTGAGGTTTCGGGTAGGCCCTCTTCGCTGGACATAAACTTCTTGATCTCAGTTACGGCCGATTCGGTGACGTTGAGTGCCACGGTAGGCGCTGTAGTTGCTGACATTTTCTAAATCCTCTCAAATCAAACTTTTGGTTTAGAGTTCAAGCTGAGCTTGTGAAACTCTGTGCTTATCTTATTTCCCTTTACCTAAAACGACAAGTTCAGGCTTCATAGCTTCGATCGACACCTGCCGCGCCACCTCTTCTGAGACACGCCGGAACGCGTGCGCCTGCGGTGAGTCAGGGTGACCGACCACTACCGGAACGCCTTTGTCGCCGCCTTCTCTGACTTCCATTCCGAGGGGTACGGAGCCCAAAAACGGCACGCGATACGTGACCGCTAGTCGTTGACCACCGCCTTCGCCGAAGATGTTGTAACGTGTGCCAGTGTCTGGCGCGATGAAGTAGCTCATATTTTCGACGATGCCGAGCACGGGAATGGCGACAGTCTCAAACATTCGCAATGCGCGACGTACGTCTGCGACCGCGACGTCCTGGGGAGTGGTTACCAGGACTGCGCCTTGCACTGGAACGAGTTGAGCCAGCGACAATTGAACATCGCCTGTGCCCGGAGGCATGTCGACGATCAGGTAATCGAGCTCGCCCCACTTCACGTCTGACAAAAACTGCTTCACGAGGCCGTGCAGGATCGGCCCGCGCACGATCATCGGTTTGTCGCCCGGTTGCAGCAAAGCCATCGACATAAACTTCACGCCGAAAGCTTCGATGGGCACGAGCTTGTTGCCGTCGACTTCCGGACGTGCTTCGCTCGCACCCAGCATGATGGGAACGTTTGGACCATACACGTCAGCGTCCATCAGGCCCACGCGCGCGCCGTCCAGTGCGAGCGAGACCGCGAGATTGACAGCAACGGTTGATTTGCCGACGCCACCTTTGCCTGATGAGACAGCGATGATGTTTCGCACGCCGTCGATTACGAGTTTCTCGCCGAGGCCGCGTCCCTTTGGCACTTCGGCGTCCATCGTTACGTTAACGGCCGTAACTCCCGGCAAGCCGCCGACGATTTCCTTCGCGGCGCTTTCCATTTCCGCTTTCACGGGGCAGGCTGGAGTGGTCAACACGATGCGAAACGAGACGTTGCCGCCGTCGATTTTGAGGTCTCTGATAAAACCGAGTGTGACGATATCTTTGTGCAGATCGGGGTCCTGGATTTGCCGCAGGCTGTCGAGTACGAGTTGTTCAGTAAGTTGAGTCATATACATTTGAAGCGTAGCTGATTGGAATAATCCGTGCAACTCCGTATCCTTCCGTGTAATCCGTGGTTAATTGACCACAGATAACACGGATCATGGACGGATTAACGGCGGATCATTTCTTCAACCCTCGAAACGTCGGCGACGCGGATGAACCGAAGTTTGTAGGACGTTCAGCATCGTTAACTTGTGGAGCGCACGTGCGGTTCTCAGATTCAGGTTGACGAGACGCATTCCATAACTCAGGCGAGATTCAGAGCGGCCGGTTGCAGTGATCTGGTTGCGGCAGCGTCAATAATAAGTGAACAGGTAACAGGGTTAACAACCGCGGAGGCTACTGCGACAGGACACCCTGAGGGTGTTGACCAGCGTTGTGCTGAGCTCGCGCACGAAGCTCTGATTGATGCAATCCGCGACTTCAGCAATGCAGCGCGCGATGATTGGGCGGGTGACGAGGCGTTGATCTGTACCTGCTTCTTCGTTTCTGAACGTACAATTGAGCGCGAGATTCAGACGCGCGGCTTAACGACTGTCGCTGAAGTGACGAAGGCTTGCAATGCAGGCGCCGGCTGTGGTTCATGTCATCAACTGATTCAGGAAATTCTGGCGACGATCGATTAGCCACAAAAGGCACAAAAGAACACATGATTTATCTCGATAACAACGCAACAACGCGCGTCGCGCCTGAAGTGGCCGACGCAATGAAGCCTTACCTGACTGAGTACTTCGGCAATCCCTCATCCGCGCACACGCTCGGACGCGAGATGAAGCGCGCGATTGAAGAAGCGCGCGAGCAGGTTGCAACTTTGCTCGGTGCAGGGGACACCACCGAGATCGTTTTCACTTCGTGCGGTTCAGAGTCGGACAACTGGGCCATTCGCGGTGTTCTCGCCGGTACGCCCCGGAAGAAACACATCATCACGACATTAGTCGAGCACGAGGCTGTACGAAACCTCTGCACCTTGCTGGAAAACGAAGGCTACGAAGTCACATGGCTGGGAGTCGATGGAAACGGCGAACTCGATCTCGATAGTCTGCGAGCTGCGCTACGCCCTGACACAGCGCTCGTGTCGATTATGTTGGCTAATAACGAAACAGGCGTTCTGTTTCCTATCAACGACATCGGCCGGATCGTGCACGAAAACTCTGAAGCTGTTTTCCACGTCGATGGTGTTCAGGCAGTAGGCAAGGTTCCGATCGATCTCGCTAACGTGGATCTGTTTGCACTGTCGGGCCATAAGTTGCACGCGCCACAAGGCGTCGGCGCTCTTTATGTCCGTAAAGGCATTTCGCTGGCGCCGCTGATTATTGGAGGCGCTCAGGAGCAAGGTCGACGCGCGGGAACCTCGGCGGTTCCAAACATCGTCGCTCTTGGCGCCGCATGCCGGCTCGCGCGTGAAGACGACGATCACACGCGCATCGAAGCGCTTCGGAATCGTCTCGAAGATGAAATCCTCCGCTCGATTCCCAACGCACGACTAAACGGAGTTGCCGACCGCTCGAAACGTTTACCAAACACGTCGAACATTTCGTTTGAATACGTCGACGGTCAAAACATTCTCATGCATCTCGATGAAGCGGGCATTTGCGTGTCCACAGGTTCGGCCTGTCATTCCACCACGCACGAATCTTCTCCAACTCTGCGCGCGATGAACGTTCCATACACTGCGGCGCAGGGTTCCATCCGATTCTCACTCGGCAGGTACAACACTGAGTCGGAGATTGAGGCGACGCTGAGCATCCTGCCCGAAATCGTTGCTAAACTGGCTGCGATGTCGCCTTATGAAGAAGAGCTTGCGAGATTGAAGTAGGTGTTATGACTTATCCGACCTAGATGTCCTATACTATCCGCTGGCGATCATTATTCCTGAAAGGTTTTCAAGTTAACAATGAGCACTGTTATAGAGCCTCCTGTCACGCAGCCTGAGAAGCACCTGGAAGAAGTCGAGACCGTAACCATTCGCTTCGCGGGTGATTCGGGCGACGGCATGCAGTTGACGGGCACGCAGTTCACAAACACGTCGGCGGTAGTTGGAAACGACATTTCGACGCTGCCCGACTTCCCTGCGGAAATTCGCGCCCCTGCCGGCAGCTTGCCTGGCGTCAGCGGTTTTCAGTTGAACTTTTCCAGCCAGGACATCAAGACCCCGGGCGACCAACCGAATGTGCTCGTGGCGATGAATCCGGCGGCTTTGAAAGTTAACCTTCCCGACCTGGAAGACGGCGGCACGCTCATCCTCAACACCGATGGCTTTACGCCTGAGAATTTGAAATACGCGAATTACGCGACGAACCCGCTCGACGACAATTCGCTCGCGGGTTATCGCGTACACAAGCTGCCGATCTCGACGCTCAACATGAACGCCCTTAAGGGCAACGTCGAGCTCTCGCGCAAGGAAATCGATCGCTCGAAGAACTTCTTCGCTCTCGGCGTCCTTTACTGGCTCTACGATCGCCCGATGGAAAACACGCTGAACTGGATCAGGGGGAAGTTCGCGAAGAGTCCGGAGCTCGCGAAAGCGAATGAGATCGCGCTGAAGACTGGTTACAACTTCGCCGATACAACTGAAGTCTTCACGACGCACTACACCGTCAAGAAAGCTCAAATCGCGCCGGGCAAGTATCGAAAGATCACGGGCAACGAAGCGACGGCGATCGGTTTTATCACAGCGTCGCAGCTTTCGGGACGTCCGTTGTTCTACGGTTCGTATCCGATCACGCCCGCGTCAGACATTTTGCACGAGCTATCGCGGCATAAAACTTTTGGCGTGAAAACGTTTCAGGCTGAAGACGAGATCGCGGCGATTTGCGCGGCGATCGGCGCCAGCTTCGCCGGACAGATCGGACTGACAGGAACATCCGGACCCGGTGTGGCACTAAAACAGGAAGCGATCGGACTGGCAGTGATGACCGAATTGCCGTTGGTGATCATCAATGTTCAGCGTGGTGGTCCATCAACCGGATTGCCGACTAAAACTGAGCAAGCGGATCTGTTCCAGGCAGTTTGGGGACGCAATGGTGAGTGCCCGGCGATCGTTATTGCTCCGGCGACGCCTGCTGACTGTTTCCACATGGCGATCGAAGCCGTCCGTCTCGCGTTCAAGTACATGTCTCCCGTGTTTTATCTGTCCGACGGTTATCTCGCGAACGGCGCGGAGCCGTGGGCCCTTCCTGAGATTAAAGATCTGCCGAAGATCGAAGTTAAGTTCGCGACCGATCCGGCGACGTTCATGCCTTACGCTCGCGACGAAGAAACACTCGCGCGTCCGTATGCGCTTCCCGGAACTCCGGGACTCGAACATCGCATCGGCGGAATCGAGAAGCAGCACATCACAGGAAACGTGAACTACGATCCTGAGAACCACCATCTGATGGTGAAGTTGCGACAGGAAAAAATCGATCGCGCAGCTGCGGATGTACCGCCGGTTGAAGTGATGGGAGAACCCGCAGGCAAGGTTCTTGTGCTCGGTTGGGGCTCAACCTACGGCTCGATCAGCTCAGCGGTTGAGAAGATGCAACGCGAGGGAAAGAGTGTGTCGTCAGCACACCTGCGACATTTGAATCCTTTCCCGCGCAATCTCGGCGAAGTGTTGTCGCGCTTTGAAACTGTAATAGTCCCCGAGATGAACCTGGGCCAGCTCTGCACGATGATCCGCGCGAAGTACCTGGTCGACGCGGTCCCCTTCTCGAAAGTCAAAGGCCGCCCATTCCAGATTCGGGAAATTGTCAGAAAGGTTGAAGAGTATTTGTAATGCAGGAGCGTCCCTCACATCAGTCGGTCGTTGACAGGTACGAGGAAGCTCGTCGGTACTTTATGGGTGAAGGAATACTGAATAAAGCGCTGGCGCGTCTTTCACATGATCTTGAAACACATGGCATCGACTATGCGGTAATAGGGGCGACTGCGTTATTGGCGTACGGTTATCCGCGACTCACTGAAGACATAGATCTAGTGATGACGGCCGACGGCTTGGAGAAATTTCACCAGGAGTTAGTGGGATTGGGTTATGCGCCGGCGTTTCCCGGGGCGAGGAAAAGGCTTCGATCGACGAGTGACGGTGTCAGTATCGAAGTAATGACGACGGGCGAGTACCCGGGTGATGGAAAACCGAAGCCGGTCAGCATGCCTACTCCTTCTGAGGCGTCGACTGAGATTGATGGGGTAAGGTTCGTAACCCTTGAGAAGCTGATCGAGCTCAAGCTGGCATCGGGCATTTCCGCCCCTCATCGCTTGAAGGATCTCGCAGACGTTCAAGAGTTGATCAAGATTCGTAAACTCGATGAGGACTTCGCCACCAAACTCGATCCGTATGTAAGACCTAAATATCTCGAGCTGGAAGCAGCAGTGAGACAGAGTGAATCAGTTCAGGAGTAATGATGAGCACACAGAGTAATGGACATACTGGGAATGGAAATATCAATCAGCCGGACGTCGTCTCCGCGGAGAGCGATACCGGATCGGCGGTGTCGGGCAAGATTGCGCCGCCGCCGGGACAGTTGAAGAAGGCTGATTTTATTTCCGATCAGGAAGTGCGGTGGTGCCCGGGGTGCGGCGACTACGCGATTCTCAACAACGTGCAAAAGGTGATGCCCGAGCTCGGCATCCCGCGCGAGAAGATCGTGTTCGTGTCAGGCATCGGCTGCTCGTCACGCTTTCCGTATTACATGAACACTTACGGCTTTCACAGTATTCACGGCCGCGCGCCGGCAGTGGCTACAGGCATCAAGTGTGCGAATCCGGATCTGAGCGTATGGGTGATCACCGGCGACGGCGACGCGCTCTCGATCGGCGGCAATCATTTCATCCATGCGATTCGACGTAATCTCGATCTGAAGTACATCCTCTTCAACAATCGTATCTACGGTTTGACGAAAGGTCAGTACAGCCCGACTTCCGAGTTTGGCAAGCGCACCAAGTCGACGCCATCGGGAACGATCGATTACCCGATCAATCCGTTGTCACTCGCAATCGCGAGTGAATCGACGTTTGTTGCGCGCTCGATCGATATCGACGTGAAGCATCTCGGCTCGATAGTTGAAGCGGCGGCGAAACACAAAGGCATTTCGTTTATCGAGGTCTATCAGAACTGCAACATCTTCAACGACAATGCATTCGACTACTTCGCCGAACGCACCGTTCGTTCAGATCGCGTGTTGTACCTCGAGCATGGCAAGCCGATGGTGTTCGGGAAAAATCGCGACAAGGGTATTCGCATGAACGGCGCGTTACCGGAAGTCGTGACGATTGGTGAAAACGGTATTACTGAAAACGATTTGCTAGTTCACGATATCTACTTGAAGGATCCTTCGGTGGCGTTCATGCTCGCTCGCATGGAGCAGCCCGATTATCCGCAGCCGGTCGGGATCTTCAGGGCGATTGAGCGGCCCACGTACGAAGATATGATGACGGATCAAATCGACGCGGCAGTCGCGAAATTCGGCCCGGGAAGTCTGGAGAAGTTGATTCACAGCGGCGACACGTGGGTCGTCGATTAAAGCCGTTAGATAGGATGAACAGGATTTTCAGGATAGATCCTGTTTATCCTTTTTCATCCTCTTAATCCTGTTCCCAAACACTAGAAGCGAAACCCGACACTGGTTGTGAACTGAAAGTTGTGGCTCGTTCGACCTAATTCGATGAAGTTAAATGGCTCAAACTGTCGCCGCGAAAGATTGAACACGAGACCCTCAGTAACCCGACGCCTGTGATGAATGATTGTGTCGCCGACATCGAACCGCGTAACGATGCGCCTTGAAGGATAGAACTCAATTACACCGCCGAGATCAAAGGCGACGTGAGCTCTTATTGGTTCGAACTCTTCAGTCGGAAACGGGCATGTAATATTCAAGCAAAGGACAGACCCGCCGAAATCATCACCGTGATTTACCGCGCCCGCGCGCGCCTTCGCAAAGACTCCCCAACGATCAAATCTTTTCCCCGCTTTTACACCGCCGAATACCTGTTTCGCGGTTCCCAGGTTCTGACAGTCAAAACACTCGTAAGGGAAAAAATATCCTGCTGCCTCGAGACTGAAAATCTTGTTGAGATTGAAAGTAAAACGCCCACCAAATCCAGGCCGCGTGCTTTTGCCTTCGTTCAGGTCGTCTCGCTGGAGGGTAAGGAACTCGCCTGCGACTTCGAACTTTGGTGGATCCTGTGATTGTGAGTGCGTCGCTGAGTGAAAAAGAAGCACACTAATTACCGCCGCGAGAAAACGGACTTTATTCATTTTGTGGGACCTCTGAGTTTTCTGTGTTCTGTGGTGAAGCTTCGCGCACATTACCACAAAACACAGGAAACCACAGAGAATCGAGAGGATCAGAAACGAAAACCAATACTGGTCATGAACTGGAAATTATGAGTAGTTCTGGCCGGCACTGTAAATGGGACCAGAGTGAATCCACCCACATCATCGAACGCAACGAACTGCCTCGTTCTACTCGGGAAATAAATGATCGTGTCGCCGGCATCGAAGCGCGTCACGATGCGCTTTGAAGGATAGAACTCGAGCACACCTCCGATATCAGTAGCAAAGGCATTTAGAGCGCGTCTTTCGAACCTAAACGGGAATTGTCCACCGCCCGGGATTGGAACTATGTCGAAGTCGGCCTCACTAAAACGAATGAAGCCCGGTCGAGCTTTTGCAAAGATTCCCCAGTTCTCGAACCTTTTACCCACTTTCACTCCGCCGACAACTTCCGTTATGCGCCCATTTTCCCGGCAACTGAAGCAGCCTTTTGGGAAGAAATAACCGGCAGCCTCAAGACTGAAAACCTCATTGAGATTGTAAGTAAACCGAGCTCCGAATCCGGGATCGGTTCTTCGTCCGTTGAAATCACCTCGTTCCAACGTGGTGAACTCCCCTGCGACTTCAAACTTCGGCAAATCCTGTGATTGCGATAGCGCTACTGAGTGCAAAAGAAAAATACAAATGGCTGCGGCAAAAACGTTGGTTCTATTCATTTCAATCTCCTTTGTGAGTTCTTCTCTGTGCGACCTCGGTGTTCTCTGTGCCTCTGTGGTTGTTCTACTCAGAGCCGGCTTAACCACAGAGACACAGAGAGCTCAGAGGTTGCACAGAGAAACCCCGCAAATCATTGGTAAACTAGCTACGTGAGATTGGGAGACGGGAACTAAGGACTTTTTGGCAAAAGGTTTTCTATGCTGTCGGCGCCGCCGACCATCACGCGTTGAGGAACAACCGGATTCTGATTTCCTTTCGAACGTGAAAGAGTCAGCGTGAGCTCGGCGCCCTGGGCCGTAAGCACGCCTTCGATCTTTTCAAACACGTTCAGACTTTTCTTCGCCGTTTTCGGAGTCGGTGTTTCCGATCCAAAGAACGGCGTGTAGTCAGTATCGTGCAGCACCCAGAGATACCACGAGCCTCCGCTGGGAAGTATCGGCGCGGCCGAAACCCACTCGTAAAGCTCGCCGTTCACAGTGAACGCGATCCTGTTTTCGTCGAGCACCGCGATCTTCTCGAACTGATATCCCTCGCGCGGCACGAGTGAAAGAATGAAACGCCCGCGGTCGGGAATGTAAAACCAAAGCAGCGCACCCGACGCGCCGATGCTCGACTTGCTTTTATTCACGACAGTTCCGTCGATCGAAAGACTGTGATTTTTGACGGCAAGCGCCACTGCCTCGAGACTGAAGTCTTTCGGCGCTGAATCGGGATTACTCTCGCGCAGTCGAGTACGATCGAAAGTAACGCTGACCACGTCGATAATCTTCACACCTGATTCTTTGTTAACGAGAAGTTCGAGTGAGACGGCGTCGCCATCGTCCAACGTTTGAGGTGTCGTTGATTTAGGAAACGTCGCAAACGGGCCGTCGGGTCGCAGTGGGGTGAAATCTTTCAAGAAACTACGGCGAAAGGCCTCGTCGGCGGGCAAAACAGCGACACTGAATTTCTTCGTAACGGGATCGGCGCTGATCCAAAGGTCGTAGCCGAAGACGACGTTTTGCTGCGCGTCAGTCAGGACGCGGTGGATGATCCGGTTCTCGCCTGTGAAAGCTTGCGAGTAAAGCAACGCCGAGAGTGCGCCGGGGTCGGCTACTGCCTTGTCGCCGGATGTTTCACTTCTGAACGCGACGAATCCGCCGTTTGAGACTTGCAGGACCACCTGCCGTTTCGCAGTGCCTTGTGCCGCTGACGCAAACGCGCAGCAGTGAAGACAAAGCAGGAGGATCCAGATCCTACTTCTCATTTGTGGATCCTCCTTTGATTACGGTTAGTTTAACTTCTTCAGTGGGCTTGAATCCTTCGAGAGTGGGTGGGGTGTTTGTTGGTCTCGACTTGGCGAGTGTTCCTTCAACTCTTGCGGCGTCGTTGGTTTGTTTCGAACTTTGAGCGAACGGTCGTGACTTGCGATAAACGACTCGCGTTACGACCTTCTCCTGGACCACCGGCACTTCCACAGGCACTTGCACAATCACAGGCCGCTGAGCCGCGGGCATTCGATTGGCTCGAACAGCAAACACACCTAACGCGATGCAGGCGATGATCATAACAACAACCAGCGGTACCGGAATCGGTACGGAAGTTTTCACGCAAAGGCGCAACGCCGCTAAGAAATCCAAAGATCCTTCTTTCCGCCTTTGCGCCTTTGCGTGAGACTGTCTGGCCAAATCCTCGACGCCTCGCCGAAGTTTTGTATGGTAATGAATCCAGTAACTTTCTGCGGGAGCGGCCGTCTCTCTTAGTCTCATCGTAAGACGGAGCGTTGCTCGGAGCGCGTTGAATTCGTTACGGCATTCGCCGCAGCCGCGCAACTCTGCCGACAACACTTCATCCGAGCGGCAGTCAGCTCCGTCCAGAAGAAGTTCGGTTATTCGTTCTTTCGTTTCACTGCAACTGTGCATTGCAACTCCAATCAGTATTCACTGGCGAGATTCGTTAGCGTTTCCTCGCCGTCGTCATACTCGGGCGAAAGCCTGGCGCGCAGTTTCATAATCGCGCGCGAGACGCCCTTCTTCACCGTGCCGGATGAACAATTCATTGCGTTGGCGATTTCGTCGTAGGTCATTCCTTCGTAGTGGCGCAGCAGGAACGCGAGCCGCTGCGACGGTGTCAGTTCGGCCAGTGCGTCGATGACACTTTCGAACAGCACCTTGTTGTAAATATTTCTCAGGCGAGACCGGACGAAATTCGAGTGGTTCCGAATCGATTTGTACGAGCTGCACCGCCGTTGTTTGACCGCGCCAGCGGAACACGCTCGATCGGCGATGATTCAGAAAAGCATTGATAGTGATCCTTCGTAACCACGTGTAGAACGACGAATCGGATCTAAAAGACCGCAGCGCCTGATACGCTTTCAACCACACGTCCTGCGAGAGATCTTCGGCATCCTGGGCGTTGCGGCAGTAATGAAAGGCGAGCAGATGGATCCGTCGTGCGTAGCGTTGGGCTAGCAAGCAGAAGGCATCAATATCGTCCGCTTGAGCGCGTCTGACTAAATCAGTGTCGCTTTCGGTCACCCGGTTTCACCTCGAGGATCTCGGTGATAAAGACACGAAACTGACGGATTTGTTGGCGCGGAAGAACGGACGGGGAGATGGGGAGAAAGGGTGAAGGGGAGACGGCCCCCCGTCACCCCCTCCCCGCATCTCCCCGTCTCTGCTTCCTGGCCGTCTTCACGACGGTTGAAGGGGAATTCGTACTCGGAGTCACAGCGTCGCCAGCGATGTGTTGTTCGGAAGCATCGCCGAACATTTCATTTCCCTTCTTCAAGCGGCCTCGGATCGCCGGAGTCTTCTTCATTTCTTCACGATTCTGATCGGGATTACCTGCAAACCCGGTTTGCTGTCCTCGCGGTTTCGCGGGCGTGCCTACTTTGTGCTGATCCTTCCTTGTGGCCATTATTCTAACCCTCCCGTTTGCTCTTTCGCCCAAGCGCCCACTTCAACGCGAGCGGTGTTATCAGTGTTGTGATGATGACCATGATAACAACTGCGCCGAAAACGGACGAACTGATCACCGGTCCCATTACGCCCGTTGACGACGGCAACATCAGCGTAGCGCCGATGCCCGCGAATATCAGCCCGACTTCCCCGCGCGGTATCATTCCGATGCCAATCGCCAGACGATTGAGGCCTCGCTCCGTCACACCCAGAGTGCAGATCTGTTTTCCAATAATCGCCGCGAGAGTAAGAATTAACGCAAAACCCAGGATCTCGATGCGAGCGAAGAGGCGCAAGTCGACTTTCAAACCCATCAGTACAAAGAATATCGGCACGAGCACTGTGCTGACTGGCTGCAAAAGGTCGTGAAGGTCGCGCTCCTCTCGTCCGCCAGTCGGCTTGTAGTGAACTTCGTCCAGAATCAATCCTGCGGCGAACGCTCCCACGATCGGCGCGAGGCCGACCATCGCCGCTGCCCACGCAAGGGCGAGGCAAAAAGAGATCGCGAGCGTCAGCAGAACACCGCGTGTTTCCAAACGACCTGCGCCGTGAAGCACGCGTGGCATCAAAAAGTGGCCAATCACAATCGATCCAACGAGGAACGCAAACGACTTCAGGGCGATGAAACCGATGTCGAGCATCGAAAGCGCGCCACCGTTTACAGCAGCTCTGATCGCGCCAGCCACGACCGCGAGTATCAGCAGTCCGAGCACGTCGTCGATCACTGCGGCGCCGAGAATAATGCGTGCTTCACGTGTATTCAGTTTGCCGAGATCTTTGAAGACGCGCGCCGTGATTCCGACGCTGGTGGCGCAGAGAATCGCGCCGATGAAGATATGAACCAGTTGGGGCTCGTTTGGACTGAAATACGCCGACACTATCCAACCGAGAATGAAAGGAGCAATTACTCCAAGTACGGCTACCAGCAACGACGACAATCCGACTTCAACCATCTCTCGCAAGTCAGATTCAAGACCCACTTCAAACAGCAGAATGATCACGCCGAGTTCGGCGAGTGCTGCGATGGTGCCATTTGTCTTAAGTGATTCCGCGCCGTTAAAACCGAAGTATCACTAAGTTGCCCAGTACAATTCCGGCAACGAGTTCTCCCAGCACCGCGGATTGCTTCATTCGCGCGAACAGTTCGCCGCCGATTTTCGCGAGCACAAGCATGACGGCGACGCCGATCAGGACGGCCGGGTCGAGACCATGATCGCTACCGCCTTCAGCCGCTGCCTTCGCACTCGCAGTCGGAATAAAAAACAGGGGCGCAGCTCCGATTAAAGTTGCGCGTTTCATTCAGGTTTTTCGCAAAGTAGCCGATTATCACACATATTTCGCTCAAAATTCCTGCTCTGAAGTTTGCTTCCCTCGCTCAGGGTCTCTATAATGCGCCCCACTTTAGGCGCTTCCCCGGCAGGTTGGCGCTAAAACCCAGACTCCCAGATATGGCAACTCCGATTCGATGGAACCAGCGTAGACGTGTCGCGCCTTATGGCGGTTCCAAGCGACCTGACACTCCGTTGCGTTCTCTCGCTGTAAGCCTGACGCATGTTGCTCGCGCTGCACTCACCGAGCCCTACATGCTCAGCATTGAACACAAACGTATTCAACTTGCTCGACTGCCGGAGGCCTTCGACGGCTTTCGCGTAGTGCAGCTATCCGACATTCATCACGGGCCTTTTTCGAGTAAAGAACAGATCGAGCAAGCGGTAGATACTGCAAACAGGCTCAAACCCGACATCATCGCGCTCACCGGAGACTACATCTCGAAGGAGCGACTTTACGCAGCGCCTTGCGCGGAGATGTTAGGGCGCCTTAAAGCCCGGCACGGCGTTTATGCGGTGTTGGGTAATCACGATCACTGGGTGGACGCGGCGTTGATAACCGACCTGTTTCGCGCAGAGGGAATCACGGTCCTGATAAACGAAGGCATGCGCTTCGAGAAGAATGGCGCTGCTTTTTGGCTGGCCGGCGTGGACGATACGATGGTGGGTCTTGAAGACTTGTCGCTGGCGCTTGCAGGTGCTCGTCGTGACGAGATGAAGCTGCTGCTGGCTCACAATCCAGTCGTTTTGAGACGCGCGGCTCGAGCTTCAGTTGATTTGGTTCTTAGTGGACACACCCACGGGGGCCAGGTCGCTATTCGAGGTGAGCGCAGCGCGTCCGGCAAAGTTCGCCGGCGCTTGCTGAAAGGCCTCGGACGCCAGGGAAACACGCAAATTTACGTCAATCGTGGCTTGGGAACCGTGGTGTTACCCATCAGGTATGGATGCCCTCCTGAAATCTCTCTGCTGGAACTTCGAAGCGAGCGCGGTAGCGCCGGGTAAACTCGAAACTCGAAACTAAACACCCGGCGCTACCGCGCTCGGTTCTGTTATGTCCTCCCGCATCGTCACTGTTCCCAATCTACTGACCGTTTTCCGGATGGTTTTGATTCCGGTGTTCGTCTCGCTGCTCTTTTACCAGCGATTCGTACTCGCTTTGGCGGTCTTTTTCCTGGCGGGGGTAACTGACGGCCTGGACGGCCTGCTCGCGCGTCGTTTCAATCAAAAATCACAGCTCGGAACGATCCTCGACCCAATCGCCGACAAACTGATGCTGGTCACAGCTTTCGTCGTGTTATCGATGCGCTCAATTTACCCGCAGCCCGTTCCGTCGCACCTGCCCATTCCGTTCTGGGTCACCGTGGCAGTCATTAGCCGCGACGTTTTTATCCTTGTCGGAGCAGCGGCGATTAACATCGTCACCGGCTTCCGCGGCTTTCGCCCCTCAATGCTCGGGAAAATCAACACCGTAATTCAAATCACAGCCATAGGAATCATCATGTTCGCCGCCAGTGTCCCCTACGGCACGGGCTACTACCTCCCAACCCTCTACGCCACCGTCTTCGGCTTCGCCATCCTCTCGGGCGCCCACTACGTCTTTTTCGTCTCCAAACTCGTCAACGAAGACCGCCGTTAAAGCATCAAAGGCACTCAAGATAAAGTTGACAAGACCTCACTCAAGTATTATATTAGCGAGCGTTCAAGGCTGAGTCGTTTGAAGGCGGCGCCTGATTAGGGCCGGAGCGGAGCGCCGGGTCGAACGTTTACTCAAGCAATTTGGAGATTAAAAGAAGATGAGCAAGATTATTGGAATTGACCTAGGAACAACCAACTCGGTCGTCGCGGTCATGGAAGGTGGCGAACCTACCGTTATCACCAACTCCGAAGGTGGCCGCACCACCCCATCGGTCGTGGCGTTCACGAAAGACGGCAGTCGCCTTGTTGGTCAGGTTGCCAAGCGCCAGGCGGTAACCAATCCTGAAAATACAGTTTATTCAATCAAGCGATTCATGGGACGTCGCTATAACGAAGTTAGCGAAGAAATCAAACAAGTCCCTTACAAGGTGCAGGGTGCAGGCAGCGGCGACGTGCGTATTGGAGCCGGTGCCAAAGAGTGGAGCCCGCCGGAGATTTCGGCGATCGTCCTCCAGAAAATGAAACAGTCGGCCGAAGATTATCTCGGTCAGAAAGTCGATAAGGCGGTTATCACGGTTCCAGCCTACTTCAACGACTCGCAACGCCAGGCGACGAAAGACGCCGGCAGAATTGCGGGCCTCGAAGTGATGCGTATCGTGAACGAACCGACGGCGGCTGCGCTCGCCTACGGTCTCGACAAGAAGAAAGACGAGACGATCGCAGTTTTCGACTTCGGTGGTGGTACGTTTGACGTGTCGATCCTCGAAGTTGGCGAAGGCGTTGTGGAAGTTAAGTCGACAAACGGTGACACGCACCTCGGCGGCGACGACATCGACGAACGCCTGATCGAATGGATCATCGATGAGTTCAAGAAGGACCAGGGCATCGATCTCTCGAACGACAAGATGGCGTTGCAGCGTCTGAAGGAAGCCGCTGAAAAAGCAAAAATCGAGCTTTCCAGCACGATGGAAACCGAGGTCAATCTGCCTTTCGTTACTGCGGATCAATCCGGACCGAAGCACCTGGCGATGAAACTCACTCGTTCACGGTTCGAGCAGTTGGTCGATCCGATTCTTTCGCGACTCCGAGGGCCGGTCGAATTAGCGTTGAAAGACGCTGGACTCGATGCGAAGAAGATCGACGAGGTGGTGCTCGTTGGTGGCTCGACGCGTATTCCGAAAGTTCAGGAAATCGTCAAAGAAATGTTTGGCAAGGAGCCAAACAAGAGCGTGAACCCTGACGAAGTGGTTGCGATTGGCGCGGCTGTGCAAGCGGGTGTTCTTTCGGGTGAGAAGACTGACATCCTTTTACTCGACGTGACACCGCTCAGTCTCGGGATCGAAACGCTCGGCGGAGTGTTCACCAAGTTGATCGAAAGAAACACGACTATCCCGACGCGGAAGTCGGAGATCTTTTCGACTGCATCTGACAATCAGACGTCGGTTGAGGTCCACGTTCTTCAGGGTGAGCGAGGAATGGCGAGCGACAACCGCACGTTAGGTAAGTTTCACCTTGTCGGTATTCCACCGGCGCCGCGCGGCATGCCGCAGATCGAAGTTGCATTCGATCTCGACGCCAACGGCATCGTGAACGTGTCGGCGAAGGATATGGGAACTGGTCGCGAGCAGAAGATCACGATCACGGCTTCTTCCGGCTTGTCGAAGGATGAGATCGACAAGATGATGAAGGATGCCGAGTCACACTCTGCTGACGACGCTCGCAAGCGCGAAGAGATCGAAGCGCGGAATCGTCTCGATGGTCTTGTCTATCAGATGGAGAAGACGCTTTCGGAGAATCGCGAGAAAGTCGGAGCAGTTGCCGCTGACGTCGAGTCGGCTATTGCCGATGCGAAGAACGCGTTGACTGAAGGTGGACTTGAACGACTGAACGAGGCTTTCAATCAACTGCAAAATGCGTCGCACAAGTTGGCTGAGGCACTTTATCAGCAGGCGCCACCTCCAGGCGGGGGAACTCAAGCCGGTGACCAGGCGTCGGCGGCAGGAGCCTCATCCTCGAGTGGTTCGGGCGAAGATAATGTGATCGACGCTGAATATGTGGATGTAGACGAAAACAAGTAAGGGGGATTTAGCAGAACCGAGCGCGGTAGCGCCGGGTCGATGAATTGACTAGGAAGCTCCTAGACTGAGATTGACCCGGCGCTACCGCGCTCGGTTCTGTTAACGAGATGGCGAAAAAGGATTACTACGAAATACTCGGCATAAAGCGCGACGCCAAGCCTGACGAGATCAAGAAGGCTTACCGGCGATTGGCGCGGAAGTATCACCCTGATGTGAATCCGGGCGATAAAGCAGCCGAGGAACGCTTCAAATTAATGTCGGAAGCGCACGACGTACTTTCCGATCCGAAGAAGCGAAGCGTCTACGATCGTTTTGGTCAGTACTCTGAAAACCTGGCAGACGCGCACGCAAGAGGCGCTGGTCCATCCAGCAGCAGGACGGCGCCTGGTTTTGATTTCACTGGTTTTGACTGGGGCAGCGCGACGAGCTCCGGAGGCGCCGGTGGCAGCAGTTTCCGCGACATCTTTGCAGATCTTTTCGGTGGCGGTGCGACGAGAGAGAAGGAACCGCCACGCCCGCAGCCTCAACGCGGCGATGATATCGAGATGCCGCTGAGTTTTTCGTTTGAAGAGGCTATTAGAGGTTTAACGACAAACATCACGGTCAATCGTTCCGAGCAGTGTTCGCGTTGCAACGGTGCGGGCGACATTGGTGGTCCAGTGGTTGTTTGTTCTACGTGCAAAGGATCCGGTCAGGTGCAGCGTGCGGGTGGCCGGTTGCGTTTTGCGCAGGAATGCCCGGATTGTGGTGGAACTGGTCGAAGGCGCTCGCCGTGTTCGCTTTGTCATGGCAAAGGAACGACGCCCAAGTCAGAGACAGTGAAGGTTCGTATTCCGGCTGGTGTTGAGACTGGCTCGCGCGTAAAGATTCCCGGGAAGGGTGAAGGTGGACGCATGGGTGCCCCTGCGGGTGACCTGCATATCATCACGAACGTCGGTCAGCACAAGTATTTCACGCGCAAGGGCGACAACATTTACGTGACGGTTCCGATCACGGTGCCCGAAGCTGCGTTAGGTGCGAAGATTGAAGTGCCAACGGTCGAGGGAAAATCGCAACTGCGAATTCCGCCGGGCACGCAATCCGGTCAGAAGTTTCGCTTGCGCGATCGTGGTGCACCGTCGTTGCGCAATCCGGGCGCGAAGGGGCATCAGTTTGTAGAAGTGCAAGTGACTTTGCCGAAGGTGATTTCGGAAGAGACGAAGGAATTGCTGCGAGAGTATTCGAAGTTGAATTCTTCGAACCCACGCGTTGAGATGGGCTTGGAGTAATGAGCAGCCGCAAACCAAAGACCTACACGATCAGCGCGGTAGCGGATCAGTATGGGATTCATCCGCAGACGCTGAGATTGTATGAGCGTGAGGGGTTGTTGAAGCCTTCGCGATCTGAAGGTAACACGCGGCTCTATACCGATCCGGATCTCGAGAGGCTTGAGTTGATACTTTCATTGACGCGCGACCTCGGGGTGAATCTTGCGGGAGTCGAGATCATACTCAACATGCGCGAGAAGATGGATGCGATGCAGCAGGAGTTTGAGAGGTTCTTTCAATACCTGCAGACGCACGCCGAAGAGCTCACTAATTTTGATCCAGCGCCTGAAGGCAGCGACGCACTCGTGCCACTCACGCGAAGCGCAGTCCTGCGCCGCCGGGTAAAACACTAGACAAAATCTGTTTTCATGCTAAAGTTGCGCCCGCAGTAAAACCTCACAAGGAGCAACAACAGTATGACCTCACGTCTCACACTTCTCACTATTCTTCTATTCACCTTTAACGTTCAAGCACAAGATCTCGACACGGTGACGATCTATGGTCGCGTTACGGACCAGAATGCCGCGGTGCTTCCGGGCGCCGAAGTTCAAGCGAGGCCAATCAAAACCGGACTGACACGTACGACAACAACCGACTCTGAAGGTCGTTACCGCCTGGTCCAACTCGAACCCGGGACCTACATCATTCGCGTGTCGTACCCAGGCTTCGCATCGCAGGAATTCACAAACGTCGCAACCGTCTCAGGTCAGAGCCTGCAGTTCGATGCGACGCTGATTCCATCGGACGTTGTAGTTGAACCGGTTGTAGTCAGCACAGCCGAAACTCCTGTAGTCGACACGAAACGCACCGTAGTTGGCGCGACGCTCACTTCGCGTGAAACCGACTCGTTGCCGCTCAACACGCGCTCGGCTCTCGATTTGATCTTCACGCTTCCGGGCGTCACGGAAGAGCCACTTTCAACACGCGATCTCGCCGAAGATCGCAACACGAATGCGGCAAACACGCCGGAAGAAGCGGGCACGTTTTCACTCGCAGGGGCTCCGGCGTATTCGAACAACCTCACGATCGACGGCCTCGACAACAACGACGATCGCGCTGCACGGGAACGTTTCCAACCCTCGCTTGAAGCTGTCGCAGAAATACAAGTGATAACAAACCAGTTTTCAGCAGAGTACGGACGCGCGTCAGGAGGTCGCATAAACCTGCGCACGCGGGGCGGCTCGCAGCAATTTCATGGTCGCGGCTTCTATTTCTTCCGGGACGAGTCGCTCAACGCGAATACGTTCAGAAACAACTCGCTGGGCCTCGCGCGGCTGCCATTGCAGGAGCACGCCGGTGGTTTCACGATCGGTGGACCACTCGCTTCCAGGAACGCAGTCTTCTTTGTTTCATACGAGTTGACCAAGGTTTTGGATAGTGCGCTAATCGACACCCTTGTTCCTGTGCAACAGAGCGCGCTCTTTAAATTACCGTCTCCAACACATCCCGAGCGCACCCGGATGGAAGACGCTAACGCGCCGGCACGGTCAGTGGAAGTCGCGCCGTTCATTTCATCGATCAGCACGCCACTCAAGAATACGAACATCACAACCCGAGTCGACCACCAGTTTGGACCAATGCACAACGCTTCGTTTGTCTATCTGCAAGGGCGAATGATCAATTTAAGACAGTTTGGCGGCGGTAATCGCCTGGCTGAATCCCTTCAAGGACGAAGACGCAATTCCGACGCAATCTCGGTTTCCGACACGTTCGTATTCTCCGAACGCGTCGTTAATCAACTGCGATTTCAGTTTTCACGTCTCGCGCCGGCGTTTGAAGCGCGTGGTGGCGACACACCGGTTGTGCTGATCACTCTGAACGATCCATTGCTTGCAGGCGATGCTGAACGGCGGACCGGAACATTGGTCGCAGGTTCTTCGACGACCGGTGGAAGCGACAGGCGCGAGGATCGGTTCCAGGTTCAAAACACACTCTCCTTTGTAAATGGAAATCATTCCCTCAAATTCGGTATTGATGTTCATCACGTCCGTTCGACCTTTATTGATCTTTCGGATGTCAGCGGCACGTTCAACTTCGCGAGTGCAGGAGATTTTCTCGCCGGCGTTCCCAGTCGGTTCAGGCAGAACTTTCAAAGCTCATCGACGCAGAAGAATCTTTACACCGGTTTCTTTGTGCAGGACGAGTGGCAGATCTCTCCGAAGCTGCTTCTGAGTTATGGCCTGCGTTACGAGTACGAGACGATTCTTCACGACCTAAACAATTTCGGACCGAGGCTCTCGCTCGCTCTTAGCCCGTACGAATCTGGAAAGCTCGTCGTGCGCTTTGGTGGTGGGATCTTTTTCAATCGTCCGTTGCTGAGAACGATCGACGATTTCGCTCTCGGCAAACAACAACTCTTCTTCGACACAAATCTTCTTCGCGATCCTGTGACCGGAAAGCTGATGACGACCGAACAACGGCGTTCGTTCATCTCGAAAAATCTGAGGTTTCCCGAAACGCTCGATGCAAACTCGAGTTTGGTTCGTGAATTTGGTGTGTTGAATACCGACTTTTCTCGCCGCCTGGATCCACAACTGACAATTCCCGAGAGTTATCAAATCAACGCCGGTGTCGAGCGCGATCTTGGTCGCGGGTACTCAGTCGAGGCCAACTTCACGTTCACGCGCGGGATTCACCTTTGGCGTGAATTCAATGCGAACGCACCGGTGCTGCCGCGAGGTTACAACAACTTCACCGAGTTTTTAGCTTCACGCGATTTCGCAAACTTCATCAGCGCCCCCACTTCCACTCGTCGGCTTTACAACGCGGCCAACGCAGGCGAATTAGTCAGATTTGTTTTTGGAAACTCAAACCAGGTAATTCGTACCGTCGAAGCAGGTGTTCCAGTTTCAGTGATGAATCTCAACAGCCCATCGTCAACAACGATGCTCGAAGTCGCTCTCGCTGCGATCAACAACCTTCGACCCGATCCCACACGCGGAGAGATCGAACAACTAATCTCCGCCGGTAATAGTTTCTATCGTGGGATGACTATCGAACTGAGGAAGCGATTCGATTCGAGTTTCACTTTCCGAGCGGGATACACGTTGTCAACCTTGATCGACGACGGTGTTGTAAACACTTCCGATGCACTCATTCCCGGTGACTTCCGTGCGGAACGAGCACGCAGTCTTCTGGATCGACGTCACCGCTTCGTGTTCTCCGGAACGTTCAACCTGCCGCGCTTGCTTGGCGCACTGCAGTTGTCTCCGATCTGGCGCGTTGCTTCGGGGGCGCCATTCAACATTTCGTTAGGCGGTATTGATCGCAACCTGGACGACGTTTCAAACGATCGACCTGATTACTCCGGTGATCTTCGTTCCCTTCGTTGGCGCAGACCGGGTGAACCAATCGATCCTTCGATAATCGAAAGTTTCAGCGTGCCTCAGATCGGACAGGTGGGAAATTTACCGCGGAATGCGGGACGCGGTCCGGGGCTTTTTGTTTTCGACTTGAATGTCACGCGGCAGATTGGGCCGCTTCGGGTGTCAGTTGAGTTGGATAATGTGCTGAATAAGACCGTTTTTAGCTTCGGCTCTGAGTTCATTAATTTAGATGCGGCAGATGGTTTTCTTGTGGCTACAAGGACGATGCGCCCTCGTCAGATCAGGCTCGGGCTCCGAGTGGACTTTTAGCCACAGATGAACACGGATCTAAAGCACGGATAAGACCACAGATCTGATCATTCGGGTGTTCTATAAGGTTTACAACGAATTAGGACACGGGTTTCTGGAATCGGTATACCAGAAGTCACTAGTGTATAGCACTCACATCGGCGGGATTGATGCGTTTGCAGTCCCGTCGATATTCCCGTTTGGTTTCGCGGTACTCGAGTTGGCATTTTGAAGCGGATGTACTGGTGGAAAATTGCGTGTTGCTGGAACTAAAAGCCGCTCGCGCGCTGAATCCATCCCACCGAGCGCAACTGTTGCATTATCTAAGAGCCACGGAAATAGAGGTTGGGCTAATACTGAATTTCGGCGAGAAACCTGAGTTCAAGAGATTGATCTTTGACAACCTCAAAAAGAAGAGCCGTAATCCGTAAAAAATCCGTGTTATCCGCGTCGCTGCTTTTCGCAACGCGCCCGAGATCGCTCAATTCGTCTTTTCATCCATCGGTTCATGTCGTTAACCATCCTATTTCTTCTGATGAGGGTCGTACGAATTGGTTGCTTTGCGAGTTGCATGCCAATTCATCCTCCTAACTAATAACGCGCTATTTTCCTAGAAAAAGGACCATCGCACGCACGATTTCGTATCCATAAGCCGCAAAAGGCTTGTGGTAAACTCCGAAATGGTGAATATCACGGACTCACAAACTGAACACGTCGGCGAAGTGGAGGCAGCATTGCTCGACGCCGAACTGTTCATGAAGTACCAGGCTGCGGACCGCGCCATTAAACGGTTGCGGACTGCACTGGAATTGAACAGTCGTTCAATCAAATTGCGCGAACGTATGCGCGAAATCTGTGCTTCGCAAAAACACGGCGAAGAAGCCGCCCGGCAATGTTTGGCGCTCGCCAGTCTTTACATTGAACGCGAAGACTTCGATACGGCCCACGATCGCTTACTCGAAGCCAAGCAGCTCGATGACCGGATAAACATCGCGAAAGGTCTCGAGGCGATCCGTCGCGCCCGTCGACCCGATCTGAAACCGGTACCCGCACCCGAAGCGAATTTCGAACGTAAACATTTCACGCTTGCCGGTGACCTCAGCGCGATCAGCGTTTTCGACGCAATCCAGGTGATCGAAAACGCGCGGTTGAATGGAGTGCTGACTATCGGTGGTCCAAACCATGAAGGCCGCGTGAACTTCAACGATGGCCGGATCGTCGATGCTTCATGCGACGGTGAAATGGCCGAGCTCGGTTTTCAAAAGGTGGTGGAGATTACTGCCGGCACGTTTGAGTTTCAGAAAACCGTGGAACAGTTTCCAATCAAAATACAAGCACTCAGCAACACAAACCTCATCCTCGACACTCTTCGCATGCTCGACGAGAAGAAGCAATAACTCGCCAGAGTTATAGCCACAAGAGGCACAAAATCAGCAAAACCTATTTGTGCCTTTTGTGGCTCAATCGATTAAGACGCGCGTATTTAAGGCTTCCGCTTTTTCGATTGCGGTGAGTAACCGGAGGAACTGGTTGTAGTTTCGACTCCGTGAAGTCAGGCGCGTGACTTCCGATTGGCTCAATTCACTGCGCAACATCAGATCGAGAAAGTCGTAGTAGTCCGCGGCAGCTTCGTAAGGGAGCTCGCGAGTGTAAGTCGTGGAGTCGCTGTCTTCCGATCGAAAGCCGGCGAGCAGATCGAAGATATTGTCAGTGGTCAGTCGCGCCGCCTCGCGAGTGAGAACAATTGGCACGCGTAGTTCAAAGAATCGCAAGCCCTCGTCGGTGACAACGCGTCGCAACTCTTTCGTCGCCTCACCGTCGAAAGGTGATTCCGGATCGATCAGAATGCGAAGTAATCGAGGCTGATCTTCTTTGTCGAGCGTGTCGAGTGAAAGTTGAACGCGATCAGCGAGAAACTTTTCAAATTGTGCTTCGACCGGGTAGTTAATTCTCCCGAGGCAACCAACCGACTCTCCATCACCGGCAGCGTCCAATGGCAGGCAAGCCGGGCAATGAGCACAGACTACGGTCGCCTGTTGCATGCGCTCGATTTCGGCGCTAGCGTTTTCAACCCATTGAAGTTTATCGATTGAAGGCGCGGTATCGTCTCCCGTGGTGAGCCTCGCGTGCAAGCTGCTCAGGCGTCCCCACTGCCGCAGGTGCTTCTCGGAATAGTTTGCGCGCAACGGGCAGCTATATTGAAGTGCAAATTCCAGTGACATCTCTGCAAATCACTAACATAGCATCTACGATCGATCAAGCAGGAGCAGGCGGCGGACCAGGATCGTGCGCGGCTGCGCCGGCGTCCTGCCTGCTGCCGCTGGCTTTGTGATAAGCTTTCTGCATTCCCGCTCGAAGTGCCGCTTAGAAAGGTCTAGCCAATGGCAGTCAGTCAGGAACTCTTGGAAATACTCGCGTGTCCGGCTTGCAAAGCGAAGGTTGAACTAAAGCCGGATGGGAACGCACTGAAATGCGTCGAGTGTAAACGCGTTTATCCCATCCGCGACGACATTCCGGTAATGCTCATCGACGAGGCCACCATCGAAGAATGACCGATGAACAGCCTGCGCAACATCGTTGAGTCGACTCCACATTTGCGCGTCATCGAAACACAGCCAATGTACGGAGCGCACGGTCAGGACGCAGCGAAACCCCTCGCGCAGGCTCGCTGGGACTGGCAATATGCGCGAAAGATCCTACTCGTTCGCCTGCGCTCGATCGGCGATACGGTTCTGGCCACGCCTTCAGCGTTCGCGTTAAAGCGTTTCCTGCCACACGTCAAGGTCGACATTCTCGTGGAAGATTGGGTCGCGCCCGTGCTCGAAAATCATCCTCATATCGATAACGTGATCGTCCTGGAAGGCCGCGGTTTCATGGCCCGTGCACGCGTGGCGCGAGAGCTTCGTGCTGCGAATTACGACGTTGTTTACAACCTGCACGGTGGAACTACGGCGACGTTTTTGACGCGAGCCACGGGCGCGCCGCATCGAGTCGGCTTCAAGACTTACCAGTACGCACAGCTTCATACACATACCGCACCATCGCCTTTATTACTTTGGGGACAACAGAAAACACACTCCGTCGAACAACAACTGGCTCTGTTGGGTTGGACCGGGGTTCCGGTCACGGATCGTCCACGCACGCAACTTGGCGTTAACGTGGAAGCGGCAGAATCGATCAATCAACGACTTTCCGCGGCCCGACTCGAAGATCGAAAGATCGCTTTGATTCATCCCGCTGCAGCTTTCGCGACCAAGCAATGGGCGACTGAAAACTTTGCCCGGGTCGCAGAGTTTCTGGGTGACCGCGGTTTTGCTCCGGTGGCAATCGTTGCGCCTAATGAAAGCGCAACCATGGAGCATCTGCTTGCGGAACTTTCGGTTCACATACTTTCGTTTAATGATCTATCGCTTCCGGAGGTCACCGCGTTAGCGGCAAGATCGCAACTCTTCGTCGGCAACGACAGTGGAATAGCCCACATCGCATCCGCGGTCGGCACACCGAGCGTCGTTATTTTTGGTTCTTCGAATATTCCGCACTGGCGGCCGTGGAATCGTGCAGCGGCCGAGGTGGTGTTTGAAGAGATGCCTTGCCAGCCTTGTCACGGGTATTTTTGCGAGAAATTTGCTCAGCCTGAATGTATATTGCGCGTGCCTGTTCCACGCGTTGTAGCCGCGATCGAACGAGTGCTTCAATAAATGTCTCAGTTAACTAAAACTCGCGCTGCCGAAATCCTCGAAAAGCTTCGCGGCCGAAACGTCGTCGTGCTAGGCGACGTGATGCTCGACGAGTTTGTTTGGGGCGACGTTACGCGCATCTCACCCGAGGCGCCCGTTCCGGTTGTTGATGTCCGACGCGAGTCGGTGCATCTCGGTGGTGCTGCGAATGTGCTGGCGAATTTAGTTGCGCTTGGCGCGCGCGGATCAGTGGTTGGTGTTGTTGGTGATGATCGCGCCGGGCAGCGGTTGCAGAATGGTTTACGTGAACTCGGAACTCAGGATGGATGTTTGATCGTGGATGAGTCGCGTCCTTCAACAACGAAGACGCGTATCATCGCGCACAGTCAGCTAGTCGTGCGCGCGGATCGCGAGTCGCGCATTCGAGTAAATGGAAAGTTGGAAGAGAAGATCGTTGCGTGTTTGAAAGAGGCGCTCAAGGAAGCCGACGCATTTGTCGTTTCAGACTACGACAAGGGCGTCGTTACGCCTGCTATTCTGAGCGCGATACTGCCGCTCGCCTACGAACGCGCGCCTGTTCTCATTGATCCGAAACTTCGCAACTTCAACTCGTATCGTCCGGCAACACTCGTGACGCCCAACCACTTCGAAGCCCTGCGCATGAGCGACTCTGAAGACACCTCGGACGATGGCTCGCACCAGGCCGCGAAAGTCATTCGAGAAAAACTCGGATGCGATGCGGTGCTGATTACTCGCGGCGATCGCGGAATGATGTTGTTGGAAGGTGACGGCGAACCGGTTTTCGTCGAGACCGCAGCACGCGAGGTTTACGACGTTACGGGTGCAGGCGACACGGTTATCGCGGCGTTGGCAGGAGCGTTATCGGCCGGCGCAACGATGCTCGAAGCCGCGTCGTTTGCAAATCACGCCGCGGGAATCGTCGTCGGAAAAGTCGGAACGGCAACAGCGACTGCCGAAGAACTGCTAGCTACGTTTGAGTAGATGAACACCGATAATGGTAGGTAAGACCCTTCGCAACTATCGCATCACTGACAAGCTCGGTGTCGGCGGGCAGGGCGCGGTCTACAAAGCGACGGACCTCAAGCTCGGCCGTTCGGTTGTGATCAAGGTAATCCCACCCGAACTGAGCCTGAAGGAAGCAAATCTAAAACGATTCGAACGCGAAGCACGCCTCGCATCGTCGTTGGACCACCCAAACATCTGCACGATCTACGATCTCGATGTAGTGGATGGCCTTCACTTCATCGCGATGCAATTCGTCGAAGGCAAGAACGTTCGCCAACTCGTCGCGGGTCGTCCACTCGAATTGAAAACCACGCTGCTGATCGGGTTACAAGTCGCCGACGCACTCGCGGCCGCACACAGCCGCGGCATCATTCATCGCGATATCAAATCGGGAAATGTGATGGTCACATCGTCGGGCCAGGTGAAGGTGCTTGATTTCGGTCTCGCTAAGCTCCTTGACGACGACGAAGCCGCAACATCAGGGATTCATCGCACAGAACTCACCGAAGTCGGCGTTCCATACGGCACCGCAACTTATGCGGCGCCGGAACAAGCGCGCGGCGATCGTGTCGATAAACGCGCCGACATTTTCTCGCTTGGCGTCTTGCTTTACGAGATGCTGACCGGCACGTGGCCTTTTCGCGGGAAGACAACGATCGACGTTCGTCACGCGGTGCTGCACGATCCGCCGCGACCGATTTCAGAGTTGCGCTCGAGTCCGATCCCGCCGCGTTTGAATCAGATTATCGATCGCGCACTTTCGAAAGAACCGAGAGATCGTTTCCAGAACATGGAAGACTTTCGCAACGAGCTGCGCCAGGTACTGCAGGAAGTTGACGCCGGCGCCGGTGGTTACCAGGGCGCGATACACGAACCGCCACGACATCTAAGTGGAGCAAACCCGGTCTCCCGCGCCGTTCGTTGGTTGAAATCAATCACCCGAACGGATTCACCAACCTCTGTTCCTACAGCTTCGAAGTCGGGGATTCACGAAACACCGTTCACAACCGTTACTGACCGGGAGAAGAAAAGTCTCGCCATTCTTTGCTTCCGAAATCTCAGCAACGATCCAGCGTCGAGTTTTTATGAATTCTCGCTCGCAGATGCGGTCATCACAGAGCTCGCGCGCGTTCGATCGCTTGTCGTTCGACCTTCATCGGTGATTGCGCGTTACCAGGGACAACAAAAAGATCCGCGCGAGATTGGCCAGGAATTGAATGTCAGTGCGGTGCTGACTGCCGGGTTCATTCACGCCGGTGAACGTTTTCGCGTAACCGCTCAACTGATCGACGTCGGGTCCGGCGAGTTGTTGTGGAGCGATCGCATCGACACCGCAGCGTCAGACATCATTGTGCTTCAGGACACGATTGCACAACGCATCGTCGAGGGTTTGAGCCTCGAGTTGAGTCCTGCTGAACAGGACAAGATCGCCACTGCATCAACTCAAAATCCCGCTGCTTACGAACAGTATCTTCGCGGTCGCGACCTCTTTGCTCGATTTATATTTCGCACGTTGTCGCCTGACGACTGCGATGGCGCCATCTCGCATTTCGAGCGTGCTATTCAACTCGATCCAAATTTCGCGCTGGCTTACGACGGTCTCGGCGCGTCGTACGTGAACCGCGTCTTCAAAGGGTTTGGCGGATCTGAAGATTACGAGCGCGCGGAAACCGCTTTTACAAAAGCTCTTGCGCTCGATCCGAATCTCTTTGAAGCACGCATGCTGATGGTATTCGTATACCTGTGGCGCGGCCAGAAACAGAAGGCGCGCGAAGAGGTGAATCGCGTGCGCAGAGAAGCACCAAACGAGCCGGTAGTTTACTTTGTGAAGGCGCTGTTGCATCGACTCGATGGTGAGTATGGACGGGCGCTTCGCAGTTACGATCGACTCGTGCGTTTGGATCCTGCCGCGCACGTAGTGGCGAGTTACAGCCGTGCGCTCGTTCACATGTACATGGGCCACTTCGACGAGACGTTTCGACAACTCGACAACGCGGGCGAACCTGACAACGCTCTCGTGCGGACTTTCCGCGCACTCGCGTTGTATTACACGGGCCAGACGGATGCAGCGGCCGAGATGATGAAAGACGTTGTCGAAAAGCATCCAAACATGCACGGCATACGTCCATTCATGGCGATGTTTCTGAGCGCGCAGGGCAAGCACGATGAGGCGCTCGCGCAACTGACTCCCGATGTGAAACGAAACGGCGAGGTTGATGCCGACATTAGCTACTCGATCGGGTCAGTCTATGCGCTCGAAGGATTGCATGGCGATGCTTTTGAATGGCTGCAACGTTCGATATCACTGGGCAATGCGAATCGCCCGTGTTTTGAGAGTGATCCGAATTGGGCGTCGCTGCGAGACGATCCGAGGTTTACCGAATTGATGGCGAAAGTTCCGAAGGCGAAGTCGCACGCTGAAAGCGCATGAAAAGAACACGAATATACTCAGTAGTTTATTTACTGCTTCTTTCGGTATCCATTTGTAGGGGTGGCCCTCTATGGCCGACCGTCCATGGCAATTCGTCTCCAACGGGCGGCCACGGAGTGCCGCCCCTACAGTTGTTTCTCCAGGAGCCAGTTCCTCAGGCGAGTCCGGTTCCGAGTCCTTCGCCACTATCGACGAAGCTCGCGCCTGCAACGACACTTCCGGAGTTACAAGCCAAAATCACCGAGATTCTCGCGAAGCCTGAGTTATCGTCGGCGATGGTTGGCTTGAAGGTAGTGTCGCTTGACACAGGTCGAATTCTTTTCGAAGAAAACGAGCACAAACTCCTGCGGCCTGCGTCGAACATGAAGCTTTACACGGTAGCTGCCGCGCTCGATCGGTTGTCTCCTGACTATCGCTTCACTACTTCAGTCTACGCCGCAAAGCCTGACGCCGCCGGGGTCGTCCGCGGAGATTTGACGATCTACGGCCGTGGCGATCCCTCGATCGCTGCTCGCTTCAACAATGGCAACTACTTCACGGCTATTCAGGATCTCGCGACACGCATCGCGGCGGCCGGAGTAAAGCGTGTTGAAGGCGATCTCGTTGGTGATGAGACTTACTTTATTGGACCAAAGTATGGATCGGGTTGGGAGTGGGAAGATTTAACGTGGTACTACGGCGCGGAGGTCACTTCGCTTACCGCAAACGACAACGCCCTCGACCTCTTCGTCAAACCTGGTCCAGAAATCGGCAAACCCGCAGTAATCACAACTGGTCCACCCGATCCGCTGTTGACGATTGTGAATAAGGTGACTACGTCCGCAAAAGGCGTACGCCGGCTCATCTCACTACATCGAGGCCTCGGCGAGAATATGATTACACTCACGGGTACCATACCTGTCGACGACAGAGGTTATACCGGCGCAATCGGAATTTCACACCCGGCGCTTCTCTTCGTCTACATGCTCCGGACGTTTCTTGCTGAAAAGGGTGTGATGATCACTGGGAAGTCGAGAGTCACCGGACAAATTAGCCATCCACCCTTAACGACGACGGCACCAGTCACGGGGACGAACGGTTCACATGCGACTGCGGCGCCTTATCAGAATGAGCTCGTCACTTTGCAATCACCGCCGTTTAGCCTGATCGCGGCACAAACACTGAAACCCAGTCAGAATCTTTATACTGAACTTATCCTGCGAACGCTGGGCAAACAGACGCTGCCGCCACCAACGATGACAATCCTCAGCCAAACTTCCGAGAATCTCGGGCTGGAGGCTGTCAGAACGTTTTTGAAGACTGTCGGCATCAGACCCGAAGCGCTCGTGCTCGACGACGGCTCCGGACTTTCGCGCAGCGATATGATCACTGCCGACGCCACAGTGCAGTTGTTAACGTTCATGAGCAAGCATCGTCACGCGACCGTCTTTCGCGATGCCCTTCCGGTTGCAGGAGTCGACGGAACGCTTCGCAATCGAATGAAAGGAACGGCGGCGGAGAACAACGTTCGTGCGAAGACCGGATCGTTAAGCTCTGCTGCAAGCCTCGGTGGCTACGTAACAACCGCAGCGGGTGAGAAACTCGCGTTTACGATCATGGTCAACAATTACCCCCGCGACGTCGAGCCGCGATCGTTGTGCATCGATCCGATCGCCGTGTTACTCGCTTCGTTCACCGGCAAGCCGGATGAAAAATAGCCTGCGAAGCAGGTGTAAGCGTAAAGCCTGGGGCGTGAGCCCCAGGTTTATTGGCAATTTACAATCTAGCCCGCAAAGCGGGCTGCAAAAATTTAATACAAACGTACCTGGGGCTCTCGCCCCAGGCTTTACGCGTACGCCTGCTTCGCAGGCTAAGCGTGTCGAGAGGAGAACGCCTATGTCAGCTGAAACTATTATCGCGTTATGGAAAGAGGCAAGAGGTGGATTGATTGAAGAGGTCGAGAAGATCCCGCAGGACCAGTTTTCATTCCGCGCTACACCCGATACGCGCAGCGTTGCCGAAGTTCTCCAGCACATCATATCGACTCAAAAGATCATTGTCGGCGAGGCTTGTCGCCCGGATTCCAACTTGAGACGCCAATCATTTGCGGCTCACGCAAATGAATATGCGCCAGGCGTCAGCGACATAAGCGACAAGAACGGTTTGATTGAAATGCTTCGTAGCAGCATTGACGAGACTGCGCAGACTATAAGTTCATACGGCGACAAACTCGATGAGTCGATCATCGGTCTCACCGGTAAACCGATGCCCAAATCGGCTTTTCTCACATTCGGGTTCAGTCACGAGATGTATCACCGCGGGCAACTTACGGTATTCCAACGGTTGTTGAGCATCGAGCCTGCATTGACTGAAAGGTTCAGGCGGCTGACTGCACGCGCCGGGTAATTGCACGTCGCGATGCCTCCACGATTCACGAAATTCCACGGGCTGGGAAACGACTACCTCGTATTAGAAACCGAGCAACTCGCCGAGGTCGAAGATCTCGGTGAGTTCGCGCGCCGCATTTGCAATCGACACTACGGCGCCGGCGGCGATGGTATTGCCATCATCGGCAAACTAAAGGGCGACGAAGCCGATTTCTCGTGCCGCATCTTCAATCCTGATGGCAGCGAAGCCGGTTTATCGGGAAACGGCACGCGCTGCGCCGTTGCATATCTCTACTACAAAGGTGTTTGGACCAGAGACGAGCTCATCCTGCGTACGCGAACAGGACTGAAGCGCTACGTTCTTCGCGGGCAGCCGTCGCCTGGAAAATTCCTGTTCGAGTCAGAGTTGGGCGAGCCGAAGTTTGACACTCAATCTATTCCGATGTCGATCAGTCCGCCGCGTGATGACGTAATCCGTTATCCATTGCCTGTGAGTGGTGTGCCGATCATGATCACGGCGATGCAGATGGGCAATCCCAACTGCTGCATCTTCGTCGACGATTTCGGCGAACTTAACTGGCGGCAGCTTGGCAAGGAGATCGAGGTTCATCCACAGTTTCCCGATCGGACGAATGTCGTGTTTGTGAAAGTTCTTGGTCGCGATTTGATCGAGTTGCGCATCTGGGAGCGTGGAGTTGGTGAAACTACAGCTTCCGGGACCTGTTCGTGCGCCGGCGCGGTGGCGGCAATGATTAATGAAAAGACGGATCGCGACGTGCGCGTAATAATGGAAGGCGGCGAAGTCAAAATCAAATGGCGCGCTGATGGTCAGGTTGTGATCACGGGAACGGCTGAAGTAGTCTATTCAGGCCAGTGGTTATGTTAAAAATCGCCCCGCTCATCCTTGCTCTCACATTAGTGTCCGCCTGTGGCGGCACAGTGATCACACCGACGGAGGCGAAACCACCACCGCCACCAAAGCCTCCGAGTTCCGTTCCAATGTGGCTCGGAAGCACGTCGCGAAACTTCTACGGCACCGGTCCGTGGTCTAACGAACCTTTACAAGTCGTCTGGGAGTTTGAAACAAACTTTATCAGCGGCCGCTTGCACAAAGATCCATGGGGCGGCTCGAGTTGGCCCGGTCAGCCATCCGTCAACGAGCAATACGTCTATTTCGGATCGGCTGACGGCAATCTCTATTGCCTCGATGTCACGGATGGAAGTCTTGTTTGGAAGTACAAGACGGGGGACAGCCTCAAAGCCACTCCGACGATCGCCGGAGATCGACTCATCGCCAGTGGACTCGACCATTACATCTATTGCATCGACGCCCACACCGGCACGCTCATCTGGAAATTCAAAACCGGATTTGAAGTTGACTGTTCCGCCGCCGTTATCGATGGTCGTGTTTATTTCGGCAGTGAAGACGGATTCTTTTACGCACTGAATCTCGACAACGGATCTCTCATTTACAAAACAGAAAGACTCGGCTCGATGGAAGGCAGTTTTTCAGTTGTCAATAATCGTGCCTACATCGGAACCGAACAGGGCGATCTCTACTGCCTCAACCTCTCTGACGGCTCGACAGAATGGCAAGCGCGCATCGGCGCTGACTCTGACTCGACTCCCGCTGTTCACGAAGGTCTCGTTTATACGGCCGCTGAAAACGGCTACGTCTACGCGTTTCGGCAAACGAACGGCGAGCTGGTTTGGAAGTACAAAGCAGATCCGGGCGGCACGAGCAAAGAGAAAAATGGATTTTGGGCCAGCCCCATCGTCGCGAATGGACGAGTACACATCGGATCGAGCAACGGTTATCTCTACGCGCTCACTGCTGACAAGGGCGAGGTCGTCTGGCGTTATCGCGCACGCGGCGCGATCTGGGGAACGTCGCCTTTGGTCGACGGGCGATTAGTTTTTGGCGACAAGGCCGGTTGGATGCATTCCGTTTCAGCGGCAGACGGCGAAAAGATCAGCGAGTTGAAGATTGGTGATAATATCAACGCAACGCCCGCGATTCTTAACGGGCGGATTTACATCGGCGCCTTCAATGGGAATCTGTACTGTTTGAAGTAGCTTGTTAATTTATCTTATCGACAACACGATCGACGGCCAGGGAGCAAGCCCGCGCGAAGTGCGAGCTGTTCTTGGTCGACTCATTCCTGGTCTCGAGATCCTCATCGAGCCATTTCACAACGTCACGCTTGAACGAGTGCGCAGTCTCAAGCCGTCGCACATCATACTCAGTGGTCAGAGTCATCCGTGGGAGATGTACACGCCTGAATCGTTAGCGGGTGTGTATTCAGTCATCAAGCAAGCGAGCCAACCCATTCTCGGGATTTGCGGTGGTCACCAGCAGATCGCCCTCGCCTATGGAGCTAAAGTCGGACTCATGGGCCGGCTCGAGCCCGGCGAAGGTTACAACGGGGCCAAGCGCGAGCGCGGCTTTCTCCCTGTTGAGAATACGGGCCAGGGCCTGTTCAAAGGACTACCTTCGCAGATCACTGTTTGGCATAACCACTGCGACGAAGTGAAGGAGCTACCCGACGGCTTTCGCGCGACTGCGTCAAACGAGACGTGCCAGATCCAGGCAATGCAGCAGAAGGGACGTCGCCTCTACGGCGTCCAGTTTCATCCAGAACTTTTCGACGATCAACGTCCTGAAGGCCGCCAGATCGTCGAGAACTTCCTCAAGCTCTAGCAGAACCGAGCGCGGTAGCGCCGGGTAAATCTCCGATACACGTTAGCTGAAATTTACCCGGCGCTACCGCGCTCGGTTCTGTGCTAATCGCAATAAAAATACCTGTGTCGATGTGACCGTATCGATTTTTTCGAAGTCGTGGTATTTCAGTAATTACACGCAGCGATGTTAATTTTCTCACATAAATCGCGGTTGAACGTGGTCCAACCCGTGTGCTAGCCTCCAAAAGAATCGCGCACATTTACTGGAAGTAATCGTCGCTTTTCGCTTTATCTAATTCAGATCTTTTCAGCGCACCGCATCAAGGATGCAAGCCCCCAACCTCGGCTGACTTCATTGCAGACTCCTAGAGCCAGGGGACGAGTCATAGGAAAGAACGGACTCGCGCAGGACGCTGAAGAGCAAGAAATAACATCGGTAGGAGACCCGAATTGAAAGTAACCCTTTTTAGCGGAAGTGCGCTAATCGGAACGGCACTTCTAAGTTGTTCTTTGATGTTTACTGCCACAACTCTCTCGGCGGAAACCCTTCATTCCCAAACCCAGGAACCAACAGTCACTGAAACTCCTTCCATCGGCAGCTTAGGTGGAGAGATCGCGTCTAAAGAGGCTCATGTTGTACCCGCTGCTTCCTACGTTGCGACCGCGTATAGTTTGCGCGGACGAACTGCAAGCGGACGCATGGTTGCGAAAGGTTTGATCGCTGCTGACCCACGGCACTTGCCTTTGGGCTCACGTGTTCGAATCGATGCTGGTGCATGGAGCGGCGAATACCTCGTTGCTGATACGGGTGCTTTAGTGCGCGGCAAGCGCATCGACATCTGGACACCATCGACGCGCGAAGCGATGCGTTTCGGAAGACGAACGGTGAAGTTGACGGTCCTGAGTTTTCCTTCTCGCAAGAAATAATAGCGGCAACAAAGCATAGCGAAGCACAAGCGATTTATCGTTTGTGCTTTTTGTGCTTCTTTATGGCAAGATCTGCGATCAAATGTCACAGCAGATCCCAATTGCGGAGCCACTCGTTCAAGTCAGGCGAGCCTCGTTAACCGAATCGCGTCACCGTGGTCACATCGTTGCTGTCGAACCCGACGGAAACATTGTTGCTTACTTAGGTGCTCCAGAAACCGTAACCTTTCTCCGGTCTTCAGCGAAACCTTTTCAAGCGTTGCCGCTGCTTACTTCCGGCGCCGCCGATCGATTCGAGTTTACCGAACGCGAAGTCGCGCTTGCATGTGCTTCACACAACGGCGAACCGATTCACACCGAACTCGTTGCGTCGATGTTGAAGAAGATCGATCTCGGCCCTGACGCGTTGAAGTGTGGTATTCACGAGCCCTACAGCGTTAAAGAAGCAGAGAGAATACGGTCATTGGGCCAGGCGCCCAACGTGCTTCAAAACAATTGCTCCGGCAAACACGCAGGCATGCTCGCTTGCGCAAAGCACATCGGCGCGCCGCTCGAGAATTATCACCAGGCAGAGAACCCTGTGCAGATAGCGATTGCTGACGTGATGTCGCAATTCTGCGGTGTCGCCGTAACTGATATGGCTGTTGCCATCGACGGCTGCGGGGTTCCCGTTTTGGGATCACGATGAAGGCGATGGCGCTTGCATATGCACGATTAGTCTCGCCGCCGTTGGACTTCGATAAACCAACACGCGACGCGTGCAAGAGAATAGTTCGAGTGATGACTGCGTACCCTGAATTGATCGGTGGCACGTCTGATCGATTAGATACGGAGGTCATGCGCGCTGCACCGGGTCGTGTGATTTCGAAAGTCGGCGCTGAAGGAGTTTACACAGCCGGGATCCTTCCGTGCGAAGAATGGCCCAAGGGTTTGGGCCTCGCGTTAAAGATCGAAGACGGTGATGACAAGCGCGCACGGCCGACCGTCGTTGTCGAGGCGTTGCGACAACTCGGTTTCCTGCGCGATGAGTCGCTCGAAGCTGTTGCGCGATATGCATTCTTTCCGGTGACCAATCGGCCGGGAGATGTCGTTGGTGAAGTCCGTGCGTCGTTTACTTTGAAAAAACCTTTCGCTGAAAAGTTATGAGTAGCGAAGGTGATTTGCACCTGCCCCCACTGCAACGCGACCAATACGGCCAGGTTGACGTCGATTCTGTTCCTGACGTAATTGAGTGGTTTCTCAATTACGATCAGCGCGTTGCCGTCGTCAGGCATCCTTCAGTCGAAGAAGTTTTTCAGTGGAAACAGAATCACACGGAAACGCAGGGCGAAGAAGTCTTTCGTTTCAAGCAGGCGGAAGACCGTCTGGCGATCGGGATCATTCAAGCACTCGCTGACAATTCGACCGAGCCTCAGCTGCACGCGTGGATCGGGCAGTTGCTCGGCGCACTCGACGCGGCGTCGAAAGCTAACGAATCAACTGCTGAAGCTTACAAGCTCGATCTGCGCGGTGGCGGATCGATCGTCAACGAAGCTGCGAAGATCCCGTTCGAACGTGGGCGGACTGAGTTTTTGATGAACTGTTGGGTCGAGACTCTTTGCACCGCTGAAGCGCGCGTCCTGGGTTGGTTGTATAAGGAATTCTACAGTCGCCCTTACGCCCCGTAACGGTTTTTCTCGCAAAGAGGCAAAGGCGCAAAGAAAACTTCACGTGGCGGGAGTTCTTCCTTTGCCCCTTTGCGGCTTTGCGAGGAAAATACCAACCATGACTCCCGAAGTGCGCGCACTGTTCCCGGTCACTGAGCGCGCGATCTATTTGAATCACGCGGCGGTCTCACCGCCACCCACCACCACGATCCGCGCAATCGAGGCACAGATCAGGGACGTTCACGAAAACGGCTCGAAGAACTTTCGCAGTTGGCTTGCGGTGAAAGAGCGTGCGCGGGAGCTACTCGCTGATCTGCTTGGGGCACGGCGCCCGTCGCAAGTCGCTTTCATGCGCAACACTTCCGATGCTCTTTCAACAGTCGCCAACGGGCTTAACTGGCGCGCCGGCGACAACATCGTCACTTTTAGTCACGAGTTTCCATCGAACATTTATCCCTGGCTGCGCAATCGCGACGCTTACGGTGTTGAAGTGCGGATGTGCTCCGAACAGGATGGCCGAATCGATAGGGACGAATTTGAAAGCCTCATCGATGCGAACACGCGCGTGGTTGCGATCAGTCACGTTCAGTATGAGTCCGGGTTCCGCACCGATCTCGAGCGGCTCGGCCGCGTCGCACGAAAACACGACGCACTATTCGTCGTCGACTCGATTCAAGCACTCGGCGTTATTCCGACAGACGTCGAAGCTGAGCTTATCGACGTTGCAGCAGGAGGAAGTCACAAGTGGTTATTGGGTCCCGAAGGTGTTGGCTACCTGTATCTTTCCGATCGCGCCCGAGATCGGATTCAGCCGACGCTCGTTGGCTGGATTAGTGTCGCGGATCCCGAAGATTACCTGAACTTTGATCAACCCTGGAATTCGGGGGCACTCGCGTGGGAAACAGGCACCGGACCCGCCGCCCTGATTCATGGGCTTCACGCGAGTCTCGAGCTGTTGAAGGGCGTTGGCGTCCAGAAGGCTGCCGCGTACCTGGAAGAGCTGACGGATTATTTATGCGAGCGTTTGCCCGAAAAGAGATACGAGGTCGTGAGTTCCCGGCTCCCCGGCGAAAAGTCTCAGATAGTTTGTATTCGACATCTCGATGGTAAGACGGCGATGGAACTTTATGGTTACCTGATGACAAGGAACATCGTTACAGCGCCCCGCGGCAACCGACTAAGGATCGCCCCACATTTGTACAACACTTCACAGGAAGTCGACGAGCTCATCAAAGCGCTTCCGTAGCACCAGCGAGCGATAATAGTTCGTGTGTACACCGCTGTTGTATTGAACTTGTACAATTATGGCGCGCTTGTGTTCTCTTCCGCACAAAGCTGTCACCGGTTCATCAATCGAAACTCTTAGGAAAACCGCAAGACGAGGATAATGTGGGCTGTAAGTGCTTTGGTGGCACAGTCGTTGCCAAAGAGAAAGCCAGAACAAGAAGGGTAGATAAGGGTAAATCGGGTCAGGCTCAGACAACTGCGGTGAGTGGAGGCTTTGGGGGAGGCATCCTCTCGCGAAATTAAAGCAGGCGTTTTAACTCTTTTGGGGGAACGGAGTAGCGCTTGTGACGCAGTCGAAAGAGCAATAATAGCGGAGCTGCTGATTGTCGTCTTGACGGGGCTTGGGGGAGCCTCCCAAGAAAAATCAGCAGCCCGCAATTTTTTTGGGCAAAATCGCTACCACGCAAAGCCAGGCTATTAATTCCGCTCTCTTAACAACCGCGCAGGATCTGTTTGTGCGGTCAAATCATCCAGATTAAGTCGCAGCATCCCGCCGGCATCTGAAAACGTCACAGCCCTCTGTTGCGCGCGCCTGTAGGTAAACAGCAGGGCGCCGATTAGCCCACCCAACCCGAGGCACGCAACCAACGCATAACCCGAAGCCTTAATAACCGCGACAAGCACACCCAGCGTCGTGTTGATGTATTGCTTCTCTGCTTCCTTGTAAATGTTCGGGTTCTCGCCGAGCCATTGGACCACTTGCTCGTACTTCACGTCGTCGATCAGACGTTTGGCGGTCTGTTCATCCGGAGCGTCGAACACAAGGACTGAATAGTTCCCAACTTTCTTATATGCCGTCGGCGCCGGTTGGCCCAGTTTCCATAGTTCCTGAATACGCGCGATGATTCGCTTGTCGTTCTCATTCGCGAGTTGCGGAGTGTGGAATTCAAGAACCAACACTTTAGATGGTCCATACGTCGCGAGCACCGCATCTGCATTGCCCTCTGACTTAACTGCGTCATACACCGCATGCTGAAACGGCAATCGATGCAGATCGGCAAAACTGTTCAGGTAAACGGCGTTCTTTTGGGCTTCTTCCGGTGACGGCAGATGCTTGATCAGGACTGGAATATCTCCTTCACCTTTGTCGACCAGGTCGACCCAGACGTTGGCAAACTGCTTCAGGTCTAGAGCGCGCTCACCAAGATTTCTTATCCGTACAAGGTTTCTGCCCTTGACGAACGCGACCTCATTGTCAGTAGCAAAACCAGCAGTGCCGATTCCGTTAACAATCTCTACGTTCGATTTCGACTTTCGAATATCCGCGGTGATAAGGCTGAGCATTTCGTAAGCCTGCGCGTCCTGACTAAACTCGTAGTTGTCGACGGTCACTTTGTGGAAATTAGGCCCGACGTAAATCGAATGTCTTGTATTCGTCGGTGCTGCGCCGCTGTCGAGGTTTTCCGACAGAACGACCTTCGAACTCAACGCAAACTTGCCTATTGGCGTGTGTATGACCTCGACAGTGTCACTCGCGGTAGGCGCCCCAAGGGCAGTACTCACCAAAGCCAGCAAAATACCCAATAAAACTATGACTTTCGATAAACGCAAATTTACACTCCTATTGTGCGGCTAGGAGAACTCTCATTTAGAAACCGCTAAGGCTTTGATGTTCCCTCAAGCGCTCGGGCAGCACGACCTAAGTTTAATGCCAGCGTCTCAATTCACGCAAAAGAAGGTCGGCGTAGTGACGGGGACTGCTGATGTTGTGCATCACTGTTGAACCACCAAACTCGCTCGCATTGTCGACGATGATATCCCCGAAGCCAAGGAGTCGCTGGGGAATGCTGGCGGAGACGGTTACATCCTGAACTTTGCTGAGCGGAATGTTGCGAGTGGTGCGTGCGATCAGGCCGGTGTCGATCTGAAGTTTTGCATCGGTCACGGTGTAGCGAACCATGTTTCGCTTGACGTGGTAAAAAGCCGGGATCAGCAGTAGCGCCAGCGCAAGCGGGATTGAAATCGAAGCCGGCACACCGATCGAAGCGAGCAGGAAAACGAGTGCGATACCACCAAGGACGGCGAGTGCGTAACCAGCCTTGATAAAAATCATCGTCGGGCGGACGGTGAAGATTGTGTGCTCGAGATCTGTATCCGATGCGAATTCGAGAGCGCGTGCCTGGAGCCGAGCGATCTTCGTCGCTTCGTTGTCGGTAGGTGCGCCACAGTTCGAACAGAAACGGACGCTGGGGGTAACGTATGCTCCGCAACCGGAACAGGTCATGGTTTTTTGATCCTCATTCCTTACATGCACATAATACAGAACGAGGCCAAGACCATGAAAGGTTCGACGGAAAACAGGTTTTTAGCCGCAGATTCCCACGGATAAACGCTGATCTGCGTTCACCTGCGTTCATCCGCGGCTGAATATTCCGATTTCTTATTGGCTGATGAGTTGTAACCGGCCGTCTGGAAGGCGCGCCATGAACACGCTACGCTCGTAAACGTTCAACGGCGTCGGTGCTTTGCCCTTCGCCGCCGCGAGCTGGCCGTCAGTTAACGTGATTGCGGCGTGGGGGTCGCGCATGAGGCTGTAGCGGCGGCCGATGCGACGGACGTACTCGCGGGTCTCGCTGTACGGAGGGACTTCATAACCATACTTCATCACAGCGCCTTCACCTGCGTTGTAGCCTGCCAGGGCGAGCCGTACATCGCCGGAGAACAGCTCGAGAAGGAACTTCATATACCGTGCGCCGCCCTCGATGTTTTGCTTCGGATCCCAGATATTCGTCACGCCGAAGCGGCTGGCGGTGAAGGGCATCAACTGCATCAGTCCACGCGCGCCTTTGTATGACATCGCGGTTCGCTTGAAGCTTGATTCCTGATGCATGATCGCGTAGAGCAGCAGAGGGTCAACGGAGTTGCGCTGTCCTGAATCGACGATGAACTTGTCGACGTCAGCATTGCCTGTGGTGAAGCCGCCAAGTGACGGATTAATGGCTTGGCTCGTGAGATGAATCAAAGCTCCGGGAGCGGGCACGTGGGTGTAGTTACGCGAGCGGGTAAGGCGTTTGACAGGCGACGTTTTAGGAGGTTCGACCTTCGGCGTCTCAATCTTGACGGCATTGGCAAAATCGAAGTTATCGACCTGGTAGCCCGTTTGAGCGCCGGCAGGTCCGGTGCATGCTGCGATTATTGCCAGTAAAATGATTGCTTTTTGCATATTGGCTGAGCTTTTGGGGCGAGATTATTGTGAGGGCCTCAATCCTAGCACGCCCGCCCAACTATTGCCAACATAGTTTAACGCCATCGGTAGGACCTATTGACATCGCTGCTATGATTACGGGTGTTTTTCGAAAGTAACCTCACGGATTAACCATTAACCGCGCGCTCTGCGCGCCTCACAAAAGGACGAAACAAATGAAGAATATCCTTACGCTCACACTATTACTGCTGTGTGTGTTCAACACCACAGTGTTGGCCCAGAACTCAACTTCCTCAACGTCAACCAAAAACGGCACGAAACAGGCCACTAAACGCGGCCCGGTGTTTCGAGCCACCAAAGAACAGATCAACCAGGCCCAGTCGATTCTCAAGGAGCGAGGCTTTTACGGAGGTCAACAGCTTGGGAAGCTTGACGATGCGACGCGAGATGGACTGCGGAAGTATCAACAGGCGGAAGGTCTGAAGGTCACCGGCACGCTCAATAAGATCACGCTCGAGAAGATGAATATTCCGCTGACGGAGAAACAGAAAACCATGTAACACGGATTAAGGGTGAACACGGATTTAATCCGTGTTCATCCGTGTATCAATCTTTCAACGACTTCGTAGCTCTTTTGGAGAGCTGCGGCGAGGTTTTCCGGTTGGTTGCCACCGCCTTCAGCCATGTCGGCTTTGCCGCCACCACGACCGCCGACGATTGGCGCCAGTTCCTTGATTACTTGCCCGGCAGGCACTTTCGCCGCCAGGTCGGCGGAGGTGCGAACGATCAGTGAAACCTTTCCTTCGCCACTTCGTCCCAGCACGACAACGCCCGACTTGATCCGCGCTAGCAGCGTGTCTGAAAGCTGCCGCATCGCTGCGGCATCGAGTCCACTTGCTTCGCGAGCCAGAACCTTCACGCCTGCCACTTCGCGCGACTCATCGCCGTTAGTTGAAGCCCCGGTTGCGCCACTCGCAATCTTCAATCGCAACTCGTCAGCCTCACGGCGCGCCTTTTTCAACTCGTCCTGCAAACGCGTAACGACGCCGGCCAATTCACTGCGCGACGTTCTCAAGCCGCCGCTGAGTCCATCGACCAGCAGCTCTGCTTCGCGAAAACGTTCATAAGCATCCATTCCCGTGATCGCCCTGATGCGTCGTACACCCGACGCGATCGATTCATCGCTAGTGATCTTGAACAGCCCAATATCACCGGTTGCGCGCACGTGTGTGCCGCCGCAGAGCTCTTTCGAAAAGATCCCTTCAACGCCTTTGATAGAAAGCACACGCACCTTGTCGCCGTACTTCTCACCAAACAGCGCCATCGCGCCCGAACGCATTGCTTCCTCGATCGCCATCTCGTCCGTTTGCACGCGCTCGTTACGAAGGATGTGGTAGTTCACCAGGCGCTCGATCTCTTCTCGCTCCGCGGCAGTTAGTGGCTGGTAATGCGTAAAGTCAAAACGCAGATACGCCGGCGCAACAACAGAGCCAGCCTGCTTCACATGCGTGCCAAGCACCTCGCGCAAAGCAGCGTGCATCAAGTGAGTCGCAGTGTGGTTACGTCGCGTGGCATCACGTTTTTCAACATCGACTTCCGCCGACACGACATCGCCAACTTTGAGGCTCCCCTTCTCGACCTTGATCTTATGCACGATCAAACCGTGGGCCGGCGAGTACGTATCGTTTACGACTGCATACGCCGGCGTTGGTCCAATCACCACACCCACATCTCCTACCTGACCACCACTCTCCGAATAGAACGGCGTGCGGTCGAGAACTATCTCTCCTTCTTCTCCTTCGTTCAGCGATTCAACCTCATCGCCCTTGATAAGAGCCGTGACCTTCGAATCCTCGACTCTTGTCGCCTCATACCCCTTAAACATCGGCTTCTCCAGGCGCTCGGCAAGCTTTCCATAAACAGGATTCGCCTTTGCTTTCGTCTCACCTTTTTCCGTGGCGGCGGTTTGCTGGAGCTCCTGAAGCGCGGCATCGAACGACCGGTTAAACTCGTCTTCGTCGACTACAAACCCACGCTCTTCCAAGCCAACGCGAATCAAGTCGCGCGGTGTTCCAAACGTGTCGTACAGACGAGCCAGGGTTTTGTACTCCGGCATCGCACCCTTCGTTGCCGCAAACACTTCATCGAGCTTGTTCAAGCCCACTGTCAGCGTTGAACTAAAACGCTCTTCCTCGAGACGCACCATCTTCTCGATGAACTCGCGATGCACTTCGAGCTCCGGATACGTCTCCTTCATGAAATCGACAACAAAGTTCGTCACCTGGTTGAAGAACGGACCATTAAGTCCGAGCGTGTGATGGCCCTGATAGATCGCCCGTCTCATGATCTTACGCAGGACGTAATTACGTCCTTCGTTGCCCGGCAGGACTCCGTCGGCAATCGAAAAAGCGGTGGCCCGCGCGTGATCCGCGATCACGCGCATCGCGAACCCTTCCTTCGTCTCGGGCTCGTAATTTCGATCGGCGAGCTTTGCGGTGTGCTCAATGATCGGACGAATCAGATCAGTGTCGTAGTTTGATTTAACTCCCTGCAGCACTACCGCGAGACGTTCGAGTCCCGCGCCAGTGTCAACCGATGGTGCCGGCAGTGGCTCGAGTTTGTATTTGCCGGGCTCGACTTCACTGCGATCAAACTGCATGAAGACCAGGTTCCAGATCTCCATGATCGTGTCGCCCGGCCCATTCACGTTCTCAGCCGAGTTCTCCGGATCGTCAGCACTCTCGCCCATGTAGTAATGAATCTCGCTACATGGACCGCATGGTCCAGTCTCACCCATTTGCCAGAAGTTGTCTTTCCGACCAAAGCGCAAGATCCGCTCGCGCGGCGCGCCCACTTGTTCCCAAAACCTTTCGGCGTCTTCATCAGGGGGCACTTCGTCGTCGCCTTCATAAACCGTAAACCACAGTCGCGCCGGATCCAGTTTCAAAACATCGACCAGCAGTTCCCAGGCAAACTTGATCCCGCCTTCTTTGAAGTAGTCGCCAAACGAAAAATTGCCGAGCATCTCGAAAAACGTGTGATGCCGTGCTGTCTTTCCAACTTCATCGAGATCGTTATGCTTGCCGCCTGCGCGCACACATTTCTGCGACGAAGCGGCGCGCAAATAATCGCGCTTCTCCGCGCCCAAAAAAGTGTCCTTGAACTGATTCATGCCCGCGTTGGTGAAAAGCAACGTCGGATCGTTGGCAGGCAGCAGTGGAGACGACCGCACGCGCGTGTGCCCGTTCTCCTCAAAATACCTCAAAAAAGCTTCGCGAATTTCGTTACCAGTCATAAGTGTTCGAGTTTAGCAAATCAATCTTCATCCGCGTAATGCGTAGCTAAAGCCCGCACTTTGTCGCTCACAACTTCGAACTCAAATCCCAGCCGCACCAGGTGATCGAACAGGCTCTTCGCTTCGGCGCGATTCTTTGGCTTGCCACGAATTCGTATCCGCTTCGCGATCGCCTGGTCGATCAATTGTTCTTCGGGCGTTTCAGTAAAGACCATCTCGAGGGCTTCGCTTGCAACGGCGCTGTCGATCTTTTTGAGTTTAAGGTCGCGTTCCAACCGCCGTCGCCCGACAGGCTTTTGTTTTACTTTGTACGACGCGTAACTAAACGCGAAGCGCTCATCATTCAAGTATCCATACTCGCGCAAGCGTGCGATCACCTCTTCCACCACTTCCTCGTTCGTGCCCTTACCGCTCCGCAAACGCTCACGCAGTTCCGCGATGGACCGAGGCTTCGCGGCCAGCAGCTTGACTGCTCGTTCAAAGGTTTTGCGTCTCAAATCAGTCACGTTTAAGTGACACAGATTAACGCGGATTGACAGTGATATAAAATGTCTTTCATGGATGGCGTTCTAGTAATCGACAAGCCAGTGGGCCTTACTTCGCACGACGTCGTTGCGCGTACTCGTCACATCCTTCACGAACGCCGCATAGGGCACACTGGAACACTCGATCCGTTTGCCACAGGTGTCCTCGTGATTCTTTTAGGAAAAGCCACACGCCTCGCGCAGTTCTTGACCGGAGTCGATAAGGAATACGAAGCAATCATTCGCCTCGGATACGCAACAGAAACCGGCGATCGAACCGGAAATCCGATTTCTGGACCAGCAAATGCGAAACGGTGGAGTGAAGACGAGATTCGAGGAGGCCCTCAAGAGTCTTCGCGGCTGGATCGATCAGATACCACCAATGTACTCAGCGAAGAAAGTTGAGGGGAAGAGACTCTATGAACTTGCGCGCCGTGGTGAGAGCGTTGAGCGTAAACCGATACATGTTTGGATTGAAGAGTTCGAAGCGATGAGGTCTGAGGGCCAACTGCTGAAAGACAACCTCGACGGCACCTTCGATTTTCATGCGCGAGTGTTGTGTTCCTCGGGCACGTATGTCAGAACACTCGCGGAAGACTTCGGTAAAAGGTTGTACGTTGGCGCTCACCTGGCTGAACTCAGACGCACACAAGTCGGTGACCTGGGAATCGACCAGGCAATCACGCTCGAGCAGTTAAAGGTCCATTTTGTCGAAGAGTCGTTGGGAGCGGTTTTGCTGCCCTTGGGTGCAGCGCTCTCGCTCCTGCCTTTCGTGCATCTAAGCGGCGAGGACGTGAGACGGGCCAGTCACGGAAGAGAGGTGAAAGTCGCGGAAGCTGAGTGGGACGATGGAGAGAACGTAAGGATGTGCGATATAGACGGGCAACTGATTGCTGTTGGTCGATACTAAGCCACTGCAAAAAGCTTGCACCCAAGGGTCGTGCTCACAGGAGAAAAATAAGCAGACTTAGCTCTTGGGTTGCGCTATACTTCCGTCCAAGGAAGCTGGTATACCAGTCGCTTCTATACAAGGTGTTTCCCGCCGGTTTTCCGTTGAACTCGATCATTGATAAGAAGTGCCTCGACGACGTAGCTCACGCTTACGCGCGCGTGAGGCGTATCGCGAAGCACGGGATGAAATGAAAACCGCGTTTCCCCGACTCAAGAGCGGTTACTAACGAAGCGTGGCCTCTCCCCACACGCTGTCCATTGCGCGAAAGCCGAAGAGGTTTCAAGGCTATGGTAGAGCAGGATGGCAACAAACAATTCAACATCAGCGAACGTTTGGAAGATCTGCGCCGTGAGCACGAAGCGCTGCGCTGGGAAGGAACATTTCGCGATTACTTCGAGTTAGTCGCACAGAACCCGCGCATTGCCCAGCTTTCACACGCTCGCATCAATGATATGGTTCATGCCGCAGGCATCGAGCGGCTAAACGAAGGTACGCAACACGAAATTCTCTCCTACAAATTCTTTGACGCCGAACTCTTTGGCATCGAAGAGCCCATTGCCAGGATTGTCGAGTATTTCAAATCCGCCGCACAGCGTCTTGAAGTGCGGAAGCGCATTCTACTGCTCATGGGACCTGTAGGAGGCGGCAAGTCGACGATCGTCAACATCCTCAAGCGCGGGCTCGAGGATTGGACCACGAGGGAAGCCGGCGCAGTCTATTCGATCAAAGACTGTCCGATGCACGAGGAACCCCTTCATCTGATCCCTCACCAACTGCGTGCCGAAGTCGAGAAACATTACGGAATTTATATCGAGGGCGATCTTTGTCCTCAGTGTCGTTATGCATTGGATCACACTTACGGCGGCCGTCACGAAGATGTGAAAGTGCATCGCGTGGCGTTTTCTGAAAAAGAACGCGTTGGTATCGGAACGTTTTCGCCTAGCGATCCGAAGTCGCAGGACATCACTGAGCTCACCGGATCGATCGACCTTTCGACAATCGGCGAGGTTGGGGTTGAATCCGATCCACGTGCTTATCGCTTCGACGGTGAGTTGAATATCGCTAACCGCGGTTTGATGGAATTCGTCGAGATGCTGAAAGTTGACGAGAAGTTTCTCTACAGCTTGCTCACGCTCTCGCAGGAACAGAGCATCAAGACCGGGCGCTTCGCGATGATTTACGCGGACGAAGTGATTCTTTCGCACTCAAACGAAAACGAATACATCGCGTTTGCGGGCAATCGTAAATCCGAGGCGCTACAGGATCGCATCATCCTCGTGAAAGTGCCTTACAACCTGCGCGTGTCGCAGGAAGAACGTATTTACGACAAGCTGTTGCACCAGTCAGAGGCACTGCGCAACGTTCACCTCGCTCCACACACGTTAAAAGTCGCGGCAATGTTTGCCGTGATGACTCGACTCGAAGAGCCAAAGCGACAGAACGTCGACATCGTGAAGAAGATGAAACTTTACGACGGCGAGGACGTCGAGGGTTACAAGTCGAAAGACGTGCGCGAGCTCAAAGAAGAGACTGTTCGCGAGGGCATGGACGGGATTTCGCCGCGTTACATCATCAACAGGCTCTCGAGCGCGCTCGTTCGTGATGGTGTTACGTGCATCAATCCGATCGACTCGCTGCGAGCGATCAAGGACGGTTTCGAACAGCATACAGGCATCAGCAGCGAACAACGTGAAAGATATTTGAACCACATCTCGCAGGCGCGCAAAGAGTACGACGAACTCGCGAAGATCGAAGTGCAGCGGGCTTTCGTTTACTCGTTTGAAGAGATGGCGCGCACGATGTGCAATAACTATCTCGACAACGTCGAAGCGTTCTGCAACAAGGAACGCATCAAAGATCCCATCACTGAAGAGGAGATGGAGCCGGATGAACAGTTGATGCGTTCGATCGAGGAGCAGATTGGGATTTCGGAGAATGCCAAGAATACGTTCCGGCAGGAGATATTGATTCGGATTTCGTCGTATGCTCGCAAGGGCAAGCCGTTTGAGTACAACTCACACGAGCGTTTGAAGGAAGCGATCGAGAAGAAGATCTTTGCGGACCTGAAAGACGTTGTGAAGATCACCACCTCGACGAAGACTCCGGATCCGGATCAACTGCGACGGATCAACGAGGTCGTGGACCGGCTCGTGAAAGAGCACGGGTATTGTCCGGTTTGTGCGAATGAACTGCTGACGTACGTCGGAACGCTCTTGTCTCGCTAGACAGTTTAGCCACAGATGACACAGATAAAGACGGATTGATTTTTTAAAAGCGATCCGTCTTTATCTGTGTTATCTGTGGCTTAAAAGTTGACGATGAAGAAACGTTACTGGATTATGGGCGCCACAGCACTTGTCGTCGCAGGCAAGCTGGTGCTGAGACCGCGCGATGCTGACTGGGACAAGTGCCGTGACGTCGTCTTTCATTCCGAGCATTCGCGATTTATTGACGTCGATGGAGTTCGCGTCCACTACCAGCAAGCGGGCGACGAACGCGCACCTGCGCTTCTTCTGATTCACGGCTTCGCGTCATCAACACTCGTCTGGAGTAAAGTGTTTTTGCGCCTGGCGGAAGCTGGCTTTCGAGTGATCGCCCTCGACATGCTCGGCTACGGCTACTCGGGAAAACCAAAAAACGGCGAATACACGATCGGGGGCCAGGCGAAGGTCGTGACAGGTTTGCTGGATCGTCTCGGTATCCCTCGTGCGTTTTTCGTCGGTAGTTCGTACGGCGGCGCAGTCGCTGCGACTTGCGCGCTCGATTACCCTGATCGAGTTGAGAAGCTGGTTCTGGTCGGAACTGTTAACAACAACCGTCCGCTCAATTACAAGTTGATGCGCGTGTTTGGTTCCCCGGTGGTTGGCGACGTCGTCTCACCACTCTTGATCGGTTCGCGTCGATTACTTCGTCGTCGCATGAAGCGAGTTTACGATCGACACGAGTGGGTGCTCGACGAACGACGCGTCGATGCGCGGCATCTGCCACTGCGCGCAGCGGGCACGCAACGCGCCATCATCCGCACGGTGCGTCGGTGGAACGCTGAACGGATTTCGCGCGATGCGCATCTAATCACACAACCCACTCTCCTCCTCTGGGGCGAAAACGATCGCGAGATTCCACTCGGAGACGGCGAGCGGCTCCACGCGGAGATTCCCGGATCGCGATTGATGGTGTTTTTGAATTGCGGTCACTTGCCGCACGAGGAATACCCGGAAGCGTTTACGAACCTCGTCACAGATTTTTGTAACGCGAAATCTGCGTAACTTGTGGATGGAGTTTTTATGTCCATACAACGTAACGACTGGTCATTACAACGCAAGGGCATCATCGATCAGGAGCGCCACAAGGATCGTGTCAAAGAAGCGATCCGCAAAAATCTCGGATCCATAGTTTCCAACGAAGCCATTATCCTTTCCGATGGCAAGCGCACGGTCAAAGTCCCTATCAAAGCCCTCGACGAATACAAGTTTCGTTTCAACTATCAAAAAGCCAAACATGTGGGCCAGGGCGACGGGAAGACTCGCGTCGGCGACGTGATTGGTCGAGAGAGCCGTCCTGGAACCGGCACAGGTTCAGGTCAGGCGGGACAGGATGCAGGCACTGATTACTATGAGGCTGAAGTAAACATCGATGAGCTTGCCGCGCTGATCTTCGAAGACCTTCAACTTCCGTACCTCCAGGAGAAGGCAAAGAAAGCGGTCCAATCGCGCAAGACGCAGTTTAATGAAATCCGCCGCACCGGCGTGATCGCGAATCTCGATAAGCGCCGGATGATCCTCGAAAACATTCGACGCAACGCGCGCGAAGGCCATGCGCGCTTCGGCGACATCAAGAAGGAAGATCTGAGATTCAAGACGTGGGAAGAAGTGATGCGCTACGAATCAAACGCGGTCGTGATCGCCATGATCGACGTTTCCGGTTCGATGGGTGAGTTTAAGAAATATATCGCGCGAAGTTTTTATTTCTGGATGGTTCGGTTTTTGAGAACGAAGTACGACAACGTCGACATTGTTTTCATCTCGCATCACACAGAAGCGAAAGAGGTCAGTGAAGAGCAGTTCTTTACGCAGGGAGAGTCGGGGGGAACTGTTGTTTCGTCCGCGTACCAGCTTGCGCTCGACGTAATCAAACACCGTTATCGTCCTTCAGATTGGAACGTCTATCCGTTTCACTTCTCAGATGGCGACAATTATTACTCCGACAATGAGGAAGCGGTTAAGTTGGCCGACGAGCTGATTGCGACTTGTAATCTGTTTGGTTACGGCGAGATCGGCGAAGAAGGATCGTCGAGCTACAGGCGTTCGTCAGGCGCATTGCTTTCGATCTTCAACGATCGTTTGCAAAACAAGGATCGGTTCGTAGGCGTCCGGATCGACGATAAAGAGGACGTCTATCCCGCGCTGAAGCAGTTTTTTGGTAAAAAGGATTTATCCGCTTAATCCGCGTCTAAAAATCATCTATGGAAGACAAGGAGATCAAAGAACTCGAAACTGCCGTCGAGCAGATCTGGGAAGTTGCTCAACGGTTCGGGCTTGATCCATATCCAACCAATTTCGAGATCGTGCCCGCGACGGTGATGTACGAGGTTGGCTCGTACGCGCTCCCGGGCCGTTATTCTCATTGGACCTTCGGCAAAACCTACCATCGCATGAAAACGATGTACGACTTCGGCCTCTCGAAGATTTACGAAGTTGTCATCAACACCAATCCAGCGTACGGGTTTTTGTTGGAAACAAACAGTCCAATTCAGAACAAGATGGTGATTGCCCACGTCCTGGGTCACGTCGACTTCTTCAAAAACAACACTTACTTTTCGAAAACCAACCGGCGCATGGTCGAGAGTGTTTCGACGCATGCGCAGCGGATGATGGAGTATGAGTTCAAGCACGGCCGCAAGACTGTCGAGCGATTTCTCGATGCGGTGCTGGCCATTGAAGAACACATCGATCCGTATTTCTTCATCAAGCGCGAGATTTCGATCGCCGAAGAGAAACGTCGCGCCGAGTATCGTGTGAAAGATGGACCATACGACGATCTCTGGCATCTCGACAAAGTCGCGCATCCGAAGTCACCAGAAACCAGCGACGACGAGAAGCCGCGCGAGCGCCTACCCGAAAAGGATCTGCTCTTCTATCTCATGAAAAACTCGCCTTCGCTCGCGGCGTGGCAGCGCGACGCCATCGCGATGGTCCATGAAGAGATGGAGTACTTCGTTCCACAGATGCAGACAAAGATCATGAACGAGGGTTGGGCGAGCATCTGGCATGCGCGCATCATGCGCGAACTGGATCTCAGCGACAACGAACATATCGAGTTTGCGAATCTTCACTCGGGTGTTGTTTCGCCACAGAAGGGACAGTTGAATCCCTACTACCTCGGTTACAAGATTTACGAAGACATCGAGCGCCGTTGGAATGAGCCTTCGAATGAAGACCGCGAGAAGTTTGGGCGCGTTGGTAATGAAGGGCACGACAAGATCTTTGAAGTGCGAGAGCTGGAGAACGACGTGTCGTTCCTGCGCAACTACCTGACTGAAGAGTTGTGCGAGGAGCTCGATCTGTTTGTGTTCGAGCTGGTTGATGATGAAGAGTGGACGATCACGGAAAAGCGCTGGGAGAAAGTGCGGGATCAGCTTGTTTCAAATATGACGAACTTTGGGTTTCCGTACTTGCAGGTCGAGGATGGTGATTACAACGGCAACCGCGAACTGTATATGAAGCACCGCTTCGAAGGCACCGAGCTCGACATGAGATACGCCCGGAAAGCCCTCGAGCACGTCCACACGCTCTGGGGCCGTCCCGTACATTTGGAAACCATTATTGATGACGATTCAACCGTGCTCCACTTCAATGGCGACGAGCACGCGGAAGACTGAAACGCGGATGAACACAGAAAAAAATCCGGATTTTCAATCCGTGTTATCCGTGTTCACATATTCAACGCTTTGCCAACGGCGGCATCGCGCCTTACGCGCCAAATCTTCGAATCCAGGTAGTAATGAATAAACGCGTATCCCCACAGAAACGAAATCCCAAGTTGCGTCACGAACGACGAACCCACGTTGTTAAGTAACTGTCTCGGTCCCTGGTAGATCACTCCGAATAGAATTCCGAACGCGACGTAATAAATCACCCGGCGACTAATCAACTCCGCGGCGCCGTACTTCTCACGTGATTTGTATTTCTGATTGTGAAACCAGATGAGCCGGTGATACTGGAAGTTGTGATAAATCGTCAGTATCGCAACGATCGCGATCGGCTTGTGAGGCATCGGCGTCAGCAAGACGATCCAGTGCATCGGAATCGCCGCGGCGAGTAAAAGATACTTCGGCACATTCAACGGCTCGCCTGTGAAAGCGCGTTGCACCTGGCGTCCGACCCAGACCACAAATATCAGAATCGTTCCGACCAACAGCAACTTTGCAAAACCGTTGACGCCGCCACGCAACGATTCCGGTACACGCGCCATCGCTTCCGGATCCCGCGCGATAAATTCGACAAACGGATAGTTAAAAGCAAACAACAACAATGCTCGATCGAGCACGTTATCAACACGCGCGAGGTCGCCGTTCTTCTTTTTGTACAGCACCATGAATCCGTAGTGCTGCTTCACGAGGTGATAGTAGGCCCACAAGGCCGCCACAAACAAAAACACGAAACCGAAGCCGGCGAGCACCATCACCGGACCAATGGCGAAGAACAGCAGCGATCCCCACAGTAATCGCGCGCGGCTGTGTCGTTCAGTGCGATCGAAGTACGTGCGTGAGAACGTGCCGAAGACGTGAGGCGCGTCGATCAAGATCGCCCAGGCCGCGACCATCGGTATCAGTGGCAAGATCCCACTGACGTAAAGAAACAGCAACACATAACTCGAGACCACCGATCCGATAAACCAGATGAGGTCGTCGCGCGCGCCGATAATCCAACGCAACGAAATCGCGTTCGCAATAGGCTTGGTGATGATCTCAGCGCTGGCAGCCATGACAGGTTTGTGCGTTTTGGTGGCCTCATTTTATCATCGACCAATGAACAGACAACTATTCCAGGCTCACCCGTGGCATGGCGTGACGCCAGGACCGAGAACTCCGGAGCTCGTCAACGCTTATATCGAGATAGTTCCCACTGATGCGGTGAAGTATGAGTTGGACAAGTGGTCGGGGCACCTGCGCGTCGATCGTCCACAACGCTTCTCATCAATGTCGCCGACACTTTACGGCTTCATCCCTCAAACTTTTTGCGGACGCGAAGTAGCTGAGCTCTGCGAGATACGCACCGGACGAGCCGGCATTGAGGGCGACAAAGATCCGATGGACATCTGTGTTTTGAGCGAGAAGTCGTTCGCGCACGGCAGCTTTTTCCTGCACGCTCGGCCAATCGGTGGATTGAGGATGATCGACGGAAAGGAAGCCGACGACAAGATTGTCGCCGTGCTCGAATCCGATCTTGCTTTCGGGAAGCTCTCGGAGATCCAGGACGTGCCACAAGGACTCATCGATCGACTGAAGCACTACTTTCTCAGCTACAAACAACTGCCGAGTGATACAGAGAAGAGGGTTGAGATTGTTGACGTTTACGATCGCGTGGAAGCGATGGATGTGATTACGCGAAGCTTAAGAGATTACGAAGAAGAATTTGGACGCGGATAATCTGCGGCAAATTTTCTTGGCTTTTGGACGAACTCGTCGATCCCACAGCGCGGACACTTCAACCCACAGAAGTGTTCTTCATCAATCCATTTGGCCAGGGCGGGTGGCTGGTTCCGCAGTTTCTTTTCAGCGGCTTCCGCGCTGCAGTGTTTGCAGAGCCAGCCATAACCCAGATTGAAGAAATGGGTTGTCTGGTTCATGAAGTTTGAAGTTCATGATCAGCGTCGCGAGTCAGGCGACTCCGTCAGCCGCACCGGCACTGACGTCTTTCTGCCGTTTCGCCAGATTTGAACCTGAACTGTATCGCCGATCTGAAACTTATCCAGTACTCGGAATAGATCGTCTGAATTTCCAACCTTGTCGTTATTGATCCCCACGATAATATCGCCTAGTTCAACGTCGCCCATTTCCGTTTGCTGCATTCCGCGAAGTCCAGCGGTAGCGGCGCCGCCTCCACGTTGAACCTGGATAATGAGCACGCCGTCATCTACCGGCAAGTCTACCTGGTTTCGAAAATCCGAGACGTTGCGTGTGCTGATGCCGAGTTTTGGTCGACGCACTGCGCCGTTTTGCAGTAACTGCGGCACGACTCGTTTGGCGATGTTCACAGGGACCGCGAAACCGACACCTGCGGAACCGCCTGACGGCGAAAGAATCTGCGAGTTAATACCGATCATGCGGCCGCGCGAGTCGAGCAGTGGTCCACCCGAGTTGCCCATGTTGATCGAAGCATCGGTTTGAATAGCGCCTTCGATCAGGCGGTTGTTGCGTGCACGAATGGGACGTTGAAGTCCGCTGATCACGCCGGTGGTGAGTGTGCGATCGAGACCAAACGGATTGCCAATGGCGAGAACTTTCTGTCCTACGACAAGTTTGTCAGAGTCGCCCATCGGAACCGCGGTCAATTGGCCAGCCGGCTTTTGAGTCAACCGGATGACAGCAAGATCGGTGTCAGGATCGCTGCCGACAACCACCGCGGGATAATCTTTGTTGCCACCCATGCTCACGGAAAGTTTCTGAGCACCAGCGACGACATGGTAATTCGTCAGAATGTTTCCCTGCTGGTCCAGAATCGAACCGGAACCTGAACCTTCCTGCGGTTCCATGAACCCGAAGAAATCGCGAGCGTACGACGTTGAGTGGATGAAGACGACACCCGGACTGAGCGTGCGATAAACCTCGATGTTGTTCTGTTCGTCAGTCGACGTTGCCGGATCGCTAATTCCAGCCGGAGGCGTTTCAGTGAAGGCAGCTTGCGCCGGTTGGAAGCGATTGTAGACACGGTCCACAATCATTATCGAACCTGCCGCGAAGAATGCTGAGATGAGAGCAATGAATAAAATCTGGCGTGCGGAAAGTCTGTACATAAGAACCTCTTTCCTCTCTAAAATAATGGATTTTGGCTAGAGGCCAACATCGGTTCTAAGATGCTCTCGGCAAGGGCGCCGTTGTGAGCAGATTGTAACAACGCAGGAGAGCTAACGCGAGTTTCGTTTTGAGTTAACGGCGAGTGCGATCGTTCTAAACAAACAGCCCGAGAAACGCGTTCGGAAGAGTTTCGAGATAGGTTAGGAAGGTTATAGGGGCGTGCCAGCCGAGCGCAACGCAGCCGGTGGCGGCGTGGACGAGCATGAGTATTGCGTAGATACCGAGCACGGCACTTAGACCATACTTTGCGAGTCGCAAGTGAGCACATCGATATAGAACGATCGCGGCAAAAGCGCCGACGGCGAGTTTGGCGCCGAGAAAGGCCCAGTCGCCATAGCTCAAGACGTGGGCCATCAGGGCATTGCCTTCGGTGGCGACGTTCAGCCGAACCCAGACAAGGGTCAGTTGAGCGTCAAGCCCGTTCAAAACGAATAAGAGACAGCTCTTCGAAAGCTTACTCACGGGGCAATTCCTCGGCGGCCAACGTTGTTAAACTGGTCCCCTGATACGCCAGAACCCCCTCAGCGTTAGCTTCGGGGGTCCAGCGTCACGGGAGGTACGAGACTCGTCCTATGCCAAGTAAAAACACCCAATCGTGAGTTGCTTCCGAAAAGTTCTTCTCTGTGCAACCTTTGTGCTCTCTGTGTCTCTGTGGTGTTCTCCCCAGTGAATCATCCAACCACCGAGACACAGAGAACACAGAGGTTGCACAGAGAAATCTCTTAGTATTCTTTTTGAACGTGCGATAAGTTCCACGAAGTTAAGACGATGATCTCCATCGCAGAAGCGCTTACGAAAGCGACGACAGCTTTGAATAACGCGGATGTGCCGGAGGCGCGTCGTGAAGCGGGTTCGCTTCTTTCATTTGTACTCGGCAAGGATCGAACATTTCTTATCAGTCACGTTGAGGATCTGGTGAGCGGGGATTCCTATCAAACATTTCAAGAATTTGTGGAACGCCGGGCGAGGGGAGAGCCGCTTCAATACATCACTGGCGTTCAGGATTTCTTCGGACGCGAGTTTCGCGTGACACCCGATGTTTTGATTCCACGCCCTGAGACGGAATTACTAGTTGAAGGCGCGATTGAACTGGTTGATTCAGAACCGTTTATTTGCGACGTGGGAACCGGATCCGGCTGTATCGCCGTCACGTTGTTGTGCGAGCTTCAAAAAGCGCGCGCGGTGGCGGTTGATAAGTCGCGGCCGGCGCTTGAGATCGCAAAGCTGAACGCGGACAAGCACTCCGTGCTGAACCGAATCGAGTTTGCGATTTCCGATTGCTTTGAGGCGTTGGACCCGGCCAGGTACCAGTTTGATCTAGTGGTCTCGAATCCGCCGTACATCTCGGCAGCGATGATGGAAGGTTTACAACGCGAAGTCAGGGAGCATGAGCCATTGGTTGCGCTGTCACCGGGCTCTGACGGGCTTACCGTTATTCGCCGTCTGATGCTTGAAACACCCGCTTTTCTCAAACACGAGGGGTATTTGATTATGGAGATCGGATTTGAACAAAGCGCAGCGGTGAGAAGTCTTGTTGATGATAGGGTTTGGCGGTTATGTGATATCAAGCCGGATTTGCAAAGCATTCCGCGAATCGTGGTTCTTCAGAACAAGACGCGGAGACGGGGAGACGCGGAGACGCGGTGAATCTCCGCGTCCCCGTGTCGCCGCGTCTCCGTGTCAAATTCTTGCCACACATGCCCCGCCTGTGGTGTTTAGGGTTCAGAGCCACGGAAAAGCGAAGTAAACAACCCCAGACATTAAGGAGACCGAAGTCATGCATAGGTTCATAGGGCGTAGTCTGTTGATTGCTGCATTGGCGACGTTCGCGGGCGTCGCCGCGTTCGCCCAGGACAAAGAGAAGTCGTTGGCGTGTCGTCAAGATACTTTGTGGAACGACAGGCTTGTCGGCCATTGTGAAATCAGGGAGCAAACGCTTGCGCCGAGTGGCGGTACGATCGGAATCGATGGCCGGCAAAACGGAGGCGTTTCAGTAAAAGGTTGGGACCAGAACCAGGTCCTCGTGCGGTCGAAAGTGCAAACTGGCGCGCCAAACGAGGCAGAAGCCCGCGCGTTGGCCCAACAAATCAGAATCGAAACCGGCGGGACCAAAATCTTTGCCAGTGGCCCTGACAGTCGCAAAGATTACAACTGGGCAGTTAGCTACGAGGTATTCGTTCCGCGCCGCGCAAATCTTTCTGTCGAGACGCACAACGGGGGCATTTCGATAGCGGAAGTGAACGGCAAGATCGATTTTAATGCCGTAAACGGCGGTGTCGTACTGAAGAGAGTTGGTGGCGACGTGCGTGGAGCGACCACCAATGGCGGTTTAGTGATTGAGTTGAGCGGTGATCGCTGGGACGGTGAGGCTCTCGACGTGAGCACCACCAACGGCGGTGTTGTCATGTCGGTGCCGGAGAATTATTCGGCACGTCTCGAGACCGGCACAGTGAACGGCAGTGTCAACGTTGATTTTCCAGTAACTGTTCAGGGTCGCATCTCGAAGCAAATCGCGCTTAATCTTGGCTCGGGGGGCGCAATGGTTAAGGCGATGACGACTAACGGCGGCGTGCGGCTGAAGAGGATCACCGCCAACGAGTAGCAGGTGTGCGAACAAGAGGGCGGTGCGTAGGTGCGACGGGGGAAACTCGGTCGCACCTTTGCTTTGTTCACAGAACCGAATCATTTATCAATTATCATTTGACATTTATCATTTGGTCATTTGGTCATTTGAAGACTTTCAGAAACCGGAGGTCTTAAAATAACCAAATGATAAATGTCAAATGACAATTGACCAATGATTCCCCTCCTTTCTGCTTTATCCTTTCCTCATTTTCATTTACTCTGTCGGTCATCGTGGACAAATTTCGTATCTCCGGTGGCCGCGCACTTCACGGCAGGGTCTCAATCAGTGGCGCCAAAAATTCTGCCTTGCCTTGCATGGCGGCGGCGTTATTGACGCCCGAAACAGTCACGCTTCATAACATTCCTTACGTTCGCGATATCATCACGCAGCGCCGCCTGTTGGAAGACATCGGCGCCACAGTGCTGACACCTGAACTCCGAACTCACAAGATCACCGCCGCAAATGTCGAACTCTTCGAAGCGCCGTACGAGCTCGTGAAGACGATGCGCGCATCAGTGCTTGCGCTTGGACCATTGCTTGCGCGCTTTGGTGAAGCGAAAGTCTCGCTTCCCGGTGGTTGTGCGATCGGTACGCGACCCATCGACCTGCACCTTGCGGGATTCGAGCAGCTCGGCGCGGAAGTAAAACTCGAAGCGGGAAATGTTGTAGCGCGCGCACCTGCGGATGGACGATTGCGCGCGGCTGACATTCATTTCACCAAGGTAACCGTAACCGGGACTGAGAACCTCATGATGGCCGCGACGCTCGCCCGAGGAACCAGCACGATTCACAACGCAGCTTGCGAGCCCGAGATCGTGGACCTGGCTGAGTTGCTGAACAAGATGGGAGCGCGCGTCAACGGTGCCGGAACAGAAACGATCCAGATCGAAGGTGTGCAGTCGCTCGGCGGCGCTCAGCACACGATTATTCCCGATCGAATTGAAACAGGAACATTCATCGTCGCCGCTGCGCTTACGCAGGGGAAACTCGAAATCAAAGACTGCTGTCCGGAGCACCTCGAAAGTGTCATCGCAAAGTTGAGAGACGTCGGAGTTGTAATACGGGAAGTTAATCCGACGACGTTGGAGGTCACGTGTCCGGATGGGTTGAAGGCCGGCAACGTTTCGACCGCTCCTTATCCTGACTTTGCGACGGACATGCAGGCGCAGTACATGGTGTTGATGACGCAGGCGAAGGGAACGTCGGAGATCGCGGAGACTGTGTTCGAGAACCGTTTCATGCATGCGTCCGAACTTCAGCGCATGGGAGCGCGGATAAAGATCGACGGGCGGTCAGCGATTGTCGATGGACCAACAGCGCTGAATGGAGCGCGCGTGATTGCATCGGATCTGCGCGCGTCGGCGTCGCTGGTGCTTGCAGGTCTGATTGCGAATGGAGAGACGTTAATCGATCGCGTTTACCACATCGATCGTGGTTACGAAAAGATCGAAGCCAAGCTGCGCGTAGTAGGCGCTGATATTGAACGAATCATCGCGCCGGTGACAACAGCGCCGATTCTCGAGCCGGTTTAGGAGAACAGATGTCAGAAAAGAATTGCTTGTTTTGCAAGATCATTGGGGGAGATGTTCCGGGTGATTTCGTGCACCAGGACGAGAGTTGCGTGGTGATTCGCGACATTAATCCGCAGGCGCCGATGCACGCGCTGGTAATCCCGCGCGAGCATATCGAAGCACTCGACGAGGCTTCGCAGAAAGATGAGATTCTGCTGGGCCACTTGTTGCGAATTGGGGCGCGAGTAGCGAACGAGGAGGGGCACGAGAGTTATCGCACCGTCATCAACACTGGCGCGGGTGCGGGGCAGTCAGTGTTTCACTTGCACGTGCATATTTTGGGCGGCCGCTCGATGAACTGGCCTCCTGGATGAGCCCCCCGACACTGACCAAATTTTCTGTCAACTGAAAGCATTCGCTTCCACGCGAGTTCCTCACCTCGAACACATCCCTCACAAAAACATGCAAAACTGAGAGGCCCTCGGCTTGCAATAGGCCCAGCGCCGGATCTTCCCGCCGGCTAAAACGACATTTTCGGAGGGCCATATGTCCAAATTTATCTTCGCACTACTCACTCTAGTTGTGCTTACGATGCCGATTAATGCGCAGGTCGCTGATCACAAGTTTGAAGTCGGCGGCTTTTTTACTTCGATCACGCTCGCTGATTTCGAAGAGCGTGTCTCTCCCGGTTTCGGAACAGGTGATTCAACCGTAAACGGGATAGGCGGCAGATTGACTTATAACTTCAACGAAAACTTTGCGATTGACGGCGAAGGGAGCTTCTTTCCTTCAGCTCATTTCAATAATGACGAGGTTGGTCAAAAGATGCAGGGGTTCGTCGGTGTAAAAGCCGGGGTTCGAAATAAATGGGTCGGAGCTTTCGCGAAGGCACGCCCCGGCGTGATGTGGTTTGGGGAATTTACTTCGCGAGGAGATTGCACGCCGACGTCGTTCGGACGCACTTGCGGTGTGGACCATGAGAAGGATTTCGCGTTGGACCTGGGAGGTGTGGTGGAGTTTTATCCCGCCGAGCGCGCGATTATTCGTGTCGACGTTGGGAATACCTTGATTCGTTACCAGGATCGAACTTTTGGAACCTTCGGCACCCCGGTCGTCGTTGATGGGGGATTCAAGAGCAACTTCCAGGTGAGCCTGGGTTTTGGGTGGAGGTTCTAAAAACAGACGCGGAGAAGGGGAGACGCGGAGACGCGGTGATATCTCCGTGTCGCCGCGTCCCCCTTCTCCGTGTCTTCTATTCTGTCTTCGGCGCGACGCGTCTCACCGCGTCGGAGACGCCTGCTTCGTACTTCTTAAAATTCTCGTTGAATCTGCGCGCAAGGTCCTTCGCCTGCTTGTCGTAGGCGTCCTTGTCTTCCCACGTGTTTCGCGGTTGCAGAACTTCATTCGGCACCTCGGGACACGACACGGGAATATTCACGCCGAAGATCGGATCAGCCACGGTTTCAACTTCGGCGAGCGAGCCGTTGAGGATCGCGCGAATCATCGACCTCGTGTAACCGATCTTCATTCGCTTCCCAACGCCGTATGGACCACCGCTCCATCCCGTATTCACCAGCCAACACGCAGCGCTGTGTTTACCCATTTGTTTGCCCAACAAGTCGGCATACACACCGGGATGCAGCACCATGAACGGCGCGCCAAAGCACGTCGAGAAAGTCGCTTCTGGTTCCTTAATTCCTTTTTCTGTGCCGGCGACCTTCGCTGTATAACCCGAGAGGAAGTGATACATCGCCTGTTCTGGTGAAAGCCTCGCAACCGGAGGCAGCACGCCAAACGCATCCGCTGTGAGCATGATGATATTTCGCGGATGACCCGCCTTGCCCTCCGGCATGATGTTGTCGATGCTCGTGAGCGGATAAGAACCACGTGTGTTCTCAGTTCGACTCGCATCGTCGAGATTGATCTCGCGTGTGTTTGGATCGAAGATGACGTTCTCGAGAATCGTTCCAAACATCTTCGTCGTGCGATAGATATCAGGCTCGGCTTCGGCGGAGAGCTTGATCATTTTCGCGTAGCACCCGCCTTCGTAGTTGAACACGCCGTCATCGGACCAGCCGTGTTCGTCGTCGCCGATCAGGCGGCGTTCGGGATCTGCGGAAAGAGTCGTTTTACCCGTACCCGACAACCCGAAAAAGATCGCGACATCACCTTCGGCGCCGACGTTTGCTGAGCAGTGCATGCTCATCACACCACGCTGCGGCAGCAGGTAGTTCATTATCGTGAATGCGCTCTTCTTTGTTTCGCCTGCGTAAGACGTGCCGCCGATCAGGACCAGTCGCTGACTAAAATCCATCAGGATGAACGTCGGCGAACGTGTGCCGTCGCGTTGTGGATCAGCCTGAAAGCTCGGGAAGTTGATGATTGTGAACTCGGGTTCGTGTGGCTTTGTTTCCGCGCTATCACTGATGAACATCGTGCGCGCGAAAAGTGAATGCCACGCCAGCTCGTTGATTACCCGGATCGGTAGCCGGTATTTCGGATCCGCGCCGACGAACGTGTCCTGCACAAAGAGTTCGCGGCCCTTTGCATGGGCCATCATTCGTTCTTTGAGTGCATTGAACTTGTCCTGTGGGAAATCTTTGTTTACATCGCCCCAAAAAACTTTATCCTCGCTACCGGGCTCGCGTACGATGGCTTTGTCTTTCGCGGAGCGTCCGGTGTGTTCGCCGGTATCGACTAGTATGACGCCGTGCTTCGAAAGAGCGCCTTCTCTGCGGCGTGCGATCTCTTCGTAGAGTTCGGGCGTGGTCAGATTCCAGTAAACGCGAGCGGCTTCTTTGATACCGTAAGTATCCAACTCAGTTGAAGTATTTTTTCGACCAACGTGTTCAGTTGTTGCTTCAGTGCGAGTAGAAGCCATTAAAAGTGTCTCCCATCAAAAATATAGGAACTAGTCTTTCGCGAACAGTGACCTACTCCATTTCGAGAGCTTTCCGCTGTTGCGCGAGTTGGCGCAGTGCGTTAGCGAGGTCGCGAGCCGCGCTCTCGATGCGAGCGGCTGCAGTTCGCAACGACTCGATTTCGTCCGGTGAACGTGAAGCGACTGCTAACAAAGCCGCATCCACTTGCTCTCTCAAACGGTTTGCCTCATTTTCAGTTTCTTGTTCTGCGCGGGTTCGTTGTGAAGCTGTAGCCTGCAGGTTCATTGCTGGATAATTTCTTTGGATATGAAGATTGATAAACTTATCCTGGCGGAAAGCTGGTGCCATTTTAATTTATCGCTCGATAAGTCTGACATTTGCGGTTGATTCAGGCAAGTACGGTCAAGGCTTTTGTAGTATTCACGAACAAAGTTGACTTATTTCCGACATGATCCCGGAAGCAAAACACTTCACGCCTAAAGAATGGAAACTCGTCCAACGGCTCAACACGCCCGCGAAGGCCCAGCGCTTTTTTAGCCGCATGGCGTACAACCACGAGACAAACGGAGGCACGATGCGTTCGTTTCGCGAGGTTGTGAAGAGAAACGAAGCGCATTGTCTCGAAGCGGCGGTGGGTGCGGCCGTGATTCTCGAGCAGCACGGGTTTCAGCCGCTGCTATTGGATCTCGAGTCGCACGATCTTCTCGATCACGTTGTTTTTGTTTTCAAAGAGAATGGGCGATGGGGATCGGTTGCGCGCTCGCGCGACCCCGGGCTTCATGGCCGCAAACCATTGTATCGATCGCTTCGGGATCTGGTGTGGAGCTATTTCGATACTTACGTCGACTTTACGGGGAGGCTCAAGGGATATGGATTAACGAGTCTGTACGAGCTAGGCGATTACGACTGGCGCTTCTCACCGCGCAGGATGCTCAAGATCGAGGATCACCTCCGCTCGATCCCGCACAATCCGATGTACTCTTCCGACAAGCGCTACAACAAATTATTAGCGCGCTATCACGCCTATAAAAAGCGCTACCCCGATCGCAAGCCCATTTATTATTAGAGCCGGCCGAATTGGATGGTGTGATCCATTGCTGTGCTACAATCCGCTCAACTAAATCCTCATCGGAGTGAACTACATGGCCTGGGTAAGCACATCACCTTTAGTTAAGACGTACACGCTCGAGGAGTTTTGGGAGCTTCCCGATCCGCCAGACCGTTCAAAACTCGAATTAATCGCAGGAGTCCTCTACATGACACCTCCTCCTGAGCCGGTACATAACAAGGCTGCCAGCAGGCTGATGCGTCTGCTGCATGAATACGTAATCAAGACCGAAGATAAAGGCACGATCTACTATCCTCGTTCGGGAATTGTTAAGGGACCTAATAGCTGGCTTGAACCTGATCTGTTTTATGTAGCGCCGGAAACGGAGGCCTACCTCGATCCTTGGTATTCTAAATACCTGAGCACAGCAGACCTGGTGATCGAAGTGATCTCACCAGGCTCAGCAATTTATGATCGGAACACTAAAGCGGACACTTACGCGGCGCTCGGTGTCAAAGAGTTGTGGCTTGTTGATGAAGCTTCAGGGATTATTGAAGTGCGTGTTCTGAAGGGCGACCGTTACGGGCCAAGTGTTGTTCATGAGCAAGATGATCGTCTCAAATCGGTCGTGTTACCAGGTTTCGACATGAGAGTAGGCGACGTATTTGGCGACTAATGTGCGGCTTCGAAAGCTGCTGCGTTTGCTTTCCGCTTTCCTCGCGTATCCACGAGCATATGAATGATCACGGCGAGCACGATGATTGAGCCGCCGAGGAGGGCCCAGCGTGAGGGGCGTTCGCCGAGGACGAAGAAGACCCAGACGGGATTTAACGCAGGTTCGATGTAGCAGATGATGCCCGCATCCAACGACCTCACGCCGCGGGCCATACCTTCCGTGAACAGCGCGTAAGCTATTCCAAGTTGCACGATGCCGAGGTAGGAAACGATTAGGGCATCGTGCGCGTTGATGTTCAATAGCGCGGGTAATCCCCACGGTGCGAGAGCCATCACCGCGAGAAGATTTCCATAAATCACGGATGACGCGCGGTTGACTTCACGCGCGCGTGGATGACGAAGCAGCAGAAAGTAGAACGCGAAGCAAAGCCCTGATGTCAGCGCCATGATGTTTCCCGCGATGTCCTGCGGGCGCAGTTGGCCCACGAAGAACAACGCCATTCCACCCAGACACACCAGCACCGTAACCAGATCACGCGTACGAAACTTTTCCTTGTAGATTAGAGGCTCAAAAATCAGGACGTACACCGGCGCTGTGTATTGCAGGAAGATCGCGTTTGCTGCTGTCGTCGCCTTCGTTGAGAGAACAAAAAGCACGAGCAAGACAGCATAAAGAACCGACGCCACCCCTGAAATTTTATTTAGACCAAACCCCTCGCGCCTCGTGAGGATCGCGACGGTGATCATTGCAAACAGTGAGCGGCAGAATGAGAGCTCGAGCCCCGAAAGTGTATTCCACTTGATGAAGAGCCCACCGGTACTCCAGAGAAAAGCAGCAGCAAATACAAAGACCAGGGGATTAGAGCGCGAAGGCAACCGTTATTTACTCCTTAAACTTCGTGGCTCCCACCCTCTCGCAAAGCCTTCAAGTACTTTCCAAACACACCATTCCAGGGCGGAATGACGATCGAGACAGCTCCGAGTGCCTGCGCCTGGCACGCAAGACGAATCAGCGGCTTTGCTTCGACCGTGTCGATGTAGCCAAACTCCTTAATCTTCTTTCCTTCGCGAGCCGCGACATCCGACAGCTTCTCCGCACCGCCGAGAATTCCAACCCAGCACGTTCCACACGATGCCGATCGACACTCGACCGGAATCGGCCCTTCAACTCGTCGCGGATCGACTTCACGCCAGTTGCGCGAACGATCGTCAGCCGCACCCCACGCGAGATCCTGAACATGATTCATGCGATACCTCGCGCGGCCATCGTTCTCGTCGTAGGTGATGGTCCACTTCTTATCGACTGTCTTAAGAAAACCGAGAAGTCCCTGGCTGTCGTCCACCGCTCGCTCTTTTAAAACCTGGCCAGGCGACTTCTTCGCGTGCTTCTTGTCGATCAAAATCCTGCCCGGCGCTGCTTCAAACGCGGCGAACCCTGCCTGCCTTATCGTCATGAACGCAACTGCGGTGATACCAATAACCAGCGATTGATCCACCTTTGCCTGGTTCGCTGCACTTTGAGCGACAGAGAGGATGTGGTCCGCGAGCGATCGCGTGTCGGTCGCGAAATCGCGCGCGTACTTTTGAACGGCCGACTTTACTTCCGGCCAATATCGATGACCGTAGAGAAACGTATGCGACGAATCGATCTGATCCTTGAGATAATAATTGCCCTGCATCAGTAGTTGCTGCGCAAGTTTTTCCGCGTCTTCCGACTGCTCGAGAGCTTCAAACAGCGAGAGCGGATAGAACGAGAACCAGATCTGAGTCGCGTTTCGATCTACATCATGAATCGAGCGCAGCAGCGTAGTCAGGGCCGCCGACCACAATTCTTCATCGTGTTTTTTAAGGAAGGTTTCAAACAAGTTCATAGTTCTCCATAGCGGTTTTCACGCAAAGACGCAAAGGTGCAACGAAGAATCACTTAGCGTCTTGTGCGCCTTTGCGTGAAACTTCCCCGGGCATTGACAACCTTTGACGAGGCGGAGTAAAAATCATTTCACCGAACCGACAGCGATCTCCCAAGAAAACTGAAATTCCAGGAGGCTTTAAGATGGACAATCGACCAGACGTTGCCAAGTCAGGCCGCACCTTTGACAGCGCCTACAGTTTCTCGTTCAGCATTGCCATCGGTCTGGTTCTTTTCATCGCGGGCCTGGTTATCAGCCTCACGCTCGGCCAGGGTGCTACCGTCGGTCTCATCTTCGGTGTCCCACTGCTCATCGCGGGTTTAGTGTTGCCAATCTTCATGATGCGCGACTTGTTTCAGCACAACGAGATCAACGGCGCTTGCCCGTACTGCGGCGCGCCGATCAGAACATCAGACGCCACCATTCGTTTGAACTGCCCTTCATGTAAGCGCTTGATCGAGGTGCGGGAAACGACGCTGCAACCCGGCGAGTAAAACTTATTAGCCGGTCTGAGTCGACAACCAAGGGCGCGTAAAGTAGTCGGCAAACGTAAAAGCAAACAGAATTCCCATCCAGAACAACGCGGCTATAACAATCACCCAAACGAGTCGTGCGCTGTAGCGCACGTGCATGAAATACAGCACCACAAACGTCGCCTTCACTGTAGCGATGGTTAGTGCGACGATCGTGTTCAGCCGCCACGGAAAATCGATGAACGCCGCGCCGACGGTCAACGCGGTCCCGACCAGCAGGACCAGGAAGATGGTGGCGTAAATTCTGACAGGAACTATGTGTTCGCTCATACAAAACTATCCGTGATGGACATGGCGTCCCAGCAGGTAAAGCAAAGGAAACAGGAAAATCCACACGATGTCGACAAAGTGCCAGTAAAGTCCGATCACTTCGACCGGACTGTGATACTCAGGATCGAATCGACGCTTGAGTGAAAAGATAATCAGGTACGTAAGCAGACCTGCTCCGATGATCATGTGCAGCGCGTGCATGCCGGTCATGGCGAAGTAGATCCAGTAGAACATCTCTACCTGTTTGACCGTCGCACCAGGTTGCAGATCGAGCGCGTGATGATCTTCTTCCCCTGGTTTCAGCACCTTCGGATTAAACGAATTGCCGGGAATCAGGTGGCCCGGTATCAGGTGGTCGCGATATTTGTCGCGATACTCAACCCCTTTCACACCAAGAAACGTTAAGCCGAGAATCAGAGTCAGTACCAGGCACCAGACTTGTGGTCGTGGTTTGCCGACTTGCGTGAAGTAGACGGCCAGCGCCATCGTAAAGCTGCTCAAAATCAGCACACCCGTATTGAACCCGCCGAGCCAGATGTCCAAATGATTGCTGCCGGAAGCAAACGCCGCGGGGAACTTCCAGCGGTAGAGCGCGTAAGCCAGGAACATGCCGCCGAAAAACATGATCTCGGTCACGAGAAAGATCCACATGCCCAGCGTACCCGCCTCACGCTGCTGCTCCATGTTTTCAAAATGGTGCTGTAGCGCCGGATGGCCGTGAATATGTTCTGTTGCTGCGTGACTCTGCATAAAGATCGTTAGTTTTCTCTGTGTATTCTCTGTGTTCTCTGTGCCTCTGTGGTGAAAAGCGCCTGAAAGGTACAGCTACCACAGAGACACAGAGACCACAGAGAACACAGAGAAGAAGTAATTCATCTCAACTACGCTCAAGCTCAGGGCGGAATTTGCCAACGATTTCAGTCTCTTCCGCCGGTGCAAACTCATACGCTTCCCACGTAACTACCGGTGTGACGACAAAATTCTCAGTTGGCGGCGGCGACTGCGTGCGCCACTCGAGTCCCGGCAAATGCCATGGATTCGGTTCGGCATGCCGTCCGTAACGCATGGACCACACAAAGTAGATCGCCGGTATCAACATGCCGAAGCCGAGGATCGATGCCCCTGCCGTTGAGAGCACATTGAACACCTGAAACTCCGGTGGATACGCGTGATAGCGGCGCGGCATTCCGAGATAACCGGCTACGAACTGCGGCAGGAACGTAAGGTTGAATCCAACGAAGATCACGAGCGCGCTGAATCTTCCCCATCCTTCCGGATACATGCGCCCGGTGATCTTGGGCCACCAGTAGTGAAGCCCACCAAGATAGGCCATCAATGTGCCGCCGACCATGATGTAGTGGAAGTGAGCCACGACGAAGTAAGTGTCGCTCAAGTGCACGTCAACAGCGAGTGAAGCCAGGAAAAGCCCCGTCATGCCGCCGATGGTGAATAGACCGATGAAGCCGAGTGCGTAGAGCATCGGCGTGTCGTAAGAGATCGACGATTTATAAAGTGTTGCGGTCCAGTTAAAGACTTTGATTGCCGACGGAATCGCCACCGCAAAACTCAGGAACGAAAAGATCATCGCGGCGTAGACGGATTGAGGCGTCACAAACAGGTGGTGTCCCCAAACCAGAAAACCGAAGACGGCGATCGCGATACTCGAAAATGCGACGAAGCTGTAGCCGAAGATGTTCTTACGAGAGAAGTTGGCGATCAGCTCACTGATGACGCCCATGCCCGGCAGCACCATGATGTACACGGCCGGATGCGAATAGAACCAGAACAAGTGCTGAAACAAGACCGGGTCGCCGCCCAGTGCCGGATTAAAGATACCTACCTGTGCGAGTCGCTCAAATGCGAGCAGCAGGATTGTGATCGCGATCACTGGTGTGCCCAGGATCATGATCAAACTGGTCGCGTAGTGTGACCAGAGGAAGAGTGGCATGCGAAACCACTTCATGCCCGGCGCGCGCATAGTGTGAATCGTGACGATGAAATTCAGTCCGGTGAGGATCGACGAGAAACCATTGACGAAGATTCCTAAACCGGTTGCGACGACGTATGAGTTTGAATAAGTCGTGCTATACGGCGTGTAAAAAGTCCATCCGGTATCGACGCCGCCGGCCAGCAACGCATAAATCGTGATCAGCCCGCCCAGCAAAAAGATGTACCAACTCAGAAGATTGATTCTGGGGAACGCGAGATCTTTCGCCCCGATCATCATCGGGATGAGGAAGTTTCCGAGCGTCGCCGGGATCGACGGAATGAGGAAGAAAAAGATCATTATGATTCCGTGCTGGGTGAAGACCTTGTTGTAAGTGGTCGATTGCAGGAAATCACCTTGCGGCGTAAGCAACTCGAGGCGAATCATCAACGCGTAAATCCCGCCGATGAAAAAGAAGAAAGTGACCGAGCCGAGATAAAGCAGAGCGATGCGCTTGTGGTCTTTGGTCAACAGCCACGACTTCAGCCCGTACTGGGCATTGATGTAGTTGACCTTCGGTGAAACTGGTACTTCGAATGACTCTATTGGTTGCATACTTCTATTAACGCCTAACGCTTACAGCGTTCATCGTCTCCGTGATTCTCGACCCAGGGTTGTCGCTGCGCTCCAACCCTGGGCTTAACAATTTAGCGAACGCCTTCGGCGTATTGAGCGAACGCCTTCGGCGTTACCTAATGTTCTGCGTCGGCGACGCTCCCGGCCTTGCCGCTACCGGTGATGGACTTGGCGCTCTTGCCGGTATCGCACCCTCGCCGTGCAACGACTTGATGTACGCCATCAACTGCATCAACTGATCTTCGCTGACTTGTCCCTGAAACGTCGGCATGATCGGTCCAAACCCGAGGACCAGTTTTGCCTGTGGATTGACAATCGATTCGCGAAGATAGCCTTCATCGACCGTCACTGTTTGCCCGCCTACCAGTGTTTGCGGTTTTCCAAAGATGCCGGCGAGACCTGGACCACGCCCGCCCTCTCCTTCCGCTCCATGACACGAAGCGCAGCCAAGCGTTTGATACAACTGCTGACCGGCAACTGCCGGCGTCGTATTACCCGTGTTTCCACTCAACCAATCGTCAAACTCCCTCGGCTCCATCACGATCACCGATCCCGTCATTCCGGAGTGGTTCATGCCGCAATACTCGGCGCACAGCAAGTGATACCGGCCTGGTTTCGTCGGTTCAAACCAGAGCGTTTGATACCTGCCCGGAACCACGTCGGCTTTCGTGCGAAACGCGGGCACGAAAAAGTCGTGAATGACGTCTTCCGTTGTCATGATCAACTTGACCTTGCGGCCAACAGGCACGTGCAACTCGTTGATCTCGCGTTGCCCCGTCGCGTGCTGCAACTTCCACATCCATTGTTTACCGACGACGTAAACTTCGATCGCATTCTCGGGTGGTTTGTACTGATCGAAGTAGACGGCCGCGCCCCAACCAAACATCGTCATTGCGATCACAAACGGAATGATGGTCCAGATCGTCTCGAGCTTGTGCGAACCGGCGACCGGCCGCGGAATCTCGTATGGTGAACGCCGTCGATAACGAATCACAAAAAAGATCAGCGTCGCCGAGATTAGCAAAGTAAAAAACAGGGTAACGCCCGACAGGTAGAAATAGAGCGAATCAACCTTCCACGCGAAGCTGGAAGCTCTTTCAGGCACCAATGGAATCCACGACTGCATTACTGAGCGGCGCCTCCAGTGTTCTGGCTAACTAGCCCTCGGTTGCGTGGTTTAAGGAAAAGTATCATTGCCAAAATTCCAATCACGGTAAGCACACCGGCGATTTGCATGACACGCTTCACTGCGGCGCCATACCTACCAGTCGCAGGATCGTACTGGTAGCAATAGAGCAGCAGTTCCTGCGCCGGCGTTCCGATTCTCTGTTCGGCAGACTCCATCAATCCGAAGCGCAGATCACGCGCGGAATATTCGATGCCGTAGAAGTAACGCGAAAGTATTCCCTGCGGAGTCGACAACATGATCGCGCTGCCGTGAGCAAACTGTTTCCTCTGCTCGTCCCAGCGATAATGAAAACCGACTGCTTCAGTTAGTTTGTCGATGCTGGCTTGCTCCCCGGTCAAAAAATGCCAGCCGCTCTGCGCGCCTGCTCGCATTTTTTCCGGCAGGTAATCGATATAGACTTTCTTCTTTGAGGCAGCAAGAGCACTCGTTTCACGCGGATCGAAACTCACGGTCACTACATCAAACTCGTTACCAACCTGAAACGGCAGCACGCGAAACGTCGTGACCAGGTCGTTCAGGATCTGCGTGCAGAGCATCGGGCAGTCGTAGTAAACGAGCGAGAGCACGATCGGTTTCTTGCCGAAGTACTGCCCCAGCTTTACTTGCTGACCTGCTTCATCACGAAACACGAGATCGAGCGGCAACTGGTTACCGAGTTTTTGTTCGATGCGGACTTCCTGCAGGGCAGCGGGCAGACCCGTCGATGGATTTCCACTCTCGGGCCGCGCGCCGTACAAAGGCGAGCTCGGTCCCGGTGGCCCTTGCCCAAACGCGTACGAGCAAGCAAGCATTAAAACCAGCCACAGATTGGCTAATTTTTTCTTTCGGAAAATCACTGCAGTCTCTTCTCCCGTTCTCTGCCGGAGCTCGCGGCGGTTGGCATTTCGATCGCGAAGTCTTCGAGTTTAAGCGACGACTTCTTTGGTTTGCTCGGTAAGCCTTGTGAGACGACGTGCTTCATCACATCGTCAATCGCAATAGCTTTCAGAGACTGCTCCCACTGTTTCCGTAGCTCTTTATACTCAGCCTGCGGCTCTCTCTTTTCGAGATTGATCGTTTGTCCGTTTTCAAGCCTTAACTGGAATCCGGGTGCCGCCTGAAGCCGCGGCTCAGGAGGCAGGCGTTCCTCGGGTCTTAAAGCCATCGGTCCCGGCTTCGGGTCTTTCTTTGCTTCCTGACTATTGAAAAACTTGAACAGCATCCATAGGCCAGCAGCGACTAAAATCGTCGACACTGCGAGCACAACAGCAAAAGTGAGCACCCCGCGCACGTTGACATCGCTTGTCTCATGCGTGACTTCGACGTTGCGAATGTGCGAAACGTCGGGCGTCTCAGTTTTATGACCGTTGCTTTTTTCTTTGATTGTCATTCTTTTTACTCGTTCAGAGTTCAACCTTTAGGTTGCTCTTCGAGGAACAAGCTAAAGCTTGAACTCTAAACACAAACCCTAATGTCCCCCCGCGTGCATCTGCTCCATCACTGATTCAAACTGCGGATCGTTGATCGGTATCAACGAACGCTTACTCAGTTGCCAGGTGAACAAGCGAGCCACGTACCGCCAAAACCAATCAACGCGATCAAGTCTAACCAAATCCAACGGTGTTCTTCCTTGAACGCCGGCACAAGCATCCAGAGGAGATCTACAACGCGCATCAGGAGTATGAGTACTGCAATCAGAACCAGTTTCCCCGGATTGCGTTTGAAGTTGCGCGACAACAGAAACAGAAATGGCGCCGCAAAATGGAGGATGCCGATCGCGATGATCACGGCGCCCCAACCACCGTGTGTGCGATGGATGTAGTAGCCAATCTCTTCCGGAAGATTTGCCGACCAGATAATCAGATACTGTGAAAAGGCGAAATAGGACCACAGCATCACGAGGGCCAGCAGCAGCTTTCCGAGATCGTGAAAATGAAGAGGCGCGACGATCCGTTTCATCGGTTCTTGTTTCGACAGGTGCGCCATCATCGCAATCACAAACGCGAGTGCGCTGAGAGTCCATGCAGCAACCCAGATGAAGCCGTAGATCGTTGAGAACCATTCGGGCTCGAGCGACATGTACCAGTCCACCGACGCGAAAGTGACGTTGAAGATCAGCACTACCATTCCTGGTCCGCTCAAGAGACGCATGTACTTCGTATAACGATTATCGGCAGTGCGATCCTGCGCGAGTGACCACGTGTTCAAAAAGAACGCAAGCGCGCACAACGCCGCAAAATAGGCAACCGTGCGAACGATGAAAAACTTAAGATTCAGATACGGAGTCTTGAACTGGACGACTGGATGTTTAGCTAGTTCCTGGGGATCGAGCCACTCGTGATAGATGTCGTGAGCACCGATAATGACGGGGACAAAGAGAATCGCCATTATCGGCAGAGTTCTCGTTGCTGCTTCGAGTACACGCCGGATCACGAATCCCCATCCGCCGCCGGTGAGATGTTGCAACATCAACAGCGCCAGCGAGCCGACTGCAATTCCAGTCCAGAAGGTCCAACCGAGCAAGTACGCTTGAAAGAATTGTTTCCGATCGAAGAAAGCACTTGCGACCAGCGCGAGCAGACCTGCGGCGCCAACGATCAGCGCGCGCTTCTGAAAGTCAGACATGTTTGGAGGATTGAATGTTTGAATCATTCGTGTCCTCCCGATGCCGGTGTGGGCGAAGCTGCCGGTGCAGGGCTGGCGGATTGCGCCGGAAGATTCTTTTGAGCTTCCTGCAACGCGCGGATGTAAGCGACTATGGCCCAACGATCCTGCACGGCGACTTGCGATGCGTACGACGGCATCGCGCCCCAGCCATTCGTCATCGCGTCGAAGAAGTGTCCGACGGGTGCCTGTCGCAGGCGATCGTCGTTGAATGAAGCCGCGCGCCGGAAACCTCGACGCACGATCATGCCGTCGCCGTTTCCAGTCATGCCGTGACACGCGCTACAGAAGATGTCGTAGCGTTCACGACCACGCTTCACAACGTCTTCAGTAATCGGGATCGGGAAGTAGTCGATATCGTCCGGGAAAGAGTTGTCCTGGCCCGGTACCTGCGCCTGCTCTCCCGGTTGTGATGTTTGTTGTCCCTGGATCGTTTGTGTCCCGGGGCTCGCAGTTGTTTGTGATTTCTTGCCGGTGAAAAATTCCGTGTCCTCGCGCAGGAAGCCACGAGCAACTGTCCCCGGGATCGGCTGTCGACTTGATAGCCGATCGGCGAAAAACGTCGTGCTGCGATAAGGCTTCATCTTTGGCTGGTCCTGCATGTCGCGACGACACCCTGTCGTGATGAGAAGCGCGAGCAGAAGCAAGACAAGGAGACGCGGAGACACGGAGACGCGGAGAGAGTTGCGCGAATTCGCCGCGTCTCCGTGTCCCCGCGTCCCCGCGTCTGGTTTTTCGCTACACTTCAACATCATTAACTTCCAGCGCGCCCAAACTCTTCAACAACTCTACGACACGAGCGTGATCAAACTTCGAATCGTTCGCTTCAACTGCCAGAAAGAAGCGATCGCGAGTGGCCATCGCAAAATTCGGTACGTTGAATACCGGATGATATGGTTGCGGCAGTTTGTTCAGCACAAGCATTCCCAGCACTGCCGCGAATGCAGCGCACAGCACAGTTGTCTCAAACATGATCGGAATGAATGCAGGCCAACTGTTGTATGGTTTGCCGCCAACGTTGATCGGATAGTCGATCACTTCAATCCAGTACTGCATTCCAAAACCGCCAATCGCGCCGACCAGTCCGCCTATAAAAACGATCAACGGCAAACTCGTATGCGTAAATCCAATCGCCTCCGAAAGCTCTTCGATCGGATACGGCGAATAACCGTTGATGCGACGATATCCGAGCGAGTAAACCTTTCGCGCCGCAGCTACCAGGTCGGTTGGATTTTCAAACTCAGCCATCACGCCGTAGAGCGGACGCTCGTGACGTCGATGTCCCGGCAGCGGTTCAGTACCTGCCGCGATTGGCTGAGCCAGTCGTTTGTCCTCTCTATCCAACCTACTCCTCCACCTCTGCTTCGGGAAGGATCGTTCGCATCTCAAAAATCGAAATCATCGGCAGGAAGCGAATAAACAGAAACAGGAGCGTAAAGAAGAAGCCGATGGTTCCGATAAACATGCTCCAATCCCACTGCGTCGGCTGGTACATACCCCACGACGTCGGCAGATAATCGCGGTGTAAACTCGTCACGACGATCACAAACCGCTCGAGCCACATGCCGATACTCACGATTAATGAAATTATCCAGAGCGCGAGCAGGTTTGAGCGTATTTTCTTGATCCAGAGAAACTGCGGCGTAACGATGTTGCAAAGGATCAAGGCCCAGTAATAAAGGCTGTATGGACCATGCATGCGGTTCCAGATCATGAAGCGTTCGTAACGGTTGCCGCTGTACCAGCCAAAGAACGCCTCCATGATGTATCCGTAACCGACGATCAATCCGGTTGCGAGCATCACCTTCGCCATGTTGTGCATGTGGCGCATGGTGATGAAGCCTTCGAGACCGTAGAAACGTCGCAAAGGAATCGTCAGTAACAGGACCATCGCGAAGCCGGCGTAAATCGCGCCCGCGACGAAGTAGGGTGGAAAGATCGTCGCGTGCCATCCGGGAATGATGCCGACTGCGAAGTCGAAACTGACGATCGTGTGAACTGACAGCACCAGCGGCGTTGCGAGACCGGCGAGCAGCAGGTACGCCATTTCGTAGCGATGCCAGTGTCGTGCGGAACCGCGCCAACCCATCGCGAGCATGCCGTAGAGAATTTGAAAGGGTTTACTGCGGGCGCGATCGCGCAGCGTCGCGAAGTCGGGAATCAAACCGACAAACCAGAACATCGCCGAGACTGTCGCGTAAGTCGAAACCGCAAAGACGTCCCACATCAACGGGCTGCGAAACTGCGGCCAGATTCCCATCGTGTTTGGATAGGGAAACAGCCAGTACATGAGCCACGGGCGCCCGAGGTGAAAGATCGGATACATGCCGGCCTGAGCCACCGCGAAGAGCGTCATGGCTTCGGCGAAGCGGTTGATCGACGTGCGCCACTGTTGTCGCAGCAGCAGAAGAATCGCTGAGATCAACGTGCCTGCGTGGCCGATTCCGATCCACCAGACGAAGTTGAGAATGTCGACGCCCCATGCGACGGGAACGTTGACGCCCCAGAGTCCGATGCCGACAAACACGAGGTTCGTGATGGTCAGCAGCATTAACTGGAAGAGCGCAAAAGCGATCGCGAAACCGAAGAACCAGGCGAGGGACGTCTTGCGCTTCAAGACGATCGAACTGATCTTGTCGGTCACTGAAGCAAACGTCAGCCCCGGATCGATCACGGGCGCGGTCGAGTGCATCGGACCCTCGGTGTACGGCTTGTGTGGCTCTTCGTCCTGCATAACTTTTTGAATCTTCTAGGTGTCTCTGTGTCTCAGTGTCCTCTGTGTTAACTGTATGTCACGGCTGTGGTTAACACAGAGGACACTGAGACACAGAGACACCGAGAAGATTCAAACATGCCTAGTGCTTAATCTCCGGATTCGGGTTCTTCAATTGCATCTGATAAGTGGTCCGCGGCTTAGTGTTCAATTCTCCTAGCACCGAGTAATCGCGATCGCTATCCTTAAGCCTACGCACGCGGCTGTTCGGATCGTTGATATCGCCAAACACGATCGCCTCCGTCGGACAAACCGCCTGACACGCAGTCACAACCTCGCCGTCTTGCAGTCGACGATCTTCCAGCTCTGCCTGAATCTTTCCGTTCTGAATGCGCTGCACGCAGTAGGTACACTTCTCCATCACACCACGACTGCGCACACTCACCTCAGGATTGCGCATCAGTTGGTACGTCGGCGTGTCCCAATCCTGATAAAGGAAGAAATTGAACCGCCGCACCTTGTACGGGCAGTTGTTCGAACAGTATTTGGTGCCGACGCAGCGGTTGTAGACCATGTCGTTCAAACCCTCAGCGCTGTGAACGGTCGCGTGAACCGGGCAAACCGGTTCGCACGGAGCGTTCTCGCAGTGCATGCAAGGCACCGGCATGAAGTTGACGCCTTCCGGATGTGCTGGATCGAAACCTTTGAAATACGTATCGAGGCGAATCCAATGCATTTCGCGACTGCGCACGACTTCGGCCTTGCCGACGACCGGAATGTTATTTTCTGACTGGCATGCGACTGTGCATGCGTTGCAACCGATACAGTTGTTCAGATCGATCGCCATGCCCCACGCGTAGTTGGGTGCATTTTCAGCCTGGTTTTGATAGTCGTACGGAGGATAAAGCGACGGGTGTTCGTGTTTCTCGTGCTTAGGTTCGTTGAGATAGTGCTCTAGTGTTTCTGAACGAAGGATGTCAGGCCGCTCGTCACGACGGAAGTTTGGATCTTCGAGGTTGAAGTGCATCTGCGTCGTGGCAAGCTGGTACTCGGCGTTATTCGGTTGCGGCTGGATCGAGGTGCTGAACCACGGTTCCACCGCCGTTCGAACCTTGTAAGCGTCAAAGCCGACAGGCTGACCTTCCGACCCATTACCGACGCGACCTGCCAAACGACGACCGTAACCGAGATGCACAGTGATCACACCGTCAGGTTGTCCCGGAAGTATCCAAAGCGGTACGCGGTCAACGCGCCCATGTTGGCTGACGAGATCGATGGTTCGCACGTAATGCTCGCGACCCTTTACGCCTGGTCGCACCGGAGTATTGCCTGCGAGTAGTCGAGCTGAATTCGGACTTACGACTGCGACGTTGTCCCACGTCACCTTCGTCAATGGCTTGGGCAGTTCCTGCAACCAGCCGTTGTTGGCAAAGCGGCCGTCATAGATCGAAGGGTCAGTGCGGAATACGACTTCAAACGCACCTGACGCGGGTTGAGCAGGCGGATTCTGGTTTAGATCTAAGGGGCTCGCCACCGAAACAGTCTTTGTGGGCGGCGCTGAGTTCGGAATAAAGCCATCGTGGATTGCTTTGCGCCACCAGAGTTCGAAGTCTTGTGAGGGTGATGGACTCGGAGCGGGAGCAGTTTGCGTCGCTGGTGAGGCTTGGGTCCGCGGAGCGGTTGAAGACTGCGTCTGCGTCGCTGCTCCTGTTCCTAATCGCGATCTGTTCGTTTGCCAGTAACTCTTAACGATGTCGTACGGCTTGCTATCGTAGTCATCCGAGAAAACTGCGAGCAGCTCATGCATCGTCTTCCCGCCATAGAGTGGCTCGATCAACGGTTGCATGATCGTCACGGTGCCGTCGTAAGAACGCGTATCTCCCCACGCTTCGAGAAAATGCGTGGCCGGCACATGCCAGTGACAAACTTCCGAAGTTTCGTCTTTGTACTCGCTGAGGTGAACGCGCACCATCTTCTTGTGCTTGTCGAGGCGTTCGAAAGTCAGCTTGAGATCCGCCGGTGTGTTGTAGACGGGGTTGCCGCCGAGAATTACCAGCAATTCAACTATGCCTGCATCGATATCTTTGATTAGCTGCTCTAACGAGTTTCGCTGATCTTCCGGCCTCACCTCGATCGGATCGGAGTAAAAGACGGTCTTGCCGACATTCCCCAACGCACCATTCATCGCGTGCGCGAGCGCGTGAATTGCAGGCGGTTGATTCTCGCCTGCGAGCACGATACTCGCGCCTCGGTGTTGCAGCAGATCCATCATGACATGATGAATCCACGATCCCTGGACACTAGGATCCGCAACAACTCCAACGATCTGCTGTTCGGGAAGTGCCGGATTTGGGGGCGTCGGTTGCGGTATGCCCATTCGATACGCGTCAGCACCTGATATCAAGCCGAGCGTTCTGGCAAGTGTATCGAACTCGCTTGGCTTGATTACCCACGTGTGGTCAGCCATCGCGCCGGTGTTCGTCGGCGTCGTCTCAATAACGTAAAGCCGGTTCATCTCCTTATTTGTTGGAGTAATTCGCCGGCGCGCAATGAACTCGCGCGAATACCGCAAGTGTCCTGGGAAGGAAGGAGACAAAAAGTCGCAATCTAAAGAAAGGATCCGCTCTGCCTGATCGAATTTGTACGTCGTGTTTACTGCTTGCCCGAACATTGCGGTCGCGCCCGCGAGCGCATTGTCGCGATTAGCAGGTTCGTACTGGTGCCACCTCGCGTTTGGATACGCAGCGAGCACGTCGTTCATCTGCGCGCCGAGCGTTGGCGATATGATCGTTTCAGTCAGAAAACGAATGCCGCCGCCCTGATTCGCACGTTGTTCGTCCAACACCGAACGCATCGCGCCAACAAACGCGGTCCAGGTGCGAATGTCTTCACGATAAGTCAACGTTTGGGAACGATCGGGATCGTAAAGATTAAGAATCGAAGCTTGCGCGAAGATGTCAGTTGCGCTCGATCCACGCGGATCACGGTATGGATCGTCAGCCGGAAACTCTACAGGTCGATTGTTCGGATGCTCCGGATTGCCCTCGATCTTTGTGGGCCGACCTTCGTTACTCCGCACGAGGATCGGAGTTGCGGCGCCAAAAAGTGGAGCGGCAGTCGCGAAGAAAAGACTTTTGCCGGGGACGTGATCTTCCGGCTGATTGACGTAAGGAACGATCTTCTCTGCGGGTTGAAAAACGCAACCAGTCAAACCAGCTAAGGCGAGTGATGCGCCCATCAACTTCATGAACGTGCGACGCTCGATCGGGTCGTGCCAGCCTTCAGCCTGTTGCGGAAACTCACGCGCGACAAACTCGCGAAACACATCACTGTCCGCCAGCTCGTCAAGACTGCGCCAATACTTCTTGGCCGTATTCCCACGGAGGCGCGGCGTGTCACCATCCTGCAACGCGAGAATGTGATCGCGCATGAGCTTGAAATTTATGTGCCGATCGCTGTCGCTCATGTTTTACCGGTGGCAAGTGGAACAGCTTTCCAGGACCCTGCGGCCCTGAACCTTGTAACGATTCTTAAGATCGAACCCTTCTTCTAACTGGATTTGAGTGGTGTTTTCCTTGCGCCATTCCATGTCAAAAATCCTTTCGACAGGACGCAGAAATCTCTCGGGCGCGCGATGACACTCCAAACACCACTCCATCTGCAACGACGCGGTCTGATGAACGACAGGCATCTCGTCAATGCGGCCATGACACGTCGAACAGCCCACACCCTTTTTCACGTGAATGCTGTGATTGAAGTAGGCGTAATCGGGAAGATCGTGTACGCGCACCCACTCGATCGGTTTTCCAGTGCGGAAACTCGCGCGCACCGGTTCGAGATAAGGGCTGTCAGCCCAGATCTGTTTGTGACAGTTCATGCACGTCGTTGTGGAAGGCAGACCTGCGGATGCAGACGTTTCCACTGACGTGTGGCAGTAACGGCAATCGATGCCGTCGTCTCCGGTGTGATGTTTATGACTGAACTGGACAGGTTGTGCGCGCTCAAGATATTCGCCAGTGTTCCATGACGAACGATTTAATTCCACTGCGACCCACAGCACGGCAACAGCAATGAAGAGGGCGCCGTAAATCGTAATCTTCGCCAGCGCGTTTGTGCTGTGATGGAAGATCTGCGGCATTAAGCGAACCGGGCGCCAATCATACTAATATGGTCAAACTAGTAGATCGTTAGACTGCGAGAGCCCACAAACCTTTCGCATTCATAGTGTTTATTGCAAAGTACGCAGTACTTTACCAAATGGGTAAGGATTTTCAAATTGGGCCAAAAAAAAGCACAAAAAGAGGATTAGTGGGAGCCTGTGGCGGCATCGCGCGCGAGCATCGCTGCGCCGATGGGTGCGCCGTCGAGGCTGAGGTTTGCGGCGACGATCTCAGTCGCGTCAAAACATGGCTGGAATGCGCGGCGCTTCACTTCATGGATGATTGGGTTGAGGATTAATGAGCCGGCGTCCATTACACCGCCGCCGAGTACTATCTTTTCGATGTTCAAAAGGTTGATGACGCTGGCGACACCCGTGCCGATATATTTTCCGGTTCGCTCGATCATCATCAGGGCGAAGTCGTCGCCTTCATTTGCCTGGTGTGCAACATCTTCGGCGGTAAACGACTTTTGCAATCCGAGTCGTGACAAGGAAGAGGTTGAATCACGGTTGAGACGTTCGCGCGCGCGGCGAACGATGCTGGGCGCTGATGCAACTGTTTCGAGACAGCCGCGGTTGCCGCAAACACAATCAAGGCCTTCAGTATCGATCGTGATATGACCGACTTCACCAGCGAAGCCCGATGCGCCCGTCCAAAGTTTTCCGTCGAGGATGATCGCGCCTCCAATTCCGGTTCCGATCATCATGTAAAACAGGTTGCGACTACCGCGACCGGCGCCGACTTTGTATTCGCCGTACGCCGCCGCGTTAGCATCGTTTTCCAACTCGACGCGCATGCCGGTTGCACGCGTTAGCTCACCATGAAGATCCTCGACGACTCTTGACGGCAGATCTCGCGGCGCGACGACGCGATCCGTTTGTCGATTTACAAGTCCGGGAATTGCGACGCCGATTGCGGCGACTTCAGGCGTGCGAAAGTCTTGAACGATTGCTGCTAACTGCGGAATCAGTTGGTTCGAGAGGCCCTCGATCTTCGATTCCAGTATCAACCCGTGTTCGTCGACCAGCGCGGCGCGGACGTGTTCGCCGGAAACATTGATGCCAATGAATTTGTTTTGCGGGGTGGTCATGACAACGAGTCTGGTCTGACCGGAGAATAGTCGAGGGTTCAGGGACTGTCAAACAGGCCAAACTGGAGTAGAATCAAGCCGCGTAAAGGCACAAAAGACTGAAATGGAAATTCGCTCCATCCTTCTACCTACTGATTTCAGCGAGTGTGGCAACTACGCGCTCTCTTATGCCGCATCGCTGGCGCGTAGGTTTGGAGCGTCGATCATCTGCATCAACGTGATCGAGCCGATTGTGCCGACAGTCGGTTATTCGGGTATGACGGAGCCGCTGCCTATCGCCGACATCACGGAGCAACTCGAAGACTCAGCCGAACGCGAACTGCCGAAGCTCGCCGAGTGTGACGAATGCTCCGGACTCGACGTCGAGGAGCTTGTAGTTCACGGCGAGGCCGCTTCGGAGATTGTGCGGGTGGCGAAAGAACGTGACGTTGACCTGATTGTTATTTCTTCGCATGGGCGGACCGGGCTTGGACGTATCCTCTTCGGTTCCACTGCGGAATCGGTCGTCCGGCATGCGTCGTGTCCAGTGCTGGTGGTGAAGCCTCCTCAGGAGGACGAAGTTCCTCAGGATTAAGGTTACCGTTCTCCAAACGAAACAGTAGCCAAATCGGTCCCTCGAGTTTATTCTGGTTTTTTAATGCACCTCGACTTTGTTAACGAGCTCCTGGGTCAGTACGGGCTTTACGCGGTCTTCATTCTCGTCATGATCGAGGGCGATATCACGCTCCTGCTGGCGGGAGTGCTGGCACATAGCGCGTTTTTCGGTGAATACAGTTTTGCGCGTGTATTGCTCTGGGGAACACTCGGCGGTTGTCTCAGCGACAATCTTGCCTACTTCGCAGGTCGTGGTTTCCGCGAAGGCGTTAGAGAGATTCGTTTTTACAAAGCCGCCAAACCAAGGCTCGAGAATCTGACCAACAAGTTCGGACCGCTCACAATTTTCCTTTCCAAGTACATTTACGGACTGCGCTGGGCGGCGTGTGTGTTTTACGGGGTCGGGCGCATGCCGTACCTGCGGTTCCTGTTCTTCTCGTTTGCGAGTTGCTTCCTGTGGGTTTTCGTGTTGGCAGGAGCCGGCTACTTCTTCAGCGGCGCCGTGATGGGATTGATTGGCGACTTCGAACGATTAGGAAAAGTGCTGCTCGTGATCGTCGTCGTTGGTATTGTCAGCTTCTACCTCACCGAGCGATTTTGGATCTCGCGCAAAGTTGAAGAGGCAGACCCGGAAAGACTTCAGGAACTCGAGCATGCGGCGAGTGAAAAACTTCAGGACCTGCGCGAGGAAATTCAGGAACACATTCCGTTCAAACATCAACGCCGCGGCGATCCGAAGAACCGCGAGAGCGACGCTGACTGATTTGCTGATTGCCAATTTGGAACGGGTGGAGTAATTTGCGTCAAGCTATCTGATTCCAACAATCGGCAATTGGCAATCGACAATTCGCAATGATTATTGAGTCTTCTGCACCTCCGCGTGTCGACCTTGCTGGCGGCACCATCGACATCTGGCCTATTTATCTCTTTCACCCAGGCGCAACGACAGTCAATTTTGCCCTTTCACTTTACGCTCGCTGCCGCATTGAAACACGAGACGACGGTCGCATCATCATCGAGTCACGCGACCTGAAAACGGCTTTTGAAACCGAGCTTTCCGCTATCGAAGATCTGCGATTGGAACAGCGGCTCGAACTGGTTTCGAAGCTCGTTCATTTTTTTAAGCCGACGACTGGTTTCCATCTCGTTGTCGAGAGCAATGTTCCGGCCGGCGCCGGTCTCGGAGGCTCGTCGGCGCTCGCGATTGCTTGTATCGGAGCGTTGAACCGGTTGGTGGGAGATCGTTACGAGGAACGTAAGTTTGTAACGATCGCGGCGAACGTCGAATCGACTGTGATCAAAGTTCCCGCAGGTTTTCAGGACTACTATCCACCGCTTTACGGTTCTGTTTCGTGCATACATTTCCGGGCCGATGGAATTGAACGCGAAGCGTTGGAGGTAAACAAAGAAGAGCTCGAACGGCGCATCGCGATCTGCTACACGGGTGAACCGCGACTTTCAGGAATTAATAATTGGGAGATTTTTAAACGTCATATCGATGGTGATACGGAGTTGTTCGAGTTGTTTGACGGTATTCGTGATTCCGCGCGAAACATGCGTGAAGCGCTCGTGGCGGACGATTGGAACAGAGTTGCGCAAGTGATGAAGAATGCGTATCCGAATCGGAAACGCCTCGCGCCGACGATCACAACGCCGCAGATGGACATGCTTGTCGAAAAGGCGCTTGCGAATGGCGCCGAAGCCGCGAAGGTATGTGGCGCAGGTGGCGGCGGATGCATCGCCTTCTTCTGTGCCGCAGGACGCCGCGCAGATGTCGAGGCCGCGCTCGCCGCGGAAGAAGGTGCTCAGGTTTTAGACTGGAAACTCGCGCACGACGGCCTAACCGTAAGAGAGAGTTAAGCCACTGATTACACGGAAAAAATCCGGATAAAAATCCGTGTCATCCGTGTTACCCGCCTTCAGATCTTTGCTTCGCGGCTGCTGAGAGAGCAGCTAAGCGCGCGACCTTTTGTTGGAAAGTCTCACCTGCGACTGGACCGGTATCAACCACATCACAATAAGTGGATCGTTTGAACAACGTGCGGTCAGCGTCGCCGGTTGGTTTATGTGCTGGGGCCGGAGTTGATGGTGCGGCAGCAGCAGGTGGAGCCGCCACTTCCTGATCGGGTGCAAGCGTTGTCAGCACTTCTGGCGCTTCACCAACCGGAGACGGTTCACCGGCTTCTTCGGCGCGTTGCTTCGCTCCGGCCGAAACCGCTTTCAACCTCGCGACCTTTTGTTCAAAAGTCTCGCCCGCGACCGGGCCGGTATCTTTCACGCCCGCATACGTCGAGCGGCGGAAGAGTTGTCGATTTGGGTTTTCACCCAATTTGTGTCCCGCGGGTTTCTGAGCCGCGGGTGCTGCGGATTTCGCGGCCGCCGGCGCTGCTGCCTTAGCTGCCGGTGCCGGCGTCGCCGCTTTCGCGGGCGCCGGTTTCGCGCCGTGATCACTCACGGCTGTTTCAACCATGACGAAAACACCGCGGTCATCTTTTTTGATAACCGGAAGCGTGCCGCCCGCCGCTTGTAGCAACGCCGTTAACTCCGCTTCGACAAACCTATACTGCTTATTCGGATCGCGCACGTGGCCCAGGGGCGGACCCATGTACATCGTGCCGCACGTCTGGCATTTGGAAAGCACGTCGTCGCCGCGCAAATGAACCTCGGCAGGTTCACCCGCGGTGCCCAACTGCTTCAGGTGCCCGTTGCACAGCTTTCCCTTTTGGTTCTTCTCGTTACAAACGGTCTGCGCGTTTGTTATCCGCTTGGGGACGGCGGTGGTTTCCGTGGTTGCCATTGCGCCGAATTGTACACGAATCGTAGCCAGAGATAGAACACGCGTGTTATTTGTGTTCACCTCGTGGCGAATTTTCAGAGTCTCATTGGCCGCATTTGGCGATCGTTGCCCGTGCGCTTCCGTCGCTGGAGTATGCGAGTAGCGCATGCCCGATTCACCGTCACTGCCGGCGCGCTGATCTTCAACGATCGAGGCCACGTACTTCTGCTCAAACACCGCTTTCGCGCGGGCAGTGGATGGGGTTTGCCGGGTGGTTTTCTCGAACAAGGAGAACAGCCACTCGAGGCGTTGAAACGAGAGTTGCGCGAAGAGATCGGACTCGAAGTCGAAACTGCGGACATTTATGTTTCGCGGTCATTTAACAAGCCACGCCAGGTGGAAATACTTTTTCTCTGTCGCGCGAACGGTGAAGTGAAACCGCAAGCGATGGAAGTTGAGCGTGCCGAGTGGTTTTCAGTCGAGTCGTTGCCTGACGGATTGCCGCGCGATCAACGGGTGCTAGTCGAACGTGCTGCGACTGATGTATGCTCTCGCGCGAAAGTCTAAAAATCTGCAACCACACCGTAGGAGAACCGCATGGTTGAGCTGATCCCTTCTCAAGATGCCGTCATGCAAATTCTGCAACGCACCGGCGCGTTTCGTGAGGGCCACTTCGTTTATCCAAATGGAAAACATTCGCCACACTATTTCCAGATGCCTTTGGCGTTTCGCTATTACGACACGGCCCGCGTTCTGGCGGTAGCACTGAGTCGAAAGTTTCGACTTGAAAAAGATATATCGAGCCAGCTTCCGAAAGTTGCGGTGATCAGTCCGAGCTCGGGAGGAATTCCGGTTGCTTTTGGTGTGCGCGACGCGCTTAACGCTGAACAGATCTACTGGGCCGAGCAAGAGAAGGGTGAGCGCATGTTCCGGCAGTATGTCAACCAGGGCGAAGTGAATCCCTGCATCATCGTCGACGACATCATTCGCAGCGGCATGGCGATCGAGGAAACAGTGGCGCTCGTGAAGACCCTCGGCGCGCGCATGATCGGTTGCGGGGCGATCGTTCGCTTCGACACAGCGCCGGATGAGATCGAAGGTGTGTCAGTGAAGTCGTTAATCAATTTCGACGTGCAGATGTACGAGGGCGCGCACGACTGTGCGTTGTGTAAGGAAAAGGTACCCGAAGAGCACGTGCGCTTTTGAAAAACAGAATCATTGGTCATATATCATTTGACGTTTATCACTTACTATTTGAAGACCTTCGGCTTCCGAAAGAAATGATAAATGGTAAATGTCAAATGATAATTGACCAATGACTGTTGCTAGATCTCGTGTCTATTTGCCAGAGCTTTGTCCATAGTGACCTCATCAACATATTCGAGGTCACTTCCCACCGGCATTCCCATCGCGATACGAGTCACTCTTAATCCCAATGGTTTTAGCAAGCGGCTGATGTAGTTGGCAGTCGCTTCGCCTTCAGTGGTTGGATTTGTGGCGAGGATCACTTCCTTCACTGCCACGCCTTCATTGTTTTCCGGCTTAAGTCGCGGCAAGAGATTCGCCAACTGCAACTCACTTGGTCCAATATGGCGGATCGGCGAAAGACTCCCGTGCAGCACGTGGTAAACGCCATTGAAGCTGCGCGTCTTTTCAACCGCTACCAAACTGTAAGGCTCTTCAACCACACAGATTACCGAACGATCTCGTTTGGCCGACGAACAGAACCTGCATGGATCTACTTCAGTGAGGTTGTTGCAGACAGAGCAAAGAACAATTTTCTGTTTCACTTCCCTGAGCGCAGCAATCAGCCGCTCGAGATCAGCTTCAGGCGCGCGCATAACATGAAATGCCAGACGTTGTGCCGACTTGTGGCCAATGCTTGGCAGGCGCTTCAGCTCGTCGATCAGTTTGGTGACGGGTTCCGCGTACTCAAGCATCGTTAACCAAACATTCCTCCGAGCCCGGGCGGCAACATTCCACCAAGCTTGCCCTTCATTGCTTCATCAACTTTTCGGTTCCCTTCGTTTACAGCGGCCAGGATCATGTCCTGAAGCATCTCGACGTCGCCTTCTTTGACAGCCTCTGGATCGATCTTGAGACCGATGAGTTCATGATTGCCCTTCATCTGCACCGTGACGACACCGCCGCCCGCGGAAGCATCCACACGCAGTTCGTCCATTTCCTTCTGCATCTTCTGCTGCATCGACTGCGCTTGCTTCATCATCTGTTCGATATTGAATCCGCCCGGGAATTTCATCACTCACACCTCTCGAGAAAAGTTTGTAGAGCCATCCTAGCAAAATCGGTGTAATCTGCGTAATCTGTGGAACCGAAACTCGACCGCATTCTCGAAGCGCGCATAAACCTCTACTACGATGTGCGTCCAGGCGCGTCGGCCAATGCCCCATTGCTGATCGCGTTGCACGGCTACGGCGCAAACAAGCAGCAGATGATGCGCGAGGCGCAGCAGATGACGCCCCTAACGTTTGCGATTGCTTCTCTGCAGGGATTTCACCAACACATGAAGGAACCGAGAGAGACTGGTGGTCCACTTCGCTTTGGCTTCGGATGGTTGACTAATTTTCGCAGCGAAGAATCTGTCGCGCTTCATCATCAGGTCGTGCTCGATCTCATCAGGACTTTAACTGACGACGGTGTTGCCGATCCGCAGCGCGTCTTTCTGCTTGGGTTCTCGCAGTCGTGTGCACTCAACTATCGTTTCGCTTTCACACATCCCGAACACTTGCGCGGCGTGATTGGTATTTGCGGCGGGCTTCCGGGCGATTGGGACACCAGCGGACTTTATCGTCAGGCGCCACTCGATGTGTTGCACCTCGCCGGAACGCGAGACGAGTTTTATTCACCCGAACGAGTAAAGGACTACGAAAAGCAGTTGCAAACGCGGGCGCGCGCGGTTGAATTCAAGAGTTATGACGCAGCGCATGAAATCGTTCCCGAGATGCGTTCGTGTGTGGTCCAATGGCTAACACGCGCCACCGATGAGCACTGATCACACAGATCACGCTTCGTCACCGAGCGTCGCTGAAATTGAGCGTGACGTTGAAGCGCGCAGTGCGGTTTTCAAAAAAGAGCTGGGACTTTTCGATCTTGTACTCACGCAGGTTGTGTTCGTAGTTGGAACCTTCTGGGTAGGGTGGGCGGCGCGGCTCGGTCACGAACAAAACATCTTCTGGATCCTTGCAATCCTCACGTTCTACCTGCCGCTCGCTGCTGCCGTGATTTTTCTCAATCGTCTCATGCCACTCGAGGGCGGGCTCTATCAGTGGTCGAAGATCGCTTTCAACGACTTTGTAGCTTTTATCGTCGGATGGAATCTCTGGGTTTTCGCGATCTCCATTCTGGCCGGCATCGGACTGATAGTGACCACAAGTATCTCTTACGCCATTGGACCAGCAGCCGCGTGGATGAGAGACAGCACAAAGATGATCGTCCTGATCACTTTTCTTCTTGTGGCAGGGATGGTGGTCGCCGCAACGCGTGGTCTTGCACTCGGGAAGTGGGTCCACAACGTCGGCGGCCTCGTACACATGATCACGTTCGCCGTGCTGATTCTCCTGCCGCTCTTTGCCATGTCACGAGCTATGGGCGAAGGCTACCAGCCTTTAACGATTAACTTTCCGACATTCTCTGAATACAACGTCAACGTCGCGAGTAAGCTCGCACTCGGCGCTCTGACTGGTTTCGAATACATCGCGATCCTCGCCGGAGAAACACGCTCACCCGCGCGAAACATCGGGCGCTCGGTCGTGATCTCCGCGCCAATCATTGCGCTGATGTTCATACTCGGCACCAGTTCCGTGCTCGCATTTATTCCGCGCAATCAAGTTGATGTTATTGGACCGATTCCACAGACGCTTTCAATCGGATTTGGAGCGGGAGGTTGGGTAGCGACGATCGGTTCGATCGCGATCCTCGGCATCGCCGTGAGGACGATCGCGCTCATGAGTATTTACTTTTCCGGAAACACGCGTCTGCCGATGGTGGCCGGCTGGGATCGCTTGTTACCCGGTTGGTTTAGTCGATTACACCCGAAGTACAAAACTCCGATCAATTCAATCTTGTTTGTCGGTGCGGTAACGCTCGTGCTCGCTGTTCTGAGCCTGACGGGAGTGCACGCGCATGAAGCGTTTCAACTCATCGACAATGCGGGCGGAGTTTTTTATGCGCTCACCTACCTGGTTTTGTTTGCGATACCGCTGTTTGGCATGAAGGCTCTCGGCGTCAAAGCGCCGTGGTGGCTCAAGATCGCGTGTGCGTCAGGGTTCATCGTTACTCTGATCTATATCCGCTTCTCCATCATGCCGATTACAGACGTGGAAAATCCGTTGGCATTTGCTCTCAAGGTTGGCGTCACGGTCGTGATTGCGAATGTCATCGGTCTTGCGATTTATGTCCTCAGAAAACGAAAGCCAAATAGCTAAGTCACTCGCGATCGTTAATTGCTCGCAGGTCGTCACGCTTGCTGGTCCAGCGAGGCCGCGCGCCGGAGCGGAGATGCGTGAGCTCGCGATCGTTTCTAACGGAGCGATGCTTGTTCGCGATGGATTGATTGAGCTCGTTGGGACCACTGATGAGATTAAGACACGGATCGACGCGGATACCACTGTAGTTGATGCGGGCGGGCGGGTTGTACTTCCAGGTTTTGTTGATGCGCACACGCATCCGGTTTTTGCGGGCACGCGCGTGGACGAGTTTGAGGAACGAGCTAAAGGCGCGACGTATCAGGAGATTGCTGCACGCGGCGGTGGAATTCAGTCGACCGTGAATCGAACACGTGCCGCGAGTGTTGATGAGTTGGTTGAAGCAGGGCAGCGTTACGCGGCGTGGTTTTTGCGAGGTGGGACCACGACGGTCGAAGCGAAGTCAGGTTACGGATTGTCTCTTGAGGATGAGTTGAAGATCCTGCGCGCTATCAAGCGCCTCGATCAGGAAACTTCGCTTCGGTATGTGCCGACGTTTCTCGGAGCGCACAGTGTTCCTCCGGAGTATCGCGCACGACGTGATCAGTACATCTCGCTGATCATTGACGAGATGCTGCCGCAAGTAGCGCAGCAAAAGCTCGCTGAGTTTTGCGATGTGTTTTGCGAAGAGAATGTCTTTACGACTGATGAGTCGTGGAAGATCCTTTCGGCCGCGCGTTGTCACGGACTCAGGTTAAGGATGCACGCGGATCAACTTTCACTTTCCGGTGGGGCAAAGCTGGCGGCGGAATTGGGAACGATCACCGCTGATCATCTCGAACACACCGATGCCGAAGGAATCAATGCGTTGAAAGAAGCGGGCGTGCAGCCGGTGCTGTTACCTGGTTCTGTTTATGCACTCGGATCGTCGCGCTATCCCGCGGCGCGAGAAATGATCGATGAAGGTCTCGCTGTCGTGCTCGCAACAGATTTCAATCCGGGATCGTCTCCGACACCTTCAATGACGATGATTCTTTCCTTAGCCGCGACGCACATGAAGGTGACGCCGGGCGAGGCGATCACCGCTGCGACGATCAACGCCGCTTACAGTTTGAATCGCGGTGCGCAACTCGGCTCGCTCGAAGCCTGGCAAGATTGCTGATTTCGTGATTCACGATTGCGATGATTATCGGGAGCTTGCTTACTTCTTCGGCATCAACCACCCGTGGCGCGTCTTTGTTTGCGGTAAATTGAGCCACGGATGACACAGGAAAAATCCGGATCGCAATCCGTTAAATCTGTGGCCAAAATTACGGGTTGACGGTCGTGCGCTGGTCATTTATTATTCTCACAACACTGGAAAGGAGGTGATTCAAAAAATTTATGAGTTCTAATCACAGTGAGGTGGCTGCGGCCTGACCTCTGAACCAGCGAAACCGTTGAGATTCAGGCAGAGGCCAATCCCAACAGTTCACCGAAGCCGTCCACGATTCGTCGTGGACGGCTTTTAATTATGGCGTTGGACTCGGAGAAGGGCGAGGGCGAGGGCGAGGGCTTCTCAGACGGCGGTATCACTGCGGGATTTGGATTATCAGGCGACGAGTGCAGGTGGATGGCTTTCCATCCGTCGCCGACGCGCTTGAAGGCCAGTGTCATCCGTCCCGACACGCTTTCCGGTGCGCCTTTGTAGTTCTGCGACTGCGTCCACAGGCAACTGACGACCGCTCCATCCCTTCCGAGCATCGTCACTGAAACATCACGGACTTCCAGTTTTACGTCTTTGATCTCAGGATACGAGCTCTCACGGTTTTTGCGTACCTGCTGCCATCCCTTCGTCACGGTCCCGTTGTAGTTGAATAGATTGAGTTGTGTGGAGTTCCAGTAAACACTCATTACCTCGTTCACGTTTGCGTGCCTGATCCCATCGAGCAAGGCGTTGAAGGCTGCGAGGACGCCTTCGGCTCCGGCCGGCGTTGGCGTGCCGGCAGGCGCTTTTTGCTTCGGCGCCGGCGCCTGCGATCGGTTCGTGCTACTCGAGGTTGTGCGTGGTCGTTCAGTTGTCGGTGAGTTTGTGTTTTGACCAGCAACTACACCGCAGGCCACGAGAATGAGAATCAGAATTTTCATGATTGATTTGACTCCTTCAAGGACGGGCGGCCACGGAGTGCCGCCCCTACAAATACCACGGGATGCCGCTTTTCAATCTTTGCACGGACGCGTCACGATCAAGCAACTCAAAGATCTCGAACATCGATGGACCAACTGACTGTCCGGTGAGCATCGTGCGCGCTGCATTGATCAGTAAATCAGCTTCAACTCCGGCCTCGTCCGCATAAGTGCGCAGTGTGGCTTCTGAAGTTTCAGCATTGAATGGTTCAAGTTCGTCAAACTTATCAGCAAGATCTTTCAGCAGCTCGCGTAAACGAGGCTCGCGGCGCAGGTTGTTGTTGACCGCGGTCTCTTCAAAATCAAAATCGTCGGAAAAATACGCGCGTCCCTGCGATGAAAAATCCTGAACCGTAGAAAACTGATGCCGAATCAAGTCGACAGTCGTGCGGAACCACTCGCTGTCGTCATCATCATACTCCTCGCGCCAGAGTTTGTTTGCACGAAGTTCATTTTTGACAAGCGGCAGCAACTCATCGAGCGGCATTGTGGAAAGAGACATGGGCTCTAAACAAATTGACGAGTGACCGGGGGCCACTCGTCAAGAAATTTCTGGCGGAGATGACAGGATTCGAACCTGTGAAGGGCTTTTGACCCTTAACGGTTTAGCAAACCGCCGCCTTCAGCCACTCGGCCACATCTCCGTGCCTCAAACGGGCGAACCAATTCTAGTCGCGAGCAGCAGATTGTCAAGGAGGACTTAGCCACAGATTACCCGGATCGATAACGGATTCATATCCGTATTCATCTGTGAAATCTGTGGCCTAATCTCTTGACAGGGGACAGGGCCGCAGAGTACTTTATGCCATGAAGTATGAGCGGGTAGCAAATGTCAACGATTGGAGTACAATGCGGCCACAATGACGCTTCTCGAGAGTATTAACTCACCAGCCGACCTGCGAGCTCTTTCACCAGATCAATTACGGACCGTCGCTGACGAAATTCGCGCCTACATCCTCGAGACTATGTCGCGAGTTGGAGGGCATACCGGCGCGTCGCTTGGCGCCGTTGAGTTGGCCGTCGCGCTGCATTACGCCTTTGATACGCCGCACGATCGCCTCGTTTGGGACGTTGGTCACCAGGCGTACGCGCACAAGATTCTTACGGGCCGCCGTGAGTTACTCCCGACAATCAAGCAATACGGCGGCATTAGCGGTTTCCTGCGACGCGATGAATCCGAGTACGACACGTTCGGCGCTGGACACGCTTCAACATCGCTGTCCGCTGCACTCGGCATGGCTATCGCGCGCGATCGCAAAGGTGAAGATCATCACGTAGTCGCGTTGATTGGCGACGCCTCTCTCGCGGGTGGCATGGCCATGGAAGCGATCAATCAGGCCGGCCACTTGAAAAGCAGGCTGATCGTCGTGCTCAACGATAACGAGATGTCGATCGCCCCCGCTGTCGGAGCGTTGACCGGATACTTGAATCGTATTCGCGGCGCGCACGGCTATCACCGGTTCAAAGACGAAGTGGAAGAGAAGCTGCGGGCCATTCCCTCCGTTGGAGAGCGATTGCATCACGCCGCAAAGACGATGAAGGACGCTATCGCAGCCGCCGTCTTGCCGGGAGCGTTAGTGCATGAGTTGGGCTTCAAATACATAGGTTACGTCGATGGTCATAACCCGCGATCGCTCGTCGCTGCATTGCAGGAAGCAAAGCAGGTCAAGGATGGTCCAGTTATCGTTCACGCACTGACAATCAAAGGAAAAGGCTTTCCGCAAACTGAGCCCGACTACTATCGCTGGCACGCGACCGGCCCTTTCGATCTCAAGACGGGCGCACTGCAGAAGAGTTCCGCAAAGGCGCCCACTTACACGAAAGTTTTCGGCGATACACTCTGCCAGTTGATGGAAAAGGATCCGAAGGTCGTCGCGTTAACTGCCGCAATGCCTGATGGCACCGGCATTTGCACTGCGCTCGAGAAGTTTCCGGAACGAGCTTTTGACGTCGGTATTGCCGAGCAACACTGCGTGACGTTCGCAGCTGGAATGTCGTGTGAAGGACTGACGCCTGTCTGCGCGATCTATTCAACGTTCCTTCAGCGTGGCTTCGATCAGATCATTCACGACGTCTGCATTCAGGATCTCAACGTCAAGTTCTGCCTGGATCGCGGTGGTATCGCGGGCGGCGACGGGCAAACGCATCATGGTCTACTCGATATCGCGTACCTGCGTGCCGTGCCGAACATCATCTTGATGGCGCCTAAGGACGAAGGCGAGATGCGCGACATGATGTTCACGATGATCGAGCACACTGGACCTGCTGCGATGCGTTACCCGCGCGGCAACGGTGTCGGCGTTTCGATCGATCGCGAACCGGAGCTGCTCGAGATCGGCAAGGCTGAAATCCTTCGAGACGGCGGCGAGGTCGCGATCGTCGCTTATGGCGCGATGGTCCATCCGTCACTCACGGCTGCGGATCGTCTCGCGAAAGATCGAATCGAAACGACCGTTGTCAACGCAAGATTCGTCAAGCCACTCGACACGTCACTGCTACTCGCGCTGGCTCGCACGAAGCGGTTGATCGTCACAGTTGAAGAGGCTTACCTGGCGGGGGGCTTTGGATCGGCAGTGATGGAGTTGCTGGAAGAGAACGGGCTGCAAGACAAAGTGCGTGTTGTTCGAATGGGAATTCCGGATCGTTTGATCACGCACGGTGACGCAAAACTGCTCCTTGCGAAGTATGGCCTTGACGCTGACGGGATCTACAACCGCGTCAGAGAGAGCGTCGAGGTTCTCGACGATCGACGGGTGCCACAAAGAAGCACAAAACGCCTCTAACCATAACCCACCGCGTTGTTTTAGTGCACGAAAACGGAAGGTTTTCCATCGTTTCCGCACCAGAAATCGACTAAAAAACCCCTACCTTACAGGATCTGCTTTGTGGCCTCGTGATTGCAATCGATCCTCCGTAACGCGGGACCCGGCCTGTGCGCTAGCTGAAAAGATGAATTACGAACCAAATTTTCAAGACGAACGAACTCTGCGGACTGCACAGCCTGTCGTGCCGCTCGAGAAGATTGACGCGAAGGAGCGAAACCGGCGGTATTGGTTGTTGGGTGGCGCATTTGTTCTCGCGATGTTACTCGGAGCTGCTTTGGCCCTCGTGACGTCGTACCTGAAACTGCGAAATGTATCGACCGCACCGGCGCAGATCTCAGAGGTTGAAACCGCGCCTCCCGAGGTCGCTGTCGCTGACGAATCTGTTGCGAGCGAATTGCCGGCCGTCGAAAACCCTGAAGACCTGCAAAAAACTGAGGAATTAGCCGTTCCCGTCACGCCAAAGAGAGCACCTGTTGTGAGACATCGTCCCACAGTAAACCCGAATACTGATCTGGTCAGACCTCGCATTGTCCGAGAGCGGGACGAAGACGACGAGCTTGACCGGATTCGTGAAGCAGTGCTGTATGATTCGTGGCAGGAACGACGTGCTCGTCGTGCGGCTCGACGCGAGCGGCGCAACCGCCTCGATCATCATGATCGTGACCTTTCAAACCTCGACGAAATCTTCCAGGGACGTCGCCAGCGTCCGTAATTCGCACACCGAAAAAACATTGTTGACTCACCGCGATGTGAGTGGCATCATTCCAGACAAAGCGATTTGGGTCTCGCTCGGAGACTGGTAGCTCGCTTGCCCTGTTTTCAGCTCACAACTTAATAGCAACCCGACACTTTTATTAACGGATCTGTATTTCGCGCGATGCGGCGCGAGGAAATATGGGGATTCATCATGAGTAGGCAGACGTTTCGCGAGCGGGAGTGTATACACAGGGAAGACGGTGCGTCCGGCGATTTCTACAATGGGTCATTCTACGTTCAGGCGTTGCAACGACTCCGTGTGGACGACGCGGTCAGGGTGGCCGGCAAAGTGAGTTCCTTCTTTTGGGCCGATGCGCCCCATATTCTCGTCTGGCTGTGCCACGAATGCGCAGGCGATCTGCACTTGAGCGACACGCCGCGCGCTGTGACGAGACGCGCCTAGTCGAGCCTTTGGCCGTGCTCGCGAGGATTAAACAGGATTAGAATCCTGTTAGTCCTGTGAAGCGTGAGCGCATAGACAAACTTCTCGTCGACCGAGGTCTCGCTGAGTCGCGCACAAAAGCGCAGGCGATGATCATGTCGGGCGTAGTGCTCGTTAACGAGCAGCGCGTAGACAAACCTTCCCAACTTTTCGATACAGATTCTTCAGTTCGTGTAAAAGGCGGCGACGATCCGACCAGTCGTTACGTCGGGCGCGGTGGACTGAAACTCGAGGCCGCGTTGCGCGAGTTTCACATCGACGTCCGCGGCTTCGTGTGTCTGGACGTTGGAGCTTCGACGGGTGGGTTTACCGATTGTCTGCTGCAAAACGGCGCGAACAAAGTGGTGGCAATTGACGTGGGCCACAACCAGATCGACTGGCGTTTGCGCAACGATCCGCGTGTGGAAGTGCGCGAAGGTGTGAACGCGCGTTATTTGCAGCCGGAGGATTTCGGTCAGAAGTTTAACCTGATAGTAATTGACGTCTCGTTTATTTCAGTAACAAAGGTTTTGCCGGCGATAGTTTCCTTAGTTCTTCCGCGTGGTTCGATCATCACGCTCGTCAAGCCGCAGTTTGAAGTTGGTCGCGGCGAGGTTGGAAGCGGCGGAATCGTCCGCGATGATGCGAAGCGATTGCGAGCCGTTGAAAAAGTAAACAGCGCTGCGACTGCCCTTGGGCTAAAGGTCGTGAAGATGATCGAGTCGCCGATTAAGGGCGCAGAAGGCAACGTTGAGTTTCTTGTGCATTTTGTATCTTTTTATGGCTAAATAACGGACCAATGTCTTCGATCACGCGGATAGGAATCGTCCTTAAACCGCATCAACCCGAAGCCCTGAAAACAATCTGCGAGCTCGTGGTGTGGCTTGCTGAGCGAGGTATCCAACTCGCCGGTGGCCCGGAAGTCGAGCGCGCCCGCATTCAAACTCAGACTGGTTGTAGTGTTGAAGAAGTTCCCGTTGAGAAGCTCGCAGGCGCGGTTGACTTGATGCTTGTGCTTGGTGGCGACGGGACGATGATCGCAACTGCGCGACTGATCGGCGACCAGGAAGTCCCCGTTCTCGGCGTGAACTATGGCGGACTCGGTTATCTCGCCGAGTTCAGAATCGAAGAGCTTTACACCGCCCTCGAGTCGATTCTTGCGGCAAACTACCGCCTCGATAAACGCGTGATGCTCGCGGTGGAGTTAATTCGCGATGGAGTTGCGGTGACGACGAATCGCGTGCTTAACGACGTGGTAATCAACAAATCGGCGCTGGCGCGAATCATCGAGATCGAGGCATTTTTCAACCGGCAGTTTGTTAACTCGTTTCGCGCGGATGGACTCATAGTTTCGACGCCGACCGGTTCCACGGCCTACAACCTTTCAGCGGGTGGTCCGGTGATCTTTCCGTCGATGAATGCGGTGGTAGTCACTCCGATCTGTCCGTTTACGCTTTCAAACCGTCCGATAGTGGTGCCTGACAACGCTGAGATCGAGTTGACGCTGAAGACAGACAAAGAGGACGTTGCGTTAACGCTTGACGGTCAGGTCGGCTTTCCACTGCAAGTCGAAGATCGAGTCGTGATTCGAAAGAGTCGGACGACTTTCAATCTCATACAGCCGAGCAACAGAAACTATTTCGACGTTCTGCGCGACAAACTGCGCTGGGGCCGCTAGTCAGCCTGAGCCGAATCCAACGGAGTCGAACCTAAAACAATGTCTGAAGACGACAAATACAACAAACAAGTGGCCCGCGATGCGTTCGAGCGTGAGATAGCAACCGACCTCGACGCAGATACGCCCGATCAACCGAAGGGTTTGGCGCTTCACACGAAGATCCTGATCGGACTATTGGTCGGCGTAATTGCGGGCGTCGCTGTGAATCGGATATTCGGCGGTGACCATCCACGCGTGGCCTGGTTTGTCGACAACTTCACTCATCCCGTGGGCCAGTTGTTTCTTCGATTGCTGCTGATGATTGTTGTGCCGTTAGTGTTTTCGTCACTCGTCGTTGGCGTTGCCGGCATCGGCGACATTCGCAAACTCGGGCGCGTAGGATTCAAGTCGTTCGCGTATTGCCTGATCATCTCAGCGATCTCGGTCGTAATCGGTATCACTCTGGCGAACACGATCGCGCCAGGCACAAAATAGATCCCGCCACGTCAGCGGCTTTGCAGGCACGTTACGCCACTGACGCTTCAAAAACGGTTCAAGCCGCGCAGGCCTCAAGCAGCACGTCGAAACCTTTAATGCAGGTTGTGGAAACGATCGTTCCGAAAAATCCGTTTTATGCGATCTCCGGTAAAGAAGATGCAAACATGCTTCACCTCATGTTTTTCGGATTGATAATCGGCATCGCGATCACGCTTCTTCCGGTGACAGTCACAACGCCGTTCTTGCGCGTGCTTGAAGGTCTCTACGAGATCACCGCCAAGATCATCGAGATCATCATGAAGTTTGCGCCTTATGCGGTGGCGTGTCTCTTATTCAACAACACCGCGCGTTTCGGGCTCGACCTGCTGCAAGCGCTGGGATGGTTTTTCATCACGGTTCTTCTCGGGCTGTCGATACACATGTTTGGAGTTTACTCGCTGTCGGTTTACTTCCTTTCGCGCATCTCGCCGATCGAGTTCTTCAGACGAATTAAAACCGTGATCCTCACTGCGTTCTCGACCTCGTCATCGAACGCGACTCTGCCGACAGCGCTACGAGTTTCCGAACAGAATTTAGGTGTGCCGCCTCAAATCAACAGCTTCGTGCTGACTGTTGGCGCCACAGCGAATCAGAACGGCACGGCTTTGTACGAAGGAGTGACCGTACTGTTTTTGGCTCAACTCGCAGGTGTTGAACTGTCGTTGGGCCAACAGTTAATGGTGGTCTATCTGGCGATACTCGGTGGAGTTGGAACTGCGGGTATTCCGTCAGGATCGATCCCGTTCATCATCGGCGTGCTGGTTACGATCGGAGTCAATCCGGCGCTGATCGCGATCATTCTCGGAGTGGATCGCATACTCGACATGTGCCGCACAACGCTCAACGTTACCGGCGATCTAACTGCGGCGACTTACGTCGCGCGTTCCGAGGGCTACGAATTATTGCGACCGCACGAACCTCCTTTGGTTCACGCCGGTGTTCCCGTCGCGGATCGGGGCATGGATTAACGGCCACGGCACAATCCGTGCTTACAGCAGACGGTTATTGTCTCATTTCCGACATGAGGTAGAGGCCCATGGTTTTTCCGCTGTATGACGACAACACGGACCGGCACACAACGCCGTTCGTTAACTATGCAATCATCGCCCTGAACATTTTTGTGTTCCTTGTTCTGCAACGGCTTGGGACCGACACTGATTTCACGTATTCATTTTCGACCGTCCCGGCGGAGATCGTTTCCGGACAGGATATAGTTACCCAGCCGCGCGTTGTTGATTACATGGGTCAACGCGTACAGATACCGGGGCTTGGTGAAACCTGGCCTTCCGTCTACTTCACTCTATTCACGTCGATGTTCATGCACGGCGGTATCGCGCACATCGCCGGAAACATGCTCTTTCTTTGGATCTTTGGTGACAACATCGAAGATCGCCTGGGCCATGTCAAGTATCTGATTTTCTACCTGCTTTGCGGATTGCTCGCTTCGTTGGCCCACGTGTTCGCGACTGCTGCGTTCAGCGGCGGGAGCGAGAATATGCTCGTGCCGAGCCTTGGTGCATCGGGCGCGATCTCGGGAGTGCTTGGCGGTTACATGCTGCTTCATCCCACGCGTCGTGTGACAGTGATTCTGTTTCGTTTTCTCACGCAAGTGCCTGCGTATGTGGCAATCGGAATATGGTTTCTGTTCCAGTTGATCAGCGGACTCGGCATGCTGGGCGAGGGCTCACAAACAGGTGGTGTTGCGTACGCGGCGCACATCGGAGGCTTCATCGCAGGAGTGGCGCTCATCAAGTTGTTCGACAGAGGGCACTCCCCTCGCGCTCCGGCGTATTAATAGCGAGTTACAGAACCGAGCGCGGTAGCGCCGGGTAAATCTCGTTCCCGGGCGGCGCGGTACAATCAGTTACCCGGCGCTACCGCGCTCGGTTCTGTTTTCACCTCGGTCGGGTTAAGATTCATTCCCGATGTCAACAACCGAACTACCACCCCCGAACCAGCAATGTCTCGACATTCAATCGACGCCTCGCGCGGAGATGGATCTGTTCGCGCTGGACACTTTCCCTTACGAGTTTCCCGGCAACGAAATCAAGATCAATTTCGAGATCACCGAATTCACGGCGATCTGCCCGTTCTCTGACTTTCCTGACTTCGCTACAATCCGTCTCGAATACGTGCCCAACGAGCGCTGCGTGGAATTAAAAAGTCTGAAGCTCTACATCAACTCGTTTCGCAACGTGAAGATATTTCACGAGCACGTGATCAATATCATTCTCGAAGACTTCGTCGCCGCGTGTGATCCGCTGCGAGTGGATATCGAAGGCGATTTTCACGTGCGCGGAAACATCAAAACGATCGTCAGGGCCGCTTACGTCAAGCCTTAACGCAGGATGAATCCTGTAGCTTCCGCAAATCATGGCCACGGCTTTACGGGTTTGTGGCGTCGATACCGTAGCCTGCCGCGAAACGTAATCGCGATCGGCCTCGTCAGTCTCCTCAACGACGCTTCCAGCGAAATCATCTACCCACTCCTGCCGGTTTTTCTTGCAGTTAGTTTAGGCTCATCAATCTGGGCGATCGGAGTGATCGAAGGCCTTGCCGAATCGATGTCGAGCCTGCTTAAACTTTTTGCAGGTTATCTGAGCGATCGCTTGGGAAAACGAAAGTTACTCGTCGTCGCCGGTTACTCGCTCGCGTCGTTAGTTCGGCCGATGCTTGCGTTTGCGCAAACGTGGCAACAGGTCCTTGGCATCAGGATCGCCGATCGCATCGGCAAAGGATTCAGAACAGCTCCACGCGACGCGATGATTGCCGACACAGTTCAGGTGGAGCAAAGAGGTATCGCTTTTGGTTTTCACCGGGCAATGGACCACTGCGGTGCGATGATTGGTCCACTCATTGGATACTTGCTGGTGATCCTTTTGGCAGCGAACCACGAGTCGCTAACACGCTCGGAGTATTCAAAGATATTTCTAATTGCATCCGTTCCCGCACTCCTGGCGGTAATCGTCGCGATCATCTTTATGCGTGAATCGCCCGTGCAGAGAACTCACGAATCTGAACGTCCGAAGCTTTCACTTCGCGGATTCGACAGCAACTTCAAACGCTTTCTTCTGGTTCTGGCCCTTTTCACACTTTCAAATTCGTCTGACAGCTTTCTGATCCTGCGCGCAGTGGACGCTGGAGTGTCAGTTGCAGTAATCCCGTTGCTTTGGGCGGCGCATCACGCTACAAAGGTTTTGAGTTCGTTATTCAGCGGCGATCTTTCCGATCGTCTCGGACGTAAGCGATTGATTGTTTCAGGTTGGGTGTTGTATGCAGCAGTCTATGCTGGATTCGCTTTTGCGACGCAGACAGTGTCGCTATGGGTCCTTTTCCTGATCTACGGCATCTATTTTGGTTTAGTTGAAGGAGCCGAGAAGGCCCTCGTCGCCGATCTCGTGCGTCCCGAGCAGAGAGGCACGGCGTATGGACTTTACAATTTCGCGTTCGGCGTAACCGTGTTTCCAGCTTCGCTTTTGATGGGTATGATTTGGGACTGGAAAGGACCGGCGACGGCGTTCCTCCTGAGCGCATCGCTGGGCGCAACTGCCGCGGTTTTGTTGTTGATTTTCGTAAGGCCGCATCCGCAACCAACGGAAGCTCGCGCCTGAGAAACAGGAAGGATTTCTAAATGAGACGCAGAGTTTTAACTTCTGTTCCCGGCTTATCGACCGGAATCGGTTACTACCTCGGCGGAATGGAAGAAGTCCGCAATCAATTAAACGTGGCTGTAAGAACGATTCCAGACGACCTGATCGGGAGGCCGCCATTTCTCGGAGCGCATTCGATCGGCGGGCTCGTGTTGCACATCGGTGAAGCCGAGTGGTTCTGGATGAAGATGGTTGTCAGTGGGCACAAGCTCACTGAAGAAGACAGGAACGCTCCTTACTGGGACATACTCGACGACGTCGAACGAGTCGCGCGCAACGGATATACGACCGAGTTTTGTTTGAGTGAAGCGGAGAGAATTCGCAACCTAACGCGCGACGTGCTCTTCTCATATAACGATAAAGATCTCGAGCGCATCATCACCTTTGAACGCGACGGTAAGACGACTGAATACAACCTGCGCTACATTCTGCATCACTTGATCGATCATGAAGTCGCAGCACAAAGGGCAGATTTTTATGTTGAAGCGATTGATGGCGCTTTAGAAACAGTCATTGGTCATATATCATTTGACATTTGTCATTTACTATTTGAAGACCTTCGGCTTCCGGAACAAATAACAAATGATAAATGTCAAATGATATATGACCAATGATTTTATTTATTCTTGTTAATGAACTACCAGGTTATTAAGACAGCCGAAGATCTTCGAAAAGCAATCGAGATCCTCACTACTCAACCCGTAATCGGTCTCGACACCGAAACGACTGAGCTCGATCCGTTTACTTCACGCTTACGATTAATCCAACTCGCTACACACGATCGCGTTTTTATCTTCGACTTCGATCACTTGAGCAACGGCGACGGCGCGAACAACGAAGCACTGGCTCCGCTGCGCCGAATTCTCGAAGCGCCAAGACCAATCAAGATCGCGCACAACGCGAAGTTCGACGCGAAGTTTATCAAGCACAATCTCGGGGTCGAACTTGGTGGACTGTTTGATACGTTGCTGGCGAGCCAGCTCGTGGGCGCGGGCGACATTGAAGAGCGCCACGGGCTGGAGACTGTCTCGAGTCGTTATCTGAACGAGTCGATCGACAAGTCAGAGCGTTTGAGCAACTGGAATTTCGAGTTGTCGGAAGCGCAATTGGAGTATGCCGCACGCGACGCGGCGATCCTGCTTCCGCTACGCGAAAAGCTGATCGAAAGGTTGAAATCAAATTCGCTGGTGAGGTGCGCGCAACTCGAGTTTGAGTGTGTGATGCCGGTGGTTGATATCGAGCTCGCGGGTTTTTACATGCACAAGGATCGCTGGCTCGAGCAGCTTGGAATTGTTGAAAAGCGAAGAATCGAGCTCGCCGAACAGTTGCAGGACGTTTTAGCCGAAGAATCGTCGCAGGGCTCGTTGTTTGGTGGACCACAGCGCGACGAAATCAACCTCGACTCGCATCAGCAACTCACACATGCACTCAATCGACTCGGCATTCCTGTTCCCGAGTCAACGCGCAACTGGAAACTACAGCCGCTTGCGGCGCAGTATCCAATCATCGGTACGTTGCTCGAGTACAGAACTGTTCAGAAGGCGCTGACGAGTTATGGCGAGAACATGATCGAATTGATCAATCCCGTAACGAAGCGTTTGCACGCAGACTTCCGACAAATCGGAGCGCCGACAGGCAGGTTTGCGTGTACTAATCCGAATATTCAGCAGGTGCCACACGCAGTTGAGTACCGCCGGTGTTTCAGTGGCTATCCGGAAGGGCGGAAGTTGATCATCGCGGACTATTCGCAGATCGAGTTGCGAATACTCGCGGAGTTTTCAGGCGATCGAGGTTTCATCGGCGCGTTCAATTCGGGCGCCGATCTTCATCGGGTGACGGCGTCGCAGGTTTTTAACGCCGCGGTGGACCAGGTGACGAAAGAGCAGCGCGATTTTGCGAAGCGACTCAACTTCGGCGTCGTTTACGGAATTGGAGCTCAGCGGTTTGCGATGATGACAGGGTTGAGCGTATCCGATGCGGAGAACGTGCTGCGGCGTTACTTCGGAACCTATCGCGAACTCGACTCATACCTTCGCGATGCCGCGAACAGAGCGGTGAGCGAGCGCCAGGCGCGGACAGCTTCAGGACGATTGGTGCGCTTTCGTTATGACGAGAACGATCGGCAACAAATCTCGATGACGCAACGCAACGGCAAAAACACGCCGATCCAGGGGACGAGTGCTGACATACTCAAACGCGCCCTCCGGTTGTTGAAAGAAGAACTGAAAGAGACAAGCGCGAAGATCGTCAACATCATTCACGACGAGATCGTTGTCGAAGCCGATGCGGATGAGTCTGAAGGGATCGCCGAGAAGGTTGAACGCATGATGATCGCTGCCGGTCAGGAATATCTAAAGACTGTACCCGTCAAAGTAGAAACCGAGATCGCGGATGAATGGGTAAAATAATCAGCGTTCATCTGCGTTCACCCGTGTTCCAGGCTTTCCCCTCCAAATGAAGTAGATCGGAATACCCGTAAAGACTAACAAATACCCAATCCCCGAAGTCGATGGGGCCAGGATTGCCAGATCAATGATGAACAATCCTGCAATGAGGATGTACACAAGCGGCACTAGAGGATAGCCAAAAGTTCGATACGGCCGTTCAATTTCCGGTGCTTTACGACGCATCACTATTACAGCCCCGACCATCAGCACATAAAAGATCAGATCCGCTGAAACGATATACTCCAGCAACTGCGTGTAAACGTTTCCAAACGTGTACCCGCCTTTTTGCTGATCGACCCGCACTGTCCGTGGCAGCACGAGGAATGAAGCCCACAAGCCCTGCGTAATCAGGGCCACGGCCGGCACGTGATGAGCGTTAACGCTGCCGATTCGTTTGAAGAACAATCCATCACGCGCCATTGCGAAGTAAACGCGCGCGCCCGCGAGTATCAATCCATTGTTGCACCCAAACGTCGAGATCATGATTGCGATCGCCATGATGATCGTACCGCTTGGTCCAAGCACCGCTTCCATCACCGCCGTCGCAACTCGATTCTGCGGCGCGTTCTGGATTCCTGAAAGCGGCAACGTCACTACATACGCGAGGTTTGCCAGCAAGTAGAGCGTCACAACGATGCCGCAACCCAACAGCAGCGCTCGCGGTAAATTCTTACCCGGATCGCGCACCTCACCGGCTGTGAACGTCACGTTGTTCCACGCGGATTGCGCGAAGAGTGGTCCAACCATCGCTCGACCCAGCAGCATCAACAACGCGAGCACCACCAGTCCCTGGGTTGAAGGCTCAAACCCAACCTGCGAGGCCGTCGGCTTCCAACCGTTCTCCCACGACGCCCACCACGACGACGTGTACGCGGCACTGCCGCTATTCCAGCCAAGAAACAATCCGATCAGAATCAACCCGACGAGCGCGGCAGTCTTCGTAAACGTAAACGTGTTCTGAATGATCTTTCCCATTTGCAGCCCACGAGTGTTGATGAACGTGAGAAACAGGATCATCACGATCGCGAGCAGTTGTTGAGTGGATAAAGTCAATGCATAGCCGTTGAAAGTTAACCCACCGATGGTGAATGGTTTTATCAACACCAGGCGCGGGATCAGATCGCGCTCGGTTGAGATCCAGTCAGTGAGTACGCCAGTGAAGTTCGCGAAAGCGACAGCCACGGCAGCGATGGTTCCGGTTTGAATGATGAGAAAGAGTCCCCACCCGAAAAGGAATCCGGTCGATGGTCCATATGCTTCTCGAAGAAACACGTATTGACCACCCGCGCGTGGCCACATTGCAGCGAGCTCTGCGCAACAGAGTGCGCCCGTGATCGTGAGGACGCCCGCCAACGCCCAGGCCGCGAGCAACCAGCCGGGCGAGCCAACCCACCGCGACGATTCAGCAGAAGTGATAAAGATCCCCGATCCGATCATCGAGCCAACTACAATCATCGTGGCGTCGAGCAGGCTGAGCTCACGGACGAGTTTTGGAGGAGCTTCTTTGCTCATTTCGGGGAGCCCGTATAGATCGCCATAGATTGTCACAGATGGGTACGGATAATATCCGCCCTTCATCTGTGATAATCTGTGGAAGGTCATGAAAAACGAACTAATCAAATTAATAACTAACAAACAGGCCCACGTCGGTGTGATTGGTCTGGGTTATGTGGGATTGCCTTTGCTTGTGGAGTTTGCCTCGCGAGGTTTCAAGAGCACGGGGTTTGAAGTCGACGAGAAAAGGCCACACAGATCAACGCGGGCGAGTCGTACATCGGCGACGTACCATCGCGACGATTGAAGGACGTTGTCGACGCGAAGCGACTCCGGCGACTACCGATTTCGGTCATCTCAGCGAGTGTGACGCGATCATCATTTGCGTGCCGACGCCACTACGAAAAACAAAAGAGCCTGACGTTTCTTACATCCTCGCCGCTGCCGAACAGATCACCAAACGTTTGCGACGTGGACAACTGATTATTCTCGAGTCGACCACTTATCCCGGGAACTACCGACGAAGTGTTGCTCCCGATGTTCGAAGAAAAGGGTTTGAAACTCGACGAAGATTTCCTGCTAGCGTTCTCGCCTGAGCGCGTTGATCCCGGCAATCCCCAGTTCATGACTCATAACATTCCGAAAGTTGTTGGTGGGGTCACTCCAGATTCAACCGAAGCCGCGGCGCATTTGTATTCGACGATTGTGAACGATGTTTACAGCTGTTAGTTCGGCGCGCGTGGCGGAGGCGGCGAAGCTTTTGGAAAACACTTTTCGCGCGGTCAACATCGGCATGGCGAACGAGATGGCGCGGCTTTGCTATGCGCTCAACATCGATACGTGGGAAGTGATACGCGCAGCCGCGACGAAGCCCTTCGGGTTCATGGCTTTTTATCCGGGACCCGGGATCGGCGGCCATTGCATCCCACTCGATCCGCATTACTTGTCGTGGAAGGCGCGGCAACATGGGTTTGATTCGCGTTTCATCAGTCTTGCGGAGGAAGTGAATTCGCGCATGCCGGAGCACGTGGTCCAACTCGTTTCAGACGGATTGAACGATGACGCAAGGCGATGAAAGGTTCGAACGTTTTGTTGCTGGGCGTGGCGTACAAGAAAGACGTGAACGACGTGCGCGAGAGTCCGGCTTTGTCGATCATCGATCGTCTGCGTGCGAAAGGAGCGAACGTCAGGTATCACGATCCATTCGTGCCGGAGGTTCGGTTCGACGATGCGCACACGGATGCTGTTGGAGAGCCGCTGAATTCAGTGTCGCTGGCTGACGAAGAGTTGCAGGCCGCGGATTGCGTGATCATCGTCACGGATCACAGTGATATCGACTACAAGCGCGTGTGCTCACTGTCGTCGTTGATCGTCGACACGCGCAACGCGTTGAATGGCGACTTGAGACGCGAGAGCCACGCACGAATAATCCGATTGTAAGCCACAAAATGCACAAATAAATTTTTGTGCCTTTTGTGGCCCAAACTTATGGTAAAGGTCATCAACGTCGTCGGCGCGCGCCCCAACTTCATGAAGGTGGCGCCTATTGTCGCCGCGATGAAGAAGCGTCCCTCGCGCTTTCGGCCGCTCGTCGTTCACACCGGACAACACTACGACTCAGCAATGTCTGATTCGTTCTTCCAGCGATCTCGATCTTCCGCAACCTGACACACACCTCGGCGTAGGCTCGGCGTCGCATGCGGCGCAAACGGCTGCCGTGATGGAGCGCTTCGAGCCGGTTGTGCTCAATGAAAAACCTGATTGGGTGCTGGTGGTCGGCGACGTCAACTCCACACTCGCGTGCGCGCTCGTTTGTGTGAAACTGGGTGTGAAAGTCGCGCACGTCGAGGCGGGACTGCGAAGCCGCGATCGCACGATGCCTGAAGAGATCAACCGCTTGTTGACCGATCAGATCGCGGATCTGCTTTTCACTCCCTCAACTGATGCCGATGAGAATCTGCGTTGCCGAAGGAATTCCGCGCGAACGAATTCGGTTTGTCGGAAACGTGATGATCGACTCGCTCCAAAAGAACCTCGCGGTAGCGAGAAACCTGCGTACGAAAGAACAACTCGGACTAACAGGCGGACTACGCTTTGCTGACTCTTCACCGCCCGTCGAATGTCGATTTGCGCGAGATCGTTTGAACCGAATACTCACGGCGCTCGAAGCAATCGCGTCGAAGTTGCCGATCGTCTTTCCAGTGCATCCGCGAACGCAGAAAAACGATTGCCGAACTCGGATTGAATGATCGCGTTGAAGCGATAAAAGATCTCCGCGACCATCGATCCGCTCGGCTATCTCGACTTTCTGAATCTTTCGAGTGGCGCACGGCTGGTGTTAACCGATTCCGGTGGCATTCAGGAAGAGACGACCGCGCTCGGCATTCCCTGCCTGACGTTGCGTGAGAATACCGAGCGTCCAATCACTGTCGAGATGGGCACGAACGTAATCGTCGGCACTGACACAACAAGGATCATCACCGAAGCGACGGCAGCATTAAATGGTTCCGCCAAGAAGGTCGCCCGCCAACCACCCCTCTGGGACGGCCGCACGTCTGAGCGCATTCTCGATGCGCTCGAAGAATTCCACGAGCCTGATGGCAGTTCTGAAGAAAATCAAACGGGCAGTTCGTGGAGAAGTGAAACTGACGACCGTTGCGCTCGAGGCAATTCGGCGCAGTCGCGTTACGCTTCACGAACGAAAAGAACGCTCGAGCATCGCAGAGCAAGCGAATGAGCCCGCGTCGCTTTCGCCGCCTTACTCGCGAATGAGTGGGGAAGAGTTGCTTGCACATTTTCGCGGCGAGCGTGAAGCGAAGTTTTTCGATCATCCGTTGGCAACGGAGGTCAATGAGATTGCCGCGGCGGATACGTATCGTTAACTCTCACAAGTGGCCGTTGCTTGGTTTTGGTGAAAAGCGTTTTGGCGCCGACATTCAATGGACGCGCGATCCACTTTCAAACTACGCCTGGCCGCTCGATTATCATCGCGACATCAAGTTGATCCGCACTGATGGCTCCGATGTGCGCGTGCTCTGGGAAGTCAATCGCCTGGGCCACTTCATCACCCTCGCTCGCGCTTACTCATTAACAAACGACGAGCGATACAGCGTCGAATTTTGTGCACAGCTCCGAAGCTGGGCCGAACAAAATCCTTACGGGCGTGGTCCAAACTGGACTTGCGCGATGGAAGTCGCTCTGCGCGCGATCAACTTACTCGCGGCCTTCGAGACTTTCCGGCACTCGCCACAATTAAATTCCGAGTTCCTGTCCTTCTTTCTGCAATTAGTACAGCAACACGGCAATTACATACGACGTAATCTCGAGTTCTCTTACATCGCGACGAGCAATCACTACCTTTCGGACGTTGCCGGACTTTTGTGGTTGGGTTTGATGCTTCCGGAATTCGTGATGCCCGCGAGTGGCGCGACTTCGGCCTGGACCAGACATTGCGCGAGATGGACAAACAGGTGCTCAGCGACGGAGCTGAGTTTCGAGGCGTCGACCGGCTATCACCGCTTTGTCACGGAATTGCTTTTCTACTCGTTTTTGCTTTGCCGCGCCAACAATATCGAAATCGAAGAGCGATATTGGTCCAAGCTCGAACAGATGCTCTCGTACATTCGTGCTTACGTGCGTCCTGACGGCTTTGCGCCTCTGATCGGCGACACCGACAGCGGGCAGAGTGTTGCCGGTTGGTCACCGGCGGGCTGACGATCACGCATATCTTTTAGGACGTTGAAAACGGGAGACACGGTTTCGCAAGCGTTTCCGGATGCCGGCATCTACATCATGCGCCACGGCGATCTTTATCTCTGCTTCAATGCGAGTGACGCGGGGATAAACGGTCGTGGCTCGCACGGGCACAATGATGCTTTGAGTATTGAAGTGTCGGCGGGAGGCCGCGCATTCATTGTCGATCCGGGTACATACGTTTACTCAGCCGATCTCCGGAAGCGCCATGAGTTCCGATCGACGGCGTACCATTCAACGGTGCAGATCGATGATAAAGAACAAAACACAATTGATGTAAACATGCCGTTTGTGATCGGAAACGAAGCTAAGCCACGCGTGCTTGAATGGACGACGAGTGAAGAGTTCGACAAGGTTGTTGCTGAACATTACGGCTACGCTCCAATCACTCACCGGCGTTCAGTTACATTCAACAAACGCGAGCGATCGTGGTTGATCGATGATGAGTTTTTTGGCGATGGTGATCATGTGTACGAAGTGCGATTTCATTTCGACTCGGGCCTGGATGTTAATGTGCACGAAACGTCGGTTGAAGCGCGCGATGGCGACATTGGTTTGCTCGTCTCTGCCTTGAATTCTGAAGTCGCGCCGCATTTGGAAAGTCAGCCCGTCTCCCGCGATTATGGTGAGATGCAAGCCGCGGTTTCGGCGTGCTGGCGTATTTCCGGCCAGGCGGGCAAGCTTAGCTGGAAAATATCTGTGTAATCTGTGGCTGGTTTTATGTGCGGAATTTGCGGAATTTGGGAGTACGGTGCGAGTGAAGGATCGATTAATCCGTCGCTGATCGGACGCATGCGTGATGAGATGACGCATCGCGGCCCGGACGACTCCGGCGATCTCATCTTCGACGATCATCGCGGCGGCTTTGGCTTTCGACGCCTCTCAATCATCGATCTTTCCGCCGCCGGGCATCAGCCGATGCACGGGTGCGACGACCGCACGTGGCTCGTCTTCAACGGCGAGATCTACAACCACGCCCTCTTAGATCCGATCTCGAAAAGCGCGGCCACAAGTACGCGTCACGCACCGACTCTGAAACAATCCTGCACCTCTACGAAGAACGCGGCCTCGACTTCATTCACGAAATCGAAGGCGACTACGGCATCGCGCTCTGGGACGCAAACAAGGAACGACTCGTGCTCGTGCGCGATCGCATCGGAGTCAAGCCGCTTTACTTTTATCACCAGGGTGGCCGCTTCATCTTTGCGTCAGAGATCAAAGCGATCCTGCAGCATCCGGCAGTGACACCCGACATCGACGAACAAGCGCTCTATCACTATCTCACTTTCCTGACGACGCCCGCGCCCACCACGCTCTTTCGCGACATTCATAAACTTCCAGCGGGCCACATGTTGACGCTGACACGCGACGGCACGCTGAACATCCAGCGTTACTGGGACGCTCTCCCGCCGAAGCAAACAGTGGCGCGAGACGAGCAGGAGCAGCGAGAAGAAATCCTCCGGCTCCTGCGCGACTCGATTCGCAAGCGCATGATGTCAGACGTTCCTTTCGGAGTGTTCCTTTCAGGCGGCGTCGACTCTTCCGCGAATGTCGCACTCATGTCAGAACAGATGTCGCGCCCGGTTGAAACATTTACTGTCGGTTTCAGTGATGCTGAGTATCTCAACGAACTCGAGCAAGCGCGCCGGATCTCGAAACAGTTTGGGACCAACCATCACGAGGTGATCATCTCCGAAAAAGAGATGCACGAGTTTTTACCGGACATGGTGTTTCATCAGGATGAACCGATCGCTGATCCGGTTTGTGTGCCCCTCTATTACGTTTCGAAGCTCGCGCGCGATTCGGGAACGATCGTGGTGCAGGTTGGCGAAGGCTCAGATGAGATTTTTAGTGGTTACGAAAACTACGTCCGTCATTTGCGAATCTACGAAAACTTCTGGCGTCACGCGGAAGCGATTCCACTCTCTTTGCGACGCGCAATCTCTAATCTTTCGCGACCCGCACTCGAAGCGACGGGAAGGAAGCGCGCGGCGATCGAGTTGATTCGCCGTCTCGGTGCTGACGAGCCGTTGTTCTGGGGCGGCGTGGTGGTCTACGACGAGACGTTCAAGCCGCGAGTGCTTTCGAGTTCGATGCGCGAGCGTTTGAATGGTTGGGAAGGGAAAAGATCTTTGTCAGGTAGCGGGGGCGCAACTTGTCGTGATGACGATTCCGACACCCGTCATGCTTGAGTCATCACCAATGGTCTTTGGAAATAAGATTGATGCAGACTATCCCGACCACAGAATACGAGAGATTTGTCATAAGTTAAATGTTGACGTGATTTGCCTAAGGGATGAGCTACATCGAAGTGATTATAAGCCATACGACGAGCACTGGAACGAACGGGGACATCGAACGGTCGCACGAACAATTGAAAAAATTTACAAGGACAAGGCCGCGCTGACAATTCAAATGAATAGCGCAATGCAAATCAACTCACAACTCGACTGCAAAAATCCGGTGGATTGTAAGAATGAAGACATGACGTTGCACTATCCATGACCACTCTCCCAAACAATATCGACCAGCCACCTAAGCTCTCGGAGCGCCCTCTGAAGGTTCTTTTCGTGCCGGCGTGGTATCCAACCGAGCAACATAAAAGCTGGGGAACATTCTGCCGTGAACACGCACACGCGGCGGCGCTTTTTGAGGAGGTGGCGGTGTTAGCCGTTTATTCGAGACCTCAGCGGTGGCCCACCATGCATTGGGAAGAAACGATTGACCAGAATGTACCCACTTTTCGGGCCATTTACGGGCACTCTCCGATTCCGGGAACTTCATTGCCGTTTTTCTTGCTCCACTTGAGGCGCGCGCTTTGGCGCGTCATCCAAAAATGGGGCAAGCCGGACATCATTCATACACAGGACACTCACGCGTATTATGTCATGAGGGCGGTCAAGCATTTGAAGATACCAGTGGTGATGTCACAACACTGGACGGGGTTCATGACGCGTTCCATTACCCCGAGGTTACGCCGGCAGTTCACTTATGCATTTGCGCACGCCGCCCGGGTATTCCCGGCCAACAAATTCGCTGACGTGCTCTACCGCCAGTATGGCCTAACAGCCGATGTGAGATGGCTACCCAATACGATTGATACAAATATGTTCCGAATGAAGCCTGGTGTACAGAGAAAGCCATGGCTCCTGCATGCGTCCGGTTTTACGTGCCAGAAACGCTTCCCCGACATTGTGAAAGCATTCGCGAAGGTGCGCCGCCATAAACCCGAGGCGATACTTCAAATTGTGGGAGATGGCAACAATCGGCTGGAATCTGAGAAACTCGCGGACAGGAACTTCCGATCGGGAGCTTCCATTTCCACGGCTATCTCCCAAAAGCCCAGTTGGCGGATTTGATGCGAGAATCTTCCGGATTTGTTCTTCCGAGTGAAGCGGAGAATATTCCGTGCGTACTCATCGAAGCGATCGCCTGTGCGTGCCCGGTGTTCACGACACGAATCGGCGGGATCACGGCGCTCGTAGGTGAAAATGAGGGAATTTTGGTCGAAGTCGGAAATATCGATCAGATAGCAGACGGAATGTACCGGCTTCTGGACGGAACTCATGGGTTCGATACGAAACGGATCAGCCGTGAAGTGCAAGCACAATACAATCATACTGACGTCGGCCGCATCTTACATGAAGAATACGGAAAAGTGATTACCGAATCGTTTGCATCTAGGCCGGTGTGAGTTATGTGCTTTGTATCAATTTAAGCAATTGCCATTTCGACACTCGCATGGATAAGCAATGTGCGGAATAGCCGGTTTCATCCTCGAGTCACCCGGTCCCGTCAAGACCGAGTGGGTCGAGCATCTAATTGAGGACCTGGCCCATCGTGGCCCTGATGATCAAGGGTGGGTGTCGTTTCACCAGGGACGATTTCGCCAGGGCCGAGGTTTGGAACCGGATGTGTTTTGCGAGTCACTCCTCGTTCATCGTCGCCTATCGATCATCGATGTGTCGGACGCGGGCCATCAGCCCATGAGAACGCTAGATGGACGATACTGGATCACGTTTAACGGTGAAATCTACAATTTCATCGAGCTTCGCGAGGAATTTCAGAGACTTGGTCATAGCTTTCGTTCGCACTCCGACACAGAAGTGTCTCTTCGCTGCCTATGCGGAGTGGGGAATTCATTGTCTCCATCGCGTGGTAGGGATGTTTGCATTTGCGATCCTCGACATGCGGTGTCGCAAACTGTTTCTGGCGAGGGATTTCTTCGGTATCAAACCTCTTTACTATACCTTCTTGGCAAGAGGGGTTGGCCTTTTCTTCAGAGATGGGACCTCTCCTAGAATTGCCGGGCGTGACTCGCGGGGCTAATCCACAGAGACTATATGATTATGTACGATTCGGTATATCGGATAACGGAACAGATACATTCTTTGCTCATGTGAAACAACTGCCTCCTGCACATTATATGGAAGTGCTTTTGGACCGACCGCGAGCTGCAAAGCCGGTGCGTTATTGGGGCATCGATGTAGGAGAGACGATGTGAGATTTCTTTTGATGAAGCTGCGGCAAGATTGCGCGACCTGTTCATTGATAATGTTCGGATTCATTTGCGAAGCGATGTACCGGTTGGTGCGGCACTCTCGGGAGGCATCGATTCTTCGTCCATCGTGGTGGTGATGCGTTATCTTAGACCACAGCTTGACATCCATGCCATTCAGTTATGTGGCTCATGATCCGGTGCTTAGCGAAGAGCGCTGGGTTGATCTTGTAGGGAAATCTGCGAATGTCACGGTGCATAAGGTGGGGGTCAATCCCAAAGAGTTAAGCGATGACTTGGGACGACTTGATCGGGATGCAAGGGGAACCATTTATCAGTACGAGCATCTATGCCCAATCACGGGTCTTTAAGAAGGCAAGAGAATCTGGCATTAAAGTCATGTTGGACGGGCAAGGCGCCGACGAGTTGTTGGGCTGGATATCCTCATTATAGGCTGTCTCGTATCAGTTCTTTGCTGCGGCGTCGACGGTGGGGAGAGGCGAGGGAATTGGCACGTTCAACGTCGGGATCTGAATCCGGTTGGAAATTGATTCTACGCGGCCTAGGGAGACTCGCGCCGGACCGCGTACAGGCTGTTCTACGGCATGCCTTAGGAAGAGACATGATGCCGTTATGGTTGAGTGCCGAGTGGTGTAGAGCTCACGGTGTACGTAAATTTCCTTCGTCCCCCGCGGCCGGCACCGAAGATATGTTGAGGCAGGAGCTGTATTGGACATTGACGGAGACAAGCCTGCCTCAGCTTTTGCACTACGAAGACCGGAATTCTATGTCTTACTCGATCGAAAGTCGCGTGCCGTTTCTGACTCCTGAATTGGCGAGGTTTGTATTTTCCTTGCCGGAGGATTATCTACTGCCATCGGATGGGACGAGCAAGGCGGTATTCCGAAAAGCAATGCGCGGGATCGTTCCAGATGCCATTCTGGACCGTCGAGACAAGCTCGGTTTTCCGACTCCCGAACGAGATTGGCTTCTATCCATAGGCCCATGGGTTGAGCGAGTGTTGTCGAGCGAAACGGCTATGAACATTCCTGCATTTGAACCTTAACCGAATCTGTCAGGAATGGCGAGCAATGCTTAAGGGAACCCAGGACGTTCGATTCTCGAGTGTGGCGCTGGGTAAATCTGATTCTGTGGGCAAGAAAATTTTCTGTCGCCTTAGAAGGATGAAAAACACAGACCTGTTGGACATAATCAATTCTGCACGGGATGTAGGGCAAGTCATCAAACGCCCTAAAATGTTGTTCCTCGCCTGTTACTTCCCGCCCGTTCATGGAAGCGCTTGTGTTCGGACATGGAACATGGCCAAGTATCTTGCCAGGCTCGGGTGGGATGTGACTGTAGTCACACCTGATCCTTCCCTTTGGCGAAATGTCGAACAACCCGAAAGATATCGAAGGAATTAGAGTCGTGAAGGCATCAGACGGATCCTCACAGGGCATCGATGGCGTTGCCTGTCTCCATATGATTTGAAATGTTGGAATCATGGTCTAAGCTGGGATCTCGGAGGAGGACTGTGCCGGACAACTGCATAGGGAACTAGGTATTGAGAGGTCGGATTGGATGGATCAAGGAAGCGGAGAAGGCTTGCCATTTCTTAACCTCCGATCAAGTCGACGTAATTTTGGCAAGCGGATCGCCCTTCGCCAGCTTTAAACTGGCCAAGCGTTTGTCGAACAGATTGGGATGTCCCTATGTCTTAGATTACCGCGATCCTTGGCAGAATTCCGGCGAAGAGTGTTATTCGGAGCGAGTCATTCGTACCGCGGAAGAAGTCAGTGATTGAAGGATCTTCAGGTGTGATAACTGTCTCAGGAGTCATTGCTCAGTGGGAATGAGCGCCCTAAAATCGAAACTCCATGTCATCACGAACGGCTTTGACCCGGAGGAAATGGGAAAGGATCAAGCCGCATGACTTTGGCCACTTCGCCATCGTGTACGCCGGCGTGTTTTATCCGCCAAACGAACAATTACGCCGGTGATCAAGGCGCTTAAAGCGTTTCAAAGCGAGCAAGATAGATGAAGGATATCCTTGGACAATTCCACTACTACGGTCCGCAGGGCGATCACGTAACTAGCAGAGGCAGTTCGTTTCGGTGTATCGGATAAAATGTCTGAGCTGCATGGAGTAGTGACGCGAGTCGAGGCTCTTTCTGCCATAAGGGGGCTGGTGTCAGTGTCGTTGTCAGTTCTGTCCTCGAGGCGAAGACCGACTGGACAATGGAATCGTAACTGCAAAATTATTCGATGTGCTTGGGGCTGGCGACACCAGTTCTCGTCGTTGGCCCACATGGCTCCGATGTTGAAAGAATTATTGAGACAAGCGGATGTGGCCGAGTGATGACTGCAACACGTGTATTGATGATATGGCCTCTTTTTTTACGGAGGTGATGTCAGGTGCAGACACCTGCTCCAAAAAGCCCTCAAGCCTATGCCTGGCCGAATCTATATAAAAGCTGGATATCGTACTGCGCAAGGCAATTGCTCGATAGTCCGCAAGAGAGATCTGTAATAGTTAATTCGTAACGAATCTATTCGTCTAAACGGGAGGCGCAGGTACATCTAATGCTTCTGCAACCCAATCATGTCTTTTGTGCCAAAGACGAAAGATGTTGGTTATGTGCCTTGCCCAGGCATCAATTTTCCGGGAGTTGCCAAAATGGGCGAAAGCTGACCACGGCTTCACTCTGTCTTAGCGCTCACTGTTTATCCAAGCCGGACTCGATGCGCAAGAACAGGAGTCCAGAGGAATGGAATCCATTAAGCTGACATCATTCACTGAAGGAAAGAAGGTAGTCATCAAGCCAAACTGGGTGCACCATCGCAATGGTTCTGGTCACGGCTTGGATTGTCTCGTCACGCATATAAGCGTCATTGAGGCATTCTTCCACTATGTCATCAAGGCACGGCCGGAGTCGTCTTGGTTTGCGATGCCCCCGTACAAGGGTGCGATTTTGAAGCACTGATGGCTTCATGTGGAGCTGGGAAATGGTTGAACGGTTCACGGCGAATGGCGTGAACATAGGCTCAAAGACTTGCGCCGGACCATCCGACGGAACGAAGCGCTCAGTAACCAAGCCATTGAAGATTGCAGGCCGATAGAAAACTACATTGTATATGATCTTGGCCGCGATAGTCTGCTAGAGGCGATTACATCCGATGACTGCGAATTTCGGGTCACCATGTACAACCCTGATTTGCTGAAGCGAACGCACGCACCAGGAAAGCACCAATACCTTGTCGCTCGGGACGTGATAGATGCGGATGTTGTGTTTAATGTCCCGAAGCTCAAGACGCACAAAAAAGCCTGCATGACCGGCGCGCTGAAAAACGTTGTCGGGATTAACGGTCACAAGGAATATTTGCCTCATCATCGAAAAGGCGGCTCGCATGGGCATGGCGATTGTTATCCAGGGAAATCCTTGATGAAGACATTTGTCGAAGAAGCCTTGGATTCCACTAATCGGGCCCAGAGCGCGGTCGGACGGCGAGCACTGCCGGAGTCACACGTGCAGGGATGGCCCTGGCAAACTCTTAGGAGAGGACAACAACTACGATGGATCGTGGTACGGAAATGATACCGTGTGGCGAATGACCTTGGATCTCCAACGGGTATTGCACTATGGGTTATCGGATGGGACTCTGAGTGATCACGTTCAGCGCAAGGTAATCACGGTCACAGACGCCATCATCGCGGGAGAAGGAGATGGACCGCTCTCACCCATACCGACTGATCTCGGCATGATGACATTAGGGATGAACCCTGCTGCTGTTGAATGGGTTCACGCGACTCTCATGGGGCTGGATCCACATGAAATCCCGTTGACCCGCGAAGCGTTTAAGCCGCATCGCTATCCTTTAACGAGCTTTTCTCCCGAACAGATCATTACTTTCGTGGACGGGCAACGGATATCGGCAGACACTCTATTTTCCCAGCTATGGTCGAAAATTTCGCATGCCACGCGGATGGCAAAAGGATTCAAAAGTTGCGAGATCAACCAGTCAACAGTCTCGAAGGGAACTCTGAGCCAGCATGAAGAACCACACTGGCGATTCACGACTCGCAAAGGCAGTTACTCTGATCGATGGATTGCCTATTGCGAAGAGCACGCGATTCCCTACAAAGTCGTCAACTGTCTCGCTTCGGACATTATCCAACAGCTGGCTGACGCTGAAAGGGTTGATGTGGCACTGGTCTCACGGCGACCCGAGCGAGCAGTTAATCGCGCGTCAGTTAATCCATGCCGTAGAGGCTATGGGTATTCCGGTTTTTCCCAGCGTATCCACATGTTGGCATTTCGACGACAAGATCGGACAGAAATACCTGCTTGAGGCGATTGGCGCTCCTCTCGTGCCGACACACGTCTTCTACAATCTTCCTGATGCCCTGTCTTGGATAGAAAAGGCGACTTTCCCTAAAGTCTTTAAGCTTAGCAAGGGTGCTGGCTCTTCCAATGTTCAACTCGTCCACAATGCGAGTGATGCCCGCCGGCTGGCAAAGCGCGCAATGACGAAAGGATTCGCGCCAATAGCCGGTTACACGCAAGATGTTCAAAAGCGATTTCGCTCCGCTCATAAGCGCGGCGACTTGTTCAGTGCACTCAAACGGATGCCTTCAGTGTTGGCAAAGATTCGCCAAATAAACCATGACATGGGAAATGAGAGAGGGTACGTGTATTTTCAAGACTTCATCCCAGGCAACGACTTCGATATGCGTATTACCATCATCGGAGACCGGGCATTCGGTTTTACGCGCAATGTGCGTCCAGGCGACTTTAGGGCCTCGGGCAGCGGCGACATTAACTATGATATTGAGCGAATCAACATGGCGTGCGTTCAAACAGCGTTCGAAGTTGCGCGAAGAACCGCATCGCAAAGCATGGCGTTTGACTTTGTCTTAGACGAAAACAGCCGGCCTCTCATTCTGGAAGTGAGCTACGGATATGATGCGAGAGCAGTCTATGCCTGCCAGGGTCACTGGGATGCACAGCTAACTTGGCATCCGGGGCACATGTGGCCTCAGGATGCCATACTTATCGACTTCATAGAGAACTGTCGCGACATCCATTATCTAACGAGAGCCAGAGCTTAATCACAGCTCGCAGATCCATGACTTCAAAGGAATAAATCGTCTAGAGGTGGAAACTGCATTTCGTTAAACCGCAAGACGTCGGCCAAGGGCGTCCCCTGTACGGTAGGTTGACTGAGCGGTGTTCAGCGTCAGACTCCTATTTCCACACGACAATCGGTGAGCGCTTCCTGCTTCTCGTCACCATCCTTCTCCTTCCACTGGAATCGCATATACCTCCAGTGGCAGGCTTCAGCAGCCAGTTTCTTGTCTTCGCTGTGCTTGCACTCTATGTAGCCATCAATCGGGCATGGAGCTTCGACAGGATTTGGATGCATCCGGTGTTTGTGGCCGCATATGTGTTTATCGGCATTGCTGTTGCTATGGAATTGCAAACCCCTTATCCAGTTACACGCGTTATAGGACGGTTTGCACTAATGATCGGCGGAGCATTGCTTGTGGCCTCGTTGTGCAGAGATCGCGCCGCACTGAAGGTGTTCATGTACGGCCACATCGCTGAGGCTTATGGCTAGGTGTGTACTCTCATCTGACCTCGTATGGGACACTGAGTAGTGTTGTGGCAACTGATTTTACCCAAGCTAGCCGGCTTCGATCTGAAGCATTCAAGGATAGCCCTATCAGGGGAAACTTGAATGGTTTCGGATTTCACTGCGTGCAGGGGGGAATCGTGGCTCTAGCCTTCGCCTTATGTAGTGCGTCCGTTCGTAGCTCGAAACATACGTCACTATAATAGGGATTCTCTGTCTGGTGGCATCCACTCTCGCCATGTCCCGTATGGCTATTGTAATCGCCTTGGTGTCATGCTCTGTGGTGCTCAAGGCGTACGGAATTAGACATGGGAAGGTGTGGTTACTTGCTAGGCCTGTTAGTCGTAAGTGTGGTTCTCCTGGTTCCTGACGCGATATGGTCAAGAATGCAGTTTTCGATGGAAGATGGAGGGGAATCCCGGTCAGTTCTTTATACGGTAGCTCTAGACCATTGGCCCGACTATGTCAGTACGTGGAGTAGGTGCCGGAAACTTTTTGAATAAGTGGGGATTGGAAAATGGGTTCTCAACCACCGGTACAGAAACCTTTCGAGCCACAAAGCGACATGGTACATAACACCTTCTTGCAGGTGACAATTTTTGGGGACTGCTCGGTTTATTATCTTTTATCGTGATTTTCTGGCAGGCTTATCGCTGTATTCCGAGAGATGTGGAAGTGACCCGTTAGCTCTAAGTCTTCTTGGCTTGGGAGTTTAACTCCTCTTAGTGCTGCCGTTTACGCACAATATCGAAATGAAGGAATTCTCACTGGGATTTAGGAATACTTGTCGCTTACCAACGTTGGCTAAGACCCCAAGGCGTTGCCCAGACGTGAAGTCTTAACCCTTGTAACTGACTGTCAAGTGAATATTCTGCGCGCATACCTGCTCGGCCGAAAGTTGATTACTTCGAAAGCACCTTCATCCGAAATAGGTCGCGAACGGATCGATCAGCCGGACGTTGACGTTCGGTGGATGTCAACCTGGCTCAGAGACCATGTTTATCTGGCGTCGGTGCTTGTTCTAATTGCCTCAATGGTATTCCGGTTGTCACTGACTTTAATGGCAGGGGCCTGCCCTGGTTCGAGCTTTACGACGAGGATGCGGATGCGATCGCCCTCAACACGGGCGTTCGACAAACTGCGTGGAGTTACCGGCGGCGAACCCGGTGTCTCTCGGCCAGTGGTGCGACCGATTCGTCGAAAACGATCCGGGCGTTAGAACTGCAGCCGCAACCCGAGTTCAAACTACCGCGCATCATTGCGAGCGCTTGTCTTCGTGCCCCGCGCGGTCGTCACCTGGCCAAACCCGGCATTTCCGAACGTCGTGTTCGGATTGTCAAAGTGCGGTATTACCGAAAGTGGCGCGGGGCCAAGAATGGCGAACGGAACGCTATAGCAATGGTGCGGGAGAGTTCACGCGCTTGACCTATGCGTTCAGCAAAAGTGGGACAATCTGAAAGCGGCTCTGGCGCTTCACTGCGCGTATTGCAACTTCTGCCGAGCCCCCTATCGCTGAGGGTCACGCCAGCGATGGCCGCTGGGATCTGGGTCACATTTGGACGATTCAGGAACTTAGGGTTGGACAACTTGACTTCTATGGACCCACCTGAAAGTATGGCGACTCGGCTCGCCGAGCTGATGAGAACGCACACAGGTATCTTGCCAGAATTAGATTTCTTGGTGGCGCTGTGCTTTGCTTGATGTGTGCGCGCGATCACGGATTCAGGAATAGGCCAGGGCCATTAAGTCCCTCATACTGGAAGAATGCGAAAAAGAGGTTTAGCGACATGGGGCAAGGCATAAGGCCTACCAATCGCTTTGGCTTTCTGGCTGGCATCTAAATTCGGCGCTGTTGCGAATTGCGGCATCCCACGAGAACGTGCTGCGCCACATTGCGTGCGTGAAAGAGACTCGGAAAATAGATGTCCCAGCATTGGAAGCTATGATTGGCGCTCCCTCCAGCCCCAATCTGACCTTAGTGCGGAAGCAAGTTAGTATTATGAAACATCGGCTTCCAAAAGCCGCATCGGGGCGTATCGTCACTTACAATCAAGCCGTCAATGCGGCCATTGACGTTCTGGACCTAATTGAAATGCGCCTGAAGCAATCAACTCCACGCTAAGACTCCCCTACCTCAGAACGTCTTTGGCTTCTACTGGAGAACAATAGGGTGGATTATCTTACCATGGCCAAGATTGAGTTGCTACAGGGAACTCTCGATATGCTGATTCTGAACGCTCCGTGCGGGGCCGGCGCACGGACACGAGATCGCGAAACACATCCAGCGGACGACCGAAGATGTTCTTCAGGTTGAGCACGGATCGCTCTACCCTGCCCTGCATCGTCTGGAGCGCAAGGGTTGGCTGCTGTCGAAATGGGAGACTCCCAAGGACAAAAATCGGCAGTTCAAATACTACCGGCTCACTCCGTCGGGCCGCCGACAGCTTGTTACGGAAGAATCGAAATGGAAGCAACTAGCCAATGCGATCGGACGTGTAATGTGGCCAGCTAAGGCGACCGAGTAACGAAATGGGCTGCGTCTTCTGTCAACTGGTTTTGGAACGGTCGGACAGTCTGATCGTGTTCGAGAACGAGCATACGCTTGGCTTCCTCGACAAGAGACCGCTCTTTCCGGGTCACTGTCTGCTAGTTCCCAAGGTTCATTATGAAACTCTGCCGGACTTGTCAGCCGCGCTGCTGGAACCGCTCTTCGCGGCGGTACAGAAACTGGCCCGTGCGGTCGAAAGTGGGATGGAGGCTGAGGGAACTTTTATCGCGATTAACAACCGCATCAGCCAGAGCGTCCCGCATTTGCACGTTCACATCGTGCCAAGACGAAAAAAAGATGGACTGAAAGGTTTCTTTTGGCCTCGCCATCCTTATAAGGCCAGGAAGCCGCGGCCGCCGCGCAGATGGCGATAGTCAGAGCGCTCGAGCCTATGATACGGGTGGGCAGATCGGAATCGGCTCGATGACGTCGCCTTCGGGCGCACGCCAGCGCAGCCCTTCAGTAAACTCGAGCCCAACGACATATTTCGATCCGAGACGATTACAATAGCGGACAGCGCCGGATCCGAACAGCTTATACTTATCGGACTGGAACCGCGCCATCGACATCGGCTGCACCGCCTCCGGCAGCTCGAACGCGATTCCGCATTCGGAGATATTCAGCGCCTTGGTGCGCGCCACCTTCATCTTTCCGGACGCGTCGAGGTAGTAAACCTGCATGATCGTCGGCTCAACAGCATAACGGCGATGACGCCGCATTTCCTTGCGTTTTAACGCGCTGTGGCTGGTAATCACTGCAGATCCGGTGCCCATGGTCACTATTAAGATTAGGGCTTAAGTGCCAACACGTCAATCGTTTAGGTTACCTAGTCCGGTACTGGTACAGACTGGGCCGCGGGTTAGTAGGTGATAGTACAAAAGTGGGGACTTGCTCCACGCGATTACCAACGATCCAAAACAAGGTAACCTGAAGGGTTTCGTGAAACCAAAGACGAATTCCAGGCGTTCGCTGTTGGCTGCGGTGATCTTATCGGCGCTCACGCTTCTGACGTTTTCCAACTCCTTTCAGGCCGGATTCGCATGGGACAACGAGCACCTGATCCTCAAAGATCCGCGAATCAGGGCGGCCACTGCTGAGAATATCGGGCTGATACTCCAGCACACCTACTGGTGGCCGACTGGCGAGGCCGGTCTTTATCGTCCGCTGACAACACTCTCCTACCTATTCAATTATTCGATTCTCGGACACAGCGAGCAACCGGCGGGATATCACTGGATCAATTTGATTCTTCACACCATAAATGTACTGCTGGTTTACGCTCTGGCGATGCGATTGGTCCGCAAGTTATGGCCGCCCGTCTTTATCGCGGCGGTCTGGGGTGTGCATCCGGTCCTGACCGAATCGGTGACCAACATCGTCGGACGCGCGGATTTGCTCGCCGGCTTCGCCATCCTGAGCGGGTTTCTGCTGTATCTGAAGAGCGCCGAATCAACTGGCTCGCGAAAGGTCGTCTTGCTCAGCGGTTTGACGCTGGTGACGGCCGTGGGGTCTATTCAAAGGAAAGCGCAGTGATGATCCTTGGCGTCATTGCGCTTTACGAATTTGTGTTGGGGAGGCAACTTCGTTCGCTGCTTCTTGGGGCATCAGCAATGCTGCCGCCAATTGCGTTGATGCTGTGGCAGCGATCTGCGGCGCTCGCTCAGCGGCTCCAGCGGAATGGCCGTTTACCGATAATCCGATCCTTGGAGCAGACTTCTGGACCGGGCGGATGACTGCAATCTCTGTGATCGCCCGGTATCTTCGACTCGCAGTGTGGCCGGCCAAGCTCTCCGTGGACTATTCCTACTCGGAGATTCCACTTGCGCGAGGGAGTTTGGAAGACTGGCTGGCCTGGACGACAGTAGCGGTCGTTGTGGTGATCGTAGGATTGCTGTATCGCTGGAATCGAATTGCATTCTTCTTTGCGAGCTTCGCAGCGCTTACCATCCTGCCAACCGCCAACCTGCTATTTCCGATCGGCGCGATCATGGCGGAACGATTCCTGTACTTGCCATTGGTCGGACTGGTTGGCTGCTTCGTGCTCGCGATCTACCGCGCCCCTAAGGTCGCGCCCGTCCGTGCTGTGCCTGATAGTCGCGGGATTGGCCGCCCGTACGTGGGTGCGCAATCTCGACTGGAAGGATAATCTCACTGCTGGTCAGCGCGGACGTCCGCACAACCCCGAAAAGCTACAAGCTTCACAAGGTTCTGGCGTCCTTGTTGTACTCATCGCATGCGCCCATAGAGCGGGTGGCGGAGGAGACAGATAAAGCGCTGGCGATTCTCGACCCGCTGGCGGATTCGATCAACGATCCAGACGCATATCGTTGGGCAGGCGGGATTTACCTCGAGCGCGGAGAGTTTCCGCGAGCGCTCGAAGGTCCTACAGCGCTGCATCGCGATTGGTGAGGCTTATCACAAGAATCGTCCGCCAGGCGCCGGGGGAGCCGCCCCTTCGACTCGCGAGGCATACCGGCTGCTGTCCGCCGTATATCTTGGACTCGGCGACAAGCCGAAAGCCGCTGAAGCTGCCAGTCGCGCCCGATCGCTCAGCCCGCTGGATCCGCGCGTATATCGTCAGTCAGCGAAGGTTTACTACGCGAGCGGCGACAGCGAGGCGGCAGCCATCGCGCTCACTGAAGGATTCCTCGTCACATCCGACCGCGGCTTGCAGGAAGATCTGATGAACTTGTATCAAAGCGGTCTCGACACGAAAGGATGCGCCATTGTGATGGGACCGAACGGCCCCGCGATGAATCGATCCTGCGAAATGGTCCACCGGCACATCTGTGCCGCATCGGCGGGAGCAGTGAAAGCTCGGGCCGACAGCGGCCGGCCGGACTTGGCTCAGAAGTTGAAAGAGATGCTGGTGCGGGACTTTGGGTGTCCCGCCGGGCAGCTATACTGAGAAGACTCCCTGCCCATGAGCTCCTCAGCGCCTACGCTCGCACTCGATCGGGCGGAATCGTCGCGGCCGATGATCCCGGCGTTTCTGCTGTTTTCCTGCGCGCATTTTTTGATCGACATGTATGGGATCGCTCTCGGGACGCTGCAGCCGCTCCTGCGGGCGCAGTTCGGATTGAGTCTGACGCAGGCCGGAATCTTAGCCGGAACTCTTGTCTTTTCCTCCTCGATGATGCAGCCGGTGTATGGCTACCTCTCGGACCGATTCCATACCTACCTTTTCACGGCTCTCGCGCCTGCGATAACGGCGATCTTTATCTCCTCCCTCGGCCTCGCGCCCGGTTACGGAACCCTGCTGGCGATGGTCTGGCTCGGAGGCGTCGGCATCGGCACATTTCATCCACAAGCCACCGCGAACGCGACCCGCGGAATCGGCGCCAATCGAGGACGTGCGCTCGGCGGCATTCATCTGCTCGGGAACGCTAGGGCTATCGATCGGACCCGCTTACTTTTCCTGGGCGACAGGAACGCTCGGGCTATCGCGAACCTACTGGGCGGCCCTTCCCGGTATCGCGATGTCCGGCCTGCTGCTTGCGTTTCTGAAACTCTCGCCACCCACCGATTCGGGAATGAAGGTCAGCTTCGACCTGACGCCGCTCCGGGCGGTGCGGCGTCCCTTGACCATTCTGTTTTTGCTGGTCGTGATCCGCTCCATCGTCCAGATTACATTCGCGCAGTTTTTGCCGCTGTACTTGAAGCTGCAGCGAGGCTACTCGCTACCGGCGGCCAGCTACATCACCTCGTTCTACCTGGTGGCA
>CAVSKT010000012.1:0-769743 GCA_963728575.1 uncultured Acidobacteriota bacterium
TCGTGTCCCGGGCGCACTGCAGCACGCAGTGCTGCTGTGCAGACCCGGGATCCAGCTTTTATGAACGTAACCGGGGTCCCGGATCAGCGATGCATCACTTCGTGCTGCATCGCGTCCGGGACACGGCTGAGTACTACTCCGCCGCGGCAAGGCCCTTCTTCGCGTTGGTGCGCAGGCAGCCGATCAGCATGTCGGTCGACATGATGTCGCCGAAGGTCAGGTAGAACGCGCCGAGCGACGCGTTGTGGTCCTCGTCGGTGACCGCGGCGTTGCCGTCGGTGACCATGACGGTCTTGAAGTTGCACATCATGGCGTCGCGCGCGGTCAACTCGCAGCACACATTGGTGACCGTGCCGGTGACCAGGATGGTGTCGATGCCCTTGCCGCGCAGCACCTCGGCGATATTCGAGGAGCCCTGGATGAAGGCCGAGAACCGGTTCTTCTCGACGTAGATGTCGTCCGGCCGCGCGTCGAGCGTCTCCCACAGTTCGTGGCCTTTGCTGCCGCGCGCCAGCGCCACGTTGCGCTTGGCGTTCTGCTCGGGCTTGCTGATCGCGTAGTAGGCCGACCACTCCTTCGGCGTCGCGTCGGTGAACGCGGTCTGGATCCAGACCACCGCGCCGCCGGTCTCGCGCACCGCCTGCGCCAGCCGGTTGATGTTGGGCACGATCTCCTGCGCTTCCAGGCAGAGCGCATGCGCGACGCCCGGCAGCATGAACGCGTTCTGCATGTCGACCACGACCAGCGCGGTGCGCGCCGGATCGAGATCGTCGTGGATGTGCTCGCGGCCGCGCCGCGCAATCACGCGATCGATGATCGACTGCGAAATGGCGATCTTGTGCATCGGGAGCTCCTTGTCACTTCGGGCTTGCGGCCTTGGGCGGATCATCGGCAATCGGCATCGGCCGGACGTAGATGATCGAGAGCAGCGCCGCGAGCGCCGCCAGGACGAACGCGATCATCGTCATGCGGTTGATGCTGCGCTCTCGCCGGTCCCGATCTGGATCGGTCATGCCCAAGCCCTCAATGGTGCCGCGATGATCGGGCCAAGATCGCGCGCGGTCAATCCCCGTTATGTCGCGAATGTCAGCATCCGCCGCGGGTTGTCCGACAGCATCGCCTCGATAATGGTATCGGAAATGCCGCGCTCCTTCAGCATCGGCACGAAGTCGCGCAGCACCGTCGGATAGCCCTTGCCGCCGTAGCGCGAGAGCATGGTGCGCCGCGCGACGTCGGACGAGAGGATGAGCTGCCGCGCGAGGCCCCGGTCGCAGGCGTCGCGCACGAGGTCGGCGAGTTCGACATTGGTCGGGCCCTTGGGGAAGCTCACCTTGTCGATGCCCATGAACGCGCCGCAGCGGCCGACCTCGACCAGCTCGGAAATATCCTTGGCCGCGCCCATGTGGCTGATGACGGCGTGCGCCATGTCCATGCCGGCGCCTTCCAGCACGCGGATGTGCCACGCCGCCTGCCCCGTGTTCGACGTGTGCGTGATCACCGGCGCGCCGGTCGCGCGCGACGCCAGCGCCGCCGCCTTGAACAAACGCTCGGCCGGCTCGTTCGGCTCGCGTGCGGTGCCGACCTTGATGACACCACAGCGCACGTTGGTGCCGTCGGTGCCCTGCTCGATCTCCGCGATCATGGCGTCGCGGATTTCCTCGACCGAGCTTTTGAGCGCAATGTCGGGGAACGGGTCCCAATAGTAGCCGGCGGCGCAGACGACCTTCACCCCGGCGCGCTCGCTGATCCGGCGCAGCGCGGCCGGATCGCGGCCCCAGCGCGGCGCGCTGAGATCGGTGATGGCGGCAAGGCCGTATTGCTTGGCCGCAATCAGGTCCTCGACGACGGCGTCCTCCTCACCGGCGCCGACCTTGTTGGCCGGGCCCTTTTGGGCCGAGAGATCGATCTGCAGGTGCTCGTGCGCGAGGATGCGCCCGTTGATCGTCTCGACGTCGCCGGTGACGGTGCGGATCATCTACCGCCCTCCATTCCGCCCTCATCCTGAGGAGCCCGAGTGAAACGAGGGCGTCTCGAAGGATGGCAGCAGGTTCGAATTTGTAGCCATGGTTCGAGACGGCGCTACGCGCCTCCTCACCATGAGGCCGAGAGAGACCTCGCATGACACTACAGCTTGCCGTTGAACGCGTCGGTGATGAACGCATCCAGCATCGCGCTGGTGTAGCGTGACGCCGGCTCGTCGTATTTCGCGACCGGCAGGAAGTTGGCATTCGGATCGGTATAGGCATGCACGACACCACCGAAACTGAGGTGCATCCAGCGCGCGCCGGCCGCGTCCATCTCGGCCTCGAACATGTCGCGGTGTTCCTTCGGCGACACCGGATCGGCGGCGCCGTGCAGCACCAGCACCTTGGCCTTGATGCCGCCCTTGGGCGCGGGCTTCGCGGTCGCCAGCACGCCGTGGATCGACACCACCGCGGCGACGTCGGCGCCCTCGCGCGCAAGATCGAGCACATTGGCGCCGCCATAGCAGTAACCGACAGCGGCGCGGCGCTTGGCGTCGCCGATGCCGCGCTTGCCGGCCTCGGCGGTCATCGCCTCGAACGCGCCGGTGATGGCGCGGCGCGTTCCGGCGACGTCCTCGATGAAGGGCGCCAGGAACTCCATCGGGTTCTCGGTGCCCTTCGGGCCTTTGCCGGCGCCGAACATGTCGGGCATGAACACGACATAGCCGTCGCTCGCGTGCTTCTGCGCAATGGCAATGTTTTGCGGCACCACGCCGAGCCAGTTCGGCGCCACCATCAGCAGCGGCTGACCCTGCTTGGTCTCGTCGTAGATGATCTGGCCCTGGTGGCTCGCGCCGCCGATCGAATAGCTCACCGCTTCGCTTTTCACCGTCGTCTCCCCTCTTTGCCGTTTATTGCGGCCGCAGGAATGCGAAGTCGCAGCCCTCGTCGGCGCCCAGAATTTGTTCAGCATAGAGCTTGCTATAGCCGCGCGTCGGCTTCTCGGTTTCGGGATGCACCGGCGCGACGCGCTTCTTGAGTTCGGCGTCGTCGACCAGGAATTCGATACGCCGTTCCTTCACCGACAGCCTTATGCGGTCGCCGTTGCGCACCAGCCCGAGCGGACCACCGGACGCGGCGTCCGGCGTCACATGCAGCACGATCGTGCCGAAGGCGGTGCCGCTCATGCGGGCGTCGGAGATGCGCACCATGTCCTTGATGCCCTTCTGCGCGAGCTTCTTCGGGATCGGCAGATAGCCGGCCTCCGGCATCGCCTCCGGCGCGTGCGGGCCGGCGTTCTGCAGCACCAGGATATCCTCCGCCCGCACCTCGAGCGCAGGATCGTCGATGCGCGCAGCGAGGTCGGCGAGCGAGGAGAACACGACAGCCACGCCCTCGTGCTCGAACAGTTTTTCATCCGCCGCCGAGCGCTTGAGGATCGCGCCCCTGGGCGCAAGATTGCCAAACAACGCGACCAGGCCGCCCTGCGGCTCGAACGGCTTGTCGCGCGCCGCGACGATGGTGCGATCGACATAGCCGGCCTCGTCCGCTGCGAGACGATCGCCGAGCGTGCCGCCGGTGACGGTCAGGCAATCGAGATGCAGCAGCGGCTTCAACTCGCGCAGCAGCGCGCCCATGCCGCCGGCGGCGAAGAAATCTTCCATATAGCCGTTGCCGACCGGCTTGAGATTGACCAGCACCGGCGTCGTATCCGAAAGCTTGTTGAGCTGATCGAGCGTCACCTTCACGCCCGCACGTCCGGCAACCGCGGTGAGATGAATGATCGCATTGGTGGAGCCACCCAGTGCAAGCAACACGCGCAGCGCGTTCTCGACCGATTTCGCGTTGACGATGCGGTCGGGCGTCACCTGCGAGCCGATCAAGTTGACCGCCGCCATGCCGGTCGCTTCGGCGGCGCGCAGGCGGTCGGCATGCACCGCCGGGATCGCGGCAGTGCCGGGCAGGATCAGGCCGAGCGCTTCGGCGATACAGGCCATGGTCGAAGCCGTGCCCATCACCGCGCAGGTGCCGGCGGTGACCGCCAGATTGCTCTCGACCTGCGCAATCTCTTCGGCGCTGACCTCGCCGGCGCGGTAACGCCCCCAGAAGCGGCGGCAGTCGGTGCAGGCGCCGAGCCGCTCGCCCTTGTGCCGCCCGGTCATCATCGGCCCGGCCACCAGCATTACCGCCGGCCGGCCGGCCGAGACCGCGCCCATCAGCTGCGCCGGGACGGTCTTGTCGCAGCCGCCCATCAGCACGACCGCGTCCATCGGCTGCGCGCGGATCATCTCCTCGGTATCGATGGACATCAGGTTTCGGTATTTCAGGCTGGTCGGATTGAGGAACACCTCGCCGAGCGACACGGTCGGGAAATCGATCGGCAATCCGCCTGCCGCCAATACGCCGCGCTTCACCGCGTCGAGCAGCTCCGGAAAATGCCGGTGGCAGTTGTTGAATCCGGAGCCGGTGTTGGCGATGCCGACCACCGGCCGCTCCAGCATTTCGCGCGAATATCCCATCGACCGCGCGAACGAGCGGCGCAGATACAGCGAAAAATCGCGGTCGCCGTAGTTGGTGAGGCCGTGTTTGAGGCCGGTCGCGCTGTCAGTCATCTCAATCCTCCCAGGCCGGAGCTAGACCAAACCCCGACTGGCAAGGCAAGGACCCTCAGGCGTGCAGCCCGTACCAACGGCCCATCATAACCGCCTCGACAAACCGGCTGGAACCCTTCTAAAAAGGGGGTCTGGACAATAAAATCAGCGGGTCGGGAAGGCTGTCCAATGAACTACGATGCGTTCTTTAGCGATGCTTTGGCCCGTTTGCGGGACGAGCGGCGGTATCGGGTTTTTGCCGATCTTGAGCGGCTGGCCGGGCGGTTCCCGCGCGCCGTGTGGCACTCGCCGGAAGGCCCCCGCGACGTCATCGTGTGGTGCTCCAACGACTATCTCGGCATGGGCCAGCACCCCAAGGTGATCGGCGCCATGGTCGAGACCGCGACCAAGATGGGCACCGGCGCCGGCGGAACCCGCAACATCGCCGGCACCAACCATCCGCTGGTGGAACTCGAGCGCGAGCTCGCCGACCTGCACCGCAAGGACGCCGCGCTGGTGTTCACCTCGGGCTATGTCTCGAACGAGACCGGCATCTCCACGATGGCGAAGCTGATGCCGGGCTGCCTGATCCTGTCCGACGCCTTCAACCACAACTCGATGATCGAAGGCATCCGGCAGTCCCATTGCGACAAGCAGATCTTCCGCCACAACGACATGACGCATCTCGAGGAGCTGCTGCGCGCCGCCGACCCGAAGCGGCCGAAGCTGATCGTGTTCGAGACGCTCTACTCGATGGACGGCGACTGCGCGCCGGTGAACGCGATCTGCGACCTCGCGGACAAGTACGGCGCCATGACCTACGCCGACGAAGTGCATGCGGTCGGCATGTACGGCCCGCGCGGCGGCGGTCAGGCCGAGCTGCAGGGCGCAATGGCGCGTGTCGACGTGCTCGAAGGCACGCTCGCCAAGGCGTTCGGCTGCCTCGGCGGCTATATCGCCGCCAACGCCTCGCTGATCGACGCGGTGCGCAGCTACGCGCCCGGCTTCATCTTCACCACCGCGCTGCCGCCGGCAATTTGCGCGGCCGCGACCGCCGCGATCCGCCACCTCAAGGCGTCGAGCTATGAGCGCGACCGCCACCAGGACCGCGCCGCGCGCGTGAAGGCCGTGCTCACCGCTGCCGGCCTGCCGGTGATGATGAACGACACTCACATCGTGCCGGTATTCATCGGCGATGCGGAGAAGTGCAAGGAAGCGACCGACCTCCTCCTGGAGGAGCACGGCATCTACATCCAGCCGATCAACTATCCGACCGTGCCGAAGGGCACCGAGCGGCTGCGCATCACGCCCTCGCCCTATCACGAGGATGCGCTGATCGACGCGCTGGCGGAAGCGCTGGTCGAGGTCTGGGAGCGGCTCGAGCTGCCGCTCAAGCCGCGCGCACTGGCGGCGGAGTAAGCTCCGTCGCGCCGGACCGGCGCGCTGCTCGTTCTTGTCGCGGGCTCCGCTCGCAAGATCATCATGCAAATCTCCGCCTTTCGGTTCATGATGGGACCGGAGATCGGGGATGCGTGAGACCATCAACCTGACGGCCGAGGACGGCCACACCCTGCCGGCCTACCACACGGCACCGGACGGGCCGCCGCGCGGCCAGCTTCTCGTCCTGCAGGAATTTTTCGGGCTCAACGATCATATCCGCAGCGTCGCCGACCGCTTTGCGGCGCTTGGCTACGGCGCGATCGTGCCCGGTCTCTCTGATCGCGCCGAGCGCGGCGCCGAATTCGGCTATGACCCGGAAGGCATCGCCGCAGGACACGCGCTGCGGGCCAAAATCCCGTTCGAGAAAAGTTTGCTCGATGCCAAGGCCGGGATCGATTTCGTCAAACCGCACGGCAAGGTCGGCGTCGTCGGCTATTGCTGGGGTGGGTCGCTTGCATTCTTTGCCGCGACGCGGCTCGCCGACATCACCTGCGCCGTCGGCTACTACGGCAGCCAGATCGTGCCCGGCGTGCACGAGGTGCCGAGAATTCCGCTGATGCTGCATTTCGGCGACCAAGACGCCAGCATCCCCTTGAGCGACGTCGAGACGATCCGGCGGGCGCGCCCGGAGATGACGATCTACGTCTATCCCGGCAAGCATGGCTTCAACTGCGACGCACGCGCCAACTACGTGCCGGCCTCGGCGCAGATCGCGTTCGGGCGCACGCTCGAATTCTTGTGGAAGCATGTGGGGTAGCACAGGAGGAGCGCCATGATCGTTTCGCGCCGAACATTGCTGCTTCAGGCCGCAGGCGCCGCCGCCTGCGCGATGCCGCCATGGATTGCGCGTGCCCAAGCCTATCCGGCGCGGCCCGTGACCATGGTGGTCGCATTCGGGCCGGGCGGACCGTCGGATGTCATCGCACGAATTCTCGCCGACAGCATGCGGACGTCACTCGGTCAGCCGGTTGTCGTCGAGAATATCGCGGGCGCGTCGGGCACCATCGGCGTCGGCCGCGTGGCACGCGCGGCGCCCGACGGCTACACCGTGGTGCTCGGCAACTGGGCGACGCATGTTCTCAACGGCCCGATGTTTTCGCTGGCCTACGACCTGATGGCGGATTTCGAGCCGGTCGGGCTTGTCTCCAGCGACCCCCTGATGATCGTCGGGAAGAAGGCGCTGCCGGCGAACAACCTCAAAGAATTCGTCGCATGGCTCAAGGCGAACCCCGATCAGGCGACGCAAGGCACCACCGGTGCGGGCGGGATTTCGACGGTCGGCGGGCTGTTCTTCCAGCGCGCTACCGGCACGCAATTCAGGTTCGTGCCCTACCGCGTGGGACTTGCCGCCGCGATGCAGGACCTGGTGGCGGGCCAGATCGACTTCATGATCGACACCGCCGCCAATTCGCTGCCGCAGGTCCGTGCCGGCGCGATCAAGGCATTTGCCGTGACTGCGAAGACCCGGCTATCGCAGGCGCCCGGGCATCCCGACCGTGGACGAGGCCGGCCTGCCCGGGCTCCATGCCTTGAACTGGCAGGCCGTATTCCTTCCTAAAGGCGCGCCGAAGGACGTCGTCGGCAAGCTGAATGCCGCGGTCGTGTCCGCACTTGCCGATCCGTCCGTGCAGAAGCGCCTGGCCGGGATCGGACAGGAGATTTTCCCCCGCGACCAGCAGACGCCGGAAGCGCTTGCGGCGTTCCAGAAATCCGAGATCGAAAAATGGTGGCCCATCATCAAGGCCGCCAACATCAAGGCCGAGTGAGGACAGCCATGCCGCTCCCCCGCCGACGATTTCTGCATCTGACCGCGGGAGCCGCCGCGCTTTCGCTCGCGCCGACGTTTGCACGCGCGCAATCCTATCCAACTCGGCCGGTGCGCCTGATCGTCGGCTTTCCCGCCGGCGGCGTCGGCGACGTGCTCGCGCGGCTGATCGGACAATGGCTGTCGGACCGGCTCGGCCAGCCGGTCGTCATCGAGAACCGGCCGGGCGCGGCCACCAACCTCGCGACCGAGGCGGTCGTGCGCTCGACGCCCGACGGCCATACGCTGTTGTGGATCACCGCCGCGAACGCGATCAACGCATCGCTCTACGACAAGCTCAGCTTCAATTTCATCCGGGATATCAACCCAGTCGCGAGCCTTGTCCGGGCACCGGGCGTGATGGAGGTGAACCCGGCGGTCCCTGCCAAATCGATTCCTGAATTCATTGCCTATGCGAAAGCCAATCCCGGCAAGATCAACCTGGCGTCGAGCGGCCTGGGGACGGTCAGCCACGTGGCTGGCGAACTGTTCAAGATCATGGCCGGTGTCGACATGCTGCACGTGCCGTATCGCGGCGCGGCGCCGGCGCTGACCGACCTGATCAGCGGTCAGGTCCAGGTCATGATCCTGCCGATCACCTCGTCGATCGAACACATCAAGGCCGGGCGGCTGCGCGCGCTGGGCGTGACCACTGCGACCCGGCTGGAGGTCGTGCCGGACATTCCGACCGTGGCCGAGTTCCTGCCGGGTTACGACGTGAGCGATTGGACCGGTATCGGCGTCCCCAGGGGCACGCCCCCCGAGATCGTCGACAAGCTCAATACGGAAATCAGCGCCGCCCTCGACGATCCCAAGATCAAGGCGCGCTTCGCTGAGCTTGGCAGCCAGCTGATGCCGATGTCGCGCGCGGCCTTTAGCAAGCTGATCGCCGACGAGACCGCGAAATGGGCGAAGGTGGTCAAGTCCGCGGGGCTCAAGCCCGAATAGCGCCGCCTAGTCGTCCGACATCCCCTGCCCCGGCCGCGTCCAGGGCTTCTGCTCGGGTGGCGGCTCGCCTTTGCCGAATGACATCGACTTCGCGAAGATCGCGAGCGAGAACGTGCAGATCAGCCAGCGCGACAGGTGATGCGCGCCGACATAGACCGGGTCGAGCGTCAGCGCCAGCGCCAGCAGCATCATCTGGTCCTGCGCGCCGGGCGCGAACGCGATGATCACGTCGGCGGGCCGAAACGGCAGCAGCAGCATCACCAGCATGGCGAAGCAGGCAGCGACCGTGGCCGCTACCGCGAACGATCCGATCGCAGCACCGAGATAGTCGACCACCGTGCGCCAGCTGGTGTTGGAGAAGCGCGAGCCCGCGACCGCGCCGATCACGATCACCGCGCCGCCGCCAAGCCACCAGGGCAGCACCGCATGCACCCAGCCGGTGCCGTGCAGGATGGCGGAGCCCGCCATGGCACCGAACAGAAGCCCGCCGGGGAATTTCATCCAGCGCAACAGCAGCGCAGCGCGGTCGAGACGACGACCAGCACCACCAGCTCGACCAGGGACGAGCCACCGGCGGGCTCCGGCGCGCCGATCACGGCGCCGGCGGCGAGCCCGAACAGCGCCAAGCTCCCCGGCAGCCCGATCATGATCAGCAGCACCCGCATCACCTGCACGATCGCGACGCCGCGCAGGTCGGCCTTGAACTCGGCCGAGAGCGCGACGACCTGCGCCATCGCGCCCGGCGAGGCGCCCAGGAAGGCCGACGCCCAATCCCAGCCATGGACGAAGCGCAGATAGGACGTGGTGGCGGCGATCATGCAGATGGTCGCGACCGCCAGCACCGCGATGCTGAGCGGCCAGGTCGCCATCCCTCCGAGCGTCTCGGGCGTGACGATGGCGCCGAGCAGAATGCCGACCAGCACGAAGCAGACGCGCTGGAACGGCCTCGGCACCTGCATCTGCCGGCCGGCAAGCGCGGCGACCGCCACCGCCAGCACCGAGCCTGACACCAGGCCGGCCGGAATCCCGAGCTTGGCGAAGGTGATGCCGCCCGCCGCGGCGATCAGCAGGGTTTCGAGCGGCGGCAGGACGACATTGCGTGAAGGAAGTGGCATCGTCGCAGATCAATGCCGTGCGCGTGGCAATGCGTCAAATGACACCCATGCAGGGCGCGTATGCCAACGGCCATGAGTGGCGTACTGTTGGTCTTCTCGCAGAGAACGTCAGAGAGATTGTAACAAATGCTCGTGGCGCGGGTCACCCTCCCCCTTGTGGGGAGGGTCGCGAGCGCAGCGAGCGGGGTGGGGGTCGAAGTGGTGTGAGAGGATTCCTCATCCTCCAACTCTGACCCCCACCCCGACCGCCTTCGCTTCGCTCAGCGGTCGACCCTCCCCACAAGGGGGAGGGTAACTCGTGGCACGGCCTTGCCTGAAACCGAACAACCCGCGGTTTGCAAAGCTGATGAGATAGGAGCGTCAACTTTTTGACGGAACGCCATTACGCCGGCGCCGACGGCGCTTCGCTGGTCTCAACCTTGCGGGTGGAGTCGCCGCGACCGTCATATTCCGATGGTTGTTTAGGGAGGAGTCATGACTGACCAACCGTACAAATTTCTGTTTCTTTGTACCGGAAATTCTGCGCGGAGCATCCTGGGGGAGTACCTCTTGAGGCGTGTAGGTGGACCACGTTTTGAGGTGTACAGCGCTGGATCGTTTCCTACAGGCAAAGTGAATCCGTTAGCGATTCAGGTTCTTAAGGATATTTACAACATCGATGCTTCTGCGGCTCGCAGCAAGTCGTGGGACGAGTTCAAGGACGTACAGTTTGATTTCGTCGTGACGGTTTGCGATAACGCGCGCGAGACGTGTCCACTTTGGCCGGGTCAGCCGATCGTTGCGCACTGGTCCAGTCCCGACCCTGCTGCGGTTGAGGGTAGCGATGCAGAGAAGTACAGGGCCTTCAAAGATGTTGCTTTTCAGATCAATCGCCGCCTTCAACTTTTCACATCTCTCCCTTTTGGAAAGCTCGACCGGCTCAAACTTGCTGCTGCCACACAGGAGATCGGATCAAGTTGAACTGTTGAACTGGCTTTGCCCGAAAAGTGCTCAAATTGCATTTGTGCACTGGTGAAGAAATATTTCTCGCGCAAAGGCGCAAAGGCACAAAGAAAGCCCTTTAGAAACGCGGTAGCGCTTTGCGCCTTTGCGTGAGAGATCTTCCTCGGTTTAGGTATTTTTCGGGCAAAGCTAGTTAAACTTGAGGTAGTGAGGAAAAAATGAACTGTCAGGACGTTACGATAACTGAGGCGTCAGCCAGCGATTTGAAAGAGATTCTGGAGCTACTCACCGAGGTACAGTTGCCGCACGAAGGTGTGGCGGACAATGTCAGCGCTTTTCTCATTGCCAGAGACGAATCGTTACGTCTTGTTGCGACGATCGGGTTGGAGCGTCACGGGAATACGGGTTTACTGAGATCCGCAGCGGTTGCGCCGGGATATCAGGGCTGTGGGATTGGCTCTCGATTAACTACGGATCTGCTTCAACATGCGACAAACGATGGCGTGGAAAGAGTAGTGCTCTTGACTTCGACAGCTAGTGAATTTTTTGAGCGGCGTTTCGGGTTTTGCAAAATCTCACGGAGTGTGTACGACAAAGAACTGGCAAGTTCGTCAGAATGGAACTTGCCGCGATGTTCAAGCGCTGTTTGTATGAGTCTTGAGCTGCGTACTTTGTAAAAAAGGTGCGCGGGTCAAGTGTGCGACCGGCCTGAAAGTCTTGCGTCGATGGACCATAAGCCGCCGCCAACGATCAAGAGAAAGATCGAACCACTCAGCATCGCGAAGTCCGTGCGCGCTTCGTGAAGCATTCCCCAGAATCCGTAGTATGGGAGGTTGCGAAGACTGAATCCCCAGAAGCCATGGCCCAGGAGGATGGGAATCTTGGTCGAAAGAATCGCAACGAGCATGTTGAAGATAAGTGGAATCGCCGCAAGCCTCGTAAGGAAACCGATTAAGATCAAAGTACCAAAGATGATTTCCACTACACCGACGAACGGTCCCATCACGTCAGGTGCAGGGATGCCGATTCTTCCAAACCTGCCGGCGCCATTCTCACCAGGATAGAGAAACTTCTGAATACCTTCCGACAGGAAAACTCCGCCGACCACCAGCCGGATCAAGAACACGGAGCGTGGCGCGTTGGTATCAATGATTTGTCTAAAGTTCATAACACTCCGATCTAGATCCATCGTCGGACGCCTTGAATGTAGCTGACGTATTCATCGCCGTGCCTGGTTTTCAGATATTCCTCTTCCAAACGCACCTGAACATTGATCACAACCACGCCGAGTACAAAGACAAGTAACGTGCCCGCGTTTGGAATCACCAGAAACAGTCCGAACAGCGTGACCATCATGCCAAGAAAAATGGGGTTTCTGGAAATGCGGAATACGCCCGTTCGCACCAACGGCGTTTTGTGTGCGTTGTCGATGCCGATGCGCCATGATTCACCCATTTGCGCCTGAGCAAGAGCCGTCCAAAGTAGAGAGCCGCTCAGTAGAATCAACCCAGTCGATTGGATCCATGATCGTTCCAGCCATGGCATCGGCATCAAGTATTGATAAATACTGGGAATAAACGAATAGACAACCACCACCGCCACGACCGCGACGAAGAGCAGCTTGAACACTCTACCGATGAAGTCATGCGCATTGTCTGAGCGTGCGAAAACGACCGGATTGATTCCGGTCCTTTTCCTGACGACGTACGTACGCCAAAAGAACGCGACGATCACGTAAATCACCAGATAGATCGGAAGAAAGTATCTTATTGCCATGCTTCTTTGCAGCGGTTCGCTTCACAAGCGAGAATAATCGCGCTCGACCGTACTTACCAGTCTGCTCTTCATCGTAATACAATGACGGCGCTCTCCAGGAATAGGTGCATATGTTAGAGAATGTTGGTTCGCTCAGCATACTGGCTGTTTTGGGTATCGGGTTGGTGTTTGGATTGAAACACGCAACCGAAGTTGACCACGTCGTCGCGGTATCGACGATCGTGAGTCAGCACAAGAACGTTCTCCATTCAGCGCTGGTCGGCGCACTCTGGGGGGCTGGACACACTGCATCGCTACTGATTATCGCAGCGATCGTGTTGAGCCTGCGTATTTCGATTCCGGAAAACGTCAGTGGTTGGTTGGAGCTTGGCGTCGCTGTGATGATCGTTTGTCTCGGTATCAGCGCACTTCGCCGTGCGTTGCGAGAAAACGCGGGCGTTCACGTTCACCAGCATAGTCACGACGGTCTATCCCACACGCACGTGCACTTTCACGAAAACGAAACACGACACGTCCCCGCTGTGCGTTCACAACACTCACACGCCGTGTCGCGCCTCGGATGGAAGCCTGTTTTGATCGGAATGATGCACGGCCTTGCAGGCTCAGGCGCACTGATGCTCCTTGTGCTCACACAAATCAGTTCCTCAGTGATTGGCTTTCTCTATATAGCCACTTTCGGTCTCGGCTCGATCGTCGGAATGCTCTTAATGTCAGGCCTCATCGGTCTCCCCTTCGCGTTGACCTCACGAAAACTGACTCACCTCCACCAGGGAATCCAAACCCTCGCCGCCATCCTCAGCATCGGCTTCGGTATTTGGTACGCGTACGAAAAATTCTAGCCGCAACAAGATCGCATTTGGATTCACTTTTGAGCCCAGTGAGCAGTGCATCAGTTTGAATTTGGATGGAATACGCCGAAGGCGTTGGCTAATTTCAGCCCAGGGTTGGCGCACAGCGACAACCCTGGGATCTGAATCAGAAGCAGGACCAACGCTGAAAGCGTTAGGCGGGTGCGATATTAACCCTTTTCAGGGTTGATCAATTATCCGCTGGTGGTCCCAGGGTTGTCGCTGCGCTCCAACCGCTGGGCTGAAATTAGCCGACGCCTTCGGCGTAATTGTCAAAATTTAAAACTGACGCACTACCGCCAGTGGGTTACTTTTACAGGTGTTGTCAAATATGACAACATACGCGGACCCGATCGATGTGATCAAGGATCGTTTGAAGCGGCTTAAGGAGATGTTGCGATGAGGAGCAAAAAGCTAGAGGTAGTAAAGGGAAGCGGAAATGCCTTTCGCGACGTAGGACGCCAGCACGCGGACATCGATCAGTTTAAGGCACTTTTGGCGGCCGAAATTATTAAAGTGCTCGATCGAAACGAACTAAGTGTTCGCAGTGCTCAGGGCCGCACTGGTGTTGCTGCGGCAGATTTCTCCCGGATACGTAACGCGGATCTTAAACGGTTCACTGTTGACCGTTTGATGCTGATCATTAATCGACTAGGGTCGCGAGTGGAAGTGAAGATAAGAATCCGACCCGGTGCCAAAAGCGAACACCACCTGCCGGCATGATGTTAGACAGATCCAAAATTATCTACTCTTGAATCGGGTCGCGAAGCGCTCGAGTGAGAATAGATCGTTTTCTCGTGGTAGCAACAAAACAAAGAGCACTAAGGCGAGGCGGGGGATTACGTGCGTGTGGAATTCGTAGAGAGGCGCATGTAGCAGGTGGCCGAAAGTTACTACTGCCAGAACGAAGCCGAGCGCAACTAACGCCTCACGAACTCGCAGGCCGAGTATGACCAGTGCTCCGGCGATCAATTCGACGAAGGGAATGACAACGCCCATGGCCCACAGAGACCAGACCGGTAGAAAAGTATCCGCGAAGGGCAGAAAATACTTGCGCGCGTGATTGAGCGGTCCAAGTTGGAAAACCTTCATCACTCCGGCCATGAAAAAAATTAGTCCGAGGACGAGACGCGCAAACAGAATTGCCCAGGCGCGGTCGATGCTTGTCGTCATAACGAATTCTCCCAGGTTGAGGCTCTCAGCGCGGTAACTATATCGCGGGTCGGAAACTTTTCGAGAAGTTTGCGTCTAAGTAAACACACACACACACACACCGGCAGTGCTCCGCGCCGTGCAAGAAAAGCGGAGTTCTGACGTTCTTAGGTCGACAGAGAATTCAGCAACTCACTTTTTGACTTTGCGAGGTCGCCATGAAAAAGAAAACCTTCGCGATTCTGGTTGCATTCGTAACGTTTGTGGCCGGGGTTGGAATTGCGAGATTTTCGTTATCGAATCCGCATGTTCCACCGCCTTCACCGGACAAGACGTTTGAGCCGAGCAACTACACGCTCTCGGGACCGTACCAGCATGAGAATCTCACCATTTTCCTGATACATGGTCCAGATCAGCCGGACAGCCGGATGTTTACTTCGTTACAGTCGGCGATGGAGCGCAAACTCGTAATTGTTCATGAGACGGGTGACGTAAACGAGCTGGCGATAGAAAACACTTCGAATCTGGAAGAAGTGTTTGTGCAGGCAGGCGACATTGTGAAAGGTGGCCGGCAGGATCGAGTGCTGAGTGTCGATTTAATCCTACCCGTGAGATCAGGCAAGGTGCCGATCTCCGCTTTCTGTGTTGAGAACGGGCGCTGGTCACAACGTGGTGACGAGCCGGCGGGTCTCTTCACCATGTCAGAATCGATGGTCGCCACCAGAAGCTTAAAACTCGCAACGAGGTCTGAGAAGTCGCAAGCGAGGGTCTGGGCTGAAGTGCGCACTACGCAGAACAAACTATCGACAAACGTGGGAGCTCCGGTAGCCTCCCAAGCTTCCGAAACCAGCCTTCAGTTATCGTTGGAGCATGGAAAGGTTCAAGGGTCATCGGCGGCGTACGTCGACAAGCTTTCGTCGATCGTCGACGGTTCGAAGGATGTGATTGGCTTTGCCTTTGCGATTAACAACGAACTCAACAGCGCCGATGTCTACTCCTCGATTGCGCTGTTCAGACGATTCTGGCCGAGGTTGTTGAAGACTGCGGCGATTGAAGCAGTTGCGGAGTTCACGCCGAACGTAAAGAACGAACCGGTGTCGATGTCCGCCACTGGTGAGTTTCTGGTTTCCAGTGAACGAGGCGAAGAGACCTTTAACGACATAACGACCCGCACCCGCATGATGAAGCGCGACGGCGCAAAGGGCATTTTCTTCGAAACGCGCGATCGGGATCACGGTAGCGCGTGGGTACATCGCAGCTATCTGACGAAGTAACTTCAGCGCGGTTCTTCAAACCACTTGAGCCTGCCGGGCAAGTCGTCAGGCGAGTACTCAAAATGCATCACACGTCTGTGCGACGGATCAACCGCCTGCATTGATGAGTGAAGCAGTAGAGGCCTCATTACGATCACGCCACCGCGTTTGACGGCACACGTGACTGCTGTCTGACGTTCTTTCCAATACTCAATCTGACCTGTGTCGAGACGGCCATACTGGTGTGTACCTGGCAGAACCCGTAGCGCGCCATTTGACTCATGTGTGTCGTCGAGGTTGATCCGCACAGTCAACATGTTCCGGAGTATAGAGACTGGTGGTTGCACGTGATGAATTCCGGCTTTGATGGACCATGGACCATATCCCGCAACAGCGACTCGTTCCTGCACTGCGATGGTGAGATCCTGGTGCCATGCGACTTTCCAGTTCGCGTCTTTGTGCTTGTCGAAATAGATGCCGCGAACGACAGGTGCCGCGCGACCCAGAAGTGGTTCTACAATTGATCTACACGCGCGGTGGTTTGCGAGATCGCGGGTGGAGGGCAAAACGTTCAGAAGGTTCCTGATGCCGAACGCTTTGCCTGTCACTGTTTCCAGCAGGGTAGCAACAGTTTCGGAATCTATAACATCTTCCAAAACGACAAAACCGTCGCGTGCGATGTCCTCGACGTAAGTCATTCTGTTTGTCGGTTGAGGCAACGCATGAGAGAGTAAGGTCTATCGAAGTCATTGAGCAATATGTCGCGTTGGTTTGCGAGAAAGTACTTGACAGGATCAGTAGTCGTGCCCTATACAAGGCAGCCTGCGCGAACGCAGCATGAGGAATATCTTCCAATGATGACGACGATGAGAACATTCGAACAGCACGCTACCGCACGGGAAACCATGCGTGTGGTGATGTGTTTCAGTTTGGGCCAACCGACGTCCATAAATAATCGTCGACTCAGGCAATAATTCAGCGGGAGCGGATTCCCGCTCCCAATCTCAAAAGCAAATTAAAGAGAATTGAAGGAGCGGGCAGCTTCCCTGGGAAGTTTAAGCCCGCTCCTTTAGTTTTTTGATAATCGAAGTACCGGGGCGTGACTCATCCCATGTAGAACGGTGACTGCGTGGGACTGTGGAGTTTGAAGAGGCGCGTCGGCCTCACGCCCCGACCCGATTAAAACGGCTGTGTAGCTCAAACGGACAGAGCATGCGTCTCATAAGCGCGAGGTTGGTGGTTCGACTCCACCCACAGCCACCAATTTCTTGTGGCGTAGCCAAGCTGGTAAGGCACCGCACTGTTAATGCGGCCATCGAAGGTTCGAATCCTTCCGCCACAGCCAAATTTTTTGCGGGATGGTGTATGTTGGCTGCACGATAGCGCGATGTTTCGAACAAAAGGAGTGGAGATGAATTCAAATTCGTCGGGTCAGGAAGATTTCGTGCAACACAACGTCGTTGACCAACAGCATCAAGGCATTGTGGCTTACACTTTTCAGCACCCCTCGGAGTGGCAAGCCGAAAGCAGAGTCGTCTGGAATTACCAATACCACTTCGTTCCGCTTATGACCTTCGGGCGCGCAGTCAATCCGAATGGGCTTGAGATGTTCGAATTTTTACCTTCCGAACAATTCACTTGGACTGAACCCAACTACGGCTACTATCAGCCCGGACAAAACCAGGAAGGCATAGTTCACATGCCCCCGATGTCGGGGATTGACGCGCTCGTGCGCTTGATAATTCCGAAATATCGTGGCAATTGTCAGGGACTCAGAATCGTCGGAGCTAATCCGGTGCCGAACCTCGTTCAAATGATCAATGCGAGCGAGATCAAACAAATCAATTTGTATCAGGGCGCGATGGCGAGAATTGAATATATGGAGCAAGGCCGCGCAATCGAAGAAGAGTTTTACGCTTGTCATTTCCAACTTCCGCCGCTGCACGGCGCCGGCGTAGTGATAAACAGTTGGGGATTGACCCGGTTGTTCCGTTTCCGGGCCGAGCGCGGCCACCTCGATGCGGGCAAAAAGACGTTTTGGCAAATTGCTGCTTCCGTTCGCTTCAACCCGCAGTGGCAGCAGCTTTGCACTCAAATCATGGAGCAGCTTGCCAGGCAAGCGCGGCAAAACACGCAAGCAGGCTGGGACGCGATCAATGCAGGCTGGGATCGATTACGTACGGCTGGGGAGCAAAGCCGCCAATTTATGGCCAACAATCAAGCATATGTTGACCGGCAGGAACAACGGCTGCAAACGGATTGGCATTTGCAGCCACTCACTACGCCGGCGCACTCGGCAGACGATCCCTCGGGTATTCAAGCGGGGGAATATACTTCTCATGAAGCTTTTATAGATACGATGCGTGAAGAAGAATCAATCTACAACCCGAATGCTCCTCATAATGAAAAGGTGAGCGGTCATCACGATTACATATGGACCGACCAGCTTGGTAACGTCCAAGCAACAAACGACCCGAACTACCATCCAAACAGCAATTCAAATCAGAACTGGACGATGGCGAGAAAGAAACGAATCGGCGACTGAATGGCGGTGGTGCTCAGGGCCCATCGCACGCCGACTTCGCAGGTGGAGATGGGGCAGCGAAAGTATTGCTTCCAAGTCATATTATTGGCCCGCTTCTTCCATCTTCTTCCGCAAGCTCAGCGGTCGCATGTCGGTCCAAACTTCTTTGATGTATGCCAGACACTCGGCTTTGGTTCCAGTCTTACCAGCATCAGTCCAGCCGAGTGCATTCTCACGATCAGCCGGCCAGATTGAATACTGCTCTTCGTGGTTCACGACTACTTTGTAAATCGTAGTATCTTCGCGTTCTTCCATGATTATTTTTTCTCCGTTGATGCTGAAACGTAACCTGGGATCTCAAACTTAAGGACGTTCTTACAAAACTCAACCCATTCAGGCGTAACCTTATCAAAGATGACATTCTCGTCCAGAAAAACTCCGTCAGTTACGACGAAATTCTCCTGAAGATAAAGAAAATCGGAGTCGCTCAGTTGCCGCGGCGAACCATTTTCCTTTCGCGCTTTGTCAGACGATTCCTGCCAGCCACTAAACTCTCTAAAGCTCGGGATCATATATGCTTTACAGTAACGTCCCATTTTGCCCACTTGCTTGCCTCCATTTAACTGTGAACATATCTAGTAAAGTCCGCGTTGGGGTGTCAAGAGTGTGTAGAATCATCCAGATGTAGAAGTTCAATGTTTTTGAATAAAGCTCACAAACTAAAACGGCCGTTGTTGCTGCTCGCAACGATAAGCTTGGTCGCACTTCTCAGCACCTGTAGTTCACCGAAAACCGGTGATTTAGTGTTCGCGCCTTATTTATTCCGAACCGTTGGTGGACAGGGGATCCAGGCACAGATCGGACGTCTTACAGTTCCGGAAAACAGGAAGAACTCGAAAACGCGGCTCATCCAACTCGCTTTCGTTGTACTCAAGAGTACGGCAAAAAATCCTGAGGCGCCGATCGTCTTTTTGGCTGGTGGTCCAGGTGTGTCAGGCATCGAACATGCGAAGGGGCCGCGTGGGCCAGTGCTGTTGGCATTGCGCGAAATCGCTGACGTCGTGTTGCTCGATCAGCGAGGCACCGGATCGTCAGAACCTAATCTCGAGTGTGTCGAACCGCTGAATCATCCGCTTGATTATCCTGCGAGCCTTGAACATTTGTTTGAAGCGTCCAAGCGGCAGGCACGAATATGCCGGGAGCAACTGTCCGGCACTGTTGATCTTACCGGCTATAACGCTGAAGAAAGCGCAGATGATGTGAACGCGCTGCGAGAAGCGCTTGGGGCACAAAAGATTTCTCTACTAGGAAGCAGCTATGGCACAACTCTAGCACTCACGATCATCAGGCGATATGGACCGCACATCCATCGGGCGGTCATGGTCGGCGTAGAAGGACCGGACCAAACGATCAAGTTACCTGCCAACGGGGAGAAGCAATTACTCAAACTGGCAGACCTTTATAAGAACGATCCCAAACTGGGCCCGTACATGCCTGATTTCATCGGCATGTTAAAGACCGTCGCCGAGCGATTAAGAAATGAGCCTGTCACCCTTGAAGTAGCTGACATTTACACTGGGGCTCCTGACAAGAAGGTCCTCGTCACCGTAGGTGAAGTTGATCTGAAGCTGATGACTGCCATGACCTGCGGTTACGACTCGGGCGTCCGAGAATTGCCGTCCGCGCTTTATTCGATGTCGCAAGGCGACTATTCTTCTCTTGCGAAATGGGCACTTCGCTTCCGGAAACAGCACGCACTCGTCGTACACGCCGCAACTGACTGCGCGTCGGGCGTTTCAGAGGAACGCTGGCGCCAGATCCAAGCTGAAGAAAACGCCGCCTTTCTGGGACGAGGGCTTGATTTCCCATTTCCTGATATTTGTGAGGCCTGGGAGGTGCCCCAACTCGATCCGGCGTTCAGGTCTGAGATTCGATCGGACGTAAACGCCCTGTTTATCAGTGGTTCGCTGGATGGTCGGACACCGGTTAGTAACGCAGAAGAGATTAAGAAAGGATTTCCCAACAGTAGAATGGTGATCATCGAGGGGGCAGCCCACGGTGATCGGCTGTTCGTGGGTTCTCCTCAAATCGCCGAAGTTATCCTGGAATTCCTTAAAGGCACTCCGAGTTCGGTTACCCAAATCTTCCTGCCGCCCCTTGATTTTGAACCGTTGAAGGTACGCGTTACCGCCAATTGAGACTTACAATACTGCTTATTTCCTGCCGGCGAGCTTAAGGTATGGCCAGCACTACTCCCACAAACAATACGTCTGAAACCAACGGACACCAGCGGGCGCCTTCCGCAGAGGTCGGAGTTCGTTCAGCGCCCATTCCACTGGCGTTCTCTCAGGAACGACTCTGGTTTCTCGATCAGATCCATCCTGGAGACCTTTCCCAAAATATTTCACGCGGTATCAGAATCCACGGTAATTTGAATCGCGAGCTTTTGCAGCGATCACTTGATCATGTTGTCGATCGACACGCGTCACTTCGAACCGTCTTTGCGATGGCTGAACTTCGAGCCACGACGGATAGTAAACCGCGGCAATTGGTCGCTGAACGACTAAACATTTTAATCGACGTAATCGAGCTGGTGAGGGAAAGTCCCGAAGCAAGGGCACGCGCTGAAGCTCAACGGCCGTTCAATCTCACAATGGGCCCATTCCTGCGAGCCTCGTTGCTAAAAATCGACGGTCGCGATCACGTTTTGCTGCTGACGTTGCACCGGATAATAAGCGACGAACAGTCGATGGAAGTTCTCTTTCGCGATCTATGGCTGTGTTACGGAGCCTTCGTTCGTGAAGAGCGGCCGCAATTCCCCGAGTTGCCGGTTCAGTTTGCTGACTATGCTCGCTGGCAACGCGATTCGTTGGATGAGGCTTCGTTTAAGAATCACAACGCCTACTGGTGTACCAGGCTACGAGGTGCTCCAGCCGTAATAGACCTCCCAGCAGATCGACCACGCCCGCCCGTGCAAAGCTGGCGGGGTGCGGTGACTCGTCTAACGGTACAGGACGATCTCTTCGATGACGTCAGACATTCAACTCAGACGCACAACGCGACGATACAGACGACTCTGTTGACGGTGTTTCAGATCTTACTATCTCGCTACACGGGCCAACACGACGTCGTCATTGGTTGTACCTTCCCAAATAGAGAATTCGAATATACGAAGAATCTCATCGGTCCCGTGTCCCTCGTTCTTCCTTTGCGAACCGACCTGTCAGGCAATCCTTCGTTCGCGGAACTGCTCGCGCGCGTCAAGAAACTGATTGTGGAAGCGGAGTCGCACAAAGCACTGCCGTTTGAAAAACTGGTTGAAGAGTTGCAAGTCGAGCGGAGCTTAAGTCACGCACCTGTGTTTCAAGTGGGTCTAAATGCGCGGGAAGGTTACCCGGGGCTACCGGAAATTGCCGGCCTGCAATTACAGAATTTTTATTTCGATCCGGGAACTGCGCGACTCGACCTCACGCTTGATGTAACCGAGAGGCAGGATCGGATTGACTGCCGTTTTGAATACAACTCGGATCTGTTTGACGGCGAAACAATCGAGCGCCTCAAGAGCCACTTTCGAGAGTTGCTCAAGGGAGTTGTGACGAACCCTGACCAACCGATTTCTGAATTGTCTTTGATAACTGAAGATGAACGACGGTTGATGCTCGTCGAGTGGAATCAGACGGAGACGACTTTCGAAAGCGGCGGCAATGTCCAGCAGTCATTTGAGTACCAGGTGACTCAAACACCGGATGCCGTAGCCGTAGAGTTTGGCGAGGCGTCGCTGACTTATGCTGAATTGAATCGACGAGCAAATCAGGTCGCTCATTACTTGAGAGAGCGTGGCGTGGGTACGGATGCGCTGGTAGGAATCTTCCTCGATCGCTCTTTAGAAATGGTGGTGGGAGTGCTCGCAACGCTCAAAGCGGGAGGCGCGTACCTGCCTTTGGACATCTCGTACCCGCCTGAGCGTTTGGCGTTCATGGTTAGCGATGCCCGTGTTCCCCTCGTGATAACTCAGGAGCGTTTGTTGTCAAAACTGCCGGAATGCGAAGCGCAGATCGTGTGTCTCGATAGAGATCAAAGCCACATCGCGCTGAGCAGCGCCGAGAATCCTACGGCAGACGCGACCGGAGAAAACCTCTCGTATGTGATCTATACCTCGGGTTCCACTGGAAAGGCGAAAGGCGTACAGCTCTCTCAGGCGTCGCTTGTGAATTTATTGACGGCGATGCGCGAACGACTCTCAGCGACGGACGCTCTGCTATCAGTTACTACGCTATCGTTTGATATCGCAAGCCTCGAAATCCACTTGCCTTTGATCGTAGGAGCGCGCCTGGTAATTGCGAGTAAAGAAGATACTCTTGATGGCAGGCGATTGCGCCAGCTACTCAATAAATCCGGCGCTACCTTGATGCAGGCGACGCCGGCGACCTGGCAACTGTTGCTCGAGTCCGGTTGGGAGGGAAACAACCCGCTCACAATCATCTCCGGTGGAGAAGCGTTGACGCGAGAGCTCACCGACCAGTTGCTCGCGCGAAGCACTGTGCTTTGGAATCAGTACGGCCCGACTGAGACGACCATTTACTCAACTGCCGCGCACATCTCTTCGGTCGATGGGATAACGATTGGAAAGCCAATCGCGAACACGCGCGTATTCATCCTCGACCCTCAACTGCAACCAGTGCCTATCGGCGTGCCGGGCGAACTCTACATCGGCGGTGACGGACTTGCTCGCGGGTATTTGTACCGGCCCGAGCTGACCGCGGAAAGGTTCGTTCCGAACCCGTTTGCTGAAAATCCCGGTGAACGCCTTTACAGAACCGGCGATCTCGTCCGCTATTTGCGCAACGGAAATATCGAATATCTTGGCCGGCTCGATCACCAGGTGAAGTTAAGAGGGTTTCGTATCGAGCTCGGTGAAATCGAGAGCGTGCTGAGTCAACACGAGCATGTGAAGAAAGCTGTTGTCGTAGCGAGGGAAGACCAGCCAGGCAACAAACAACTCGTGGCTTATGTCATTCCGGAATCGACTCCACCGAGCGCAGGTGATTTGCGAAAGTATCTTCAAGAGAAATTGCCTGAGTACATGCTTCCCGCTGCGTTTGTATTTATGGAAACGCTGCCGTTGACTCCAAACGGCAAAATCGATCGACGTGCTTTGCCGGCGCCGCTCCGTATCGTTGAAAACGCGCACAAGACCCTCCTGACTCCTCGCGACAATTTGGAATTACAACTGATGCATATCTGGGAAAAACTTCTCGGCATTGATGAAGTCGGACTCCTAGACAACTTTTTTGAGTTGGGTGGCCATTCGTTGCTGGCTGCACGTCTGTTTGCGCAAATCGAAAATAGGTTCGGAGTTCACCTTCCCCTGGCAACTCTGTTTCAGTCCCCAACGATCGAGCAGTTGGCAAATGTGCTGCGCGACTTTAATCCGTCGGGATCGTGGTCTTCCTTAGTTGAGATTCAACCACATGGTTCGAAGCCGCCGCTCTTCTGCATACATGCAGCCGGCGCAAACGTTTTGATCTACCGGCCGTTGGCACGTCACCTGGGTGAGGATCAGCCGGTTTACGCACTTCAGGCGCAGGGGCTCGACGGTCACAAACCTCCGCTGGAGCGCGTGGAGGACATGGCGGCTCTTTACATTCGGGAGATGCGCTTGGTACAGCCGGCCGGTCCTTATTACTTGCTCGGGGCATCCTTTGGAGGGCTTGTGATCTTCGAAATGGCTCATCAGCTTTTGGCTGAGGGTCAGAGGGTTGCCCTTCTGGCATTGCTGAATACTAACTGTCCAGTGAGCACGCCAACTCGAAGGATTCGATCGCACATTGGTCATTTGAGACAATTGGGGGCTCGAACGTACGCAACCGAGGTCGTCAAAGGGTTGGGGCGTAGGATTTGGAGGGTTTCCGCGCCAACCGGCAACGACGCCTCACCGGATCCCGAAATCACCAAACTACTGGAAACTCGCGCAGACGGAGATGAGGCTTTAGTGCGAACACTGCAGGCAATAATTACGGCTGAAAACGAGTATGTACCCAGGGGAAAAGTCTATCCGGGCCGAATTACGCTTTTTTTGGCGATGAATTCCAGCCACGATATTGATGATAATCGACTAGGCTGGCGTTCACTTGCCGCTGGTGGTCTTGAGGTTCACGAGATTCCCGGCAACCACACAACGATACGAGAAGAGCCGAATGTTAGAGTATTAGTCGACAGACTGAAACTCTGTATTGAAAAAGCGGCAGCACAACCCGGTTTGTAATTCTTATGCTTTCGGTGGCTAACTTACTGTTGATGCGGACTTTTGAAGAACACGTTGTGGCGGCGCCGCAATCCTTAGCAGTCGTGTGTGAAGACGAGGAGCTCACTTACGGGCAGTTGAACCAGCGCGCGAATCAACTGGCGCACCATCTTCAGAAGCTGGGTGTGGGACCCGAAGTTCTGGTGGGCATATGCCTCGAGCGTTCGGTTGAGATGGTGATTGCAATTATTGGAGTTCTTAAGGCAGGCGGAGCATACGTCCCTCTCGATCCGTCATATCCACAAGAACGCCTCTCCTTTCTGCTGCAAGATACGCGCATACCTCTATTAATAACGACACAAGGTTTAGAGGAGAAAATTCCCGGTCATCACGCTCAGACGCTCTTGCTGGATTCTGACGCCGATGCCATCGCTCGTGAAAGTAGAGATGATCTGGGCCGCACGCCCGCGCCCGAAAATCTGGCTTATGTGATTTACACTTCAGGTTCGACCGGTAGGCCCAAGGGAGTAATGGTCACGCATGACAGTGTCTCTCATTATGTAAACTCTCTTCAAAAACGCTTCGAAATCACATCAAGTGATGTGTATCTTCACACGGCTTCGATCGCGTTTTCGTCATCCGTTAGACAACTGATGGTGCCTCTCTCGCACGGCGCGACCGTGATGGTTGCAACTTCGGATCGGATCGCAAATCCGTTGGCCTTGTTCGATCTTATAAAGCGAAAAGGCGTGACGGTTGTAGATTTTGTCCCATCATACTGGCGTAACTGCATCGATAATCTTCTCCAGTTAGATGAACAACCGCGCGCGGCTTTGCTCCAAAACCGGCTGCGTCTAATTCTCTCCGCAAGTGAACCTTTATCTTCCGACATTCCCAGGGACTGGACCACTCGATTAAAACATCCCGCGCGACTCATTAATATGTTTGGTCAGACTGAGACAACGGGGATTGTCGCGACTTATCCAATTCCGGCCCCGGGTGATGAAGAGGTTAGAACCGTTCCTCTCGGTCGAGCTATCGACAGTGCGGAGATTCGCCTGTTGGACCATCAAATGCAGCCTGTTCCGGTGGGAGTTCCCGGCGATCTGTACGTTGGCGGTGCCGATTTAGCACGAGGTTATTTAAATCGTCCTGACCTGACAGCGGACAGGTTCGTGCCTGATCCGTTTGGCATGCCCGGCAGTCGTCTCTATAAGACGGGCGACATGGGACGCTACTCACACGATAACAATTTCGAGTTTGTCGGCCGCCTCGATCACCAGGTCAAGGTCCGCGGCTATCGGGTTGAGTTGGGCGAGATCGAACGAGCACTGTTTGCCCATCCCGCCGTTCGCAAAAACGTTGTTGTCATGCGTGAGGATGGTCCTGGTGATAAACGACTGGTTGCCTACGTAGTGCCTGGAGGAAATGTCTCTCCGACGGTTAGCGAGCTGCGACGTTGTCTGAAACAGAAGTTGCCGGAGTACATGATACCCGCATCTTTTGTAGTACTGAATGAACTCCCCTTAACACCCAACGGAAAAATCGATCGAAGCGCGCTACCCGCTCCTGATCGAAGCAGACGCGGCTTGGAAGGGATCTTTGAAGCTCCTCGCACCCCTGTCGAGCAGGAGGTGGCGAGAATCTGGTGCGAGGTACTCAATCTTGAGGAGGTAAGCGTCCATGACAATTTTCTGGACCTGGGTGGCCAATCGCTGCTCGCGACCCGCATTGTTTCTCGTTTGCAAAGAGTTCTGCAAACGGAGTTAACGGTTCGAAACCTTTTCGAGAATCCTACCATCGCAAGCTTTTCCACAGTTGTTGATAGAGCAGAAGCGAAATCGATTGTTCCATCGCTTCAGCTGGTTCGCAGAGAGGGACAACTTCCTCCCTCGTTTGCCCAACTACGGCTATGGTTTCTGGACCAGCTCGAACCCAATAGCTCCGTTTACAATATCCCGGAAGCCTGGCTTCTCACTGGTCCACTCAACGTCACTGCGGTCGAGAAGAGCTTCAACGAAGTTATACGACGTCATGAGGCACTGCGTACGACATTTGTAGCTGTTGACGGGCAACCTGTTCAGATCATTTCACCGGAATTAACTATAGCTCTGGACATCACGGACCTCAGTCTGCTGACGGAATCGGAGCAGACCGGTGCAACGTTGCGTCTTGCGAAACAAGAAGCGCGAACACCATTCGATCTGTCAGCAGGTCCGCTGCTGCGTGGCTCACTCTTGCGGTTGAACGCTGAAAGGCATGTTCTGCTAGTCACCACGCACCACATCGTCTCCGACGCCTGGTCCAGCCGGCTCTTCATGCAGGAATTGAGCCGGCTTTACGAAGTTTTTTCCGCAGGGAATTCTTCCTCACTACCGGAGCTGCCGGTCCAATATGTCGACTTTGCCCAATGGCAGCGAAACTATCTTCAAGGCGATGTAATTGAACGACACCTTTCTTACTGGAAGAAGCAGTTAGACGGAACATCGGCGGTACTGAATCTGCCCCTCGATAAACCACGACCCGCGACGCAAACTTTTAATGGCGCTTCCCAATCGTTCGTCTTGCCGAGCGACTTGACCGAGGGCCTTGCGGAGTTGGGCCAGCGAGAAAATGTAACAATGTTTATGACGTTGTTAGCCGCCTTCCAGTTAATGCTTCACCACTACACGGGTCAGGAAGATATACCGGTTGGTTCTCCGGTTGCAGGCCGGAGTCGCGCGGAAGTTGAGCCGTTGATCGGCTTCTTTGTGAACACCCTTGTCTTGCGTACAAATCTTTCAGGTGATCCGACGGTCCGTGAGTTATTGGACCGCGTTCGTGAGGTGGCGTTGGGAGCCATCGACCACCAGGATTTGCCTTTCGAACGACTGGTCGAGGAGATGCACCCTGAGCGCGGCACGGGTCAAACACCATTATTTCAGGTGATGTTAGTGCTCGAGGATAATCCGGCCAGGCCCATCACGCTGCCCGACCTGACGTGGACTCCGCTACAGCACGACGCCGAAACAGTGAAGTTTGATTTGGTCCTATACATCACGTACAGCGAGTCTGCGTTAACTGGATCACTCGCATACAACACGGATCTCTTCGCCGCAGACACGATCAAACGTATGGTTGGTCATTTTCAAACCTTGCTCGAAGGGATCGTTGCGGATCCTGATCGGCGTGTACGCAGTTTGCCGCTTTTGACCGCAGCCGAGAAGCACCAATTGCTGGTGGAGTTGAACGACACAGAGGTCGACGTATCCGGCAGACAAGTGCATGCATGAACTTTTTGAGGCCCAGGTCGAGCAGACGCCGAACGCCATCGCCGTGGTTGATGAGAAACAGCACCTCAGCTACGCGGAACTCAATGCTCGCGCCAATCAACTTGCCCATCACCTTCGAAAACTTGGCGTGACACCAGAAACTCTCGTAGGCATTTGCATGCAGCGTTCAATCGACATAGCGATCGGGCTGCTGGGTATTCTCAAAGCCGGCGGCGCGTATGTGCCATTTGATCCGACCTATCCAAAGGAACGGCTTTCGTTCATGTTGGAGGATACTAAGACTCCAGTAATCGTTACCGAGCAGGGTTTGGTCGACACAATGCCTGACCATGATGCTCAGGTGATCTGTCTGGATAGTGACTGGCCAAAAATTAGTAACGAGAGCGACGAGAATCCGGCGACAAAACTCGCAGCCGAGAATGTGGCGTATCTGATTTACACTTCGGGATCAACCGGCAAGCCTAAAGGGGTCGCGATTGAACATCGCAGCGCAGTGGCTTTAATCAGCTGGGCGCGCGGTATCTTTTCTCAGGAAGAGCTCAGCGGTGTGCTTGCTTCTACTTCAATCTGTTTTGACCTTTCTGTTTTTGAATTATTTGTACCCCTGAGCTGCGGAGGCAAAGTGCTGCTGGCCGACGACGTTTTGCAGCTCCTGAATTTGGCAGCCGCGAACGAGGTGAAACTCATCAATACCGTTCCCTCTGCGATCGCCGAGTTGATGAGGCTGGATGGTCTACCGAAGAATGTGCAGACAGTAAATCTGGCTGGAGAACCTCTTCCATGCAGCCTTGTGGACAAGATATACGAACAGCCTCAAATCAAGCGTGTCTTCGATCTCTACGGCCCGTCTGAAGACACGACATATTCAACCTATGCTCTGCGAGTTCCCGATGGACCGGCAACAATCGGACGGCCAGTCGCGAACACGCGTGTCTACCTGCTCGACTCAAGTCTACAACCTGTGCCCATGGGAGTGCCGGGCGAAGTGTATATCGGCGGTGCTGGTTTGGCTCGCGGTTATTTATATCGTCCGGAGATGACGGCAGAGAGATTCATTCCAAATCCGTTTGTTTGCGAAGCAGGATCCCGGCTGTACAAGACGGGAGACCTGGCGCGCTATTTACCTGATGGGCAACTCGAGTATTTGGGACGAGTTGATCATCAGGTAAAAGTTCGCGGCTTTCGCATAGAACTAGGAGAGATTGAAACTGTCCTGAGACAACATGACGCGGTTCAAGAAGCATTAGTCATCGTACGAGAAGATGTTCCAGGCGAGAAACTATTGGTCGCCTACTTTGTACCCCACTCGAATTCAGAAGCGTGGAGCGCCAGTGATCGATTAATCAATCAACTTCGCAGCTTCCTGAAAGAAAAATTACCCAAGTACATGGTTCCTTCTACCCTCGTCATGCTGGATGCGTTGCCACTCACGTCAAACGGCAAAGTGGACCGCAAAGCGCTGCCTATCCCGACAACGGAGCGACCCGTGTTGGTAACTGACTACGCGAAACCACAGTCTGAGCTGGAACAAACAATTGCTGGAATTTGGCAAGACGTGCTGAAGCTCGAACGAGTTGGTGTGCACGACAATTTCTTTGATTTGGGTGGGCATTCTTTGCTCCTGACTCGAGCCCACGCCAGAATAAGTTCAGTTCTGAACCGGGGCTTTCCGGTGATTACGATGCTCCAGTATCCAACGATCAGTACATTGGCCAGGTTCTTGAGTTCCAACTCCCACTCGTCAGATAAGCCTCTCCAGGATGACCGTGAAAAACTGATGGCAGGAAGAAATCGCCGGGAACGGGTTTTTCAGAAGAGGAAGATTGCAGAGCCGTTAAAGAAATCTGAATGAGCGAAATCACGCCACAGCAGAATGGTTTGGAGATTGCGGTTATCGGCATGGCCGGCCGTTTTCCGAAAGCTGGGAACATTGATGAGTTCTGGCACAACTTAGTCACGGGTGTTGAGTGCATCTCTTTCTTTACGGATCATGACCTGCGGGATTTCGGTATCGACGAGGAAACCATTGCGAACCCCCGGTACGTAAAGGCTCGCCCGGTTCTGGAAAATGCAGAATGGTTTGACGCCGCTTTCTTCGGCATGAGTCCGAGAGAAGCAGAATTGATGGATCCGCAACAGCGAGTATTTCTCGAGTGTGCCTGGGACGCGCTGGAGAACGCCGGGTACGACTCTGAACAATATGAAGGATTGATTGGCGTTTATGCCGGTACTGGCCTGAACACCTATTTAATAAACAACCTTTGCTCTCATGAATCTCTGATCCGTTCAGGAGCGCTCTTCCAAACCACCATACTGAATGACAAAGACTTTCTCAGCACCAGGATTTCCTACAAGTTGAACCTGCAAGGGCCAAGCCTCGTGATTCAAACCGCTTGTTCGACGTCGCTGGTCGCCGTCCACGAAGCTTGCCAGGCTTTGTTGAGCGGGGAGTGCGACATGGCGTTAGCCGGTGGAGTAAGAATCACTGTTCCTCAAAACGCAGGCTACTGGTATCAGGAAGGAGGAATTCTTTCACCAGACGGACACTGCCGGGCTTTCGATGAAACTGCGCACGGAACTGTTGGTGGAAATGGCGCCGCGATAGTTGTTTTGAAGCGCCTGGGTGACGCTCTCAACGATGGAGACTCTGTTACAGCAGTCATTAAAGGATCCGCCATCAACAACGACGGTTCTTTGAAACTCGGTTACACCGCACCGCGAGTCGAGGGTCAGGCCAAGGCCATCAGTTCGGCATTGCAAATGGCTGAAGTTGAACCGCAAACCATCACATACATCGAGGCGCATGGAACGGGCACTCCGCTAGGGGATCCCATAGAAATCGCAGCACTCAAACAGGCTTTCGAAGGCAGCACGGAAAGAAATTACTGCGCCGTTGGATCAGTAAAGACCAATGTCGGGCATCTCGATGCGGCCGCGGGTGTGACAGGTCTAATTAAAACTGTGCTGGCGCTTAAGCATGGCGTGTTGCCGCCGAGCCTGCACTTTAAATCGCCCAACCCTAAACTCGAACTGGCGGATAGCCCCTTCTACATCAATGCAACGTTGAAAGATTGGAATGCGAGTCCGCGACGGGCAGGGGTCAGTTCGTTTGGTGTGGGCGGCACAAACGCGCATGTCATTCTTGAAGAAGCTGCTGATGGAGAAGAGTCATCCGAGTCGAGACCATCTCAACTACTCCTGGTTTCCGCAAAGACAAGCATCGCGCTCGAAGCTGCGACCGCAAACCTCGCCAACCATCTTGAAAAGAATCCGGATCTTAACCTCAGCGATGTGGCTTACACCTTACAGGTTGGTCGACGACGTTTTGGTCACCGGAGAGTGCTTGTTGCGAATGGTGTAGATGATGCGAAACGCGCTCTGAAGACTTTAGATCCCAAACGTGTTTTCACCGGCACGCACAAGGGGTCCGAGCGACCGGTCACGTTTATGTTTCCTGGTCAGGGTGCGCAGTATCCGAACATGGGGCGCGAATTATATGAACTCGAGCCGAAGTTTCGTGAACAAGTCGATCTCTGTTGCGACATTCTTCGACCTCATCTCAAACTGGATTTGCGGGAGCTGTTGTATCCGAGTGAACAGAACGAGGAACACGCGAGGAACGAACTTACTCAAACCAGGTTCACTCAGCCTGCGCTGTTTGTGATCGAGTACAGCCTGGCCCAGTTGTGGATCAGCTGGGGAATTCGTCCTCAAGCAATGATTGGCCATAGCATGGGCGAGTACGTGGCCGCTTGTGTGGCGGGAGTCTTCTCGCTCGAAGATGCGCTGGCGTTAATAGCCGCTCGCGGACGGTTAATGCAGGACTTGCCCGTAGGCCTGATGCTTGCGGTCAGGCTTGGAAAAGAGCAGTTACAAGGCTTGCTGACCGACGATCTATCGCTCGCGGCGAGCAATGGACCATCGCTTTGCGTCGTTTCGGGTCCGGAGCAAGGTATCGAGCACCTCGAAAATGTGTTGACGGAAAAGAATGTAGGTTTTCGCCGTCTGTTAACTTCGCACGCCTTTCATTCTTCGATGATGGACCCCATTCTGGAGCCATTCGTCGAACTGGTGAGGAAAGTAAAACAAAATCCGCCGCGGATCCCTTACATCTCGAATCTCACGGGAACCTGGATCACAGCGGCTAATATTGAAGACGCGTCCTATTGGGCCCAGCATCTCCGGCAAACTGTCAGGTTCTCTGAAGGAATACGAACGCTGATGGATGAACCCCACCGGATCTTCCTTGAAGTTGGACCAGGCAAAACACTAACCACGCTCGCGAAACAACATCAGGGTCAGGACGTCGAGCACAGTGTTATATCGTCGTTCGGTGATTCCAAAAAACCGGACGGCGAACTGGCATCCTTGCTGGAAGCGCTGGGGAAATTATGGCTCGGGGGTGCGACCATCAACTGGTCCGGATTCTACGAGCGAGAGAAACGACATCGAGTCGCGCTGCCCACTTATCCATTTGAGCGCCAGCGGTACTGGATCGAACCCAACAAACAGGGAATTGGCCCGGGCTCGCCACACGAAATAAAGCGCCAGAACAGTGTCGCCGATTGGTTCTACAGACCATCATGGAAAAGATCTGCGCCACCACAGCTACTCGCTCGTACCGATGCTTCACAATCGCAGTGGCTGGTGTTTGTTGACGACTGCGGGTTCGGCCACGAGATTGTGAAACGTCTTGCCAGTGAAGGACACAAGGTCGACAGCGTTTACGTAGGCGACACGTACCAGAAAACAGGCGATCACGAGTACAGACTTCAACCCGGACGACGTGAACATTACGACGCTCTGATTAACGACTTGTCAGTCGGCTGGGCCACAGGAACTGTAAGAATCGTACATCTCTGGGGAGTATCTCAAATCGATCCGCGGGCCTTGAGTATTGAACGCTTCAATGATGCGCAAGAGACCGGTTTTTACAGTTTGCTGTTTCTTGCTCAAGCACTCGGGAAGCTGAACAGCAAAGCGGCGGCTCGCATCGACGTCGTCACCAGCAACATGCAAGAAGTTACGGGTGACGAGACACTCTGTCCTGAGAAGGCAACGATTCTTGGTCCCTGCAAAGTCATTCCTCGAGAGTTGGGAGGCATCATTTGTCGCAACGTCGACATCGTTCACGACTCTTCCTCAGCACCGGAAAGACTCCTGGACCAATTAACTGCGGAGCTGCTTGCGAAACCGTCTGACTCTACGGTTGCTTACCGAGGCAAGAGCAGATGGACGCAGACGTATGAACCTGTTCATTGGGAACAGCAGCCTGAGACAAACGCGCGGTTGAGAGAAAAAGGAGTGTATCTGATTACCGGAGGTTTAGGTGGCGTCGGGTTGCAGCTTGCAGAACACCTGGCGCGCGCAGTCGAGGCGAAGCTGGTCTTAACCGGACGTTCAAGTTTACCGGAGCGGGATAACCGCAGTGCGATCGAATCCTCGAACGTCGATCGAATGAAGGAATCGATTGAGGAAGAACTGAATATAAAAGCTCTTCATGCTTATCCGGGTCTGGAAGACTCGTTGAATAAGCTGTGCGCGAGTTACATCTACGACTATCTGAGCAGGAGCGGCATCTCTCTCGACCAGGGTCACACGTACGATGAAGATGAACTGAAGCGCAAACTCGCGGTATTGCAAAAATTCGAAAAGTTCTACGAGTTCATGCTTCGGATCTTGAACGAGGACGGCGTTATCAGGCGCGAAGATGATCGCGTCCAAATCCTGAAGAACAGCAATGAAGTCGTCAATCCGGACAGCCTGCACCGCGAATTAGAAAGCAAGTATCCCGAGTTTCGCGGGCTACTTACTCTGTTGAAGCACTGCGCCCACCATTATCCCGACGCGTTAAGCGGAAAGATCGAAGCCATCGGCGTTCTGTATCCCGAAGGCAGTTCTCAGTTTTTGAATGAGTGCGAGAAAAACACCATCGAGCATCGAAATGGCAGGGTCTACCAAAACCTTCTGCGCGACGTAATAGACGATCTAACTCGAAGCTCGCCTGGCAAAAAGCTGCGGATTCTCGAAGTCGGTGGCGGCCGTGGCAAGCTCACCAGGTTAATCGCACCGCTTCTAAAAGACCGAAACGTTGAATATCACTTTACCGACCTTGGTAAGACGTTCGTAGCCCAGGCTGAAGCAGAAGCCAGGCGATCCGGCTTCGAATTCATGAAGTTCGGCGTGCTGGATATTTCAAAAGATCCTTCGGCGCAAGGGTTTGAAGCTGCGAGCTTCGACATCATCTTCGGATTGGATGTTGTACATGCAACGCAGACGATCGCGGGAACGATCAGAAATCTGAAGAGTTTGCTGTCACCCGGTGGACACCTCTTGCTTGTTGAAGGCGTTAAGACCGAGCGCTGGATCGACATGGTGTGGGGACTTGCCGAGGGATGGTGGTACTTCACCGACACTGACCTGAGAACAACGACTCCATTGCTGGGCCTCGAAAAGTGGGAAGAAGTCTTTAAAAGAGAAGGCTTCGAGTCGGTCCAGGCATTCCCGCAGGATAGGCAGGAAAGATTCGAGACCGATTCAGGGTTGGTCATCGGTCGAAAGGCTGAAAGTGACGCTAGCCAATCAGCCTCAGGTCGAATAAGGAAAGTTAAGGCGCTTGAAGACCTTGGCGCCGAAGTCATGGTCGCGAACGCTGACGTTTCCAACCTCGATCAAATGCGCTCCTTAATTAAGGACACCAAGGAAAGGTTCGGCAAAATCAACGGCATCATTCATGCTGCAGGCGTCGAGGGTGGTGGTCTCATCCATTCGATGACACGTGAAAAAACAGAGCGGGAATTTGTCGCGAAAGTCGGAGGCACACTGGTTTTAGATTCCTTAGTTAAAGATGAAGAGCTTGATTTCTTTGTTTTGTGCTCAGCACACAGCTCTGTTACCGGATCGGTCGGCCAGGTTGGGTATTGTGCGGCAAATTCTTTTCTGGATGGTTTCGCAAACTACAAAGGGTCTCAGGGAAGTGATCGCACGATCTCTGTAAATTGGGGCAGGTGGAAGAATGTCGGCATGGCTGTGACGGTGGAGAAGCGACACAAGGATTTGACCGGCGATGATATTGAAGAACAGATGACCGCGGAGCAGGGCGTACAGGCCTTTACGCATTTGCTCTACAGCAAAGGCGTGCCGCAATTGATTGTTTCAACGCACGATTTTCAAGCGCTCATCGCACGAAGCGATCCGAAACTACGCCCGGCTGTTGAGAAAACGGAACCAGTAACAACGGCTCCGTCCGGTCATGATCGTCCGGCTTTGGATGGTGCATACGTCCCTCCCGGCAATGACACCGAAGAAGCAATCGCGAACATTTGGCAGGAGATTCTCGGGGTCGAACGTGTCGGCAGCCGCGACAACTTTTTCGATCTCGGAGGAGATTCACTCATTGCCATTCAGATCCTTAGCCGTCTGCGCAAACGGTTTGAGATCGAACTTCCAGTTACTACTCTCTTCAATGCGCCAACGGTTGCCGATCTCGCAGTGCTGGTGGTCCAAAAACAGCTTGGCGAAGTTGATAGTGAGAAACTAGCCGAGCTCCTGGCAGAGATCAATCAACTCTCCAAAGATCAGATCACACAGATGCTCGCCTCAGAAGAAGTGGTCGGGGGAAATGATTGATGAGCGACTTTGAGTCAAAGTTACGGGTTGCATTTTTGGATTCTTCTCTGCGATCTCTGTGTCTCTGTGTCCTCTGTGTTAAATACTTCTCACGACCAGTGTTAACACAGAGGACACAGAGACAAAGAGACACGGAGAAGAACTTCAAGGCAAAGGTGTGATGAGCGATCTGTCGAAGTTGCTTGCAGATATTTCCCCGGAACAGCGTGAGCTTCTCATGCTACGGCTCGGCAAGATGAAGGCACGAGCCGAAGACCTTTCCACCAGCGACGTTATTCAGCAGGATGGTCAGAGCTGTTACCCATTGTCGTATGGGCAACTACGCCTTTGGTTCCTTGAACAACTGGATCCCGGAAGTCCTGTTTACAACGTTTTTCTCGCGTTCCGTTTGCAAGGACCACTGAATGTAGAGGCGCTTGAGCAGAGCTTCGCAAAAATCCTGAGCCGTCATGAGATCTTGCGTGCGACTTTCGCCACCGTAAACAATCAACCAGTCCAAATTATCTCCCCGGAGATAAATCTCAATTTGACGGTTGAGGATTTGTCATATCTTCCTGAACCAGACAGGCAAGTCGAAGCAGAGCGAAGGGTTGTTGCGGAGAGTCGACGACCCTTTGACCTGTCTACAGGACCGTTGTTTCGCGTGAACCTGTTTAAGTTGTCGGAACAGGAGCATGTGCTCCAGGTTACCGTGCACCACATCGTGAGTGACGGATGGTCGTTGGAAGTCATGCTGGGTGAGCTGTCTGACTGGTACAAGTCGTTCACAGCGGGCGGTGATTCCCCACGGCCGCTTGCGATGAACTATCTCGACTATGTGCAATGGCAAAAACACAAGGTTGAAGGTGAGATTCTGCGACAGCAACTGCCTTACTGGAGACAACAGTTAAAAGGGGCCCTACCGGTCATGGACCTTCCTGTTAAAGGTACGCGACCGACGAGGCAAACCTTCAATGGGACCAATCAGAAGTTTCGAATTGGTCCAGCTCTTACTCGAGCACTCAAGGCACTCAGCCAGAGCGAACGATCGACGCTTTACATGACGCTGCTCGCGGCGTTTCAAACACTGTTACATCGATACACCGGCCAAAACGACATCCTCGTCGGCTCGCCCGCCGCCGGACGCGAGCGAATCGAAACCGAAGCGTTGATGGGAATGTTCGTCAACACGATAGTTCTGCGGAGCGATCTCTCCGGAGACCCCACGTTTCGCGCGCTGCTGGCTCGCGTTCGAGAAGTGGCCCTCGGCGCGTTGGCCCATCAGGAGCTGCCGTTTGAAAAATTGGTTGAGGACCTTCAACCCGAACGTAGCTTGAGTCACATGCCGCTGTTTAATGTAGCGTTCGTTTTTCAGCGGGGCATGGAGCAACGTTTCGACCTCCCGGGATTGATCACGACGAGACTTCAAATCGAAGGAGCCACAGCAAAATTTGATTTAACCGTTTATCTGACCGATGCCTCGGATGGCTTGGAAGGAGTCCTTGAGTACAACACGGATCTCTTCGACGAAGCCACAATGCAACGGATGGTCGGGCATTTTCAAACTTTGCTCGAAGGAATCGCTGACGATCCCGATCGCCGTATAACCAGTCTGAACCTCCTGACTGATCTTGAAGAGCAACTGGTGGTCGAGTGGAATAAGACGCGCAGGAATTATCCAGATCGGAGCACAGTTCAGGAATTGTTCGAAGCGCAGGTTGCGGCAACACCGAATGGACAAGCAGTCGTGTGCGGTGAGAACAAACTCAGTTACGAACAACTCAATCGGAGAGCAAACCGCTTGGCCCATTACTTGCGCAGGCAAGGAGTCGGTAAAGAAAAATTGGCCGGTGTGTGCCTCGAACGTTCGGAGCACATGGTGGTTGCGTTGTTAGCAATCCTGAAAGCGGGCGGCGCATATGTGCCACTCGACCCGACCTATCCGAAAGATCGGTTGGGCTTCATGCTGTCAGATGCCGCCATGAAGGTACTGCTAACACAGGAAGCAATGCTTGATCGACTGCCGCAGTGTGACACGACTGTGATCAGTATCGATCGCATCGCGGATGAGCTCGATGCTGAGGACGATGCAAATCCGCAGCCGGTAGCGACGGGAGAAAATCTCGCTTATGTAATTTACACGTCAGGATCGACCGGCAAGCCGAAAGGAGTCGAGATCGAGCATCGAGGCTTGCTCAACCTGGTTAGCTGGCACCAGCGATATTACGAAGTGAACGCCGCTGACCGGGCGACGCAGCTGGCAAGTGCCGCGTTCGATGCTTCGGTCTGGGAACTCTGGCCTTACCTAACCGCAGGAGCCAGCGTGTACATAGTGGATGAAGAGACACGAGCGCAACCGCAGAAACTGCTCGCCTGGTTGAGCGAGCATCGCATAACGTTAAGCTTTTTGCCGACGCCTCTGGCTGAAGCAGTATTAACTGAACCACTCCCGGAACAACTTAGCTTAAGAGCACTCTTGACGGGCGGCGATCGACTGCATCGCGGAGACTGGGGAAAGTTACCCTTTAAGTTCGTTAACCATTATGGGCCCACGGAGATCACGGTCGTAGCGACCTGCGGGATTGTGAGCGAAAGAGAGCGGCGCGATCCACTTATCGGTCGTCCCATCGACAACACGGAAATTTATATCCTGGATAGTCAACAGCGAGCCGTGCCGATCGGAGTCATTGGGGAGATTTACGTCGGTGGCGCCGGCCTGGCGCGTGGTTATCTGAACCGGCCTGAACTGACGGTGGAGAAGTTTGTGAAAAACCCGTTTAGTGACGGACGACTTTACAGAACGGGAGACCTCGCGCGCTACGTCGACAACGGCGAAATCGAATTCGTCGGACGGATTGATCACCAGGTTAAAGTGCGTGGGTTCCGCATCGAGTTAGGTGAAATCGAAAGTGTGATTTCGGAGCACCCTGACGTGAGAGATGTAGCCGTAAACGTGTGCGGCGGGAATGATATAGATCGCCGTTTAGTGGCATATGTAGTTAAGGAAGAAGAAAACTTCGACGCGCAACGGTTGCGCGACCATCTGAAGCAGCATTTGCCTGAATATATGTTGCCGGCAGCCTTTATAACGCTGGATCAATTGCCGCTAACTCCAAATGGCAAGGTGGATTACAGCGCACTCCCGGTTCCTGACGAGGTGAGATCCTCGGAAACCGCTTTCGTGGACGCCCGCACACCGGTTGAGGAAATGCTTTCAGGCATTTGGGCCGAAATTCTCAAGGTTGAGCGAGTGGGCGTACACGATAACTTCTTTGCACTGGGCGGCCACTCGCTTTTGGCGACGCAGGTGATTTCACGCGTTCGAAGAACATTTGAGCTCGAATTGCCGTTGCGAATTGTCTTCGAAAAGCCAACCGTTGCGGAAATGGCAGAGGAGATTGAGAAGTCGAATGTCGACGCCTCCGATACTCCTCCGTTGCGGCGCCGAGAGTCTACTGACGAGATACCGCTTTCGTTTGCGCAACAGAGACTGTGGTTCCTGGACCAGTTAGAACCTGGCAGCGCACTGTTCAATATTCCGATAGCGATACAACTGACCGGCCGGCTGAGCGTTGAAGCGCTGCAAGCAACACTTGCCGCCGTTGTAAACAGGCATGAGATTTTGAGGACCAACTACGTTGCGACGGCGGGCGAACCAAATCAAGTCGTAAAACAGAATGCGACGATTGAACTGACCTCAGTCGATCTCCGATCTTCGCCTGAGAAGGAGCGCGAAGAAGAATTGCATCGCCGCCTCCGTGAAGACGTGCTTCGTCCGTTTTCCCTTTCCGACGATCTCTTGTTGCGAGCTACGTTATTTCAGCTCAGTGAAACTGAAAACGTACTGCTGTTAACAACACATCACATTGCGGCGGACGGGTGGTCCACGGCCATCCTGTTCCGTGAGATCGCGAAACTCTACGAAGCTTTCACAACCGGAAAGTCCGGACCACCGCCTTTGCCGGTTCAATACGGCGACTATGCCACCTGGCAGCGACGATGGTTGCGCGGAGAAGCCTTAGACAAAGAACTTTCTTATTGGAGGACGCAGCTGACAGGCGCTCCCGCTGTGTTGGAATTACCGACGGATCGTCCTCGTCCACAAGGGCGAAGCTTTCGCGGCGCTTCTGAGAAGGTGAGTTTGCCGGAAAACTTGACCATCGCCGTCAAAAACCTGAGCCGCCAGGAAGGCGTCACGCTGTTCATGGTGTTGCTGGCGGCTTACCAGATTCTGCTTTCACGCCACGCACGACACGAAGACATCGTTGTGGGCACTGATGTCGCGAATCGTACGCGTCTCGAGACCGAAGGATTGATCGGGTTCTTTGTAAACTTGCTGGTGCTGAGAACCAACTTGTCCGGCAATCCGACTTTTCGTGAAGTGCTACAGCGTGTGCGAGAGATGGCGCTGGGCGCATACGCGCATCAGCAAATGCCATTTGAAAAACTCGTCGAGGAGTTGCAGCCGGAGCGAAGCCTTAGTCGTAACCCGCTCGTACAAGTTTTGTTTGTACTCCAAAACGCACCTGTGGAGGCACTGGAGCTTCCCGGTCTTACGGCGAAGTCGGTTGAGGTAAAAACCGGAACATCAAAGTTCGATTTAGGTCTCTTCATGAGAGAAGCCGGCGAGAAGTTGGTCGGAACGTGGGTGTATAATACCGACCTGTTTGAGGCGTCCACCATAATCAACATGGCGCGTCAGTATGAAACCCTGCTCGGGAATCTTCTCGCCCAACCCGATGCTCGTCTCAACACAATTGAAATGGTCAGTGAAACAGAAAAAGCACAGCGAGATACCGAGAAACAGGAGCGCCAGTTGGCGCGACGCAAGAATCTGCTCAGCGCAAGGCGAAAGGTTGTCGACCTATCCCAGACACGCGGCATAAAAACCACTTACCTGAGTGAAAGCGAAAAACTTCCCCTTGTAGTCGAACCTGAAGTCGAAGAGATTGATCTGTCGGAGTGGGCAAGAAGCAATCGAGAGTACGTCGATCAGGAACTGCTGAAACACGGTGCGGTACTTTTTCGCAACTTCAATCTCGCGTCGGCAGCGGAGTTTGAGCAATTTGCCCAGGCTCTTTGCCCGAACTTGTTTGGCGAATATGGCGACTTACCTCGTGAAGGAGTCGAAGGTAAGGTTTATGGGTCTACGCCTTATCCCGAAGACCAGACCATTCTTTTTCACAACGAAAGCTCGCACATGCATCGTTGGCCGATGAAGATTTGGTTCTTCTGTGTGAAAGCGGCCGAACAGGGCGGTGAGACGCCCATAGTCGACTGCCGGCGAGTTTACGAGTTGCTGGATCCTCGAATTAGAGACCGGTTCACCGAAAAGAAGTTGATGTATGTCCGTAATTATACGGAGGGGTTGGATGTGAGTTGGCAGACATTCTTTCACACCACCGATCAAGCAGTTGTTGAAGAGTATTGCCGAAAAGCCTCCATTGACTGCGAATGGAAGAACGGCTCCTTAAAAACTCGTCAGGTTTGTCCGGCAGTAGTGACGCATCCACAAACGGGGGAGATGGTATTTTTTAACCAAATTCAACTGCATCACGTTTCATGTCTCCAACCCGAAGTGCGGGAATCGCTGTTGTCCATAGTTAAGGAAGAAGATCTACCGCGCAATGTGTATTATGGCGACGGATCGCCGATCGAAGACTCGGTGGTCCAGGAGATCCGGGAGTTGTATTTCAAGATTGCAGTTGGCTTCCCGTGGCGCGAAGGCGACACTTTAATGCTGAACAATATGCTGACGGCACATGCACGCAATCCGTATGTTGGAGCGAGAAAAATTGTTGTCGCGATGGGTGAAATGATGACCAAGGAGATGGTGTCTTAGATTGATTTCTCTGTGTAACCTCTGTGTCTCTGTGTCTCTGTGGTTAACTAATTCGTGGCTAAAATCACCACAGAGACACAGAGACGCAGAGGTTACACGGAGAAGAAGGTTATGTTAAGACACTAGGACCAAGAACGATTTGAGCGCGAAAGGTGCATGAAATGTTATGATTTTTGGCGAGACGCCGAGGCCAAACGGCTCTCAGTTCGAAGGTTAGAACCCCTGTTAAGCTTCTACTCCTCGTGCTTTGAGTTTTCCTGACGAGGGCCCCCGTTAGAGCCCCAAATCACAGATAAGTGGGAATGAAACATCAACAAAATGCTGGGTTTCCTCTCTCCCCTCAGCAAAAACATTTATGGCTGTTGCAGCAAGCCGGAAATCGAGCACCGTGGAAGGCGCAGTGTGCCATCTCGATCGAGGGCAACCTCAGTGTCGACGTGCTCGAGAATTCTGTTCGAAGAATCGTCGAACGCCATGAGATTCTCCGCACCTCATTTCATCGTCAGCCCGGCGTAAAAATACCGTTCCAGGTTATCAGCGAGACCAGCAGCCCGAAGTGGGAACATCTCGATCTAAGCGGTTATGAACTCAACGAACAGCGAAATCGAATCATAAAGCTCGTTGTAGATGAAGCCGTTCATCCTATTGATTTCGAAAACGACTCACCTCTGCGCCTGTTCCTGGTTAAGTTATCGTCGAACAAGCATCTTCTTTTAGTATCTCTGCCCGCGATCTGTGCTGACTCTCAAACACTCAGAAACTTCGTTCGTGAATTGGTCCAATTTTATGGACAGGCTGGCGTGGGCGAGAAGGAGCCGATGCAGTATGCCGACTTCTCTCAGTGGCAGAACGAGTTACTTGCGGAAGACGATGAAGAGGCAAAGGCTTTTTGGCAGGAGCAGTATCGCGCATCGCCGCCGGGGTTGCTTCCGTTTGAAGGCGAGAACGCGGAGCACAACGACGCGAATGCTGTTCTAGCGACTAAGCATTCAACCGGCGATATATCTGACGCTTTTCTTTTGGCGTGCTGGCAGACACTGCTTTGGCGGCTCACGGGTGAGTCGGATTTTACGGTCGAGGCGATCTGCGACGGTCGAGAATATGAAGAGTTGAAAGGTGCGCTTGGTCCATATGCCAAGTCGCTGCCGTTGAAGTGCTCTTTTGAAAACGATCCTCAATTCAGTGAACTGGTAGAGCAGGTTCAGGAATCGATCGAGACTGCTCGCGAGTGGCAGGGATACTTTAATCCTGAAGAGAGCACGGAATCGCGTGGAAACACGTCTGCGATCGCATTCGAACTCGAAGAAAGAGACGCGAAGCAAGAGGCAGGCGGTGTAACGTTTGTAGTTGAACGCCAGTACGCATCTATCGATCGTTTTCGGCTCAAGCTGTGTTGTTCAGTTTCGGAAGACTCACTCACGACGGAGTTTCATTACGATACCGCTCTCTTTCAACGGTCGACCATCGAGCGGCTCGCGGAACACTTTGCAACGTTGTTGGAAAGTGCGCGCAAGAACCCGAATGCGCGCGTTAGTCAATTAGCCGTTCTGAGCGAAGCCGAACAACGACGACTCCTCGTCGAGTTTAATGAAACTGCAAGCGAATATCCTGCCGATCGCTGTATTCACGAATTATTCGAGCAACAGGTAGAAAAAACTCCGACAGCGACTGCCCTTGTGTTTGAAGAGCAGCGATTGAGTTACGAAGAGCTTAACGCCAGGGCGAACCAGCTTGCCCATTTTCTGATTCATCGCGGCGTTGGGCCAGGAGCAAGAGTCGGACTTTGCGTTGATCGTTCATTGGACATGATCGTTGGGTTGTTGGGAATACTGAAAGCCGGCGGTGGGTACGTTCCTCTTAGTCCGGAACATCCTAAAGCCAGGCTGTTGGCCCAACTCACTGACATTCAGTCGCCGGTGCTTGTCACGCAGGAAAAGTTAGTCGCACAGTTGCCTGACTTTGACGGTGAAGTAATTTGTCTTGATCGCGATCGCTCCGCGTTTGAGACTCAACAAACCACCAACCCGAAGCGAAATGTTTCACCTCAGCACCTGGTCTATATCATCTACACTTCCGGTTCGACGGGATTGCCAAAAGGCGTTGCGGTCACGCATCAGAACCTGGTCAACTACACCGAATACATTTGTAAAAAACTAAACTTGCCGGCTAACGGCGCGTTGCAGTTCGCGAGTGTATCCACAATCACCGCCGACCTCGGAAACACCTGTATCTTTCCTTCACTTGTTTCGGGCGGTTGCCTGCACGTACTCAATTATGAAACGGCAACAGATCGCGTCCGGTTTGCCGATTACTTCAGCCACAATCCGATCGACGTGCTGAAAATTGTTCCATCTCACCTCAGCTCACTGTTGGGCCCGACGACGCGAAGACGGGGCGACACGGAGACGGGGAGACGGGGGGACACGGAGACGGGGAGACGGGGGGACACGGAGACGGGGAGACAGGGCGACACGGAGAACACCGCGTCTCCCCCTCTCCCCGTCTCCCCGTCTTCATGTCGCGCGTCTCTGCCGAAGAGATTCCTGATCCTTGGCGGCGAGGCATTCTCCTGGGATTTGGCAGAGCACATTCGAGCAATCAATCCCGATTGCGAAGTGATCAACCATTATGGACCAACGGAAACAACCGTCGGGTCACTCACTTTTACATTGGGAAGCGACGCAGCGCTCGCAAAAATCACGTCGAGTGTGCCCATCGGTCGCCCCATCGCGAACACTGGCGTTTTCATTCTCGATCGATATCTCAATCCAGTACCGGTCGGGGTTTCCGGAGAGTTGTACATCGGCGGAGCCGGCGTTGCTCAAAACTATTTGAATAAACCCGAGCAGACGGCCGAGCGGTTTATCTCCAGTCCGTTCTCGAGCAACGGAGCGATGCGTCTTTACAAGACGGGTGATCGCGCGCGCTACCTTGCTGACGGCAACGTAGAGTTTCTGGGCCGTGGCGATAATCAGGTGAAGATTCGTGGTTATCGCGTGGAGCTTGGCGAAGTTGAGGCTGCTTTAAGCCGGCATGATGGCGTGAGAAAAGTCGTAGCGCTGGCAAGAGACGTCGATGATGGCAATAAGCAGCTCGTGGCCTACGTGGTGCCGGCGATCGAAGCGGCGACAAGCAGCGAACTGCGCTCTTTCTTAAAAGAGATCGTTCCCGATTACATGATCCCGGCGACGTTTGTTTTTCTCAAAGACTTTCCATTGACGCGCAACGGGAAAGTTGATCGGGCTGCATTACCCGTACCTGATCCCTCACGTCCCGAACTGCAAAAAACATATGTTGCTCCCGGTAATCCGACGGAAGAGTTGGTTGCCGCGATCTGGGCCGAACTCCTGAAGCTAACGCGCGTCGGTATTCGCGATAACTTCTTCGAGTTGGGCGGTCACTCATTGCTGGCGACTCAGGTGATATCCCGGCTTCGCGAGACGTTTCAAGTGGAGTTGCCGTTAAGCAGTTTGTTTGAAACGCCGACTGTTGGCGATCTCGCCCAAAGAATTCAATCAACTCGGTTCGCATCACCGGGCGTGGTTGCGAAACTATCGTGCCTGTTCCTCGTGGTCCACGTCCTCCTTTGTCGTTCGCTCAACAGCGATTATGGCTGCTGGATCAATTAGAGCCGGACAGCTATGCATACAACATGTCGCGAGTTGTACGCGCGAAAGGCCCTTTGAATTACGAGGCCTTGAAAAAGACACTCGATACCTTAGCCGATCGACACGAGACACTTCGCACAACCTTTGATGCCGTCGACGGAATGCCATACCAGGTTATCGCCGGCACGGGCTTTATCCCATTGCGCGTGGTAGACCTCGCCGATCTGCCGCAGAGTGTGCGCGAACAGGAAGCCGAAAGTTTAATCGCGAAGGAGTCACAACAACCGTTCGACTTGCGTAGTGGTCCATTAACCAGGGTGACGATCATTCGGTTTGAGTCAGAACATCACATTCTGATTCTCAACAACCATCACATCATCAGCGACGGTTGGTCGGCAGGAATACTCTTCGAAGAACTGGCGCTTCTTTACCGTGCGTTCTCGCAAGATCAGTCGCCGCAACTCCCGCCGCTACCTGTGCAATACTCAGACTATGCAGTGTGGCAGCGTGAATGGTTAGACGGCGATGTGCTCGAGCGGGAAGTTGATTACTGGAAGCAGCAACTCGCCGACGCGCCCGCACTGTTGGAATTGCCCACCGATCGCCCGCGGCCGGCAGTGCTGACTGATCGCGGTGCTCGCAAACGTATTCAACTACCCGCTGAGTTGACGGAACGAATCAAGACTCTGAGCCAGCGTGAAGGCGTGACGCTCTTCATGACATTCCTGGCGACATTTCAATTGTTGCTTTCACGACAGAGCGGCCAGGACGACATTGTTGTTGGCTCTCCTATCGCCGGTCGGACACGTGCTGAGATCGAACGACTGATCGGTTTCTTCCTGAACACTCTCGTCCTGCGCACTCGGCTCTCGGGGGATCCGACTTTCCGTGATCTGCTGCGGCGCGTGCGCGACGTGGCACTCGAAGCGTATGCGCACCAACATCTACCGTTTGAACGACTGATCGAGGAATTGCAGCCTGCGAGAGACTTGAGCCACACACCTCTGTTTCAAGTGTTTCTTAATGTGCTCAACTTTTCGCCGATTGAGATCGACTTGCCTGGTCTAACTATCGAAGAGCTACCAACGCCTGATATCGGTTCGAAGTTTGACCTAACGCTGTATGCCGTCGAACAAAAGAGTGGAATGACCGCTCGAGTTCCTTTACAACCCCGATTTGTTTGACGCAGACAGGGTCGTGGAGTTGTTGCAGCAGTTCCAATTCCTGCTGGCACAGATCGTCGATCGTCCTGATGAAAAGATCAGTAGCTTCTCACTTGTGACGCCCGCGACCAGAGAACTGCTGCCCGATCCGAAACAGGAGCTTCCGGGCACTTCGCGGCCGCCGATATTCACGTTGTTTTCCGAACAGGCTCGCCGACTTCCAGACCAGATTGCGGTTCTGGATCCGAAGGAATCGTGGACCTACCGCGATCTCGATCGTCGTACTAACCAACTCGCCAACTATCTGATCGACTCAGGTATTAAGGTCGGGGACAAGGTTGCGATCTATGGCCATCGCAGTGCTCCGCTGGTGTGGGCGGTAATGGGCGTTCTTAAGGCCGGTGCTGCGTTCGTCATACTCGATCCTGCGTATCCGGTTTCACGGCTGATTAGTTGTCTCCAGGTGGCGCAGCCGCGCGCGTGGTTGCAAATCACAGCAGCAGGCCCAGTGCCCGATCGTCTGGATGAATTTGTAGAGACACTTTCGCCGTGCTGTCGCCTTGACTTGCCTGCGAATGAATCCTCGCTGCCGTGAATCTTCGCCGGAGGATCCACGGGCGAACGTGGATGCTAATGACATTGCCTATGTCGCCTTTACTTCCGGCTCGACGGGCACTCCCAAGGGAATTCTCGGCCGTCATGGTCCACTGACACTTTTCGCGCCGTGGGCCCAGAATCTGTTTGGTCTCAATGAAACAGAGCGCTTCAGCATGTTGTCAGGAATCGCGCACGATCCTCTGCACCGGGATATTTTTACTCCCTTGCAACTCGGCGCAACGATATGCATTCCCGATCCGGAAGATTTAGCGGCTCCGCCGCAGTTGGTTGCGTGGTTCAACGAGCGGAAGATTACCGTTTCTAATCTCACTCCGGCGATGGCCCAGCTCCTTTGCGAGACGACCTGGACCACGACTCCCAGCGAAATCCCCTCACTGCGTCATGCGTTTCTTGTCGGCGATGTGTTGACGAAGCACGATGCCTCTCGACTCAAAGTTCTGGCCCCGTCGCTGACGTGTGTGAACCTGTACGGCTCGACGGAAACTCAGCGCGCGGTAGGTTATTTCATCGTGCCGGATTTGAATACCGGCAGAACAACAAGATCGCTGGATAAAGAGGTCCTGCCATTGGGCCGGGGAATTCAGGAGGTTCAATTACTTCTCTTGAACTCTGCGCAACAGATGAGTGGCGTTGGAGAAGTGGGAGAGATACATTTTCGCAGTCCTCATCTCGCGCGCGGATATCTTGGAGACACCGCCCTCACAAACGAGCGGTTTGTTTCGAACCCGTTCACCGATTCGCAGAGTGATCGCTTATATCGCACTGGCGACCTCGGTCGCTACCTGCCTGACGGTAACGTTGAGTTTCTCCGCCGCGCTGATCGCCAGGTTAAAGTGCGCGGATTTCGTATCGAGCTGGGAGAGGTCGAGGCTGTGCTCACGGCGCACGCGGATGTGCGTCAAGCTGTGGTCGTGCTCCGGGAGAAGAGTTCAACTGAAAAGTATCTGGTGGGATACGTCGTTCTCGCTCAGGGTTCAAAACTCTCCATCACCGACTTGCGTCGCAATCTGATAGAGAAGCTCCCCGATTACATGGTCCCGTCCGACTTTGTAATCCTCGATGCGATGCCACTGACACCGAACGGTAAAGTGGATCACGCGGCACTTCCGGCGCCCGATCCTTCAGTCCGCAATCTCGAAGAAGGCTTCGTTGCGCCCCGCACTGACACGGAAGAGACGTTGGCGTCGATTTGGGAGACGGTGCTGAAGGTAGACCGAGTTGGCATAAACGACAACTTCTTCGAGCTGGGTGGCCATTCGTTGCTGGCCACTCAAGCAGTCGGCCGCATCAGAAACGCGCTACAAATAGATCTTCCTCTTCGCGCACTTTTCGAAGCGCCGACTATCAAGGGACTCACCGAGAAACTTCATGCGATCAGTGCGAGTCGCGACGCTTCATGGGCCATCACTCCGGTTTCTCGCAACGGGAAGTTGCCGCTCTCGTTTGCGCAGCAACGGTTGTGGTTCCTGAACGAGCTCGAAGGTGAGAGCGCCTTCTACAACATTCCATGGGCCGTGCGCTTACAGGGCGAACTGAATGTGCGCGCACTGAGCGAAGCGTTAAAGACCATCGTAAACCGTCATGAAGTTTTGCGAACCAGTTTCACTGTTGTGGACGGGCAGCCGTTCCAACGAATTTCCGACAATAGCGGACGTGATGTTCAGTGTTACTGACCTTGGCGATTTGCCTGACACGCTTGTGGAAGAACAGGCGAAGGCATGGGGCATCGCTGAGGCTCGCCAACACTTTGAGTTGCAAACAGGACCACTGCTTAGCGCGCGACTTTTGCGGCTGAGAGATGAGGATCACGTGCTTTGCGTTACCTCACATCACATCGTGAGTGACGGGTGGTCCATCGGCATATTCGTGCGCGAGTTGACGGAGCTTTACGATTCGTTTTTGTCGGGCAGGACACCGCACTTACCCGAGCTTCCCGTTCAATACGCCGACTATGCAGTGTGGCAGCGAAACTGGCTTGAAGGACAGACGCTGGACCAGCAGCTCAAATACTGGAAAGAGCGATTGCGGGGAGTTCCGGCGGTACTGGAATTACCAAAAGACAGACCGCGTCCCGGCGTTACAGACATTCCACGGGTCGAGCAGATCGACGCAACTGAGTGCGGAGTTAACGAAGGCCCTGAACGACTTCAGTCAACAAGAAGGCGTAACGCTGTTCATGACTTTGCTCGCAGCGTTCCAGGTGTTGCTGTCACGATATTCCTCTCAGGAAGACATCGTCGTGGGATCACCTATTGCCGGACGAAACCAGGAGGACGTCGAGCGGCTGATCGGATTCTTCGTGAATACGCTGATGTTGCGTACGGATTTAAGCGGTAATCCGAGTTTCCGTGAGCTACTCGAACGAGTGAAGGAAGTTGCTCTGGGAGCTTATGCGAATCAGGAACTGCCGTTCGAGAAACTGGTCGACGAACTGCAACCCGAACGCAGTTTGAGTTATGCGCCCCTTTTTCAGGTGATGTTTGTGCTCCAGAATGCGCCACGAACAGAGTTTAAGTTGAGCGGGTTAACTCTGTCGCGCATGAGGACAGAAACAGAGACGTCCAAGTTCGATCTAACGCTGTTTGCAACCGAGAACGCTGGAAGCTTAAGGCTCGCGTTTGAATACAACACGGATCTTTTCGACGACGCGCGAATCGAGCGGATGCTGGAGCACCTGCGGATAGTGCTCGAAAGTTTTGCGCGTGAACCGGAGACGCGGATCGCGGCGTTGGAGATCCTAACGAGTGCCGAGCGCCGGCAAGTGCTCGTCGATTGGAACGAGACCACAAGGGAGTTCGCAGCCAAACCCATCCACGAGTTGTTCGAAGAGCAAGTAAAGCGCAGCCCTGAAGACGTAGCCGTGATCTTTGAAACAGAAGAGGTCACATACGGTGAGCTGAACCGCAGGGCGAATCAGTTAGCGCATTACCTGAAAAAGCAGGGCGTTGGACCAGAAGTTTTGGTGGGGGTATGCGTTGAGCGTTCGCTGGAGATGGTCGTAGCATTGCTGGGAATAATGAAGGCGGGCGGGGCATACGTGCCGCTCGATCCGACTTATCCACAAGACCGGCTTGAGTTGATGATTGATGATTCGGGCATACAGGTACTGCTAACGCAGCAACGTTTGCGCGAGATGCTTTCTGCGTATGCCGTGCCGTCCATTTGTCTGGATGATGACTGGACCAGGATAGCTTCGGAGAGCGAAGAGAATCCGGCGGTTAACATTGGCCCGGGTAATCTGGCTTACGTAATCTACACCTCAGGGTCGACAGGAAGACCCAAAGGCGTGCAGATATCGCACTCAGCCCTCACAAACTTCCTGAGTTCCATGCGAGAGCGACCCGGCTTGTCCGCATCGGACGTTCTTCTGGCGGTTACGACCCTGTCGTTTGATATCGCCGGGTTAGAGCTTTACCTGCCGTTAATCGTAGGCGCTCGGCTTGTAATTGCGCGGCGCGAAGAGGTGATAGACGGAGTGGCTTTGGTCCAACTCATCAATCAATCCCGCGCCACCGTAATGCAAGCCACACCGGCGACGTGGAGATTGCTAATTGAAGCCGGCTGGAACGGCGATGAAAGGCTTCGAATACTCTGCGGTGGCGAAGCTTTAACGCGACAGCTCGCAGATCAATTACTCGAGCGATGTGCAGAGCTCTGGAATATGTATGGGCCGACAGAGACAACTATTTGGTCGACCATCGAACATATCTCCTCACGCGCCGGCACGATCGTTATCGGTAAACCCATTGCAAACACTCAGGTCTATCTGCTCGATAAAAACTTTCGGCCCGTGCCCTTGGGCGTCGACGGTGAGCTGTACATTGGCGGCGCAGGATTAGCGCGAGGCTATGAGAAGCGACCCGATCTGACGGCTGAGCGCTTCATACCAGATCCTTTTTCGGATGGAGGCCGGCTGTACCGGACTGGGGATCTCGCGCGCTATTCGGCGAATGGAAATATTGAGTACCTGGGACGCACTGATAACCAGGTGAAACTACGTGGCTTCCGGATCGAGCTCGGAGAAATAGAACAAGCGATCAATGAGCACGCACAAGTGCGTGAAGCGGTGGTTATTGTTCGTGAAGACGAACCAGGTGATCGCCGGCTCGTCGCGTATGTCGTACCTGAAGAGCCTGGACTCAATGTCAATGACTTGCGCGACTATTTGCGCAGGAAACTGCCCGAGTACATGCTGCCCGCAGCGACCGTGGAAATGGCAGAGTTTCCACTCACGCCAAACGGCAAGGTCGATCGGCGCGCTCTTCCTGCTCCTCAACTGTCGCGGTCGGATTTGGAAACAGGGTTTCAAGGTCCACGCACGCCAACTGAAGAAACTATTGCGGCCATCTGGTCAGAAATCCTGAAGGTGGATCCGATCGGAGTTCACGAAAACTTTTTCCATCTCGGCGGACACTCCCTCCTGGCAGTTCGAGTGATGTCTCGAATACGAGTTGCGTTTGGCGCGGAGCTGCCACTGCGATCGTTTTTCGAGTCTCCGACGATAGCGGGCTGCGCCGATCGAATTGAAGAAACGATGCGAGGTGCCAGGCGTCTTCAGCAGCCGCCTCTCGTTCGTGCGTCGCGCGAAGGGGATCTACCGCTCTCGTTCGCGCAACAGCGCTTGTGGTTTCTGAACCAGCTCGAAGCTGATAGTGCTTTCTACAATGTACCGATCGCACGGCGTTTGCGCGGTCGCTTGAACATCGACGCGCTGCAAAAAGCGCTCGAGAGTTTGACGCTGCGACATGAGGCGTTGCGCACAAACTTCGCGGCGATTGATGGCACGCCGGTGCAGGTTATCACTCAAGAGCCGGGACTTGCGTTCAGCGTCATCGATCTCAGGCACGTGCAAGACGTTGAAGCAGAGATCGAGCGTGTTAGCGGCGCAGAGGCCGCATTACCATTTGATTTGAGCTCAGATCCTCTGCTGCGAGTGAAAGTGTTGCGACTCGGAGAAGAGGAATCTGTGCTTCTGATCACGATGCATCACATCGTGAGCGATGGCTGGTCGATGGAAGTGTTGATGCGCGAACTGGCGGCTTTTTACGAGGCGTTCAGCACAGGAACCACTGCGCAATTGCCCGAGCTTCCGATTCAATATGCCGACTACAGCGTCTGGCAGCGCGAGTGGCTGGAAAGCGACAGCCTGGACCAGCAACTCTCCTATTGGATAAACCAACTGCACGGTATTCCTTCGGTGTTTGAGCTACCGAAGGATAGACCACGACCGCCGGTGCAAAGCTACCGCGGGCGAATGCTGTCAGTGGACGTTCCAACCGCCCTTGCGCAACAAGTCAACGAATTTAGTCGACAAGAAGGTGTCACGTTATTCACTACGCTGCTGGCGGCGTTGCAGACGTTGATGTGGCGTTACACGGGCCAGCACGACGTCGTGGTGGGGACGCCCGTCGCAAACCGGAATCAACGCGAGATAGAAGGATTGATCGGGTTCTTCGCAAATACGCTCGTGCTCCGTTCGGATCTTTCTGGTAGTCCGACGTTTCGCGAATTGCTGACGCGCGTGCGCGAAGTAGTTGTGAATGCCCTTGCGAATCAGGATCTGCCTTTCGAACGACTCGTCGATGAACTGCAACCGGAACGAAGCTTGAGCCGCACGCCCCTGTTTCAGGTGAATTTCACTTTGCAGAATGTGCGACAGGGCGGCACGCTAAAGGGATTGCAGATGGAACGAGTATGGTTTGAGAAAACCACGTCCAAGTTCGATCTGACTCTGACGGCCGTGGAGCGTGCGGACAACCTGGGCTTAACCGTCGAGTACAACACGGACCTGTTTGACGATGTGCGCATGGAGCGCTTGCTGAATCATTATCAAACTCTGTTGGCGGGCATCGTGGCGAATCCGGCAACGAAGATCTCACATTTGCCGATCCTGACTGACAATGAGCGTGAACAGTTACTGGTTGACTGGAACGAAACGGCAATCAGTTACGGTGAGACGAAGTGCATTCATGAACTGGTTTCCGAACAAGCGGAGCGCGTGCCCGGTGCTCCCGCCGTTGTGTTTGGCGAAAAACAACTGACCTACCGGGAATTGGACCAGCGAGCAAACCAAGTGGCGCGGTATTTGAGGAAGCGCGGAGTTGGCGCCGAGAGCCTGGTGGCGATCTGTGTGAACAGATCTCCGGAAATGGTGGTCGGACTATTAGGGGTGCTGAAAGCCGGTGGGGCCTATTTACCTGTGGATCCGAAACATCCGCAGGATTTAATGTCATACATATTAGGGGATGCTGACGCTTCGATTCTACTCACCGAGGAATCCTTACGGTCGAAATTGCCTGAGACCTCGGCCGAGTTGATCTGTGTCGACTCCGGCTGGAACGAGATCGAAAAAGAGACTGATGCCGCATTTCAGAATACGGCCGGCGCGGACAACCTTGCGTATGTGATCTACACATCGGGCTCCACCGGAAAACCGAGAGGAGTGATGGTCACGCATCGCGGGTTGTCGAACTACCTGAATTGGGCCATGAAAGCATACGGTGTCAGCGAAGGCTCGGGCTCACTGGTCCATTCGCCGCTCGGATTCGATTTGACTGTCACGAGCCTTCTATTACCGTTGGTTGCGGGACAGCGGGTCACGCTGTTGCGCGAGGACGAGGGCATTGAAGAGTTGGGCCTTGCGTTATCGGCGGGTGTGGACCATAGTCTGGTAAAACTGACTCCCTCCCACCTCGAAGGCTTGTCTCATCTGTTGCCACGAAACGCGTCGGGCAAGACGCGCGCGTTGGTAGTCGGTGGCGAAGCATTATTTGGTGAGCGGATGTCATTCTGGCGAACAGCGGCTCCCGACACGCGAATATTCAACGAGTATGGTCCAACGGAGACTGTGGTGGGTTGCTGTGTTTATGAAGTGGCGGGCGAACAGAAAACCGGACCGGTGCCTATTGGCAAGCCCGTAGCGAACACGAGCCTGTACGTGTTGGATAACCAGTGGCAGCCGATGCCCGTTGGTGTTCCCGGAGAACTCTTTATCGGTGGTGTAGGGGTGGCGCGGGGATACGTCAATAAACCGGATCTAACAGCAGACAAATTTATCCCCGATCCATTCAGCGATACCCCCGGTCAGCGGCTGTACCGAACCGGTGACATCGTTCGACACCTCGAGGACGGGAACCTGGAATACATCGGCCGTACCGACCATCAGGTGAAGTTGCGCGGATACCGCATCGAGTTGGGAGAAATCGAAGCAGTTCTGAATTCGCACCCACAGGTCCGTGAAGCGGTCGTTCTTGCGCGCGAGGACGAACCGGGTAACAAACGACTGGTCGGGTATATCGCGCCGCAACTCGATGGTTTGGGTTCGACACAGACAAGCGAATTCGAAACTGAACAAGTATCGGATTGGCAGGAAGTCTTTAATGAGTCATATGGGAACGCTCAGTCGCCCGCGGATCCGAAATTCAACATCGTGGGTTGGAATAGCAGCTACACCGGAGAGCCAATTCCCGCAGACGAGATGCGCGAGTGGGTCGACCGCACGGTCGAGAGGATTTTGGCACTCGAGCCAAAACGTGTGTTGGAGATCGGATGTGGCAGCGGATTGTTGCTGTTCCGAGTAGCCCCACATTGTGAGAAATATCATGGGACGGATCTATCGCAGGCGGCGCTGAACGAGCTTCAGAAGCATGTTGCTGCCGCAGGTCAAGAGTTCGCGAACGTCACGCTTTCGCGTCAGCAGGCGGGGAATCTCACGCATTTCAAGGAAGGCGAATTCGACACAATCGTCCTGAATTCCGTTGTCCAATACTTCCCAAGCGCAGAATATCTGGTGAACTTGTTGAAAGACGCCGTTCGAGTCGTAAGACCAGGAGGCTCGATCTTTCTTGGTGATTTGCGAAGTCTACCGCTACTCAAGGCATTTTCCACGTCGATTCAGGTGCATAACGCCCCAGACGAGATGGGTGTGAGTGAACTGCGCCTCAGAATTGAAAAACAAATTGCGCAGGAAAAGGAATTAGTGATCGATCCGGCGTTTTTTATAGATCTGAAGAGGCAGATTTCTGAAATTGGGACAGTTGAGGTTCAACTTAAACAGGCGCATTTTCCCAACGAACTCTCGAAGTTTCGTTACGATGTGACTCTGCGGGTCGGAAATAGGGCGCTCCCGCAGGTACGCAGCAAGGTTTTGCATTGGCAAGGGGACGGGCTTGATTTAGAACGATTTAGGCGCTTGCTGGCTGATGAACGGCCTGAGAATTTGATAGTCAGAGAAATCCCCAACCAACTTTTAGCCCCGGAATTCAAGGCTATGACGTTGCTGGGTGCTAAAGTGAGACCCCAAACAGTGCGTGAGTTACGACGGGCTTTGCAAAGGTTGGACGCGGATTCAGCCGTAAATCCTGAGGATATTTGGTCTTTCAATCGCGAATTGCCTTACTCGTTACAGCTTCGTTCATCACGGGCCGGAGCTTATGACTCGTTTGACGTCGTTTTAAGACGGAAAGACTCACCTTTCGCGGAGGTTTTACCGGAGCTGGAGGTTGTCGACGAAGAACAGACTTTGTCGTACACCAACAATCCGCTGAGAGCAAAGGGGGAGCAAAGTCTGTTGCCGGGTTTGCGCCAACTGTTGAAGGAAAAGTTGCCGGAGCATATGGCGCTTTCCGATTTTGTCTTTTTGCCGGAGTTGCCGTTAACTTACAATGGCAAAATAGATCGAAGCGCATTGCCGGCTCCGGATCAGTCGCGTTCGGAATCCGAGCATTTTCAACCGCCACAAACTGACATAGAAAGGCAGTTGGCGGATATTTGGACTGAGGTATTGAGACGCAAGGAAGTGGGCCGTAACGATAACTTCTTTCGTCTTGGAGGGCATTCGTTACTGGCGACGCAAATTGTTTCGCGAGTGCGTGAACGGTTTAGAATTCAATTTCCATTGCGCCGCATTTTTGAATTTCCCACTGTCGCCGAAATGGCGGTCGCCGTTGGTCAAGCACAACAAGAGGGTAAGGCGCAGCCGCAGTTGGAGATGATAAGCAAGCGACGAGATGCATCGACTCTGCTCAAGAACATCGACAACCTGTCAGCCGAGCAGATCGATTCTTTGCTGTCGGAAGTTTTAGGAAAGTGAACACGAACCAGTGAGCCAGCACGTTGAAGAACAAGTAGCGGAACTCTCGCTCGCCGAGAAGCGCGCGCTGCTGGCTGAACTTCTGCGCCAAAAGCAGGGAAGCGACGTTCACATCTCGCCTCTTTCGTTTGCTCAACAACGCCTCTGGTTCCTCGCCCAGCTCGAGCCGGACAATCCTTCATATAATGTTCGCCAGACGTTGCGACTACAGGGCGAGCTTGATGTCAACGCTCTCGAGCAAACTATCAACACGATCATCGCGCGACATGAATCGTTGCGGACGACGTTCAAGGTTATTGAAGGGCAAGCGGTTCAGCTAATTTCCAGCCTGCACGAAATCGATCTCGGCTTTGTCAATGTTGAAGGCCTGCCCGAAGCAGAACGTGAAGACGAGGCGCGACGGTTGGCAGTTGCTGAAGCCCAGCGTCCTTTTGATCTTAGCCGCGACTTTCCTCTCCGAGCCAGATTAGTTCGCCTGGACCATGATCACCACTGGTTGTTACTGACGATGCATCACATCGTCGGAGACGGTTGGTCCATGGGGATCCTGAGCAGGGAACTCTCCAGGATTTACGAAGCGATCACGACAAACCAACCTGTCGAGCTGCCGGCATTGCCGGTTCAATACTCCGACTTTGCCGAATGGCAGAGAGAGTGGTTGCAGGGAGAGGTTTATCAGGAACAGCTGAATTACTGGCTAAGCAGTTTGGCAGGAGCACCGCCCGAGCTCAGACTTCCGACCGATCATCCCAGACCGGCTCACCAATCGTTTCGAGGCGCAAGTGTTAGCTCAACACTTACTCCGCAGCTGAGTAAGTCGGCGGTCGACTTCAGTCACCGCGAGGGCGTCACGCTTTTTATGACCATGCTGGCTGCCTTCCAAACTTTACTGTCGCGGTACACGGGACAGGAAGATTTTGTCGTGGGAACGCCAATCGCCGGACGCAATCGACTTGAGATCGAGAACCTCATCGGGTTCTTCGTCAACACTCTGCCATTGCGCGCTGACTTCTCCGGTAACCCTTCGTTTCGTGAACTGTTGACACGAGTGAAAGAGGTTACGTTGGGAGCCTATGCGCACCAGGACATGCCATTTGAAGAATTGGTTAGAGAGTTAAAGCCCGACCGTGAGGTTAATCACTCGCCGGTTTTTCAAGTCATGTTTGGTCTCCAGAATGAACCAGCCGAAGCTCTCACGTTGCGTGGATTAAGCGTCTCGCGAGTGCCGATGCGTGCGAGGACGGCAAAGTTTGATTTGACACTGTTGGTTAGCGAGACCGAAAGCGGTTTACTTTGCGGTATCGAATACAGTGAAGATCTCTTTGAAGAAGCCACTATCAAGCGGATGCTCGGGCACTTCGAAACTTTGCTTGAGAACATCCTCGCGAACCCTGACCGGCGAATTTCTGAGCTGCCGCTGTTAACAAAAGCGGAACAAGAGCAGTTGCTGGAATGGAATGAAACGACGACTGACTATCCGCGCGATCAGTCTGTTCCTGAACTCTTTGAGAACCAGGCGCTCCGCACACCCGGCAATATCGCGGTGATGTTTGATGATGAGCAGTTAACGTACGCTCAACTCAATGCTCGCGCCAACCAGCTTGCGCACTATCTTCGAGAACGCGGAGTAAAACCGGGTGAGTTGGTCGGCATTTGTGTCGAGCGCTCAACTGCGATGGTGGTCGCGATGCTCGGGATACTCAAGGCTGGCGGAGCTTACGTTCCACTTGACTTAACGTATCCGAAAGAACGTTTGGCGTTTATGTTGCACGACTCGCAAGCGCGAGTGTTGTTAACGCAAAGCGGGCTGCTTGAACGAGTACCACAAAATGAGGCCGAGGTAATTTGCCTCGACTCCGATCGTGACAAGATAAACGCCGCGTCCAGTGAGAATCTTGCGAGCGGAGCTACTGCTGACAATCTCGCCTACGTTATTTACACGTCAGGATCTACAGGGCGGCCCAAAGGAGTTCCTGTTCCACATCGAGCCATCAGCCGGCTTGTACGCGACACCAACTACGTGAACTTGTCTACAGCCGACAAGGTGGCCCAGGCTTCAACAGCTTCATTTGACGCCGCGACTTTCGAGATTTGGGGAGCGCTTCTCAACGGAGCCCGGCTGGTCGGACTCACGAGAAACGTGATCCTCTCGCCGCGGGAGTTTGCCGCAAAGATTCGTGAGCATGAAATCACCACGATCTTCCTGACGACGGCTTTGTTCAATCAAATCGCAAGTGAAGTGCCTGATGTTTTCAGTTCGGTGCGAAATGTCTTGTTCGGAGGAGAAGCCGTTGATCCGAAGTGGGTCAGGGAGGTTCTCAGGAAAGGTCCGCCACAACGATTGCTCCACGTTTATGGACCAACAGAAAACACAACGTTTTCTACCTGGTACTTAGTGCGAGACGTTCCAGCAGACGCGACCACTGTTCCCATTGGGCGTGCTATTTCGAATACTCAGCTGTACGTCCTGGACAAACACCTGCAAGCGGTACCTGTCGGTGTCCCCGGCGAGCTCTATATCGGTGGCGACGGTTTGGCCAAAGGCTATCTCAACGACAGCGAGCTGACTACAGAGCGTTACGTTGCGAATCCTTTTAGCACGAGGCAGGGAGAAGGCTTTATAAGACCGGTGATTTGGTCCGTTACTTACCAGACGGGAACGTTGAGTTTCTCAGTCGCATTGATCATCAGGTGAAATTGCGTGGGTACCGGATTGAACTTGGTGAGATCGAAAGTGTTATGCGAGATCACCCTGCGGTCCACGACGCCGTCGTGACGCTGGGTCAGGAAAACAAAACTCTAGTTGGCTACGTTGTTTGCAATTCGACCGGCCTCAGCCAGCCAAGCGACAAGGTGGAAGTCGAGCTCAAAAGCTTCTTGAAAACAAAACTTCCGGATTATATGGTGCCGGCGCATTTTGTATTTCTTGAGAGTTTTCCGATGTCTCCCGGCGGCAAGGTTGATCGCCAATCGCTGCCCGCGCCAGTTGGCTCCAGACCAGGGTTGGAAGAAGAGCACGTACTGCCGCGAACTGATGTTGAGAGACGACTGGCCACAATCTTCGAGAAAGTTTTGGGAGTTGAATCAGTTGGGGTGAGAGATAACTTCTTCGACCTGGGAGGCCACTCTCTGCTCGCAGTTCGATTGGTCTCTGAAATCGAGAAGGATTTCGGTAAACGACTGCCGCTGGTTAGTTTCTTCGAAGGAGCTAACATCGAGTATCTCGCGTCACTTTTACGAGAGGACGTTCAGTCGCGTAAATGGTCCACTCTGATTGAGATTCAGCCGAATGGTGAGAACGTGCCGCTGTTCTGCGTGTCGATGCCGAATGTAAACGCTCTTGGCTATCGTACTTTGGCTCGTTATCTGGGTCAGAACCAACCTGTGTTCGGTTTACAAGCTCAGTACCCGGAAGATCTCGAGGGCGAGCACAGCCAGGAAGCTGTCGATAACATAGCGACAGAGTATCTGGAAGCGCTCCGGAAGAAGCGACCCAAAGGGCCTTATCAGTTTGTCGGGCTCTGTCGGGGCGCGCACATCGCGTACGAAATGGCGCGACGGCTCGAGCAGGAAGGTGAGACGGTTGCGTTTCTCGGTATCCTCGACACGTGGGTTGTTGAGAATACTTACAGCATTTTCTTTTATCTCGAGCATTATGCTGATCGGCTTCGTTGGCTCACACGGCAGGGCATTAAAAACCAGATAAGCTTCATCAAGAAATATGCGAAGGGCGCCATGATCAGGCAGCGGAATCCTCTGCACGAGGTGTATTTCCCTGGTCCAGGCTTTGTGCCGCGAACTTATGACGGCCGGATCGCGGTCTTCCGCGCGCGTAAGCAACCGCGCCAGCGCATCAAGGACGTATCACTCGGCTGGAGCAAGCTTGCACTCGGCGGTGTGGACGTTTACTTCATCCCCGGCGGTCACACCAGCGTTTTGCAGGAACCGTACGTCGAGGGCCTGGCGGCCGAGTTGAAGAAGTGCTTGATCGAAAAAGAGTGAACAGTTCGGGTTCAAATTTGAAAATGCTTAAGCGCCAAAGGCGCGCAATATGATAGCCAGGGGCAAGCGCGTAGCGCGTCGCCCCTGGAAACAAAAAGAAGAATAGCCGTGAGCTCTGAAAGAGCGAAATAAATGGTGAATTGCGAATCTATTTCGCACCTTCAGTGCTCCGTCTCAAATTCACTCAGACTACCAGGGGCGACGCGCTTCGCGCTTGCCCCTGGAAACAAAAAGAAGAAATGGCCGTGAGCTCTGAAAGAGCGAAATAATGGTGAATTGCGAATCTATTTCGCACCTTCAGTGCTCCGTCTCAAATTCACTCAGACTACCAGGGGCGACGCGCTTCGCGCTTGCCCCTGGAAACAAAAAGAAGAAATGGCCGTGAGCTCTGAAAGAGCGAAATAATGGTGAATTGCGAATGTATTTCGCACCTTCAGTGCTCTGTCTCAAATTCACTCAGACTACCAGGGGCGACGCGCTTCGCGCTTGCCCCTGGCTATCATATTGCGCGCCTTCGGCGCTGTGACGACCATTCAGCGCGATCCGGCTAGAACGTACGAGCTCTATCCGGCTAAATTGTACGAGCTGAAGACTAAAGCAAACTGAGATAGGTTTTTTGAGTAGCACCACTACACGTCCGAGCTACGAGATCCGACCGCCCTCACTCGCCGGTCTCAATCTGCTTGCAAGTCTAAAGAAGCTGGCCCATTACAAAGATTTAATCTGGACGCTCTGCGTCCATCGAGTGAAGGTCAGATACAAACAATCCGCGCTCGGCATCCTGTGGGCCATACTCCAACCCCTTTCAGTAATGCTGATATTCACATTCGTCTTCTCCCTCATCGCGAGAATGCCAAGTGAAGGCGCGCCCTACGCGATCTTCGCTTACTGCGCATTGCTGCCGTGGAACTTCTTCTCCAGCGGCGTATCAAACGCGACCGTGAGCCTTGCGAGCCACGCGCAGTTTGTGACGAAGGTCTATTTCCCACGCGAGATTCTGCCAATCAGTTACGTCGCCGCTGCACTATTCGATTTCTTTGTCGCTTCAACACTCCTCGCCGGTTTGATGCTCTACTATCGAGTCCCGCTGACTATCAACGTTCTTTACACAATCCCGATCATCGTTGTGTTGACCTGCTTCGCACTCGCAATGTCGTTTCTTTTCTCAGCGACGCAGGTTCGCTTTCGCGACATTGGCGTCGCTGTTCCACTGCTCTTACAAGTATGGTTGTTTGCCACTCCGGTGATCTATCCTTTAAGCGCGGTCCCCGAGCGCATTCGACCGTTCTACATGCTCAATCCAATGGTTGGAATCGTCGACAGTTTCAGACAGGTGATTCTAAAAGGCACGCCGCCAGACGCTTTGCCTTTGCTGTTCGCTGGTATTATCGCGATCAGTCTACTGGTCTTCTCATATCTGTACTTTAAGTGGGTTGAGGCAACCATGGCTGATTTCGCATGATCGATATGATTGACCTGAAGTTCGATAGCGTCTCCAAGAAGTACCGCATCTATCACGAATCAGAAGAGCAGAAGTCTCCGAGCGGGCTTGGCCGCATAGTGCATCGCCTGCGTGGAAACTGGGACGACTTCTGGGCCCTGCGTGATGTGAGTTTCGAAGTGCAACGCGGCGAGGCGGTGGGAATCATCGGACAAAATGGAGCAGGGAAGAGCACGATTCTCAAGCTCCTCTACAACATCACCACTCCAACGAAGGGTCGCATTGCTGTCAATGGCCGCTTAGCCGCGTTGATTGAAGTCGCTTCGGGTTTTCATCCTGAACTCACCGGACGCGAAAACGTTTTTTTGAACGGTTCGCTCCTGGGAATGAAGCGCAGCGAGATCCGAAAGAAGCTCGACAGCATCGTCGATTTTGCGGGTGTCTCGGCGTTCATTGACACACCGGTCAAGCGTTACTCATCGGGAATGTATTTGCGACTCGGCTTTGCGATAGCCGCGCATCTCGATCCTGACATCCTGCTGCTCGACGAAGTGTTAGCTGTCGGCGACGCGGTGTTTCAAACCAAGTGCATCGAGAGAATCAAAGAGCTGAGAAACGGCGGGACGACGATCGTCTTTGTCTCTCACAATCTCGGCGCAGTGCAGAGTTTGTGCGATCGGGTTTTCTTGTTGCGGAAAGGTGAATTATTTAGCAGTGGACCACCGCAGGATGTGATTGCCGAGTACGAGCACATGTTGACTAACTTGCCGGCAACAGTGCCTCAGCGGCCGAGCGACGTGGATGCAGCCTCACCCGTACGAATAACAACCGTTAACCTGTTCAATTCATCGGGTCGCAAGACAACAATGTTCGCTACCGGCGAAGAGATGCGTGCCGAAGTGGAATTTATCGCAACCGACCGTGTTGACGATGCATTGATCGAACTTAATTTCTTTTCAATGTTCCACAATCTTCACTCTCATTTCACGACTGCCTCAGAAGACGTCAGGCTTGATCTTGAAAAGGGGCGAGGAGTAGTTGAATTCTTTTGTCCCGAGCTTCCGTTTGAACCGGCTTCATTTTCAGTTGAAGCGAGCATCAAGCTCCGCCATTCCGATTCCACCACGCACCTGGATTACAAGCATGCCACCGACATCTACGTAACAAAGGGAAAGCCGGTAAACGGCGCCTTCCACACCCTCCACACGTGGAACCTCAAGACCAACGTCGTAACCGAGGATCAGGAACAAAGCACTCCTGTCTTATAGCGAAAGATTACACGCGGTAGATCGTTGATGATAGACTACCGACTATTCACTCAAGTGGACGGAGGTCTCTATGTTGAGAAAACTAACGACGATCTTGCTCGTTGCAGTGGTGATAAATGTGGTTGGCGTACGGCTCGCTTCTGCTGAGTCGAGAGAAGAAAAGCAGGCGCGCTTTACCGAAAAGGTCAAAGCAAACGTACTAAAACTCGGCACCGGCGAGTCGGCGCGGGTAAAAGTCAAGCTGCGAGATAAGGGAAAATTTGAAGGCTATATTAGCGACGCCGGGGCAGAGACTTTTACCGTCACCGATCAGAAGACGGGAGTCGCTACTACAATCGCCTACCCGGACGTGAAAAGCGTTCAAGGAAACAATCTCTCTACAGGCGCGAAGATTGCCATCGGTGTTGGAATCGCGGCAACCATCATTTTTATCATCCTCTGGTACACAACTGGACCAGGCAGCGACTAGAACCGATACCGTTAAAGAATACAAACACAGAGGCTCTCGTCGTCGATGAGATGAGTTCATTCGCTTGCGTTTACCCTTATTTCAGACTAGGGGACTACCTGATTGACTATTCCCTTTTATAAGCGTATTACCCTCAACTCATAGGTCTGAAATTTCAAGATTCCGAAGTTCGTGAAGCCCTCCAATAACCCGCTGGACGACCTCCCGAATTGAAAAGGGGAAAAACCATGCGAAAAGCGCTCCTGGCTACGAGCTTATTTTTCATTGTGGCTTTATGCCCAGTCCACGCTAAGGCGGATACCATTACGTTAAGTGGTTCAGTAACGGTAACCGGCTTCTTAGGTAGTTTCAGCTTCGGCATCAGTGGATTCAATACTCCTGCCACTACATTTAGTGCATCTGGCTTCGGGTCCAGTGTTTCAGGTACAAACATACCTCGACCGGCGTTTGTGTCGGGAGGAACGTCAATAAACCTGAGTAGCTCATTGTTCCTGCTTGGTGCTGACTTTAATTCAGGCTCAGTGACCGTCAACGGTATAAGTGCCCCACCGCGTTTGATTAGCCTCAACATCCAGTCCAGTTCGGTAATGGTTCCTTTTACAAATGATGACTTAATTTTTTTGTCGTCGGGTTGTACGGTCACCGGAGGAGTATCCGGAGGAACCCAGTTTTTCACCGTCGTTTCGGCCGGATTCAGCGGCCTGTGTAGCGCGCAGTTAAGATTAGTTAGAGCCGGCACTAATAGTTCAGGCCAGGGCTTGTACAATCTTCAAGGAATCACCTTTAACCTTTCTGCCGCTCCAACTCCCGAGCCAGCGACGATAGTCCTGCTTGGCTCCGGCGTGATCGCCGTGATTGCACGAGTCAGGCGCAAGCGGAAGTCGTAGGGCAGCACTTCGTGGCCGCACATACCAAAATGTTATATATTGACCGTGCTAATGAAAAAGTTTTCGCGCGCGATGAGTTCTCATTTAATGTCATGGTCTGTAATGGCCGTGATCGTCGGCGCGTTGTGCTTTTCAGTGGGTGAAGGACTGCGACTCAGGCCTTTCCCCGTTTCCTCCTCAACAGAAAACGCTCACACACCTGAAAAGGATGCACTGTCGCACTATGGTCCGCTCGACGTACCCGCGCAGACCCAGAAGCGCGGTAAACGTCCAGTTCTCGATCTCGCATGTCCCGATACGGCCGCCGCTCTGAAACCTGTTACTTCATTCTCCTACTTGTTTGAGTACGACCCTGTCGATTCCGGTTCTCCTCCGTTTGTTCCTCGATCAAAAGGTCGCGCCCCACCTTTCTTGTCGTAGCGAGTAAAACTACGATAACCCCCATTCGGATTTCTGTGTTTGCACAGAGAATCCTCGAAAGGATCTTTAAAGACATGTCAACTATTAGAGAGGCAGCTCTGCCCGGCGTCGGGCGAAAGTTTCAGGTCGAAACTGCGAATGGCGATCGTCTCGTCATCGTGATTCACGACGACGGCACGCGTGAGCTTTATCACTTCACTCGCAAGAACCCGGATCGCGTTGCTTCAGTCGTCACACTTGAAGACGCGGAGGCACGACAGATCGCAGGCATTATCGGCGGGCTCACTTACGTGCCGAAGGCTCTGCCATCCGCTGAGATCGTACTCGATGACCTGCTACTCGAGTGGTACACGATCCCCGCGGGATCTGCATGCATCGGGAAGACCATTCGCGATCTCGGGGTTCGAACCGCCACAGGCGCGTCGATCGTGTCCATCATCGAACCCGATCGAGTCAAACGTCTCAACCCGGAAGCGGACACTGTTTTGAACGAAGGTGCGACGCTGATTCTCGCAGGCGACCGGCGGACAATTACAACACTCAAACGGCTTCTCGAATCGGGCAGAGCAGGTTAAACGATGAACCAGCATCTCATTCTTGAAGTTGGTCTCGCCCTGGGGCTCATCGCGTTTGCTGTGTGGCTTGCCTCGAAGCTGCGTTTGTCCAACGTGCCGTTCCTGATTCTGATTGGAATGGCTGTCGGACCTCACGCACCGCAGTTTGGTGTGCTCGACTTTCGATTCATCGATAGCGCGCCGTTGATCGATTTTATGGGACGCGTCGGTGTTCTCTTTTTGCTTTTCTATCTCGGACTCGAATCCAATGTTAGTCGATTGATCCAGGCAGGACGATCGATCTTCATTGGCGGGACCATCTATATCCTCATAAATTTTACGCTCGGATGTTTGTACGGATATCTAGCAGGGTTCTCGCCGACGGAGATTTTGATTATCGCCGGCATCACGACGATTTCCTCGAGCGCCATCGTTGCGAAGATCCTGTTTGACTACAGGCGAACCGCTAATCCTGAAACAGAGCTCATACTCGGCATCACGATGTATGAAGACGTGTTTCTCGCAGTCTACCTGTCGCTGCTTTCCGGAATTGTGTTGAGTGGCGCGACTTCGTTCCTGGGTGTGATGTCTTCCGCGGGTCTTGCGCTCGGCTTCATTGTCGGCTTGATCGTGCTGGGACGATGGGCCACACCGTTGCTGAATCGTGCGTTGCGTATCTCCTCGAATGAAGTGTTCGTCATGGTTGTGTTTGCTCTGCTCTTTCTGTTTGCGGGACTGGGCGAAACAATTCACGTTGCAGAAGCGATCGGTGCATTGCTGTTAGGACTGATTCTCGGTGAGACCGAACACAGCGCACGACTGGAACGACTGGTCGTACCATTCCGCGACTTCTTCGGCGGCATCTTCTTCTTCGGTTTCGGGCTGACTGTCGATCCCTTCGGCCTGGGTGGAGCTGTGTGGCTATCGATCGGCGCAGCGCTGTTGTCGTTAACCGGAGTGATTATTGCCGGACAGTTAGCGGGACGAGTTGCGAAACATTCCGGAGCGACGTCGCTTGAACGTCGGACTCACACTTCTCGGTCGCGGCGAGTTCTCGATCATCGTCGCGAAACTCGCACAGGCAGGTAACCTGCTTCCGCTCATCCAGCCTTTCGCCGCACTTTACGTATTGATCCTTGCCACGTTCGCGCCGATCCTTGCGAAAGAGTCCGAGTGGATCCATTCATTCTTAACGCGCATCTTCAAACGCCGTCGCCGTAGTGACACAGCAGAAATTAGCCACGAAGAGGCACAAAATGCACAAATTGAAAGCTAACACTTGTGATTCTGTGGCTCTGTTTTGTGCCTTTTGTGGCTCACTTTCCCGATTTGCGACGAGCCGGCTCCTGGTACCAGCGGTTGCCGGTCCGGTATTCCTGCTCCGTGCGGCCCAACATGGCGAGTGCGCGCTTCGGCCTTAGGTGAGCACACGCGACGATGATCGTATTCAACAACGCCATCGGCGCGACGTATGACCCTGTGAACGATGGACTGCTCGTCGGAGCAATCAGACAGTCGTCACAGTGCAGCGCGATCGGCGTTGTGCTGCTGTCAGTTATTCCAAACGTCGGCACCCCACGGCCGTGCGCTCGCTCGACAGCTTCGACAGTCTCTCGAAGACACCGTCCAAAGCTTATGGCCACCAGCAGATCTTTTTCAGTCAATAGATCGATCTTGTGCTGCAGGTTTCCAGTACTTCCAACCGGAACTTCAGCATCGAAACCGAGCGGCGTCAGACCATAGGCGAGAAACCAGGCGAGGGAAGCGGCGAGATCTACGCCCACCACCAGGATCCGCCGCGCATCGTGAATCTTCTTCGCGAGCTCAACTGCGCGATCGGTCTCCGCGCTCGTTCTGAGAACACTCAAACTCTCGACATCTCTTTCCAAACAATGTCGCACCTGATCCGAGACGCTGCGCTTCTGCTGCGTCGCTGCTTTGAGCACGGTGTAGGGAGTAACGTGATCGACGAAATGCTGGCGGAGATCGGCGGCAAAGTCTGCAAAGCGCTCGTAGCCTAAAGCCTGGACCGTTCGCACAATCGTCGCCGCGTCGACGTTGTAACGTTTCGCCATCTCGCGCGAGGAGAGAAAGAAAGTCTTCTCGTGATTATCCAGAATTTCTCGGATCAATCGACGCCGGCTCCCGCTCAACGGTGATTTGGCGAACCGCACTTCGAGTGAGGACCGTGAGCCATTCGCCCCTCCATCAGCAAGGCCGCCGGCGAACGCATTTCGGTCCGTATTCTGTTCCTTCATGAGATGTACAAGCGCGTTTCCGTCGAGTGCTTGATGAAATCGAGGTCAACTTGAAATCCCAAACCCACGCTATTTGGAACTGCCACGGTGCCGTCGGGATCAACGGTCACTTCCGGTGAGATCACATCGCGTTCAAAATAACGCGAGCTCGCGGAAATGTCGCCGGGCAAAGTGAAACCACTTAGACTCGCAAGCGCGATGTTGTGTGCGCGTCCGACACCAGATTCGAGCATGCCTCCGCACCACACTGGAATCTGGCGCGACGCGCACAGATTGTGTATCGGGAGCGCCTCGGAATATCCACCGACTCGCCCAACTTTGATATTGATGATCCTGCAACTGTCCAACTCGAGGGCCAGCCTCGCTTGCCGGCAATTGAAAATGCTTTCGTCGAGACAGAGCCGCGTCTTCAACACCTCCTGCAATCGAGCGTGGTCCATCAGATCGTCGTACTGAAGCGGCTGTTCGATCATCAACAAGTTGAAATCGTCGAGCAGCTTCAAGTGATCGACGTCACTGAACGTGTATGCCGCATTCGCATCCACTGAAAGCAGAATGTCGGGATACTTCCGTCGCACTTCATCGACGACGTCGAGATCCCATCCGGGTTTGATCTTCAACTTGATGCGCTGGTAACCAAGGTTGAGGTAACGTTCAACGCGCTCGAGAAGCCTGGAAATCGTCGGTTGAATTCCCAGGCTCACACCCACTGCAATACGTTCCAATTCACCGCCGAGTAATGTTGAGAGTGATTGCTGTCTGATCTGGGCGAGCAAATCCATGAACGCCAACTCGAGCCCCGCCTTCGCCATGTTGTGTCCACGAAACGGCGCCAAACGCTTCACGATGTCGTCGAGGCTGCTGATCGGTGTGGTCAGTAGCGCTGGTCCCAGGAAATCGCGAATCACGTGTAGTGCAGTGGTTACCGTTTCATAACTGTAAAGTGGCTCCTCCTCGGCGACGACCTCACCCCAGCCTCGCATCCCTTCTGCTTCGAGACACACGAGAAAAATCAGCCGCGAATCGATGCTCCCAAAACTCGTTTCGAAAGGCTCGATGAGAGGCAGACGGATCAAACGAATCTCCACACCGTCGATCTTTATCTCGGTCATTCGCTGCTCTGGTTGAAACTCTATGATTTCGGAGGAGCCCTGCATGGCGGCGAAAAATATCACACCGCGCTCGCTCTGTGCAACAACTGTTGTAGAAGAATTGACATGATGCAACGGTCGATGTTATATACCGGACTGCGCTGATCGCCAAATAAACAAGACTACATGCCCGGAATGCCTTTTCAACATCTCGCTCCCGAGGAGGCGGATCATGAAATACACCTTATTGTCGGTGGTCCTTTGTCTGCTGTTTTTTACCCCTGCCGCGTTGGCTCAAACGACGGTCTCCAATATTGAAGGAACGATTGCAGATGCGCAGGGAAGCGTCGTCGCCGGCGCTCAGGTCGTCGTTAAATCGCCCTCGCTCGGCATCGAACGTTCCGCCACCACTGACGCTGAAGGCTTTTACAGGGTCACTGCGTTACCAGCCGGAAACTACTCGTTAACTGTCTCTCATACGGGATTCGCAACCCGAACTTTTGAGAACATCGAGCTGACACTCAACCGCACGTTGAAGCTCGACATTCCTCTCGAGGTGGGCGCTGTTTCAGAGCAGGTCGACGTCGTCGAGAATGCTCAACTGTTGAATCCCACGACGCCCTCGACCGGCGCCACGATTACACCGCAACAGATAAAGGAGATGCCGACAAATGGCCGTAATTATCTGGACCTCTTACAGCTCGTTCCCGGCGTTGTAGTGAATCGACAGGCGAATGTTGGGAGCGATAATTCAACTCCCGTGTTGGGTGAGCGATCCGGCAACAACAACTTTCTGATCGATGGTCAACCTAATAAAGACTCGGTCAGCGGTGGAGCTGCGTCTCAGTTCAATCAGGAAACGATCGCGGAGTTTCAGGTCTTGACCGCGGGTTTTCGCGCTGAGTTTGGGCAAGCGTCCGGCGCGATCGTGAACGTGATCACGAAGACCGGCGGCAATGAGTATCACGGGCTCGCATCGATCTTCTTCCGCAATAACGTCTTTGATACATCGAATTCTTTGGATCCAACTGTTGATGAAGCTCCCTTTCTACAGCGTTGGGACTACAGTCTGGCCCTCGGTGGTCCAATCATTAAAGACAAAGTGTTTTTCTTCGGCTCTGGCGAGAGAATCCGGGAGAATCGCGTGCTGAATTTTGTTCCGCCGCCGGGCACGCCACAGATAGCTCTCGATTTCGAGCGGCAGTTTGATAATCCATCTCGCACGTTTGATACGCGCGGGTTCTTCAAGTTTGACGAACAACTCGGGCGTCACAGTCTTAGCCAGTCAGTGAGCTACACCAATGGCAATGTCACGGAGTTTCTGCCGCTTTCTAATGCGACCGACTTACCCTCGAGAAGAAACGATACGGGCGCGCGGCACCTGCTACTTGCTTTCAGTGATACTGCTTTGCTGGGAAGTAGCGGCAATCCATGGGTGTTGACTCTGCGCGGCAGTTATCGCGGAGATACGTCTGAACTTCGTCCTGCGCATCCCGAAGCCGGAGTGGGTACGACATTCCAGATGTTCAGTTCCTTCAACACCGGCGGACTCTTCGGAAATCTCGGTTCCTTTGGATTCGGCAATCCAGTATCACGTTCAGCACTGGACCAGCAGAACACTGCGTTGTCAGCAAATGCGAACAAACTCCTGGGTGACCACAACCTCAAGTTTGGCTGGAACTTCCTGCGGACGAAAGTCGATGGTATCGATTCACGAGTTTTGAACCTGCAACTCTTTGCCACCGTTCCTGACTTCATCGCCCTCGGGCCTATCAACAGCGGATTTTTTACTGTGACTACCGCAGGCGGTCTCACGCCGGAAGCTGATGAGATCCATTTGCGCAACTACTACAACGCGTTCTTCGGCCAGGACGATTGGAAGTTTCATCCCCGGCTAACCTTGAACTTCGGTATGCGTTGGGACTACGACTCCGAGTTCAAGATTAAGAGCAACCTTTCGCCGCGTGTAGGTTTTGCGTGGCAGGCGACGTCGAGCACTGTGCTCCGCGGGCACTATGGAAGGTTTTTCGATCAGTATCGACTCGGTCTCGTTCGACGCGTGCCGGCATTCGGCGGATCGGATCGACGCGTGGTCCAACCGTTTTCTTATCCGCGTTTGTTTTCCGGAAACCCGAGTCTCGCTCCCGCAGCCATCAATGCGCAGTTGTTTCCCGGTACCGGACTCTGCGTCTCCCCGAATTTAACCGATGCCCAGATCGCGGCCGGCAGCGTACCTTGTCCGGTTGCGCCGTCGAATCCGCACATCGGATCAGATCGCCTTAATCGCGTGGTTTCGGCGGGCCATGCGTTGATTCCAAACGGCGCCGTGGTCAATATCAACAATGTGCAGTCACTGTCAGGTCTGAGTCCGGATCAATTTCTGCTCCAGGCTGCTCAGGCGGTTGGAAAACCGGCCGGCTTCTTTTTCTGGGGACCCTTTGGCGCTTTGTCGCATGCAGCGATCCCGGCGCAGCTTTTTCCAACAGACATCGACCGCAGTTTCAAGACACCGTTTACGAGTAGCGTGAGTATTGGCGTGCAGCAGGAGATCAAGAATGTCCTGATCGAAGCGGACTACTATCATCGCAGAATGAACAACATGCTCGGCGTGCGCGAAGCGAACATTTCGTTTGCTTCGAGAGCTTCGACACGGCAGTTTCTGCCGCCATTTCCTCAGGGACCGATTCAAACGTTTGGTCCATGGTATGAAGGAAACTACGACGGCTTCGTGATCAGTTTCACGCGACGATTTGCGAGACGTTTCACGATGAGTGGAAGTTATGCTTTTGCAGATCAAACCGACAACCAACTCGGCATCGACAGCTTGCCTTCCGATAGTTTTGTCGGCATCGCGCCGATCGTGACGGAGCAGGGCACGGGCAGAACCAATCAGCACAGCTCATTTGTTCGCGCCAACGGCCGCTTTGTCGAAAAGGCAGGCACGTTTGTAAACGGGCCTGACCTCGATAAAGGCCCATCGGATCTCTCAGTGGACCATGTGTTTCAGTTCAATGGATTGGTGGAGTTGCCATGGCAGTTTCAGGTGAGTGGCATCTTCCGCGCGCAGAGTGGCTTTCACTACAGCCGGCAGGCGATCGCGTTCGAAGATCCGGATGGTGATGGAACATTCAATTCGATCGATCATGGGCCGGGCCGCAACGCCTTTACCGCTCCACCTTTTGTAAACCTCGACTTGCGTGTAGCGAAGAGGTTTAATCTCACCGAACGCGTCAAGCTGCATGCGTTATTCGAGTTTTTCAATGTCTTCAATCGTCAAAACGCCGCCGCCGTGGAGACTCGACAGAATAACGTTAATCGCCCATTCGGTGCTTTGTCGCAAGTGCTGCCGGGCCGCGAGGGTCAGGTGGGATTGAGGCTCGAATTCTAGATTACGCAGCGCGAAACCTTTCCAAACATGAACGAAAAATATAATCGCATCACCCGGCGCGATATGCTCAAGCGCGCCGGGCTCACAAGCGCGGCCGTGCTTGCGGCGCCGATGATCAATCGCGGCCGTTCCCGCCTCTTTGCCAGTTCCGCAACCGAGTATTCAAGTAAGGCAATTGATTTAGTCACCCGGTCCACAGTGATCGACATGCTCTGTGTGTTGACACTCAACTTTCCCCAGCAAACAAAATGGTTCAAGGATCCTGAAACCTTCACAGCGGCAGACTTGCAGCCGTACACAGAGTCGGGAATAAACGTGATTCATCCCGCGGTTGGCATGGGTGGTCCTAACGCTTACGAAAACGCACTGCAATTCTTCGCGGGATGGAACGGCTTCATCGCGAGCAACGGCGATTACTTCACACGCATTGACAGCGCCGGCGATTTAAAACGCGTGAAGAAATCGGGCAAAGTCGGTGTGATTCTCGGCATTCAGAATTCGGAGCACTTCCGCCGCCCTGATGACGTCGATCTCTTTCAGGGTCTGGGCCAACGGGTTTCGCAACTCACTTACAACGCGCGAAATTTGATCGGGAACGGTGCAACTGAACGTAGAGACGAGGGTATTTCAGACTTCGGTATCGCGATCATCGAACGCATGAACAAAGCCCGAATTGCGGTCGACGTTTCGCATTGCGGCGATCGCACGACTCTCGATGCATTTGAGATCTCTAAGAAACCGGTCTTGATTACTCACTCAAACTGTCGTGCGCTCGTGCCTAACCATCCGCGTCTGAAGACGGATGAAGCGATCAAGAAGGTTGGAGAAACTGGCAGCGTCATCGGAATCACGGGCGTGCGCATGTTTGTCAAAGGAGACGAACCGACCACGGTGGAGCACGTTCTGGATCACTTCGATCACGTCAGGAAACTGATTGGACCACAGCATCTGGGCGTCGGCAGCGACATAGATCTGTATGGCTACGACGCGATGCCTCCGGAGCTCAACCGGCAACTCCGCTCGGGATACAAGGGAAGTTACAGCTTCCGCGAGAAGATCGACATCGAAGGTCTCAATCACCCGAAACGAATGTTTGATCTGACTGAAGGTTTGATTCGCCGCAAGTACAGTGACTCGGAGATTGAAGGAATTCTGGGTGGCAACTTTGATCGCGTCCTCACGCAGATCTGGAGTTAGCCACAAAAGGCATAAAGGATTTTTTAGAAAGGCATAACGCAATGAAGACTCGTTTTTCGATTTTGCTGTTTGTGTTTTTGTGTACAGCGCAGCTAGCGTTCGCACAGGCGCCGGGATCGGATTTTGATGAGTATGTGAACAAAGCGATCAAGGATTGGGGCGTGCCGGGCGTCGCAATCGCGATTGTCAAAGACGACAAGATCGTTTTCGCAAAAGGTTTCGGCGTGCGCGAGCTCAACAAACCGGAGCCGGTGGACCAGCAGACCTTGTTTGCCATCGGATCTTCTTCCAAGGCTTTCACTGCAGCGTCGCTCGCGATACTCGTCGATCAGGCGAAGATCAAGTGGGATGATCCGGCCACGAAATACCTGCCGGGATTTCAGCTCTTCGATCCGTACAGCACTCGCGAGTTGACTGTCGCTGATCTGGTAACTCACCGCAGCGGCCTCCAGCGCGGCGATTTGCTCTGGTACGCGTCCGAGTACGATCGTAACGAAGTGCTTCGTCGCGTGCGTTATTTGAAGCCGTCGTGGAGCCTGAGAGCTCGTTTCGGCTATCAGAACATCATGTTTCTTGCGGCGGGTCAGGTGATTCCGTCAGTGACCGGCAAAACATGGGACGACTTCCTGCGCGAACGCATCTTCACGCCTTTGAACATGAAGTCGACGAGTACGAGCATCAAAGCGTTTGCCAACTCGACCAACGTTGCTTCTCCACACTCTAAAATCGCAGACAAGGTTCGCGCTGTCCCATGGCGCAACATCGACAACATCGCTCCGGCCGGTTCGATAAATTCAAACGTCCAGGACATGGCCCAATGGCTGAGATTAAATCTTGGTGAGGGTGTTTATGACAATCAACGACTGTTGAGTGGGGCTTCAATCAAGGCGATGCAAACACCGCAGACGATTGTTGGCCTCGATGGTCCACGGGCAAGTCTTTATCCCGAAGCTCACTTTCTCACGTACGGGCTTGGATGGTTTTTGAGCGATTACCGCGGCCGCAAGCTGGTTGAACACGGTGGCGCGATCGACGGAATGCGAGCGCAAGTGGGGATGATCCCGGAGGAAAAGGTCGGGTGCGTGATTCTTACAAACTTGCACGGCAACACTCTGCCGCACGCTTTGATGTACAAGATTCTCGACTTCTACCTCAAAGCACCCGAGCGCGACTGGAGCTCAGAGCTGCTGAAAGTCGAGAAGCGACTCGAAGAGCAGGGAAAAGCGGCAGAGAAAAAAGCTGAAGCTGAACGTGTGAAAGGAACGTCGCCGTCGCTGGCGTTGGAGAAGTATGCCGGATCGTTCGAGAGCGACATGTATGGCAAGACGAAGGTCGCACTCGACAAACAAAAGCTCGTAATCCATTTTGGTCCAAACTTTACCGGTGACCTCGAGCACTGGCACTACGATACGTTCCGTGTAGCGTGGCGAGATCCGATGCAAGGAAAGGGTTTCGTCAATTTCAAACTGAATACGCAGGGTAAAGCTGATTCGATGAGTATCGAGAACCTTTCGGATTTCACGCGCGTACCAGAGCCGGATCCGAAAGCTGTCACGTCAGTGAAGAATTAATTACGCGTTCGTTTGGAGTTCAACCGGCGTTGCGCGAAAAATATTCGAGTGGCATGTAGCGACGAAACATTTCTCGCGCCAAGGGCGCAAAGAAAACCCTTGGAAACGCGTAGCGCTTTGCCGCCTTTGCGCCTTGGCGTGGGACATCTTCTCCGCATAAGGCGCTTTTCGGGCAACGCCCCTTGAACTCCGAACGAGGACATGGAGCCTCAGTGAGAAGACCGCTCACAATACTCTTGGTCGCGTTGGTGGTTGCTGGCAGCGTATTCGCGCAGGTGCCTAGGCAATCACCTGTTACTCAGGACGCACCTCCCGCTGTTCCTGCTTCACCACCAGGTCGAGCGCGCGAAATGACGGCCGCCGACGTCGAAGCGTTCATCGACGGAATTCTTCCGCTTCAACTTAAGAGCGACAACATCGCCGGCGCCACAGTCGCGGTGGTGAAAGACGGAAAATTACTCTTCGCTAAAGGCTACGGTTACGCGGACGTCGAAAAGAAGAAAATCGTTTCCGCGCAGGACACCTTGTTTCGTCCCGGCTCCATTTCAAAGTTGTTCGCGTGGACCGCGGTCATGCAGTTGTTCGAGCAGGGGAAACTCGATCTCGATCGCGACGTAAACGAGTATCTCGATTACAAAATTCCCGATGCCTTCGGAAAGCCGATCACTTTAAAAAACATCCTGACGCACACGCCGGGCTTCGAGGAGCAGATCAAAGATCTCTTCAGCACTGATACTTCCGCGAAACCAAACCTGGGCCAATATCTCAAGACGCACATTCCCGCGCGGATCTATCCACCGGGAACAGTGCCCGCTTACTCGAACTACGCGACCGCAGTCGCAGGATACATCGTAGAGCGTGTGTCGGGCCGCCCGTTTGAAGATTACGTTAACGAAAACATTTTCAAGCCGCTAAAGATGCAGCGTTCGACATTTGTGCAGCCGCTTCCTTCGGGACTCGCTGAATTGATATCGAATGGTTATCGCCTCGGCTCAGGCACGGCTGAGTCGTTTGAGATGATCAATCCATTTCCGGCCGGCAGTTTGAGTAGCAGCGCAACTGACATCGCACAGTTCATGATTGCTCACCTGGGGGATGGGAAGTTAGGTGATGCCCAAATACTCAAACCCGAAACGGCGCGTCTGATGCACAGTCGTTTGTTTGCGCTCGACGACGCCGCGAACGCGATGTGTTACGGATTCTACGAAGAGACGCGCAACGGACACCGCATCATTGGACATGGTGGCGATACCGTCTACTTCCACAGCGACCTGCATTTGGTGTTGGACCAGAACGTCGGGTTTTTTGTTTCCTACAACAGCGCGGGCCGCGGCGAAAGTGCCGGGAGAGTAAATCTTTGGGAAGCGTTTCTCGATCGCTATTATCCTTACACACCGCCCGCCGCGACTTCGTCAACTGCGAAAGAGGATGCAAACGCGGCATCAGGCTCGTACATCTTGAGCCGGCGTAGTGAGACTTCGTTTTTGAAAACGGCGTCGTTAGTGAGCCAGTTTACGGTCTCGCCTGAGGGAGAAGGCGACATTGTGACTCCGCAGTTGACTGGTGCGAACGGTCAGCCTAAACGCTGGCAGGCAATTGGCCCAATGACGTTTCGCGAGAAAGACGGGCAGGACAAACTAATCTTCAAGCCTGATGAGACCGGCCGCATGCAGATGGTCCTGCCGTACCCGTTTTTTGTGGGCCAACGTGCCGGCACGTTTCAAAACGGAAAAGTTCTCCTGGCCGTGCTTGCGGTTTCGCTGGCATTAATGCTGCTTACGTTAATACTGTGGCCCGTCGGGTGGTTTGTGCGAAAGCATCACGGGTACAAGTTACAGCTCACTGGAACTGAACGCCTGCTGCGCATTCTCGTGCGAATTGTATTTGCGCTTGACCTGATCTTCATCGCAGCTTTAATCGGTTTGACAATGTATGGCCTCACACATCTCGACGTTTTCAGTGACCGGGGCACTACCTGGTTTCGCATCATTCAAACAGTCGGTGTGATTGGAGCGGTTGGTACGCTGGTCGTTCTCGTTAACGCAGTGGTCGCGTGGATTGGCAAACGAACCAGCATTTGGGGCAAACTACAAGCTACGATAATGTTGCTTGCATGCCTTGGAGTGCTTTGGTTTGCTTTCGCCGGCAATCTGCTGCGCTTCAGTTCAACGTATTGAGCCCACAAGCAGCCACAACTAAGCGCTTCTCTGTGCGGCCTGATCACACTAGGTGAAATGATGTCGAGACCCCAACCCGAAATAAGAACGATCACCCGACTGGTCCCACCCAGCGGAAACCTCGTACAAGGACAATCAGAGCTTGCGATCAGTCCGAAGTTGGCCCACGCCGCGAATGAGTTGATCGCGTCGAGCCGGAATCACTACAGTCCCGCCGAAGGTGTAAGCGTGTTGCGCGAAGCGGTTGCGAAGAAGATTGCGCAATTCAATAACATCGAAGTCGATCCAAAAGCGACGCCGTTGGAGTTATTAATTACACCCGGCGCAACCGGCGCGCTCATCGCGATCGCGCATACTCATTTACAGAATGCCTCCGCCCTCGTTTTCGAACCTTACTATCCATATCACCGGCGAATCCTCGACGAGCTCGGCGGCCACAGCAATGTTTTGCCGTTACATGGTGAGAACCTGGAGCTCGATGTGGACGAGTTACGAGCGCGTTGCCGGGAATGGAAGAACCAGGAGTTTCCGCTGCGCGCCATCATCGCGTGTAGTCCTGCGAACCCGACAGGGAAAGTCTTCACGCGGGCAGAGCTCGAAGGGATCGCTTCTGTGTGCCAGGAGTTCGATCTGCTTTGCCTCGCGGATGAGGTTTACGAACATTACGTCGTTGGCGATAAGAAGCACACCTCGATCGCGACTTTGGACGGGATGTGGGAACGTACGATCACGGCGAATTCATTCTCCAAGTCGTGGAACATTTCCGGTTGGCGGCTTGGTTATGTGTATGGCCCGTCGCATCTGATCGCGCCGCTCAACAATTCCAACAACATCTTCTACGTCTGTTCGCCAACTCCGCTCCAACTCGCGCTGGGCGAAGTGCTGATGGCGGATCCGAATTACTATTCCGTGCTGCGCGACACTTTCACCGCTAAACGACGCATGGCTGTTGACGTATTGAACGAAGCCGGGTTCCAAATCTACGACTCCGGATCGGCGTTTTATGTCTGGGCGAAAATTCCTGATGGCTTTGAAGACGCGATCGCTTTCAACGAGATGTTAATAACCAAGGGCGTTGCTGGTGTACCCGGAGGCGCGTTCGCAGATAGTGTCGAGCACGACAGATACATGCGCTTCTGCATCGCGCGCGAAGATTCAGTTCTCCAGGGGGCTCTCGAAAAGATTCAAAATGCGCTTTAGCCGTCGTGCAATTCTTTTAGTGCTGTCTGCTTTGTTGTTTTCAGCAACAGTAGCACAGGCACAACAGAAACCTCTTCCAGCCCCGTCTCAATGGCGTCCACTCCTCGGCGAGTACGTTCTCGAAGCTCTCACTATCACGATCCTCGAGAAAGACGGAAAACTCTGCGCGCTCTACAATCGAAGCGAGCTCGCATGCATGCGTCAGGTTTCACGCAACATGTTCGAGTTTGATTCCTCCACCAAACGCGAGGGCGGACGCTTTGTGTTCCTGCGCGATTCACGTGGTAGGGTGAATCAATTCAGAACCGGAAACATGTTTTTCAAGCGCAAGCCGCTTGGACCAGAAGATGGAGCCACACAACTCAAGGTTGATCCGGTGCGTCCCGTCCCGATGCTGATCAAGGAGGCGCTTCAGGCCGACCCGCCAGTGGAAACAGGTGATTTTCTGCCGGCGGATCTGGTTGAACTAAGAAAACTCGATCCAGCGATCAAGCTCGACGTCCGTTACTCGACCACAAACAATCTCTTCGGCACAGTTTTCTATTCCCAGCCGCGTGCTTTCCTGCAACGCGCGCCGGCGGAAGCTCTCGTTCGCATCAATCGAAAGTTGAAGCAGTCAGGCTACGGGCTACTCGTTCACGACGGGTATCGCCCGTGGTACGTAACGAAGGTTTTCTGGGATGCGACTCCGGAGGATAAGAAGCTGTTCGTTGCGGATCCTTCCAAAGGCTCGCGTCACAATCGCGGCGCGGCAGTCGATCTGTCACTTTACGATCTCAAAACCGGGAAACCGGTCGAAATGGTCAGCACCTACGATGAAACCACCGACCGCGCGTACCCTAATTATCCGGGCGGCACATCACTTCAGCGCTGGCACCGCGACCTTCTGCGATCTGCGATGGAAGCGGAAGGTTTTACCGTCTACGAAGCGGAGTGGTGGCACTTCGATTACAAAGACTGGCAGCGCTATCGCATCGGCAACGAACGCTTCGAGTGTATCGGCGTTCGCAGCAAGTGCCCGTAAACATTTCTCGGCTAGCCGACGCGAACCGCGAGCATCGAGACTGACCCGCCGTCAACACCCTCGACAGGAAAACTGACTGCGTCATCACTTCGTTTCGTCGCAATTACGTACAATAACGGCAGGTAATGATCCGGCGTTGGTATCGACAAGACGGCATCGCGACCGAGTGAGTCGTACTGAACAAGCGGTTCAAACTCGCCGCTCAGCATCAACTCTCTTGCCGTCGTCTCGAAGCGTACGGCCCAGTCGTATGGTTCGGGCATGTGCCTACCCCACGCGTACGTGTGAAGATTGTGGACCAGGTTGCCGCTGCCGATGATCAGGACTCCTTCATCACGCAGCCGTGTCAATCGTTTACCCAACTCAAAATGAAAACCTGCGGGTTGAGTTTCATCGATGCTCAACTGAACGACGGGAACGTCAGCGTTAGGAAACACGTGCGCAAGCACGGACCATGTGCCGTGATCGAGCCCCCAGGAGTTGTCGAGTCCGACAGGGAGCGGCGCGAGTAACTCCTGCACGCGGCGGGCGAGCTGAGGCTCACCGCGCGCAGGATATGTGACCTGATACAACTCTTTTGGAAAGCCGCCGAAGTCGTGGATGGTTCGCGGCAAAGCCATCGCGGTCGTGAGGGTCGCCGGCAAGTACCAATGAGCCGAGACGCAAAGAATGGCTCGGGGACGCTGAATAGTATTTCCGATGTTGGCCCACGCGGTGGTCCATTCGTTCACCGCGAGGGCGTTCATCGGGTTTCCATGCCCGAAGAAAATCGCGGGCATTGAAGTCGTCATATCACGCTCCGCGCTCCGTCAGTGAATCCACGCAATCGTCTTCAGTGCCCAAACACTATCAGGGTACTTTTGTTTGAACTGTTCCGGCAGCTCGCCCAGCACAGTGTGATCGTTCGTCGCTTTGTAGTGACTCACGCCTTTCCAGTAGAGTGCCTCGGGCGCTGCCTGCGAGTTCGGATAGCGTTCGAGCACCTCTGAGTACCTCCGTTCCGCGTCAGCCCAGTTCTTACTCATAAAATCAACTCGAGCTAAACCGAGTTCCAACTGGGCGCGAAATTCGTCTTTCGGCACATAGCCTTCGAGACGAAATCTTTCCTTTCCTTTGGAATCGAGTATGACTACCGTGGGAGTCCATGCTGCGTCAAAGCGATGGAAGTAAACGGGGTGCTCTTTGATGTGGGCTTCAAGTGGAACGAAGTTCTCGTTGATGAATGCGGAGACTTCGTCGTCGCTGTACGACTCGGCTTCCAGCCGAGCACATGCGCCTCAGGCAGGGGCCGCGCTGAAGTCGATCAACAGCGGCTTCTTTTCTTCCTTTGCACGTGCGAGTGCTTCGTCAGCATCTGTCATCCAAGTTACCTTCATGTTTTTATCTCCTACATCTTTTAGCGAGGCACGACGCGTCCACGCGAACGCAAAGCCATGAGTCGCGCCGGGAAAACTCCGAAGTCCTCGACTTCCCACGTATTGCCATCTTTCAACCGTACGCGTGCGGCTGGGATTAGTGTTCCTTGACCTTTACCGTTGCGATCGATGAAAAGTTCGGCATACCCGACTCGATAGTCGCTGGATCGAGTGCCGTAACGCAGTTCGAAGAAGCGGACGTCGCGCTCATAAAGCACGATTATCCTTCTTCCACCTTCGCTCCATGGATCCGAGATGACGGCGTTTGCGCGAACGCCGACGCCAGTGCCGATCTGGATTCGTCCTGCGTCCATGTCGTTAAGCTTGTCGAGCAACCGGTCCTGGCCGCCATTGCTCAGCGCATCGTTTAGCTCGCGTAACTGGTTTGGCGCGGTGAAGCGGTTGACGGTCAATGTGAAGGGACGAGTCCGCCCGCTGGAGCGCCCGCTCATAAATACAACTGTTCCGGTGATACGTTCAGTGCCGCCCTCCTGGCCCTGCGACGGTGCGACAAAAAGCGCCGCGCAGCATAGCATCAACAAAAAAACAAATACTTTCTTACGCCTCATGTTCCCTCCCTGTGGTGTAAACAAACTAGAGTCCGGTAGAAACTCCAATCGCTCTGCCGGCTAAATATGTAACGGCAGCAGCACCAAATCCAATCAGTAACATTCGCAACGCGCTAATGACGAGGCTGCGACCGGTGTAACTCGCAATCATCGCGCCCACCGCCAGCAGCGCAAATGCACTCAACACTAAACTCGTCATGAACGCGGCGCTAGCAGACAAGAGTATGTAAGACAACACCGGAACGCCTGCGCCAATCACGAACGAAACAAACGAGCTTGCCGCTGCACCCCAGGGTGAGCCTAACTCTCTCATGTTGAGCCCGAGTTCTTCCTTCGCGTGAGTGTCCAATGCAACTTCCGGATCGCTCATCATTTCCGAAGCTAATTGGGCTGCCGCAGTATTGGGCAAACCCTTACTGCGATAAATCAGTTCGAGCTCTTTCTGTTCACCTTTCGGATCTTCTGCGAGCTCACGTCTCTCAATTTCAATTTCATTCTCAAACAATTCGCGCTGCGCTTTCATCGAAACGTATTCGCCCGCCGCCATCGAAAACGCTCCCGCGAGAAGCCCGGCCATACCTGCCAGCAAGACGAAACGTGTATCCGCACTCGCACCCGCGACGCCCATGACGAGACCTAAGTTGGACACCAGACCATCGTTGACACCAAAAACAGCAGCGCGAAAAGTTCCGCTTTGCGCGTCTGTGCGATGTCCTTCAGACGAGGCGAACTGGCGTACGCTGCCGCCTGCACGCAGCCGCCGAAATGCCTTGCGGTGGTGTTGCTTTGCGGTTTTCACGCCGCGATGGTTGGCTTCCATGTGCATCGCTTCCTCACTCAGCCGGTTGCCGGTTCAACTCACCGAGCCTGACGCGCAATTGTTCATCGCGACGGTTTCGCCACACGTTGACCGTTACGTCTGTGCCCGGTGCTGTTCGAGCAACAGCATTGCGCAACGCGTTTGGATCGGCAACGGGCTGGCCATTGAAAGCTGTAATGACGTCGCCCGCTCGCACTCCCGCGCGGTCTGCCGGACCACCGCGAACAACTGAATTAACAAGCGCGCCGCGCGCGTTTTGCAATCCGAGTTGTGAAATCGCATCCGGAGTCAGTGGTTGGATCGTAACACCGAGACTACCGCGATGCACCGTGCCGCCGCGGATCAGTTGGTCCATGACGTTCTTCGCCATGTTAACTGGAATAGCAAAGCCGATACCGATGTTGCCGCCAGTGGGCGAGAGTATTTGTGAGTTGATGCCGATAAGATCGCCGGTGGCCGCGGTAATGAGCGCGCCTCCTGAGTTGCCTTGATTAATCGGCGCGTCAGTTTGAAGAAAATCCTCGAACGATCCGTCAGATAGACCAGTTGAACGTCCTTTTGCTGAAATGATTCCTGCGGTGACTGTTTGCTCGAGCCCGAGTGGATTGCCGATGGCGAGAACCACGTCGCCGACACGCACTCGATCCGAGTCGCCCATGTTGAGTACGGGCAGATTGGCCTGATCGATTTTCAAGACCGCTAAATCGCTCGGCTGGTCTGAGCCGACGAGCCGCGCGGAAAAAGTTCGCTCGTCGTTCAACTCCACAGTTATCTCTTCCGCGCCATCAATCACGTGATGATTCGTTAATATATAGCCCTCGGGAGAGACGATTACTCCCGAGCCTATTCCGCGGACCTGGGGTTGCTGTGGCTCCGAGCCTCTTGGAAGACCAAAGAATTCTCGAAAGCGTGGGTCATCGAAGAATGGATGTTGACGCGGAGCGCGCACTCGACGTGCCGAGTGGATCGTTACCACTGCCGGAGCCGCACGATCGACGACGTCAGCGAAAGACGTCGGGGCGGGGCCCAAAGGGGCCGAGCTGGTTACTGGGGGCGCGGTACTTGCAGGCCCAGGGCCTGGTTGAAGTTGGTCGGCGGACCGCCGGCACGCGGTCACAGTTAAGAGAAGCAATGTAAATGTTAGTAGTCGGTGCATTTTCTTGTCCACAACGCCACAGAGTAGTCGCAATTTACGGTTAAAGTCTTTTGTAATTGTGACTTTTTATGTTATGCGGTGGGCGTCATGGCCCACAGCGCCAAAGGCGCAAAATATGACAGCCGGTCGTTCGCCAGCGCCAAAGGCGCAAAATATGACAGCCGGTCGTTCGCCAGCGCCAAAGGCGCGAAATATGACAGCCGGTCGTCGCCAGCGCCAAAGGCGCGAAATATGACAGCCGGTCGTTCGCCAGCGCCAAAGGCGCGAAATATGACAGCCAGGGGCAAGCGCTGAGCGAAGCGAAGCGAGTCGCCCCTGGGAAAGAAAGAAAAATGACCTGAAGCTCTGAAAGAGCGAAATAATACCGGTGATATTTCGCACTTTCAGTGCTCTCTCTTAATTTGATTCGGCTTACCAGGGGCGGCGCGCTTCGCTTCGCTCCGCGCTTGCCCCTGGCTGTCATATTTCGCGCCTTTGGCGCTGGCGACGACCGGCTGTCATATTTCGCGCCTTTGGCGCTGGCGACGACCGGCTGTCATATTTCGCGCCTTTGGCGCTGGCGAACGATCGGCTGTAAATGAGTATTAGTCGACAAAACCGAAACAACGAGATTATGAGCGCGAACGTACAGTGCTTCGAGGCCGAAAGGACCGACTTCCTTTCCGTGCGTAATCTCGCGAACCAGGCGTTCTCGCGCGCGGGCGGGGCTCCGCTCGTCGGCGGCAACAGCGTTCGACTGTTGATTGACGCGCAAGAGAATTACCCGGCGTGGCTTGGCGCAATAAAGGCAGCCGAGCGCTACATTCATTTCGAAAGCTACATCATTCATGAAGACGATGCGGGGTGGATGTTTGCCGACGCACTCGCAGCAAAAGCGCGCGAAGGTGTGCGTGTGCGACTGATTTACGACTGGATGGGTGGATTCGGCAAAACATCGCGCCGGTTTTGGAATCATCTTCGCGCAGCCGGTGTTGAAGTGCGCTGCTACAACCCTCCGCGTCTGGATTCACCATTCGGCTGGTTAAGCCGCGATCATCGCAAGACACTTACAGTCGATGGGAAGATCGGCTTTGTTACCGGACTTTGTGTGGGCCGGATGTGGGTCGGTGTGCCCGAAAAGAATATCCAACCATGGCGCGATACCGGGATCGAGATCCGTGGTCCATCAGTGGCTGACATCGAATACGAATTCGCAAAAGTATGGGCGTTGACAGGTAGGCCGCTTTCGTCTGACGAAGTCGCGAAGCGCGAAGTGCTCGAGACGGCGGGCGACGTCGCGCTTCGTGTTGTCGGTGGTGAACCTGCCAGCGCCGAAATGCTGCGCGTCGATCAACTTGTCGCTACGCTTGCACGAAAGCGATTATGGTTAACCGACGCTTACTACGCGGGAACGTTCTCGTATGTGCAGGCACTGAGAGCAGCGGCGGAAGATGGCGTCGACGTTCGTTTACTATTGCCGAGCGCTTCGGATCTTCCTTTTGTGCGTCCGCTTTCGCGATCGGGATATCGTCCTCTGCTCGAAGCAGGCGTGAGAGTGTTTGAATGGAATGGAACGATGCTGCATGCGAAGTCGGCAGTTGCTGACTGCATGTGGGCGCGCGTCGGTTCCACGAACCTCAACGTCGTGAGTTGGTTTGGCAACTATGAGCTCGACGTTGTGATCGAGGATGTGGCGTTCGCTCGCGAGATGGAGGAAACCTACCTTCGCGATCTCGAGAATGCGACGGAGGTAGTTCTGGATTCACGGCGGAAAATGCGACTGGCCCAGCATGTCGATCGTCCGCATCCGGCAATGACGAGTGGTGGAGGAAGCGGTGGGCGCGCTGCGGCCGGAGCCATCCGGCTCGGCAATGCTGTTGGCGCTGCGTTTTCAAGTCGACGTGTGCTTGAACCTGTCGAGGCTCGACTCATGATGACGGTAGCGTTGTTGCTCCTGGGCTATGCCGTCCTCATCTGGTTTTTTCCGCGCTCGCTGACCTATCCGTTGATCGTCCTGTTGGTGTGGATATCACTCGCGCTCGTTTACAGAGCCGTCAAACTCTTCGGCCGGACACGCCCAAAACAAACACCAATTCAACAACAGGAAAGCACCAAGAGCGTTAACGACTAAAACTCGAACTCGGCCACGATCGGCAGGTGATCCGACGCGAGGAGTGACAGCCGGCTGCGATGGACCGCGATGCTCTTGAGTTTGAGTTTTGAGTCGTAGTAGATGTGATCGAGGTGCAGAATGGGGAACACGCCCGGGTAGCTTCGAGCTCTACCTGCAAGTGGATCTGGTTCAGCGCTGTTCAAGTGATTACTGAGAAGGCGCGTAGCGCGTCCACGTGTCCACTCGTTGAAGTCTCCAAGCACGATGCGCGGTGCCGCAGCCGGGTTTTCCTCAATTACGTCAAATAGCCGGTGTGCCTGGTAGCGCCGTTCGAAAAAGCCCGTGCCGAGATGCACGTTGTAGATTTGCAACGAGGTTTCGATGGGACTCTGGATCGTCACCTCTAAACAGCCTCGCGGCTCGTACATTCGAAATGAGAGATCGTGATTGTGATCCGCGACGATGGGAAGGCGGCTGAGTAGCGCGTTGCCGTAAGCTGCGCCCCGGTGTCGTCGATTCTCACCGATACGGAAGTCATAACCGAGCGCTTCTGCAATCGCGTGTACGTGATTGTGTTCGCGCTCAACTTCGTCCATGCCGACCACTTCCTGTAGTGCGATGACGTCGGCATCGATCTGCTTCAAGACCTCTGCGATGCGCATCGGGCGCACACGACGGTCGAGTCCACGACACTTATGAATATTGTAGGTTGTAATGCGAAAAGACGACACCGCTTGTTGCCACAGATTAAACGGATCAAATACGGATTTTCAATTAACGAGTGGAGATCCGTCTTTATCCGTCTAATCTGTGGCTAAAACATTCGGTAAAATGAGTGAGCGGACGTTGGGGTGAACCCGGAGCCACAGGCCAGGGTTTTGGTCGAATTGTCTTGCGCGGGCGTCTCCATCGCCGGCGATTTTTGTCGTCAACAACTGCCGGTAACTTTCACGTTTTGCCGGTGCTGTGTCGGCGTCGACGATTGATTGCACAACGCGTCGTGCATTAAGAATTGCGGCTGGTCCAAGTGTGAGAATGTGTTTCGCTGCGCGACACTCAGCCTCGTCGGATTCGGTGACGACTGTGCCTCCAGCCTTAAACTTGCTGATGTGGTGCTCGAGAATCGATTCGGAGATGGGGATCATTCCGGCGACGTCGTTATAAGACGCGCCCGAACCGGGCTTGATGTAAGCGAGGTGAGAAGCTCCACCCGCCTCAGGTCCAAGCCCAAGGAAAAAGAGATCGATACCTCCCAAAGATTCCAGTCGCTGAACGTATCCCGCCAATTCACTTTCGAGATCTTTGGCGTCAGTGCGCATCGAAGTAAAGCTATTCACTTTACGAAAGAAGTCTTCGCCCAGCAGTCGCTCGAAATCGCGCACAAAACTTAACCCGTTATCCATTCGCAACGGCGCGAGCGCGTCTTGGGTAAAAACATCAAGCCGGCTGAATAGGGCATCATGATCGCCAGTCTTGGCCATTGCACCTAATAACCGGTGCAACGCCTGTCCACCACGTCCACCGACAAGGACCATCACGATCGGACCATCTTTAGCGGCCGCAGCACGCGTAATCTCATCAAGCATCGCGCGTCCGACGGCTTCCTCTGATGGCATTACTTCATAGGACAACTCCGTCTCCGGCAACTGCGCGAGATAACGACGATCAAGCGGCTCGTGAGAGATCCAAATGGAATCGTTTGTGTTGCTATGTGCCTTTTCGTGGCTTGGCTTCAAGCGATCTCTTCTTCCTCTTCCTGCGCTTTCTGAGCGAGCATCAAATGGTCGCGCATCGCGTTGCGCGCCGCCTCCTGATTGCGATCTCGAATCGCGCGATAGATCGTCCGGTGCATTTCCGCCGACTCCTTCAAATCTCGCGCTCGCTTCACCGTCTTGCTCCGCACTTCGAAAAGAATCGTCGCTACCATGTTCATTAACGCGGTGAGAATTCGATTGCCCGATGCGGCAGCGACTGTTTGATGAAATCGCATGTCGTGGACCAGAAACTGTTCCGGCTCATCGAGCGACGCAAACATGCCGGTGATCTCTTCCGACATCTCCGCCATTTGTTCACCTGTCGCCCGCTCCGCGGCCAGCGCCGCGATTGCCATCTCCAAAGATCGTCGTGCTTCAAACATTTCCGCGGGTGTGAATCGCTGCAACGACGCCATCAATCTCAGCGCACTGCTATCGAGGGCAGGCGGACCTTCCGATTCGACTACAAACGTTCCTGCGCCGCGACGTGGTTGCAGCACACCGACTGCGGCAAGGGAACTGATCCCGGCGCGCAAAGTCGGGCGGCTCACGCCGAGCTGTTTTGCGAGATCTCTTTCCGGCGGCAGTCGATCACCGGGACGTAGCTCGCCTTTATGAATCATCTCGCGAAGCTGCGAAACGACTTCCTGGAAAGTCGTTCCGCGGCTTTCGGCATCGATGGCTTTGAAGAGGTTGGCGTTTGATTCGCTCATGCAATAATGCTAGTTAGCTTATCTCCTTTTCCCGGCAATCTCCATCTCTGTTGCGGCTAGTATGAGAGCTCCGATGCCTTTCGGATCGTTGGTTACTACTTTCTCGCTCAGGTAATACTCATAACTGCCATCGCGATATGGATTGCCTCCTAACCCACCGACGTTCACGGTTCCTTCAAGGTTAAGCTGGCCGTTGGCATCAGTCTTAATAAACTCTTTGACGATTCCACTGTAGCCTCGTTTTGCAACTTGTGTATAGCTGCGAGGCAGGTAACCCTTTCGCACACCTTTCGCCAATGCGTACACAAACATGCAGGCTGCAGAGGCCTCGAGATAGTTTCCTTTAGCAGTGGGCTTATCCAGGATCTGATACCACAGCCCGGATTGTGGATCCTGATACTTCGTCACTGCCTTCGCGAGACGATTCAGAATCGCGATGATCTCTTGTCTCTTTGGATGCTTCCGTGGAAAGTGATCGAGCGTGTCGACGAGAGCCATTGCATACCAACCCATGGCACGGCCCCAGAAGTTTGGAGAGCGTCCGGTCTGCGGATGGGCCCAACGTTGCTGCCGCGATTCGTCGTAGCCGTGATAAAGCAAGCCGGTTTTGTCGTCGCGAGAGTTTCGCTCCATCAGGATGAACTGCTTTGCGATGTCGTCGAATGCGGCGGGTTCGCTGAAGGTCTCGGCGTACTCGGCGTAGAACGGTTCACCCATGTAAAGACCGTCGAGCCACATCTGAGATGGATAGATCTTCTTGTGCCAGAAGCCGCCTTCTTTGGTGCGCGGGTGTGTTCTCAGTTGTTCGCGCAGGAGTGCGGCGGCCTTTTTGTATTTTTCCATTCGGGTGTTTTTGTAAAGGAAGAGCAGGGCACGTCCGGGGAGGATGTTGTCGATGTTGTACTCGTCGATTGAATAAGTGCGGATGGACCCGTTGATTCCGACGAAGTGATCGACGTTGTTTTGAATGAAAAGGAAGTGCTGCTTATCGCGCGTTCTGTCAAAAACCCGCTCGACGGCTTTCAGCACCAGGCCATGTTCGTAGGTCCATTTCGCGGGAAATCCCGACTCCTTCTTCGCGGCATCGCGCCAGAGAGCCGTCATCGCAGTCGCCGCCGCGCGTTCAGAGAGGGGCTTCGTCTGCGCCGCTGTGCTGAGCGTAGTCACACATAAAACCACTCCCGCAAAGACGCAAAGGCGCAAAGTAAGTACCGGATTCTTCCTTTGCGCCTTTGCGTCTTCGCGTGGAAAACTATGCGAACGCATCAAACGTTCTCCCATTAATTTTGACATTCTCGAGCGTTGCGTCCTTCACGTTCTTCACGACGTTTCCTTCAGCAACATTGTCAAAAGTGCAGTTCGTCAGTCGCAGATTCTCGATCGGCGCGTTTGCCAAACCCTGAACATCGAGTGCGTGTTTGCTCCTGCCACTGCGCAGACCATCGACCGTGTACTCGCGAACAACCGGGATGAACGCGCCTTTCGCACCTTCCTCGTAATTGAAATCGATCGTAATCACTGCATGGGCCACTTGCCCAACTTCGATATTTCGAAAATGCAGATTCTCAAGCCGCCCTCCGCGCATCGCGTTGTTTTTGACTCGCAAAGCATGGTCGAGATTTGGACTGTCTAACCGGCAGTTCTCGGCAAAAAGATTTCTCACGCCGCCAGAGATCTCGCTGCCAACAGTGATTCCGCCGTGACCATCTTTCATCCGGCAACTCTGCACGATGATGTTCTCAGTCGGTGCTTTCAAACGCCGCCCGTCTGCATTGCGTCCCGACTTGATCGCGATACAGTCGTCGCCTGTGTCGAAGTAACAATTCCTGATCAACACATCCGTACACGATTCAGGATTGCAACCGTCGTTATTTGGACCATGACTGTTGATACGCACGTTTTGCACGATCACATTCCTGCACAGTACAGGATGAATCTCCCACATCGGCGAGTTTCGAATCGTGACGCCATCGATCAGAACGTTTTGACAACGATATGGCTGGATAAATTGCGGCCTCAGGTAATGACCCTCGCCAAAAACACGCTCTCGAACCGGCACGCCTTTCTCCGCCATCGTGAAGAGCGCATTACGGTCTGGGCGCTGAGTGCCCTTCCATGGCCACCAGTGTTCGCTGTCGCTCTGACCATCGAGCGTGCCCTTGCCCGTTATCGCGATGTTCTGCTGTTCGAATGCGTAGATGAAAGGCGAGTAGTTGAACACCTCGACGCCTTCCCAACGAGAGAAAACCACCGGCAGGTAATGTTTAGGATGGTGGCTAAACTTGATCGTCGCGCCTTCCTGGATCTGAAGATTGACGTTGCTCTTCAAATGAATCGCGCCGGTGAGATATGTGCCTGGTCCAACGACTACTTTGCCACCGCCGGCTTTCGTGCACCGATCAATCGCACGGCGAAACGCCTCCGTGCAATCTGTTAGCCCGTCACCTTTTGCTCCAAAACGATCGAGGTGGAACGTGCGGTTCGGAAAGCGAGGCGGCTTGATGCGTTCGAGGATCGAAGGCATCACGGTTTCCCACGGATTCGCAGATGCGGGAAACGCAAAAATACGCGGCGCAACAGCAACCGCTACTCCGCCAATCACAAGATCTCGGATGAATTCGCGTCGATTCGTCATCGGGCCGTTCGTTTTCGCCAGGCCGGGTAGTCTCGTTTCAGCAGTTTCGCCGCGTCATGCACATACCATTCGTAATTTGTCCGCCGCTCGTGCTCGATCTGGGCCACGTCGTATTTCGCCACTCCATCGCGCCCGGCGAAGATAGGCCGGTTGCTTCCAATTTCGTAAAAGCGCGCCCAAACGGAACTGCCGGCGTCTTTAACTACAACACAATCGAATCCGCCGGGTTGCGAGTCATCTGTCTTCTTAACCCATTTGATGCCTTTCAACTCCGATTGCTCAAACCACTTAACTGCCGACTCAACCGCCTCAACAACCTCCGGCGACGGATCCTTTATCGACATCAGAAAGCGAACGATGTCGACACTTTCACCACCACTCAACGAAGCGAGTTCAAACTTCCGCGCAGCAGCCGGCGCAAATGTCACCTCGTCGTGCTGAGCACACCATACAGTGCGGCGCCCGTCAACGATCACCTGCGTTTTTAAGATGCACTCGATCCCTTTTTCCACGGCCCTCGCCGCCTGCGCGCGTCGAGTTTCGTCGACAAAAGCATACTGCGGCTTCACGGCCGCAACATCACGCAGCAGTTTCATCACACCGATCATCGCGCCGTCATTGAAAGTGATGTGCTTGTGATAACCAGTCGGATTCGGGTAGAACTGCGGCCAGCCGCCATTTGGGTGCTGCGCCTTGAGCAAGAAGTCCAATCCTCTCAAGAACGACTCGCGGTGTCGTTCCTGGTGTTGTGCTGTATAGACGCGCGCGAGAAACGCTAACTGCGTGTAAGTCGCGCCATTATCGATCGTGGAGTCGCTGTTTTTCTTTTGGCGGAGGATGGCTGCTTTCTGAGTATCACTGAGCGCCTTCGACATGTCGATGTTCTTGGGCCAGCCACCTGAGGCGCGTTGGTAGAGAAGGAAGTTGTCAGCGGTCTGAAGATCGGTGTCTCCATTTTGGGCCACAAAAAGGCACAAAAAGCACAAAAGAATTAACGAGGAATGCAATCTCATTTTCGTGCTGTTTTGTGCCTTTTGTGTACTAGAAGATGAACTTCGCTCCGAACTGAATGTCTCTCGGATTGTTGCGTTGCGTCGTCACCAGTCCGAAAGCATTGTTTGGCGAAGCGGCGGTCCCGGGATTCAGACCCATGCCCGCGCCGAAGTACGGATGATTGAACGCATTCAAAGCTTCCGCACGAATCTGGAAGCGGCGCGTCTCACCCATGTTGAAGTTCTTCGTCAGCGACAGGTTCGCAACCGAGTACGGCTGATTGCGCAGACTGTCGAGCGTCGTCGGAACATTGCGTATTCCGAACGCAGTCAATGTAACGAGACCGGGTGCTTCGATTGCCGTCCGATCAATACCAAACTTACCACCCTGGCCGTCGTTATCGCCGAGCCGGCTAACGATTGTCGAAACGTCGCCGGGGAAGAAGAGGTTATTAGTCAGCAGGAACGGCTCGCCACTCTGCCACTCGTACGTTCCATTCAATTGCCAACCACCAACGAACGCATCAAGAAGGCGGTTCAGGTTATTCCCGATCAAACGTCCACGCCCGATCGGTAATTCATACACGCCCGCGAACGTAAAGCGATGCGGTCGATCAAATTCAGAGATGCGATCCTCCAACTGCGTGTCACCCGGATTCAGGTAACCAACCTTCTCACGAAGGTTCGAATATGTGTACGTTGCATTCATCGTTACGCCTGTTGCGAACCGCTTGTTGATTTGCAACTGAAGAGACGTGTAACGATTGCTGCCGTTATATTCCTGAATCCAAAGATGGGTGAACTGCGGATACGCGAGCAACGACTGCGCGCGCGTGATTGTGGTCGCGGTATTAAAAGGACTGCCACCCGGAACGAGGTTCCTGAATGGATTCGGAATCGTCGCCGACAAGAACGTGTTCGCTGCCGCATCCGTCGTCGGGTTGTTGCCGAGGAATTCGCGCGGAACGAAATTCAAATCCTTGCTGACTGAAAGATCGTAGCCGTTAGCACGAATGAAGTTTGCTTCGACGACGATCTGGCCCGGCAGCTCGCGTTGAATACCCAGCACGACGCGAACGAATTTTGAATTCTTTCGCAGCAGTCCGATGATCGGTGCTTCGGTAGCCGCAACATCTCCGCCGATTCCTGTCAGCAGTCCAAGACTCGATCCGAAAGATGGTTGAACACCACTGACTCCATTCGGGAAAGGATTTGTCAACGTCGCAACAAACGTCAGACCGTTGTTGTTTGAAGGGACGAAAGGCGTGTTGCCTGCGAATCCGATTTGTTGCGGTGTTTGAATTTGAAAAGGCGCCATGAAGACGCCAAAGCCGGCGCGCAGCACAGTCTTCTCGTTCAACTGATAAGAAGCGCCCACGCGTGGTTGGATGTTGCTGCGGTCTGCTTCCCAAACATTGCGGTTGCTTGCGTTGGCAAAGGTGTAGCCACCGAGCACATGGAAGTTGCTTGGCGCCACCACAAAGTTCGCGGGATTCGCATTGAAAGCCGTTGTGTAAGCGGCACGCACTTGTGCTTCGATCGGACTCGGCGTGCCGAGATCGAAACCACGTAAGATTCGATCGAAACGCTCGGTCAGGCCCTGTTCGATGTCGTAGCGCAAACCGAGGTTGAGCGTCAGATTTTTAGAGAAGCGCCAATCGTCCTGAATGAAGAATCCATGATAGATGGATTGGACCGAGTAGTTGACTGAGTTGTCGATCTGGCTCGCGTTAGCGCCTGAGCCTGTTGTTGGAACGCCGAGCAGGAACGCCGCGACGTCGCGTCCAAACACATTTCGCAGGGTGGCCGAAGAGTTGGAAGCGGGCGCAGTGAACGTTCCGTCAAAAAAGAACTGGCCGCCTTTGTAAGCGTCGGTGCTGAAATTCTCGCGCAGTATTCGCAAGTCGTAGCCGTATCGCAACGAGTGGTTGTCGACGACATGCGTTAATGTCGGCTGTACTGAACCCATGTAGAACGGGCGAATACGACCTTCATTCCAATCTGATCTCGTGGAACCGAGTGTGGATCTAATCGGCCTCGTCGCATCGAGATTTCTGATCATGATGCGCGGCAGGTATTGATATCCGCGCATCGCCTGCAACGAAGCGGCGGCAAACCCGAGCGTAGCAGGATCGAAGAGTTCGGCCGGCCGCCGTTCCTGCACGAATCGATTCATACTGACGCGAATATCAAATACAACATTCGAGCTCATCGCGTTTGTGTAGTCGATGTTGCCGCCGTCATTCGTGCGAAACTCAAATCCGCGTGTGATCGGAAAACCATTTACCTCGCCGGCCCAGTCCTGACGATCTTCCGGATTGAAGCTGTGGTAGTACTTGCCGAAGATCGACTGCCTCGCGCTGATGCGATGATCGATACGCGTGAGCCAGCCGCGATAGTCCTGGTGCCGGATCTGGTTGGAGAAGTAGTTGTTTTGCGTTCCGTTTCCTACTCCCGCGATGTTCGGCAACGGATAGAATTTGATTAGGTTCGCCGCGACCGGATTGATCAGCGCGCTGGGAATGATGTTGCACTGCGAGTTGGCGGGCAACGCGCCCGACGTCGGACAACCAAACGATGTTCGCACGACGTTGTTGCCGCTTTGCGTGCCTGAGAATGGGTTGAAAATTACGGTGTTCGCGGAGTTGGCGATATTGTTGCGATTGACGATGAGCGCCGAGAAATCACCGCGCCGCATTGCTTCTGTAGGAACGGTGAAGATCTGTGGCTCCGCGATGTTGTCTCTCAGACGTTCGTAAGAGACAAAGAAGAACGTCCGATCTCGCCCGTAGAACTTCGGCAACACAACTGGCCCACTAAACACTCCACCGAACCTGTGATATGTCCTGATCGGCCGCGCCTGGTTGTTTCGATTACCAAAAAAGTTATTGGCTGTACGACTTCGATCGCGATTGAAGTACCACGCCGAGCCGTGCAGATCGTTGGTACCACTTTTCACCGCGACGTTCACTGTGGCTCCGGCTGAGTAGCCTTGCTGTGCGTCGAAAGTGTTTGTTTGAACTTTGAACTCCTGTACGGCGTCGGATGGAGGCGAGAAACCAACGCCGCCGTCAAAAGCGTAGTTCGGAGAGCCGTCGAGCGTGATCTGATTTGCGCCCGTCGCGCCGTTTGATCGAAACGCGGCGAGGTTGCCATTCGAGGTTGGACCAGTGAAGAGGGGGTTGCCTGTGTAAGCGATGCCAGGAGCGAGCGTCGCTAGCTGATAAGCTGTTCCTTCTGTGAGCGGGAGTTCGCTGATCTGTTTACCTGTTACGACACTTCCCGTGTTGACCATACCGGTTTCGAGTGTCAATCCGGAAGCGACTGTCGTGACCATTGCGGTCACGCCAATTTCCAACTGGACGTCGAGCGACAATCGATCCGCGACACGAACTTCAATTCCGTCGCGCACGGCGGTGTTGAAGTTCTCCTTCGTAACGGTGAGCTGATACTTGCCGGGCGGCAGGAGAGGGAAACTGTAGGAGCCGTCTTCGCCCGTCATAGCGGTCGAGACGATTCCGGTTTCCGTGTTTTTGATTTCAACTTTGCTGCCGGGAACGACGGCGCCGTTTGGATCGGTGATTTTACCGGCGACAAGTCCTCTAAACTCCTGAGCGGTTGCGGTGAAAGCAGAGAGAATCAGGAGCAAACCAGCCCAAAAAACTCGTCGGTTCGGGGTCGCTGTAGTCATAATCTTCATCTCCATCAAAGGCGACGGCTCACATGCACCCTCGCCGGCGGTTTATGTCGATTGGTAAGACCAGCAGTTAATTGGAACTGTTACTGTGCTTTTGTAGGCGGCGTATTCTGTATCAGACAGAAGTGGGCTGTCAAGATAAATTATTACCAATCGATTTGTCTTTGACTGAGCGGTAAGACCAATCATACCGATGAACAAAGTTGTTTAATTTGCGCTTCGCTCTCAGGTACTATGGTTCAGGAGATCGGGGGAAGCTTTTATGTCCGGATTGATCACGTCTCGACGCTTATCGCTCCTCGTCGTAATTATTTATCTGGCTTTATTTTCGTTTGCCTCGCTATCACAACCCTCAGGTCAGTCGGTAGGACGACTGATTGGGATAACTGCCTACTTCATACTCCCGCTTGCGTGTATCTGGTACGGAGACGAAATGGGAGACTATGTGGGTACGCTTCCCGGGCCCTCAATCAACCGGACAACTCCCGGATGGATGGTGAAACTCGCAGGATGGTTCTTACTACTCTTACCTGCCGGAATCCCGTTGATTGTTTTTGGGATTAGCTAAGGCTGTGAACCGATCGCTCACCATGCGTTTGCTTTGTCTTTTTTCTCTTCTCTCGACTATCTCTTGTCAAATCGCCAGTGGAACGTCAATCACTGTGGGCCAATCGCTCAACATCGCGAAGCTTCACTTTCCTCAACCGTGGTATGAGTCCATTCAACAACAGAGACCGGTTTCACACGTCGAGAAGATCGAGGTGCGGACGCTTTCCAGCGCACCCGGTGAGTACTTCTTTAAGGCAATTCCAAACTCCTTCGGACCTGTTTATAGTGAAAATTCGTTTGCGGTGAAATTTAGCGCCAAGCCGCAAGTTCGCAATGCGACTAAACAAGAGTGGGATAGCGCGGCGCGCGTGGTGACCGAACCGCGCATCGTCGTGTGCATCAGATGTACTCCGTCGGAGGGTGAACTCGACTACCGTGGCAGGAAATATTCGAAGGCCGGGAAATACTGGCACCTCGCGTGGGCGTCACCCAGTGGTAAGTGGCTTGCCGTTTTCAGCTACACAGGCGAGAGAACAAAGGATTTCGCGTTCATGGACGGCGGATCGATCAAAAGTGGGGACGTCTTCTGGGAGGTTTACAACGCGTCGACAGGCGAGAAAGTTTTCGCGCGCGAGGCTAGAAACGTCAAGAGTCCGATAAATCGAGGCAGTCCGATCGTCTGGCTCGAGGAGCATCTCTTTATTTTCCCAACAGATCTCGACGCGCGCGAGTTCGACGTCCTCGCACTCCCTTAGTTCACCAGAGAAACCCGATTAATTCTGCCCAGCGCTGGTCACACTCGTTGAAAATCAGAGGAAACCGTTGAAACGGTTTTCTGCTGATGGCTTGTCTAGCACACTGGGCTAAAGCCCGGTGTGAATGAGAAGACTTTTGAGGCAAAGCCGTTCGTAATTCATGACGCTCAGGTTTGCGCGCGGGCATAATGTCATTGCCGCCGCCGACTTCTGAGAGTAAAGCGCGTCAGAATGGATTGACGGTTACGCACACGAACCCTATTATCACAGGCGCTCAGACGCAGTACTCGGGTCGATCCAGCTTCCGTTAGTAGATCTCAGTTCTGGTCCAGGGTTATTCGTCTCACTGCCTTTAACGCTCTACTCAATCGTTGAACCTCAAGGAGGCGTACCATGCCTAAGAAACCCACCTGCTTCATTATTCAGCCCCTAAGTACTCCCGTGGAAAAACGTTATCCGAAGAAGAATCATTTCCTTACCATGTTGAACCGTGTGAGCATCCCGGCCGTCAAAGCCATAGGCTTCCAAGCGCTTGGACCTCTGGAAAGCGGAGGTTTCGAGATCAATCGGCGGATCTTGGATAGATTACTAAACTCGAATTTGGTTTTGTGCGATATCTCCGCCTTTAATCCAAACGTGTTTTTCGAACTCGGAATACGTCGCGCTCTTAATAAGCCGTTCGCCATAATTCGAGACGAGTACAGTCCCCCACCTTTTGACGTGAGGCCTTTCAATTACCTCAAGTACGACTCGACTGCTGTACACGACATTCGCAAAAGAAAAACATTAATCAACGACCTGACCGAGCACCTTCTTGAAACAGTCAAAGAAAAAACACCACCTGCAGAGTCACTGATCGGAGCAGTATCCGCTGGAGTCACGCGGATCTTTCCTTCAAGGCAGGACGCTATGAAAGATATCCTGGGGGATCTTGAAAACGTCTCACGGCGGCTGTGGATCATGGGCGTCGGACTCTCAGAAGACTTCAGACTCTCACATCACCTGGACAATATCGAAGATAAGATCAAACGCGCGCGCCAGCGGGGTAAGAAATTCGACGCGCGTGTTTTGATCCTTGACGCACTAACAAGCACCGGTGTGTTTCGCTCCTTACTCGAAAGTAAGGCGGAAGGAGTTCGTAGAATGGTCAACGCGTGGAGACAACCGGAAGAAGACAACCTTGACGAGCCCTACTTCAGTGAACGTCTTTACAGGGATTTCCACAACACGTGGAATTGGTTCAAAGGGCACGAAGCCCTGGAAAATGTCGTCAGATTCTACGGTCACGCACCAACTGGCTGGCTGATTATGGTCGACGACACAGCATATTTTGAGCCGTACACTTTTGGCTCAGACCCTAACTCGAAGAAGAGGGGCGGTTATCCGATAGGACCACTCATGCCCGTTTTCAGATTTGAGGGCTCGGGAAATGGACGACCTTTTCGAGTTTTAGAGAAGCACTTTCTCAGGTTATGGTTAACTACTGATACTGATTTGTTTCACGTACGGGCTCGTGACGCGGAAGCTTCAGAAGCGGTAACCAAGATTTTTCAAAATCGCGGCTACTGGCTCCGGCAGGTCCTCTCTACACTCCACAAACCAACAGGTGAGCGGCGCAAGTTTCCACGCAAAGTCTGCAGGTCGAAATTAGAAAACTACGTAAGCCGGAACACCCGTTCGGAGCCTAAAGTTGAAGAGTCCGTTTTAGTAGACGCAGTCTTGAATTTTTCGCGCCAGGGGTTGGCGTTCAAACTGCACAAAGCGAGGCTCCTGCAAATCAAACTACCAGTAAAAGAGGGAAGTCGAATTAGAGTTCTGAGTCGCATACCTGCCGAGCAGGAAGGTGCGAAGAACAAACAGAAAGCGGGCGAGTTTGTGAAGAAAGAGTTGGTTGATCGATATGACGGCAAGTTTCGCGTAGTACACAAACGCGAGGCGGGAGATTTTGTTGTGGTTGGCTTAAAGCCAATCAAGACAAACTCCCGGCACTGAGAAATGGCCCGCGATCCTATTGTTTATTCTGTCCGGCGCTTGTCATGCTCGTTGACTCGTCGAGATATTTTTTCAACCATGCGTGAACTTCCTGGTAGAAGTAGCGACTGTTCTCGCCTTTCAGGATCCAATGGTTTTCGTCAGGCCATACGATGAGGCGGCTCGGGATGCGCAGTCGTTGCAGCACACTCCAGTTTTCCAGAGTTTGATTTAACGGCACGCGGAAATCGTTCTCGCCGACAGAAAGCAGAATCGGCGTGCGGAAGTTCTTCGCGAATCTGATCGGATTTTGCTCGCGCCAGATCGGACCTTGTTCCCACACTGGCCCACCACTATTAACTTCGCGGTGATAAATCGTGTCGCTCGTTCCCCATTGCGACTCGAGATTAATCAAACCAGCATGACTAATGAGCGTTTTGTAGCGCGTCGTTGTTGCCTGCATCCAGTTCGCGAGATGTCCACCGTAACTCGCGCCCGCTGCGGCCTGTCGTGTTCCATCGACAAATGAGTAAAGCCCGGATCGCCTCGTCAGCGGCTTCGTTAATCTCGTTCGCAGGTCCTTTAAGTGGATCTCCCTGAATACTCTGCGCGAATGCTTCGCCAAAACCAGTGGACCCTGAATAGTTTGTCAGTAACAGCACGTAACCGGGGCGTGCCAGCAGGTGATAGTTCCAGCGCAGTCCCCAGTTGTCGCGAAACATCGTGTGTGGTCCACCATGCATCATGACGAGCAATGGATACTTCTTGCGCTCGTCGAAATTCGGCGGCAACGAGATCATGTTGTGAATTCGTTTGCCTGCTTTGCTCGTAAACCAGAAGTGGCGAACGGGTAACCAGTCGATCTTTGCTACTTGGTCAGCATTGAATGATGTCAGCGGTCTTTGTGTTTTAGTGACGAGATCGAGTTGAAACACTTCAGGTGGATTGATTGCGCTTTCCCAGTTTGCGATCAGAATTGTTGACGACGCTTTAGCGGGAATTCTCAGGTTTGTGTAAGCGCCGCGCGTCATGTCCATCGCGAGACGCACTTCACCGCCATCCGCAGGCATTGTGAATAGCTTTTCGTTTCCTGCTTCTTCGGCAGTCAGGTAAATCGACTTGCTGTCAGGCGCGAATGCATAGGTGCCAACAGCACGATCGAATCTGTTCGTGATAATTGCCGGCTGGTTGGCATTGGGCCATGAAAACTTTGCGAGTCGAGAGAGGTTATACGCCTTGTCGTTGCTCTCAATATTGACGACGGCGTAGAGTGCTTTTCCGTCTGGCCGGAACGATGGACGGGTAAAACTATCAGCCTGGGTTGTTAGTCTCACGGGCTCGCCGCCGTTTGTAGATACTTTGAAGAGCGAAGTGATTGTGTTTGCGTATGCAGCCGCATCTCTGTTTGTGGAGGCGACGAAGACGATAGCGTCGCCTTCAGGCGTCCAGGCGGGATCGAGCTCTTCAGCGGAATCGCTCATGCGGCCGGCAAATCCACGTTCGCGGACGAGCTTCGTTCCGCCGAGCAGATCTTTGGCTTTGGCGCCAGGTTGTGCATCCTGCACAAACAGATGCGCTTGTGTGTCGTCAAGCCATTTGTCCCAGTTGCGAATCGGAAACTTTTCGTAAACTCGTGCTCGATACTTTTGCGCTTTGCGCTCCGCCGCGACACGCTTGTTTGCCTCGTCATCAGCCGTGCCTGGAAAAACAGTGCTGACAAACGCGATGGCACGACCGTCTGGCCGCCATTGTGGTGAACGCGCTCCGGTTGAAAGGGAAGTCAGACGGACTGCCTCGCCCCCATCAGCGATGTCCAATACGTATACCTGACTGACCTCATCACCTTCGCGCCTCGCCGAGAAGGCAATGCGACGGCTATCAGGGCTCCACACAACGCCACTCTCACCGCCCTTCGTGGAGGTCAGGCGTCGTGGCTTCGCACTTCCGTCAGTCGGAACGATCCAGAGATCGTTAATCTGGTCCTTTTCGTCATACGCCGGCTCGACTAGCGAAAACACAACCCACTTTCCGTCAGGACTCGGAACGGGAGCACCGACACGCTTCATCAGCCACATGGTTTCGTGCGTAAGCGGAACTTTATTTCCGGCGCTCTGGGCTTTGGCGCACAAAGGCGCGGAGAGAACCAGAAGGAGAAACACGAGCAAGCGGCGACGCTGGGTAATCATATGGACCTCCTGAGAAGCTTATGGGTTGGGCGTCGCTAATAATACACACAAAACAATTTGTGCCGGAATCTCGAAAGGTCTCGGCAACCTAAAAATTTGAAGGAACATCGTAACCAGCCGTTCCGTTAAGGTGTCTTACATTTATGGAGGGTTAACGACGTTTGGTTTTAAAGCATATTCCCCATCGTGTGTCGAAAGCCGCGCTTTTGCTCGGCTTTGTTGTAATTGCCCTGTTTTCGGCGGCGTCAGTCGAGGCGCAGGAAACAGCGGTCAAGGCTGAGCTCAAGACCAGTCTTAATGAGCTTTTAACCGGCTACGAAGCCGAAGTAAAGAGACTCGAAAAGCGTCAGCAGGACTCGAAAACGCTTTTTGACGACGGACTCATCTCGCGAGTTCAGTTTGACGCCGACGAGAAAGCCCTTGCGGACGCCCGCGCTAAAGTCGAGCAGGCGGCTAAAGAGATTGCGGTGGCAAATCAACCCGCGCCACTAATTCCGTCAAATGTTGTGTCCGAGTTTGGTGCATCCGGGGCGATTTGGTCGACAGGAAATAATCGAATTGACGGACTTATCCGAACATATGGCGCGCAATACGGCGTCGATCCTTATTTGATCTACTGCCTGATGTCGCAGGAGTCGAGCTTTATTACCGGTGCGACCAGCCCGAAAGGGGCGCAGGGCCTGATGCAGCTCATGCCCGGCACGGCGGCGCGATACGGTGTGACGAATCCTTACGACGTTGCGCAGAACATCAAAGGCGGCACGCGCTACTTAAAGGACCTTCTGAAAATGTTCAACGGGCGTGTCGATCTCGCGTTGGCTGGATACAACGCCGGCGAGGGCGCGGTAATGAAGTACGGCAACAAGATTCCGCCGTATGACGAAACGCGGAACTACGTCAAACTCATTCTCAAGCGGTACACTAAAAAGCCGACCACCTGAAGTTAACCCACAAAGAGGCACAAATGATATTGAGATTCATTTGTGCCTCTTGGTGTTTCTACTCGATCTTCTTCGCTCTCGTCTCCTGGCACGAGCCGACCCTCAAAACAACATCAGTCACTTGCCCTTTGTCGTTTTTAGTGAACATCATTTCAGTTTCGCTCTCTTTGGCGAAGAAGTGCGTTTCTGACAAGGGGACGAGTGTGACAGGCATTCGGTTGCCGCCGCGCCATTTCAGTGCATCGCCTTCGCGCGTAACGGTTGCGACAGCATTTGGGCCAAACTCGTATTTACCCAGGAATGAGTCGAGTAGTTGAGGATTGATTTTGATGGGATTGCGCTCAGGCGCAAGACGCGTGGCTTGCGCCTGGAATAATTGCCAGCGGCCGTCCTTTTTAACAATGATGCTGGTGATGGCCGAACCTCGCACTGTATTTCGCGAAATGACCACATCACCATAAACCATAAGTCGATCGAGCGCTGGAGGCGGAACAGGAGTCGACGAGAGAGGATCGTTCGATGTCACGCCACCAATCTGTGCTGCTTTAGGAACAACAGCCCCCGATGGACGGATAAACTGAAATTCGTCTGCATAAATGCGTTCGAGCGCCGCACGGTCCTTCTTTGTGATCGCTTCGTTCAGATCTGCGAATAGCTTTTGTATTTCTTGTTTCGTTTTATCGTCTTTGCTCTCGACGCTATGGGCTTGGGCCAATGTCATAGTTGCGGACAACAAGACTATGACGATGCTGGTCAGTATTCGCATGTTTCTGATCTCAATTGTTGGACGTTCTTAACGACCGCCGGCCAGTATTAAAAGGGGAAGCGATAGAACTGAAAGCACGATGTGAATCACAATCGCTATGCCGATTAGCGCTGCCGGATTTAATTTACTGCTTTGCAAGAGCCATGAGAGGACAAGTCCGACCAGTGTCGCGTAGACGATGACCATCACCGGTTCATAGGGCCTGCCCGCACCCACATAACCATGGACCAATCCGCCGAAAATCACCGCCGCTGCTTTGGGAATGGGATTGACGGGAAAATGTATCGCCTTACCGATGCCGTACAAAACAAACGAGATTAACCAACAAGCGCCGACGATATACCGAGGTAGTTTCCAGTTTATCTGTGAATGAGTCATATGAGCGCTCCCACTAGATCTCCATCAGATCCTTACCGACCACGATTCTTCCTTTGTAATGTTTGCGCACGCCTTCCATCCAGTTTTCATCGGTGGTTGAGGGGTCGTCCGGGGGAACGAAGTGAGATAATACCAGCGTTTTTACTTCGGCCTGCGCAGCAATCTTTCCCACGTCTTCGGGCAATGTGTGCGAGGCCATCAGGTGTTCGCGCAGTCTCTTTGCGTTTGGCAAACGTCTCACGAGCGCTTCAACCGCTGGCAGGTACATCACTTCGTGAATCAGCACGTCAGCACCCTTTGCAAACTCTGCGAGCGCGGGCGCATAAGCTGTATCACCCGATATCACTACTGATCGATCCTTCGCGTCGAAGCGATACGCGTACGCCTGCTTAATTGGAGGATGTTGCACCAGGCAGGTACTGACTTTCACGTCGTCGTTCGTCAATACGACACCTGGTTTGTCGAACTCATGAGCGGTTACGAGGTTGCGTGGATCTGGGCGACCTTCGTCGTCGATGCGTACGTCGATATCAAACTTCAGGTAGTTGAAGAAATCAGTGGTCATGCTTTTCAGTCCCGGTGGACCATAGACATCGACGCGGATCGGCTGGCCGGTGATCCATGCGTTGTAGATCAAAGGACCGAGCTCAAGATTGTGATCGGAATGGTGATGAGTGATGAATATGTAGCGAAGCCGGTTCAAGGCGACGCCCGCAGATATCAACTGCCTCGACGTCCCGTAGCCGCAGTCAACCACATACGGGACGTCGTTGATCAGGACCAGCGTCGCAGAATTGCTGCGACCTTCCGCTACACGTGGTCCACCCTTCGTGCCGAGCAAGATGATTCGTGTCGGCTTGCTTTGTTGACTAAGGGCGACGCGAGGCAGCAGTGCGTAAGAAACCGCGAAGCCTGTGGCGGCGCTGAGAAACTGTCTTCGAGTGGTTTGCATTTGTTTCATCCCGTACCGGCATCATTTTAAGATCTCTGCTTGAGACGCGATTTGTGGAACAAATCCAAGATAGATAATAGTGAAGAGAATTGGTTTGAGTATAGGGTCGTACTTGCCGTCGAAAGGACAGTTGATGAATACGTTTTTACTAAACCCCGGGTGAGGACCAGGTGGCATTTAACTTTGCTAACTTTCTACTTGCGACCGTTGTGCTGTTTATACGAATGAACGAACCGGACCATGCAGTCTCGACCATGCACGGATAATTCTAATCCCAGCCTCTTACATCTTTCTTTTGCCCAGGCTATCGCGTCGCGTTGTGTGTCAAAAACTTTGAGTGCACGTGAGGCGCTATACGGCATGACAGCCCAACCACCGCCGAAATTCGGGTAAACCATGTGGCGTGTCTTATTCATAATTGCGGCGAATATAACATAGACTACTCTCAACAGACTACTACACTAATCATTGACTCACGCCCTGCGGCGTAATGCCCAGGCGGCCGCGAAAAACGCAACGACAGTGCACCCCAACACGATCGCGAGGTGTCCCCAGATCCGTGGCGTTGCGGTTCCCGCCATCGACATGTTCATCGCTTCGGTTAAATAGTAAGTCGGGATGAAACGCATCGCGGTGTCCAATGCTCCCGGTAGTCCCAAAGAGGGGAAGCTTGGCGCCAGCAGGACGATCAAAACAGAACTGGCCCACGTATTCACCTGCATCGTGTTATTCAACAGGCTTCCCATCACCAATCCCACTGCGACAACAAACAGGAGGCCCAACAGGATTGTGACCACCATCAGCAGCCAATTTCCCACCAGGTGACGATTGATTACCAGCAACAATCCCGCAATCAGCACGGTGTAGGCGACACCAGTCAAAGCCTTGCCCGCGACAATGTCCTTCAGACTCGCGGGCGACGCCAGCAGGAAATCAAGCGTGCGTTTTTCTTTCTCTTCAACCAGCAGCAGCGGCACTACCATTGCCCCAATCATTCCGAGCGTCAGTATCAAGAGTAACGGCAGAAGCATTTGATCGATAGCCACTCCAGCACGCTTTTCCTGAGTCGCATCTTTGTCGATATCAACCCAAACAAGACGAGCAGGTTCCGGCTGTTTCACCAGGTCACGAACCTGCTGGTCCAAGAGGCGCCGAAATGCCGCCTGTTCGAAGACGCTCTTCTTATTGTTAACGTAAATAGCAAGCTCCGGTTGCTTGCCCGTCGTAACGTCCGAGTCGAAATTAGCGGGCACCACCAATCCGCCGATGGCTTTGCGCTTTTCCACTTCGCCTGCGGTTGCATCCGCCGACGGCGCATCGACAACTTTTATCTGCGGGATCTTGCGCAACTCCGCAGTCATCGCTGAATTGCCGGAATCGTGCACGACTATAGTCAAGATGCTGCTGTTGTTCATACCCGGCAACAGTACACGGAAGAGAACAGCGACAAACAAAGGAGTGATCAATGCAGTCAGCAAATAACGATTCCTGATCGCATCAACCACGTCCTTGCGAGTGATAGCCGAGATTACGCCAAAGTTCATTCAGATAACTCCCTTCCGGCTATCCGAAGAAAAACTTGCTCGAGTGTCGCTTCAGCCGAGTGTAGCGTTCGCACCTGCCCGTCGTTGATTAGTTGTTCCACTTGTTTTCCAGCGTTTTGATCGACGAGATCTATGATCAGGCTCTCGCCGTTGTGAAGCGTGACCTTTAAGTGGTTTTCACCGTGCGCCACCTTAAGATTGTTCGGTGTATCGAGTGCGACGATTTGTCCGTCGCTCAGAAATGCGACGCGGCCGCAGAGTTGATCCGCTTCTTCCATATAGTGAGTGGTGAGAAAAATCGTTACTCCCTGGTGAGACAAATCGAGAATCAGGCGACGAATCTCACGTCCGACAACCGGATCCAGGCCGCGCGTCGGTTCGTCGAGAAAGATCAACTGAGGACGGTGCAACAGCGCTCGCGCGATGACCAATCGCTGCTTCATGCCGTTTGAATAATCGCGCACCTTGTCCTTAGCTCGATCGAGTAGGGCTACTTGTTCGAGCGTTTCGTCAACGCGTCTCAAGTCCTGGTTGTAAAGTCGCGCGGCAAATTCAAGGTTCTCGCGGCCTGACATGCGTTCGTAGAGATTCTGGTGTTCGGAGACAACGCCGATGAGTGGTTTCAGACGTCGCTGTTCGGTAACGACATCGCAGCCGGCGACTCGAGCGCGTCCCGAAGTCGGGAGCAACTGGCCGCTGAGCATTCTTATGGTTGTGGTCTTGCCTGCTCCGTTATGGCCCAGGAAGCCAAATATCTCTCCTGCTTCAACTGAAAAGGAGACGTTGTTAACGGCCCGCAGATCGTTGAAAGAGCGAGAGAGTTGTTCAACTTCGATAGCGTCCATGCATCAGCCTCCGACGCGGCATTGGTTGATTGATACGCACGACACGAAACTATGTTGCAAGTTGTGAGGAGGAATATAACGGTTGGCGTCAACTCTGGCTGGTTAAGCTGCCGGATCCTGTTGGTGAGAGGAGCCGTGCAATGAGTTGGTGCATACGATCGAGATCGAGCGGCTTGGTCAGATAACCGTCCACGCCTGCATCGTAAGCGGCACGTTGAAACCCTTCCGTGCCAAACGCCGTAATCGCGATCACGGGGACCTCTCGCAACACATTTATTTCACGAATCCTGCGTGTTGCACCGAGTCCATCCAACGTCGGAAGGTTGATGTCCATCAAGATCAAATGCGGCAGCATTTGTGTCGCAACAGTAACGGCGTCTTCACCATTGCTCGCTGTCACGACTCTATAACCTTGTTGCTGAAGATCAAGGCTGAGCATCGCCACGTTATCTGCTGAATCGTCAACAACAAGGATTAAAAACTGCGGCTCGTTCGGTCGACCCTGGCTCGGGACGTCTTTACGGTCAAATGTCGGAAGTCCCGAAGTCGCTAGCGGGTCTTTGGTCGTCATGACGCGATTATATCTGTCGCCTTGTAATCTGTGTATCGGTGGAAGAATATGTGACATATGAACGCGAAATTCCATCCTGCGATGAAGGCAGTTGAATCCGATGATCTGGAGAAGTTCAAAGCACTGATCGCGGAAGATCCTTCGCTCGCAACTGCACGATCGACGAGAAGCCATCCGACATTGCTTCAGTGCGTGGTGTTGGAAGGCAAAGACAAACCAAACAATGTGTTGATGGCGAAAGTCTTGATCGACGCGGGAGCCGAGTTGACCGAACCACTCGTCGCAGCAAGCAGTATCGACAATCGAGCGGTCGCGGAGTTGTTACTCGATCACGGCGCAAAGATCGATGGCGATGGTGGATGGTCGCCGATTGAAGAAGCTTTGTACTGGAACAGCCGGAATGTGATTGCGTTGTTACTCCAACGCGGTGCGAAGATACAAAACCTTCGCACCGCAGCCGGGCTTGGTCGCACCGATCTGATCGAAAACTATTTCAACTCAGACGGAAGTTTGAAGCCCGAAGCCGGTCGGATTAATTGGCCATGGGGCGATCTCCAAACGATCGCGGACTCGAGTCTTCCCGACAAAGTCAAAAAGTCGTTGTTGGATCGAGTGAACTCATGGTCGCAAGATCAGCAGGGCATCATCAACAACGCTTTTGTCTACGCTTGCATGCACGGTCACATCGACTTCGCTAAACTGCTGCTGGAAAAAGGCGCGGAGATCAACGTTATTCCCGGAGGTTTCGATTACGCAGGCACGGGCTTACACTACGCGGCCCTCAACGGCCACCGTGCCATGGTTGAATTTCTCCTGGATCACGGCGCAGATCGCAACGTGAAGGACACGAAAGTGGGCTCAAGTGCCGCGGGCTGGGCCGAGTATGGCGGTCATCCGGAACTGCTTGAATTGTTACGCTGAACGAAGCACAAAAAGTATTAACAAACTTCCAGTAGTGTCCTGGTCTGAATTCTTCTCTGTGCAACCTCTGAGTCCTCTGTGTCTCTGTGGTAGTTTTCCTCAACGAAATCATTTACCACAGAGACACAGAGGACTCAGAGGTTGCACAGAGAAATCCAAACTAAGACACTACCCAAACTTCCAGGTACCTTGATTTTTGGAATGGAAAGCTCAATGCTTCTCTCAATATATCGGAGTTGTTACACTAGCTAGCCCAGAACCCAAAGTCGAAAGTTCAAATCCCCCGTGAAACGACTGTCTCTTACAACGTGGTCCATACTTGCTCTTACTGCCGGTCTCGGGCTCGGTATATTGGGGCATGAATCGGCTTCGCCGGCGCTCGCACGTGCCGGTGAATGGCTTAAACCCATCGGCAGCATCTGGCTCTCGGCCCTGCAGCTAACCGTCATTCCGCTCGTAATCACGCATCTGCTTGCCACCATCAGCGGCGCAGGCGCTAAATCAGTTGGCAAGCTTGGCGTGCGGACTTTTCTGTTGTTTCTGTGCATGCTGCTCGCCTCAGGCATTTTTGCAATACTACTTACGCCTGTATTTATTGCGCGTCTTTCTTTCGATCCCGAAACTATCGCGACGATGCAGGCAGTGGCCGCCTCGTCGAGAGGAACCATCGCAACGGCAGCGAACAATGCACCCGTTTCAGTAAGTGACTGGCTTAGCCGGTTACTCCCGACCAATCTCGTCGAGGCAGCATCCCGAGGCGACATATTCCCGCTGCTACTGTTCGCTGGTTTCTTCGCACTCGCAGTCACGAGACTTCCGTCAGACCGTCAATTGCTACTGACAAATGTTTTTCAAAGTCTCGCAGATGCGATGATGCAACTCGTGCGCTGGATCCTGGTCGCAACTCCCATCGGCGTTTTTGCTCTCACGTTTGGTATAGCCCTTAAAACTGGAACCTCAACTGGCGGAATACTCGGTGCTTACATCGTAATCGTTTCCATAATCATGTTGATGTTTACGATGCTTCTATATCCGGTTACAGCCTTCGGAGGCAGAACTCGGCTCGTTGACTTTGCGCGCGGTGTCGCTCCTGCTCAGTTAGTTGCTGTAAGCACACGATCATCAATCGCATCGCTTCCCGCACTTGTTGAAGGCGGCAGAGATCTCCTGCGCTTGCCATCAGTCGCTACTAGTTTCGTGTTGCCGCTGAGTGTATCAGTCTTCAAAGTTAATCGTCCGATCTCAGCAGTCGTAAAACTAATGCTGGTGGCCCACGTTTACGGAATCCCTTTACGACCTACGACACTTGCGATCTTCCTGGCCACCGTGATGATTCTCAGTTTCACCGCGCCCGGCATACCGCAGAATGGACCAGGGTTTAAGACGATCCCGGCTTACATCGCTGCCGGCGTTCCAATCGAGGCCATCATCGTCGTCGAAGCGGTTGAATCTATTCCTGACATTTTCAAGTCACTGCTTAATGTAACCGGCGACATGAGCGCCGCCACGATCCTCACTCGATCACATCGTTCTCGAACTGAAGTGACCGCCGTCGAAGGTTCGACCGCCGCGGAAGGTGCTGTGTGAAACGCCAGTTGTTAATGCTCTATCGTTTATTTCGCCCGCACCCAGGTCTGGTTGCACGGTTCGCGATTACCTCAATTGGCCGCGCGGGTCTGACTGCCGCGACGATCCTTTTGATCCGAGAGTTTCTTTCGGGGGTTTTGGGCGCACAGCGCGGATTGGTCGAGGGCCTGAGTATCGAAGCGTCGTTGTTTGTCGTTGTCGGTCTTTTGTTACTTACCAATCTGTCCGCCGCCGCTCTCAACTACGATTCACAGGTGTCGCAACAGAAGATGGTGAAAGCGATCGAGTTGGGAACCATGGAACGACTGATCCGGCTGTTTCTCACTCTGTCAGTCGGGTTTCTCGATCGACGATCTCACGGCGACTTATTACAAAGTGTTCGCCAGGATGTGACGCAGCTTCGATCCGTGGTGTTGTGTACGGCGGGCGTCGTGCTCGAGGCACTTCAAGCTACGGCACTGATCATCGCGGCTATAAGCCTCAGTCCTTCACTCTCACTCTTCGCTTTTATTCTGGTGCCGGTGGCGGCATTTCCAATTTATGTTCTGGCTCGACGCACGTTGGCACGCTCTTACGGTGTGAGACAGAAGGGCGTCGCGTTGTACGATGCAATACTTCAATTAATACATGGGATTCGCGTCATCAAGGTTTACCAGGGTGAACAGGCCGAAGGCGATCGAACTGTTGACTGCGCGCGCAACTACTTCGACGATCTCATCCACATGGAACGGGTCCGCGCACTTGCCCGGATCGTGATGGAGTCGTTGGCCGCGCTAAATGTGGTCGTCGTGATAATCATTGGTGGATTCAGCGTCTTGTCCGGGAAGCTGGGTTGGCCCGAGCTTCTTACTTTTCTGCTGGCGATGCGTGCCGTGCAGGGTCCTTTGAACAACATCAACAACGACTATCTCGACATTCAACGCTATGGCGCGAGCGTAGAACAGATCGAGCAGCTCTTGTATGAAAAACCTGAGATTCACGATCGACCAGACGCGCGTCCGTTGACGCAAGCGCCACTGACAATCGAGGCTGATCGTGTTTCCTACGGAGTTGACGGGAAGCCAATCCTCGAGAATGTGTCGTTCAAAGTAAATGCAGGAGAAACACTCGGCATTGTTGGCCCATCGGGAGCGGGTAAGACTACGTTACTCAACCTGATCGCTCGCTTTTACGATCCGGTGGGGGGTGGCGTGAAACTGGACGGAGAAGATCTTCGCGACTTTCGCTTGCAAGATGTTTACGGAATGCTCGCCATCGTCACACAGGATCCGTTCCTGTTTTCAACGTCCATTCGCGACAACATACTTTGCGGACGCCCCGGTGCTTCTCAGGAAGACGTTGAAGCAGCAGCTCGCGCTGCGGAGATTCACGATGAAATCATGTCAATGCCCGAAGGCTACGGTACCGTCGTCGGACAAGGCGGACGCGCGCTGTCGCGCGGTGAAGCGCAGCGCGTTAACGTCGCAAGGGCGATCCTGAAAAATGCTCCCATCCTTCTACTCGACGAAGCCACATCGAGTTTGGATTCGTATTCCGAGGCCCGTGTACAGCGCGCCGTAGACCGGCTCGTGTCGGGTCGTCTCGCAATCTCAATCGCGCATCGACTCTCAACTCTGCGAAACGCGTCGCGAATCCTGGTGCTCGAACAAGGACAGGTTGTGGGTCTGGGCACTCACCAGCAGTTGCTTGCAACGTGTCCGACCTATGTTCGACTGTGGGAAGCGCAGGGAGGTTATGCATCGAGTGAACCATTCGAATTGACTGCCGCGGAGGTTACGAGCGCATGATTCACTTTCTCGTGCCGGCTGCTCAGACTCGTGGGATAAAAGATTACCTCGACGTCTTCGGAGCGCCACTGCGCGAAGAGTTTCGAATACTGCACTATGAAGACCTTGCCGATCAAAAAGAGTTTCTACTTGGCACGTATGTGCTCTCCGCACTCGATCAGTTAAACGCCGGGACCGCGGATCTGTTAGCCAAAATCTACACACAACTCAAAGATGTTCCCGGCATTCGCTTTCTGAATCACCCCGCGAAAACACTGCAACGCTTTGAACTGTTGACCGAGTTGAACCGGCAAGGATTGAATGAGTTTAGTGCGGTGCGAGCGAGTTCGGATCGTCATAAGCTCCGATTCCCGGTCTTTATTCGAAACGAACGATTGCACGAAGGAGCGTTGTCGCCGTTACTAAACTCCGAGCGCGAGATCAAAACGGCGATCGGACGCGCGTTCGTTCAGGGTCACAAACTCAACGATCTCTTGATCGTCGAGTTTTGCGACACTGCCAACGAGGCAGGATACTATCGTAAGTACGCTGCTTTCGTAGTTGGCAAGAAGGTGATTCCGCGGAGTCTAAACTACGGGCGTGAGTGGATGCTGAAGCATTCACAAACAGAGTTCACGATGCCGATGGTCGAGGAGGAGCTGGAATTTGTTTCGCAAAATCCTCACCAGGAACAACTCCGGAAGATCTTCGAACTGGCCAATGTTGAATACGGTCGCATCGACTACGCGATCAAGAATGGTCGCGTGCAGACGTGGGAAATAAATCTAAATCCCACAATCGGTCGTGGATTGCGACCTCCGACGCGAAAACTTCCTCCCGACGTGGATGCGGTTCGTGATGGCGTGAGACGTTGCTTTTTTGACGGATTCGGAAACGCCTGGCGCGAAGTAATGTTGCCCACGCACGGGCCGCCGGTTGAAGTTAAGGTTAATCCCGCTATTCTCAACGCAGCTCGATCCAATGACGCTCACCAAAACCGACTACTGAACTTGTGTCGGACTGTGCTACGTCCTGCTAAACCCGTAATCGAACCACTCAGCTCACCGTTTCTTCGCGCTCTCGGTTCCCTGGCGCGCCGGTCACAACGTTAAAAGCCAGTTGACAGGATTACAGGATTAGACGTGATAATCATGCCAATCCTGAAAGAGAGAGGTGCCCCCATGTCCAGAAGTTCATTAGCATCGCGAAGAGTAGTCCTATGCGCAGCGATTGTTCTGAGTTTTTGTCACCAGGTTGTTGTCGCACAGAACGGCGGGAAGGACCACGCAGCGAAGATTCAGGAAGTGCTCACGCTCGCGAACAAGTACAGAGTGTTTAATGGCTCGGCGCTGGTGGCGGAGAATGGAAAGGTTATTTACAAAGGCGGCTTTGGCATGGCGAACATGGAGTGGTCCATTCCGAACGCGCCGGATACGCGATTTCGCCTCGGCTCGATTACGAAGCAATTCACCTCGATGTTGACGCTTCAGCTCGTCGAGCAGGGAAAGATCAAGCTCGATGGAAAACTCTCTGACTACCTGCCGGATTATCGTAAAGACATCGGAGACAAAGTCACCATTCATCACTTGCTGACACACACGTCGGGAATTCCGAGTTACACGAGCCAGCCCGGATTTTTTGAGACCGTAAGTCGCAATCCTTTCAAAGTCGCTGACTTCGTAACGAAGTACACGAGCGGCAATCTGGACTTCGAACCCGGTTCGAAGTTCACCTATAACAACTCCGGATACTTTCTGCTTGGCGCTATCATCGAAAAGGTGACAGGCAAATCGTACGAGCAGGTATTGAAGGAAAACATCCTCGATCCACTCGGGATGAAGAACACCGGCTACGATCATCACGCCACGCTCATTCCTAAACGCGCTGCCGGTTACTCCAAGACCGCCGACGGTTATACCAACGCCGCTTATCTCGACATGTCGATCCCGTACGCCGCCGGCTCGCTGTACTCAACCGTCGAAGATCTTTATCTCTGGGACCAGGCGCTTTACACTGACAAGCTCATCAGCGCGCAGTCGAAGGAGCTGATGTACAAACCATTCCTTGATAACTACGCATACGGATGGAATGTCAGTAACACTTCTTTCAAAGTTAACGAGCAACCGGTTCAAGTTATCAGACATGGCGGAGGCATCAACGGCTTTTCAACGATGATCGCGCGCTTTCCAAAAGAGCAGAACCTGATCATAGTTCTCGATAACACCGCGCAAAACACAGGCCGTCTGAGTGAAACGATCACAAAAATTCTCTACAACCAACCATACGATCTGCCAAAGATGTCGATGATCCCGCTCCTGGACAAAACTTTTAAGGAGAAAGGACTCGCAGCCGCTATCGCTCAGTATCAGGAACTGAAAGCAACGCAAGCGGCGACGTATGACTTCTCGGACAGCGAGTTGAATAGAATGGGATTCATGCTGGCGGAAACCGGCAAAGTTAAAGAGGCGGTCGAGTGGTTCAAGCTGGTAATCGCCGCGAATCCAAAAAACACAACAGCTGTCGACATGTTAAAGCGTCTTGAAGCGGCGCCGGTGACGGTGGACGCCAAAGTGTTCGACACATACGTTGGTGAGTACGAACTCAGGCCGGGCTTCGTGTTGCGTGTCTACCGCGAAGGCGAGAAGTTCATGACTCAAGCGACGAATCAGAATCCGATTGAGGTTTTCGCCGAGTCGGAATCGGTTTTCTATCCGAAGGTGATGCAGGCGAAGTTGACGTTCGTGAAGGATGAAAACGGAAAAGTCACTGCCGTGCGATTGAACCAGGGTGGACGAGAAATCACCGGCAAGAAGATCAAGTAATGACTGAACGCACACGCACAGTTGAATGGGCTGATCCGCGTCCGCTTGGCGAAGCTGGACGCGGATTATCCGGCATCGAATTTTTGCAAAAGATCGCACGGCGCGAATTGCAGCCACCGCCGCTCGCGGTGTTGATGAATTTCGACCTCGTGGAAGTGGGCGAAGGGCATGCGACCTTTGCGGTGCAGCCGGCGGAGTATCATTACAACCCGATCGGCGTGGTCCATGGCGGGCTGGCGGCGACGTTGCTTGATTCGGCTATGGGTTGCGCAGTTCACTCGACGCTGCCGGCGGGCGCCGGCTACACGACGCTGGAGATTAAAGTTAATTTTATTCGCGCGATGACGTCAGAGACCGGGCGCGTGCGTTGCGAGGCGAAGGTGGTCCATGCCGGTGCACGCACGGCCACTGCCGAAGGTCGAGTGATAGACGAAGCAGGGAAGCTTTACGCGCACGGCACGACCACGTGCCTGATTCTTCGTGCGAGTTAACCGCAGAAAGTTTCGATAATCACGACTTTCGCGCTGCTGATTTTCCACTACTGCGGGCGGCTGTAGACGCGAAGGTTCCGTTAAGTCCGCCTGTTGCGTCGATTTTCCAAACAAACCGTCCGGTCGTTTTTCGCGCTGCTCCATCTTCAAAGAATGTGGCTTCGATCCTGTCGCCTTCGATCGAGCCTTTCACCTGAATGGGCGTTCGTTCGCCCGCCGGTAGGGCGCGGCCGTTCTCAGAAACCTTTTGACCTGTTCCTGTAAAACTCTTCCCGTTCTGGCTGATCGCCAGATCAAAACCGATCTTCAAGTTGTGAAAGGATCGGAATGAAGTTTTCTCTATCGTATTAACGACGTTCCAACGACCTGTGAGATCCCTGACTTCCGCCGCGACTGCCGGAGCCTCTCCGCCGGTTGCCGGAGCCCCTCCGCCAGCTGCCGGCGCTACGGCCGGAACTGGTGCTGCCGGCTGCGTCGTCGTCGTTTCCACCGACGGAGGCGCCACGGCCACTGATGAAGGTTGTGTACGCTCGCGATACCTGTTGCGGAGCGCAACAGCGGTCACGGCGATCAGCACAAACAACACAGCGAGAACCACGCCACCACGATACAAGAGCGACCTCGAAAATCGTGTGTTCAAAACCGGAGCGGCCACCGCCGGAGCCACCGGATCCGGAACCACAGGATCTGGAACGAGGGGAACCACCGGCACAGGTAGTCTCTGTGTCTCGATCGTAACCTCGTCTTGTGCTGGTGTGTTCGGCGCGTCGTCAGGATTAATGGTCTCAATGCCCAAGAACTGTTTCAGCACGACGCGCTCGCTCTGAGTAATAGAGCTCGCATATGGCGGCACAGCGGTAGGATCGAAGGTGAAACGCGCGTCGCGCACCGAAGCGGCTGCGTTCATCGCCTGAAAGCCTCTCAGATCGCCGACCCTTGCGTCTGCGAGCCGGCCGTTCTTGAAGAAGAACGCACCTTCGATTTTCCCCGCGATCATGTCAAGTCTCCCGCTTTCGCCGTTGGCAGCGAGAATCTTGATCACATCCACGATTCCACCATCGTACGGAGTCTTTCTTGTATCAAACATGACCACAGGAGAGCACAAAACCCTCGCTCAAAGTTTGAGGTTTTGGTGCTTTTCTGTGGCTAAGTCATTCATACCTAAGTGCGACGAGAGGATCGACTCTCGCCGCGCGCCGTGCGGGAATGTAGCAGGCCAGAAAAGCCGCGACGGACAACAGTGCTGAAATTAGAATGAAAATGATCGGATCTGTGGCACTCGTATTGAACAGGAGACTGTCCATCAGCCGCGTCAAAGCAAACGCGCCGCCCACGCCAATCACCACGCCAAACAGAGTCAACTTCATTCCCCGTCCAACGATGAGCCTGAAAACATCGCGCGCGGTTGCACCGAGAGCCATGCGCACGCCGATCTCGTGAGTTCGTGTTTGGACGAGAAACGCCATCACGCCATAAATTCCAATTAGAGCGAGCACCAACGTTCCACCGGCGAAAACTCCAAACAGCTTCGCGTACAAACGAGGTTGCCAGATCGACTCAGCAACAACTTCTTCCATCGTTGCGATCTGACTAAGAGGTATATCGGTATCAAGCTGTGCGATCTCACGCCGAATCGCTCCTGTTAACTCTTGCGGGTCCGACGACGTGCGGGCCACGAGCGAAACACCGCCCACCGGCATTTTCATATGAGGGAGATAAACACTTTGTCTTGTATCTTCCTGCATTCGTTGGTGTCGCACTGCACTAACCACACCGACAATCGTGTGCCATGGTTCGTTATCTTCCGGTGGTCCAAAGCGAATGCGCTTACCGAGTGGCGACTCGTTGGGCCAGTACTGGCGCGCTAACCGCTCATCAACAATCGTGACGTCAGGCGAGTCTTTCGCGTCCGTATCATTGAAGTCGCGGCCTGAGAGCAGCGGTATCGCCATCGTTCGAAAGTATCCGGGAGTGACAACTGTGTGCTGAATCGACGGCGCTTGGCCAACTGAAAGAACCGGATAACCTTCGACAGTGAGACTCCGCCCCCAATTATTTCCGCCCAACGGTAACGTTGAAGTGACAGCGGCGTTCTGGACGCCCGGAAGTGTGCGCACACGTTCGAGCAACTGCTTGTAGAACGTTCGTCGTTGATCCGCTTCTTTGTATTTCGCTCTCGGCAAAATCACGGTTGCCGTTAAAAGATTTTTCGGTTCGAGTCCGATGTTGACACGTCTCAGGCGAAGGAAGCTCTGGATCATCAAACCTGCGCCCACCAGTAAAACAAGTGAGAGGGCAATCTCTGTAACAACGAGTAGATTGCGCGAGCGACCGCCGCCGCCGGTGCTTCCGCGCCCGCCTTCCTTGAGCGTGTCGTTAAGGTCAACGCGTGATGTTTGTAGAGCCGGCGCGGCGCCAAAGATCAAACCGGTCAAGACGGTTATCCCAATGGTGAAGCCAAGGACACGTAGATCGATTCCGAAGTTCATCCAGAACGGCAACTCGCCAGGAATCGCCGTCAACAACAAGTGCAACGCCCAGATTGAAAGCGCGAAACCGATTGCTCCACCCGCGATCGCGAGTAACAGACTCTCAATGAGTAGCTGGCGCATGATTCGCCAACGACCCGCACCCAGAGCCGCGCGCAATGCAAACTCTTTCTGCCTTGCTGATGCGCGCGCGAGCATGAGATTGGCGACGTTCACACATGCAACGAGCAACACGAAGCCCACCACACCCAGGAGAATCAGAAGCGCATCGCGATAACCGCCCGAGAGGGCTTCGTGCAAGCTCATGACTTTCACTCCGAGTCCCTCGTTAGTGACCGGATTCTGTTGTTCGATACGCGCAGCGATGGTGTGCATCTCAGCCTGCGCTTCCGGAAGATTCACGCCATCTCTCAAACGTGCAATGGAGAACAAGCCATGATCGGTTCGTGTGAACAGTTGGGGAGTCAAGGCGAGCGGCGCCCACAATTCCGCCACTTCCGGGAATCTGAAACCCGGAGGCATCACGCCGATTACTGTACGCGGGCGGTTGCTGAGCATGATCTTCTGACCGAGGATGTTTGGGTTACCTCCAAAGTTCCTTTGCCAAAGATCGTGTCCGAGGATCACTACATCATCATGGTCCGGGCGATCTTCATCGGCGGTGAAAGTGCGACCGAGCTGGGGCGACACACGCAGGATCTCGAAGAGTCCATGTGAAACGAACGAGCCGCGAAGCTCGACTGCTTCTCCGGCGCCGCTCAATGCAAACCTGCTGTTGCCGAAGTAAGTTGCGATGTATTCGAATGATTTGTTCTGCTCGCGCCAATCCAAAAAGTTGGGATAAGAGACGCTCATCGACTCGATGCCACGCTTCAGCGCGGTCTCATCGAGCACTACGAGTCGATCCGAATCGGGATAAGGAAGCGGGCGCAACAGAATGCCGTTGGCAAAACTGAAGATTGCTGTATTCGCGCCGATGCCGAGCGCCAGAGTCACGATCACAACGATCGTAAAGGCATAATTCTTGAGCAGCACTCGCAAGCTGTAGGAAACGTCGCGAAGAACATTCTCGAGGAGCCCGACGCCGCGTGCGTCACGACACTCTTCTTTCGACTGATCTACACGGTCGAACGACCTCAACGCCGCGAGGCGCGCGTCTTCGGGCGACATGCCGTTTTTGATGTTTTGTTCGATTTGACGGTCGAGGTGAAAACGCATCTCTTCATCGAGTTCCTGGTCCAATTGATCTTTATGAGTTAGCGCTCGCCAGCGACGGAATAAATCTTTTAAGTTCATCGCACGATCCTCATGCATCTTTCAGAATGAGCTCGACAGCGTCAGAGAAGCGTTCCCATTCTTTCCGTTGCGTTTCCAGGTGTTTGCGGCCGCGGGGAGTCAATCCATAAAACTTGGCTTTGCGATTATTTTCGGAGGGCTTCCAGACTGCGGAGATCAGGCCACGCGCTTCGAGCCGGTGAAGTGCGGGATAAAGAGCGCCGGCAGTAACGGTGAGCACCTCGCCGGAGACGAGCTGCATGCGCTGCATCATGTCCCAGCCGTTGAGACTTCCCGAGCTCAGCAGGCGGAGTATCAATAACTCCAGCGTGCCCTGTTTAAACAGATCTGCCTGTTGTCTGGTCATGCGTTCCTCTATTCAGTCGATAGGAGACAGCGGCAGTCTAACTTTCGACCTATTGACTGTCAATAGGAGCGATTGGAGGGGCGGCCCCTCGTGGCCGCCCGTTCGTTTATTTTTCCTTCATTTCAGCGACGGCTTTGCGAAACTCTTCCATCGTGGTTGGCGGGCCGTGGACGGGTATGGTTACTTCGACTGCGAGTTTTTTGGAATCGATCCAGTTCAAGAAATGTGCCGACGTGTCGTTCGCGATCGGAGAGTCGCCAGTCGCAGGACGATTGAGTAGATCGCCCTGGTAAATCATTTTGTGATTCGGGAAGTACGCAACAAGCATCTCTTCCGCATGCGGTCCCTTGCCGATGTCGTAAATCTCGACAGTCGTTGTGCCGTCGGTAAGAACGCGCTTGCCGTTTTGAATGGGTTCGAACTTCGGCTCGCGAGGGTTCCGAGCAAGGGAGTCAGCCACTGCATTGAACTTCACGCCGCTGACTTTCTTGAAAAACGATTCCTCGCCGGGAGCAATGATTAAAGTAGCCCCTTCGGCCATGTACGTTCGAATACCGCCTGCGTGATCGTCGTGATGGTGAGTGACGGCGACGTATTTGATCGGCTTGCCCGGAATCGTTTTCTTGATTTGGTCGATCGCCTGTAATGAGACGCGCTCACTTCCGGGAGTCTCCATCACGAAAATGTAGTCGTTGAAATCGACAAACAAGACGTTATAGCCGTTGGCACTCGTCGTGTAGATCTTTTCGGCGTGTTTGGTGACGGGCGTCGGCGTTGGGAACGTAATCGCACGCAGGCCCTGTGGCGCCTGAAATGTTTCTGGACGAAGTTCGACGTTAAATGCGACGTCTGTGAAACCGAAGTCGTTTGTTACGTCGCCGTTGATCGCGCTCACTCGCCTCGCCGGAACCATGTAGTTACCGACTTTACGTTGTCCTGTGAATCGAGTCTCGGCTACTGAATCGCCGGCGAAGGAGTCCGTGATGAATGTCTCATACTTTGAAAGCAGTCCGGTTTCCGCATCGATGTAGAGCGCGAGACGCCCGCCATCATTCGTGACGTAGTCGATCACGTCGTGAGATCGTTTGTCGTAATCAGCTTTTCCGAGATAGCGAATGGTCTCGGCCCTTTCGAGCACATTCAAAAGGACAAGTTGAGGCAGCCAACGAGTATTCGCTTTGAAGACCGGTGGCGGCATCGGCACGATCGGATTTGAAGTTTTTCGAATCAGGTCAAAGAAGATGCGATTTCCGGCATCCGCGACCCAGCCAGTGTGCCAGTTGAACCCTCCGGGGTATTGACCTTTTTGAGTTGCCATTCCACGAGAATTTTTCAGGTCAAGCACCAGCTCGCCGTTGTATGGCGTCCGGTCGAAATCGCCGGGGCGACGGCTCTGGTTACGATGAACGGAATCGCCGGCGATTTTGATAGAGACGCTGGTAATGGAGGTTAGCGCCTCTCGCCCGCCGTAAGCGGCGACGGCTCGGTCCAAAGCGGTCTTTGCTTTATTGAAGGAGTCGAGTGTGAAACTCTGTGAAAAAGCGGCGGAAGTAGCGATTAAGAGGGTGATTACAACAACGCAGAACTTCTTCATGATTCTCCTCGAGTGGATGGATTTAATGTGGAAACACCACCGAAGAGCGTTTTGTTGCGGAAGTTTGCATCAGACAGAACCGAGCGCGGTAGCGCCGGGTCAAACTTAGCCTTACGTGCTTCTATTGCACGAAGTTACCCGGCGCTACCGCGCTCGGTTCTGTTTGTAGCAATCAAACGAACCGCAGGCCTTCGCGTGCGACGTCAGCAGGTATCTCGTGATCGCCGTCGAACTCACGAAACGTAACATCATAGCCGCGAGCCTTCATGCTCGACGCGATCCGACGACCGCAACGATCGATCGGGAGGATGTGATCGTTGGTTCCATGTGAGATGAAAATGCGTGGCTTTGACTGTGGCGGCCCATCGATGACGAAGCCCGGTGAGAATGCGACCACGCTCTTGAAGAAATCACCATTGATCAGTCCGAGCGAGAGCGCGTAAGAGGCGCCATCGGAAAATCCACCGATGGCCACGTGCGCAGGATCAATCGATGCAAGCTTGAATGTAGCTTCAAGCACCCGATTCAGGTAAGTGACATCACCGCCAAAACTGCCGCCGATAGCATCCCACGTCGTGTCGCTGGAATTAGGCGCGAGCACCGCAACCCTTGCTTCCTCGTGCGCCGAACCGAGATACCAAAACATGTCTTCTGCGTTTTGTGTGGCCCCGTGCAACATCACCAACAACGGAAGAGAAGCCGCTCTGTTCTCCAATTTTGGCAACTGAAGGATCGCGTCGCCCTTTGAAGGGCCCGACTCGACGCTCACGAGGATCCGGTCAGCGGGCGTGGTTGTGACGCCTGGATAAGGTCGCGCGGTGAGTCTGCCGTCGTTCGGAAAATTTCCGGGAGTTTGGCATGAACTATTGAGGTAGGCGGAAACGACGGAACCCGCCGCAATCGCGCAGAACTCACGTCTGGTAAGTTTCTGACGAGGCAAATCCGGCACATCGTACGTGGGTCGAGAGTCGGGGTCAACGATCTGATATTCGCATGGTCCACAGTCGATTTGGCATTCGTGTTGCCAACGTTTATTCACGCGTCACACTTTGTCCTGAAAAGGTGCACAGAAGTGAACCGCAAAGCAGAGTTAACATCAAGGAGGGAAGCAAATGGCAAAAGGAAAGAATAAAGGCAGCGGTGGCGGCGGCGGCAAACAGGGCGGCGGCCAGGGTAAAGGTAAGTCAGGCGGTCAGCAGGCAGGCGGTCGCGGAAGTAGCGGCGGCCAGAGCAGCGGGCAGCGCGGCGGTGGTAGCAGTGGCAGCGACAGCGGTGGTGGCCGCGGAAAGTAGTCGCTAGCTGGTTGAGACCCACAAAAACAAGACGCGCAGCGGCTAAACTGCGCGTCTTGATCTAAGCGAAATCAGATCGCAAATCAGTGATGCTTATGCGCGGCTGCTGCACTCGCTTTGTTCTGTCCCGGCGGTGCGTGGTCAGCGACTTCTACGACCGTCCGCATCCATGGATGAATGCAGCACTGAAACCGGCTGAGGCCGACTGGCAACTCTGAAGTTCCCGCGGTGGGACCTTCTTCACTTGCTCCTGCTGGAATGAAAACAAGAGTTCCAAAGTTAAAGCACTCCGGTGCGAGATCATCGGCCAGACCCAAAATTTCGTTCAGCTCGGGAACGAGTCCGCCGCCGAAATCCGCGACTCGAGTAAATGTATGCACCTCGCCACCACGATTCTCGATGAATGTGGGGCGTCCAATATTAAGGTGCATCTGGGTTGGTTGATTTCGCCACGTTTTCACGTCCTGGGTCGCTACGAGCTCGGCGATAAACTCGTCAAACGTTGTGCGGCCGTTACCGATGCAGGTACCGGGTCCGATTGCGGCATTGAAGCTAACCGGTTCGCAATCGTCGTACATCCGAATCTTCTTATCACCTTGAACGGCGCCAGCACCTACCGTCAGACTTAATAGAGCAACAGCAGTGAACGCCGCCCAGACTCCGGTTCGAACAGTCAACTTTCGTTTCATAGGGATTAGACCTCCTTGTGCGCGGTCCCTCGCGGATCGGGCGAGGGCGGTTGTCTGGAACGTTGAGTAGAGCGTCGCAAGCATATACACCCGGCAATTCGCGTTGTCAAATGTCTTTTTTGTGACTTTAGAGGCGCTATTCGCGGAGTGCACGTAGCGGATCGAGTTTGGTTGCTCTGAGTGCGGGTAGTCCGGCGGCTGCGAGCGTTATCAGAATCAGCAACGAAGAGACTGCGATGAATGTGAGCGGGTCGCTCGGAGTCACACCAAACATCAAACTTCGAATCAACCGCGTTAACGCAAATGCTCCAACAAGTCCGAGCGCCAACCCAATAACGAATAGTCTTAACCCGTGACCAAGAATCATCCGGAAAATGTTTTTACGCGTCGCTCCCAATGCGAGACGAATACCGATCTCCGGCGTCCGTTGAGTCACTGAATACGAAATCAGGCCATAGATGCCGGTCGCGGCAAGGATGAGTGCCGCGACTGAAAAGATCGTAAGTAGCCTGAGATTGAATCGTCGCGGTGCTACGGAGTCAGACAAATAACTATCCATCATCCGGATGCTTGCCGACGCGACTTCTGCGTCTACCGATCGCAATTCGCGGCGAATAGAGGGTTCAAGGGATTGAGCGTCGGCAGTTGAACGCACGATCCAGTACTGGCTATTGATCCATGAACCGATACCGTCTTCAGGAACTTGAGCAACCGGCAGGTAAATATCGATGGTTGGTTTTTCTTCCAGGCTCACGTGCTTGACGTCGCCCACCACTCCAACGATTTCAACCGGGCGCGGGCCGGTGTTGTTATCGTCAACGGTAATCTGTGCGCCGAGTGCATCATGCTTCGGAAAGAATGTGCTTGCGAGAGTTTCGTTTACGATCGCGACGGGTGGGCGGTCTGCTTTGTCGTGCGCGTCGAAAGCGCGTCCTTGTCGCAGCGGGATTTTCAATGCCCGGAAGTAATCGGGTGTTACGAGGCGATACTGAGCGACGAACGAGTCGCCCTTCGATGAGCCCTGTCCTTTGGGAAAGAAGGGAATTACCCGAAGTCCCGGGCTCATCGGCAGGAGGGAAACCGCCCCCGCAGAATCAACGCCGGGCAGCGATTTGAGGCGGTCAGATAGTTTTTCGCAGAACTGATCGACTGACGCTCGATCTTTGTAGTTCGCCTTCGGGAGCGACAGGCGTGCAGTGATGACGTTGGAAGGATCGAACCCGGGGTTGACGGCTTGCGTGCTGATGAAACTGCGGATCAGCAGTCCCGCTCCTATCAAAAGCACAAACGAGAGACTGACCTCGGCAACGACGAGAATGCTGCGCGAACGATTTCTCGACGCGACATCGCCCGCGCCATGTGTACCGCTACCTAACAAACCCGTCCGGATTTCTGCTCGCGCCGCTTGAAAAGCCGGCAGCACACCGGAGATCAACGCCGCGAGAATGGAAGCGCCGGCCGCAAATGCCAGCACTCGTAGATCGATTCCGATCTCGTTGTCGCGCGGCAGTCTCGCCGGACTGAGTGCAAGCAGAAATTCGACTCCCCACACTGCTAGCAGAAAACCCGCGACTCCACCGATAAGTGTCAAAAGCAAACTCTCCGCTAACAACTGCCGCACGAGTCGAACCGATGTGGCGCCGAGAGCTTTCCTGATCGACATCTCGCGATACCGTGCGGACGCGCGTGCGAGCGACAGCGAGGCGAGATTAGAGCACGCAATTAAGAGGACCATGACAACGGCGCCAAGCAGTACCCAGAGTGCGGTGCGCACGTTTCCGACCATCTCCTCGTGAATCGGAACGAGGCGGACGCCCGTCTTCTTGATATATGGATCCCCAAACTGTTGACGTTGCCGCGCGACGATGGCCGTGAGATCTGTTTCCGCTTGCTGGCGTGTGACTCCCGGTTTTAGTCGAGCAACAGCGCGCAGGAAGTTTGTCGAACTCCGCAGCTCCCGCAACGGATCGACAAGCGGTCGCAAAGGAATCGCCAGTTCCGCCTCTCGGTCCGGCAAGTTGAAACGAGCCGGCAGGACACCAATGACCGTGTAGCTATCGCCATCCAGATTCAGCACTCTCCCGACAACGTGAGGATCACCACCGAAGCGTTTCTGCCACGATTCGTACGACAACACGACGACCTGCTTGCGCGCGGGTTCGTCGTCGTCGGCAACGAACAAACGACCCACGCCGGCGTCGATGCCGAGAAGTTCAAACAGATTCGCCGAGACACGCATCGCTTGCAGTCGCTCGGTTTTCTCGTTCCCCGCCAGGTTCAGGCCGACAGCGGTGAACGCCGCGATCTGATCGAGTGTGTGATTCTGATCGCGATAATCGACGAAGTCGGGGATGGTAAAGGGCGCCTTTTCTCGATCGGTTCGAGTCGACCACACCCACATCACTTCGCCCGGGTTCTTAAGGGGAAGTTCACGCAGCAAGACGGCGTTGACGACGCTGAAGATTGCAGTGTTAGCTCCGATACCGAGTGCGAGCGTGATGATGACGGTTAGTGTAAAACCGGGCTTGCGCAACAACACTCGCACGCTGAAACGCACATCCTGGGAAAACTCTTCGATCAACCGGACGCCGCGTGTGTCGCGGCTTTCCTCCTTCACCTGCTCGACTCCGCCAAAGCTGCGCAGAGCAGTCAGACGTGCTTCTTCAGGATTCATGCCGCGCGCGAGGTTATGCTCAATCTCCTTCTCCAGATGGAAGCGCAATTCGTCGTCCAATTCACGTTCGAGCTCGGCCTTGCGAAACAAGGCGCGCATCCGGCGTTTGAGTTTAAGCAGCAGGCGACTCATGTTGTTTTGAGGATCAGATCGACGGCCCCTGTGAATCGTTCCCATGATTCGGTTTGAGCCGCTAATTGTTTTCGCCCCACGGCGGTGAGTTTGTAAAACTTTGCTTTCCGGTTGTTGTCTGAAGCTCCCCATTCAGAGCTGATCCACCCACGTTCCTCGAGTCGATGAAGTGCGGGGTAAAGCGAGCCTTGTCCGACGCGCAGCACGTCGCGCGAAACCTGCTGGATACGTTGTGCGATGTCCCAGCCGTGTGTCGGTCCGGTTTGCAGTGTTTTGAGCACGAGTAGATCGAGTGTGCCCTGGAGTAGTTCGGTTTGAACGTCTTTCATTCGCTTCCCCTCGACCTTCGACAGGGGACGGAGTATAGACCGGCTCTTGTCGAACGTCAACAGGAGAAACCGCGATTGTTTTACGTTTCAAACGAACCAACTGTAGGGGCGGCCCTCCGTGGCCGCCCGTGCTTCGCATACGGTCAGATCATTGATTCAATGCGACGGGCGGCCACGGAGGGCCGCCCCTACAGTTAATGCTCGAGTAAACAACCGCACTACAAATTTCCGCATCACAGGAACGATTGAATGGGTAAGTACCAACGCTGAGTTCATCCCCAGGCTCATAAAAAACGAAAACTGAATAGCAACTAGTTCTGGGAGGCTACCATGAGCCGTCGATGGCTTCTTTCCCTGTTGTGCCTTTCTGTCTTGTTCCTGTCGCTGGTCCAACTCACACGCGCGCGTGGTGAGTTCAGAGTCAACGAGACCAACACCAGAATCCTGGTCGACAAAAAACCTGCCGAGGTATTGCTTGCAGTTGAGAACCTGACTGGTGCGACACTGAACGCGACCATCGACGTCGAACTTCTCGATCCGCGCAACCAGACGCGGGCAAGCTTGAGTCAATCGCAGAAGATCGCCGCCGGTAATCAGAAACTCAGCCTTCCGATACCTTTCTCCATCTCGAACTTAGACGAGAAAGACCGCCGCGAATTACTCTGGTACCGGCTCCGCTACCGCATCACTGAAAACAACTCATCCGCCAATGCAATTGCAGAAGGCATCGTTTCGATATCCGGAATCACGCCGGATCTATTCGAACTCCGCGTAGCCACATCCGGAATAGCTCGCGAATCACGCCGTTATCTCGCGCGTGTCAGAGCAACTCACCCCATCACGCGTCAACCCGCTGCTGATGTTCGCATCGATGGCGAGCTGACACTCGAGGAAGATGATGACGACGACATAAAGCTGCGCGCTTCGAAACCCACCGATGCGAACGGCTATGCGTTGTTGGAATTCGTTCTTCCGCCGCGTTTTCCTGAATTTCCTCATGAGCTTCGATCGGCCGGCGGTGACATGCGGATCGTCGGTACGAAGGGCCGGATCGTCGCGACTACCAGCGGCGATGTTTTAGTGGATCAGTTTGCGCGCATTCTGCTCAGCAGTGACAAGCCGCTTTACCAGCCGGGCCAGGTCATGCACCTTCGCGCACTACTCTTTACGCCTTCGAAGCGCGCGCTCGCGAATCAAAACAGTTTATTCAAAATCATTGATCCGAACGGCTCAACTGTCTTTCACACCGTTGTAAAGACAACGCGATTTGGTGTTGCCACCGCCGACTGGTCCATCCCCGAGAATGCTCGTCTCGGTGACTATCGAGTTTGGGTTGGGGTCGATGGAGGAGAAGACTCGAGCGAGGCAACGACCGAAGTTCGGGTCAGTCGTTACGATCTGCCAAACTTCGCCGTTAACGTGGAATCAGATCGTTCCTACTACTTGCCAGGACAGAACGCGGAAGTGAAAGTGCGGGCCGGCTATTTGTTTGGACAGCCTGTTACACGAGGTCGTGTGCGCGTAGTCCGCGAGAACCAGCGCGAGTGGAATCATCGCGAGCAGAAGTGGGAAGTCGATGAAGGCGAAACATTGGAAGGCGACACTGACGCAAATGGTGTCTTTACGGCTCGTATAAACCTGGCCGGCGATCACGAAACGGTCGATGATTATTACCGAGACTATCGAGACATTACGTACGCCGCTTACTTCACTGATCCAACAACTAACCGAACCGAGCAACGACGTTTCGATCTGCGCGTGAGCAGCGAAGCCATACACGTTTACCTTATCCGCGAGGACGCATGGGTGTCGAACAAGTGGATGCCGTTGAAAGTCTACGTTTCAACTTACTACGCCGATGGAACACCCGCGCGGACAAAAATAAATCTCTCGGTCAATGATCCTGATGGTACGGGTGCGCCACATCCGCTCGCAACGTCGCGTACTAATCGTTACGGCCTCACTAAAGTCAGCGGCTTTCGAATGCCGGCCGACCTTGTCCAGGATCAATCGGAGGCGGAGTTACTTGTCACCGCTGTTGATTCCAATGGTTTGAAGGGAACGAATACGGAAACAATCTCTTTCAATCAAGATGGCAGGCAGACGGTGCGTGTCGAGGCCGACAAAGCACTCTACCGTTCGGGCGAACCATTTACCGCCTTTGTCACTTCGAGCGTTCCGGAGCAAACCGTAATTGTAGACGTGCTGCGAGATTCAGGTGTCATTCGATCGCAGCGAGTGAAACTACATGACGGGCGTGGCTCGGCGGTCTTTGCATACAGGCCGGAGTTCAAAGACAAGCTGACAATCGCCGTTTACAGCGACTCCGACAACTGGGGAGAAGACATTAGTTCAGACACAATCCTTTATCCGCAGCCTCAGGAACTCGATGTCAAACTGCAGACTTCACAGCCCAGCTATCAGCCTGGTGAAGATGCGCTCCTCAATGTGAGTGTGCGTTCGCCAGAAGGACGGTTGGCCGAAAGCGCATTGGGTGTAGTCGTATTCGATAAGGCGGTTGAAGAACGATTCCGAACTGCTCAGGAATTTGGTTCTCGTTCGCTCGGTATAAATGATTCAGTTCAGAAGTTCCTTGAGCTTGACAATCAGATCGCCGGCATGAGCATGAGAGATTTCCAGCGCCTGGATATGTCGAAGGCGATTTCGCCTGAGCTGGAGTTACTCGCCGATGTGCTGTTGAGCCAAAGTGGAGGTTTATATCCGACTTTTTACGGCGGCGATCAATACGAGCATGAGCCGAAGAACATCTTTGCGGGTTTAGTCAAAGAGCAACTCAAACCGGTACGAGAAGCGCTCGGCAAGCATTATGCGCGCACTTCCGAATACCCATCAAACGGGCAAAGCCTGCGCCGGCTGTTGTCGGAGTCGAAGATCGATTTCAACGGTTTCAGTGATCCATGGGGTACTGCGTATCGCGCTACTTTTTCTGTCTATCAGGGTTCAGATGATCTGCGCCTTCTTAGCGCGGGAGCTGATAAGCGCTTCGACACAAAAGATGATTTTGTCGCCGACGAGTTGGGTTGGCCTTACTTTCAACCGAAGGGCCACGCGATCGACGCGGCAGTTGATAAATACTACGACCGCACCGGCATTTTCATTCGCGACTTGAATAACTTCCGCGCGGCATTGTTAGCTGATGGTTTGAATCCTGATCAGTTGCGCGATCGCTGGGGCAAACTGTACCGGTTCGAATTTGAATTGAACGGCAGCAAGTATGTGATGAAGGTCAGAAGCGGCGGACCTGATCTGAAGTTCTCCACGAACGAACAATATTCGGAGGACGATTTTACGATCTGGACGTCGTCCGTTGATTACTTCGAAAAAACGCGATCACACATCGACTCGGCTCTGAAGCAAAGCGGCAAACAGTTTCCCGAGACGGAACACGAGTTACGCGCGGCACTGGCCGGTTCACGCGGGTCGCTCGACACTCTTCGTGATCCATGGAACCGGCCGTACTACGTTGCGTTCAAGACCAGCACGTTTTCGATGGACCGTTTGGTCGAAAACCAGACCGGCTCGGGAGGGGCTACTCCGACTCGCGGTGCATTTACTCCGGTGACTCAAACCAGCCGATTCATCAGCGTGCGAAGTACAGGCCCGGATGGCAAACAGGAAACTAATGACGATTTCTCGGTAGCGGTGCTTACCGGCACCATCGCAGAACAGGCACGTGGAAACGCTGAGCCGAAGCCTGTAAACGTGGGATTCGTCGCCACAGGAAGCAATGGTTGGATTCGCGGTGTTGTTACCGATTCGACGGGAGCCGTGATCCAGCGAGCTGGTATCGTTGCGAAGCCGTTGAGCGGAGAAAGTTTTTATCAGACGACTACCGGTGAGGATGGAAGCTACCGCCTAAGTTTGCCTGCTGGAACGTATACGCTTCATTTCGATGCCGTAGGCTTCATGCTTCTGGTCCACGAGGCGGTGTTGGTCCGCGCTTCTTACGTAACGGAAGTCGACGCGACTCTCCGTCCCGGCACCGCTGTGGAAACGGTGACAGTAACAGCCGAGAGTGGAGCCCTACAGACGACGAGCGCTTCCATAAGTGTCAGCAAATCCGTGTTCCAATATCGCGTTGTGACCAAATCCGGCAGCTCGCAAACCTCAACACCACGTTTGCGCGAGTACTTTCCTGAAACGCTCGTTTGGCAACCCTCAATTGAAACTGACAAGCATGGCCGCGCAAAGATCGATTTCAAACTTGCCGACAATATCACCACCTGGAAGATGATCGTCATCGGCTCGACTGAAGATGGGCAAGTGGGCATAGCGGAAAAGGAGATCACGGCGTTTCAACCATTCTTCGTCGAACACGATCCGCCGCGCGTGTTGACTGAAGGCGATGAGATTTCTTTGCCGGTGACGGTGCGCAACTATCTCGGGCGGTCACAGAAAGTCGAACTTGAAATCAAGCCTGAGAACTGGTTTTCACTGGTTGGACCAACGCGCAAGCAGATCAATATCGCTGCCGGTGATGCGACTCGCGAGACGTTCGATCTACGTGCGATTTCTTCGATCAAAGACGGGAAGCAACGTCTCACTGCAATTGGAAGTGACGATAGCGACGCGATTGAGAAGCCGGTCACAGTTCATCCCGACGGAGAAGAGAGATCGATAACAGACGGCAATGTTGTTTCGGATCGCACAGTGCTCGAGTTGGACGTGCCGCACACGATGATTCCGGATTCAATGCGCGCGGAGTTGAAAGTTTATCCGAACCTGATGGCCCACGTGATTGAGAGTGTTGAAGGCATCATGCAGCGGCCTTACGGTTGTGGCGAGCAGACGATTTCTTCGACGTATCCGAGTCTGCTTCTATTGCGTCATTACAAACAGACCGGCCGTGACTTTCCACTGCGCGCACGAGCAGAGCGCTACCTCAACGATGGCTACAGCCGGCTACTCAACTATCGCCACGACAGCGGCGGTTTTACGTACTGGGGTTCCGGCCAACCTGACTTTGCTCTTACCGCGTATGCTCTGAGGTTTTTAACAACTGCATCGGACGTGATTGAAGTGGACCAGGACGTGATCAACGGCGCCCGCGCTTGGCTTGTCAAACAACAACTCGCGGATGGGAGTTGGGGTACCGAGCCACCGTTAACGGCTTATGTCGCACGCATCCTTGCGCCAGGCTCTAAGGAAACTTCCGCCGCATTGAAGCAAGCGCTCGCGTACCTCGACAAAAAGGTTTCTCAATCAAACGATCCCTATTTACTTTCTTCTTATGCGTTGGTCGCGATCGAGACAGGAGATCAGTTACGCGCGAAGCCGGCAATCGAGAAGTTGCGGAGTCTGGCACATTCAGAAGGCGCTGCGACCTACTGGTCGTTGGAAACGAGCACGCCTTTTCACGGGTGGGGACGAGCAGGACAAGTTGAAACAACCGCGCTTGCGATTCAGGCTTTGGCCAGGTATTGCGCATCGCAAGCCGCAGGTTGCGAGGTCGATCAGAAAACGATCAACAGCGCATTGTTCTACATGATCAATGAAAAGGATCGCTATGGTGTGTGGTACTCGACGCAGGCCACGATCAATTCGCTCGATGCGATATTGATGTTGCTTTCGAAGCAGTCGGCGGTTGGTGGTGGTTTGGCAGAGACTGCGCTTGTGGTTAATGGTCGCGTTGCTCACACGATTCAAATGCCCTCGGCCGCGAATTTCTACAATCCGATAACGTTCGACATTACGAAGTTTCTTAGTACAGGGAAAAACCGAATTGAGTTTAAGGCGCCGGGTGTTTTGCCGTTGGCTACTGCTCAGGCGGTCGCGAGTTTTTATGTGCCGTGGGCGGAGTCGACTGCGATAGATAACGGCAAGCATGGCGTGCGGTTGCAGGTGAAGTTCGACAAAACCGAAAGCAGGATTAACGACGAGATCACTTGCAGTGTCGAAGCTGAGCGTGTTGATTCACGTGGTTACGGAATGTTGCTCGCCGAGATCGGGTTGCCGCCCGGTGCTGAGGTCGATCGGAGTTCGCTTCAGGAGGCGATGGCAAAGTCAGAGTCGATCATCAACCAGTACGACGTTTTGCCCGATCGTGTGGTGGTCTACCTCTGGCCCACGCGTGGAGCTGTGAAATTTAACTTCAAATTCCGCCCCCGGCTCGGTTTGAACGCCAGGACCGCGCCGTCATCAATCTACGATTACTACAACCCCGACTCGCGCGCCCTCGTCGCTCCTGCGACATTCAAAGTCAGGTGAAACTGACTTTTTGCTAAACTGCTGCGCGGCTCGATCAACTTTGATCCGGAGGAACCCCCCGATGAAGGGTACCGTCTTGCTTATCGCTTCGGCGATGATGCTGTTGAATACGACCGTAAGTTCTCTCGCGCAACGCCCACGCCCGTGGTATCGCGGTAATGTTCGCGAGATTATTCGTCAACTCGAAACTGATACTGACCACTTCAAATCCTCGCTCGATGCCGCACTAGATCGAAGTTCCCTCAATGGCTCGCGAGCTGAAGACGAGATCAACGCATACGTCAAACAATTCGAAGAAGCCACCGATCGACTACGCGACCGCTCCGAGGATCGCGAATATGCGCCTAATGCCGCGCGTGAGGTACTAAATCGCGGGCGCTCAATCAACGTCTTTATGCGCACGCATCGTCTCGGCGGTCGCGCCGAATCCGATTGGGCCAAAGTCAGAAACGATCTAAACAGGTTGTCAAACGCCTACTACATAGGTTGGCGGTGGTAGCACGCGGGCCGAGGGACGAGTTAGCACCCAGCGCCGAAGGCGCGAAATATGATAGCCAGGGGCAAGCGCTGAGCGGAGCGAAGCGCGTCGCCCCTGGTACAGGCGGAATAAATTTGAGAGAGCGCTGAAAGTGCGAAATACCGTGAGGCCCTCGCGTTATTTATTTCGCTCTTTCAGAGCTTCTCGGCCAATTCTTCTTTCATCCAGGGGCGCCGCGCCTCGCTCCGCTCGGCGCTTGCCCGTGGCTATCATATTTCGCGCCTTCGGCGCTGCGTGGCTTTTCATATTTCGCGCCGTTGTCAGCGCGCTTGGGGAGTTTATATTCAGGAATTTCAAAGGGGAGCCCACCGGCCTGGCTACAGGCTACGCGCGGCGAACGTGTCGCCCTGGCGCATGTCGCCGGTGTCGAACCCTTTCTTGAACCAGCGCAGGCGTTGTTCCGACGTGCCGTGAGTAAACGACTCGGGAACGATGTATCCCGTTGTGCGACGTTGAATCTGATCGTCGCCGACGGCGCTTGCGGCTTGTAGTGCCTCTTCGATATCGCCGGGATCGAGTATTCCCTGGTTTTGCACGTAGCGCGCAAATATACCGGCAAAGAAGTCCGCTTGCAGCTCTAAACGCACGGATAGCTGATTCGCTTCCGCTTCACTGATGCGGCCCTGCATTGCATCCACACGATCGGATATTCCCAGCAGATTTTGAACGTGGTGACCGACTTCGTGCGCGATAACATATGCCTGTGCGAAATCTCCGGGGGCATTGAACCGGCGTCGCAGTGCTTCATAGAAACCGAGATCGATATAAACCTTTTCGTCCGCTGGACAGTAAAATGGTCCAACCGCGGCGCCGGCTCTCCCGCAAGCGGATTGCACCTGATCCGTGAAAAGAACCAGCGTTGGTTCTCGATACTGGCTGCCGTTGCGCCGAAACACGTCGTGCCAGACGTCTTCCGACTTGCCGAGAACCACGGACACAAACTGCTTGAGCTCTTCTTCCTCCGGGTTGACCGGACGAGAGCTCTGAACCCCGGACGATGGATCGCTCGGCGCCTGATTCAAAAGCTGCTGCGGGTCAGCGCCAAAGAGCAACGCGAGTACCAGGATCACAACCGTTCCCAGACCACCACCAACGGCGACCTTTGGTCCAATACCACGTCGATCCTCGATGTTTGAGCTTTGCCGTTGACCTCTCCAACGCATAGTTTTCTCCTCCGATAAGTCTGTATTTCACTCCGAAATGGGGGCTGTTCTATGTAACTGGAACGTTCGTAAAAGTCCGAGTGTGATTGCGAGCATAACTGGTCCAAGCACAATGCCGAGCAACCCAAACACACTGATCCCACCGAGAACTGAAAAGAAAACGAACAGTTCGTGTAACCTCGTTTGCGTTCCCACCAACTTGGGTCGTAAGAAGTTGTCAATTGTGCTGATTACGAGTGCTCCCCAGACGATCAAAATGATCGCCTTCGTCCAGTGACCAGTTACCATCAAGTAGATCGCCAACGGTAGCCATACCAGAAAAGATCCGGCAACCGGAATCATGCAGACGAAAGCCATCAACACTGCCCATAACAGCGGTGAAGGGATACCGAGAATCCAAAACATGACGCCGCCCAGCAGTCCTTGAATCGCCGCGATGGACACTACGCCATAAACACTTGCGCTGACTACCTCTTTTGTTCGCAAGATGATCGCATCACTTTGTTCCCTGCGTAGCGGCAGCGCTTCCGGTAACTTGTCGACGATCTTGTCGCCGTCTTTAAACAGGTAGTACATCGTGAACAGAACAAAGAAAGCTTTCACGACGCCGCTCACAATGTTTCCCATCAAATTCAGAGACGTTCCAAGCATGCGATCACTCGACTGCTTCAGGTGTTCTACAATAAAGGCTTTCGAGCTCACGGTGTCGACGCCAAACCGAGACTGTATCCAACTGTAGAACCTTGCGACGGGCGACGTCGGGCTGTTCAATAGTTCCGCGGTTTGAGCCGGCAGGTTCGGTATGACCTTGCTTAATTCCTCCGCCACCACTGAAGTGAGAACGACGAGGGGTAATACGATTATGAGCACGACGAGCAAGCACGAAAGCAATGCGCGTAATCCCGGACGTTTGATTCGAGTGGCAATTCGTTTATGAACTGGATAGAAAACAATCACGAGAACTACCGCCCAGGCCAGCACACCGAGAAATGGCCTGATCATGAGCCAGCACACGTAAAGCGCGATGGCGGTCGCCACCAGCACTCCTATCCACCGTGCCTGCTCGACTTGCTGATTCATCGGCTTTGTTCCGCTAGCGTTTATGCCACAAAGCAGAACAAAATAGCTTCTGCTGCTTACGCTTTTTTTGTGCTTTTTTGTGGACCCGAGAGTTTGTTTGAAAAGGAGACTGGAAATGTCGTGGGAAGACGCTGCACAACTCGAGAGTAAAATGAAGCGTGCGCTTGATTTATTCGACTGGCCGCAGGTCGATGCAAACACCAGGGAAATCATCGCACGCATAAAAAATTCCCCGGACCAAATTCCTGAAGCAACAGCGAAACGACTATTAGCCAGCCTGCGGAGAAAAACGCGGTTTGCTGCAATGTCGGAGCTTGCTGTGGCGATTCTCGAATCCGGAGTCCGCCCGCCACAAGTTCGGCGGCAATATGCGCAAGCGTTGATCGATTCGCGCCGCTGCGATGAGGCACATGAAGTTCTGAAAACTATCATCGACGATCCGGCGGGCATTGCTGCCGAGGTTGCGGAGGCGCAGGGACTGACCGGCCGCATTTACAAACAGTACTACGTAAACGAGCCTGAATCTCCAGCCGCTCCTCGTCATCTTCAGCGTGCGATAGAAACGTACTGGGACGTCTACAAGCAAAACCCGGCGGAATATTTATGGCACGGTATCAACGTTGTCGCGTGTGTGGCGCGTGCAAAGCGAGATGGTTTTGAGTTAGAGGGTTTACCTGATGAGTTGGCGGTTGCACGTGAAATACTGGCGACACTTGACGAGAGGGAACGTGAGAGTCCGGTTGAGCTACCTGCGTGGGATGAAGCCACGCGGCTGGAGGCCCATGTCGCCTTGGACCATTTCAAAGACGCAGACGCTGCTGCATTGAGATATGTCGATAGCACTTACGCCGATGCGTTTGAGCTCAATAGCACACTCAGACAGCTTATTGAGGTGTGGCAGCTAAACTTTAACGAACCGCCGGGCAATCACGTGCTGCCGATTCTGAAAGCGGCGCATTTAAGTAAACAAGGTGGTGGTTTTGCTGACGACTTGACTAATGTGAAACAGGAAGCCGTTGCTGTTGCTAAAGCGGCGGTCGATCTGGAACGAGTGTTTGGGTCGGATCGCACGGTGACTCTTAGTTGGTACAAGAAGGGACTGGACCAGTGTAATTCAGTCGCTCGCATTGAGAAGCTTAATAACAAAGGGATGGGAACAGGATGGCTCGTAAAGGCGAGCGATTTCTTTCCCGGTCGTGAGGGAATACTTGTTTTAACGAATGCGCACGTGATCGGTAATGAGTCTGACAGTGCCGTCCTGCCGGAAGATACTCAGGTACACTTCCAGGTGCTCGGGGAGAAGTTCAGGGTGAAGGAAGTCGTGTGGTCGAGCCCCGTCAACGATCTGGATGCGACGCTCGTGTCCATAGACGGGGTGCCGGCCACGGAGCCACTGGCTCTTCATAGCCGGCACGTCGAGATCAGTCCGGGACCGAAGCCGGCTCCTCGCCTCTACATCATCGGTCATCCTCAGGGACGCGACATTGAGTTTTCTCTGCAGGACAATTTGTTGCTGGGATGCAACGAGAAGTTACTTCACTATCGAACACCAACGGAACCGGGCAGCTCCGGCAGCCCTGTATTTGAGTCTGAGGATTGGAGGGTAGTTGCGCTTCACCACGGCGGCAGCCCCACGCTCGCCCGCCTCGACGGCCTCGACGGCACGTACGAAGCGAACGAAGGCATCGCCATCCTCGCGATCCGGCAGCGAATACAGCAGCCGCCGACGAGCTAAGAATGCTACTTACTATTACAACTACACATCAGCCCGCGACTGATCTTGGCTATCTGCTCCACAAGAATCCGTGGCGATTGCACTCGTTTGAGCTTTCGTTTGGACAGGCACACGTGTTTTATCCGGAGACGAATGCGGATCGCTGCACGGCGGCGCTCCTGCTCGACGTCGATCCGGTCGGTTTGGTACGCAATCGCAAAGGACCATCGGGTGAGCGAGGAACGTTGGACCAGTATGTGAATGACCGGCCATACGTAGCCTCGTCATTTCTCAGCGTGGCGATCGCGCGCGTGTTTGGAAGCGCGCTGGGCGGCCGAAGTAAAGATCGAGCAGAACTTGCCGCAACACCCATTCCTCTGACCGCAAGAATTTCGGTACTGCCATGCCGGGGTGGTGAACGTTTATTGCGCCGGCTGTTCGAGCCGTTGGGATATCAAGTCACTGCTCAGCGTCATTCACTCGATCCAGTCTTTCCCGAGTGGGGCGAGAGCCTGTATTACGACGTGGAACTCAGCGGCGAACTGCGTTTGCAAGACTTGTTGACGCATATCTACGTGCTCGTTCCCGTGTTGGACAACGAGAAGCACTACTGGGTCGGTGACGATGAGGTCGAAAAACTCCTGCGTCACGGCGGCGCCTGGCTCGCATTGCATCCGGAAAGGGAAGAGATTGCGAAGCGTTATCTGAAGTATCGTCGCGATCTCGCGAAAGACGCTTTGTCTCGATTGGTTGATGAAGAAACACCCGATCCAGATGCCGTTGCAATGAATAACGATAACGAGGAAGAGGCTGTTGAGAGAACTGTTAATTTGAACGAGCAACGTCTCAACAGCGTCCTTGCAGCACTGAAGAGTGTCAATGCGAAACGCGTATTGGACCTTGGTTGCGGCGAAGGAAAGTTGTTGCGGGTTCTTTTACAGGAACAAAGCTTTCAGGAAATTGTCGGTGTAGACGTCTCACACCGCGTGTTGCAGATCGCTCAGGAAAGATTGCGACTTGAACGACTGCCGAGTCGCGTACGAGATCGAATCAAGCTCATCCATGGCTCGCTGACGTATCGCGACAAGCGGCTGAGCGGATTTGATGGTGCAGCGGTGGTTGAAGTTATCGAACACCTGGACCAGCCGCGACTCGCGGCCTTTGAGCGCGTGCTGTTTGAGTTTGCGAAGCCTGCCACCGTGGTCCTGACGACGCCGAACGTCGAATACAACGTTCGCTTTGAAACTTTACCGGCGGGTAGTTTTCGTCATAAAGATCACCGCTTCGAGTGGACGCGAGTGCAGTTCCGTGAGTGGGCGCAGCCAATCGCCGACAAGCACGGTTACACAGTTCGATTTTTGCCGGTTGGACCAGAGGACCCCGAGGTTGGTGCGCCGACTCAGATGGCGATCTTCGAGAATACGGATAAACGCGGATGACCCAGATTACGATCCCAGAACTGTCCCTCGTCGTGCTCGTCGGCCCGTCCGGCTGTGGGAAGTCGACTTTTGCCCGCAAACACTTCAAGCCCACTGAGGTGCTTTCGTCGGACTATTGCCGCGGATTAGTGTCGGACGATGAGAATAACCAGGAAGCGACTACGGATGCTTTCGACGTGCTCCATTACATCGCTGCAAAACGTCTTGCTGCGGGAAAATTGACCGTTATCGACGCAACAAACGTTCAGCCTGAAGCGCGCAAGCCGCTGATCGCGCTCGCACGCGAGTTTCACGTGATCCCGGTTGCGATCGTCCTAAACTTATCTACGCGCCTCTGTGAAGATCGCAATCTGACACGACCGGATCGCAACTTCGGTCGTCATGTGATTCGACAACAGAGCCAACACCTGCGGCGCTCCTTACGCAATCTGAAACGTGAGGGGTTCCGCCATATTCACGAACTCTCGTCTCCGGAAGAAGTTGACGCCGTCATTATCGAGCGCGAGCGGCTCACAAACAATCGCAAGCATGAACATGGACCATTCGACATCATCGGAGACGTACACGGATGTTTTGACGAACTTCATGCGTTGCTTACACGCCTCGGTTACAAGATCAACTCGAGTTACGAAGTTCATCATCCTGAGGCTCGCAGAGCGATCTTCCTCGGCGACTTAGTCGATCGTGGTCCAAAGATTCCGGACGTCTTGAAGCTGGTGATGAACATGACGGAATCCGGCCGCGCATTAGCTGTGCCCGGAAATCACGATACGAAGCTGATGCGTAAGCTGCACGGGCGCGACGTGCAGATCACGCATGGTCTTGCCGAATCCTTGCACCAGCTCGAAAGCGAGGCACCCGAATTCAAAGAACGTGTGGCGGCATTTATCGACGCGCTACCAAGTCACTATGTGCTTGATGACGGCAGGCTCGTGGTGGCTCACGCCGGCTTGAAGGAAGAACTTCAGGGACGTGGGTCGGGTAAAGTGCGCGACTTCGCTTTGTACGGCGAAACCACAGGTGAGACGGACGAGTTTGGACTGCCCGTCAGGTACAACTGGGCCGCGCTATATCGCGGGAAAGCGATGGTGGTCTATGGTCACACTTCTGTGCCTGAACCCGAGTGGCTGAACAACACGATCTGTATTGATACCGGATGCGTCTTTGGTGGGAAGCTCACCGCCCTCAGGTATCCCGAGAAAGAACTGGTTTCAGAGCCGGCGGTTCAAACTTATTACGAACCGGCGAGACCTTTTCTTCCGTCTGAGGAGAAAGCGCCGGCGCTGACCGCACAGCAGCAGCACGACGACATTCTCGATATCGAAGACGTTTCCGGTAAACGTCTGATCTCAACGGGTCTTTATCGCAACGTCACCATCAGGGAAGAGAACAGCATCGCCGCGCTCGAAGTGATGAGCCGGTTTGCGACGGATCCGAAGTGGCTGATCTACCTGCCGCCAACTATGTCGCCTTCGGAAACGAGCCGCGAACCCGGCTTGCTCGAACATCCTGCGGAAGCCTTCTCTTATTACCGTCATCAAGGTGTCGCAAAAGTGATTTGCGAAGAGAAGCACATGGGTTCGCGCGCTGTAGTAGTTATTTGCCGTGATCAAGATGCTGCACGACGGCGCTTTGGTGTGGTGGAAGACGTCGCCGGCATTTGTTACACGCGTACTGGCCGGCGGTTTTTTGAGGATCGCGCAATCGAGAATGAGTTCATCGCCAGGATGCAAAAAGCGATGGACGGTTTTTGGGAGGAGTTTGAAACCGATTGGGTGTGTCTCGACTGTGAGTTGATGCCGTGGTCGGCAAAGGCCCAGGAACTCTTGCGCCAGCAATACGCGGCAGTCGGCGCTGCGGCTCGTGCTTCGCTTGAAGATGTGGTCGCGGCGCTCGAAGGAGCGTCGCGTAACAATGGGGATTTGACCGTACTGCTAAACCATTATCGAGCACGCGCGACTGCGGCGGAAAAATACGTCGACGCTTACCGCCGATATTGTTGGCCCGTCCACTCGCTCGACGACTTGAAGCTCGCACCGTTTCACCTGTTGGCGACGGAAGGAAAAGTTCATACGGATCGCGATCACATCTGGCACATGAAAACGCTGAAGAGACTTTGCGACGCCGATGACAAACTACTGCTCGCCACGTCGCACCTGGTTGTTGATATAACTGACGCTGAAAGTCAGGAAGCTGCGATCCGTTGGTGGGAAGAATTAACTGGTCGTGGTGGTGAAGGAATGGTGGTGAAGCCTCTCGATTTTATTACGCGAGGTAGTCGCGGCCTTGTCCAGCCGGCGGTGAAGTGCAGGGGCAGGGAATACCTGCGCATCATTTATGGACCAGAATACTTGTTGAGTGAAAATCTCGAGCGCTTGCGAGGACGTGGGTTGTCGATCAAGCGCTCGCTGGCACTCCGCGAATTCGCTCTCGGCATCGAGGCGCTCGAGCGCTTCGTCCGAAAAGAACCGTTGCGTCGAGTTCATGAATGCGTGTTCGGCGTGCTCGCGTTGGAAAGCGAACCTGTCGATCCACGTTTGTGATTGGCGGCGCGTTACGGGTAACTGATGTTGAACCTGCCCGGAACATTCGGATTCAACAACGGCCTCAGACTATCGAACGCGATGTGTACTGATTGATCACCTTCGGCACAGTCAACGACTTTACATGCGTAGAAGTTGAACGTAATTCCACTGGAAGTGATTTGCCAATTCTGAAAGTTTTCGGCCCTCGGGCGGAGCGCCTCGCCGACTACTGTGCGGCTGTTATCCTTCGATAGGACATCTGTGCTGTAACGAGAGATGAAGTCGAGATAAGCTGAGCCCGGCTTAAAGATCTCGGAAAGCTTTATGTTTCTGCCCGCCGTGAGATCGTAATTGACCGAGAAGCTGTCCTGGAGCTGAGTGTTAACCTCACCATCGTAGCTGTAGCCAACAAACGTGATGCTCAGCAACGAGTCAGTCGCCAGACCAATCTGATAGGTGAAATTGACGGTATTGCGAGTTCCTGCGCTCCCGTCCAGGTACGAGTCACGTCCCGATTGATTCAATGCCCACTGGTATAACTTTGTGGCGGCGTCCTTCAGGTATTGATTGACCTTCCGGAACTTATTAACGTTTACATAAGGTGAAATAAGAATCTGGGGATAGGTCACGTCGATGTCGTACATAAGGTTGTCGCTCTTTAGTTGCACTCGTTCGGGAACCAGTCTCAGACCACTCTGCCCGAATTCAAATTCACGAACAGCCGACCAAGAGTAAGGCTGCGCAGGCGCCGGAGATGGCGGTTGGTTCGGCGGACACGGTGGTGAAAGGCTGACGGTAACCGGCCGGTGCGTTTCACCCCTCGACGTCCATGATGAGGCGGTGATTAATCCGGCTGTGAAGGCCAGGATGCTGGTCAAGAGACTAACGACAAAACGCTTCATGGCATACCTCCTGTGAGTTATCCTCAATATACTGCCTGATGAGATTTAAGTCACCGCAAAGCCGTTCGTCGTTGTAGAATCACCCGACAATTCTTACAAGGAGCCCCCTGGATGAACGTTTATCTGCTGCTTTTTCTTGCGGCCATCAGTCTGTTCACTGCCGGATCCACTATTCGGCGCGCAAGCGCAGAACAACCTCAGTTAACCGTCACTGCGACAAATCGACTCAACGTCGCACGCGAGCACGAAACGATCGAAATGTCTGCCCAGGCACTCGCCTCACTCGCCGAAAAAGACTTGATGAAGCTTCATGTGTTCGATAGTTCAGGAAAAGAAATTCTGAGTCAGGCGGTTGATACTGATTACGACGATTATCACAAACCCGACATCCTGATCTTCCAGGCGGATTTCGCACCCAACGAGACAAAAGCATTTACCGTCACTGCAGGGAAGAAACGCGAATACAGGAAGGACGATTTTCGTGCCTACGGCCGGTTCGCGCGCGAGCGTTTCGACGACTTTGCATGGGAAAACGATCGCGTCGCTCATCGCACGTACGGAAAAGCCCTGAGAACGTGGAAAGGTGAACCACTCACGAGCAGTTCGATCGATATCTGGTCCAAGCGCACTTCCAGGCTCGTCATCAACGATTGGTACATGGTTGACAACTATCACGTGGATCTCGGCGAAGGTGTCGATGCATATTCGGCTGGTCCAACGCGTGGTTGTGGCGGCAGTGGGATCTGGGCGAACGAACAGCTCTACATTCCGACAAACTTTGTCGACTCACGGGTGCTCACGAATGGACCGATTCGCGTGATGTTCGAGCTCGTTTACGAACCGTTTGATGCGAATGGGACGCAAGTGTCTGAAGTGTTGCGCGTGTCGCTTGATGCGGGCAGTCAATTGAATCATTTCCAGGGTTTTTACCGGGCGTCGTCGCCGCTTGCGGTCGCCGTTGGGCTAAAGAAAGTCAAAGAAGAGCAAAAGCAGTTCAATGCAGAGCGAGGATGGTTGACGATTTGGCAGCCGATGGATAAGAACCTTGGAATGCAGGGATTGGCAGTTGTAGTTAATCAAAACGAGGTTGATAAGTTAGTCGAAGACAAATTGAATCACCTGGTCGTGCTCAAGCCTCGCAACGCGTTTCCGGTTTCCTACTGGGCAGGGTTTGCATGGGACCGTGCGGGGAAGATCAATTCGGCTGATGGTTGGAATCGTTATGTGGATCAATTTGCGGAAAGACTACGTTCGCCGATCGAGGTAACAGTCAAATGAAATTATGCTTCATCGTTCTTAGTTTAGTTTTTGCTGCATTCGCGCAAACTCGTGAGGCGCCGAAAGACGTGCGCGCCAAACTCTTCAAACAAGTCATGGCGCAGTTTCCCGAGCTACGCGAATGTGTTGAGAAAGAAGAAGGTGGAACTCGCGTTGCGGAGGAGCGTGCGTCGGCTGAAGAGATTGACCTGAATCGAGATGGAGTCGCTGAGTACGAGTTTCAACTCTCGAGTCCTTGCGACTGCGGAATGGTGAACTGTTCGATTTATCTCTATCGACAGAGTGTGACTGGCTACGAGTTGATTCTCGATGGTGCTTCCGGTCTTGGTCTCGAGGTGTTGAAGACGGCGAGCAATGGTTACGCGGATGTGCGGGTTGAGGCGCGCGATACTGCCGCGACACGAGTGACGACGACTTATAAGTTTGACGGCAAGCAATATCGCGAGAGCCGCTCGACTGTAGTCGACGCGTCGACAGGCGAGACCAAGCCGCTTCAACGCAGAGTTCAATTCAAACGTGGTACATCATCGACAACTCTACAGGGCCAGGTAACGCAGGCCTTGTCTGAAACGTATCTCGTTGGCGCCCGTGAGGGCCAAGTGATGACCGTCAGACTCACGGGCGCGAACAAGTCGTTGAGTTTTCTTGTGAGCAGTCCGAAGACGACCAGCCTCATTGCAGACAACACTCGAGACTGGACCGGCACACTGCCTGAAACCGGCGACTACTCAATCATCGTCCAGGCCGATGGACGCGCAAGTTACTCGATAACGATCAGCGTTAAGTAGTTTTTAGCCAAAAGGCACAAAATGCACAGGCGAATTCAGAATTCGTCTGTGCATTTGTGCCTTTTGTGGCTAAAACTACTTCTGCGAGTCGAGGTGCCATCCGACGTTCACGAGTTCATCGCCGCGTCTGACAAACATTTCTGTGCCGCGTCCACTCGACGTCGTCCGCTTTCCATTAACGTCGATCTCGTAAACATACGTCGTATAGATCAATACCGTGTTGCCGTACGCTTGAATCTCAGTCTTTGGAAACTCCAATCTCACGAGCTTTCCGCCACTCTCCGCAAACCCCTTGGCGCCGGCGAAGATCGCCGCTCGGTCAGACCACTTTTCTTCTCCGTCGTTGATCGCGATCGCTTCTTCCGGAATCAACTTCTCCAGTGCGGGGCGATCGTTTGCAAACCACGCGCGCCAAACCGCTTCACGTTTCGCCAGTATGCGTTCGCGCATCTCTGGCGTAATCGTCCTGGGCTGCGACATCTGCTGCTCGCGCCATGCCGGATCGACAACAGTGTGCGAAGCCACCTGGATCCAGTTTCCTTTTCGCTTTGCGTAGATATCCATGATGCGAAAGCGACGCAGCGCGACGTCGTTTCGCTGGAACCCACCTAGAAAATTTACAACCGCTAATTCCGGATTGTAGAAGTGCACGTCGAAGTCGTCGATCTTGTAAGTCGTGCCTGGCGGAAAGTAAGGACCGACTTTCGGCGCGTTCGCTGGCTTGGGCCAGTCGATGCCGTTCGCGCGCATGTACTCGTCGATACCTTTGATCGGAGTTGGATAACCTTCGAGCAGCCCACGCCAGTCCTCCGAGTGCGTGTCGAAGATCTTCTTCTCATCACCATCGATGAATGCCTGAAAGATACTTTCGATGTGAGCTCGAATCGCGGCGGCTTCTGCGGCGCGATCGGGTTCAGTCGAGCTTGATGCAGTTGTAGTCAGTGAAACCAGCCCCACACCCAAAGCGAAAGACACAATCGAGAACATAAGAGTCTTCAATGACATCGGTTTTTCTCCTCTCGTTTGCGTCGTTTTGTGCCTTTTCACGGCTGTAGTCAACAACTAATACGCGAGCGGCACGTCTCCTGACGTGAACGGTATTGCTTCGGAAGTGGACCAGCGATACTGTGATTCGGTGCGTTCACCACGCTTGCGACCATGGATGATTGTTTCCGCAGCCTGGCTACTCCCTGCGATCTTCGCGGTCATCAATCGCATCGCGCAGGCGCCTCTCCGAGGTTGGGAGCCGGCGACCACGCGCGAGCTTCTCTTCGAGTTCTTTGACTGGTTGCTTTACGCGTTTCTCACACCCTTCGTGTTCGCGGTTTCAAAACGTTTGCCGCTCGCACGACCGATTCGCGCCGGCCGCGTTTTGTTGCACCTCATATTCTCCGTCCTGTTCTGTGTCGCATGGGCCAGTTGCGGACAGTTATTACGCTTCGTGCTCGTCGTCATCTTCGCTCCTGATCTGTTTCAAACTGCGATGCAGGAGGGAGCAGGTCAGTTCTGGCGGCAGTTTGGTGTCGAATGGCTGAGTTGGATCTTCATCACGTTGCCGTTTGGCGCGGCAGTCTATCTGTGTGTGGTGGGAATCGAGCATGCGACGCGATATTTCATTGAGGCGCGCGAGCGCGAAGTGCAGGTGGCGCGACTTTCGGAACAGCTCTCGAGCGCGCGCTTTGCAGCGTTACAGGCACAACTCAACCCTCACTTTCTTTTCAATACTCTCAACACGATCGCGGTGCTTGTTCGTGATAACGATCGCGAGGGCGCGGTCCGTATAGTTGAGCATTTGAGCGAACTGTTGAGGCGCACGTTGACGCTTCATCAAGTAAATGAAGTCACGCTTGGCGAGGAACTCGAACTTGTAAGGCAGTACGTCGCGATCGAGCAGGCTCGTTTCTCGGATCGGCTGCGGCCGGAATTCAGAATTTCTGATTCACTCTTGCCTGCTGCTTTTCCGAGCTTTGCATTACAACATCTTGTCGAGAACGCGATTCGTCATGGCATCGCAAGGCACACGGATGCGGGCATGTTGCTCGTCACCGCTGAGCGTGTCGATGACGTGTTGCAGGTCACAGTTATCAACGACGGGATCAGTATCGACCCGAGCCTGACTCCGCCGCCAGGTCATGGCATCGAAAACACGCGCGAGCGTTTACGTGCGCTCTATGGCGACAATGCGTCACTCGAGATCGTGCCGCGTGCGGAAGGCGGTACAATCGCTATTTTGAGAATTCCGTTTCAGCCACAAAAAGGCACATAAACTGTTACTGAAATCATTTTGTGCCTTTTGTGGCAAAAATTTGGTCGTGAAACAAGCAAGATGGAAAGCACTGATCGCTGACGACGAACCCGCGGCACGTCGCGGTGTGCGCCAACTGTTGGCTGCGTTCCCGGAGTTTGCGGTTGCCGGCGAATGTCGCAACGGCGCCGAAGTACTCACCGCCCTTAACACGTCGGCGCCCGACGTGGTCTTTCTCGACGTTCAAATGCCGGGCATCGACGGCTTCGAAGTAATCAAGCAACGAACTGTCGAACGCATGCCGGCGGTTGTGTTTCTCACTGCCTTCGATCAATTTGCGATCAAAGCTTTCGAAACAGAAGCTCTCGACTATCTCGTCAAGCCTGTCAGCGAAGCACGTTTTGCAACCACGATGAAGCGGCTCGTGCGGCGTTTGCGTTCAGGTTCAACACGTGAAGAGACGATCGTCGTCACAACATCTCGTGGCGCAACTGTGTTGCACCTAAACGAGATCGACTGGATCGAAGCGGCAGGGAATTACTCACAATTGTGGGTGGGCCCACGAAGCTATTTTTTGCGTGAGTCGCTTCAAGTTCTCGAGGATCGTGTGCAAAAGCACGGGTTCATCCGTGCCCACCGGCGGGCACTCGTTCGTCTCGGAGGCGTACGCGAACTCACACGCACTCGCACCGGCTCCTCGATCGCGGTACTCGAAAGCGGAGTCAGAGTTCCAATTTCCCGCCGGCGCAGTGCGGCCTTCAGCGCCGCAGTCAGGCAACATGCGCATTCATAAATCTTGTCAATTCGGCGATCCTGTCATTTAATTAGCGCGCCATCGTAGTCTTCACATTTCTTTTAAGAGGTTGCTCATGGCCGTTTCTTCGCGTGCTCTGGTTGAGTTAGTACTGCTTGGTCCTACAAACGATCGGAGACAGTTACAGGATTCGCCGGTGCTTGGCGATGTTTGGATTGCCTACGCGGTTAAACCCGCGGCGGCGATAGATCTGCTTATCACGCCGCATAAAAGGGCGCCTTCCGGCCCGGTTGCCAAGGAGATCGCGAATGAAATCAGGAAGTTGAAGTTGAAACGCGACAAAGGTGAAGAAGCGAAGATTGCGTATCTTCAAGGCCTCGTCGCCGGAAAACTTTTTTTCGAGGAGCTTCTTCGCGTGATAGTGCCGCGCACTCACTGGTGGAACGATCCGAAGATTCAGAAGCAACTAAAGGCTTACGTCAGAGATCAGCGCCTCGGAGAAAAAGTGCAGGCGATCATGAATTGGGCCAGAGCGGAGACCGATGAAGATCCTTCGCTGCCGACAGAAGATTTTGCCGCGTTTACATCGTTGGATCGTTATATCAGCTTGGCTGGGATCATTCTCTGGGCAGCGACTGAAAACAAAGACAAGAATCTTTCACTCGGTGCCGCCGACGCATTATTACAATTGGAAACGCCTGAACCGCTCGTAAAACGCCTGCGCGAGGCATTCAAAAATGTTCTCGGCCCGAAAGCTATTTCGACAACGGTTGAACCGCAGATCTGGCAGGTCTCGCTAAACCGAAAGGCCCTGCCTGCGCTCGAGAAATCGGTTCCATCCGTCAAAGGCGATGCGGCTCGCACCTTGTTCAATGTCAACTGTAGCCGGATCAACTGGGCCGTCCTCGATTCAGGTATTGATGGTAGTCATCCGGTCTTTAACGGCAAGGATGGAAAGAGTCGAATCATCAAGGCATTCGACTTTAGTAATATCCGCGAGATTGTCAGTCTCGACAACGACAATCCCAAAACAGACGAGTTCAAAGTCCGGCTCAAGAGTCTGCTAAACGCGAACCTGAAAAATCCTCTTACACCTAAACAGGCGACTGAAAATCTGCTGGAGTTAGCGAAAGATGCTGAAAACGATCGGCCGATCCACTGGGAGCTGGTCGAGTCACTGATCGAGATTAAGCCCACAACAAAACCGAAAGGCGGGCATGGCACACACGTCGCCGGTATCATCGGATCGTGTGTTCCGGTGCCAACAGGCAAGAAGAAAGTCGACACTACTTTCGCTGACGGCATGTGCCCGGATATTAATTTCTACGACTTTCGCGTGCTCGCAAAAACGCTGGAAGATACTGAGTTCGCGATCATCGCTGCGCTTCAGTACCTGCGCTACTTAAACGATCGAAACACTTATCTCACTATTCACGGCGCTAACCTGAGTCTTTCCATTCCTCACGACGTGCGCAACTTCGCGTGCGGACGCACTCCGATTTGCAACGAGTGCCAACGACTCGTCGAGAGCGGCGTGGTTGTTGTTGCGGCAGCCGGAAATCTGGGCTACCAGAGTTTTGAAACGAAGGACGGATCGTATGAAGGTTATACCGCGTTCAGTATTACTGATCCGGGTAATGCTGACGGAGTGATTACAGTCGGCGCCACGCACCGCTACAAGCCGCATACCTACGGCGTAAGTTTCTTTTCGAGTCGTGGTCCAACTGGTGATGGTCGCTTAAAACCGGATCTGGTTGCGCCGGGAGAAAGAATCGAATCGTGTTTACCTAACATGGAGTGGGGAGAACTTGATGGGACGAGCATGGCTGCGCCGCACGTGAGCGGAGCGGCCGCGATGCTGATGGCGCGCTATGACGAACTGATCGGCGAACCACAGAGGATTAAACGCATCCTTTGTGAAAGTGCGACGGATCTGGGTCGCGAGCGCAGTTTCCAGGGGCACGGCATGCTTGACGTGCTTCGAGCGTTTCAAAGTATCTGAGGAGAAAACTCATGTTTTTCACACTTGACGTAAGGCGCGCAAAGAAAGGCGACTGCCTCATTCTTCACTACGGTTCGAAAAACGATCCGGGATTGATGTTGATTGATGGTGGACCATCGCAGGTTTACAAACCACATCTCAAACCGCGCCTGGAAGAGATTCGAGAAGCGCGAGGACTCGCGGAAAATGAGTCGCTGCCGGTCGACCTGCTGATGGTGAGTCATATCGACGACGATCACATCAAAGGCGTCCTTGATCTGACCAAGGAGTTGATCGAAGCGAAGAATTCGCAGCAGCCACTACTGCTCAAGATCAAAGGCGTCTGGCACAACACGTTCGACGATATCATCGGTAACAATCCGAATAAGTTGACCGCCGCCATTACTGCGCAATTCGGCGCGGCCTCGCTTGCGGGCGATGGACAGGAAGTTGAAGGCCTCGATCCTGATGCGGCGAAAGTGTTGGCGAGTGTCAGTCAGGGATTTAGGTTGCGGGATGACACGAGAGCGCTAAAGCTTCGCGATCAACCCGGAGTTTAGCGGCAAGCTCGTCATCGCGAAAGCGAAGGGTAAGAAGATCGACATGGGAAAGGGGCTGAAGTTTACGATAGTTGGACCAATGAACGAGGAAGTCGTGCAGTTGCAAAAACAGCATGATGAGTTTTTGAAGAAGAAAGAGAAAGAGAAAGACGCTTTGGCGGCGTTTACCGATACCTCTATCGCTAATCTTTCCAGTGTTGTGGTGTTGGCTGAGGTGGGGAAGAAGCGCATGCTGCTCACCGGTGACGCGCGTGGCGACAAGGTTCTTCAAGGTCTTGAGCTGGTTGGTCTGTTAAAGAAGGACGGCAAGAGCACGATTCATGTCGACGTACTTAAGGGACCGCATCACGGCAGTAATCGTAACGTCGAGCAAATTTTCTTCGACCGCATCACTGCGGACCACTATGTCTTCTCGGGTAACGGCGAGCACGGCAATCCCGAACGGGAGACGCTGCGAGATGTTGTTAGCTGCGCGTGGCGACGATGAAGATTACACAGTGCACCTGACTTATCCGATCGACGAGATCGATACCGATCGCAAGAAAGACCATCAAAAACACGCTTCCAAAGCCTGGTCGCCGAAGAAACAAAGCCTCAAAGCCTTTCTCGCCGAGAATAAAAAGTTCGCGAAGAAAGTGGTCATCGTCGATGAGAACGAACCACACTTGATCAACCTGCTGGACGAGGTTTGAACGCCGAAGGCGTTCGCTAATTCCAGCCCAGGATAACGCCGAGGGGTTCTAGTTTTGCGACGTTAACGCCGAAGGCGTTCGCTAATTCCAGCCCACGGTAACGCCGAAGGCGTTCGCTAATTCCAGCCCACGGTAACGCCGAAGGCGTTCGCTAATTCCAGCCCAGGGTTGGAGCGCCAGCGACAACCCTGGGATCAAGCATCGAAATCCTGGTGAACCCTGAAAAGGGTTCCTCCGGTTCAATCCCACACGTACCGTTCGTCATAATCAACGCCATACGCTTTTAGGAACGCGCGATACTCATTCTGAAACGTTACGCGTTTGTGATGTTCCTCCTGGTTCTCGATATATCTAATCACCTCTTGAACATTTGATTGACTCACTGAAAACGCGGCGTAGCCAGCCTGCCAGTGAAATTTCGAAAGCTTGCGAGACGCTGACTTCACCCAACCTGATGACGTTCTTTTCACCTCCTTCACGACGGATGCGATCGGGAACGTTCGCGAAAGAGCAAACAATGCGTGTGCGTGATCTTCGACACCACCGACGATGAGCGTCTCGCAATCATGCTTGCGCAACATTTCAGCGAGGTACGCATGCATTTCGGCGCGCAACGTTTTGTCGGTTAAAAATGGGAAACGATGTTTGGTTGAGAAGATGAGGTGCGTCCATAGACGCGCGAGCGATTGAGCCATTGTGAGGTGGCCTCCTAGTTGAGTTTTTGAACCCTTTCAGGGTTTGGCGGCAGTGTATCACGTGGTCCCAGGGTTGTCGCTTGCGCTCCAACCCTGGGCTGGAATTAGCGAACGCCTTCGGCGTAAAATTAGCGAACGCCTTCGGCGTAAAATTAGCGAACGCCTTCGGCGTAAAATTAGCGAACGCCTTCGGCGTAAAATTAGCGAACGCCTTCGGCGTAAAATTAGCGAACGCCTTCGGCGTAAAATTAGCGAACGCCTTCGGCGTAAAATTAGCGAACGCCTTCGGCGTAAAATCAGCGAACGCCTTCGGCGTTAAAATCAGCGAACGCCTTCGGCGTAAAATTAGCGAACGCCTTCGGCGTTAAAATCAGGTAAAGCGTGCGGCGTAAAATTAGCGAACGCCTTCGGCGTATAAATCCCTTCACAACTCTTAACAAATTTTTACGTGTACTTAACACACCCCTAACTCACCTGCGCGTATCATCTGCGCTGCCGTAGACGAGAAATTGCCTGATTTTGGATGTGGCCACTGAAATGGCACAATGGTGGGCGTATCCCCGGCCGGCACCAAAATCGAAAATTCAGTTGTCTCCAGATGGGCGCTGGAAAAGCTAAGGAAAAACGGAAATTTTATGAAACCCCAGCAGCAGCAGAGCTTGTCTTATCGTCTGGCAATTCTCCTGACAATCAGTGGACTCTCCGCAACTCTCGCAGGTTGCGCTAATCAAGCACAGCCGAACTTTGAACGTCCGCCTGCTCCAGTAGTCGTAAGCACGGCGGTGTCTCAAAACGTGTCGAACTACATGGATGCGCTCGGCAAGATTGTGGCGCGTGAAACAGTCGCGATTCAGCCACAGGTTTCAGGTCGCATCACGAAGATTCATTTCACTGACGGCGCGAACGTCCGCCGTGGTCAACTGCTTTTCACGATCGATCCGCGACCCTTCGAAGCAAGTCTGAAACAAGCGCAAGCAAATCTTGCGAAAGACGCAGCCGCGAAGAAACAGTCGGAAGCAAACCTGGCGCGTGAGATCGCCCGGGAGAAGTGGGGACTGGCCCAGGTCGAACGCTACCGCACATTAGTCGAGCAAGGTGTAGTCGCAAAAGAACAATACGAACAACTCCGTGCTGACTACGATTCGCTCAAAGCCAACAGTGAAGCGGCGCGTGCAGCCGTGCGTAGCGCAGACGAGACGATCAAAGTTGACTACGCAGCGATCGAAACCGCAAAAGTCCAACTCAGCTATTGCTACATTCACTCGCCGATTGACGGACGCGCCGGCCAACGTCTGGTGGACCTCGGCAACGTCGTGAATCCGGGCGGTTCAACCAATACGGAATCGGGCGCCGTTTCCGCTAATACCCTGTTGGTGATCGAAAGGCTCGATCCGATCTACGCCGATTTCACGATCTCCCAAAACAATCTGACCGCGGTACAGGATCAGATGCGTTCAGGCTCACTCAGTGCTGAAGTTCGTCTTCCTGACACCGTAAATGATCCAGTTACCGGCACACTGACGTTTGTCGACAATGCTGTTCAAACTGAAACCGGTCAGGTAACTCTTCGCGCGACACTCGCAAATCCCGGCCATCGCTTTTGGCCCGGGCGCTTCGTCAATATTCGACTCCTGCTCGGAACAATTCCCGGCGCGGTGCTCGTTCCCGCTTCGGCGCCACAAATGTCAGCAAACGGATCGTTCGTTTACATCGTCAAGCCTGATTCAACCGCCGAACTGCGCCTAATCTCGTTGGGCCAGCGACAAGGTGATCTGGTCGTCGTCGAGAAAGGCGTCGCGGCAGGAGAAAAGGTCGTAACAAACGGCCAGCTTGGCGTTACGCCTGGTGGCAAAGTCGCAATCGAGCAACCGCGAGAGGCAACTAGTCCAGCTACGGCTGCTGCCGATGGATCGAAATCATGAATCTCTCTGAACCATTCATTCGCCGGCCAGTAATGACCGCGGTGCTGACGCTCTCCGTAATTCTTTTCGGAGTGATGAGCTACTTTCAGCTTCCGGTAAACGATCTTCCGGCGGTCGATTACCCGGTGATACAGGTGTCAGTTGGTTATCCGGGCGCGAGTCCGGACACGGTCGCAAACAACATCGCGACGCCGCTCGAGCGCCAGTTCATGACGATCAACGGACTGGAGGTCGTCACTTCACAAAGCACGCAGGGTTTCGCAAGCCTTACGCTTCAGTTTGCCCTGGATAAGAACGTTGACGCCGCTGCTACTGACGTGCAGACGGCCATCTCCCAGGCGATTAGCAGTCTGCCCGCAGATCTTCCGTCGCCACCAACTTATTCAAAGACTAATCCCAACGATCAGCCGATCATGTATCTCGCGATGGTCAGTGACTCGGTCACGAAAGGTCAGCTTTATGACTACGCGAGCACGCAGGTCGGCCAGCGCCTGAGCATTTTGCCGGGTGTGTCGCAGGTAAACGTTTACGGGACTAAATCGGCGATTCGCATCAAAGCGGATCCAAAGGCGATGTGGGCGCGTGGCATTACGATTGACGATCTCAATAATGCCATCAGGAGTGGAACCAGTACCACGGGCGCGGGCCAGTTAGACAGTGCCTCACAAACTGCCATCCTGCGACCGCAAGGCCAACTCGAAACTGCCGAACAATACAGCAATCTGATCGTCGGTGGCACGAACAACGCTCCGGTGCACCTGCGCGATGTAGCGTCGGTCAAAGAGACGGTCCAGGACGAGCGCGTAAACATGCGTTTTTGGGTGCGTGGTCGTACTGTTCCTGCAGCGACTCTGGTCTTAGCGGTGAATCGACGTGCCGGCGCGAACGCCGTTGAAGTGTCGAAATCGATCCACGAAATCCTGCCTTCAGTGAAGGCAGAATTGCCCGGTTCGATCGATATCATTCCCGTCTATGATCGCTCGGCAAGTATTGTCCACTCGGTCGCCGACGTGCAGGTGACGCTTATTATCGCTTTCATTCTGGTCGTGATCGTCATCTTCGCTTTCCTCGGTCGCGTGACAGACACGCTCATACCCGTCGTCGCGCTGCCATTGTCGCTGCTGATCACGTTCATTGCGATGAACGCGCTTGGATACAGTCTCGACAACCTTTCGTTAATGGCGTTGACCCTGGCGATCGGCTTTCTTGTTGACGATGCGATCGTGTTTCTCGAGAACACTGTACGGCGCATTGAGCGTGGCGAGAAACCTTTTGAAGCTTCCATCAGCAGCGCGAAAGAAATCAGCTTCACGATCGTGTCCATGACGATCTCACTCGCGGCTGTATTCATACCCCTCGTGTTCATGACGGGACTGGTCGGACGAATTTTCCGCGAGTTTGCGATCACAATTGTGATCGCGATTCTTGCGTCAGGTTTAGTGTCGCTAACACTGACGCCGTTGATGTGCGCACGCCTGTTGAAAGCACGCGGCCACGGTTTGAAGAAGTCGTGGGTGGAACGCGTTATCGGCGGTATCGAGAAACGCGTACTCAGTTTGTATGGCGGATCGCTGTGGTGGTTTCTGCGTCATCGTTGGATCTCGGCCGTGATCTGGGTTGTCTGTTTGGCCGGCACGATCTGGTTGTTCATGCTGGTTCCGAAGAGCTTCCTGCCGCCGGGAGATAGTGGCGTTATATTCGGCGCGTTTGTTGCTCAGGAGGGTTCGTCGCCAAAACAGATGCACGAATACCAGAATCGCGTTGATGCAATGTTGCAACAGGATCCGAACGTTATTACTGACTTCACGCTGACCGGTGCTACCGGTTTTCTCTCGTCAAACATGGGCATCACGTTCACCTATATCGGAGAACCTGGCGAGCGGAAACCGATTGCCGACGTCACCGCGGAGTTGATGGGCAAGCTCAACACGATTCCCGGAATTATGACCTTCCTGCGCCCGTGGCCGGTGCTGGAGATCAGCACGGGTGTGACGAATCAGACGCAGGGTCAATACGCGTTCACAATTTCCGGAGCGAATCCACGCCAGGTTTATGAAACTGGTGAGAAGCTCTTGGCGAAACTGAGACCGTCGCCGCTCTTCCTGAGCGTTTCATCCGACCTCTATAACAACACGCCGAACGTGAATATCGACATTCGCCGCGATAAGGCGAAGACGTATAATGTTTCCGAAGCACGGATTCTCACGTTACTGCGTAATGCCTACTCGCAAAACTATCTCTACCTGATCAAGCAGCCTGACGATCAGTATCAGGTCATTCTCGAGATGGACGATTCAGTGCGCGAGAACCCTGAGGATCTTTCGCTGCTTTATATAAAGTCAGACGATGGCGCCCGCCTTGTGCCTCTAAAAGAACTAGTCACATGGAACAAGACTCTTGGCCCACAGTCAGTGAACCACTTCAATCAGTTCACGAGCATGACGCTTTCTTTCAACCTCAAGCCGGGCGTGGCGCTTGGTGATGCGACCAACTTCATTACGCAGTCGGCGCGTGAGGTAGTTCCGCAGGGTGTTCGTGCAGAACTGCAAGGTGAGGCACTGACGTTTAGCAGAACTGTCACGAGCTTGACGATCCTGATGGGCCTCGCAGTGTTTGTGATGTACGTGATTCTCGCGATTCTTTACGAGAGCTATGTACATCCGCTGACGGTGCTTTCAACTCTGCCCACGGCCCTCGTCGGTGGCTTGTTGACGCTCATCGTGTTTGGAGCAGAGGCGTCGCTTTACGCGTTCGTTGGTATGTTCATGTTGATGGGCATCGTGAAGAAAAACGGCATCATGATCGTCGACTTTGCACGCCAGCGCGTTGAGCAGGGCGAAGCGGCGGACAAAGCGATTCACGATGCAAGTATGGACCGCTTCCGACCGATCCTGATGACGACGCTCGCGGCAGTCTTTGGCGCGATACCGATCGCGCTCGGTTATGGTGCTGATGGATCTTCACGACGTCCGCTCGGGTTGGTCGTCGTTGGCGGGTTGATTGTCTCGCAGTTCATCACGCTGTACATCACACCGGTGATTTATCTGTACCTCGAGGAGTTTCAGGAAAAGGTTTTGGACCGCACTTCGTTCTTCCGTTCGAGAAGATCGCAGAAGCCAACCGCCACAGAGACACCGGCTCCTGAATCGGCAACTTCATAACAAGTCTTAAACGCAAAGACGCAAAGGGCGCAAAGGAAGAGAATTTTTCTTCTTTGCGGCCTTTGCGTCTTTGCGCGAGAATACGCCTATGCCTAACGAACCGGAATTAAACGCGACAGCGACCGCCGAACTTGTAGTTGGCCCAAACGATCTCGCGAGCTCGTTTCCGGACGAGATGGGCGATCAGTTCCCCGCAGTTCTCGCCACCGCACGCATGATTGCCCTCATGGAAGTCGCAGCCGCGCGTGTGCTCAAACCTCTGCTTGAACCCGGTGAGTTGTCCGTTGGCGTCACCGTCGACATAACTCACACAGCCCCAACACCACCCGGCGCACAAGTAACAACTACTGCGCGTTACGCAGGCCGCGAAGGAAAACTTTTTATATTCGAAGTTAGTGCATCCGATCCCGGCGGTGAGATTGGTCGAGGTTGCCATAAACGCGCGATTGTCACCAGTGAACGGCTTCAAACCGGCGCGGCGAAACGCGTCGGCTCCGCATAATCAGTTGAGGTGTCCCCATGGTAGCAGCCCCACGAATCACGCTGCGCAAACGAAAGCGCGCACCGGCCCATGATGCCTTCGAAGAAGAATTCGCAATCGAGAGTCTAAAAAGCGACCGTCTTCGAGTGACGATTTTGATTGGCGTAGTTTTAAGTTCGGTGTTGCTGATATTACTGATGACGCCGCTCTTTTTCGAACAGTTGCAGACTGCGTTTCACGGTCAGTTTCGTGGGTTTTTGATTGCGGTGGGCGTTATCTTCGGAGCGAATCTCGCGTATTTGACAGTCGAACGTATAGTCATCGATCGTTTAATCAAGAGAAAGGCCAGACCTTCTACTGTTCTCAGGTATTTAAGTGCGTTTGTAGAAACGACCATTCCAACCGCCGGCATGATAGTTGGCTCGCTTTTTCTTGGTCCGATATACACTCTATTCACTCCAGCAGCGTTTCTCTATCCCTTGTTCATTTCACTTTCGGCATTACGTCTGAATGTAAGGCTGTGTATTTTCACCGGTGCTGTTGCGGGAGTGGAGTACACCCTCCTGGCGCTTTACTTCATACAGCAATCTTCAGGTACTGTAGTGGAACCGATCCTTCGCGGTTTTCCAAACCACTTCTTCCGGGGATTCCTTTTGTTATTGACTGGCGTCGTGACAGGGCTCGTGACGCTTCAGATCAGAAAACGGATTCTCAGCTCGTTTTCAGTGATTGAGGAGCGTAATCGTATCTCACGCACTTTTGGTGAGTATGTTTCACCGGAAGTGATGGGCAAGCTACTCGATCTGAAACCCGATCTGCGAAGCGAGAATAAGAATGTGTGTGTGATGTTTCTCGACATCAGAAACTTCACCGGTTTCGCCGGAGAAGAGAAGTCCTGAGGAAGTGGTCCAGTATCTGGAGTCGTTGTTTGAGTTCATGATCGAGATCGTGAACAGGCATCACGGGATCATTAACAAGTTTTTAGGTGATGGATTTATGGCGGTGTTCGGTGCGCCGCTGTCTGACGGGAAGGATTGCGCGAACGCGCTCGAAGCGGCGCAGGAGATACTGGCGAGAGTAAACAAGGAGGTTGAGTCGGGGACGATTCTGCCGACGACGGTTGGTATTGGTCTGCATGCGGGAGAAGCGGTTACAGGCAGCATCGGATCGGCGTTGCGACGTGAGTACACGGTGATTGGTGATGTCGTGAATCTTGCGGCGCGGATCGAGAAACTTAATAAGCAGTTTCAATCGCAGTTGTTGATTTCGGAGATCGTTTGGCAGGCGGTGAGTGCCGACCACGATGCAGTAGTACCGAAGGGACAGATTCAGGTCAGAGGTCGAGAGCAATCCGTGCAGGTTTATCAGCTCGCTTAACAAAAGCATTTTCCTCGCAAAGGCGCAAAGGGCGCAAAGAAGATCACGAGCTTTCTTTGCGCCCTTTTGCGCCTTTGCGAGGAAACTCTTCTTAAAGTTCGCTGATCTTACGCTCTAATTCCTTTGTTATCTCGGCCGGTGTCATCCCGTGCGCGAGGGTTATCGGTTCTCCAAAAGTCACCGATACCTTTCCAGGGCGCACAAAGAATTGCTGCTTCTTTTTCAACTCAAACATGCCGCGTAACATGATCGGGACGACGGGAACGTTGAGTTCAGAAACCAGCAACCCAATCCCGGCCCGAAATGGTTGGACTCGCCCGGTCTTCGTCTCAGTTCCCTCGGGAAAGATCAGAACACTATACCCCTGGTCCATCGCCTCACCCGCGTACGCAAAACTCTGCCGAAATCCACTCTGCCGCGGCAGCGAGAAGACGTTGAATAAACCCGCCCCGAGCACGTAGGCCATCCGTTTTTTCAAACGCGCAAACCATCCGAGATCCGCAGGCGGGTAGCGCCAGTCGCGCAGATATTCACCCGACATCGCGATCGCTAAACGCATCCGCCGGCGCACCGGCAATACCGAAAGAATCAACGGCCCATCGACGTGGGTAACATGATTTGAAATCAATAACGCCGGACCTTTTACTTTCGCCAGGTGTTCCACGCCGGTTACTCGTGGAATGCACATGATTCGCGACAACGGCAACAGAATCAGGTTATAGAGAAGCGCTCGTATCCACGTCATCGGAAATCGCAACGTCCATCGTGGATACGGGTACGCAACTGCCTCAGACTTTACACGGCTTACGATTCGTTCAACGTCAGCAACGGTCGTTGCCTCTGTAATCGCCGCTTCATCGATTTCGATCTGATACTGATCTTCCAACGCACTCAACAACTCAACTCGCCCGAGTGAATCGAGCTTAAGATCGTCAGCAAGATTTGCCGACAAATCCAACTCCCCGACGTCAGTACCTGTAATTCTGTTGATTACAGGCAAACTCAAAGGCGCCGGACCATTGGTGGCTGGCGCAAGCGTCTGTTGCTGTCCTGACAGCATCGTCTGTACTGCTCCCGCAACCTGCCCCTTGATAACTTTCCTCGTGCCGGTTGTCCGGGGAAAATCGCTCGTGGGCCAGGCGACCCAGTGGCGAATGCGTTGAAACTCGGCGAGCGAGTCGTTCGCACGCTGCACCGCAGACTTCAAATCTGAAACTTCAGCGCGTGGAATCAACACTGCCATTGCCTCGGTGCCTTTCGAACCGGGAACAGAAATCACCGCGCTGGCTTTGATCTCCGGCTGCTGGTCCAACGCATTTTCCAGATCCGCCGGATAGATCTTGAGCCCGGCTGCCGTCACGATCGTGTCTTTACTGCGACCGCGAAAGTAGATGTTGCCCTGTGGTCCAACTTCGCCGATGTCGCCCGTGTGAATCCAACCATGTTCGTCGGCGATGGATTGAACTCCATGATTCCAATATCCCGGCGATACGTTGTCGCCGCGCACGAGAATCTCTCCGTTGTCGCTCAACTTTAGTTCCTGTCCGGCGACAGGCTTCCCAATTGAACCGTGCTTCGTGCGAAACGGATGAGAGAGGCTCGCGAGCGATGCGGTCTCCGTCATGCCGTATCCCTGAATCACCGCATAGCCCAGTCGCCGCCAAAAACTTTCCGTGTCAGCTTCCAGCGTTGCGCCACCCGTGATGAACGCCCAGAACCTCAAGCCGAACAATCGACGGAGGCGCCGGAACGTCCACCAGTTTTTGATGAAGTGCCGGTCTGCGGCCTCCGCGAGTTGGTCTGCTGAAACTTCGGTTATGAGTTTCTCGCGCAGAGTCTCGAGAATGCGCGGCACAGTAACCACGACATTGATTCGTTGTTTCTTGATCTCCGAAATGATCTGCGAAGGCTTGTACGACTCGCGAAAGTAAACTTCAGCGCCGACGATCTGCGGAACAAAGATTCCCATCAACTGTCCGAAGACGTGACTCAACGGCAACAGGCATAGAAAACGAAGCGGGTGGAACCATCGCTCCCAGCGCGCATACTTTTTGAACTCCTTTTCGATTGGCGCAAGGTTTGTGAGCAGGTTGCGATGTGTGAGGCAAACGCCTTTCGGCTCCGCGGTGGTTCCGGAAGTGAAGACGATTTCGATCAGGTCGTCAGGTTTAGCCGTGTGGGCGGCATACGGCTCATTCGAATGATTCGCGAGCGCGTCTGCGAGACTGCCGAGTGGCAAACGCGGCATATCGAGTTGTGGCTGTGGATCGTCGGAAAGCAACAGTTTTGCCCCAACCTGCTGCTGCACTCGCGCCACGAAGTCAGGCGCGGATTTGAGATCGAGTGGAACAACGATCGCGCCGCGCAAGAGGCATCCGTAAAACGCCGCGATCCATTCGGGACTATTCTCGCCCCAGAACAGCACGCGGTCGCCCGAACGAATCTCTCGCGCTTCAAGTTCACGCGCTAACTGAAATGCGCACGAGGCAAGACGAGCATACGACCATCGCGAAATTCTGAGCCCGCGCCAGTGCACCACTGCGGTCTCTTCGCCGCGCGCGATACAGTCGTCAAGAAAACTTAGCAATGTCTGGCGCATCCAGATCAAGACTACCAGAGTGCCAGAAAGATCGCTGGTTGCGATTCGGGTTGTGGCAGTACACAAAAAGGCACAAAAGGCACAAACGTGTTGTGCCTTTTGTGCCTCTTTGGTTAGCTAAAACTGTTACTGGCCGATCGGTGGATCTGTCGCTGTCGCCGGTTGCGAGTCGTTGACGTGAATAGTATTCGTGTCAGAGTCGACGTAGTAGTGGTTTTTGCCGGTGGCGCCCACTCCCGTTGCGACCTGCGGATCGGCGTTGATCGTGTAGCCTGGCTGTTGAGTCGTCGATTTCGGAATCACCTTCAGCGTGTAGACATAACCGTCCACAACCGGCGTCGTTCCGTCGAACCGGCTATCGAGCAGGTTCTCCTTTCGCATCTCCTCAAACGTTCCAAAGGCACTGCGCTGGTGAGCGTTGTAATACAGCATCTGCTGCTCGGCAATTGAGCGCAGGGTCTTCACAGCAGCCGCTTCATTGGCGGCTTTAATGGCGGATCGATAGCCCGCGATTCCGACACCGATGAGTATGCCGATGATCGCGATCACGATCATCAACTCGATGAGCGAAAAGCCGCGCTGGCTCTTTTTAGTATCATTAAGGGGTTTCATAGGCTTGCTCCTCGGGCACTTACACGTAGCTTTGAGTTTGGAGTTCCGGATTCTGCTTACGCTTGCCCATCCCTCAAACGCGCCCTAGTCTACTACAGGAATGCGCGAATATCACATTTGCAGCACCAGCCAACTTTTTCGTGCGACTCGCTCTCTGAGCATGTAGAATGCAGGCCAATTCATGCGGAATCTCGAAACACTCAGTGGCGGACAGTTAACCAGCGCAAACGCGGTCGACCAGATTGAACGGCTCCAGGCGGCTGTCGAAACGGTCATAAGAGGCAAGCCGGAAGCGGTTCGGCTGGCTATTGTGACGCTGATCGCCGGTGGACACCTGCTGGTCGAAGACGTCCCAGGCGTGGGCAAAACGACACTGGCACACGCCCTGGCCCGCGCGCTCGACTGCAGCTTTCAGCGCATCCAGTTTACGTCGGATCTGCTCCCGTCTGACGTGATCGGTTTGTCTGTTTACAACCAGCACAGCGGGCTTTTCGAGTGGAAACCCGGACCTGTTTTTGCGAATGTCGTGCTGGCCGACGAGATCAACCGCACCACTCCGAAAACACAGTCGGCGCTCCTTGAGGCGATGGCTGAGAGGCATGTAACTGTGGAAGGAGTGACGCATAACCTTCCGGCTCCGTTCATCGTTCTCGCCACGCAGAACCCGATCGAGCATCACGGAACTTACCCGCTGCCGGAATCACAGCTCGATCGTTTTATGCTGCGGTTGCGCATTGGATATCCAGCGCCCGCAGACGAGCAACGAATCCTGCGCGATCGCGAATACACAGATCCGCTCGACGATCTCGGGCCGGTAATGACCGCGGCTGAAGTCGTTGAACTGCAACAAGCTGTTTCGACTGTCGCAGTTGACGATGCCCTCGTTCAATATCTCATGCGCATCGTTGCCGCGACCCGTGATTCGGAGATGCTCGATCTCGGTGTCAGTCCGCGAGGCACGCTCTCACTGTTTCGTGCCGCGCAAGCCCTGGCGCTTGGTGAAGATCGAACGTATTGCATTCCGGACGACATCAAGCGGCTCGTGGTGCCGGTGTTTGCTCACCGTATCTCAGTTAGTTCGCGATTTTCCTCGTCACTTCGTCGCAGTGAAGAAGCTGAAGCCGTCTTGAATGAAATCCTGAAGACTGTCAGTGTTCCGCTGTGAAGACAGAGGCCAACGTAGATCGCGCCCCTTCTAAAAAATCATCCTGGACACGTGTAGTTCTCGGTACGTCGCTTGTGATCCTCGGATTGGCGGCGGCGCTCGTGACTGTGCTGGCGCGTCGCTCGAATGAGAGCGGGCTCGCCGGTGCTGCTGCGATTCTCTCCCTCGTGATCGCGCTGTTGCTCACGATCTTCATCGTGCCGCCGCTCGCGCGATCGGCACGAGTTGAAGTTGCAAACTTGGATTTTCCGTTTGAGCCGACCAGTGGTGGCGGAGTGTTCCTCGTGATCATCATCGTCGTCGGCTTTGCTGCGTGGAACACTGGGAACAATTTACTGTTTCTTGTCTTCTCACTGCTGCTTTCGACATTATTTGTTGGTTGGATCGCGGCGCGCAGTTCGTTGCGCGATCTGACTGTTTCCGCGCGCTTTCCGGATCACATCTTTGCGGCGGAAGCAGCGCCAGTGATTGTGACGCTGCGGAATACAAAGCGCGTGTTGCCGTCGTTTTCGATCCTGGTTGAGGCGCGTGGTCCAAACACTGACACGGAGGAAAAACAGAAACGCAGGAAGCGGCATATTAAGCGTTTACTCGCTTACTTCAGTTACGTGCCGCATCGTGCGGCAGCGGAGCAGCGAGTCGAGCAGTTGTTTCCGACTCGCGGGCATGTGTTGATTGATGGGTTTGAGTTATCTACTCGTTTTCCATTCGGCTTTTTTAGACGTCGCCGGCGTTTGCGCGCTCGAAACGTAGACATCATTGTTTATCCCAAGCCGGAAGTGATCAGCGACGAGTTGCACTTGTTGCCGATGTACGCGGGCCGCATTCCCTCTTACCGTCGTGGCGCCGGACACGATCTGTTCTCGATGCGCGATTATCAGCCGCAGGACGATTTGCGACATATCGATTGGAAAGCCACGGCGAGATCGCGGCGGCTCACGGTACGCGAGTTTACTTCGGAAGATGAACGGCGAATTACGATTGCCTTAGACACGCGTTTGCCACAAGCCGCGCTCGGCGAGTTGGCTGAGCGATTTGAACGAGGCGTTGTGCAGGCAGCGTCGTTAATCAAACACTTCATCGAGGAAAGCGCCGAGGTCAGGCTGGTGTTGGGCCATGATGTTGGACCATTCGGTTCCGGGACAGAGCACTTGTATCGTTGTTTGCGACGGCTGGCTTTGGTTGCGCCGAACGATGGTGAAGTTGAGCCGGCGGCGACTCACGATGTGGTTGAGCATGACTATGCGATTCTATTGACGGCCGCATCTCCAGGATCGATACCTGCGAACGTTTGGCGAAGCAGCCACGTCATCTATCTGTGATCGAGCCACAAAAAAGCACAAAACTCACAAGCGATTCAACGATCCTGATGATCGGTGTGTGTTTCATCATCTCCGGCGCGACGGGGTTGATTTATGAAGTGCTATGGGCGCGAATGTTGGGCTTGGTTTTTGGAGCGACAACACTCGCCGTTAGTACTGTGCTCGCTGCGTTTATGGGTGGGCTGGCACTCGGGAGCGCCCTCGCGGGGCGGCTCGCACCGCGGATCAAAAAACCTATCGCGACTTACGGATGGATGGAGATCGGCATCGCCGCTTACGCGTTGCTCGTTCCTTTGCTCTTTCGGTGGATCGATCACGTGTATGTGTTGATCTGGCAGCAGTTTCAACCCGGTTTCTACACATTTAGCCTGTGGCGGTTCCTGCTTTCAGGTCTGGTGTTACTTGTACCCACGACGCTGATGGGCGCGACGCTTCCGGTTCTCGCTGCGGCAGTGGTTCATTCATCGGGTCGAAATCCCGTGACACGGCTTTACGCGTGCAATCTCGCCGGTGCGATTCTCGGAACGCTGGCCGCGGGTTTTGTTCTGTTACCCATGCTCGGTGTACGGATGACGATCGCGGTTGCGGCGGTTCTGAATGTTCTTAGTTGGAGTGATCGCGATCGTGTTGCAGCGCAGAGCGGGTGCAGTTGCGGCTGTTGAGCGACGTCGAAAATGAAGTTGATGGTCCAACGTTGGATTTTGGGAGCAACGGGTTCTGGATCTTTGCGGCTCTGGTTTCCGGGTTTGTCACGATCAGCACACAGGTTTCGTGGACACGAGTGCTCACGATGATCATCGGCTCGAGCACTTACGCTTTCAGCATCGTGGTGGCGTTGTTTCTGATCGGCCTCGCCGGTGGAGCGTGGTTTGTCGCGCGGAAGGATCGTTCAGAGAAGCTGCGCGGGCTGATCCTGGTGGTTGAAGTGTTGACGGCGATCAGTCTGGTTGTGAGTTTGTTCGTCCTTAACAAACTTCCGGTGTTGCTGATTTACCTCGGTTTAAGTTTTCAAACTGCTTCGTGGGCGGGATTGCTCGCGCTGCAGATTTTGTCGGCGACCTTGCTGATTCTCGTGCCTGCGTTGTTGATGGGCATGGTGATGCCCCTCGTCCTTGTTTGGGCCAGTGGCGATCGAGAGAAAGCGGTTGCGCGTGTGGGGCGTAGCTACGCGGTGAACACGATTGGCGCCATTGGTGGAGCGTTTATTGCGGGGTTCGTGTTGATTCCGAAAACCAGCACGCGGTTTACGTTGTTGCTGGCAGCGACGTGCTGCCTGTTAGTCGCTGCGGTTGCTTATCGTCCCCGCGAGTCGAAACGCGATCCGGCGTTGAAGCGGAGTCTCGCAATCGGTTTGGTGCTGCCGGTTCTGGTGATTGTGCTCTTTATCGTTGCGCCACGTATGAATCTCGCCGACCTCTCGATCGGCGCGTATGACAGTTTAGTCAGAGTGTTGGCGCAGACACGCGAGGGAACTCGTGAGGAGACGGCCCACGGGGACAGCGCTGCTGTTCATGAGCTCTTGATGTATCAGGAAGGTCCGACGGCGACCGTTTCTGTGCGCAGAGATCAGAATACGGTTTCGATGGCGATTAACGGCCGGACCAATGCGTCTGACAGTATTTACGACATGCCGACTCAGGTGATGCTCGGGCAAATTCCACTTCTGATCGCGCCCAGGATCGATACGGGTTTGATTATTGGTTATGCGACGGGAGTGACTGTTGGAGCAATGTTGCAGTCGCCGATTCAGTCTGTGACCTGTCTTGAGCTCGAGCCGGGGACCGTCGCCGGATCGAAGTTTTTTGATCACGTGAACAATCGCCCGCTTGACGATCCGCGCACGAGCTTGATCATCGATGACGCGAGAGCTTTCTTGCGTGTGACACCGAATCGTTACGACATGATTGTTAGCGAGCCGAGTCATCCGTGGGTGCCCGGCGTGGCGAATCTTTTCACGCAGGAGTTTTTTGAGCTTGGACGCGCGCGTTTGAATGATGAAGGGATATTTGTGCAGTGGGTGCAGATTTACCAGCTGTCGACGGAGAGTTTGCGATCGGTGCTGGCGACGTACCACAAGGTATTTCCGCACGTGCTTGTGTTTCGTGTTGGTGGTTTGAATAAGGGGAAGGATCTGCTGCTGGTGGGGAGTAACCGGCCGGTGAATCTGGATCGCTTACCGGAGCGGTTCATGGACCAGCGAATGGCTGCGGAGATGGCGCGAGTCGATCTGAAATCGGAGGGCGCTGTTCGTGATTGGTTTGTCTGTGACGAATCGCGCCTTGGACCAGCGGTGGCGGGGGCGAAGATCAACACAGACGACAACATGCACATCGAGATGACTGTGCCGCGTGAGGCTTTCCGGCCGTTGATGCAGACGAATGCGGAGTGGGTGCAGGCGTTGGCTAGGTGAGCCACAGATTATACGGATGGAGACGGATTATCCGTTCTCAATCTGTGTTATCCGTAGCTAATAGATTTGCCGCTGTTTCACCGCTGCGGATGCAGTCGGGGATTCCGGCGCCGCGATAGGAGTTTCCGGCGAGAGAAAGCCCTGGAAGTTTGCTTACGTCGTTTTCGATTTCAGTGATGCGATCCAGGTGGCCTACCTCATACTGAGGCATCGAGCGTTCCCACTTTGCGACTTCAGTAAATAGTGGCTTCCCCGTGACGCCTAACAACTCACGCAAGTCTGCTTCGACTCTCGCTGCCATCGTAGATTCATCGAGTGCGAAGATCTCCGGTTGTAAAGCGCCTCCGGCGAACGCGCGCAGCAGCACGTGTTCATCCGGAGCACGTCGGGCAAACTTCACACTGCTGAAGGTACACGCGAGCAACGATCGCTTTTCGATGAAGGGCACGACGAACCCGAAGCCGTTTAGAGGATGATTGATGTCCGATCGCTTATAACCGAAGTTGATCGTGGCTGTTGAGGCATACTTGATTTGGTTGAGCTTCGCAGCGAGATTTCCGTCAAGTAACGATGCGGCGGTATACGCCGGGACTGCGAGGCACACAGCGTCCGCTACGATCTGCTCACCTTTATTCGTCGTGATGGTCCACGTTCGATCATTAAGTGTTAAACTCTCGACTCGCGTATTCAATCGAATGTCAGCTTTGATTTGTGCGAGGGCTTCAACGAGTACCTCCATTCCTCGATCGAACGAGAGAAACAAGCTATACCGGGCGCCGCTCGTCCCCGCTTTCTGCAGCTGACCTTGGCGCAGCATCGCGAGAATAAGACTTCGATGTTTACGTTCCATCTCCAGAAAGCGCGGCAGCGTCGCTCGCAAACTCAACGTCTCTGGATCGGCAGTGTAAATACCGCCAACCATCGGCTGGGCCATTCGCTCCAGCGCTTCCTGGCCCAATCGTCTTCGCACAAAACTCGCAAGCGACTCGTCTTGTGTTCCGTTTGTGCCTTTTCGTGGCAGCACAAGATCCATCGCCATCCTCGCTTTTGCAGTGAGACTAAAGATGTCGCTCGTCAGAAACGGCCACATCCGCGACGGCGCAAGCAGTTGAAACCCTTCCGGCACGGGACGCAACCGTCCTTTTCTGACGATGAAACTGCGTCGATATTTTTCGTTGGTTTGAATTAGTTGTGACTCGAGCCCCAATTTCTTCGCGAGTTCGAGTGCTTCTGGCTTTTCGGAGATGAAAGAATCGGGACCACGTTCGATGAGAAATCCGTCACGGTTCTCGGTTTGAATCGTGCCGCCGAGTCGTGGTGAGGCCTCGATAAGCGTAACATTCGATTTCCCCATGTCGATTAACCGGTGCGCAGCCGCGAGCCCCGAAATCCCACCGCCAACCACGACAATCCTGTTAACCCTGTCAATCATGTAAACAACAGTTGGGTGCGCAGATCGCTGGAGGAGTTAAACTCTCCATCCTCTCCCCGATCAACTCCCGAATCATCCTGACAAATGCGGGATGCGTTCCGGCAGTTTTCGCTCGCACGAGATGCATCCCAATCTCAGTGGCAACCTTTCGCGCCTCGACATCCAGATCGTAAACGACCTCCATGTGGTCTGAAACAAACCCGATCGGGGCCACCACCACTTCTGTGACGCCAGCCGCGGGCAACGTTCTCAAGTGATCGCAAACATCCGGCCCGAGCCACGGTTGCGACGGCGAGCCACTGCGGCTCTGGTAAACAAGTTGCCAATTCTCAACGTTGAGAGCCCGCGCAATCACACTTCCGGTTTCCTTGAGTTGCGCGGCGTAATCGCAGTTCGCAGCCATCGACTCCGGAATGCTGTGCGCCGTGAAAGCCAGTTGGGCAGACGATGGATCTCGAACCTCGTTCCATGCCACACGAATGTGATCGACGTTGGCTTCGATAAAAAGCGGATGATTGTAAAAAGCCCTGAGCTTCTCGACGCGCGGTGCGGATGGTCCAACTGCGTCTCGCGCATCAATGATGTTTTGCAGATACTGCCGGCAACTCGAATACGAACTGTAAGCCGAGGTCACAAACGCGAGCGCGTTCCGAATACCATCCGACGCCATCTGCCTGATCGTGTCAGGAAGCAACGGATGCCAGTTGCGATTCCCCCAGTAGATCGGAAGCCGCGGTCCATTTCTCTCTAACTCTTCACGCAACGCCGCAATCAGCTCGCGATTCTTCTGATTAATCGGACTCACCCCACCAAACAACTCATAATGCTGCGCAACCGCGAGCATCCGCTCACGCGGCACATTCCGCCCCCGCAACACGTTCTCGAGAAACGGAATCACTTCATCCATACCCTCCGGCCCACCGAAAGAAACCAAAAGCAAGGCGTCGTAATTGCCGGAATAGTAATCCATCTTCATCCGCGTTTATCCGTGTGAACCATCTCTACGAGTGCAATCACATTCTCTACCGGCGTCTCGGGCAGAATCCCATGTCCTAGATTAAATATGTGCCCAGCGCGTCCACCTGCTTGCTCCAAAATGCGTTTCGCTTGCTTTCGAAGCTCCTCTTGATTAGCAAACAACGCAACCGGATCGAGATTGCCCATCACCGCGACGTCGTGACCAATGCGTTGCCATCCTTCATCGAGTCGGACACGCCAATCGAGTCCAATCACATCGCCACCGGCTTCCCGCATTGACTCCAGCAGCGCCGCCGTTCCAGTTCCGAAATGAATCACAGGCACTCCCGGCGTGACACTCCGGATCACCTCTCTTGTATGCGGCAACACAAACTCTCGATAATCATCAACACTCAACGCACCCACCCACGAGTCAAACAACTGCACCGCTTGGGCACCTGCTTCGACCTGCGCGTTCAAGTATTTCGGAAGGGCATCGTGCAATCAACGACATCATCGCGTGCCACGCGCCCGGGTCGTCGTACATCAGACGCTTCGTGTGAATGTAATTCTTCGAACCACCACCTTCGATCAGGTATGAAGCAAGTGTGAATGGTGCTCCGGAAAAACCAATCAATGGAATATCAGGTTTGAGCGCGCGGCGTGTTTGCGCGATCGCTTCGTACACAAAATGCAGCGCATTGACGTCGTCAAGCTCCCGCAACCGATCGATGTCCGAAGCCTTCCGAACGGGATTGTGAATAACAGGCCCTTCACCCTCCGCAAACGTGAGCTCAATGCCCAGCGGCTCGAGAATCAGCAGAATGTCTGCAAAAATAATCGCCGCATCGACGCCAAGCCGCTCCGCAGCCGTCACGGTCACCTCCGCTGCTAACGACGGCGTCTTACACAGCTCTAAAAAGGTGGTCTTCGCGCGTACCTCACGATACTCGCGCATATATCGCCCGGCCTGCCGCATCAGCCAGATCGGCGTGTAAGGCACCGTCTCCCTGCGGCACGCCCGCATGAAGACACTGTCGTATAACGATTTAGTCAAAGGACGACGATTATATATTTTGTTTTGAGGTGATAACAGCGACCTATCACTAATTCAAAAAACCAATGGCAAAAGAATACAATGCGACATCGAAAAGCCCGAGTGTGCCGAGACTATTGGCGGGGTCGTCGGAAACCTTTTCGGCCAACGCGGTGGATAGGTCGGACATGAGCCACAACGAGCTTCCTAGAAAAATCGCAGGATAAGAGGTAGAGGCAAATACATTAGCGAGAATAAGAAACGCAAAATAGATGAGTTTTACTGCGCGCTGAGCATGTGAGACTCTTGGCAATGCCCACCGCAAAATGAAGACTGCGATCACATAGTTTGTTAGTGAAAGAGGCAAAAGCAGGTGACCGGGAAATTGCTTTTGATAAATCGCTATCGAAAACACGACAAGCGCGGCCGTGAACGAAATGGTTTCTAGTTGGAACCCATAAAGAACGTTTTCTTCTTCCAAATCCGACAGAAGTTGTCCGATGCTGCTTAACGCGAACGCTAGCGCCACAAGTGGTTGGGTCAAGTACACGGCCAGTCCTGCCAGTAACAATGTTGGTGCAGCTTTGATTAGTGCTCGCAGCAAAACCGGTAACGATTTCGACCTCGAATGCCTGGTGAGTTGAGTAAAGACGCTAAGCATTACAAGGCCAAAGAAAACAAGCGTCCAGGCAGCAGAATCCAGGATCATCCAATTGAGGCCTATAAAGGGAGCGGGTTGCCCTTGAGCCTCCCCCGCGACGAACGCCCAGACTGCCAATGCGACTGCGACGATCAAAACGACACCGAGTACGAAAGCAAAGTTTCGGGCTCGGCGCACCGACTGCTCAGCGTCCCGCTGAGCCTTTTCCAACTCTTCGCGTTCTTTGCGCAGCTGATCTGCTCTTTCCTTTTCACTAAGTTCTAAGAATTCTCGGGTGAGTTTGAAATCCTTTTGGTAACGGTGCCCCCAGGCCTCAGTCGGGTTTCGAATCGCCCACCAGTTCAAGGCGAGTTGCAGCGCCGGGTCGCGCAAAAGCGGCGCCTCCTTTGCTTTGTGCCTCTCTGCGTCATTTGCGAGGCGCAGGTACAGCTCGCGGGATTTGTCTTCCTCATCCACCCATTTTCGCAGAGTTTCCCATTGGCGTATCAGACTCTCGTGGGAGATATCTACGAGCGGATCGCTTGTGCCCGGATCTTCTGAGAACATAAGGAACGAACGGTTCTCGCTGCGAAAACGATCGATAACATCAAGCACTGCTTCGCGGCTTGAACCGGTGATATCAACAATCTCACTTAAAAGCGCTGGCCGGCGAAGCCGACGGCCGTTAGCGTCTGTGGAGGTCAGAGCTTGAAACATCTGCTCGGCAATCGTGCGCTCCTTTGGAGACATCTTGCTCAACGCGCTATCTGCATCGCGTGAGAGTGCTTCCCGAATTGTTCCGGCTTCTTCGTAATGAAGGACGTCCAGGGGCCCCTTCCGTTCGATTTGCCACCTCTCCCATGTTCGCATTAACGCGTGTTGCAGGATGGGCAACTGATCGCGCTCGTCTTCCATGTCGTTAAGAACGCGGTCAGTGAGTCGCGCGGTGATGCTGGTTCCGTAGATCTGGATGGGTTTTTCAATTACCTCTTGTCGCTGAATGCGCGTAAGTCTCGGTACAAGGTACTGGCTCCGGTTCAACGCCTCCGGCATCCCGTAGAATGCATCACACTCACCGATAAAATCCGAGCGCATTGTCATAACTACATAGACCGGGACAGACTTCTGGCTTGGCAAGTCCAGCATGATCGAAACGAAGTCCGCTGCCTCTACTCGCCGCGCGTCTTTAGTCTGCCGCTCCGCTTTAGTGTTTTCGCTTTCATTCTTTTCGTTTTCGTCGTTGTAGGAAGCGAAGCGAAATATTTCTTCGAATTGGTCCACGAGCAGAAGGAAGTTGGTTTCTTTGCGTTGCGCGCGCTGCTCAAGAAAGTCGAGAATGGCGCTAGTCCCACGCAAGCGAATGTCCCTCGCAAGCATTTCAACTTGCTCTGAAGTTGGCTTTTCCTGAACGGAGGTCAAAAGCGCCGCAGCAAGATTTTGGAGGGGCGAACTGCCGGGCTTCATCGGCACCGTATGCCACCGCTCGTTTTCCCCGGCCAGAAAGCCCGCTTCCAGATTGGGAATTAGTCCAGCCCGTACCAAAGACGACTTGCCGCACCCCGAACTCCCAACAACAGCTACAAAGCGTGACGCGTTGAGGATGCTCAACAACTCTTTTATTTGCTCGTGTCGTCCGAAAAACAGAAGCTCTTCCTTCGGTTCGAACGGTCGCAGGCCTACAAATGGATTGTCCGGCAGGACGGTAGCGCCGCCCCGCTCGGCATCAACGCCTTCTGCGTTTTTACCCAATTGCGAGGCATTTAAGAAAATAGGTTGTTGGTTCATCTCTCTGATTCCAGGTGTTCGTCCAAGGCACTCTCCAGGTGTTCCAGCTTGAAACATAAAACAACACGAAACTTGCCAGGTGGGACTTGGAAAACACTGAGGTCGATAGGTCGTGACAAACCATTAATCGGTGGTGCGTAGATTGCGCAAAGCTTCAGTGATGAGAGGGCAACCTTCAAACTGAGGTTTAGCCTATGGCTGGCCCAGAGATCGGAGACGTGCCCGAGGGCAATAACCAGCACCTTTAGCCCCTCTCGAAGCTTGTCGAAGATGCCAACACTTTCCTGAGGCTCATCACTGGCGGCGTTGATAAGCATAGTCAATCCCCGCTTGCTAAAAACTTCATTCACCTCAGGCACCATCGCAAAGTCCTTCACATGTGCGTCGAGTAAGGCGTCAAATTGTGTTCCCGCGTCATTCTGTTTTCCGCGAATCTTGTCTATTTCTTGCAGTACTTCTGGAGTAACCAAAGCGGGCTCATTTTGCCGAAGGAACGTATAGTTCGTCCCACTGCGTGGTCCATGCTCCAGCTTATGCATAAACTGTCCATGATCGCTGTCGGCCTCGAGTTCGAATGCATTCGGCACACAAATCAACTGGCGTTTTCCGGACTTGACTCCAAGTTCAAACTGTTTTCTGTAGTAGGTTTGCGACTGCTCCCCCTCGATTCTGTTGCCGGGCCCTTCATCGAACATGTGAATGCACAATCCTGCGTTTGCGATTGCATTGGCAACCGTCTTCTCATGTTCCGCTGCGCCGAAAGGCGGCGGGATGTTTGTGACGACTTCAAAACCTTTCCGTTGTAACTCCTGAGCGTAGCGGTCACGCTTTACAGTTAACGAACCCTCCGTATGGGCGAGAAAGATTTTGAAGGCTCCTGGATTCTGCTGAGGCGGATTCAGTGGTTTTGCTTGCGTATGACTCTTAAACAGGTTGAGAGTTAATACCAGGTGATCTACGAGGGCTTCCATCCGCTTCTTGTAAAGTTCGGTACCCGGTTGCAAACGGTGTGAAATCTGACCTCTCTGAGTTGCGTCATGAAACGAAAAGCCGCTCATGTCTTTCATTTCGGGAAGCCACCCTCCAGGGTCAATGTTTTCAAGTAGCACATTTATGATCCGCGACCGATTTTCAATCTTTAGACCGTATGGCTCCTTTCTTGCTTTGTTATAAAACCAGCTTAGTTCCTTATGGCAGTAGCTCTCCGGGGATAAGTAACCAAGGGAAGTCAGAGCAAGGAATAGACCTGACTGATTAATATTCTCCTTAATTTCATCATTAAAAGTTGTGTTGCCGCCAAGCTCTTCTTTATCGCGCCAGATCTTAATGTCGCCCGGCCGCGCAAAACGCTGCGAGAGTTCGTAGTCGAGATCTTTAAGGAATCGTGTTACCCAACCTTCGTTAGAGTCGGGAGGCACACGATCATTTACCTGCGCATAGCCGAGGAAAATTTCATTCTTGAACGGTAAGAAGGCCATCTTCGCTGGTCTGACGAGTGGGTCAAAGGGAGGAGGATTATAGCCACAAAAAGGCACATAAGATACAAATGTTAAGATAGAGAACTGAATACGACTTCCTTTGAGGATAGCCTCCATGCCCAGCGGTACAAGCTCAAGATTCACTCAGGTGCGCAGCGGTGTTTTTATTTCATGCACGCGCGATGATGGGGAGGAGTTTGCGCGGTCTTTGCGCACGCAATTGGAGGCGGAACGAATTCCACTCTGGCACGATCGCGTTGGTATGGAAGCGACCATTGTCTCGCTTCCGAAGATCAGACGCTTAAGATCTGGAATGGCGTGGGTGAGTCCGTAGCTACCCTCTATGTGGACGGCCCGCAGTATGACTCTGCCTGCTCGGGTGATGGCGATCTGATCACGGCAGTCGGCCCGTGCGGCATCTACTTCCTCCGCCTCGTACGTTAAACCCGAACTTTTCCTCAAAACCGCTCGTAACCCGCAACGAATCTCCCCATTTGGTCACTAACAAACAGTCATCGCTCGAGCTCCGAAATATTGGTGCAAATCCGGTTTCGGGATAAAATACCGCGGCCTAAACACCGTGTCCGTCCGCACTGGGAGAAACTTGTCACAACCCCGTGCCTTGCGGTGTTTGCACTGTTGAGAGAGCGGTGATTGATGAACGGACAAGCTAGAGCTTTGATCAGTCCATGCCTAACGACATCGGGACTGAAGCGGTAGGTCCGCTCAGTTTCGACGAAGCGTTTACACTCCATCACCGCGCCGTTTTCAGGACGGCAAGAGCTGTTGTTCGCGATTCGGCCCTGGCCGAAGACGTGACGCAGGAAGTGTTTCTACGACTTTATCGCAATCTCAACGCTACGCCCGGGGAGGAATTACTGCGGGCGTGGCTTCTGCGCGTGACTCTTAACGTTGCGCGAAACACCTTGCGGGGTCAAAGCCGCTCGATGGTTCGCGATAACGAGTATCAAAAGAGCAACGCAGAAACCGGCTTTTTTGTCGATGCGCCCGAGGAAGACTACGAACGCCGTATGGCAATCGAGGAAGCCCGACGCGCTTTAGACAAAATAAAAGAGCCAATGAGAAGTTGCCTGCTTCTAAAACAGCAGGGACTCTCATACCGCGAAATCGCCACGAGTTTGTCGCTCAAAGAGACGAACATCGGCAGTTTGGTGGCGCGCGGACGCAAAGAGTTTGCGAGGGTTTACGGTAAGATCGGAGGCAAACGATGACACGGTGTTTGGACGAGGCAAAGCTGCAGAGCTATTTCGACGGGGAACTCTCCATCGATTTGATGGAGAGCGTAACGTCGCATCTGGCTTCATGCGTCACCTGTGCGGCGGCGGCGCGCGAGCTGGAAGAGGAAACGGCTCTCTTCACGACAGCTCTGTCGGCGGAATTTGAGGCGAACGTACCAACTGAACGACTGCGCCAGCGCATCGACGCGGCGGTTTTGGGTGAGCGTGTTGAAATCGCGCAGGCAACCGAAAAACGCGCCGGCCTGGCTGCTTTCTTCAATGGATTTCTCAACTTCGGAACACAGCGAACTTTGGGCTATGCCAGCCTGGCGGTCGTGCTTGCGTTTGGCGCGATCATCGGCGCTGTGATGATGAAAACTGAGGCGCCCGTCGTTCCAATGTGACGCTCCAAATGTTGCTTCAAATAATGGTTCCGGCGTAAACGCGCCGAAACCGATCGAAACCAAGAATGCTGATGCTACACCGGTAAGCGATTCGTCGAACGAAATCAAACAGGTTGCTCAAATTCCAATTGTCTCCAACGATCGACCAAACAAAACCCAACCCACTCGCGAGGATCAAGCCTTCCACAGTCGAAGCTCCTCCTGAGCCGGTGAAACTCCTCCCGGGTGAGCGCTCATATCTGCAAACCATTGCTCGGCTCGATTCCACTATCAAGTCGAACACGAAAGAGATGAGACCCTCATTGCGGGTTGAGTATGAACGTAACCTCGCGGTGGTCGACCGCGCTATTGCCGCTACTCGTACTGCAGCGAAGAGTAATCCAACTGATCCAGACGCGGCCGATTTCATGTTTGCTGCTTATCAAAGCAAAGTGGACCTCCTCAATACCATCGCCGACGCGCGTGTGAGTAATGGTCCGCGATACTGAAAGGGCCGGTCCTAAGTTGACAAAGAAGTTGTTGGTAGTTTCGGCGGTAGTCGGACTTCTTTTCTCCCTTGCAGGTTCAACCCCCGCTCACAACGAAAAAATTTCTGGAAAACCAGGCGAGAAGATCGAGAGATCGCTCCCTGTCGATACCCAGGCGACCGTGACCCTTTGTGTTGCCTCAGGCTCACTCAAGGTCCGCGGCTGGGACAAGAGCGAGATCCGCGTGCGCGCGCTCGGCGCGCAACAGATCGATTTCCGGCGCATCGACAAGGTCAAAGACGCCACCAAGCCGCCGAGTCGCGTTGATGTGATGGTGCTCAATAAGACAGGCGTCGCAAATCCGCGGCTTGATTGCCAGGCTTTTGCCGATGTCGACATGGAAGTACCCACAGGAGCGACGGTTCAGGTTCAAACTCGCGATGGCGACATCACTATCTCGGGAGTTGCCGGAGCATACGCGGGTTCGCAGAGTGGTGACATTACGATCGAACGCGTGACCAAACTCGTTGAAGCCGGCAGCGTTGGTGGCAGTATTTATCTGAAAGATTCGGCTGGGCGGGTTAACTTGAGTTCCGCCGGCGGCTCGGTCGAGGTCGTTAATGTCAAATATGCGAGCACTGAAGATACTATCGAAGTCGGTACGGTCAGCGGAGATATTCAATTAGACCGTATAAGCATTCCAAAGGTTATCGCCAAAACTGTCAATGGAACCGTAACGATGACCGGGCCTCTGGCCAAGTCAGGCTGGTACGGATTTACGAACATGACAGGCGATGTCGTGCTCCAGCTACCGCACGATGCCTCATTTCAACTTCAAGCTAAAGTGTCGGAAAAGCACGACATAGTTTCTGACTTCAAGTTGACCTACATTCCTGAATCTCCAGCGCCAACGCCAAGACCTCCAGCACCTACGCCTACGCCAAAAGCGGAAGCTAAGAAGCCTATGGCAAGGAGTGGACCAGTAATCGCTCCCATCGTGATTGCGAGGCAAGGCACGCCGGCGCCCTTCGTCCTGAAACGCATCAATGCGGTCTGCGGCTCGGGCGACGCGATCATCTCCGTGAATTCTTTTGGTGGCACTGTTCACCTGAAGAAGATCTGACGGGGAGACGGGGAGAGGGGGAGATGAGGGGATGGAAAATCCGCGTGACCTCGTCTCCCTTTCACCCCGTCCCCCTGTCACCCCGTCCCCCGTCCCCCGCCTACGTCATTCCCCCGTTTTCAGCCAAAATTTAGTTGCCACAAGGTTCCGCGGGTTGGTGTTCTGACTATAGAGCAACGCAGAAGGGCCGAGGGTGGTTGGAACGATTTACTTCAGAACTGACTGCTCTCGGTCCTAAAACCTTTGGGGACAAAGCAATGAACAGAACAAGTCAAACAGGCGAAAAGGGTCGATTTACTGTCATCCTGCTTTTGGTGGTCGGCCTGACGGCATTCTCGAGCGCCGTCAAAGACTTGAGTAACCTTCAGCACGTCGCGGTCGAGGCGAGCCATCTGATCGCGCAGGTGTCTGAGGAGTTTGTTCCGGCGGAAATTCCGCACATTCCCCAAACGACTGAAATCCGGCATACGGCTATAAATGTCGCGTCGTGCGAGCTCAAGCAGTCGGCTCCGTCAGTTGAACTTCCATGGTTGTCCAATGTCGTTCGCGCAAGCGATAAGCCAGGCGAGAAAAAACCGCGCGCGATTGTGCCGCGCCCCACGCAGGTGATCGACTTCAGGCAGGACCCACCCATTAGCGAATATCAAATTGCCAAACTAAAGAAACTCCCTCAAATTGATTTTGATCCGCGGCAGTTCGAACTTAAAATTGTTGATGGCGCCGAAGCGGATGCCTTCGTCTTTACCGAAACGACGCACGTAAGAAACAGGGCCCGCAAGTCCCGTGAAATCAGAATCAACCCTCGCGATCGTGAAACGCTTTTGAAGACCTTGAATCGTAGTATCAATCTACGCTTCGCCAGTTAATAGAACTTCTTTTCATAGGAATAAAAAACAATGTCGATTAAGACCCTCATCATTGCAGTATTGCTGAGCGTTGCGCTGTTAAGCAACGGAGCTGGTCCAGCAGCCGCGCATGGACTTGCGCGCCAGGATCCCGGACCCATTCCGTCGCAGCCATGCATGACCGATCCACCTTGCACTGGAGAGTCAGGCCAGGAAGCACGCGAGGAGTTTCATCAAACCTATCCACTATCGGCAAACGGCCGTGTCAGTATTGAAAACATTAATGGCGGAGTTCAAATCAAGGTTTGGGATCGCGCGGCGGTCCAGGTTGATGCGGTAAAGAAGGCTTACAGGCAAAGTCGCCTGGCCGAAGCTCAGATACAAGTTAACGCAACTGAAGAAAGCATCAGGATCAGAACAGAGTATCCGCACGAGAATCAAACTTTTCGCGGTGATGAACGGCGTTGGGAGAATCCCGCGATCGTGGAATACACGGTTACCGTCCCACGCAAAGCGATGCTCGAGTCAGTCGAACTCGTAAACGGTTCACTCAGCATCGACGGTGTTGAAGGCAGTGTGAAGGCGTCGTCGATCAACGGTCGCCTCAATGCGCGTGGTCTTTCAAGCGATGCGAGGCTCTCGACGGTGAATGGTCCACTGGAAGCTGTTTTTACGCAGCTCGACGAGTCGAAACCAATCACCTTAGGTTCGGTGAACGGAAACCTGAGCATCGTCATTCCGTCTAACTCAAATGCCTCAATTCGTGCAGCGACTGTTCACGGTGGCATCTCCAGCGACTTCGGCTTGAAAGTCAAACACGGCGAATACGTCGGACACAGCATGGAGGGCCAGATCGGCAATGGTGGTCCAAAGATCAGGCTCAGTAATGTGAACGGCTCAATCAGAGTGGTCCATGCACAAGACGGGTTGCCGTTGAGTCCGGCAGTCTCCTCGGTTGCAGTAGAACAACCAAAAGTGATCACAATCTCGGAGTCTGATCTGGACGTCGAGGTAGAGATTTCCGCAGCGGTCGAAGCAGCAGAGCGAACACGGGTTCGTATCGAGTCGGCGCGAGTCGCTCGCGAAGCGCAGCGCGAGGCGCAGAGACAAGTTAATACCGCGTTGCGTGACGCGCAGAGAGAAGTGGACCGCGCGCAACGTCAGCTCATGATCGAGCAGGCTCGTGCCGCACGGGCAGCCGCGGCCGCCAAGGGCAAGGGCGAAGGCTGGGGTAAAGTTGAAGGTTGGGGCAAGGTCGAAGGTGGGGGGAAATTTACGTCCCAGGAAACACGAGCATTCACCGTCAATGGATCACCGCGAGTCACAGTTACGACGTTCGACGGTCAGGTAAAGATTCACGGTTGGGACAAGTCGGAAGTGAGCTACACGGCGACCAAGTATGCTCACGATGAAGAGAGTCTCAAGCGGATCTCGGTGCAGGCGCAACAGCAGGGACAGGCGATTACGGTGAATGCCGTCAACGAAAATCAACATGACGGCAGTGTTCATCTCGATGTTTACGTTCCGCGCCAATCGACACTGCATGTTTCATCCGGCGATGGCGCGTTGACCCTCACTGGAGTCAACGGCCAGATCACACTTCGGTCCGGCGATGGTCCAATCGAAGTTGCGAACGGTGGTGGACAGCTTACTGTAAACACCGGTGATGGCGTCATCAAGGTTATCAAGTTTGACGGCCAGGTCGATGCCCGCACTGGCGACGGCGCGATCGATTTGAATGGAAACTTCAATGCGGTTGCCGCAAGGACCGGTGATGGAACGATTTCGTTGACCGTGCCCGCCGGCTCGAGCTTCACAATCGAAACAAATTCCCTCGAAGAGATCAGCAACGAGGGTTTTGATGTTGCTGAAGACGTTACACCTTCTCCGCGTTTCAAACGCTGGCGCATTGGCAATGGCGGGAAGATCTTCGTATTGAAGACTGGCGAGGGAAGAATTCTTCTGAGGACGCAGAAGTAAACTAGCTAGCCACAAAAAAGCACAGGAAGGGCTCGAAAAGTCGTTTCAGATTTTTTGTGCTTTTTTGTGGCTAGCTCCGTCTAAGATCGTATGAAATTTTGTGATCATCTCCCACTTGCCGTACTGATCGTTCTCAGCGTTCTCGTCTCTGTAAGTGCTCAATCAACAACGCCGCCGCCCGCTGTCGTAACTCCCACTCCCGTTCCGACCGCTGATGCTTCTCCCGCACCGTCTTCTAAAGGAAACCAACTCGCTCCGTCCGGCAGCGGAAAAGGCAGCTTTGTTTTGCCGCCGGAGAAGTCGAGCCCTGTAGTCATTCCGAAGTTTGAGAAGTCGCCCGTTATTGACGGCAAGCTCGACGACGAAGTCTGGCAAAAAGCCGTCGTGCTTAAAAACTTCTACCAGATTCAGCCTGGTGACAATACGCCTCCGTCCCGACCAACAGAAGTTCTGCTCGGTTTCGATCCGAAATTTCTTTATATCGCTTTCAAGGCGACTGACGAACCTGACAAAATCCGCTCCACAGTTGCAAAGCGCGACAGTATTTTTAACGACGATTACGTAGGTTTCTTTCTCGATACTTTCAACGACAAACGCAAAGCCTTTGAAGTGTTCTTTAACCCACTGGAATCCAGGCAGACGGAGTACTGACTGAAGGAAGCGGGGAAGATTTTAGTGTCGACCTCTTAATGGATTCAAAGGCATCATTCATGAGACGGGTTTCAACGTTGAGATCGCGATTCCGTTCAAGTCGCTGCGATTATGAAGCAGGCAAGGGAAAACTCTGGGGTGCGCACTTCTTTCGTCGCATCAAGCGTTTTGAAAACGAGCTCGATTCATGGATGCCCTTCAACCGCAGTGTTGACGGAAACATGAGCCAGGCCGGCCACCTCACAGGTCTCGAAGGCATCTCCGTTGAACGAACAATTGAACTGATTCCGAGTTTGACGGTGTCGCAGAACAGCCGGTTTGTGCCTTCGTTCGGCAGCCGATGGTCGCAGGCCACTGATCCCGGCCGAATTGTGAACGAGCCTGTCGCTCTCGATCTCGGGTTGACAGCCAAATTCATTCCGAGCTCGGCCATGACACTGGATCTCGCAATCAATCCGGATTTTGCTCAAGTCGAAGCAGATCAACTCGTCGTTACCGCGAACCAGCGATTTCCGATTTTCTTTCCCGAGAAGCGCCCGTTCTTTCTCGAAGGCATCGACATCTTTCAAACACCGATAACGGCGGTCCACACGCGTTCGATCGTGGATCCTGATGTTGCGGTAAAGACGACGGGCAAGTAGGGACGAAACACTTTCGGATTGATGGTCGCGAGCGACAATGGACCAGGAAACCTCAGCGCCGACGATCGAGGTACCCTGAACGGCTGTCTCGACCGCCGCTCGTTCGATCCAACCGTTGTTTGTAACAACGAACGGTTCCTCGATAAGAACGCTTACATCGGCGTGTTGCGACTCAAGCGCGACATCGGTAAAGAGAACTCGCTCGGCATGATCGCCACGAGTTACAACTTTATCGACAAGCATAATCAAGTGGTGGGATTTGACGGGCGTTTTCGACTGGACAAATCGACGACTCTGAACTTCCAAACCTTGGGCACGACTTCGCGCAACTAATTCTTCGATCCAAACGACGGTGAAACCCGGTACCGCACCGGCAACGGTTTTGGGTACACGGCTAATTACAACGTGTCTGGCCGAAACTGGGGTTATGAACTCTATGCCGAAGGATTCACGAACGACTATCGTGCTGACGTCGGCTTCTTTCAACGGACGAATTCAAACTTCAATTCTTTCTTCATCCGCTACAACTCGGATCCCAATCCGAAGAAGAAGATCATCTCGCTTCACTGGCATGCCTTTACTCACGTTGACTACGACTGGCAGGGCCGAATGTACACGTGGGAAAGCGAAAACCTCGTTGAGTTGCAACTGCCTCGCAATACTTTCGCAGGCGTTTGGTGGGAACCTGGTTACGAACGGATTTTCGATCACGAGTTTGGACCAACGCGCGAAGCGAAACCCTGTAATCCGTTTTCCGTCGCGAATAAGTGTACGTTCTTCGGGGAGAGCAACGAGCGATCTTCAAGCAAGCAACACCTGTCGTTCTTCGCCGGCTCAAACCCCAACAAGCAGATCTCGTTCAACGCGCAGGTGACGCATCGTTGGGGGCACTTCGATTTCGACTTTGGTAATGGTGACAAGTATCCGCGCGTAAGTCCGGCCGCGCTTCTGTTGGGACAGGAAGCTCCTTTGGATCCCGGTCGTGGCAACCTGCTTCAGTTCAACGGAGGAGTTACTTACCGGCCAACCAATGAGTTGAGTGCGTCCTTCAGCCTCAATTACCAGAGCTTGAAGCGCTACGACACTGATCGTTACGCATTCAAAATCAACATCATGACGACTCGCATCACGTACCAGTTTACGAAAGCGACGTTCGCGCGAGTAATTCTCGACTACAACACGCTCAATTCGCGCTTGCGATCGCAGGCGCTGTTGGGCTGGACGCCGAGTCCTGGAACCGCCTTCTACGCGGGTTATAACGACGACCTGAACTACGACAGCCGGCACCCGTTCACAAGAGACATCGTGCCCGGTTTCCGTCGCAACACCCGGACACTTTTCATCAAGATGTCGTACCTGATTCGGAAGGGTTTTTAAACTTCTTCAGGCTGCCAGTTCTTTACAATTCTTTACATATAACGAATGGGCGTAATCTGTGGATTGGCCCGCCCGCGTGTTAAACTGCACAGGATGTTTCGAACCTGGATTTCTTTTCTAGGCGTATCGCTATTGCTGGCGGCGCTTTTTTTAACCTCGTGCAAGAGCGACTATCAGGCCTCAGCTCGCCAGGGACGTGGTGGCGACAGAGCTCCGCGTAAAGTTAAAACTGTGGCAGTCGCCGAAACTCCCTTCGGCGAAACAGTAACTGCAAACGGCACACTCGCCGCATACGATCAAACTACAGTCAGCGTAAAAGTTCCCGGACGCGTACGCGTCATTTCTGTAGATCTCGGATCTGTTGTTTCGCGTGGACAGGTAATCGCAACAGTTGATTCGGAAGACTATCGCCTGCGCGTGCAGCAGGCTGAAGCATCGTTAGCGCAGGCGCGTGCACGTCTTGGATTGGCGCCCGATGGCCCCAACGATCGCGTCGACCCCGAGCAAACTGCCACTGTGCGTCAGGCGCGGGCATTGCTTGATGAAGCGAGACACAACCGCGATCGCGCGTCGCGATTAGTAGAGCAGGGAGTGATCGCCAAAGCAGAGTTTGATACTGCAAACGCAGCATTCAAAGTTGCGGAAGGGCGGTATCAGGACGCTTATGAAGAGATTCGAAACCGGCAGGGATTACTTGCGCAACGAAGATCGGAATTGGCGCTCGCGCGACAGCAGTTAAAAGACACTGCGGTTGTGGCGCCCCTGGACGGCATCGTTGAGGAAAAGCTTACGAGTGTCGGCGAGTTTCTTGCTGCGGGCGCGCCTGTTGTGAATGTTGTCAAAATGGATCCGTTACGACTGCGCGCTCAAATACCGGAGCGGGAATCGCAGAGTGTACACACCGGACAAGACGTGCGTGTAACCGTCGAGGGTGATACGAGTGTCTATGTCGGCAAGATAATGCGACTCAGTCCGGTGATCGCCGAGCAAAACCGCATGCTGGTAGTTGAAGCTGACGTGCGAAATAATGGCAAGCTCCGGCCGGGATCATTCGCGCACGCTGAGATCGTTACGAACGACGCGAAAATGGCTGTGACTGTGCCGAACAACGCGATCGTAACGTTTGCGGGTATCGAGAAAGTGATCACAGTGCAGAACGGCAAGGCAGTGGAGAAACCAATCACGACCGGGCGTCGCAGTCCCGAGTTTACGGAGATTGTGGCCGGAATTTCGGTTGGGGAAAAAGTGATCGTGGATCCGGGCAACCTGCAATCGGGTCAGCCTGTCGAAGTGGTTGAGTAGCCACAAAAGGCACAAATTAAAAATTGCAGAAATTAGCTGAAATCTGTATTCGCCGTCCTGTCTTTGCGACGATGATTGTGTTGTCGCTGGTGGTGGTTGGCGCCGCCGGCTTTTTCCGTCTCGGCGTTGATCGTTTTCCTGCCGTCGATCTTCCTACCGTTTCGGTTCGCGTTGGACTCCCAGGCGCGGCGCCTGAGGAAGTCGAATCATTAATCACACAACAAGTTGAAGAAGTAATTAACACCGTCGACGGCATCAGTGAATTGCGTTCTGTCTCGGGACAGGGCACATCCCTCGTGATCGCGACTTTCAACCTCGATCGCAATCTCGAGTCTGCGGCTCAGGACGTTCGCGATCGCGTCAACACACTTGGGCGGCGGCTCCCGGAAGATTCAACTCCTCCAGTCGTTCAGAAATTTGATAACGACAGCACGCCAGTTGTAACGATCGCGCTCACAGCCGATCGATCGATCAGAGAATTAACAGAGCTCGGTGACAAAATCGCTCGTCCGCAACTGGAGCGGATCGGAGGCGTCGGAGAAGTACGCGTCGTCGGTGGACTCGATCGGGCCATCAACGTTTGGATCGACGCCGAACGTCTCGCCGCTTACCAGATATCGATCTCTCAAATCAGGCAGGCGCTCGAACGTCAAAACACTGACGTTCCAGGTGGAAACGTAACCACTGGAAAAGAAGAACTAACTCTTCGCACGCTCGGAAGATTCACCGATCCCCGACAGTTTGACGAACTTGTAATCGCAAACGTGAATGGCTCGCCCGTGAAGTTGCGTGACGTGGGCCGCGTCGAAGACGGAACAAAAGAGCAGCGGTCGTTTTCACGTCTCAACGGAGTTCCGACTGTTTCACTCGACATCAGACGACAATCGGGCGCCAACACAGTCGAGGTAATCAAAGGCATCAAGGAAGCGTTGCCACGCGTCACTGCGCAACTCCCTGAAGACGTAAAGCTTGAAGTGATTCGCGATCAGTCGCGCTACATCGAAGCCGCTCTTCACGAGATTCAGACGCACCTGATTCTCGGCAGTATTCTCGCCAGTCTTGTCGTTCTCGTTTTCATGCGCTCGTGGCGCTCGACTTTGATCGCCGCGGTCGCGATTCCTTGCTCGGTAATCTCGACATTCGGAATGATGCGTGCGCTCGACTTCACGCTCAACAGCGTCACGATGCTCGCGCTTGTGTTGATGGTGGGCGTGGTAATCGACGACGCGATCGTCGTGCTCGAAAACATCTTCCGGTTCATTGAAGAAAAGAGAATCGATCCGAAAGAAGCGGCGCGCGAAGCGACGAAGGATATAGGTCTGGCTGTTTTGGCCACCACTCTGTCTCTCGTTGTAATTTTTCTGCCGGTTTCGTTCATGTCCTCGATTTCGGGGCGCTTCCTTTATCAGTTTGGTATCACTGCCGCGGTCGCGATCCTCGTCAGCTTGCTCGTCTCATTCACGCTGACGCCGATGATGAGCTCGCGACTGATTCGTGTTAGCGACGCGCAAGGTGGGCATGATGGTCCCGCATCGCGTCGCGGGTTCTATCGCTTTATCGATGGTGGTTATTCCTGGCTGCTCGGGTTCGCAATGCGGCATCGTCTGATAGTTGCTCTGATTGCGCTCGGCACCGTGCTCACGAGTATTCCGCTTTATCGTTCGGTGAAGCAGGAGTTCATCCCGACGAACGTCGACGAAGCCGAGTTTGAGGTCAGTGTCAATGGACCAGAAGGCACAAATCTCGCGGTGATGAACGAGACGATTACCGCGATGGAGAAAGACATCCTGGAAACACCCGGTGTGACACTGGTGATGGCGTCAGCCGGCGGTGGTTTTCTGGGCGGCGTTAACCAGGGCGATATGTACGTGCGCATCACACCGCACGAAGAACGCACGCTTTCATTCGCGAAGCTCTGGGCCGAGACGAAAAAGGGAAATCCGCTAAACGTCTTCAATGGAAATTACTCGCAGCAGGACGTAATGCAGGAGGTTCGCAGCCGGCTCCGCAAATATTCGCCGATGCGCTCAGGTGTTCGTAACGGGCGCTCGTTTAACTTCGGCGCCGGTGGGCGAACCGATATCGATTTTGTTTTTCGTGGACCTGACATCGTAGCGCTTTCCGGGTATGCGGATGAGCTTGTGGAACGATCTGAAAACCTCGGTGGCATCGTCGACGCCGACACTACTCTTAAACTCAACAAGCCTGAACTGCGCGTCTTGATCGATCGTGATCGAGCTGCCGATCTCGGCGTCGATACGTCAGACATCGCGACCAGCCTGCGATTGATGGTGGGCGGCGAAGAGGAAGCGTCTCGATACAGGGATGCATCAGTCAACGAAGACTACGACGTACAGTTGCGACTTACTGAAGCTGATCGACGCGACGTCGAGACGATCTCACGTTTGTATGTTCCTTCTTCGCGTGCTGGAGGTGGAGGTGGAGCCGGACTTGTCAGGCTCGACAATCTCGTAAAGATCACACGCGACACGAGCCCGTCGCGAATCGATCGGCTTGATCGTGAACGGCAAGTGTCGGTGCGAGCGTCTGTCGCACCCGGCTACGCGCTTGCGGATCGCATCGAAGCGTTGCGTGGAGCAGTGCGTGAGATGAATCTGCCGGCTGCTTACACAACCACAGTTTCAGGTCGCGCGCGCGAGCTCGAGCGAACGTTCACGGAATTTATCTGGGCGTTCATACTCTCGATCATATTCATGTACATGATTCTCGCCTCACAGTTTGAAAGCACAGTACACCCGCTCACGATTCTTTTGAGCTTGCCGCTCTCCGTGCCTTTTGCGTTGCTTTCGTTATGGGGCACCGGCGATACGCTGAATCTTTACTCGGCGCTCGGTGTGCTCGTCTTGTTTGGTGTGGTGAAGAAGAACGCGATTCTCCAGATCGATCACATGAACAACCTCCGGGCGAAGGGAATGGAGCGTCACGAAGCGATCATGCAGGGCAATCGCGATCGCCTTCGTCCAATCCTGATGACGACGCTCGCCCTTGTTGCCGGTATGATGCCGCTGGCGCTTGGATCTGGTCCAGGTGCTGAGGAGCGGCGTTCGATCGCGATCGTCGTTATTGGTGGACAGACGTTGTCGCTGTTGCTCACGCTGATCGCAACGCCAGTGGTGTATTCGCTGCTTGACGATCTCAGAGCGACTTCGCGTTGGCGTCGATTTGCGGAAGTTGCGTCCGGTATTTCTCACGGCGTGATCGAAAGATTAAAACCGCGACGCAAACCAGCCCCCGAGCCGACAGCGGAAGGCGGGGATTAGAGCCACAGATTACACGGATTCGATCCGGATTCAATCTGTGAAATCCGTGGCTCCCTTTCTATTCAATCTTCTCAACAATCCGGGCCAGACCAATCGTCCACCACCACCCTGCGTGACCACCGCCTGCTGCGCGGGAATTTGCGCGAAAACACGCTCATCAATCGGAACCAGTTTTCCTCCACCTGACTGCGCGAGGATCTGGATCCTGCACGCACGCTCCAACAGAAACATCGACAGAAACGCATCCGCTACCGTGCGTCCGACTGTCAGCAACCCGTGGTTGCGCAGGATTAAGAAAGTATTCTTTCCGAGATCAGCAACGAGGCGTGGTTTCTCTTCGTCATTCAACGCAAGACCTTCGTAATCGTGGTAACCCAGTGAAGCTAAAACAAACAGCGACTGTTGTGAGATCGGAAGCAGACCCTCCTTTTGCGCTGAGACTGCGATGCCGTAATCGGTGTGCAAGTGCATGACACAAATCGCGTCCTCGCGCGCTGCGTGAACAGCGCTGTGGATCGTGAATCCCGCCGGATTGATCTTGTAATCCGAGTCCATGACGATGTTTCCGTTCAGATCCACTTTCACGAGGCTCGACGCCGTGATCTCCTCGAACATCATTCCGTACGGATTGATCAGAAAATGATGTTCCGGCCCAGGCACGCGCGCTGAAATGTGTGTGAAGACCAGATCGTCCCAACCGTAATCTGCTACCAAACGATAGGCCGCGGCCAGATCGACTCGGACCTGCCACTCTTCTTCCGAAACCAGCTCGCGAACTTCAGCTCTCTTTGCTTGCTCAGGGGCACCGACATTCATAGCAATGTCATCCTTTCGTTTGTTGCTGCGCCAACTCAGGCTCCGGCATGTTTAGAACGTCTTGCCAACCCGAGTTATCCACGCGCATTCGTTTGACGAGGTCGTCGCGAAGCTGGCGCAGCTTATGGCTCAACTTGCAGGAGTAGTTTTCGATATCCGCGAAGCGGTGACGTTGCTCCTCGACGAAGACCTTCTGTTTCCAAATCGACGGTATTGCCGAATGCTGTCCATTCTCCCAGAAGGGAACGAGTAACCGCTCGACGTTTGCGGCGCCCGGAATCTCGATGTCTTCGTCGTCGAGCCCGGTGACGTCGCCAACATACATGCCACGTTCGTCGCTTCCACGAAACAGTTGCAGCAGGCCGGGCAGCGTGATCTTTTCTTCAGAGTTTGACGCTTTGAGAGTTGGCTCACCCTTCATCGCACATTGTTTGAATATCACACCGGCCACTGCCGGTACTTCGCTCGAAAGTTTAGTGCCGATGCCAAAGCCGGCGGCTTCAGGAAACTCGGCAACGATCTGTTTGACTTTTTCTACCGTGAGGTCGCCGGTGAGATTGGCTCGCAAACCGCGCAAACCATTCGCTTCAAAGAAGCGCAGGCACCATTCTCCGAGTTCCGCAAGATTGCCCGAGTCAACACGAAATCCTTTGAACGCGCGTCGTCGCACCTCGTTTGACGTTGCAGCCATTGCGGCGTGAACAGCTCCCATGTAAACGTCGATCGTGTCGAGCAGCAACGTGGTGCCGTTTGGATTGGCGTCCAGCCACCGCTCGAATGCGACCTGCTCGAAGTGTTTTGGTTTTTCGGTGCGTGGTTCGATCTCCGGCTGGTCCATGTACTCGATATACGCCTGTTGCCAGTAGTGAGCTTCGGTTCCGACCGCCGGAAGGTCCAGCCGGTGAGCCGCTTCGAGATTCGAAGTATCGTTAAAGCCGCCAATGAACGCGTAGACAGCAATGTCGACCGCGCGTTCGATGTCGCCATTGCGACGCAGTGAAAAGTCTGAAAGCCAGCGGTTGTCTCCGGCGGCCATCCGAAACTGCATTGCCATGCTCGCGGTTGTCATCGGCAGATCAAACGCATGCTCAAACTTGATCTCCTGCGCCTGCGTGAGACCGAACGCACCGGTGATGTCGGCGAAAGGTTGGTTCGCAAACACTATCGTGCCGGGTCGCACTGCGCGGATCTTGCCGACGAACTGCATATCTTCGATCGCTTTTGCGAAGAGTTTGAGGCCGCCGCGATCCTGTTCGAGAAAACGAAGACGCGGGCGATCGATCTGGCTATCGACCAATAGACGCACCAGTCGTTCGTGACCGAGGCAAGGCGCAAACGGGATTTTGCGCTGGGTTACGTAAAATGTCGCGACAGCATCGCTCAATCGCTGGTCGTGCAAACGAGTGACGTCTTTGAACGACGCATCACCCATTGCCGCGTGATAACGATCGATGTTGAGGGTGCCCATGTTGAATCACGACACGGAGATGGCGAGACGCGGGGACGCGGAGACTATACCCGTCACCGTGTCACCGCGTCCCCGTGTCTCCGCGTCGGTATTATCTCCGCGCCGGCCGCGCGCATCTCGTCAATCGCGCGCTCGCCATCGCCGGGTTGAACTTCTACTGCCCGCATCGCGTCTTCTCGAGCCTGGACTTTGAAGCCGTTCTTGAGCGCGTCGAGCACGGTGTTTTTCACACAGTAGTCGGTTGCGAGTCCCCCAACAACAACTTCTTCTACGTTTTGATCGCGAAGTTGCGAAGCGAGATCAGTCTCGTCGAATGCCGAGTAGCAATCTTTATCGCCGAGGCCTTTTGAGATCACGTTGATGCGCGGATCGTCGCGCAATGCAGGATGAAACTCGGCGCCTTCGGTGTTTTGGACGCAGTGTACGGGCCAAGTCCCGCCGTAAGCCGCAAAGTGCTTAGTCGCGGCCGGATGCCAGTCGCGGCTCTTGTAAACCGGATCTCCACGCTCGAGAAACTGGTCGATGAGTTCGTTTAGTGGTTCGACCACATCATCGCCGTGCGGTACGGCCAATGCGCCACCGGGACAAAAGTCGTTCTGAACATCGACAACGATTAGTGCTTGTTTGGACATGATTTACAGGATTCTCACAGGGGAATGTTACACTGCTGACTCATACTCTAAAAGCCAGGAATCGCCAACCATGAACGAAGTGGCATTTGAATCAGGTCCACTCGCGGGTCGAGTGAACGAGGCGCTCGCGTCCGCGCGCGACGAGAACGTTTCTGAACGCATCTGGAGCAAAGATGCATCGCTGTGGAAATCAGACCCCGACAGCGTGCGTGTCATTAACAATTCGCTCGGCTGGTTAACAGTCGCAGATGAAATGATCGGCGTGGCGGATGAATTGATGGCGTTTGCCGAGTCGATTCGCAGTCGTGGCTTTCGACACGTAATGGTTTGCGGCATGGGCGGCTCGTCGTTGTGCCCGGAGGTGCTGGCAAGGACATTCGGTCACCAGGACGGCTTCCCGGAATTGCTTGTGCTCGACTCAACCGATCCGGATGTCATCGCTGCCTTCGCATCACGAATCGACATCCAACGCTGTCTCTTCGTGATTGCTTCGAAATCAGGAAGCACAACCGAGCCTAACGTCTTCTACAAATACTGGTACGACGAGGTCGGCAAACAACTCGAAAATCCCGGCGAGAACTTCATCGCGATTACAGATCCAGGTTCCCCACTTGTCGAGACCGCCACTGAACTCAAGTTTCATCGAACCTTTCTCAACCAGCCCGATATCGGCGGTCGATACTCGGCGCTCTCCTACTTCGGCATGGTGCCCGCGGCGTTGATGGGACTGGACATTCGCAAGTTGCTCGATCCGAAAAGAATCGCGAAGATTGTCAAAGATGGTCCATCCCTCGAGCTGGGAGTTATCTTTGGTGAATGTGCGAATGCGGGCCGTGACAAGTTGACGCTGGTTATCGATCCGTCGGTGGAGACGTTGGGTTTGTGGATCGAGCAACTGATAGCCGAAAGCACAGGCAAGGAAGGCAAAGGAATACTTCCTGTGAACGGTGAGTTGCTGGGCGCTCCCGAAGTTTACGGCGACGATCGGTTATTCGTTTCGATTTCTGTGGGTCCTATTTCGTGGGATACAAAAGCCAAGCTCCTGGATCTGTCTGCGGCGGGACATCCGATCGTTTTTCACGAGATTAACGAGCTTTACGATCTCGGTGCCGAGTTCTTTCTGTGGGAGTTTGCGACTGCCGTTGCGGGTTGGCGCCTCGGAATAAATCCTTTCGATCAGCCGAATGTGCAGGAAGCGAAGGATGCGACAAAGGAACTGTTGAGCAGGTTCGAGAATCACGGCCGTCTTGAGGAACGGTCCGAAATCGTTTCAGACGACGGGATGACGATCTATGGTGGCGAGGACCGGAAAGCGGAGTCGATTGCCGAGGTGTTGAGAGCTCACCTGGCGACGATCCGTCCCGGCGACTACATCGCGTTCCTCAACTACATCGAAGAGACTCCTGAGATCGATCAGAAGTTTCAGCAACTCCGAACCGAACTTCGCGACGCATCAAAGTGCGCCGTAACGATTGGTTATGGCCCACGTTTTCTGCACTCAACCGGACAACTTCACAAGGGTGGTCCTGACACGGGAGTTTTCTTTCAAATCATCGCGAACGATCGAACCGATTTTGCGATTCCCGGCGAACCGTACACCTTCAGTATTCTCAAACATGCCCAGGCTCTCGGCGACTTCCAGGCCCTCGCAAAACGCGGACGACGCGTGATCGGCGTCGATCTCGGAAACGACACCCTTGGTGGTTTGACGCACCTAACGAATTATCTGTAGGGGCGGCCCTCCGTGGCCGCCCGTGTGTGGCATAAGTCGGCGACGGGCGGCCACGGAGTGCCGCCCCTACAAACCCTTCCGCACCGCCCAATCAATTTGAATGCGTGGAAGCCATACGATTTTTCGTGGACGCGCACAGATGTCATACGGCGTCTGGAAATTCCGCTTCATTCATTCTTTACAACTTCCAAGGACATCCCCCAACACTTAATCGTTCGTTGTTCAGGCATACGAGTTGCCCGCGTTCAAACGTGACTAACTCGCTTCCTTGTGCTCTCCGTTTTTAGAGGAGGAACCTACGCCGTGAAGTTCATCGAGATGTTTTTCAAGAACGAGCTCGCTATCGATCTGGGGACCGTTAACACGCTCATCTATCAACCCGACAGAGGCATACTCTTAAACGAGCCATCGGTGGTCGCGATCGACCGCTACGATGGTGAAGTCGTTTGCGTGGGCCATAAGGCGGTGAAGCTCTTGGGCCGCGAACCGCGTGGCATCGAGGTCCATCGACCAATCCGGAGCGGAACAATCTTCAACTTTGAAGTCGCGCAAAAGATGTTGCGGGCATTCATCAACCAGGTTACCGATGGATACCGGCGCGGACATTTTGTCGTCGGCATACCTGGCTCAGCGACTGCCGTCGAACAACGTTCGGTTCGCGATGCAGCGCATGATGCTGGTGGACGTCGCATCGATCTCGTTGACGAAGGTCTTGCGGCTGGAATCGGGGCGGGTCTTGCTTTCGATGATGAACGAGCACATCTCGTGGTGGATATCGGAGGCGGCACTACAAACATCGCGATCGTCGCTTCAGGCGGCGTGGTTTCGTCAATGAGTGTGACTGCTGCCGGCAATGCAATGGACGAAAGTATTCGCGACTACGTGCGGTCCAACTACTGCCTGCAAATCGGCGAGTACACTGCTGAAGCTCTGAAGAGAGAACTGGGCACACTCGGCGAAGACATACCTTCGGATGAACGCAAGGTGCAGCTTGTTGGTAAACAGTTGAGCGATGGTTTCGCGTGCGCTGTTCACATCACTGCTGATGAAGTGCGCGAAGCGCTCGAACCAATAATTGCTGAGATAGTGACTGCTATTCGACGTGTTATCGAAGACGCACAACCGGAGGCGGTTGCGGATATTTATTATTCAGGGATGATTCTTACTGGCGGCGGATCGTTATTGAAAGGATTGAAAGAGCGCTTGCAGTCAGAGCTGAAACTTCGCGCCATCATGCCGGAGAATCCGATCACCACAGTTGTGCTCGGCGCCGGCATTTTGCTCAACGAGCCGGACAAGCTTTATCGCAGTGCGATTCGACCGAACCTGCCTGTTTGGCAGGAGTCGGAGGAGTTGGTGGTTAGTTGGTAACACAGATTGCACGGATGAAGACGGATTAATCTGTATTCATCCGTGTCATCCGTGTTAACAATTCACATAGCCTAATGCCCAGAACACGATAATAAAGATCAAAATAGTCGAGATACACCCGCCACCAAACTTCCACGCGGCGGCGCCTGCCAGAATTCCTCTTAGTGGACCTTCCATTCAGTTTTTTCTCCTTGCCTGATATCCGAACATAGAATGCCTTCGCCCGCCTGAGCGGCAAGATTAGTGCCAATTCACTTGACACCGCGTTTAAGAAATTTGAGCAACGCCTTCTCCGCTTTGTGCAGACCGTGTCCGCGAAACGCGATCAGGTCGTCGAGATTGCTAATGCTGGTATCGATCACTCGGCCTTTATCAAATGCATTGATTATTTCAGGACACACGTACGATCCACGACAAACAGCGGGAGTATTTCCTAACACTTCAGCGGTCTCTTTTATCGCCGCAACTACGCGTTTATTCTTTGCGGTTTTCTTAAGCGGAGTCTCGATCCCCTCACGCGCCAACGCACACGCGCAAACCAGTGTTCCCGCCCAGGTCCGAAAATCCTTCGCGCTGAAGTTGCTCCCCATCACTTCCTTGATGTAGGCATTGATGTGTTGACTCGTCAGCTTTACAAAATTTCCGTCTTCATTCTGATATTTAAATACGTTGTAGCCGGGAACTTTCAGCAAACTGCGAATCACACGCGCCACCTGTCGATCATTTAACTGGCGATACTGACGAACACCCGACTTGCCGGGGAAATCAAACTCAACAACGTCGCCTTTTACCGTGACGTGCTTTCGTCGCAACGTGGCGATTCCATAACTGCCGTGCTCACTCGCGTAAACCTGGCTGCCGGGTCTCATGAAACACGTCGACAGAATTCGTAGCACACACGCGAGCACTCGCTCGCGACCCAAACCTGGTTTTCTCAAATCGCGCCTGACAGAGGCCCGCATCTTTGGAATTGCTGCCGCAAACTTCGTTAATCGCTGGAATTTGCGCAGCTCCTGCGTGCGCCTGTGACTTTCGTGATAGAGGTACTGCCACCGGCCTGCCGTGTCTTTCCCGACTACCTGAAGTTTGCCTTTTGTCGCAGGATTGATCGCAACGTCCGTCCATGCGGGTGGGATCTTTAACTCGTAGATCCTTTGCAGATCGGACGGGGTCAGCCGTCCGTTTTGCGATGCGTAACGGAAGCCGCGTTTCGGTGTGCCGAGTCGTTTTATGCCGGTTGTCTGTAGACGTTCGAGATTTGTCATTGCAGTCGGCGTGGCGTCAGGAACGAAATTTGTCTGAGCATTTGTTTGTACAAAGTTTGGTCAGTCAGGAAGGTCAAGTTGAACAAGAGTATTGATCCTCAAAAAGAGAAGCATGTGCCGCGTGCTACGTACGAGATTCGCTGTTCGTGGTGTGGCGCGCTGATCAGGTCGAGCGCCCTCGAGTTGCCGGAGCAGATGTGTTTGATCTGTCATGCGCGAATGCTTAACGACTATTTCCAACGGTTAAGAAAAACGAGCGGCGAGAAACGCTCATCCCGCCGCGTCTAAAATTTCGTCTGGACTTCTATTTCGTTTGGATTTCGCAACCTAAAGGTTGAACTCCAAACGGTTCAAACTATTCCTTCTTCTGATCGCCTCGATCACCCTGCCCGGACGGTACCGTGGTTTTTGCCTCCTGTTGCCGATCGCGCGCAAGCGAACGCCCAACATCGTCAGACTCTTTGAACTGCCCATTCTCATCTCTTCGCACGAACCGCTTATCCGTACCTGTATCAATCAACTCACGATGACTTTTTGCTTTCTTCGCCATTGATCCCCCTCCGTTAAAGTGTAGGTTTCCTGTACAGCCGAACGTGTAGTTGTTTAGTTCCGAAGCACTAAAAACCTACAAATCCTCATCTGTACCATTCGCGCGCAAGCACGATGCCAGCACAAATTCGAAGCAGAGCCGGGTTTGTTTAAAGCAGATTGACTGAAATGCTCCATCGGATCGTGATTTGCTCAAGCCTCACGTAACAAGGAGGTGTGAGAAGTGCCACGAGGAGATAAGTCGAGTTACACAGACAAACAGAAACGCAAGGCCGAACACATCGAAGAAGGGTACGAAGACAAAGGCGTTTCGAAGAAAGAAGCTGAGCGACGCGCATGGGCCACCGTCAACAAGGAATCGGGCGGAGGCAAGAAGAGTGGGAGCGGTCGCGGCAAGAAGGGAAACAAGAGCTCATCTCGTAAGGGTGGAAAGAAGGGCGGAAAGAAAGCCGGTAGAAAGAAATAAACATGGCGACTAAACCAGCAAAGGCCAAAGCGACCGCAAGCCGGCGAACTTCAACCAAGCGTCCGCCAAAAGGGAAGCTCGAGCAGCCAATGTCTCCGATGCCTCCTCAACATCAACAGAAACCAGGAATTGAAGCGAAGCTCGAACCGCGACCGCGCTACAAAGCGCCTCATTACCGCGGCGCTGACAAATTGAAAGACAAGGTTGCACTGATTACCGGTGGTGATTCAGGCATCGGTCGCGCAGTCGCGGTTCTGTTCGCGCGTGAAGGCGCTGACGTCGCGTTCACTTTTTTGAAGGAAGAGAAGATAGACGCCGACGAGACGAAACGCTCGGTGGAAGAAGAGGGTCGAGAAGCTCTTCCGTTAGTTGGCGACGTGCGGGATGCAAAAGTCTGCCAGCGGCTGGTCGATCAAACGATCGATAAGTTTGGAAAGCTCGACATCCTCGTCAACAACGCTGCTTTCCAGCAGCACCAGGAGTCTCTCGAGGACTTGACTGAAGAACAATGGGACCAAACATTCAAGACCAACATCTACGGTTACTTCTACATGACGAAAGCCGCGTTGCCACATCTTGAAGAAGGAAGCGCGATCGTCAATACAGGATCCATTACAGGTCTCGAGGGAAGCAAGGAACTGCTTGACTACTCTGCAACCAAAGGCGCGATCCACGCGTTCACGAAGTCGTTGGCCCAGAACCTGGTCGAACGCGGGATTCGAGTTAATTGCGTTGCTCCCGGACCAGTTTGGACACCACTTAATCCAGCGGATAAGAAACCCGACGATGTAGCTGAGTTTGGAGCCGATACACCGATGAAGCGACCGGCACAACCCGAGGAAATCGCGCCGGCGTTCGTGTATTTCGCTTCAGAAGTTGATTCGAGTTATGTGACCGGAGAAGTTTTGACTTTACTAGGGGGCGAAACAGCTGCGGCCTAACGTGCGGGATAAGGGGTCGCCTTAATAACAGAGGAGGATAAGAAAATGGCTGAGAACAGTAGCAGTGCTGCAAGTACCGGAATCGTGGCAGTTCTTGTGATCTTTGTAATCCTTGTCGTGGCCGCATTATTTGTATTTGGTGGAAGATGGTTTGGCGGCGACAAGAAGGTCGACGTGAACATTTCTGCGCCATCGACGAAGTAGCGACGCAGTGTGAGCGGCAATAACAATAATGAGAGACGATTCGCAAGCCAGCACATCCATTTGGATGGCGACAGCAAACACGCCATCCCAATCTCGACTGAAAGAGAGTATTCGTACCGACATTTGTATCATCGGCGCGGGGATCGCTGGCTTGACGACTGCGTATCTGCTTGGACGTGAGGGCCGGTCAGTCGTCGTTTTGGATGATGGTGTAATCGGGGGCGGCATGACCGGCCGCACAACCGCTCATTTAACCAACGCTTTTGACGATCGTTACGTGGAGATGGAAAAACTTCACGGTGCGGAGGCGTCTCGACTCACGGCGGAGAGTCACACCACCGCGATCGCCAGAATCAACGACATTGTTTCTCGCGAAAAGATCGATTGCGACTTTCAATGGCTCGACGGTTTTCTATTCGGCGCATCTGCTGACTCGGTTCAGTTGCTGGACGACGAGCTGGCCGCATGCCATCGAGCCGGACTGACGGGCGTCGAAAAAGTCGGACGAGCGCCGCTCAAGGCTTTTGATACGGGACCGGCGCTGCGATTTCCACGTCAGGCTCAGTTTCATCCACTGAAGTACATGGACGGTCTCGCTCGTGCAGCAATGCGCGATGGGGCCCGAATCTTTGGTGAGACGCACGCGACGAAGATTGAGGGTGGCGACGACGCTCAAGTCGAAACGACCCACGGACCGGTTGTGAAGTGTGAAGTAGTTGTAGTTGCCACCAACACGCCCGTGAACGATCGCGTTGCGATTCATACGAAGCAAGCACCGTACGTAACGTACGTGATCGGCGTCGTCGTTCCAAAAGGCTCGGTTACTCAAGCGCTCTACTGGGACACAGGCGATCCGTATCACTATGTTCGTCTCCAGCGTGAAGACAACCGCGACGTTCTGATCGTTGGCGGTGAAGATCACAAAACCGGTCAGGAACACGATGGCAACGAACGTTACGCACGACTCGAGCGATGGACACGCGAGCGTTTTCCGGAAATGGGCGAAGTGGCATTTCGCTGGTCGGGACAAGTGATGGAGCCGGTCGACGGGCTCGCTTTCATCGGTCGAAACCCGCTCGATGAAGACAACGTTTACATCGCCACCGGGGATTCCGGGCAGGGTATGACACACGGCACCATCGCCGGAATTTTGTTGACTGACTTGATCCAGGGTCGCAGTAGCGCGTGGGAAGACTTATACAGTCCGTCGCGAATTCGATTGAGGTCGCTGCCTGAGTATGCTTCCGAGAACATCAACGTCGCCGGTCAATACACTGACTACGTGACGCCAGGTGATATCAAGTCGGAATCAGAGCTGAAGCCGGGCGAGGGCGCGATTATGAGAGACGGAGTCTCTAAAATCGCTGTTCTTAAAGACGAATCAGGACAGGTAAACAAGCTCACAGCCGTATGCCCACATCTCGGATGCGTCGTTGCGTGGAATTCGACCGAGCGAACGTGGGACTGCCCATGTCACGGTTCGCGCTTCAGTGCTGAAGGTCGAGTGTATCAAGGCCCCGCGAACGAGGACCTCGCCGAAGTTGATTGATTATATCCGTTGATTGATGTCCGTGTTTTCCGTGTTATCCGAATTTGAAGAACTCGGATAACACGGATTTACTCGGATTTTAGACCGCTCGTCGACCAGTCACCAGGTTAATAATCAAAACAACCACAGCAACTACGAGCAGCAGGTGGATAAGGCTGCCTCCAACGTTCGACAGCAAGCCGATTAGCCACAAAACCAGAAGAATCACTAGAATTGTCCACAGCATGATCGAAATCTCCTTTATAGAACCGTGCGCGGTAGCGCCGGGTTATTTCTCATCTACGCTTCACAAGGAGAATCGAGCAACGTCTATGCCAACGGCAACGGGCGCGTTCGTGGAGGAAACTGCGGTTTTTCTGCATTACAATCATCCGGTTTTCGATCCGGTCGTGAAGTTATGTTTTGAATTCATCCAACTACCCTTGAATACAACCGGAGAAACTTATTATCATCCCTCTGTAATTCAATCCCGTCGTCGACGCGGCCCTCAAAGAACATCATGGCAGAACCAAAGACATCGAGTCGCGACGCAGAACAGCCTTCTGCGGAGCCTGTACCGGAAGGTAAGTACATTTACTGCATTATCGAGACATCGGAACCGCGTTCTTTTGGCCCGATGGGCATAGGCGGTCGTGGTGACGATGTTTACACAATTCAACACAAGGGTCTCGCGGCTGTTGTTTCAAACACGCCGCTCGTCGTTTATGACCCAACTCGCGAGAACGTCTTCGCGCACGAGCAGGTAAACGAAACCGTCATGCGCGAGTTCACTGTGCTGCCGATGGCGTTTGGCGCACTGTTTCGAACGGAAGACGACATAGTTGAACTGATCCGCGGAACCTATGACGCGTTGCGCGATGTGTTGGCGAAGATGGAAGGCAAGGTCGAGTTTGGTCTCAAGGTGAACTGGGATCGAGACAAGGTGACACTCGAGCTCGAGGAGAAAGACGACGAGATCCGGCATCTCAAAGAACAGATCACTTCGCGCACCACCGGTTCAACTTATTTCGCGCGCATGCAGCTCGGACGTTTGATCGAGACTGCGATGACCGATCAGGCTGACGCGTACATTCGAGAGGTTTATTCGCAACTGCGAGACGTAGCTGTCGCATCTCGCGCCAACAAGCCGATCGGCGATCGCATGATCATGAACGCCGCGTTTTTGATCGAACGCGATCGAGAGGCGGAGTTTGATCAGAAGGTCAAAGAGATTGCGTCTATGTACGAAGGCAAACTCTCGTTCAAGTACACCGGTCCGTGGCCACCGTACAATTTTGTTCACATTCGTTTGAAACTCGAGCAGCCTGCAACAGCGCCGGAAGCGGTGGCGCCCTTAAGAAATGTTTCTGATTGACGATTTGCTATTGGCGCCGGTCAACGGTTTCAAGTTCATCCTGGGCCAGATTCAGAAGTTGGCCGATCAGGAGCTGAACGACGACACGCTGATCAAGGAGCAACTGCTCGAGCTGGAGATGCGTCGCGAGTTGGAGGAGATTTCTGACGAGGAATACCGCGAGCGCGAAGCAGAGTTGTTTGCGCGACTGCGAGTGATAAAGCAGCGGCAACTCGGTTTGCTCCAGGAAGCGGTGCACACGAAAGAAACGACGAGTTTTGTGATTGAAGTCGGCGGCGACGATGAGGACGGGGTGAGGCGGTGACGGGGAGACGGGGAGAGGGGGCGAAAATCTCCCCGTCTCCCCGTCCCCCCCTCTCCCCGTCTTACCCAAGCTCCGCGTCTCGTTATATCTTCTTCGGCGGTAAGGGTGGCGTGGGTAAGACCACAGCCGCAGCAGCTACCGCTCACTTTCTTCTCAACCAATCCAAACAAAACGATTCCATCCTGCTGTTCTCGACAGATCCGGCCCACTCTCTGGCTGACAGTCTCGCTCTAAAGATCGGAAACAAGCTCGTTGAAGTGAAAGAGGCGCATGGCGCGCGTTTGGTCGCGTACGAGATGGATGCGGCGATCGCTCTCGAAAGATTTCGTGCGGAGCACGGCAAAGTGCTCGCAGAGATTGCAGAGCGCGGGACGTTACTTGATGAGCAAGACATTAACGAACTGCTGAATCTATCACTGCCCGGGCTCGATGAAGTGATGTCGTTGTTCGAATTGAGCGAACTCGATCGCGCAGGGCAATACGCTCACATTCTCGTCGATACCGCGCCTTCAGGTCACACGTCTCGTTTACTGCGGTTGCCGGCAGTTTTCGATCGGATGGTGAGAGCGCTCGATCTGATGGGAGAGAAGCACCGTTACATCATCGCGCAGTTTGCGCGTCGAAAAGTCGTTGCAGATGAAGTGGATCTGTTCCTGCGCGATCTCAGTGAGCGCATCGAGGCAGTGCGAAAGTTGCTGCACGATCAAGAGCAGACGAAATTTGTACTCGTAACTATTCCAGAGGCGATGGCTGTCCGCGAAACGGAAAGATATCGTGAGTTGCTCCGCGAACAAGGCGTGCCGGTTCGAGATCTTATTGTCAATCGCGTCGAACAGGAACACGACGACTGCGACTATTGTCGCGCGCGCGTTCGCACACAGCAGCCATGGATCAAACAGATCGAGAAGGAATTTAAGGACCTGGAACTTCATTACGTCCCGCTGATGGCGAACGAAGTGCGCGGGTTTGACGATTTGAATGCGATGGGTGCTTTGATTTGGAAGAAGACTTTTAAACGCAGATCTTCGCGGATGAGCACGGATCAGATCCATATTCATCCGCGCAAATCCGCGTTAAAAATCCCCGTCGCTTCGAGAAAGATCGTCATTTTCGGCGGCAAGGGTGGTGTGGGTAAGACTACTGCCGCCGCCGCATTCTCCTTAGCGCTTGCCCGCTCAAACCCGACGCAGAAGTTGCTCATCTTCTCGACCGATCCTGCTCACTCGCTCTCAGACAGTTTTCATGAAGACATGGGTGCTGACGCGAATCTCGATGTGATGGAGATCGATCCCGGCAAGTGGTTTGAAGAACTGAAGCAGCGGTATCGATCGTGGACCGATGAGCTATTCGCGTCGTTGACGGGCGGCTCGAAGATGGAAATCAAATTCGACCGCGAAGCGATGCGTGAACTTGTTGAGTTAACTCCACCCGGCATCGACGAGATCGCAGCGCTTGGAACAATCAGCGATCTGCTCGACTCAGAGCGATACCATACGATCGTCTTAGACACAGCCCCGACGGGCCACCTGATACGTTTTCTCGAGTTGCCGCAGGTTGCGCTTTCGTGGATAAGAACATTCATGAAGCTGCTGCTAAAGTATCAGAACGTGCTGCGGGCTAATCAGGTCGCGGAAGAGTTAGTGGCGCTGTCAAAGAGCATCAAGAAAGTGCTTGCCCTCCTGACTGACGCCGAGCGTTGTGAGTTTGTTGCCGTCGCAATTCCAGAACGGATGAGTCTCGAAGAAACGGTGGATCTCGCGAAGTCGCTCGAGAAGCTGAACGTGCCGCTCGGTAAGTTGTTGATTAATGGCGTTACGCCCGCCAACACGAATTGCGACTTTTGCAAGTCGAGACGCAAGATGCAAAATGAGGTTATCGATAAATTCAAAACTCGGTTTCGGTCCGTCGAGATGTTTATCGCGCCTCAGCAGCCGCAGGAGATCAGGGGTGCGGACAGTTTGCTGAACCATTTTAAAGCCTGGCAGGAGGTTTCACGCAAAGGCGCAAAGGAGCAAAGGTAAACTGCCGTTCTTCCTTTGCGCCCTGGCGCCTTTGCGGGAGAATATACCTTCAAAAAATGAACGAGCTTGCCTTTTACGTCTACTGCATCGCGGAAAGTACGTCAGCGGCACAACTGCCGGCAGATTCACTGCCCGCGGCGATCGAGGACGACTCAAAACTCGAGTGGATCTCGGTTAATGATCTTGCAGCACTCGTGAGTCGTGTTCCGCTTGCGACATATAACGAGGAGAACCTGGCTCAACACCTGACTGACGCTACATGGACCGCAATTCGGGCGATGCGGCACGAGACGGTGGTGGAGTTTGTGGCTAAACGCGCCAGCGTTGTGCCTTTGCGCTTCGGCACGATCTATCTCGAGCGTGATGGAATCGAAAAGATGCTTACCGAGAGGTCGCGGGGGCTGGAAGCGATTATCGAGCAACTACGCGGACGCGAAGAATGGGGTGTGAACGTTTACAGCGATCGCGCAGTGTTGATGTCGACGATCACTTCGGTGAGTCCTGTTCTGCGAGAGATGGTGGAACGAGCGAACCAGGCGTCACCGGGACAGTCGTACCTGATGCAGAAGAAGATCGATACTTTGAAAGTCGACGAAGCGCGCACTGCCGTGAATCTAATCGTGGAGCAGATTGAACAGAAACTGAAAGAGCAAAGCGACGATTCAAGGCGTCTGCGAATATTGAAAGTTGAAACAACTGAGCATGGCGAGCTAAAAGCAAAGTTTGCGTTTCTTGTTAAGCGATCGGGATTCGAGGAGTTTCGTGATGCGGCTGAACGACTGGCCCAGGAGAATCAGGCGGCAGGTGTCAGAATCGAATTAACTGGACCATGGCCGGTGTACAACTTCGTGCAGGGGATATGAGTACTGAGCTAATCATAAGCGAGGAATTTGAGGAGACGGATTTATCTCTTCTTGAGACGCTCGATCATGTCCTGAATCGAGGTTTGGTGATCGCCGGCGAGATCACCATCTCCGTCGCCGATATCGATCTGATTTTTATCGGGCTGAATGTTTTGGTCAGTTCAGTCGAGACGGCACACGAGGTCTTGCGCAGGCGTCCTATAGAATGAAGTTATACGTGTACTGTCTTGTTGAAGGTGTCGAAACGCTGGAAGGACCCGTCGGAATTTCCGGCGCATCTGTGAAGGTATTGAAAACAGAAAATCTTTCGGTGCTGGTCAGCGATCTCGATGCGGATTCTGTGCCTGTAACGCGTGAGAATGCTTTGACTCATGCGTCCGTGGTCCGAAGCGTTCTTGATTACTCGACGCCATTGCCATTTCGATTCGGAACAGTCGTGACTGAGCAGCAGCTTACAAGCTATGTCTCTGCTCACAAGCCTGCTCTGGAAACGAAGCTCGCGTCAGTGCGTGGCTGCGTTGAGATGAACGTGAAGATCATCTGGGAAAACTCGGGAGAGAAACAGGCGCCGCCGCAAGATGTAAATCAGGAAGGAGCCGGAACGGCCTTTCTGAAAGAAAAGCGACGGCAGATCATTGGCGACGAGCACAGAGCCGCCGAGGCAGCGAAGATCTCAACGTGGGTTCATGAGAACCTTAGCACCGTAATCCGGGACGAACAGGTCACTTTGAGCCCAATGGAGCGGCTCGTTCTGTCGGCAGCACATCTCATTGAGCGTGGCAAAATCCTGCCATATCGTGAAGCGGTCGCAGAAATGAGGCAGAAACGCCCTGAATTACACTTTCTTTCGAGCGGACCCTGGCCGCCGTATAGTTTTGCAAACATTGGGCTTGAGTTTAAAACGCAGTTCGGAGTAAGCTGATGGAGCTTTCCCCCGAAAATCCCCTGCCGGCCGAGCCGGAAATCGAAACTTCGCACACGGAGGAGTTCATCGAACAACTTCGTTGTGTTGCCGACGCTCTACCCTCGCGCATTAATATCGATGCGCAGAGTGTCGAACAAGGTCTGGCGAAGCTGGTACTTACTTTGATCGAGTTCATCCGCCGTCTGCTGGAAAAGCAGGCGGTTCGTCGCATGGAAGGCGGGGATCTCTCACCTGAACAGATCGAAGAGTTGGGGTTGGCGCTCATGAGGTTGGAGGCAAAGCTTCAGGATTTGAAGACTCAATTCGGATTAGCTGATGAAGACCTCAATCTTGATCTCGGTCCTATCGGGCGCCTGATTTAGCAGTATGCAGTTTGCCCGGCAGCAGTAAATGATGGTGGCGGCCATCTGAGCTTTTTGAGTAAAGCCGCTTCCTGACAGTGGAGGGCGAAAGTGTCCAGTGAGCGGTCTACCCTTATAACGGCCCGTCCCCCGGGTCTGGTTGATGTACTCGACCGTATTCTTGACAAGGGATTAGTGATAGCGGGCGACATCAAGGTGTCGTTGGCCAACGTAGAGCTGCTGACGTTGCAAATCCGCCTGCTCGTGTGCTCAATCGACAAAGCAGAGCAGATTGGTTTGAACTGGTGGCGTTACGATACAAATCTGACGACTCGTGCCGAGCGTGCGGAAGCCGAAAACGTAGAATTGCGTGAACGGCTCTCGGAACTCGAACTCGAGATCCGGAAACTCGCCGCTGGAAAGGCCGCAAAGACTAGTGAAGAGAAGGTTGTGACGCGGAAAGTAAGAACCCGGAGTCGAGACAGGTAAGAGAGAAGGAGAGCAAGGGGCAGCGTCAATCCTCGCGCAGAATGCTCGTTGATCCAAACTCAAAACAAAGGAACCGAAGCAAATGGCTGTCGAAAGAGCACCAGGCGGTACTAGTTTAATCGACGTCCTCGATCGCGTGCTCGACAAGGGCATCGTGATCGACGCGTGGGTACGAATCTCGCTGGTGGGCATTGACTTAATCACGATCGAAGCGCGCGTAGTGGTTGCGTCGATTGATACCTACTTGAAGTACGCAGAAGCCGTAGGTTTGACTCCCGCAGTCTCACGGCCGGTGCTGACGCCAGGCACAGAAGCAGTTGAAACGGAAACACGGCGCCGTGTAACGGTTGAGGTCGATAAGAAATAAATGTTTTAGGTTATGGGAGAAGCTCCGGCAGAATTAACGATTCGGACTGCCCCGACTATATCGGAATCTGAGCGGGTCGACCCATACCTGCGCCGGTACGACGCGTTCCTGGAAACGACGACTCAGATGCTTGCTACACCCAAGCTGAACGAGCGCCTCCAACTCGCGCTCGAGGGCGTCGAAAGTATCTTCGGACATCGTCAGGCGGCAATCGCGATCATCAATGAAAGAGACGCGGAGCTCCGGATTCGCGTCGCGATCGGTTTCGATGGCGACTTCTCACGCGTTGAAATGCCGATTGACTCCAGCGCTGCGTGCGTTCGCGTTATTCACGATGCTACTCCCACCTGGATCTCGATGGAGGAAGACGAAGCGTCACGCACTCTCTTCGATAAGATTCATTGGGAGCAGGATGTGCTGGCGTTGCCGTTATTCGGCATCTCCGAAATCGGGCCAAAAACCGGCCGCGACACGCGAGGCGGTTCGCGTGTCCAAACCAATTACTGGACATTCGATCCGGGCGCGCGGCTTGGAGTGCTGTACGTTGGAGCAACAGAGAATGCTCTCGATCCGATCTCGATGAAACTTCTCAGGCGCTTCGCCGATCGCGTTGGTGTTATCGCCTCCCTCGCAATACACCAGGAACGCCTCGTCAACACTGTCACCAAACTTCAACGAGAGCGCCAATGGACTGAGTCGATCATGAAGTCCGTTGCCGATCCGATCGTGCTCACCGATCTCGACAACGAAATACTCCTGCAAAACCGGCGCGCTGAAGAACTTTTCAGTGGTTCTGCTAATGCCGGCGAAGGAAAGCGACGCGCGCTGAAGATGAACGATTTGTTGTTCTCTGCCTATCTTTCGAGCGCCACGGTCTCGTCGTCGGAAGTTATTCAAAGAGACATCACCCTCGTGGATCCAATTGAGGGTTCGGACATTCACTTCGAAGTGATCTCGACTCCCGCCGCGAATTCACGTGGCGAGCCGCTCGGACTTGTTTCGATCTTTCGTGACGTAACCGATCTGCGCGAGGCGAACGAGGAACTCGCGCGAAACTTCGGCAAACTCCAGCAGGCGGAAGCCGAATCGCGGCGCGAACGTGACCGCCTCGATCTGATCATCGAAAACGTGGGCCATCCGATCGTAGTTTGCGATCAGTCCGGCAACTTTATCTTATTCAACCGCCGCGCGGAGTTGTTGTTCAGAGAGGATGATTCCTATCGATCATCCGCAACCGCTGCTGTTCGCGCGAACGCTGTAAAGCTCACGTCCTTTATCTCTGCGCTTGCGACGGGAGCGGAAACCGGCAGACAGGCCGAGATCGAATTGCTCGATCCGGAAGATGGCCGGGCGTTGCCGATGGAGATCACTGCGCGTGAAGTTTTGGATCCAACGGGTCAGGTAACAGCGGTCGTCTCAATCCTTCACGATTTGACGGAGATACGTGAGCTCGAGCGCCGCCGGGTCGAACAACAGTTGTTCGAATCGGAAAAGCTCGCGGCGGTCGGGCGTCTCGCGGCTTCCATCGCCCACGAGGTCAACAATCCTCTCGAAGCAATCAAGAATGCGCTTTACCTGATGCAGGTCGGCGCCGAAGGCGACAAGAACACGCGCTTTCTGGAGATTGCGAGAAAAGAAACAGAACGAGTTTCACACATCATCCGTCAAATGCTTGGCTTTGCGCGCCGGCCCGGCGAGGTTGACTGGGTCGACGTAAACCAGGTTTTGGAAGAGACGCTGGTGCTAATGGAAAAGAAAATGCGGCAACAGCGCATCCGGCTCGGCAAGCAGTTTGACGAAACACTGCCTCGCATCAGAGCGCGCGCCGACCAGTTGCGGCAGGTCTTTCTGAACCTGATCCTGAATGCGCAGCAGGCGATTCAAGGCGAGGGCGAGATCGTTATCTCCACGTCTCGTTACGAACAAGCATTGCAACCGTCGATAGTGGTCCAGCTCAGTGATAGCGGAGTCGGTATACCCGAAGACGATCTCAATCGCATATTCGATCCATTCTTCTCGACGGGTAAACGTGGAACTGGACTGGGGTTGTGGGTTACGCAGGACATTGTCCGGCAACACGGTGGACGCATCGAAGTGAGCAGCGAAATGGGTCGCGGGACAGTTTTCAGTATTGTGCTACAAGTTGAGTCTCCCATTTTGGAAGATCACGAGAACGAATCCAGGGTATCGAGTAAATGAGTTATTCCTTCGATCACCAAAACGATTCATCTATCGATGACAACGGCGTCTTTGTGCCGTCAATGAACGAGGCGCGTTTGCTCGTTGTCGATGACGAGGAAAGTCTGCGCATTACGACAGCCGCCATCTTCGAGAAGGAAGGCTACATCGTCGACACAGCCTCGAGCGGTGATGAGGCGGTCGAGCTGCTGAATAATACTGATTACGACCTGGTGCTCACTGACCTGCACATGGAAGGTGGCGACGGTCTTTCGGTGCTGAGCCAGATCAGGCGTCACGCTCCGTTGACGATTTCCGTTGTGCTGACGGGTTTTGCTTCAGTTGAGTCGGCAATCGCCGCGTTGCAGGAAGGTGCGTACGACTACCTCGTCAAACCATGCGACATCGAAAGCATGAAGCACACGATTCGCAGAGGTGTCGAGCACCGTCGTCTCATGTTAGCCGAACAGAAGGCGCGCGCAGATCTCCAGCAGTTAAACCTGGATCTTGAAAAGAGAATCGAAGATCGCACGGCTGAACTAAAGCGGCTCAACGTTGAGCTGGAAGAAGCGAACCGCGCGAAAGACATTTTCCTCGCCACGCTTTCTCACGAATTGCGAACACCGCTGACTCCCGTGGTTGGTTGGATCAAACTGCTGCGCAGCGGCGCGCTCGACGAGAAGAGCGTCGCGCAGGCACTCGATGCGATCGAACGAAATGCGTGGCTTCAGTCGCGTCTCATCGACGATCTGCTCGACACATCGCGGATTGCTACCGGCAAACTTCATTTCGAACCGAAGCCGACCGATCTGAACGCGGCAGTTAAAGCCGCGGTCGACACAGTGCTCGTGTCCGCTGCCGCCCGCGACATAGAGTTATCCATGTCGCTGTGGCCCACGAGTCTGATTGTCCTGGGCGAGCCCGTGCGTTTGCAGCAGATTGCGTGGAATCTTGTTTCAAACGCGATCAAGTTCACCGAGCCGGGTGGAAAAGTGAGAATAACGACCGGTATCAACGGTACGCAGGCGAACGTCGAGGTTTTAGACACTGGTGTGGGCATCGAGCGAGAGTTCCTGCCGCATGTCTTTGATCGTTTTCGCCAGGCGGACGGTTCGACTTCGAGACGCCACGGTGGATTGGGTCTTGGGCTCGCGATCGCTGATGCGCTTGCGAAGATGCACGGTGGGAAACTCGAAGCGCAGTCTGACGGGGTGGGATGCGGTTCGTGTTTCATCTTCGCGATTGAGCTCGCGCCGACCACTAAAGTTGTCATCGAAACGCCGGAACAAAGAATTCATTCTTTGCATGGTTTTGACGTTCTGATCGTGGAAGATTCGAACGACACCCTCGAATTGTTGAGAATGATCTTCCAACGCGAAGGTGCAAAAGTCACGACGGCCGCGTCAGCCGCGGAGGCACTTAATCACGCGGTTCTGAAACGCCCCAGCATCATTATTTCAGACATCGGCATGCCCGAAACCGACGGGTATCAACTTTTGGAACAACTGCGCCTGCTCCCTGGCCTCAATGAAGTCCCGGCTATCGCCATCTCCGGCTACGCCAGCGAAGAAGACCGCGAGCGCGCCCTCGCCGTCGGTTACCTCGCTCTGGTGCCAAAACCCATCGACGTCGACGCCCTTTTCACCATCATCCACGACCTCAAAGCCCCGGCTGTCTGATTCCGGCGGGACTGTAAATTACCAGCTATCAAAAGCTTATCCTTGACAAAAACAAAATTGTAACTATAATGGTTACAAAACTGAAGCCCTCTGGGTCAACGCAGTATTTGATATGTCGACTAATAGCAGGTTCGCTGTTGCGGTACATGTTTTAAGTTTGATGGCCTGGTCAGGCGAAGAACCCCTTAAATCCGAACAGGTTGCAGAAAGCGTAAATACCAATCCAGTCGTGATCCGGCGCATGTTGTTGGAGCTGGCAGAGGCGGGTTTGGTCGTGTCTCAAACCGGTTCATTGGGGGGCTCGCGGCTGGCAAATGACCCGGCAAAAACCACCCTTCTGGACGTTTACCGGGCACTCGAGCATGGCGGCGTTTTTTCGCTCCACCGGCAACCTCCCAGTCGTGACTGCCCAGTGGGTGTCAACATTGAAACTGTTTTAGGCGAGGTGCTCCTGGAAGTCGATTCTGCGGTCGAGCGGGTGCTGGAACAAATTACCATAAATGACGTTGTGCAACGCTTGAAACCCTGTGGGGGTGGTGTGACATCGAAGACAGTGGAGAAAAATGGGAAGCGGCAGAATTACTCGAAGCAGATAGCTTTGCACGAATTGCGCGCAGGTGCAAAGAACGGAAGAAACGGGTCTTCCGGGCTGCGTAAATAACCGCAAGAAAGGAAAACAATTTGTCCAGGCTTGAAAAAGATCAAAGCGGTATTGAGCTCATGAATTCGGTTAAAGGCGAGTTCGTCAACCTCAGCGAGGAACTGACCGACGACGCCGTGTCGATAGAAGATATCGACGAAGTTCTGCAGACGCTCGAACGAGCGACCAGTAGCGAAACCGAGATCGAGGAGCCTTTGATCGAGGAGTCCTCGTCTGCGGTTGAGTCTGATGAAGCCATGAGCGAAGAGGTTGAGCTCGACCTCTCCGCCGGCGAAATGGATAAAACTTCGGACCCCATTCGCGTCTACATGCGCGAGATGGGCGTAGTGCCGCTACTTACACGTGAGCAGGAAGTGTCCATCGCAAAACGAATCGAGCGCGGGCAGAAACGTGCTGAAAAAGCAATTGCTCGTTCGCCTATCGCTGTTGTTGAACTTTTCAGAATCGGCGACGAACTCGCGGCCGGATCACTCAATATCCGCGACGTCGTTGCGTTCTCCGATCAGATGGAGACGGAAGAACACGAGGATCGCAGTGAAGAGTATTTGCAGTGGACCATCGAAGGACTGAATAACATCCGCCAGCTCCACAAGAGAGGGTTGAAAGAGTTCGACAAGTTCGCTGAGGAATTGAGAGCATCGCGCGGCAAGCGTTCGAAGAAGCTGTTGCGCTACCGGCGTAAGCTTGCTCGCACGCGGTTGGAAATCGCAACGGAGATCCGCAGCCTTCATCTGAAAGAGGTGGCACGGCAAAGGCTGATCGGTGCGATCGGCGTGGTGCACAAGGAAGTGCGCACCCTCGAACGTGAAATCGAAGGCTTTTCAGAGAAACTGAAGCGCAAGGGATTAAAGGCTGACAAGCAGAAGGAATTTAGAAGGCACGTTGCGAATGCGAAGAAACGTCTGAAGGAAATCGAAACCGAGCATCACCTGTCGCCGCTCGAGATCAAGCGTTCACACCAGATGATCGCTGTCAGCGAAGCACAAACAGCACAGGCGAAGCACGAGTTGACTGAAGCTAACCTTCGTCTCGTGGTGTCGATCGCGAAGAAGTATCAGAACCGTGGCTTGCAGTTTCTGGATCTGATTCAGGAAGGCAATCTGGGTTTGATGAAGGGCGTTGACAAGTTTGACTGGCGCCGTGGGTATAAGTTTTCAACGTACGCCACGTGGTGGATTCGCCAGGCAATCACTCGTGCCATTGCCGACCAGGCGCGTACGATTCGCATTCCGGTTCACATGATCGAAGTGATCAATAAGTTGAAGAACACTTCGCGTGAACTTGTGCGTGAACTTGGGCGCGAACCGACGACTGAAGAGATCGCGAAGAAGATGGATACTTCGGTCGATAAAGTTCGCAAGGCGCGCAAGCTGATGCAGGATCCGATCTCTCTCGAAACGCCGATCGGAGAAAACGGTGATTCGCAGTTGGGCGATTTGATCGAAGACAAGTCGAGCGAGAGCCCTGCGGCGCGAGTTATCACTTCAAACCTGCGCGAGATCGCCGGCGATGTTCTGCAAACGTTGAGTCCGCGCGAAGAGCGTGTGATTCGCTTGCGTTTCGGACTCGACAATGGTGGCCACGAACGGACGTTGGAAGAAGTAGGCCAGAATTTTAACGTGACGCGTGAGCGCATTCGACAGATCGAAGCAAAGGCGTTGCGCAAACTGCGACATCCATCGCGCGCGCGGCTACTCAAGAATTTCCTCGAAGGTGAGGGGCAATAAAAACAGAACCGAGCGCGGTAGCGCCGGGTAAAAATTTTTTAGGAGCGAAACATGAGCGAATTTGTGAATGATGTGAGCGATAGCTCGTTTGAAACAGATGTGTTAGGAGCCAGTAAACCCGTATTGGTGGATTTTTGGGCTGAGTGGTGTGCCCCTTGCCGCATGCTGGCGCCGACCGTTGCGGCCGTCGCGCAGCATTATGCCGAAACAGCCACAGTGGTGAAGTTGAACGTTGACGACAACCCCTCAACGGCACAGCGTTATGGCATCAAGGGAATTCCAACTCTTATTCTTTTCAGAGACGGAAAAGAAGTCGAGCGCGTTGTGGGCGCTACGAGCAAAGAATCGATCATGAAAATGATCGAGAAGTACGCGGCCGTTAAAGCCTAACTTCAACAGAAATCGAAGCAGTAAAAGGCCGGGCAAACGCTCGGCCTTTTCTTTAGCCACAAAAGGCACAAAGCTATCAAACACATAGCTGGCTTTTTTCTTTTTGTGCCTTTTTGTGGCTAAAATGATGGCCGACATATGGAGCAGACAAAGCCTACGCGCCTCATCGTTGGCATCACGGGGGCGACCGGGACGATTTTCGGGGTTCGGATCCTGCAGATGTTGCATGGGTCGGGGGTGGAGACACATCTGGTCGTGAGTAAGTGGGCGGCGCGGACGCTCACGCATGAAACCCCACACTCGCTGAAGGACGTACAAAGTCTCGCGACGCAGAATTATGGTATCGGCGCGCAGGGGGCTGCGATTTCGAGTGGCTCGTTTGTGACGCTCGGGATGGTGATTGCGCCTTGCAGCATGCGCACACTCGCCGCCATTGCTCACGGGCTCGGCGACAATCTGATTCATCGCGCCGCTGACGTGATCCTGAAGGAGCGGCGAAAGCTTGTGCTTGTCGTGCGCGAGTCGCCGTTCAGCGAGATACATCTCGAGAACATGTTGAAGCTGGCGCGAATGGGCGTCATCATTCTTCCGCCCGTGCCGGCGTTCTACAACAACCCTCAGAACCTCGACGACATGATCAATCACATCGCAATGCGTGTGATCGATCAGTTTGATATTCATCTTGACGTGATGAACCGCTGGGATGGTGTGTTGCTCGATCGAAAACGATCGCCGGCAGAGACTGACTAGGAGAGAGAGCCATGGGAGAGATGGTCCAATTTCGTTCGAACGGTGGGAGTACGGACGGCTACCTATCAGTTCCGAACTCAGGTACTGGTCCGGCTCTGATCGTGATCCAGGAATGGTGGGGACTTGTCGATCACATCAAAGAGGTTTGCGACAGATTCGCCGCGGAAGGTTTTGTCGCGCTCGCTCCTGATCTCTATCACGGCAAGACTACGAAATCTCCCGACGAAGCTGGCAAGCTGATGATGGCTTTGCGCATCGACGAAGCAGAAAAAGATCTCAGTGGCGCAATCGAATATCTGTCAACTCACGATGCAAACACGAGTAAGAAGGTCGGCGTGGTCGGATTTTGCATGGGTGGCGCGCTCTCTCTTTACACGGCCACGAAGAATCCGCACATCGGCGCCTGCGTCGTGTTCTACGGCGGCCATCCGAACGTCAAACCCGATCTGCCGAACCTTCATGCGCCCGTGCTCGGCTTGTATGCCGGCAAAGATGGTTTTGTCACTCCTGACTCGGTACGGGCATTGGAGAGTAAGTTAAAAGAACTCGGCAAGCCGATCGAAGCTGTCATCTATCCCGACACAGATCACGCTTTCTTTAATGATTCGCGTCCAGAGGTTTACAACGCGGAAGCCGCCGCTGATGCGTGGCGACGCACCCTGGAATTCCTTCGAAAGCATTTGCAGTAACAGCCAAGCAGGTTAAGCCTCAAAAGGCACAAAGCTCCATCTCTATCAAAAACCAAGAGGAAACGTTTATGACCATGTCTTCGTGCGTGTTGTCTCTGGTTCTCACTCTAATGCTGTCTTTTGGCGTAACGGCTCAAGAGCCGCCGCGCCCACCAGCATCGCCATCGCCGTCTCCATCCGCATCTGCGTCACCTAGCCCGTCCCCGACGCCCGAAGCATCGCCAACGCCTCGCGATCCGATGTCGACACCGACATTCAACGGGCTCAGGTTCCGTTCAATTGGACCAGCATTCACCTCCGGGCGCATCAGTGGGTTCGCGGTCGATCCAAATAACTACACGCGTTACTACGTCGCGGTTGCATCGGGCGGTGTTTGGAAGACGACGAACGCAGGCGTCACGTGGACACCGATCTTCGACAACGAAGCGTCGTATTCGATCGGCGCGATCGCGCTCGATCCAAAGAACCCGTTAACGGTTTGGGTCGGCACGGGCGAGAACAACAGCCAGCGAAGCGTTGCCTATGGCAGCGGTCTTTACAAATCTGAAGACGGTGGCAGGACCTGGAGAAACGTCGGCCTGAAAACTTCCGAGCACATCGGCCGCATTGTGGTCGATCCAAAAGATTCAAACATCGTCTACGTCGCAGCGCAGGGTCCATTATGGGGGCCGGGCGGTGATCGCGGTCTATTCAAAACAACGGATGGCGGCAAGACGTGGAAGAACATTCTCAACATCAGCGAGAACACAGGCGTCACCGACGTCGTCGTCGATCCGAACGATCCAAACACCATTTACTGTGCTTCATATCAACGTCGCCGCCATCGTTGGACACTCATCAACGGTGGTCCTGAAAGCGCGCTCTACAAATCGACAGACGCGGGCGCGACGTGGAACAAGTTGCGAGCAGGGTTGCCGACGGTTGAGCTCGGACGAATCGGTCTCGCCATCTCTCCGGTCGATTCGAATGTGATCTACGCGACTGTCGAAGCTGCCGACCGCCGCGGCGGAATCTTTCGCTCGGGCGATCGCGGTGGTAGTTGGGAACGTCGCAACGAGTTTGACGCAACTGCGATGTACTACTCGCGCATTGTCGCCGATCCGAAGGACGTCGATCGCATCTACGTGATGAACGTGTTTCTGATGGTGTCAGACGACGGTGGGCGCACGCTGCGTCGTCTCGGTGAGCGCAACAAACACGTCGACAACCATGATATCTGGATCAATCCAAACAACACGGATCACTATCTGGTTGGTTGCGATGGAGGCGTCTACGAGAGTTTCGATCGCGGCGCCACGTGGGATTTCAAACAGAACCTGCCCGTGCCGCAGTTTTATGACATAACAACCGACAACGCGAAACCTTTTTATAACGTCTACGGCGGCACGCAGGACAACTTCAGCTTTGGTGGTCCATCGCGCACGCGTAGCGCATCGGGCATTACCAACGCCGATTGGTTTGTCACAAACGGTGGCGACGGTTTTCGTTCTCAGGTCGATCCTGAGGATCCAAACACGGTGTATGCGACCCTGCAGCACGGCGTCATAGTCCGTTTCGACAAGCGCACCGGAGAACGCATCGGTATTCAACCACAGCCGGGTCGCGGTGAAGATCCGCCTCGTTGGAATTGGGACACTCCCTTCATCATCAGCCCTCACTTGCACACCCGGCTCTATATCGCGTCGGACAAGCTCTATCGCAGTGATGATCGCGGCGACACATGGCAACTCGTCAGCGGTCAACTCTCGCGCGAACTCGATCGCGACAAGCTGGCCGTGATGGGAAAAGTTTGGAGCATCGATGCTGTCGCGAAGAACGCTTCCACCGCGTTTTTCGGCAACGCCTCAGCGCTCGCGGAATCGCCGAAAAAAGACGGACTGATCTACGTCGGCACAGACGACGGGCTGGTCCAGATAACCGAAGACGGTGGCAAAAACTGGCGCAAGATCGAGAAGTTTCCCGGTGTGCCTGACATGGCTTATGTCAGTCGCATTATCGCCTCGAATCACGAAACGAATACCGCGTATGTGAGCTTCGACAATCATCAGAGTGCCGATTTCAAACCGTATCTTCTGAAGACTACAGACGCCGGCAGAACCTGGGTCTCGCTTAGTTCCAATTTGCCGAAGAACGGCGCAGTGAAAGCAATCGCTGAGGATCACGTCAATCCAAGTCTGCTTTTTACAGGCACGGAGTTCGGCTTGTTTTTCTCGGTCGATGGCGGACAGAAGTGGATCCAACTGAAAGGTGGTCTACCTACGATTTCAGTGACCGATCTCAACATTCAAAAACGAGAAAACGATCTGGTCGTGGGGACGTTCGGTCGCGGTATTTACATTCTCGACAACTACACACCGTTGCGTTTAGTCAAACCCGAGATGCTGCGACAAGAAGCGGCTGTGTTTCCCGTGAAGGATGCTTTGATGTACATCCAGTCGCAGCCGCTTGGCGGACGCGGAAAGAGTTTTCAGGGTGAGCGTTTCTACACTGCCGACAATCCGCCGTTTGGCGCGACTGTCACGTGGTATTTAAAAGAAGCGATCAAGACTCGCAAAGAGAAACGTCAGGAAAGAGAGCGCGAGGCTGACAGGAGAGGCGCGCCTGTCGGTTGGCCCACACCTGCTGACCTGCGTGCGGAGGAAGAAGAAGAGGCGCCCTCGATCATAGTCACTATCACCGACGCGTCCGACAACGTAGTGCGACGACTCACTGGACCAGTTGGCGGCGGCATGCAGCGACTGAACTGGGATCTGCGTTATCCCGCCGCTAACCTGTCAGCACCGCCACCGCCCGATGCCGATTTCGATTTCGAACCGCCTTCGGGTGCACTCGTCATGCCGGGTAGATATAAAGCGACGGTGGCAAAGCGAGTGGAAGGAGTTGTGACGCCGCTTGGTCCAGCCCAGGAATTTCAGGTGACCGTCGAGGGCCAGGAAAACATGTCAAGTACCGATCGCACTTCGTTGGTCGAGTTTCAGCAGAAAGCCGTCCGGCTACAGCGGGCAGTGAGCGGTGCGACTCAAGCTGCGAACGCGCTGCGACCCCGACTCGCCGCGATCAAGCGTGCGATCAATGAGACACCCTCACTGCCACAGCGTTTGCATGACGAGGCAACGGCGTTGGAGCGGCGGACGAATGAAATCATTCGCGCATTGAGCGGTGATTCGGTAGCTCGTCAACGCAACATAAATACATCGCCGTCGATTAACGAGCGAGTTGGATACGTCATCAATGCGCAACGCATGTCAACGGCGCGTCCAACGCAGACTCAGCACAACCAGTACAACGCGGCCGCGCAGGACTTCGAAGGTGTGTTGGGCCAGTTGCGACAACTCATCGAAAGCGATCTCTCGCGGTTGGAGAAACAGCTCGAAGCGGCGGGTGCGCCGTGGACACCTGGGCGCATTCCGGAGTGGAGAAACCAGTAACACGGATTAACGCGGATACTCGCGGATAAGGAGAGCGAATGAAGTTTGTAGTCGTGTTGTTGCTAGTGGTGTGTTTTGCGACGGTCCAGGCACAGAAGCCGCAAACGCTCACCGAAAAAGTTGCGGGGATGGAAAAGTTTGCCGGGTTCTTTCCGTTCTACTGGGATGCGAAGGCGGGCAAGATCTGGCTCGAGATCGACAAGTGGAACACGGAGTTTCTCTACGTCGAATCGTTGCCGGCAGGGATAGGGTCAAATGACATCGGCCTGGATCGAGGGCAACTCGGCGATAGCTCGATTGTCCGTTTCGATCGCTCTGGACCACGAGTGTTGTTGGTGGCGCCGAACTATAGTTTCCGTGCGACGACTAACAATCCCGATGAACGTCTCGCAGTAAAAGACGCCTTTGCTGAATCAACTCTGTGGGGTTTCGAGGTCGCGGCCGAAGAGGGCGGCCGCGTTCTCGTCGACGCCACCAACTTTTACCTGCGCGATGCTCATCAAGTCACGAACACGCTACAAAGAGGCCAACAAGGCAACTATCGACTCGAGCCAAGTCGCAGCGCCTTCTATCTTCCAAACACAAAAAACTTTCCGCAGAACACAGAAGTCGAAACCACGTTGACGTTTACCGGAGAACCCACGGGACAATTCGTTAGACAAGTGGTCCCAGTGCCGGAAGCAATAACAGTTCGTCAACGACATTCATTCGTGCAACTCCCGCCCGCCGGTTTTAAGCCACGTGTGTTCGACCCGCGCGCAGGTTATGCAGGGATCGACTATATGGACTTCGCGACGCCGATTGAAGAACCAATCACGAAGCGGTTCATCGCACGTCATCGATTGCAAAAGAAAGATCCGAGCGCGCGCGTGAGTGAGGCGGTTGAGCCGATTGTTTACTACGTTGATCGAGGCGCACCAGAACCTGTGCGTTCTGCGCTGCTCGAAGGCGCGCGGTGGTGGAACCAGGCGTTCGAAGCAATCGGTTACAAAGATGCATTGCAGGTTGAAATGATGCCTGTACATGCGGATCCGATGGACGTCCGTTACAACGTCATCCAGTGGGTACATCGATCGACCCGCGGTTGGTCCTACGGCAATTCACTCGTCGATCCACGCACGGGAGAAATCATTCAGGGGCGTGTGTCGCTTGGCTCGCTACGCGACCGGCAGGACTTTCTCATCGCTGAAGGATTGCTGGCTCCTTACGACAAAACGAACACTGCTTCGCCAAAGCTCCTGGAAATGGTGCTGGCGCGGTTGCGTCAACTGTCCGCGCATGAAGTGGGTCACACGTTGGGACTGCAACACAACTACGCTGCGAGTCCTGTCAGTCGCGCCTCGGTGATGGACTATCCTGCGCCGCGCGCAAAGCTTGGCGCGGATGGTGTTCCGGATCTGTCTGATGCGTATGCAAAGGGAATCGGCGAGTGGGACAAAGTCGCGATCGCTTATGGCTATCAGGACTTTCCCGCAGGGACTGATGAAGCACGGGCACTCGATCGGACGTTGAGCGAGGGTTTTGCGCGCGGTCTGATGTATTTGACAGATCAGGACGCGCGGCCGCCCGGTAGTGCGAGTTCGGTGGCCCATCTCTGGGACAACGGGACAAACGCGATCGACGAGCTAACGAACGTGATGAAGGTTCGTGCGGCAGCGCTGCGACGTTTTGGGGAAAACAATATTCGCGAAGGCGCGCCGATCGCGACGATCGAAGAAGTGCTTGTACCGATCTACATGTATCACCGTTACCAGGTGGAAGCAGCGACGAAAGTAATTGGCGGTCAGGATTACACGTTTAGCCTGAAGGGGAAAGGCGATCGTAATCCGCAGATCGTTTCGCCGGAAGAGCAGCGCCGCGCACTTGCGGTTGTACTCGATACGATCAAGCCGGAAGCGCTTGCTGTACCCGACTCGTTGTTGCGCTTGATTCCACCTCGTCCTGCGGGATATCCACGTACACGTGAAGACTTTCGGATCCGGACTCAACCAGTGTTCGACGCGCTAGCCCCGGCGGAAGCAGCAGCGGATCATGTGAGTAACTTTCTCCTGAATCAGGAAAGAGCCGCGCGGCTGGTCCAGTTTCATGCTCGCGATCCGCGCAATCCCGGCCTCGCGGAAGTTATCGACAAAATCCTTTTGACCACCTGGAAAGCACCGGTCGCTAAGGGTTACGCCGGCGAAATACAACACAGTGTCAACACGATAATTCTTACTGATCTAATGGCGTTGGCGGCAGGTGAACGTGCGTCGAATCAGGTGCGTGCGATTGCGTCGTGGAAGCTGGAGCAGTTGAAGGCGTGGCTCACGTCACAAAGCCGTGTGATGCCCGATGAGAATCATCGCGCGTTTCTGTATTACGCGGTCGAACAAATCAAGCGATTCCAAGACGATCCGAAGAAGATGAATCTCACGCCGCCTCAAGCACCACCGGATGGTCAGCCGATCGGCATGGATTGCGGTCATATTTGGTAGCCGTTTCATGTGTAGCAGATAAGTGCGGTAGCATTGGTGTCTCATGTCTGGATTAGAACACTACGTCGGCGAGGTGCTTGACGAAAAGTACCGCCTGGAACACTTGCTCGGTCAAGGCGGAATGGGCGCAGTGTATCTCGCCACACACCTCGGGACGGAGCGTTACGTCGCGCTAAAACTCATCTCGCCTCAGTTCATGCGAAACAGTGAGTTTGTCGAGCGGTTTAAGCGAGAAGCGCGCGCGGCCGGCCGCTTGCGCCACCCGAATGTTGTCGACGTAACCGACTTTGGATTTGCGCACTTGAAGGACAACGAAGTCGCGTACCTCGTGATGGAGTATCTCGATGGCTGCACGCTTGGCGACGTGTTGTCGGAGGAAAAACGATTGCCACTCGAATGGGTGGCTGACATTCTCGATCAAGTTTGTTCCGCAGTGCATGAAGCTCACCAGCAGGGGATCGTCCATCGCGATTTGAAGCCCGACAATATCTGGCTCGAACCGAACCGCCTTGGCAGTTATCGAGTCAAAGTTCTTGATTTCGGTATCGCGAAAGTCGGCCAAACAAGTGCACCTCAACTGGATGATGATCCTGCAGCGACGATCATCGACGATTTCAGTTCTCCGGCTGTTGCGAATGCACATCTCGAGAATGACACTCTGCTGCGATCAACGGGCGATGAATCCAAGACTGTAGCTTTCAAGGCCAAACCCGATCGCGAAGGTGTCGGCACTATGCTGCAAAAACCTCCGGTGACGGAAGCGTTCGCACACGACGACGACGGAACGTTGCTGTTTGATCAAGGCTCATCGCGACATACTGCGCACATCGCAACATCGCCTCAAGGTCCAGCGCTGACCCGTGTCGGTGCGATCATGGGCACTCCGTTGTACATGTCCCCGGAACAATGTGGCGGAGGTCACGTCGACACACGGTCTGACATTTATAGTCTCGGTGTTATCGCTTACCAGATGCTCGTGGGTGAGGTGCCGTTTGAAGGAAATACATCCACGGTCATGCGAGCGCATCGTGAGCAGTCGCCACAGGATCTGCGCGCACGCGACAAGAAGATTCCAAAGCGTGTCGCTGCCGTAGTGATGTCGGCTCTATCGAAGAATCCGGTGGAACGCCCGCCAACGGCTTTTGCTTTTGCCAGTGCGCTTCGTGGACAGAGTGAAGGTATTGGAGCGCTCTACCGGCGTGCGTTTTCGCTGTACAGCGAGTACTTTCCCAAGTTCATCAAGCTCAGTTTCATCGCCCACCTTCCGGTGATCACAACAACTTTTTTGTTGATCGGGTTGTTCATCTGGGAGGCGTATGCGCCACCCGGCGGAATGGCGCAAAAAATTGCGTTTGCTTCAGCGATCGGAATCGTCGGTGTGCTGCACGTTATTGCTTACATGATAGCGGCAGGCGTGATCTCGGGCGTGACGGCCGTAATCATCACGCAACTCGCAGCGGCGCCTTTGAAGCCGGTACACCTGCGCGAGGCGTTTGCCGTTTTCCGCAGGCGTTGGAAACCATTTCTCAAGACCATGCTTTTGGTCATGCTGTGGGTGGTGATCGGGTTTGTGCTGCTAATTATTCCATCCTTCGTCGTTCAGATCCGTTATTCACTTTACGCTCCAGTGGTTCTGATCGAAGGATTGCAGACGAAAGCCGCGATGCGTCGAGCGCGAGAGTTAGCCTCGCGCGCGTGGCGAACGATCATCATCGTCTCGATAATGCAGTTTCTGATTCCGATGCTCATCAACGCTCTTGCGGGCAGAATTAGAATCGGCGTTAACCTTCAGGAAAGATCTCTCGCGACTCAGATTTACCAGCAGTGCCTTTCGCTGGTGAACATTTTCATCGTGCCGCTGATTTCGATTGTGCCGGCGCTCTTGTATTTGAAGATGCGCCAGCTCGGCGGCGAACCACTGAGCACCGCGCTAACGCAGATCGAAGAAGCGGAACAAAAACAGAGTGCGTGGCAACAGCGAATGCGAACGCGCCTGAGCCTGCACACACCAACGAGCCACAAAGTCACCACAGGCTAAAGAAGTCATCTTCCAGATGGTGTTTTAATTTAACCGTCTTCTCCGTGTAACCTCTGTGTCTCTGTGTCTCTGTGGTGATTTTAGCCACGAATTAGTTAACAGAACACAGAGACACAGAGGTTACACAGAGAAATCAATCTAAGAAACCATCGTCTTCCACATTTTGTTGACTTGGACCACGGTATGGCTTTAGGATCACTCACGTTTCCCACTCGTTCAGCGTTTTAATTTAGGTCTCACCTCGCTCAGCACTCATCAAACTGCCGCTTAGCTTTGCGGCTGTTGCGGTCCAACTAGGAGTCCTCTCATGCGTTCGCTCCGATCTCGTTTCATGTGCACTCTAGCTCTATCTCTTTCATATCTCCTCGTCATTCTGCTTTGCGTACCTTTCACGACGGTAGCTGGGTCGAGGTTGCACCGAAAATCATCCGGCCTTTTGCAGCAACCGACCATCGCGCATCGTGATGGAGAGGTACTGGTGCGTTTTCGCGGTGGCATCTCCCAGCGGGACAAAGAAACGATTCTGATAACGCATGGCGTTAAGAAAACTAAACAACTTCGCGGTGCGTCCGGGTTCGAAAAACTAGAGTTGTCGAAAGGACGTGACGCCAAAACGGTCACGCTGGAACTCTTGCTTAACCCGCAAGTTGAATTTGCCGAGCCTAATTTCCTGATCGCGAAGGAGGACTTAACTCCGAACGATCCACAATTCAACGAACAGTGGGCATTGCGCAACACCGGTCAAAGTGGTGGGCAGTATGGCGCAGACATCAGTGTTGGCGGCGCGTGGCAAACGACGACCGGTTCATCAGCCACTGTGATTGCAGTAATCGATAGCGGAATTGACTTTACGCATCCGGATTTGAAGAACAATCAGTGGACCAACCTCAACGCGAGTCCTGTGGGAGACTTGCATGGCTGGGATTACATTACAGACAGCGGCCTCATTAAGGACGAACAGGGACATGGTACGGCGATCGCGGGAATTATTGCCGCAGAAGGTAACAACTCTGTTGGTGTGAGTGGAGTGATGTGGCGCGCCAGCCTGATGAGTCTGAGAGTTTTAGACCAGTCTGGTACGGGCGACGTAGCCGACGCTGTCGAAGCAATCGACTACGCAGTAACAAACGGAGCGCAGGTAATCAATTTGTCGTGGGGAACCGCAGCCGAATCGATCGCGCTGAAGGATGCACTTGAAAGAGCTGTCAAGCGCCACGTTGTGGTGGTGTGTTCGGCTGGTAACGGCGGAAGAGATCTAAACGTCACTCCTTACTATCCTTCGTCGTTTGCGCTCAAGGGAATGATTGCGGTGGCCGCCGCTGATCATTCAGATCAGCTTGATTCGTGGTCCAACTGGGGCGCAAAAATCGTTGATGTTGCGGCACCAGGAACAAACATTCTTACGACGCGAATGGGTGGTGGGTATTGGAATGTGACAGGTACGTCAGCCGCAGCGCCGGTGGTTAGTGGAATCGCTGGATTGATGAAGACAATTCGTCGCTCAACGAATGCGCAGATCATATCTAAAGCGATTTCTGACGGAGTCCGCCAGAGCGCGTCACTTTCTGGAAAGGTGTCGAGCGGCGGGGTTGTCAACGCGAGCAATGCACTTGAAAAACTCCACGGCGCCGCGAATCAGTCACCACCATTTTCTCCTCCTGGTGGGATTGGGCAAGGAGGCGGCTCTACTACCGCACCTCCGCCGCAGGTCACAGCTGGTTCAATCAGCAACTTGCCGGATCTGGATCAGGCGCGCAACGCGCCATCACAACAACCCAGTGCCAGGATTCCGATTCAATCCAATTTGATGTGTGCGGATTGTGATCCACTTGGTGGCGGAGGTGGTGGCAATAATCATCCGAGCGGCGATCCTAATTTCTCTACTGCCCGCACCAGGCCCACAAATGAAACCGGTAACGAAGGAGTGGACCTGGGTTCCCGTAACTTCAATTGGACCCTGCCACTTCTGAGTTTGCGCGGACGGGCGGGAATGGACCTGAGTCTCGCGCTCGCTTACAACTCTCTCGTATGGACGAAAGATGCGGGTTTCATGAAGTTCAACGCCGACTTCGGTTCACCTGCTCCGGGATTTCGTCTTGGTCTTCCCACTCTGCAAAAGAGGTGGATGAATCCTGAGACCGGAACTTTTGCATACATAATGGTCACGCCTTCGGGTGGACGCGTTGAACTAAGGCAGATTGGCGTAAACACTTATGAGTCGCAGGACAGCACTTACACACATCTGGACGCCAGTAATCCGAACGCTTTACTTGTTCGTACCACGGATGGAACTCAATTCACTTTCGAGCCGGTCAATGTCAACGACGAATTCCGCTGCACGAAGATCAAGGATCGCAACGGCAATTACATTTCGGCCAGTTACAACATAACCAATGGACACCTCCTCACAATCAGAGACACGCTGAACCGCGTCATATATTTCGACTACGACACCAACAACAACTTGCAGGCAATCCGTCAAACCTGGGCTGGTGGTGTGTCACACCTCTGGGCCACCTTCGAGTACGTTGAGGTCTACGTCGCGCCGGCATTTGGCGGCGGTCTCCAGGTGAGTGGTCCAAATAACACAAACACTGCCGTGCTTAGTCGCGTTAATTTGCACGACGGCACCTACTTCACATTCGAATACAACACCGCCTTTGCGCAGGTAAAGCGGATCAAACGCTATGCTGCTGATGGTCACCTGCTCTCCTACACCTCTTACAACGTAGATTCTAGTCCTGGCCAGATGGACTGTCCGCGATTCACTGAACAGCGCGATTGGGCGGAGAACTGGAACAACGGTAACGAAGCTGTAACCTTTTTTAGTGTCGCGCCTGACAATTCGTGGGCGCAACAAACTGCTCCGGACGGAACGATCTATAAGGAATTTTTTGCCACCACTGGATGGCAGTCAGGTCTTACCACGACCACGGAAGTTTGGTTCGGCAGTGTCAAAAGAAAGTGGACCACTATCGCCTGGACCCAGGACGACCTTAGCTTGAGTTATAAGAAGAATACTCGAGTGACTGAAACTAACGTCTGGGACGAAGCCAACAACCGGCGACGCGTGACGATCGACTATTATGGCGCCAGCTCGTTCAATCTACCGAGCGATGTCAAAGAATATGCGTCTAATGGCACAACGCTCTTGCGACGCACTCACACCGACTACCAGCTAAATTCTGGCTACACCGATCGACGGATCATCGGACTGGTATTCGCACAACTCGTGTACGAGGGAGCGGGAGCGCTAAAGTCAAAGACCAGGTATCACCACGATTGGGCCGCACCGTTCCTCGAGGAGCGGGCCGGGGCCGTGCAACACGACGACACGAACTACGGAATTAATTTCGTCGTTGGTCGCGCGAATCTGGTCCTGATCGAGCGGTGGGACGTGAATTATCCTGAGGATACGTCACGTGTGTTGACCACGAAGTTCGGTTACAACACCACCGGCTCCATGATCTTTACCGGGGACGGCCTCTGGCATCGAACCGATTTCAGTTACTCCGACTCCTTCTCCGACGGCCAGAGCCGCAACACTTTTGCTTATCTAACAAGTACAACCGATCCAGATACCTTCGTTTCGTCTGCGCAGTACAACTATGACTTTGGCGGAATTACGCGGACGCAGGATCCAAAAGGGGCTGTGAGGACCATTATTTACGATAGTGCGACTCGTTTTGATCGGATCACCAATCAAACAAATGGCGCCTATGTGCGGCATGTTTACGATCCAAGTGGCTTTATCATGACCTACGCCACGATTCAGGAGGGTGAGGGAGAAGCGTACCAGGTCAATTACTTCGATGGAGCAGGTCGGCTACGTGCGGCGGCAGGTGATCACCCTGGAAGCTCGGGAGGTTACCTGGGCACTTTAATCGTTTATGACGAGATGGGCCGAGTGTCGCAGCAAACTAATCCAGCAGAGATTAGTTCCAGTTGGGCGCCGAGTGGTGACGATTCCGGTGGATGGACCTCGAGTACACAGACCTACGATTGGAATGGACGACCTCTGAAAACCACAAACCCCGACCTCACTTACCGCGAGAACAGCTACGGCGGCTGTGGTTGCGCCGGCGGTGAGCAAACAACAACTCGTGATGAACGCGGGCGCCGCAAACGTTACACGAAGGATGTATTCCGCAGGTTGACGAAGGTTGAAGAGTTGAATTGGAATGAAAGTCCTTACTCCACGACTAACTACACTTTCAATGTTCTCGATCAGATCACTCAAATCAATCAGCAGGGACAGATCAGGACGTTTTCTTACGATGGTTATGGCCGGGTGAAGGAGCGCATCACGCCTGAACAAGGTACGAGCACTTACACCTACTTCGCCGATGATGACGTTCAAACAGTAACGGACGCTCGTGGAGCTACCACCACTTTCGGCTACAACAACCGCGGGCTTGTTAACAGCATTACGTACGGCGTGCCCTCCGGTGTTGCCGCTACACCGAATGTGTCCTTCGGATATGACTCTGCGGGCAATCGGACGAGCATGACTGATGGCCTGGGCTCTGTCAGCTACAGCTACAACACCCTGTCTCGAATGACATCCGAGACGCGGACTTTTACAAATGTTGGGTCTTACACATTGAGCTATGACTACAATCTCGCCGGACAATTGAAGTCGATCACCAACCATTGGAACGCACAGGTTGGATATGTTTACGACAAGATCGGGCGGCCTAAGAACGTTACTGGATCCGGATACATGGGAGTTTCGAGTTACGTTAATAGCATGGCTTATCGTGCGTTCGGCCTGAAGCAGATGGCCTACAACAACGGCCGTACACTATCGCTGCAATACGACAACCGGTTGCGCGTGACGCAGTGGAACATCCCAGGCGTGATGGGCTGGAATTATGCCTATCAATACTTCGGCGAGAACACGGGCCGTGTAACCTATGCGCAGAATATCAATGATGCGACGCTCGATCGTTCTTATCATTACGATCATGTGGGCCGTTTGCAGTCAGCTTATACGGGTTCATCGGCGCGAGCCCACGTGGGGTTGGGGAGTTCCTGGTTATCAGATGGTCCATACGCGCAACAGGACAATGTTTATGACGTTTGGGGCAACACCTTGAGTCGCACGGGCTGGGGTGGCACGAATCCGCAGTACGGCGCGGGTTATACAAACAACAAGTTGATCGGGATGGTCTATGACGCTACCGGCAATCTTACTGATGCCGGCGGCGGTTGGACCTTCACCTATGATGCGACCGGCCAGCAGGCCGCGAGCGCGATGGGCAACGTGCAGATGTTTTACGATGGCGATCGACTTCGCTGCAAGAAGATTGAGAACACCGATGTCACTTACTATCTCAGGAGCAGTGTGTTGGGCGGTCAGGTAGTAGCCGAACTGACATCAATCGGGAGGCTGGGCACGTGGCTACGTTTACCTCGGTGGTGAGGTATTAGCGGTGCAACAGGCTGGAGTCTACTGGATGCATCAAGATCTGGTAGCAAAGAGTAAGCGCATCACTGACACTGCGGGGAACGTGGTGAGCACGATTGAATTGGATCCATGGGGCGGCGAGACGAACCGCAGCAGCAACGAAGCCTTCCAGCCGCGCAAGTTCACAACTTACGAGCGCGACTCGATCGGCAGCGACGACGCAATGCATCGACGTTACAATCGTTGGTGGGCGCGCTTCGAGCAGCCCGACCCTTACGGTGGCAGCTATGACATGACCGATCCCCAGTCCTTCAATCGATACAGCTATGTACAGAACGATCCGGTGAACTTCGTAGATCCGTTGGGACTCGATCCCATTGGCGCATTGGGCCGGGCACTCGCAGACCTGAACAATATTGGTCCAGGCACTGTCCTAGTAACGATCCCGATAGGCCCGAGCAATGAATTCCATACCGAAATAGACCCAGAGCATGTTGGGTTCTGGGGAGGTGGAATAACACCGCTGGACCCTCCAAGAGATTCAACATTGACACGTTCCGAGATCGATCAACTTCGAACCGATCTTGCAACTCGCCTCAAAGATCTAGATTGCGCAAAGTTTGTCCAAGGTGTACTGATGCAAATTAAAGCTGTTACGGGCACAGCTGCGTACTCGAATAATATCCTGAGTATTTTTGATCAAGTCAAAAAACAGGGAGGATTTGGAAGACGTGCGGGGGCTTTTACAGCTGAGGCCGCCAATGGCGTTGGTGGAGGTGCAGCATTTGTGAACATTAATTACAGTATTGCGGCTAACTCGAGCAGAATCTTCAACAGCGCAAGTTCCGGCCGCTCGATGATTCACGAACTGCTGCACGTAGCAGCGAATTCCAGTATGACTATATCCCACTTCCAAATGGCCTCGGCTGCGTATGCCGCAACTGGCAAAAAGGGCCCTGCCCCAACTACCGATGGCACCAAAGCGGCAGATCGACGAAATTCTAATTACTTTGACGACAAACTGTTTGATGCCTGTCATGTGAGGTAGACAAACATGAAAAAGCATAAATCAATCGCAACTCTGTTTTGTATAGCGCTTGATGTGATGGGCGTTGTAGTTGCTAGTAGCCTAGAAGGATTTTGCGTTGCACACCAGGTAATCGTTCAGGAGAGAGAGCGCAATTCTCGAGACGAGCACGGCATCTTTGAAAAATATGACAACAGGAAGAATACGAGCCAGCGGCAGGAGAGACTTGATGCTTTCGCTAGTTACTTAAAGGAAAATCCGCACTTCCAAGCGTACATTATGTCTTACGGAGGACGACGGACTTCTCCTGGAGAAGCTAAAACTCGGGGCCGCAGTGCTAAAAGATACTTGGTGAAGTCAAAAGGTATGAAATCCAGCCGGATTACTGTAATCGATGCCGGGTATCGCGAGAATTGGGTGGTCGAACTCTGGTATGGCGTAACCGGCGGAACTAGCCCTATCCGTCTCCCAACAATCGATAGAAAGCACGTGAGAATGAGATCCGGCGGATTGTAAGCTAAGACTGGAGCGAAGGCTGAATTGGTTCGTCAGTCAAAAAGTGCTGCCTTCCAGAGAATCCTTAGTACTCCTCCAATCCAAATGGCTCTGATAGTGATGAAACTCACGCATCTTTTGGTTGTAAGATTTTTGGCTTGCGCAGTTACGGTCAACGCACAGATGCCCTCCGATCATGGTGAGGTCGAAATGTCAGTGGGTCAAGATGTATTTCACGCCAACCTACAGCTGAATACGGATCTCGTAAAACTAGAGACCTGATCGATAACGATCGAGGAAACCAGAAACAGGTCTGGAGAAGAATCTCTGGCAACTGGTATCTATCATATGAAAGCTGGTAGCGCTCTTGATGTCGAAGGATCAAAACGACTCATTCTGTCGGCGGCTGGATTCATTTCCGCGATTACGTCGGTGGATTCGGGCACCAGCATTCGCTTGATTTTTCATGGAGACCTTCAAGGATCGCCTTAGCCACGAAGGACGGTGGCCAAACCTGGGAACAGGTGAATCTTCAAGAAGCGAATCCATTTCCTAGTACGCTTCGGCGAGATTTCGTACAATCATTCTCAAAAGTGGGACTGGCAAGTCCCGTAACCGAAACCCGATCGCTGGTCTTTTTCCAACGTTGATCCGGATTTGCGAGAGTCGCAGAATCGCAAGTCTTTGGAAACGTTGTGTTTAGATCTCCAGCGGCTGTTGCGCTAGTTGCTGGCACGGGCATTGAATAACACCAACGCGGAGAACTGTATAGTTGTGCGTGAAGTTTTTCTAGCTCGTTCGTAATCACTTCGCGCGCGCATCGCCGCTCTCTCAACTAGGCTATTACAGCTCTCCACAAATTTTTTTGAAGTAAAGAATTATGGATATCAAACGACCCCCAAAATCGAAGATTAAGAAGAAGATTCGCAACGGCGTCATGATCCTCGTCGGCCTTGTCGCGATCGGTGGAATCACCTATGGCCTGACGAAGCTGAAACCAGCGGCGCCGACACTCGATCCGTCCACTGCTGTAATCGAAACGGTTAAGCGCGGTGAGATGATCCGGGACGTGCGCGGCAACGGAACCCTCGTGCCTGAGGTCACTCGCTGGGTCCCAGCACCTGCCGACGGACGCGTCGAGCGAATTCTTCTGAAAGCGGGCGTCGAAGTTGATACATCCACCGTCATCGCCGAGCTTTCCAACCCCCAACTCGAGCAGACGGCAGCGGATACTCTGTTTCAGGTCAAAGCGGCAGAAGCCGATCAGGAGAATCTGAAAGTTCGACTCGAAACGGAAGCGATGACTCAGAAGGCCGCGATCGCGACTATCAATTCGGAGTACAGCCAGGCGAAGTTACAACTGGACGCTGATGAGACGCTGTTGCAACAGAAAGTGCTGGCCGAACTCACGGTGAGGAAAGCGCGCGTTGCAGTTCAAGACCTTGCAAACCGGCTCAAAGTCGAGCAGGAGCGACTGGCGGTGATGTCGAAGTCGACGAAAGCGCAGTTGAATGCGGCAACATCGCGGTTGCAACAGTTGCGCGCGCTCGCAGCACTCCGCCGGCAGGAAGTTGACGCACTGAAAGTTCGAGCGGGAAGCGCCGGCGTGCTACAGCAAGTGCTGGTAACAGAAGGCCAGCAGGTAACGCCGGGATTTAATATTGCGCGCGTTGCCGATCCAAATTCGCTAAAGGCTGTTTTGAGGGTTGCTGAAACCCAGATCTCAGGTGTGCGAGTCGGTCAACCCGTCGTCGTCGACACACGCAACGGCTTGATTCAGGGCACGGTTTCGCGTATCGACCCGGCCGCTCGTGAAGGTACGTTCGAAATCGACGCATCGTTGGTGGGACCACTGCCGCCGAGTGCGCGTCCCGATTTGAGCGTTGACGGAACAATCGAGCTCGAACGGCTCAAGGATGTTTTGAAAGTCGGCAGACCGGCCTTTGGTCAGGCTAACCAGACAATCGGCATGTTTGTGCTGACACCTGACGGCAGCGAGGCTATCCGTACAACAGTTAAACTCGGACGTAACTCCGTCAGCACCATCGAGATACTCGAAGGTTTGAAAGAAGGCGACCGGGTAATCATTTCAGATACGGCGCAATTTGACAGTTATAACCGGATCCGAATCCGGTAACGGTTCTGTGCGACCTCTGTGTCTCTGTGGTGATCAACTGCTGGCCACGATAACCATAGAGACACAGGGACACAGAGGTTGCAGCCCGACAAGCATTGCCATACTAGTCCGGTTCGCGGTGTTCAGTTAGTTAGATCGTGTACACACAATTTTGTTAAGGAGCGAATGATGAGTTCGAACGGGCCCCTAATTCACCTCTCTGACGTAAAAAAGGTTTTTTACACAGACGAGGTCGAAACGCACGCACTCTCGGGTATTCACCTGGACATAAAGCAAGGTGAATACATTTCTATTGCCGGACCTTCGGGCTGCGGCAAATCTACACTTCTGTCGATCCTCGGTCTGCTCGATACGGCGACCGACGGCAAGTACATTCTGAATAACCACCCCGTCGAAAACCTTTCGCTGTCAGAACGAGCGAGGATCAGAAACAGGGAAGTCGGGTTTATTTTTCAGAGTTTCAACCTGATCGGCGACCTGACGGTTTACGAGAATGTTGAGCTTCCATTGACCTATCGCGGAATGAGTTCTGCCGAGCGCAAGAAGCGCACGACTGAAGCACTCGAACGCGTCGGTATGGCGCATCGTGCAAAACACTTGCCCAGCCAGCTCTCCGGCGGTCAGCAACAGCGTGTCGCAGTTGCGCGTGCAGTTGGTGGACAGCCGAGCATCCTGCTGGCAGACGAGCCGACCGGAAACCTCGACTCGACAAACGGCGAAGCGGTGATGGAGTTGATGCGTGAGTTGCACCGTGCCGGAGCAACCATCTGCATGGTGACGCACGATCCGCGTTATGCACAACATGCCGACCGCATCGTTCACTTATTCGACGGACTGATCGTTGAAGAAGAAGCTGGCGCAGACAGGCGCGAGATTCGGGAAGCCAAACGCGAGTTGGCCGAGAGCGGGTTTGGAGCGGTTTCATGATCAGCCTGCGCGGTATTGAGAAAGCATTTCCACATGGTCCAACGAAGACTTACGTGCTTCGCCGGATCGATCTGGATATCAAGCCGGGTGAGTTTGTTTCGATCATGGGTCCCTCAGGCGCAGGCAAGTCGACCTTGCTGCACATCCTGGGGATGCACGACCAATCATGGACTGGCGAGTATTACTTTGAAGAAACGCCGGTCCACAAGCTCGATGGAAAGAAGCGCGCTGCGCTACGCAATCAAAACATCGGGTTTGTTTTTCAAAGCTATCACCTCCTCGACGACCAGACCGTATTTGAAAACCTCGAGTTGCCGCTGTCATATCGCGACGTCAGTAAGAAAGACCGGCAATCGATCGTCTGCGACACGCTCGATCGTTTTCAGATGGTGGGCAAGAAGGATCTCTTCCCGACTCAACTTTCAGGTGGTCAGCAACAACTTGTCGGCATTGCGCGTGCAGTTGTTGCGAGTCCGCGAATCATCCTTGCCGACGAGCCGACTGGAAATCTTCATTCGGCTCAGGGCAAAGAGATCATGGATATGTTCAAGCGCTTAAATGACGAAGGAACGACCATTGTCCAGGTGACGCACTCGGAAACGAATGCGGGCTATGGCAACCGGATCGTGCGTCTTGAAGACGGCTGGATAGTTAATCAGGAGCAGGAGCAGCGGACTTCAGTTGCCTACTAACCAGCCTAATTAAAAGTTTCCCTGTAGTTGCTCAATAGACGGTAACGAACGTGGATCGTTAAGGCGTGAAACGTTGACGTCACCAGTGTGTCCAGAGGTGAAGTCGTGAATACAGTAACAGCTCAGATTCCTCGCACTCTCATCGCCGACGATCAACCCGATGTCCGCGCGGCCTTGCGACTTCTCCTCAAAGGCGCGGGATACCAAACCGAAGCGGCGGATTCTCCGGCGGCCGTGCTCGACGCCATCAAGCAACAGAAATTCGATCTGGTGCTGATGGATCTGAACTACGCGCGCGACACCACGTCAGGGAAAGAAGGTCTCGATCTTATCGCCAGTATCCAGGCACTCGATCACGACCTGCCGATCGTTGTGATGACGGCATGGGCCACCGTGGATCTCGCGGTTGAGTCGATGCGACTCGGCGTGCGCGACTTCGTTCAAAAGCCGTGGGAAAACTCCGGCTTGTTGCGAAAGCTCAGAACTCAGATCGAACAGGGACGCCAGCGACGGCGCGAACAAACACGGGATCAACAAATAAAGATCGAGCTGAATGAAGCTCGCGAGATTCAGCGTGGGTTGATGCCGCGCAGAATGCCTCAACTCCAGGGCTTCAGTCTCGCCAGTGCATGGCAGGCTGCACACGAAGTTAGCGGCGATTACCTCGCGGCATTCAAAGTTAACGAATCACATGCGGCGCTCTGTGTTGCTGACGTAGCCGGCAAAGGTTTTCCAGCAGCACTGCTCATGTCGAACATGCAGGCGGCATTGAAGTCCCTCGCTTCTGAAAGCATTTCGCCGAGCGAGCTGTGTGGGAAGCTGAATGAACTGATGTGCGGTAACACGCCGTTGCGAAAATTCATCAGTTGTTTCTACGGCGACCTCGATATCTCGAACCGCACGCTGACATTTACAAACGCCGGTCACAATCCTCCGATTTTGATGCGCCGCAATGGCGAGTGCATTCATCTTGAGGATGGCGGCAGAGTCATCGGTGCGTTTACAGATTCAAATTACGCGCAAACGCAGATCAAGTTTTACGAAGGTGACAAGTTGTTGCTGTTTACCGATGGCGTAACGGAAGCACGAAACGTCGCGGGTGAAGAATTTGGCGACGAGCGATTGCAGGAATGCGTGCGATCTTACCCCGGGCCAAACGCTGCTGAACTCCGAACGATCATTCTCAACGAGGTGACGCAGTTTTGTGGTGGCGATTTCGACGACGATGCCGCGTTGATGGTTGTTATTGCTGAGTGATTTCTCTGTGCAACCTCTGTGTTCTCTGTGTCTCTGTGGTTGTTTGTTTCTAAGTAATAGTTAACCACAGAGACACAGAGAACACAGAGGTTGCACAGAGAAAAAAAGGAGCCGGATATGGAGAGTCTTCGAAGCGATATCACCTACGCACTCAGGAATCTCTGGAAGCGGCCCGGTTTTACCCTTATCGCCGCCCTCACTCTCGCTATCGGTATCGGCGCCAACACCGCGATCTTCAGTGCGGTCAACGCGCTGCTTCTGAAACCCCTGCCATTCCATGAACTCGATCGCGTCGTCGCGATCTGGGATAAGTCGCCCAGTCGCGGCTACGACCACAACGAAGTCACCTTCGCGAACTACCTCGACTGGCAGGCCCAAAGCCAGTCGTTCGAACAGCTCGCTCTTTATCGCTGGTGGAGCGTCAATCTCGGCGGCATCGATCCGCCGGAACGTATCCAGGGATTTCTGGTAACCGCGAATTATCTCGACGCGCTCGGCATGAAGCCCATCATCGGCCGCAATTTCCTGGCGGAAGAAAATCAGCCGGGCAGGAATGCCGTCGTCATCATCAGTCACAGTCTCTGGCAGAGACGTTTCGGCGCCGATCCAAACATTCTCAACAAGACGATCACAGCCAACGGCGTCGTGAGTTCGATCGTGGGAGTGATGCCGGAGCATTTCAACTATCCAAAAGGTGGCGAGATTTACGGAGCTCTCTCGATCACGCCGCAAATAGCGCAAAATCGGCGCACTCACACATATTACGTTGTCGGTAGACTCAAACCCGGTGTTTCCATTCAGAGTGCGCAGAGTGATATCGACAACATTACCGCACGTCTCGAACAGCAATATCCGGAGTTCAACAAAGGTTGGGGCGCCACGGTTTTTCCAATCGTCGCCGACACGGTGCGAGGCTATAACACGGTGCTTTGGGTGGTAATGGCGGCGGTCGCGTTTGTGCTTCTGATCGCTTGCGCGAATGTCGCGAACCTGATGCTCGCGCGCGCGAGTGGACGTCAAAGAGAGATCGCGTTGCGCAGCGCGTTGGGTGCGAGTCGCTGGCGAATTATCCGGCAGTTGCTGACTGAGAGCGTGATCGTCGCCTTGATCGGCGGTGCGCTGGGAGTTCTGATTGCTTTTTGGGGCATCGATGCATTGCGGGCAGCGAACCCGGGCGACGCTGCGAAGTTTGCTCCGGGCTGGCACCAGCTTGGTCTTAATTTCACTGTGCTCGCGTTTACGGTCGGACTTTCGTTGTTCAGCGGAATTGTTTTCGGCCTTGCTCCTGCGTTACAGGTTTCAAAACCGGACCTCAACGATTCGTTGAAAGAGGGAAGCCGGCAAACGTCCGGGCGTTCGCACAGACTGCGAAACGCGCTCGTGGTTCTTGAAATCGCAGTCTCGCTCGTGTTGCTGGTTGGAGCGGGTCTGGCGGTCCGCACATTTCTCGCACTTCTCAAAACTGATCCGGGCTTCAATACTGAAAACCTGTTGACCTTGAATCTCGTCCTGCCGGTAACAAAATACACGGACGAAGCACAGCGCGCGGCTTTTTTCAACGAACTGCTCCAACGCGTGAAATCGACGCCCGGTGTTGAGTCAGCCGCAGCCGTGAGTCACCTGCCGCTTGGCGGATCTAATGCGTCGGATGCTTATCTCGTTGAAGGCGAGCCGGAGCCACCGTCGGACCAGGAAAACCTCGCTCGCTACCGCGTTTGCACACCCGAGTATTTTGCGACGATGGGAATTCAAGTCGTCAAAGGCCGCGGCTTTTCCGATCAGGACAAAGCGGGTGCGCCGCCGGTCGTCATCGTCAACGAAACATTCGCACGCAAACACTGGCCCAATGGAGACGCTGTCGGCAAACGCATTAAGTCTTATGGACCACTGGACAAAGCGCCGTGGATCGAAGTCGTCGGGGTCGTTCAGGACGTCAAGCACGAGTTGAATCTCGCGGTCACACCCGATTTCTATTTCCCGTATGCACAGGACGTGTGGATCGGCATGGTGTTGGTCGCGAGGACTAAGGTCGATCCCGCATCACTCGCTACCGCACTGAGGCAACAGGTGTGGGCCATTGATAAGGACCAGGCAGTGTTTGACGTGCGCACGATGAAGGAAGTGCGATCGATTTCGGTTGGAATGTATTCATCCGGCTCAGTGATGTTGGGGATCTTCGCCGGCCTGGCCCTGTTGCTTGCGTCGATCGGAATCTACGGCGTGATGGCGTTCACCGTTACACAGCGCACACAGGAAATCGGAATTCGCATGGCGCTCGGTGCTCGCGCTGTCGACGTGTTGAAGCTCGTTGTCAAACATGGAATGAAGCTCGCGCTGTTGGGGGTAGTCATTGGATTAGCGGGCTCCTGGGCACTCACGCGCTTTATGAAGGGATTGCTGTTCGGCGTTGCGCCGACGGATTTGTTGACGTTTGGTTTGGTTTCGCTCTGCCTGCTGGTGGTTGCGTTCATTGCCTGCTATCTCCCGGCGCGGCGTGCGATGAAGGTCGATCCACTGGAAGCATTGCGTTACGAGTAATGGGTTGATAGGAAGAACATGGAAGACTTAGTAAAAGATATTAAATACGGTTTCAGAGGTTTATTTAAGCGCAAGGGTTTTGCCGCAATCGCGGTGCTGACGCTCGCCCTCGGCATTGGCGCAAACACCGCGATCTTCACGCTTGTTAATGCGGTGATGCTGAAATCGCTTCCGGTGCAGAAGCCGGAGGAGTTGGTGCTCTTCAGCGACACGACCAGCGAAGGCACTTCGATCCTCGACGCGCCGCGCAGCGGGAAGTGGGATCGCCTGTCTTATGCGTCCTATGAATACCTGCGGAAAAACAACCAATCATTTCAGGAGATTGCCGCCACTCGAAGCGGGACCACCCGTCTCAGCGTGCGACGGACGGATTCGCAAGCAAGCGCTGCGGCGCGCGCTTCCGGACATCTAGTCGCAGGTACCTATTTCCCACTTCTTGGCGTGCGCGCAATGCGTGGCCGAGTGCTCACTCCTGAAGACGACAACGCAGCGGCTCCACCAGCAACGGTGGTCAGCTATCGTTACTTTGAACAGGAACTCAACAGCGATCCTTACACTGTCGGCAAAAATCTCATCATCAACGGCACGAACTTCACCGTCGTGGGAGTTATGCCAAAGGAGTTTTTCGGCGAGCGCGTGCGACGCCCACCCGATTTCTGGTTACCACTCTCATTCCAACCGCAAATCGAATTGCGCGAATCTTTTCTTGAACACCCGCAGGCCTACTGGCTGATGATTATCGGCCGCCTGAAGCCCGGCGTCACGCTGGACCAGGCGCAATCGAACGTGAACCTGGCGTTGCGGCAATTTCTTACCGAGCAAGCCGGCAACCAACTCACCGAACAACGTGCCCAGTCCATTCAGAACACATACCTGACGCTGGTTGAAGGATCCGGCGGCATCTCCGGGCTGCGTAAGTTCTACTCAACACCGCTGCACATGCTGATGGGTATCGTCGGTATGGTTTTGTTAATCGCTTGCGCCAATGTCGGCAGCTTGCTGTTGTCTCGTGCGGCTGCTCGCAAAGCGGAGATCTCTTTGCGCATGGCCCTCGGCGCAACGCGTTGGCGGATCATCCGCCAACTTCTGACTGAGAGCATGCTGCTGGCGATCGTCGGCGGCGTTTGCGGCGTGCTGTTGGCCCAGTGGGGCGTTACCGTGCTTGTGCGGATGGTTGCTGAGGGCTCGCCTCTCGATACGCGACCTGACATAGGCATCCTCGCATTCACCGCCGGTGTTTCGATCCTCGCCGGGTTGTTGTTTGGATTAATTCCTGCAATTCAGGCCAGCAAATCAGATATCTCGTCGGCGATTAAGGAACGGACTCGTATGAGAACCGGCTTTTTGCGGTTAAGTCCGTCGTCGCTGATGGTCGTGCTGCAAGTTGGAATCTCTATGGTGTTGCTCACGGGCGCCGGCTTGTTTGCTCGCAGTCTCGTGAAACTTCAGGACCAGGATGTTGGTTTCGATCGAAGCAACATTCTGCTCGTCGGCATAGATCCACGTTTGGCAGGATATAAACCAACCGAACTCTCAACGCTGTACCAGCAGTTGATCGAGCGCCTCTCATCGGTTCCGCAAGTCAAAGCCGTTTCGATGGCCACCTACTCACCTATGTCCGGTACAAGAAGAAGCAGCAGTATCCAGGTGCCCGGCCGTACGCCTGAACCCGGCGAAGATCTTTCTGTCGAAGACGTTCTGACAGGACCAAAACACGCCGAGCTGCTTGGAGTGCCGTTGTTGAGCGGACGCGATATCGAAATCCGCGACACCGTATCAGCGCCGCGAGTTGCAGTCGTCAATGCGACTTTTGTCGAACGTTTTTTCAAAGATCAAAACCCGGTTGGCCGCACGTTCACTTTTGACGATGAAACTGACGATGGTGCTCCACTCGAGATCGTCGGAGTTGTCGGCGATGTCAAATCAGATGAAGTGCGTGGAGTAGTAGAACCGGCGGTCTTTCGTCCCATCCTTCAAATTCAGGACGAGGCTGCTTACTCAGTTACGCTTCATATACGCACTCTCAGCGATCCCAAGCCTCTCGCGCCTCAGGTGCGGCAAATGATCAATCAGATCGACGACAAGTTGCCGATCTTTGGTGTGACGACGCTGGACGAGCAGTTACGCGACAGCCTGGGCCAGGAGCGTTTGGTTGCGCAGCTCGTCAGTTTCTTTGGTGCGCTCGCATTGATACTCGCGTGTATTGGTCTGTACGGCGTGATGGCCCACGGTGTGGTTCGGCGTACTAATGAGATTGGCATTCGCATGGCGCTCGGGGCTGGCCGCGGCAACATCGCGTGGATGATTTTGCGAGAGACGTTGTACCTGGTCCTGGGAGGTTTACTGATCGGCGTGCCCGCAGCGTTGCTCGGCGCGCGTTTGATTTCGACGCAGTTGTTTGGAATGAGCCCAACAGATCCGATCACACTGATAGCCGCTGCACTGATCCTGATGGTGGTCGCACTGCTCGCGGGATATCTGCCGGCACGACGCGCCTCGCGTGTGAATCCACTCACGGCGCTGCGATATGAATGAGGGAGGAGGGTTCAGAGTTCAAGCTTTAGCTTGTTCCGGAAGAGCAGCCTAAAGGCTGAACTCTAAACGAAACAAAATGGACTCAATAATCAAAGACATCCGCTATGGCATTCGCAGTTTGTTGAAGCGACCCGGATTCACTGTTATCGCATTGATCGCCCTGGCTCTCGGCATCGGAGCGAATACTGCGATCTTCAGCCTGGTAAATGCAGTTTTGCTTCAGCCTCTTCCTTATCCGGAGCCCGATCGACTCGTTTGGGTTTGGGGCAACATCCGTACGGGAGGCAACCGCGCGAGTGTTGCGCCGCTCGACTACCTCGACTATCGCAGCCAGAACCAAACGTTCGAACACCTCGCTGCGACCATGCAGCTCTCACTCAACCTCACGGGCAGTGGTGAACCGGAACGGCTGACTGCGTTAGGCGTAACCGGAAATTTTTTCGATGTCTTTGGTGTGCGTCCTGCCCTCGGTCGTACCTTTTCACTCGAGAACGAAAAGGGCGGTCAGGATCAAGTAACTGTCCTCAGTCACGCGTTTTGGCAGAAGCGCTTCGCGGGCAATTCGAGCATCCTCAACAAAACAATCGTCCTCGATGGCAAAGCAGTCGAAGTTATTGGCGTAATGCCGCGGGACGTGGCCTTCCCACAGGCCGCAGACCTTTGGGTACCTCTCAACTTCGACATCTCACCCCAAATGAAACAACGCAGAGCGCATTTTATGCGCCCGATGGGACGTCTGAAGGAAGGCGTCACACTGACTCAGGCGCAGGCTGACACCGATCTAATTGCAGCTCAGCTCGAAGAACAATTTCCTGAGACGAACAAGAACTGGAATCTGCGTCTCGTTCCGTTGCGCGAACAACTCGTCGGTGGCACCCAAACTACGCTTTTCATTCTTTTCGGCGCGGTCGGGTTCGTGCTGCTCATTGCCTGCGCAAACGTCGCGAATCTGCTGATGGTCCGGGCCGCTGCGCGACAGAAAGAGATTGCGTTGCGAACCGCGCTCGGTGCGAGTCGACTTCGAATCGCTCGTCAGATGATCACAGAGAGTTTGCTGCTGGCGATCACCGGTGGCGCGCTAGGCGCGGTGCTGGCGACGTGGGGAGTGGAGATGCTTGTTAGTTTGAGTGAGGACAGCCTTCCGCGAACCGCGAATGTAAGAATCGACCTGGTAGTTCTCGCCTTCACGTTTCTCATTTCACTCGCAACGGGATTGCTGTTTGGCGTCGCGCCGGCTTTGCGCACTGCCAGAGTGAACCTCATTGATTCCTTGAAAGACGGACTGCGAGGCGCAGGTGAGAGCGTCTCACGCAATCGCACGCGCAGTTTACTCGTCGTTTTCGAAAGTGCGATTGCGGTGATGTTGTTAATCGGGGCCGGACTGCTCGTTCGAAGCTTGATTGCTTTGCAAAACGTGGATCCCGGATTCGACGCAAACAACGTTCTGACGATGCGCATCTCCCTGCCAATGCAGAAATACGACACACCTGAAAAAGCTGCGAACTTCTTTGGCCAACTCGAAACACGTGTGGCCAGCTTACCCGGCGTCGAGAGTGCTGCGTACATTTCAGAGTTGCCGTTGAGTAATCAACTTAACGACATGCCGTTTACCGTCGAAGGCCGGCCGCCCGTCGCATCTATCAGCGAAGGTTTCGGCGCTGATTTTCGAATGGTTACTCAAAACTACTTTTCCACGCTTCGCATCCCGCTGCTGCGAGGACGCAACTTCACCGAGCAAGACGTTCGGAAGAGCGACAGGCTGCTCCTGGTGAGTCAGCAACTTGTTGACCAAATCTTTCCAAACGAAGAGCCGCTCGGCAAACGTCTCGTGATGGCAATGAGCGGTGAGCCTTACGAGATCATCGGCATCGTTGGTGACATTCGCCATCAATCGCTCGGTGCTCCAGCGGTTCCGACGATGTACATGCCGTCTCTGGAGCGCGGGGGGACGAATTTAGCCATCCGTACGAAAGGCGATCCTTTGAGCGTCGTCGCAGGTGTACGCAAAGAAGTGCAGGCGTTGGATCCGGACCAGCCCATCGCCGCGGTCAAGACGATGAACGAGTGGGTTGCTACGTCTACTGCCGCGCCGCGTTATCGCACCACGTTGCTCGCGTTGTTTGCGGCGCTCGCGATGATTCTCGCCGCGACGGGAATCTACGGTGTCATGTCTTACTCAGTTGCACAGCGAACACACGAGATCGGCGTGCGAATGGCGATGGGCGCTCGACAGTTTGATGTGTTGAAGATGGTGGTCCGGCAGGGAATGATTCTGGCCCTCGTTGGAGTCGTGCTCGGTTTGGGCGGCGCATATGCGTTGACACGAGTGATGTCGACGCTGCTTTTCGGAGTTACTGCCAAGGATCCGGTGACGTTTGGAGCGGTAGCGGCGTTGTTGATTGCGGTGGCTTTCATCGCGTGTTTTGTCCCGGCGCGTCGCGCGACGAAAGTCGATCCGCTGGTGGCGCTCAGGTATGAATGAGGAGCGTTCAGAGTTCAAGCTTTAGCTTGGTTCTGCGAAAGAGCAGCCTAAAGGCTGAACTCTAAACGGAAGAAAATGGAATCAATCATCAAAGATATTCGTTATGGCGTGCGGGGGTTGTTCAAGCATCCGGGGTTCACGGGGATTGTGGTGATTACGCTCGCGCTTGGCATTGGGGCCAGCACTGCGATCTTCAGTGTCGTCGATAGTGTTCTGTTGCGGCGCTTGCCGTACCGGAACGCGGAACGGATCGTCGCGATTCAGGAATTGAATCCCGCGGGGAAACGCATTCAAACGACGGCCGGCAACTTCCTTGATTGGCGTGCGCAGAATACAGTTTTCGAACACCTCTCGGCGATCAGGATCGGTCCAGTTAATCTCGCCCTCGCAGACCACGCCGAACGAGTCGATCTCGCGCAAACGAATGCAGACTTCTTCGATGTTTTCGGTGTCACTGCACAGCACGGACGCCTCTTCATTCCTCAAGACGAACAAGCAGGACACCAGCCCGTCGTTGTTATCAGCGACAAGCTCTGGCAAAGACGTTATGGCGCAGATCCTTCAATTGTCGGTAAGCCCATCACGCTCGACGGCAGTAGCTACACGGTCGTTGGTGTTGCGCCGCCAGGTTTTCAGTATCCCGACAAGACTGAAGTTTGGCTGCCGCCATTGCAACGTGTACCCGAATTGTATCCGGGCCAGGATTTAGAAAACCGCCGCATGGGTTACCTCACGGTTGTTGCGCTACTCAAGCCTGGCGTTTCGCTTCCGCAGGCCGTGAGTGAAATGGAAACTATCACGGGACGTTTGCGGCAGCAGTATCCCGACATGAACAACCGTCGCTTCAATCGCGTTGTTTCAATGCACGAGCACCTCATCGGCGATACGAACAAGCTTTTGTGGTTGTTGTTAGGCGCCGTCACTTTTGTGTTGCTGATCGCATGTGCGAACGTCGCAAACCTGCTCCTTGCGAGTGGCGCTTCGAGAAATAAGGAAATGGCGATTCGCGCTGCGCTCGGTGCATCGCGCTGGCGCGTGATGCGCCAGTTGTTTACGGAAAGCACGATCCTCGCACTCACCGGTGGAGCTGTTGGTCTTTTGATCGCGTATTGGGGACTCACAGCCATCACGAAATTCCTGCCCGGTGATTTTCCTCGTCTGAACGAGATTCAACTCGATCTGCGAGTGCTTGCCTTCACGTTTGCGGCCTCAGTACTCACGGGAATTCTGTTCGGATTAGTTCCGGCGCTGCAAATCTCACGGCCCGACGTTCAGGATGCAATGAGAGAGAGCGGACGCGGCCTGGCAGGAAGTCTTCGCAAGAGTCGCATTCGCCAGGCTTTGATCGTTGGCGAGGTTGCGTTGTCAGTGGTGTTGCTGGCTGGTGCGGGTTTGCTCTTCAGGAGCTTCATGCAGCTTCAGTCAGTAAACACTGGATTCGTATCGCAACAAGTGTTGACCGCAAGGATCACAGTTGCGGGCGCAAACTATACCGAGAACGCTCACTTCATCAGGTTCTACAACCAGGTGCTCGAGAAAGTCACCGCGCTTCCAGGAGTGCAGGATGCCGGGCTCATCAATACCCTCCCGTTGGACAAAGGACCAACCGCCGCATTCAGAGTTGAAGGACGGCCCATAACGACTCCCGACAAGTGGCCGCCGGCAAACTATCGCATCGTCACTCCCAATTATTTTCGTGCGATGGCCATTCCAGTCGTGCAAGGCCGCACTTACACCGAGCGCGACAATGAAAATGCGCCAAACGTGATCATCGTGAATCAGGAAATCGCTGACAGCGTGTTTCCGGGTGAAAACCCCGTTGGGAAGCGAATCACGTTTGGAGGCTTTGACAACGGCCAGCCCAGGTGGTTCGAGATAGTCGGCGTTGTAGCAAACGTTCGCAGCCTTGAGCTGCGTGAGCAAGCGGAGGCGGAACTGTATTTCTCGGCGTACCAGGATATGTGGCCCGGCATGTCGCTCGTCGTTCGTTCGAGCGTAGAGCCTGGGAGCCTGGGTGCTTCAGTGCGCAACGTTGTCAATGAGATTGATAAGACGGTTCCGGTGTCGAGAGTGGAGACGATGGACCACGTCGTGAGCCAGTCGATCACTCAGCCACGCTTCAATCTGTTTTTACTCGGACTCTTTGGTGCAGTCGCGCTGCTTCTTTCAGCCGCGGGGATTTACGGCGTTACGGCTTACACGGTTACCCAACGAACGCACGAGCTCGGAATTCGTATCGCGCTCGGCGCGCAGGTGGGTGACGTGTTGAAGATGATCCTGGGGCAGGGAATGGCCGTGATTGCAGTGGGGATGGTGCTCGGGCTCGTGGCGGCGTTTGGGTTGATGCGCTTGCTGCGAAGTCTTTTGTTTGGAGTTGGTGAAAACGATCCGGTGACGTTTGTAGCGATCACCCTCGTGTTGTTTGTGGTAGCGCTGCTGGCTTGCTACATCCCCGCGCGTCGCGCGACGAAGGTCGATCCGCTCGAGGCGCTGAGAGCGGAATGAAGTAAACGACAACAGACATGGACTCCTTAATTAAAGACATCCGTTTTGGAATACGAGGGTTGATGAAGCGGCCGGCGTTCACCGCGGTGGCCGTGATCACGCTGGCGCTCGGTATCGGCGCGAACTCTGCCATCTTCAGCGTTGTCAACGCAGTGCTGCTGCGTCCATTGCCCTTCAAAGATCCCGATCGATTGATGGTCGTGTGGGAACGTCGCGAAAATTCCGGCCGTGCAAACCTGCCTCTTTCCGGACACGAATACGCGGCGTTTAAGGAACGCACGCCGTCATTTGAATCCCTGGCGCTGATTCAACCAAACGCATACAACCTGACCGGCCACGGCGACCCGGTGATGGTCGACGTGGGCGAGGTTTCGACTGAGTACTTCTCCGTTGTTGGCGTGCCGCCCTTGCTGGGACGAACCTTTGCTCCGGGTGAAGACCAGCAAGGCGGCGGCAAAGTTGTTGTCCTCGGTCACAAACTCTGGACTCAACGCTTCGGATCGGATCGGAACGTCGTCAATCAAACCGTGCTTCTCAACAATCAGAGTTACACGGTGATTGGCGTCATGCCCGCACTGGAGTTAGTGCCCGACGTGCTCGTTCCCATCGACATGCGCGGCGAGTTGCGCAAGGTAGGTAAGCACAGTTATCAGGTGATTGGACGGTTGAAGCCGGGCGTGACGTTGGACCAGGCGCAGGCCGAGATGGGCCATGTCGCGCAGCAGGTCGAACAGGAATTTCCCGATGCGAATCGCGGGCATGGCGTCCAGATCGTCGGACTTCACGAACAGGTCACCGGAAGCGCACAACTTCCTTTGTTCACCTTATTCGCGGCAGTCGGGTTTGTTTTGCTGATTGCCTGCGCGAATGTCGCGAATCTTCTGCTCAGCCGCGCAGCTTCGCGTCAAAGAGAGATGGCGATCAGAACGGCGCTTGGCGCCGGTCGGTGGCGTTTGGTTCGCCAAACGCTGACCGAGAGTTTGTTGCTCGGCATCTTTGGTGGTGGACTCGGACTACTCGCCGCGTTTTGGATCGTGACGCTGTTGAGCAAGGTCACCGCGGTCGACATCCCTCGACTCGACAACATCAGTATCGACAATCGTGTGTTGTTGGCGACGTTCGGCTTTTCAATTCTCACCGGACTGCTGACTGGAATCGCGCCCGCATGGCGCAACTCGGAACCACGATTGTACGAATGGGTTAAAGACGGGATGCGCGGCTCGTTTAATCCCGGTCGACGCCGGCTTGGAAGCGCGCTCGTCGTGACGGAAGTTGCGCTCGCTGTCGTGCTTCTCGTCGGCGGTGGATTGATGCTAAAGAGTTTTGTGCAACTCCTGCGAGTCGATCCGGGTTTTCAACCAAACCACGTGTTGCGCCTCGATTTTTCGTTGCCGGATCTGAAATACAACGAACCTCAGCAGCAAGTCGCTTTTTACAACGAACTGATCGGACGGCTGCAATCGTTGCCGGGTGTCGAGTCAGCCGGAGCAACAACGCAAACCCCACTGAGTCCGGGTGACAACTGGAGCGGCTTTGCGATCGAAGGCCGTCCAGCTCCTCCACAGGGAGACAGACAACAGGCTGCGATACGCTCGGTGAGCGACGACTACTTCCGCACGATGCGGATTCCACTGCGGAAGGGAAGATTCTTCGACAACTCCGATGCGCGCGTTGCACTGCCTTTGATTCGCTGGTTTGAGCAGCAACCTTTTCCCAAACGCTTCGACGAGCCACAACCGGCTCCGGCCGCGATCATCAACGAGACGATGGCCCGGCTCTATTTTCCGAACGAGGATCCGACTGGAAAGCGACTGCGAATTCTCTGGAGTCCGTGGCTCACAGTCGTTGGAGTAGTTGGCGACGTGCGACACATGGGATTAAACACGCCGCCAAACCCTGAAATCTACTTGTCACAACTTCAGGAGCCGCAAGGATCGATGGCTGTAATGGCGCGCACGAGCGGCGATCCACTTCAATTGGCCGCTGCTGCTCGCGAGCAGATGAAGGCGATGGACAAAGACCTGCCGGTAACGATCACAACCATGGACCAGATCTTCGCGAATTCACTTGCAGGACAGCGATTCAACACGTCGCTGCTCGGCGTATTCGCCGCCGTGGCGTTGCTGCTGGCGATGATTGGCGTGTTTGGTGTGATCAACTACTCGGTGTCGCAGCGTACGCACGAGATTGGTATTCGTCTCGCACTCGGCGCCCAGCGTCGTGACGTTTTCAAACTCGTCGTGGGCCAGGGCTTGTTACTGGCGTTAGTGGGCGTGGTCGTTGGAACCGTGGGCGCCGTGGCGTTGACGCGATTGATTGAAGGAATGCTCTACGGTGTTAGTCCGACTGATGGTCCAACATTTGTTGTGGTGTCGTTGATTGTAACCACAGTTGCTTTTCTTGCTTGCTATTTGCCTGCAAGAAGGGCGACGCGTGTGGATCCACTCGTGGCGCTCAGGTATGAGTAAAACTATTAGACACAGATCCTGTTAAGAAAAACATGACCAAAGAGCTACGACAAAGCATTCGCAGTCTCCTGCGAAATCCGGCGTTCACTGCGGTCGCTATCATCACTTTGACGCTCGCGATCGGGGTGAACACAACGATCTTCAGTGTCGTCAACACCGTGTTGTTGAAAGCGTTGCCGTTTCAACAGCCGGAGCAACTCGTTTCGGTTCAAAAAATCGCTGAACCCGGTGGGTTCCCGGGCATCGCCGCTTACCAGTATCTGGCCTGGAAAGATCGGAACACGAGCTTCGACGACATCGCCGCTTTCAGCGATAACAACTTCAACCTCACAGGCATTGGCGAACCCGAGCGCATATCGTGCGCGCAAGTGACCGCGTCGCTCTTCACCACGCTCAAAGTGCAACCGGTGCGCGGTCGTTTCTTCGTTCCGGAAGAGGACAAACCCGGTGGGAGTAACGTCGCGATTGTCAGCGAACGTTTTTGGCAAAGCCGCTACGGGCGCGACGAGGGAATTCTGCAAAGCACGCTCACACTCGACAATAAGCCTTACTCGATCATCGGCGTGATGCCCGCGAGTTTTCGTTTTCCCGGTGAGTTCGACATTTGGCTTCCGATAGGTCTCGATCCCGTCAAAGAAACTAAAGGTGACTTCTTTTCTATCGTCGAAGTCGTTGGCCGTGTCAAACAGGGCGTGAACGTTGCCGGAGCGCAAACTGAACTAACCTCGATCGCTAAGCAAGCAGCAGAAGGGGTCAACGAACCATCGAAGCCCGCCTCGGTTGAAGTTGTCCCACTCCAGCAGCAACTCGTTTCCGGCGTTCGCTTGACTGTCTTGATCCTGTGGGGAGCCGTTGGGCTTGTGATGTTGCTTGCGTGTGTGAACGTAGCGAGCCTGATGATTTCGCGCACGCTCGCGCGACAGCGTGAGATGGCGGTACGCGCAGCGGTTGGCGCGCGTCGTTGGCAACTGATCCGCCAGTTGTTGACCGAGAGTGTGATCGTAGGCTTAACCGGCGGCGCGCTGGGTCTGCTCATGGCGGTTTGGGGAACGCGCGCGATTGCGAGTCTGGTGCCGCAGGGTTTCACGACTTCCGTTTACGATCTCGACAACATTCAACTCGACTGGCGAGTGTTCGCATTCACGCTTGTGCTTTCCGTTCTCACTGGAGTCGTCTTTGGCTTAGCACCTGCTTTAACTGCCTCAAAACCCGACCTGATCAAAGCACTTCGAACCAGCAGATCTCAGGGTCTGATGAGTTTTGGACTGCGCAGTTTTCGTGGCTGGCTCGTCGTTGTCGAGCTCGCGCTGGCAGTCGTGCTGCTCCTCGGCGCGGGCTTGCTGGTGCGCAGCTTCAACAAGTTGATGGCCGTCGATCTTGGTTTCGATCGCGAAAACGTGTTGACGTTTCGAGTCAGCCTGCCACGGTCCAAGTACGCCAAGCCGGTCCAGACCGACGCTTTTTATAAAGACATGTTGCAGCGCCTTAACGCGTTGCCGGGAGTGCAAGCCGCAGGAGCAATCAACCACGCACCGCTCGAGGGTCACGGGATGATCGCTTTTATGGGTATCGAAGGACATTCCCCACTCGATCGCAAGACGGATCCGGCGATCGGAGTCGGCGTGGTCGGCGGCGAGTATTTCAAAGCGTTGAAGATACCGCTCCTCAGCGGTCGTCTGTACGACACGCGTGACGTCGCAGAAAGTCCAAAGGTGGCGATCGTAAACCAGGCGTTTGCGAAACGGTTTTTACAGGGCGGCGATGCACTCGGAAAACGAGTCGGGTTCGGCTGTGAAGAGTCTGAAGGTTTCTGCCGGACGATTGTCGGAGTTGTCGGAAACATTCGACAGGAGAGCATCACCGACGAAGCGATTCCCGAGCTGTACGTGCCGTTCGCGCAAATGCCGATGAACGGGACGACGGTGATGGTTCGCACCTCATCGGATCCGCTCGGTCTTGTTGGCGCAGTGCGCAGCGAAGTGTTGGCGATTGATAACAACCAGCCGATCTCGAATGTGAAGACACTCGTGCAACGTGTAAATGAAGTGTCTGCTGTTTCGCGTTCGTTGATGGTGTTGTTTACGGCGTTTGCGCTGCTGGCCGTGGTGCTTGCCGCGGTTGGAATTTACGGAATCATCTCCTACTCCGTTACTCAACGTACACACGAGATTGGAATTCGAATGGCGCTCGGTGCGAGGACCGCAAACGTGCTGAGTTTGATCATGAAGAACGGGCTAACGCTTGTGCTCACGGGGATTGTTATCGGCATTGGAGGCGCGCTCGCGTTGACGCGCTTTCTGACGACGCTCCTGTTTGGTGTGACGCCGACGGATACCGTGACGTTCCTCGTCGTCTCTGTTGTGTTTTTTGTGATCGCGATCGTCGCGTCACTGATTCCGGCAGTGAGGGCGACGCGCGTAGATCCCCTCGTCGCGCTGCGTTACGAGTAAGTCTAAACACGGATTTTAAGGATAAACAGGATGATTAAAGACATCAAATTTGCATTTCGCAACTTGCTGAAGCACCGCGCGTTTACCGCGATCGCTGTGATCACTCTGGCGCTCGGAATTGGCGGCAGCACTTCGATCTTCACGGTGGTCGATGCCGCGTTGATCCGTGGACTGCCTTACAAGTCATCCGATCGCCTGTATCACATTTGGGAGCGAACTCCGCAGGACAAGTTTTCAAAACGCGAGTTCTCATATCCCGACTACCAGGATTACGAGAAGAACAGTGTCTTCGAAGGTGGTCTCGCGGCTTACACGGGTGGAGGCGCGCTTCTCAGTGGCAACGGCGAACCGGAAAGCATCGGCGCGCCGAGAGTCAGTGCAAACTTCTTCTCGGTGCTCGGAGTCGATCCGGTTCTTGGTCGAACATTTCAGGCCGGTGAAGATCAACCAGGCGGCAACAGAGTCACGGTTCTGACTTACGGCTTCTGGCAGCGACGGTTCGGCGGCGATCCGGGAATCGTCGGTCGTACGTTAACAATCAATAGCGAGACTTACACCGTAATCGGAGTGTTGCCTGCTAGTTTTCAGTTTGCACTCCGAAACAACGACCTCTGGCTGCCTTACCAGCCGACTGAGAACCAGCGAACTCGCCGTTATATGCACGGCACGAATTTGATTGGCCGGCTCAAGCCCGGTCTTGGACCAACCGAGGCGCAGGCAGACTTGACCGTCATCGCGAGCCGGATCGAGCAGGAGCACAACGCTTCGCACGCCGGAACAGTTGTCTACCTTGTTCCTCTGCAGGAAGAGATCGTGGGAACGGTGAAGCCAATCCTGATGGTGCTGCTTGCTGCCGTCGGGTTCGTACTCCTGATCGCATGCGCGAATGTCGCGAGTTTGTTACTCACGCGATCGCTCTCACGTCAGAAGGAAGTCGCGATTCGTGCGGCGCTCGGCGCCAGTCGATGGCGCGTGATCCGCCAACTGTTGACTGAGTCGCTCATACTTTCATTGATCGGCGGCGCCGCCGGTTTGTTCATTGCTTACTGGGGCGTGCCTGCTCTCATCGCGTGGATCCCCCAGAGTCAATTGAACGCATTGCCGTTTTTGAAAACACTCGGTGTTAATACCGGCATTCTCGCCTTCTCGTTCGGACTTTCATTGTTCACGGGTCTCGTGTTTGGCCTTGCACCCGCACTCCAGTCTTCTCGCGTCGATCTCAACGAAGCCCTCAAGGAAGGCGGTCGTCAAACGTCTGCGAGTGCGAGTCAGCGTCTGCGCAGCGCAATGGTCGTGACTGAGATCGCGCTTGCGGTCGTGTTGCTGGTCGGCGCGGGATTGATGATGAAGAGCCTGCTGCGACTGTTACAGACCAACGTCGGCTTCGACACGGAAAATCTGATGACGATGAGCGTCGTCTTGCCGCCGTCGAAATATACCGAGGTGAACCAGCAGATCGCTTTCAACGATCAACTGCGGCAACGCGTGCAAACGCTCCCCGGTGTGACAGGCGCAGGAACCGTCAACATTCTGCCGGTGAATGCCGGCAACACAACACGCTTCTATGTTGACGGCGATCCGGTTCCTCAACCCGGTAAAGAAACCGAAGGGAACACTCGCACTGTCAGCGACGATTACTTCACAGCACTCGGAGTCCCGTTGCTTGCCGGGCGCATGTTCGACGCGCGTGAAAATCCTAATTCACCTCAGGTTGTAGTCATCGGTAAGACTATTGCGGAGCGTCTATTTCCAGGTCGCGATCCGGTTGGAAAGCGTTTGCGTTATGCATCTGTTCAACTGGATCCGATCGAGATTATCGGGGTTGTCGGAGATGTAAAGATCACTGGAGTCGATGAAGCGGTGAAACCGGTGCTCTACTATTCTTTCCGGCAGTTTCCATCGACATTCTCCAACCTCGTCGCTCGCACCAGCAGCGATCCGAATTCGCTCGCCAATTCGATTCGCAACGAAGTTCGCAATCTCGAACCTGAAGCAGCGATTCTCAACGTTCGTACGATGGACGAGATGATCGCGCAAACGCCCGCGTCGTTCATGCGACGTTTTCCAGCGCTGCTGATCAGCATCTTCGCCGGCGTTGCGTTGTTGCTGGCGTCGATTGGTATTTATGGCGTCGTCTCTTATTCCGTCAGTCAACAAACTCATTACATCGGCGTACGGATGGCGCTGGGTGCGAAACCGTCTGACATTCTCAAGATGGTTTTGAAGCAAGGGTTGGTGCTCGCGCTGCTGGGTGTTGGGATTGGAGTGTTGGCGGCGCTTGGATTGATGCGTTTGTTGAGCACGCTGCTGTTTGAAGTGAGCACGAACGATGTCGCGACTTTTTCGATCGTGACGGGCGCTTTGTTCCTCGTCGCCTTGCTGGCGTGTTACCTGCCCGCTCGACGCGCGACGAAAGTCGATCCGTTAGTGGCGCTCAGGTACGAATAAAAGCCTGCGGAACAGGTACAGGCATAAAGCCTGCGGAAGCAGGCGCAGGCATAAAGCCTGGGGCGTAAGCCCCAGGATTCAGATCGATGGAATGGCGAGTCCATGAAATGGGCGGCAGCCCGTTGTGATGATCGATCTCTGTCGCCCGCATAGCGGGCTTGAAAACTCGGTCGTACTTTTACCTGGGGCTTACGCCCCAGGCTTTAAGCCAGCGCCTGCTTCGCCAGGCTCAATCCTGGCACCTGCTTCGCAGGCTCAATAGGAGTTCAAATGCTTAATGACCTTCGCTTCGGCATTCGAATGCTCGCCAAGAATCCGGCGTTCACGGCGGTGGCTGTGTTATCGCTGGCCCTGGGAATTGGCGCGAACACGGCGATTTTTCAACTCCTCAATGCCGTCAGGTTGAAAAGTCTTCCGATTCGAAATGCCGAAGAGTTGGCCCAGGTCCGGCTAACCGAGCACGATGTTGAACTGACGCGTGGCAACAAAGGCTTAATGCGCTACGGGCCAATCACTAACCCACTCTGGGAAAGGGTTCGCGATCAGCAACAAGGATTTTCGGGCATCGCGGCGTGGGGTATGGGTGGATTCAACCTGGCTCAGGGAGGCGAGGCGCGGCCCGCGCGTGCTCTTTGGGTTAGTGGCGACTTCTTCAACGTTCTCGGTGTGAAACCGGAAATAGGACGTCTCTTCAACGCCGAAGACGATCAGCGTGGTTGCAACGCGCCGGGAGTAGTTATTAGTCATGGATTCTGGCAAAGCGAATACGGCAGTGCGCCGGATGTTGTTGGTCGCAAGATCACACTTTCAGATCAACAGCTTCAAATAATCGGTGTCACTCAGCCGAGTTTCTTTGGGCTCGAGATTGGCAAGTCGTTTGACGTCGCGGTACCGATCTGCGCGGATCCGATTTTCTCAGGCGCGAACGCGCGACTCGACTCGGGCATTCACTGGTGGTTGATGCCGTTCGGACGTCTCAAGCCCGGTTGGACCATCGAACAAGCCGGTGCGCAAATAAGTTCGATTTCCACACCCTTGTTTAAAGAGACGCTCCCTTCGAATTATCCAGCCGTGAGTGTCAACGATTATCTAAACTCAAAACTCGAAGTCGTCAGTGGCTCGTCAGGTTATTCAATTCTTCGTCAGAACTATGAACAGCCGCTTTGGGTGTTGCTCGTTATCGCCGGCGTGGTGCTTTTGATCACGTGCGCCAACCTCGCGAACTTGCTTTTGGCGCGTGCGAGCACACGCGAACGGGAGATGGCGGTTCGACAGGCAGTCGGAGCGTCGCGCTTGCGAATACTGCGGCAGTTGTTGGTGGAAAACTTACTGCTGGCGGCTATCGGAACTGCGATAGGTGCGGGTTTAGCGCAACCGTTGACCCGAGTCTTAGTCGCATCGATTGGAACCGCCAATAACATCGTGTTTTTAGACGTCAGTCCTGACGTTAGAGTGCTGCTGTTTTCTGCCGGAGTCGCAGTTCTCACGTGTTTGTTCTTCGGACTTACACCTGCACTACGCGCAACTCGAATCACACCAGGCGCGGCGATGAAAGCAGCGGGTCGTGGATTAACTGCGAGTCGTGAGCGATTCAGCTTGCGACGTGGTTTAGTGGTGTTTCAGGTGGCGCTCTCACTCGTGCTGGTTGCGAGCGCTTTTCTTTTTACCCGTAGTCTTAACAAGCTCAGCAACCTGGATGCGGGATTCAATCAGGAAAACCTTCTCATCTCCAGTGTTGGCTTTAATCGACTCAAGATCGACCCGTCGCAGCGTGTCGCGTTCAGAGAACAACTCCTCGAGAGAATCAGAAACGTTCCGGGTGTCGATGATGTCGCTGAAATGGACGCGTATCCACTCACGGGCGGCGTCAGAGGTAACAACGTTTGGTTGGACGGAAAAACTTCTGCAGACCAGGTGGGCTCTTCATTCAACCGCGTCAGCGCCGATTATTTGAAGACCTTACAGATTCCTCTCGTTGCGGGCCGTTCATTTGGTTCGAACGATTCGATGAACGCGTCACATGTCGCAATAATCAACCAGACTCTCGCACGAAAGCTGGGCGATACAAATGTTATCGGCAGGCGTCTCGTAGTTGAAGCAACGCCCGGTGATCCGGAAACTTTTTATGAAATCATCGGCGTTGCTCGCGACTCGAAATTCGAAGATCTTCGGGAAGAAGAGACTCCGGTTGTTTACTTAGCGAGTTCGCAGGACAAATATCCCAATCCGGGCCGTCGCTATCTCGTTCGCTCAAATCTCCCGCCGGCTGAGCTCACCGCATCGATCAAACAGAGCTTGATGCAAGTCAATCCCGGACTCGACGTGAACTTCCAGGTCTTCAGGGCCATGGTCCAGGAATCACTTCTGCGAGAGCGATTGATGGCGAAACTTTCCGGCTTCTTTGGAGTGCTGGCCCTGTTGCTCGCAAGCATCGGGCTGTACGGACTTCTGTCATACGCAGTGGCAAGCCGGACGAATGAGATTGGTATTCGCATAGCGCTGGGCGCCAAGACGCGCGACGTTGTGAAGTTGATTCTGAGAGAGTCGTTGATGCTGGTTTTGATTGGCGTTGCAGTGGGTGTGCCGGTCGTGCTCTACGTCGTGCGTTTTGCGAAGTCGCTGTTGTTTGATCTTTCGCCGACGGATCCGGTTTCGCTGGTAGGAGCGAGTCTAGTGTTGTTGGTCGTTGCGGTGCTTGCCGGGTACTTGCCGGCAAGAAGGGCGACGCGTGTGGATCCACTCGTGGCGCTCAGGTATGAGTAAAACTATTAGACACAGATGAAAAGGATGAACAGGATTTTATCCTTTAAATCCTGTTCATCCTGAAAATCCTGTTCAAAAAAGAAGATGAGCTTAGAGCTACGCCAAAGCATTCGCAGTCTGTTGAGAAAGCCTGGTTTCACACTGATTGCTGTGCTGACGCTTGCGCTCGGCATTGGTGCGAACACTGCGATCTTCAGTGTTGTGAATGCCGTGTTGTTGCGGCCCTTGCCGCTCAAGGATCCGGATCGTTTGATGACGTTCTGGCATGCAGCGCCCGCGAAGGGCCTGGCCCATATGGACGTCAACGATTCCCTCTTCGCGTACTACCGCGATCGGTCGCGAACCTTCGAAAGCCTTGCTGCTTTTGAAGACGGTGAATTCTCTTTGACGGGCGGCGGTGAGCCTGAAGTCGTGCCGGGCGCAATCGTCACGTTTAACTATTTCAATGTGCTTGGCCGAGAGCCACTGCATGGCCGCACTTTCACCGCGCAAGAAGACACGCCGGGCAACAACACTGTAGCCATTCTTAGTTACGCGTTATGGCAACGCCGTTTTGCCGGCAATCCGACCGTCGTTGGACAGACGATCAGCATCGACAGCAATCCGACAACAATAGTCGGAATCATGCCTGCGGACTTTTCGTTTCCGGATCCCGCCGAGCGCGCAAGCAGTTCCGGTCATATGCAGCTCTGGGTGCCGAAGGGGCTCAATCCGCAGGAGAGCAATTCGTGGAACCTCACCGTCGTAGGTCGCTTGCAACAGACTGCAAGCCCCGATGATGCGAGAAAAGAGATCGATGCGTTGTACCAGTCGTTTGCGGCGGAGTTCGATGCAGGACGAGGAGCACTGGATTCGAGTGTGACGACGGTGTTGATGCCGTTGCAGCGCAACATCGTCGGTGAAGTGCGCATGCCATTGCTTGTATTGCTAGGCGCGATCGCGCTCGTTCTTTTAATCGCCTGTGCAAACCTGACGAATCTTTTGCTCGCGCGCGCTTCCGCTCGCACTCGCGAACTCGCGTTGCGGCAGTGTCTTGGTGCGAGCGCGCTGCGCATAGTTAGACAAACGCTTACCGAGAGTTTGTTGCTCTCATTTGCAGGCGCTGTTGTTGGCGTGCTGATCGCGATCTGGCTTGTGGCGGCGCTCAAGAGTTTTGCCGCGTCGAAAATTCCGCACGTTGAGGCTGCGGGCATTGATGGAACTGTTCTGGCTTTCACTACCGGCGCGATGTTGCTCACGGGCGTGTTGTGCGGTCTTGCTCCCGCTTTGCGAAGCACTCAAATCAATCTGCAGGACGCCATAAAGCAAGGCGCACGCGGCTCTGCCTCGGGATCAAACCGCAGGCTGAATAACGTTTTTGTCGTCTCGCAACTCGCGCTTTCACTCGTGCTGCTGATAGGAGCGGCCCTCTTCCTGCAAAGCTTCCGAAACCTTTTGTTCGTCAATCCGGGTTTTCGTGCTGAGAACGTGCTGATGGCGGAGCTCGCGCTGCCTGAACAGAAGTACAAGGAGAAAGCACAGGTTCGAAGCTTCTTTGAACAGCTCCAGCAGAGTGTGCGCAGTGTTCCCGGTGTTGAAGCGGTTGAGATGTGCCAGGTGGTTCCGTTCAGCGGCGATGGCCAGGGTGGTCCATTCAGTGTTGAGGGAGTGCAACAGGAACAGGACAAGGTTGCGTGGCTACGCAGCTCGACGCCGGGTTATTTCGCGGCGATGGGAATGCCGATCGTCAAAGGCCGGACCTTTGATACTGGGGACACTGAAACGTCTCTGCCCGTCGCGATTGTCGATGAAAAGCTGGCCCAGATGTATTCATCGCAGGGCGATCTGGTTGGAAAGCGGATTCGAATAGGCGATGGTCCATGGTTGACGATCGTCGGCGTCGTTCCGAACGTAAAGAACCGTAAGCTTGACGAAGACGCCTGGCCTTATGTGTATCGCCCGTACAACCAATGGACGCGGCGCGAGACGATGCTGGTCGTGCGGAGTTCAGTCGATCCGTCGGCAGTCGTAACTAACATCAGACAATCAGTGGCGCAGCTCGATCCCGAACTGCCTGTCGGCAACGTCAGCACCGTACAGCAGGCAATCGATCGATCGCTTGTTACCAAACGACTGACTAACTCGCTGCTGGCGGGATTTGCTGCGACTGCGTTGTTATTGCGTTGACGGGGATTTACGGAGTGATGTCGTTGAACGTCGCGAATCGTCGAAATGAGTTCGGGATCGTCTCGCGCTCGGCGCGCAGAGATCGAATGTCTTGAGAATGATGCTGGGCCAGGGATTGCGATTGGCGGTTGCCGGCGTCGCGTTGGGATTGCTCGCGTCGATCGCTTCACACGATTGTTGAAGGGATTGTTGTTTGGGATCAGCGCGAGCGATCCGCGGACGTTTGTGGTGATCGCCGTCGGTGCTCGTTGGCGTGGCATTGCTCGCGTGCTGGATACCAGCTCGACGCGCAACGAAGGTCGATCCCCTCGAAGCGCTTACGTCTCGAATGAAAGCTGTGGACTGAGTTAATTGGAGGTAAGCACGAGGACATGACATGACTGCACTCTGGCAGGACTTGCGTTATGGAGCGCAGATGCTGGTGAAGCATCCTGCGTTCACGGCGGTCGCCGTGTTGACACTCGCGCTAGGCGTCGGTGCAAACACTGCGCTGTTCAGCGTTGTCGATGCAGTGCTGCTGAAGAAGTTGCCGGTGAAAGATCCGGATCGACTCGTGCTGTTTAAAGCGACCTGGGATTACGAAAAGTTTGGAGTCGGCGCATTCGACGGCACTAACACGGACGATGCAGCCACCGGTATCACCACGGGCACTTCGTTTCCAATCCAGACGCTGACGCGACTTCGACAGGAGCCGGGAGTGCTCTCGGACGTCTTTGCCTTCTATCCGATGGAGATGAACTTCAACACGGGCGGTCATGCGGAAGTCGTCAGTGGTCAGGTCGTTTCAGGGAATTACTACAGCGCGCTCGGAGTTCCTGCGCTTGTCGGCCGAACGATCACCGATGCCGACGACAACGCGGCGCCACCCCGGTCGCCGTGCTGAGCCATCGTTTTTGGACCAACCGTTTCGGCAAGGATCCATCAGTGATCGGCAAGCAAGTCAATATTAATAACGTCGCTTTCACGATCGTCGGCGTTACACCCGCCGGCTTTTCCGGAACGAGCAACGTCGGTTCTGCTCAGGATGTGTCGGTCCCAATCGCCTGGGAACCGCAAGTCGCCGGAGAGCAAACGAACATGGAGGGCGCGGGCATTTGGTGGTTGCGCTTGATGGGACGCTTGCAACCCGGCGCCACCATTGAGCAGGCCGAAGTCGCTCTCGCTGGACCATTCCAACAATCCGTCCTCGAACACCGAGCCGGGCGACAGGCCCGATCGCAAACTGCGCTGCGCACTGTAGATCCAAAGGACCTGCCACGCCTCGGAATCGATTCCGGAAGCCAGGGTGAGATGGATTCGCGCAACGGGTTCGCTCAGCCTCTGCGATTGCTGGTAGGAGTCGTCGGACTCGTACTACTCATCGCTTGCGCAAACGTTGCGAATCTCCTGCTCGTTCGTGGCTCGTCGCGAAGAAAAGAGATTGCCGTGCGTATCGCTCTGGGTGCGAGTCGACTGCGGTTGGTCCGCCAGTTGTTGACTGAAAGTGTATTGCTGGCAACAGTCGGCGGCGCACTCGGCGTTCTCTTCGCGGTGTGGATCAAAGACGGTCTTTTAATGGTTTCAGAATGGGGTGGACGAGAGATGACCGCTCTCGATCCACAACTGGATCTGCGAGTGCTTGGTTTCACTCTCGGTCTTTCATTCCTCACCGGATTGATCTTTGGACTGCTCCCGGCGCTGCGCACAACCGATCTCGATTTGACACCCGCGCTCAAGGACACCGGCCGCGGTTCGAGTGCGATCGGGCGTTCGTGGTTGAGCAAGGGACTCGTCGTGGTCCAGGTATCGATATCCGTGCTGCTTCTGATCGGTGCAGGCCTGTTGATTCGCACGCTGAGAAATCTTCAGCACGTCGAAATCGGATTCAACGCGCACAACCTGCTTCTGTTCGACGTGGAACCGGGCATGCTCGGTTACAAAGACGACAAGCTCGTGAATCTTTACAAAGACGCTTTCGGCCGTCTTGAAGCAGTACCGGGAGTAGAGTCAGTGACTTTCTCTCGTAACGCGCTTCTTTCCTGGAGCTCAAACACGAGCTCAGTTTTTCTGCCACACGTTCTTGGACCAGACGGCAAGCCGCTCGACAGCGACGCGAAGGTCCACACGGTGCGCGAGAATTTTCTTTCGACGATGGAAATACCGCTGCTCGTGGGAAGAAATCTCACCGAACAGGATGATGCGCGGGCGCCACGCGTCGCGATCGTCAACCAGGCGTTTGCCAAAACTCATTTCGGAAATGAGAGCCCGATCGGAAAGTGTTTCAGCTTCGAGCCCGACAACCCTTGTGAGATCCAGATCGTTGGCATGGCGCGCGACGCGAAGTACACCAGCCAGCGCGACGACATACAACCAACCGTTTACCAATCGTGGCGGCAGTCGCTCGGAAGAGTTTCCAGGGTCGTGTTTGAAGTGCGCACGGCGGGCGATCCCACGGCTTTAGTTGGACCAATACGAGCGGCGATGCGAGACGTAGATAGCAACCTGCCGCTCAGCAACATCCGCACACAGATCCAACAGGCCGATCAAACGCTGGCGATGGAGAGAATGTTTGCCAAGTTGTTGACGCTCTTCGGAGTGATCGCGCAACAGCTTGCAGCGATTGGGTTGTATGGCGTGATGGCCTACGCGGTGTCGCAACGCACACACGAGATAGGAATTCGGATGGCCCTCGGAGCCGATCGTCGCAAAGTGCTGATGATGGTTCTGCGCGAGGGAATGACTTTGACGGTTATCGGAATCGTCATCGGGCTCGCCGGTGCTTATGCGTTGACGAAGTATCTCGAGACTTTGACGGAGCTGCTGTTTGGTGTCGAAGCACGCGATCCGTGGACGTTTGCGGTCATTCCCGTGCTGCTTGCAGCGGTTGCGTTGATTGCGTGTTTAGTTCCGGCGCGTCGTGCGACGAAGGTCGATCCGCTCACGGCGCTCCGATATGAATGAAGGAGCGTTCAGAGTTCAAGCTTTAGCTTGTGTCCGCAAAGAAGCAGCCTAAAGGCTGAACTCTAAACGAAAACAAATGGATTCCATATTTAAAGACATTCGCTACGGGATCAGGAGCCTCGTGAAGCGGCCGGCTTCCACAGTGGTGGCCCTCGTCACGCTTGCTCTTGGTATTGGTGTTAACACAGCGATCTTTAGTGCGGTCGATTCGATCCTTCTGCGACCCTTGCCTCTCAAAGATCCTGAGCGCCTCGTCTCGATCTGGGAGCAGGGGCTGGCACAGGTGCACCAGAATGAAGTCGCACCGGCTAACTTCTTCGACCTGCGAACTCAGAACCAGTCGTTCGAAGGTGTGGGCGCACACGGTCCGCAGGACATCAACCTCACAGGTGATGGCGAGCCGGAACGTCTCAACGGAGTGCTCGTCACCGCGAATGTGCTTTCAATCCTCGGCGTCGAACCCGCGCTAGGCAGGACGTTTCTGGCGAATGAAGATCAGGCGGGCCAGGAGCGCGTGGTCGTACTGAGCGACGAGCTTTGGCAGCGGCGCTTTAATCGCGATGCTTCGATCGTGAATCGCAACATCACGCTCAATGGTGAATCGTTCACAGTCGTTGGTGTGATGCCGCGAGGTTTTTTCTTTCCTGAACGCGACACAGAGTTGTGGCTGCCGTGGGCCATGGAGCCGGAGCAGGCGAGTGGACGTGGCGATCATTACCTCCGGCTCGTCGCACGCCTGAAATCAGGAACAACGCTCAAACAAGCAAACGCCGACGTCGCATCGATTGCTGGACGTCTCGCGACAGAATATCCGAGAACGAATGAAGGTCTCGGCTTCATCGTCAATACATTGCACCAGGATTACGTCGGCGATCTTCGTTTACCGATCCTGATCATGTTTGCCGCCGTCGGTCTGGTGCTCCTGATCGCGTGCGCGAATGTCGCGAACCTGCTGTTGGCCCAGGCAACAACGAGACGCCGGGAGATCGCGATACGCATCGCTCTCGGCGCTCGCCGTTGGACCATCGTGCGACAACTGCTGGTCGAAAGCTTATTGCTCGCGAGCGCGGGTGGTTTGCTCGGTGTGCTCGGCGCGTTGTGGGGTGTGCAAGCGCTTGCGAAGTTACTGCCTGAAACTCTCTCAAAACTTCAGACCGTCAACGTCGATGCTCGAGTGTTGTTGTTTACGTTCGGCGTGAGTTTACTCACCGCACTGATCTTTGGCGGATTGCCCGCGCTGCTTGCCGCGCGCGCCAAACCCGGACAGACGTTGAGCGACGTCGCGCGAGATGTGGCCGGTGGAACTTCGGGACGTTACGTTCGAAGAGTGCTCGTTGTCTCTGAAGTCGCACTCGCCGTTGTGCTACTCGTCGGCGCAGGACTCCTGATCCGCACATTTCAATTACTGCGGCAAGTCAATACCGGATTTTCAACCGAGAACATGCTGACGATGCGAATGGTTCTGCCGATGCCGAAGTATGCAAAGCCTGAAGCTCGTCGCGCCTTTTACGATGAAACATTGCAAAGAGTGAAAGCTCTTCCGGGTGTCGAATCCGCGGGAATGATCTCGTTTCTGCCCCTCTCGTTCAACGGCATGAACTTCAGTTTTTCAGTCGAAGGACAGGCTTCACCGGGCGATATGAAGCTGCCGTTCGCCCTTTATCGCGTCGTAAGTCCCGACTACTTCCAGGCCATGGGCATTCCACTTCAGCGCGGACGCTTTTTCGACGCGCACGACTCTCCTGATTCGCCGCCTGTAATCGTGATCAGCCGCCAACTCGGCGAACGATATTGGCCGGGGGAGGATCCGACGGGAAAACGACTCAAGATTGGACCACTCGATTCACCCAATCCGTGGCTCACCGTCGTCGGCGTCGTCAGCGACGTGCGTCAGGCAGGGCTTTACGGCGATCCGAGAATGGATATCTATGCGCCATACGCACAGGACCGCCGGGCATTTATAGCGCCTCGCGATCTGGTCCTGCGCACGAAGGGCGACGCCGCGTCGGTCGCGGCGGCAGTGCGACAGGCAGTTTGGTCAGTGGACAAGGACCAGCCGGTTTCACACGTTCGCATGATGGACGAGGTGTTTGCGGCCGCGATCTCGCAGGAGCGTTTTCAAGCGCTGCTGCTCGGTTTGTTTGCGGCATTGGCGCTTGTGCTCGCATGCGTCGGACTTTACGGAGTGATCTCTTACGCGGTCGCGCAACGCACGCATGAGATTGGCGTTCGAATGGCGTTGGGAGCGCAGCCGGTTGACGTGCTCAGGCTCGTCTTGCGTCAGGGAATGGCGCTGACGTTCGCGGGTTTGGTCGTCGGCATTGGAGTTGGCCTACTCGCGACGCGCGTGTTGACAGAAATGCTCTACGGCGTCACGCCGAGAGATCCACTCACGTTCGTCGGAGTTCCTGCATTGCTCTTGTTAGTTGCGTTTCTTGCTTGCTACATCCCGGCACGACACGCCACACGGATCGATCCCCTCGTGGCGCTACGGTATGAATGATTTTTCGGAAAGCAAAAGTTAAAGGCACAAAACTATGAACACTCTGATCCAGGACCTTCGTTACGGCGTGCGAATTTTGTTGAAGCAACCCGCGTTTACTTTCGTTGCGGTCATCACGCTCGCGCTTGGCATCGGTGCAAACACTGCGATCTTCAGTTTGGTCAACAGCATCCTGTTGCAGCCGCTGCCCTTTCGCGAACCTGATCGGATCGTCCGTATGCTGCAAGCGAGCCCGAAACTCGGTCTCACTTCGTGGGGCGTTTCGCAGGCGGACTTTGCTGCCTATCGCGAACAGAATCGTTCGTTTGAAACGCTTGCTCTTTACAACAGCAGCGAGACCAATCTTACCGGCGTTGGTGAGCCTGAGCGATTGCCTGTCACAAGAACGACGTCAGACTTTTTTAAGGTGCTCGGCGTTAACCCGTTGCTCGGACGCACGTTCGTTGAGGGCGAGGATTCGCCGGGGAAGAATCTTGTCTGCGTGATTAGTTACCGGTTCTGGCAACGACGGTTTGGTGGCGATCCAAACATCCTCGGTCAAATGCTGAGTCTCAATAATACGCCGACACAAATCATCGGTGTGATGCCAGCAGAGTTTAAGATGCCGCGTTTGGAGATCGATCTGTGGACTCCAATGGCATACGACGCGAAACGCACGGCTCCTTATTTCTTCTCGGTTATCGCGCGATTGAAACCCGGAGTACAAGTCGCACAAGCTCACGCGGACACCACCGAAATACTTCAAAACTACGGACGCCAACATCCAAACTCTCCAGAGTTTGTTGGCATAAACGAAGGCGATGGTCCAAGGACCATTGTCAGGCCAATCAAAGAAGTTATGCTCGGCAGGACACAGAAGCCACTACTGGTCTTGCTTGCCGCTGTTGCCTTCGTCCTTCTCATTGCCTGCGCCAATGTCGCCAACCTTCTGTTAGCTCGGGCCACTTCACGCACCCGGGAAATTGCGGTTCGCGTTGCCCTCGGAGCGACTCCGCGACGTGTTGCAAGACAACTATTAACTGAAAGCGTTCTCCTTTCAGTAGTTGGGGCCATCGTGGGAGTCGGCCTCGCGGCCATTGGCATTCGTACGTTGGACAAGCTGCCAATCGCCGGCATCGTGCGGATTGAAGAAGTGAGCTTGAGCATGCGTGTGCTGGCTTTCACCGCCGGATTAAGCGTGCTGACAGGCTTGTTGTTTGGCTTTATGCCTGCGCTTCGCGCCCACGCGATGGGAATTGCAGGCGGAATGCGAGAAGGCGCGCGCGGCACTGTTTCTAACCGGCGTTTGAATAGCGTTCTGGTGGCCGTTCAGTTTGCGCTCTCGCTGATCCTGCTCATCGGCGCTGGTTTGTTGTTGAAGAGTTTTCATCGTCTTGAATCCGTGAACCTCGGGTTCAATGCCGAGAACACGTTGACGATGGTGGCGAACCTGCCGCTCGCAAAGTATGACAACGAAGAGAAAGCCTTGCGGTTCTACGGCGACGCCGTCGAGCGACTGCGTAACTCTCCGGGTATCAAGTCTGTTGGTCTAACGTCGAATCTTCCTTTTGTGGACGGTGGCAGTGTCGATGGATTTATCGTCGAAGGTCAGGAACCGCCGGAGGGTGGCAACGTTTCCCAATTAGAGCAGGCAGAAATGACGAGCGTCACGCCCGGCACGTTTCAGACACTGGGCATTCCGCTGTTGCAAGGCCGCGACTTTCAACATTCTGACGATTCCAAGTCACTTCTGGTCACCATTATCGATGAACCCCTGGCCCGTCGTTACTGGCCCGCTGGGGACGCGATCGGCAAACGTATTCAGACAAGCGGTAATCGACAGTGGCTGACGATTGTAGGAATCGTGGGTGGCATTAAGCACCTCAGTCTTGCTGAAGAGATCCGGCCTCACATGTACTTTCCGATCGGCCAATCCACGGACACGCGCGCGTGGTTCGTTGCGCGCACTGATGGTCCACCCCTCGCATCCATTCCGACTTTCAGGGGTGCTATCAAGCAAGTTGACCCTGATATGCCGCTGTTCCTGGTCCGATCGATGACCGACATCATCGAACAAACGCTTGGCACGCAACGCCTGACCAACATTCTACTGACGGCGTTCGCGATTATCGCGCTCCTGCTCGCGGCGGTTGGAATCTACAGCACGATGTCGGTCTACGTTGGCAGTCGCACAAAAGAATTCGGGATCAGGCTCGCACTTGGCGCGGAACCCGGCGCATTGCGTCGAGTAGTCTTGCGACAGGGACTGTTGCTGACAGGCGCGGGTGTGGTGGTGGGTGTTGCGGGTGCGTTCGCGCTGACGCGAATGATCCAGAGTTTGTTGTTCGAGGTGAGTCCGACGGATCCGGTCGTGTTCACTGCGATTCCGTTGTTGCTTGTGATCGTGTCGGTGCTGGCGTGTTACACGCCCGCGCGACGCGCGACAAAAGTTGATCCGTTGGTCGCGCTGAGAGATGAATGAAGACGCGGAGAAGGGGCGACGCGGGGACACGGAGAATCGCCGCGTCGCCGCGTCCCCCGTCACCGCGTCTGACTAAGGGTGTCAAATATGCTCACGAGTATTAAGCAGAACATCCGCTTCGCGTTTCGTACGCTGTTGAAGAACAAAGCGTTCACGATCACCGCGGTACTGACGCTCGCGTTGGGTATCGGATCGACAACGGCGATCTTCAGCGTGGTCTATGCGGTGTTCGAGCCGATGCCGTATCCCAATCCGGATCAGCTCGTGATGCTGTGGTCCAGGCTTCCAAATGGGCGAGGTCCGGTAGCCGCGAACGATTTTCTGGAATGGCGGCGACGCAGCAACTCGTTCGAGGCCATCAATGCATGGAACGGCGCCTCATTCAACGTCGCAACTGAAGATAGACCAGAGCAGGTTCCGGCTTCGCGTCGCACTCCCGGCTTTTTCACCATGGAGGGTTTGCCGCTGCTACTCGGGCGCGACTTCCTCCCCGAAGAAGGTGAGCCGGGCAGAGACCGGGTGGTAATTCTCAGTCATCGATTCTGGGCTAAGCACTTCAACTCGAATCGAGATCTGATCGGCAAAGACATTCGAATGAACGCCGAGCGTTATACAGTTGTCGGTGTTCTGCCGCCGGGCATTTACGATCGATTCAATTCTCAACTGTGGGTGCCGCTCTCGTTCAGGCCCGACCAGCTCACGCGCGACCCGTTCTTCATCAGCGTCATGGGACGGCTGAAAGACGGTGTCACACTCAGTCAGGCACAGGCAGAGATGAGCGGGATTGCCGCTCAACTGAACAGCGAATCGCCGAAGACCTCTACTCGCGAGATGACGGTCGAGCCGTTGCACCTCAACTTTGTTACGCCTTCGACTCGTCGCAATCTCTGGTTATTGCTGGGCGCAGTCGCTTTCCTGCTATTGATTGGCTGCGTCAACGTCGCAAATCTCCTGTTGGCGCGTGGTACGTCTCGTCAAAAGGAAGTTGCAGTAAGAGCCGCGGTGGGCGCTTCGAGACTGCGATTGTTCGGCCAGTTTCTCACGGAGAGTTTGGTGCTCGCTGTTTTAGGCGGCGCGCTCGGCGTCTTTCTCGCGAGCGTGATCATCGACGCAATCACGTACGTGATGCCACCTGTAGGCACGATGATCCCGTCAGAAGCAAACATCAGAATCAGCATTCCTGTTTTGTTCTTCACCATCGGTGTCACCACCCTCGCCGGGTTGTTGTTTGGAGCTGCGCCCGCGTGGCAGGCAACGCGAGTGGACCTCAATGAAGTTTTGAAACTCGGAGGACGCACGGGTGCCGGCGGAGTGCGACGCAATTTTCTTCGCGTGCTTGTGGTGGCGGAGTTTTCGCTCGCGTTGACGTTGTTGGCGACTGGTGGTCTTGCGCTCCGAGGCTTCTGGAATCTGACGCGAATTGATCTGGGAATTCAAACTGACAACGTTCTCACCTTCCGTTTACCGGTGCCTGAGAGGCGCCTCGATGGGCCAGATAAAATCCGATCCTATTACGGACAAATGCTCGAAAGGATCCAGGCTGTTCCCGGTGTGACGAAGGCAGCGGTTACAACAGGTATTCCGGGACTCGGTGCTTCGTTGGGAGCGAGTTTCACAATCGTGGGCCAGCCTGTGAGCCCATCGACGCGCAACCTCACAGACGTGCAGATGGTTACACCTGACTACGTCGACACTCTCGGTATTCGTGTTACACACGGTCGCAACCTTAACGCACAAGACACGGAGACGAGTATGCGCGTTGCAATCGTCAACGAACACTTCGTGAAGCGCTATATGTCCGGAGTCGATCCGCTGACGCAACAAATTTCCTTCCGGGAGATTATTCCGGGTGCGCCGAGAGGGAAGCCGATCGAATGGCAGATCGTTGGCGTGTATCACAACGTGCGCGGGGCCGGGTCTCGAGAAGAGGATCCGGAGATCAATGTTCCGTTCGCGCAGAGTCCGTGGCCACAGAGTTCGGTGGCGTTAAAGACGAGCGGTGATCCGAAGAGCGTCGTTAACAGCATCGCCGCCGCGGTTAACTCAGTGGATCCGGATCTGCCGCTGGCAGGTGTACGAACAGTTGACGAGATCGTGAGCGAGTCACTCGCGATCGATCGGTTCAGCGTGGTGTTGTTTGTGAGTTTTGGAGCACTGGGATTGATGCTCGCCGCAGTCGGAATTTACGGCGTGATGGCGTTTTCAGTCGCGCAGCGCACGCATGAGTTTGGAATACGCATGGCTGTGGGTGCACAAAGATCGAATGTGATCAATCAGGTGTTGAGAGAAGGAACGCTTCTGGCTGGTTGCGGCACCGTGATCGGATTGGGCGGTGCATATCTCGTCGGACGTGCGATGCAGTCGACGTTGTTTGGAGTTCAGGCGATGGACGTTCGAGCGTTTAGCGCGATCTCGTTCCTGCTACTGCTCGCTGCGCTGCTCGCGTGTTTGTTCCCGGCGTGGCGCGCAAGCCGAGTCGAACCGTTAGAGGCACTGAGGTATGAATGATTTGGTTCAGAGTTCAGCCTTTAGGCTGTTTTTCTGAAAACACAAGCTAAAGCTTGAACTCTAAACGGAGTGATATATGAATTCGCTTATTCACGATCTACGCTTTGGGTTTCGGATGATGGTCCGCAATCCGGTGTTTACTTTGATCGCTGTGGTGACGCTCGCGCTCGGCATCGGCGCCAACACTGCGATCTTTAGCGTCGTGGATGCGGTGCTGCTGCGCCCGTTACCGTATCCGCAGCCGGATCGACTCGTGTTTCTCTGGTCCGGCCAGCCTGGTGGTGGCAGTTCATTTCCTGATTATCATGAGTGGCGCGATCGAAATAAGTCGTTTGACGGGCTCGCAGCTTATTACTACGGCGACTTCAATCTTGCTGCTGATGCAGCGGAGCCCGAGCGCATTCAAGGCGCATACGTCACCTCTAATTTCTTTCAAGTGTTACAAGTCTCACCCGCGCTGGGCCGGCTCTTCACGCCGGAAGAAGAACAATTTGGCAAACATCGCGTCGTGTTGCTGAGCGACAAACTATGGCAGCGACGATTCTCCGGCAGCGCGAATGCTATTGGCCGGCAGATCCGGCTCGGCGGCGAGACTTTTACCGTCGCCGGAGTGATGCCCCGTGGCATGCCGTTCTTTGACAACGTGCCGGAAGTCGAACTGTGGACGCCGATGGCGTTCGCCAAAGACGACAACATGGCGACGCGCAACAATTACTTCATCACGCTTGTTGGTCGCTTGAAACCTGGCGTCACGACCGAACAGGCGCAATCAGACGTCAGCACGATCGCCCATGCGCTCGGGGAAATCGATCCAGCGTTTGAGATCGTCGCATTCATCGTTCCGCTCCAGGAACAACTCGTCGGCGACTCCCGCAAAGCGTTGCTGGTCCTGCTCGGCGCGGTTGCATTCGTGTTGCTGGTCGCCTGTGTGAACGTCGCGAATCTTTTACTCGCGCGTGCATCCGCTCGCAGTAAAGAACTCGCCATCAGGGCGAGTTTGGGAGCTAGCCGCGCGCGCATTATTCGCCAGGTAATTATCGAATGCCTGCCACTGGCTTTGATCGGCGGGGCGTGCGGCGTGGTTCTGGCGACATGGGGCATTGAACTAATCTTGACATTACTGCCCGACACGGTGCCGCGCGCAAATGTGATCGACGTGAACGCAAGAGTGTTGGGATTCACTTTCTTACTCACACTCGTCACGATAGTCATCTTCGGTTTATTGCCGGCATTCCAGGCGGCGCGAACTGACCTGCGTGATTCGATAAACGAAGGTGGTGTCGCGGGTCTTGGAAGTCGCAGGCAAGGTCGCGTGCGCCGCGCGCTGGTTGTGGGCGAAGTTGCATTAGCACTCGTGCTGCTCGTGGGCTCCGGTCTGATGTTGCGTACGTTCATCAAGCTGCGGCAGGTGGATGTTGGCTTCAACGCTCGCAACGTAGTCACGATGCGTGTGCCTTTGCCTGAGGCGAAGTATCCGTTTGCACTGACTATTCAAGATCCTCGCGAGCCAGCGGGTCTGCCGTTTTCTGAACAGTTGCTCACGCGCATCTCGAATATTCCGGGCGTTCAGTCGGCTTCGTTCTCGACGAATTTGCCGTTAGGCGCCGGACCGGGATGGGGCAAATTTCTGAGTTTCGAGGGCCAGGCCGCGCCGCCCTCGCTTGGTCAAGTTCCAGTCGCGGATTTTGGACTGGCCAGTAGCGACTACTTTCGCACTCTGGGGATTACGATCCGGCAGGGTCGCGCTTTCAACGCGGGTGATAAAAGTGATTCGCAGCAGGTCGCAATAATTAATGAGACTGTGGCGAAGCGGTTTTTCCCAAATGAGAATCCTGTCGGCAGGACACTCTGGATGGGACCACCGGAGCATCTGCTTCCTGCCGAGGCTCAAACTCCTGAGGGCCGTTTCATTCGACGTACGATCGTCGGAGTGGTTTCGGATGTTAAAGGTAGACGGCTGAGTCAGGACTCGCCGTTACAGGTCTACGCGCCTCTGACTCAGTATCGTCGCGAGGGTTGGTCCAACATTCTCATGCTGTCGGTACAAACAAGTGTGCCGCCTGAAACGGTTGTCTCCGCGATCAGGCAGCAGGTGCATCAGCTCGATCGCGATCAGCCAATCACCTCCGTGCGCACGGTGGATGAACTGCTGAGTCGCGCGCTTTCCGACACAAGATTTAGTCTCTGGCTGCTCGGGTTGTTCGCCGCGCTGGGATTGTTGCTGGCAGCGATCGGTATTTACGGCGTGATGGTTACAGCAGTGACGCAACGCACGCACGAGCTTGGTCTGCGTATGGCGCTCGGAGCACAGGGCCGCGACGTGCTGTGGCTCGTGATCAGGCAGGGAATGTTGCCGGTGCTGATTGGAGTCGTAGTCGGGCTTGGCGCAGCGATTGGACTGACGCGATTGATGTCGACGCTGTTGTTCGAAGTTAGCGCAACGGATCCACTGACACTGGCGTTAATCACAGTGCTGCTCACGGTCGTTGCATTAATCGCTTGTTACATACCGGCGCGACGGGCGACGAAGGTCGATCCGCTCGTGGCGCTGCGATACGAATAAGGTCAGATAAAGGTACAAAGGGATATGCATACGTTATTACAAGATCTTCGCTACGGATTTCGGATGTTATTGAAACAAAAGGCTCTCACGGCCGTTGCGCTACTTTCGCTTGCGCTCGGTATCGGGGCCAACACCGCGCTGTTCAGCATCGTCGACGCGATGTTGTTGAAGATGTTGCCGGTGAAGGAGCCTGAGCGGCTGGTACTGCTTAAATCGATATCGCCCCCGGAATTCAGCGTCGGCAGTTACAACGGAAGCTCGAATAAGGACGAGGCCACGGGCCAACAAGTCAGAACGTCGTTCCCATATCAAACAGTTCAACGTTTGCGCGAACAGCCTGGTCCATTGTCAGACGTGTTTGCGTTTGGCAGTGTGAGTCTCAACGTCACCGCAGACGGACAAGCCGAAGTCGCAACGGGCCACGCAGTAACTGGAAATTACTTTTCCGCGCTCGGTGTGCAGCCCGCTGTCGGACGTTTGCTTACTGATGACGACGACAAGCCGAACGCAACGCCCGTTGCTGTTCTCGGTCATCGTTTCTGGCAGAAACGCTTTGGCGGCGACGCGGCAGTCGTCGGTAAACATGTCAATCTCAACAACGTAGCATTCACAGTCATCGGCGTCAGTGCCAAAGGTTTTGACGGAACGGCCGGCGTGGGCTCGACCCAGGACATAGCGATACCCATCGCCGTTGAGCCGCAGCTTTACGCTGACAAGCAACGCTCATACTTGAATAACAACGTCTGGTGGTTGCGGATGATGGGTCGCATGAACTCGGGTGTCACGCCCGACCAGGTGCAGGCCCAACTTAATAACACCTTCCTTCAATCGGTCGTCGAGCATCGCAATGCGCGTCAAGTCGCAGCGAAAGCAAGAGGCGGCAATGCCATCGCCGATCTCGATCCGAAGCACTATCCGCGGCTCTACGCCGATCCCGGCGGACAAGGTGAGATGTACCGTCGTCAATATTTTGCGCCGTCGCTCTATTGCTACTTGGCGTTGTCGGGTTGGTGCTGCTGATTGCGTGTGCAAACGTTGCTAACTTGCTGTTGTCGCGTGCGGCAGGACGACAAAAAGAGATCAGTTTACGTGTTGCCCTGGGAGCGAGCCGCAAACGGCTCATCCGGCAGCTTCTTACTGAGAGTGTGTTGCTTGCGGGTTTGGGTGGACTTTTAGGACTCATATTCGCCGTTTGGATCAAGGATGGAATACTCGCCGTCAGCCTTTGGGGCGGAGCCGGCATGACTTCACTCGAGCCACAACTCGATTGGCGTGTGCTCGGATTTACCTTCGCGCTTTCACTGCTAACCGGTCTCATTTTCGGACTAGCTCCTGCGTGGCGAACGACGCGAGTTGATCTGACGCCTTCGCTTAAAGACACCGGACGCTCATCGAGTGCTGTGCATCGTTCGCTGTTGGCGCGGGGGTTGGTTGTATTCCAGGTGGCTTTGTCTCTGGTGCTGCTCGTCGGCGCCGGATTGTTTGTGCGCACGTTGCTCAACCTGCAAAGAGTCGATACTGGTTTCAATACGCAGAACCTGTTGCTGTTCGAAGTGCAACCAAGCCTCATCGGTTACAAAGACGATAAGCTGCGACAGGTTTATCAACAGATCACTGATCGCGTGGAAACTGTTCCAGGTGTGCAGGCGGTGACGTTCTCGCGCATGGCTCTGCTCTCGCAGAGTATTCACACGAGCAGCATCTACCTTCGTGAGGCTTTGAACGCAACACCCGACGCTGAGGGGAGCATTCCGGAAAGTGGTGAAGCGCACCGTCTCGTCGTCCGAGAAAATTTCCTCGATGCGATAGGGATCCCGCTTCTCGCGGGTCGCGCTCTCGGGCCGCAGGACAACGAAACCTCGCCGAAAGTCACCATCGTCAATCAAACGTTTGCCAATAAGTTCTTTCCGAATCAGAACGCGATCGGACAACGCTTCACCTTCGATCCAAGGAAACCCGACGAGATTGAAATTGTCGGCATCTGTCGCGATGCGAAATATGCGAGCCAGCGGGAGGATGTGCCGCCCACGATGTACACGTCGTTTCGACAGGAACGCCCGCTGAGCGGTGCGACGTTTGAAGTGCGCACCACGGGTGATCCAGCGGCAACTGTCGCGAGCGTGCGCAATGCTGTTCGTGAGATCGATCCTAACCTTCCGGTGCAAAACGTAAAAACGCAGGTCGAACAGGCGGACGAAACACTTCGCATGGAGCGTTTGTTTGCAAAGCTGTTGACACTGTTTGCGCTGTTGGCCCAACAACTCGCAGCGATCGGTTTGTTTGGTGTTCTTGCTTACACGGTTTCTCAGCGGACGCATGAAATCGGTATTCGCATGGCGCTCGGCGCCAATCGTGGCAACGTGTTGAGGATGATCGTCAGACAGGGAATGGTGCTCGCCTTGATCGGCGTAGTGCTCGGCCTGGTTGCCGCTTACGTGCTGACAAGATATCTCGAGAGTTGGATCGAACTTTCGACGATGTTGTTTGAAGTGAAGCCTTCTGATCCGCTGACTTATGGCGTGATCGCGGTGCTGTTAACGGTAGTGGCGCTCATCGCGTGCTACATCCCCGCGCGCCGTGCGACAAAGGTCGATCCGTTGGTGGCGCTGCGCTACGAATAGGCGACGGACGGGTGGCCACAGAGGGCCACCCCTACAATAACGTGATGGGAATTATTGAATGTAAAAGCTTTTTGTAGGGGCGGCCCTCCGTGGCCGCCCGCGCAGGTCACAAAAGGCACAAAGAGACAAATGCTTCAAGACCTAATCTACGCGCTTCGGTGGTTGCGCAAGAATCCGAGCTTTACGTTGCTTTCTGTTCTGATGCTGGCAGTCGGTATCGGTGTGAACACTGCAATGTTCAGCGTGATTAATGCGGTCCTTTTGAAACCACTGCCTTACCAGGAAGCAGAGCGAATTGTTTGGATGAATGAGTCGGGGCCAGAGATCAAGAACCGCCTGATCTCGTATCCAAACTTTGTCGACTGGCGCTCCCGCAATCAGGTCTTTGAATCAATGTCGACGTTCCGTGGCTGGTTCGTGAACATAACCGGCACCGACAAGCCCGAGAGCGTGAACGCGCGCATGGTCACTTCAGATTACTTCAAAGTGATGCGCGCCACTCCTTTACTCGGTCGCGATTTCACTACGGAGGATGACAAGCCGGGAGCGGCACCAGTCACTTTGATCAGCTATGCAACCTGGCAACAGCGCTTCGCCGGCGATCAAAGTATCGTTGGCAAGTCGATCCTGCTCGACGACAAACCTCACACGATCATCGGCGTGATGCCGGAAAACTTCTACCACCAGGGACCACCGCCGTTGTGGGTCTTGATGGGACCACTCGGTTGGAAAGAACGTGAGGTGCGCACCGGTGGAAACGTCATCGCACGTTTGAAACCAGGTGTCACGATCGAACAGGCGCGTGCGGACATGAACCGCGTCCAGCAGGAGTTGTTGCGCCAATATCCAATCCATAACCAGGGCTCAAACGTCGTCAACGTTCTCTCTCTTCAGGACAGCATCACCGGAAACGTTAGTACTGCTTTGAAATTACTGCTCGGCGCAGTCGCCCTTGTGTTGCTCATCGCGTGTGCCAACGTCGCCAACCTCCTGCTCGCGCGTAGCGCAGCGCGACGAAAAGAATTTGCGGTGCGTGCCGCACTCGGCGCTTCGCGATTCCGCATATTCAGGCAGATGCTCGTCGAGAGTTTACTGCTCGCGATCGCTGCCGGAGTGCTGGGGATGATCCTTGCCGTGTGGACCTTCTCTGTGTTGTCGAAAGTCGCACATGAAACGGTGCCTCGCATGGCGGGACTGGAGTTAGACGGCCAGGTCCTCGCCTTTAGTTTTGTTATGTCACTGCTCACGGGTCTCATCTTCGGCGTTATACCCGCCCTGCGCTCTTCCAAAACCGATCTACAGGAGACGCTGAAAGATAGCAGCGCAACAACTACCGACGCGCAAGGCAAGAAGCTTCGCGGCATGCTGGTGGTCGCTGAAGTCGCGCTCTCGGTGGCGCTTCTTGTAGGCGCGGGATTGCTCGTGAAGAGCATGTTCGTGTTGCTGAAAACTGATAATAACTTCAATCCGGACGGCGTTCTCACGATGGAGCTGAAAGCGTCGCGAGGGCGCTACCAAAAACCGGGCGAGCTTCGCAGGCTACTCCATCGGGTGCTGAATCAAGTGAAAGGTGTGCCGGGAGTCGAATCTGCCACGCTTACAACGACGTTGCCCGGTCTCGGCGATTGGCAAACCGACATCGCTGTCGAGCATTACGAGCCCAACCCGGGTGAGTTGATCAATGTCGATTGGTCGATTGTGTCTGCTGATTACTTTCAGACGATGAAAGTTCCGCTCCTGGAGGGGCGAACGTTTACAAGGGATGAGGATGAAGAAGGGAAGCCGGTCGTGCTTGTTGACGAGACGCTCGCACGCCGCTTCTGGCCGAATGAGAGCGCAGTTGGCAAACGGCTCAAGTACGACAGTCCGGCCGACCACGAGATCGTTGGAGTTGTTAAGCAAGTGGGTCTGTACGGCTCGGAAGCAAAGCCGCTCATCAAAATCTACACACCGTTCGGAAGGTTCGCGCAACGCAACTCGACGCTTTCGATTCGCTCCTCAGTAAGTGATCCCCAGACGTTGACTGCGGCCGTCGTGCAGGCGGTGCATGAGGTCGACAAAGATCTTCCAGTCAATGAAATCGAAACTCTCGAAGGCATTCTGGCGCGCGAGTCTGCCACGCGTCGATTCAACGCACTGCTGTTTTCAGTGTTTGCCGCCCTCGCGTTGGTGTTGGCAGCGACTGGTGTGTACGGCGTGCTCTCCTATTCAGTTTCTCAACGCACGCATGAAGTCGGGATTCGCATGGCGCTCGGTGCAGGGCAGCGCGATGTGTTGCGTCTGTTCATGGGCCAGGGAATGAGGCTCGTGCTGTTGGGGCTTGTGATCGGATTGGGCGGCGCGTTTGCGTTGACGCGCTTGTTGTCGAGTTTGTTGTTTGGAGTTTCGACGACGGATACGGCGACGTTTGTCGCGGTGGCTTTGGTGCTGATGGTCGTCGGCGTGCTTGCGTGCTATTTGCCCGCGCGCAGAGCGACGCGTGTGGACCCGTTAACGACACTACGCTACGAATAATTTTAGCCACCGATTGAACGGATAAAAAAGATGATCACAGATTTGAGATACGCGCTTCGCATGCTGGCGAAGAATCCTGCGTTCGCGGGTGTTGTGGTGCTGACGCTTGCGCTCGGTATTGGAGCGAATGCGGCGATCTTTTCCCTCCTCGATACCGTTTTGTTGCAGAGCCTGCCCGTGGCGAATCCCGATCAGCTCGCTGTGCTCTCTGCATACGATCCGAAGGATGGACCAACCATCGACAGTTCGTTCTCGTACGCCATGTACAAAGACCTGCGCGATCAGAATTCGGTCTTTTCAGGGGTGATCGCGCGCGGCGGAACGCAGATGAATGTCACCTATGGAGATCAGACCGAGCGCGTCAATGGCGAGCTCGTCAGCGGAAACTTTTTCGAGGTGCTCGGTGTGCGACCGTGGGCCGGAAGGTTGTTCACACACGAAGACGATCGCACGCCCAGTGCGCATCCGGTTGCAGTTTTGAGTTACCGCTTTTGGGAGAGCAGGTTCAATAAGGATCCAAACCTGATCGGCAAAACAATTCTTGTTAACGAAAAGCCGCTCACCGTGTTGGGTGTAACCCCACCGGGTTTTTACGGCGTGAATCTCTCAAACAACCCCGACGTGCGCGTCCCTTTGATGATGACGCCGGTCTTCAATCCACTCCCACCCACGCGCCTGACAAGCCGCCGGCATCAATGGCTGAGCGTGATGGCCAGACGGAAGCCGGAGGTGTCGCCTGAACAAGCGCAGGCGTCGCTCGATGTTTTGTACCGGCAGATCCGCGAGTTGGAAGCGAATGACATCGCTGCGAGTGTTCCGACGTTCAATCGCGATCGATTCATGACGCAGCGCATCGCGGTTATGCCCGGCGAGCAGGGTCTCCTTCATTTGCAAACCGAAATGAGCACGTCGCTGTTGTTACTCTTCGGCGCTACGTGTGCGGTGCTGCTGATCCTGTGCGCGAACCTCGCCAACCTGATGATGGCGCGCGCGACAGTGCGGGCGTCGGAAACCGCGGTTCGTCTCGCACTTGGCGCAGGACGTTGGCGCCTGTTGCGGCAGTGGCTGACGGAAGGCGTTGTGCTGGCGTTGATGGGTGGAGCGGCGGGAGTGTTCATTGCGCTCTGGATCAAGGTCGGCTTGCTCGCATTCATTCCGCGCGACTACCAGGCAAACCTCAATGCGGCTTTCGATTGGCGTTTATATCTATTCATTTTAGGTGTGTCGGTTCTTCTCGGGCTCGCATTTAGTTTAGCGCCCGCGATTCAGGCCGCGCGGCAAGTGCTTGGGCCGGGGTTGCAAGTTGAAACTCGTAGTTTCACGTCAGCCGGAAGACTGCTGAGTCTGCGCAGTGCACTGATACTGGTCCAGGTCGCACTCTCGTTGCCGCTGCTGGTCAGTGCGGCGCTTTTATTGAAAACACTTCAGAACCTGCGCGCACTCGACACGGGATTCAACAAAGAGAACGTGTTGTTCGCGAGCGTCAATCCTGCCCTCAACGGCTATTCGAAAGAACGGACAGCAGCGTTCTTTAACGAGTTGCTGGCGCGAACGCGTGCACTGCCGGGTGTGAAGTTCGCGAGTCTTGGAACCGATTCACCTGTGTCAGGTAGTTGGGATCAAATGGGAATCGTCGTCGAGGGCTACAAACCCCGGCAGGGCGAAAGGATGGTTGCGGATTTTACTTTCGTCTCGAGTGACTATTTTAAATCACTCGGAATTCCTTTGGTCGTGGGACGTGACTTCGACGATCGCGATCGCATCGGCGCTCCGCAAGTTCTCGTGGTGAATGAGAAAACCGCGAAGCAGTACTTCGGAACAACTGACGTGATCGGAAAACGCATCGGCCTCGATGACGTTCCTGATCGCGAGATCGTCGGCGTCGTGAAGGATGCGCGCTACATAACCCTGCGCCAGGACATGAGGCGTCATATTTACGTTCCGATCACGCAGGAAGAAACGCTCACTGGACTCACACTGCACGTCAAGACCGACACTGACACTCAAGTGGTAGCTGAACAGTTGCGCGCCGAACTGAAAGCAATCGATCCGCACCTGCCGCTTTACAACATCAAGACTCTTTCAACCGAGATCGACGAATCACTGGTCCAGGAACGATTGGTGACGTGGCTCTCGGCGGCGTTTGGGGTGCTGGCGACGTTGCTCACTGCGCTCGGGCTTTACGGTGTGTTGACGTTTTCAGTCGCGCGACGAACGCGTGAGATCGGAATTCGCGTGGCGCTGGGCGCGCAGCGGCGCGACGTGTTTCGGTTGATCATGATTCGCGGCGTGATTCTGGTTGGGGTTGGCGTTGTTGTTGGATTGGGTGCGTCGTTCGCGTTTTCGCGTTTGATCGCGTCGTTACTCTTCGGAGTTGAGCCAAACAGTGTGACGACACTGGCTGCTGTTTCTGCGGGATTGATCGCTGTTGCGTTGCTGGCGTGTTACCTGCCTGCGCGACGCGCGACGAAAGTCGATCCGATGGTAGCGCTGCGCTACGAGTAAAGGACAAAACCATGCAGACACTATTTCAGGACATCCGCTACGGCGTCCGAATGCTTTTGAAGAACCCGGGGTTCACCACGATCGCAGTGCTCACGCTCTCGCTGGGTATCGGCGCGAACACCGCGATCTTTAGCGTCGTTAACGGCGTCCTGCTCCGAGATTTGCCATTCCCCGAAGCCGATCGTGTCGTCACGTTGTGGGAAAACAACACTTTCGATGGTCTCGAGCGCGACGACGTTTCGCCCGCAAACTTCCTCGACTGGCGTGAGCGGCAAAAGTCATTTGAGGATCTCACGTTCGCTAATCCCTATAGCTTCGATTACGTCGCAGACGCCGAGCCTCTGACGATACGCGCGGCTTTAGTTTCAAAAGGTTTCTTCGATGCACTCAGTGCTTCGCCACTTCACGGTCGTATTTTTGCGCCCGACGAATACGAAGACGGCAAAGATAAGGTCGTGATTCTCAGTTACGGATTGTGGCAGCGCCGTTTCGGCGGCGATCAAAATCTCGTGGGCACAAAGATCACGCTCGACGGCGAACCTAGAACTGTCGTCGGCGTGATGCGACCTGATTTCCGCCTTCACCTCTTCGACGTAGACGAAGAGATGTGGGGACCAAACGTACTAACCGAGGATCTTAAATATCAACGCAAAGCAACTTACCTGAAAGTCGTTGGACGCTTGAAGCCAGGCGTCACGATCGATCAGGCCCGTGCTGACTTGTCGGGTATCGCGGCCAACCTGGCGGCCGAGCATCCGCAAACAAACACCGGCATCGGAATAACAGCGATAACGCTGCCCGATCATTTAAGCGACAAATGGCGACTCGCCCTTTTGATTCTCCTCGGAGCGGTCGCGTTTGTTCTCTTGATTGCCTGCACAAACGTCGCAAACCTCCTGCTTGCGCGCGGCGCGGATCGCGAGCGTGAGTTTTCCATCCGTGCGGCAATGGGTGCAGGACGCGGCCGGTTGCTGCGCCAGCTACTCACTGAAAGTTTACTGATCGCTCTCCTCGGATGCGGGATCGGGATCCTGCTCGCCCGCTGGAGTGTTCACCTGCTCGTCGCTTTTAATCCCGGCGATATTCCTCGTATCGAGCAGGTTAGTGTTGACGGGACGGCACTGATCTTCGTGACGGCAGTTGGATTTTTTACTGCACTCCTTTTTGGAATCGCTCCCGCGCTTAAATTCTCGCGGCCGGATCTCCAACGCAGTCTGAAGGAAACCGGATCGACTGTGGCAGGTTCGACAAGCCACAAGTTGCGCGGCGCTCTTGTTGTCACAGAGATCGCGATGGCGGTGGTCCTGTTGATTGGAGCAGGGTTGTTAGTGCGCAGTTTCGTGACGCTCATTAATGTCGATCCCGGATTTTGCGATCGATCGTGTTGCATCACTTCAGGCGTTCATCTGGGACCGCTATCCCGAACCTGAGCAGCGGATCGCATACGTTAACGAGACGTTGACGCGCATGCATCGAGATGCCTGACGTCGAAGCCGCCGGGATCACATCTGCGCTGCCGATACTGGAGAGCAGCGCGATGACGTCAATGCCGATAAATATCGATGGACAGCCGCCACGTCCCGCCGGTCAGCAACCGGTGGCTCAGCAAACGACAGCTACATCCGGATACTTCCACGCCATCGGTGTCCGGCTGATGCGTGGCCGGCTCTTCAACCAGTTCGACAACAGCGGTTCGTTAAAGGTCGCGTTAATCAACGAGACGATGGCCGAACGCTACTGGCCCAACGAGGATCCGCTTGGCCGCAAGTTTAGTTTGGAGCGTGGAAGCCGTAGCGATCGTGGTCCGGTCACCCTCGAGATTGTCGGTGTAGTTACTGACTTGCGTCAGGATGGTCTCGACAAAGCGCCACGTCCGGAATTCTTCCGCCCGCACTCGCAATCACCTACCGGATCACTCATCTACGTCGTGCGAACTCGCAACGATGCATCGGCGCTGATTCCGGCGTTAAGAGCAAGCATTTGGAAAACGAGCCCGGATCAACCGTTCTACGCCGTCACGACGATGGATGAATTGGTCTCTGACTCGCTCAAGGCACGACGGTTCAACCTGGTATTGCTCGGAGCGTTCGCAGCGTTGGCACTGGTACTCGCGTTAACCGGCGTCTACGGAGTGATGAGCTTTGTTACGCGTCAGCGCACACATGAAATCGGAGTGCGTGTCGCGCTCGGAGCGAAGGCTCGCGATATCGCGTCGCTTGTACTCAAGCATGGTTTAAAACTCGCGATCATTGGCACGGCGATCGGCGCGGTTGCTGCTTTTGCGTTGACGAGATTGATGAGTGCGTTGTTGTTCGGAGTGACGGCGACTGATCCGGCGACGTTTGCAATTGTGATTGTGTTGCTGCCTGCGATCGCGCTGCTGGCGTGCTATCTGCCGGCGCGACGCGCGATGAAGATCGATCCACTCGTTGCGCTGCGTTATGAATAAGCGGAGGTAAGGGATGTTTCAGGACATTAAATACGGCGTCAGGATGCTGTTGAAGAAGCCGGGGTTCACCCTCATCGCGGTGTTGTCGCTGGCCCTGGGAATCGGTGCGAACACAGCGATCTTCAGTTTGGTTGACGCGGTGATGCTGAAGTCGTTGCCGGTGCAGGAGCCTGAACAGTTGGTCTTGTTTGGCAAGGGTGAGGAAATGGGCATGACCAATGCCTTCCCACGCGGCAAAACGGACCTGTTTTCGTATCCTTTCTACCGCCAGACACAACAACACAATGATGTGTTTTCAGGTGTCGCAAGCCTGCTGAGTATTACGTGGGATGTACATGGTTTCGTTAACGGAAGCACAGAGATCGAGCAGCTCAAAGTGCAACCCGTATCGGGCACTTACTTCACAGTGCTCGGCGTGAATGCTGGTGTTGGCCGTGTGCTCACTGATGCTGACGACCAGAATGTTGGTGGACATCCGGTTGCTGTTGTGAGTCATGCATGGTGGCAGAGCAGGTTAAGTGGAGATCCGTCTGTAATTGGTAAACCAATAACGATCGACCAGACGACCTACAACATCGTCGGAGTGGCGGACAAAGAATTCTTTGGCACCACGGTTGGTGTCGCTCCCGACCTGTGGATTCCACTGGCGATGGAAAACAAGTTACCGCCAGCTTATTGGAACGGCCGCACCAATGAAGACGCTCAATCACTCTTTGTCATCGCTCGTTTGAAAAATGGAGTCCCCGCCGAACAGGCGAGTGCGGTCGTCAATCAACTCTTCAAACAAAATATACAAGCGCGTGCAGGCGCACAGCCTAGTGCGGAAACGTTGCGGAATATTCAGCGCGCCGCTGTTGAGTTGACACCTCTGAATCGAGGTTTAGACACGCTGCGTACGCAGTTCTCACTCTCTTTAAAAATTTTGATGGGAGTTGTTGCGCTCGTTTTATTGATTGCGAGCGCGAATGTCGCAAATCTACTGTTGGCCCAGGGTGCAGCGCGTCAAAGAGAATTTGCGCTGAGAATGGCGGTCGGTGCCGAACGGGCACGTCTCGTTCGACAGTTGTTCACCGAAGGCGCTTTGCTCGCGTTCATGGGAGGTGCGGCCGGTATTGCGTTGGCCCGGTGGGGAAGCAGTTTGTTGTTGCTCCTCGCTTCGGATGGTCCACAAGCGTTGCCGATTAACGTCAGTCCCAACCTGCGTGTGCTTGGATTCACGCTCGGGGTTTCCGCTCTGTGTACGATCATCTTCGGAACTGCGCCGGCGTTGCGTGCTTCGCGAGTTGAACCAAATACATCGCTCAAGGGTGGAAAGACGACAAACGCGTTACGAAATCCACTCGGAAAAGCACTTGTAGTTGCTCAGGTAGCACTTTCACTATTGCTGCTCGTCGGCGCCGGACTCTTTGTGCGCACGCTGATCAAACTGCAAAGCATTCCCAGCGGATTCAATCAAGAGAACGTGATTGTGTTGCGAGTGGACACTTCTGCCACTGGCTTTAAGGTCGAAGATCCCAAGCTTCCGGCCTTGCTTACTGAAGTTGAAGACAAAGTCAGAGAGATTCCTGGTGTTCAGGCTGCGTCTTTTGCCTTCATTACTTTCAACCAGGGTTTTTGGACCAGCCCTGCTTACTCCAAAGATAAGCCTGTCAAAGATGCCACCAGCAGCATACGGCACAACATGGTCGGTCGGGATTTTTTTGCGGCTATGGGTCTTCAACTCGTGGCTGGTCGAGGGTTTGGACCACAGGACACAAAGAACTCGCAGAAGGTAGCTGTGGTTAGTGAGTCAATGGCCCAGCGGTTCTTTCCAAACCGCTCCGCAGTCGGTCAACGGTTCGGTCATGATGGTCCTGCGTCTACCGAGCAGATTGAAGTAATCGGTGTTGTTAAAGACGCGAAGTATGGAAGCTTGACCGAAGAGAACAAACCCATGGCTTTTTATCCGCACTCGCAGGAGCCTGATGCGCTTGGAAATCTTGTGGTGCGCTTTTCAGGATCCGCGAACGCGGTTGTTCCGCAGATTCGGGAAACACTCAAACGCATAAACCGAAATTTGCCCGTCGACGAGGTTCTAAGTCTTTCAGATCAAATTGGACGCTCGCTCGTGCAGCAGAAGCTGGTGGCGAGACTTGCGTCGTTCTTTGGATTGCTCGCGTTACTGCTCGCGTGTATCGGACTTTACGGTGTGATGTCGTACGGCGTGGCGCGACGCACAAACGAGATTGGCATACGCATGGCGCTTGGCGCGCGTGGTCCAAGTGTGCTCTGGCTCGTATTGCGCGAAGCTTTAATACTCGTGGGCATCGGACTGGTGTTGGGCGTCGCGGCTTCGCTGGCGCTTGCGAGAACTGCAGCGTCGTTACTTTACGAGCTGAAGCCAAACGATCCGTTGACGATCATTTTGGCGACAGTGTTACTTGCGGGCGTCGCGGTCTTCGCGGGTTTTATCCCCGCGCGTCGCGCTTCGAAAGTCGATCCAATGGTTGCGTTAAGAGAGGAGTAGGTTTTGCGAAACGCCGAAGGCGTTGGCTGTTCCAGCCCAGGGTTGGAGCGCCGCGACAACCCTGGGTACACAATTAAAGGATCTTTCAAACCCTGAAAAAGGGTTATCGCACCTATGCCAAACGCTTTCAGCGTTTGTGGGCTTATTTGAATTTGTTTCCCAGGGTTGTCGCTGCGCTCCAACCCTGGGCTGGAATTGGCGAACGCCTTCGGCGTATTTAGTCACAACCAGAATGGGGACAGAGTAATCATGTTTCAGGATTTACGTTACAGCATTAGAAGTTTATTGAAGCGACCGGTTTTCACGTTCGTGGTTGTCGCGACGCTCGCGCTTGGGATTGGTGTGAACGCCGCAATCTTCAGCGTCTTCAACCTACTGCTGCGTCCGCTGCCGGTGAAGGAGCCTGAATCGATCGTGCGCCTCACCTTCGAAGCAGACAGGAGCTGGGACCTGTTTTCATTTCCGTTCTACTCACACATTCGCGAACACAATCAATCGTTCTCCGATGTGATAGCCGTATTCGAAGAAGAGCGGTTCCTTCTGGGAGAAAACAGGCCCAACAGCGACCCTGAGGAGGTTCTCGGCAACTTCGTTTCAGACAACTACTTTGCAGTGCTTGGTGGCAGCACTCATCTCGGACACTCTTTCACACCCGAAGAGAACAGTGTTCCCGGTCGGGATGCAGTCGTCGTCTTGAGTTATCGCTTCTGGCAACGACGGTTTGGCAGCGATGCGCAGCTTGTTGGTTCAAGCATAAAGTTAAATGGAAGACCATTCACCGTAATCGGGATCACTCACCCCGACTTTATCGGTCTGAGGCAGGAGATGCCTGACATTTGGCTGCCACTTGCGATGCGTGGCGCGATGCCGACTGCCGGTTTCGACAGCGTCCCTCCAGAAAAGCGAGACTGGTACAACGGTCGCGACTTTCAGTGGCTCAGCATATACGCGCGTCTCAAACCAGACACGTCCGTGGCTCAAGCGTATAACGACGTGAACGTTTTGTGGAGTCAAGTGCCGGCTCAATCGAGCGACGGTCCACAGCAAACGATCGCCGTCCATCCGATCAACGATCGGAATACGCCAGCGGAAGCGTGGGCTTTGATTGCGATGGTCCTCGGAGCCACGGCTCTAATCCTGCTGATAGCCTGCTTCAATATCGCGAACATGCAACTCGCACGAGCGATCGCGCGCCAGAAAGAAATCGGTGTTCGACTGTGCCTGGGCGCAAGTCGTTGGCGATTAGTTAGACAGTTGCTGACGGAGAGCTTGTTGTTGAGCATCATGGGCGGCGTAGGCGGAGTGCTTCTCGCCTGGTGGAGTCTCAACCTGTTTCTAACCGTGGTGTTCGTGCGCTACGGCGGTACAGAGATGTTGCGAGTCGTTTTGGATCTCACGCCTGACTGGCGCGTTCTGGTTTATTCTTTTGGTCTGGCATTATTAGGCGGCCTCGCGTTCGGCCTGCTTCCCGCGTTGCGCGCGACTCGCCCCGATTTGATCGGAGTGATCAAGTCGGAAGGTGTAACCGCGACTGGACTATCCGGGCGATCGCGGTTGAGTGGCGCACTCGTCGTGGCCCAGGTGACGGCCTGTTTTGTCCTGCTGATTCCAGCGGGACTGTTACTGCGTAGTGCCCAGCTCAATTTAGCAACCGATCCGGGATATCAAGCAAAGAACCTTCTCTCCGTCGGTTACAGCCTCGAACTGAGTGGGTATGACGCGGAACGTGCGAAGGTTTTTCAGCAGCAACTCATGTCACGTCTCGCCGCGCTACCGGGCGTGAAGAGTGTCAGCCTCAACGGCCAGTTTATCAGTCGCGGCATTGTCACATTGTTGGACCCCGCCGGAGCTGGTCCAAAGCAGTATCCCAATGTACCTCTGGCGATCGTTCCATCGACGTATCTCGACACGATCGGTACGCCGCTGGTTCTCGGCCGTGGATTCACAGCGGACGAGGTGAAGGCACACACGTCAGTACTCATCGTCAGTGAATCGACTGCGCGAAATCTTTGGCCCGGTGAGAGTGCGCTCGGGAAGTTGTTGCGTCTGGAGCGGGGACTTCGTGACGGCAACACCGAAATGATCGTTCCTTCGGCGCAGGTAATCGGCGTCGCGCGCGACAATCAGATGTATCAATCCGCGGTAACACCGCCGCTCTTCGTCTACCTTCCAGGCGAAACCCCCGGCCAGTTGGATACGAAAGTGCTTGTGCGTACCACGACCGACGCTGCGGCCTTGAAAGATCTCACACGCCGCGAGGCTTATGCTCTCGAGCCTGTGATTCGACTTTTCGTGAAGACGTACGAAGAGCAAATCGCCATGGAGCAGGGCATCATGTCGGCCGCTTCCCACGGAGCGACTGCTCTAGGAACTCTGGCTCTCGTGCTTGCAAGCATGGGGCTTTATGGCGTGATGGCGTGGTCGGTGGTCCAACGCACACGCGAGATCGGAATCCGGATGGCGCTTGGAGCACAGGCACACAACGTTGTGACTCTCGTGCTGAGGCAGGGCATGAAGCTGGTCCTGATCGGACTGATTATCGGTATTCCCGCGGCACTTGCGGTGGCCCAACTGTTATCGAGCATGCTGGTTGGATTGACGACAACCGATGTGCTCACGATTGGAGTCGTTACCGCGCTGCTGACCGCGGTGACTCTGCTCGCGTGTTATATCCCGGCGCGACGCGCCACGAGAGTCGATCCATTGGAAACATTGCGTTACGAGTAGTTCACACAAAGGCACAAAGAGTATGAATAACTTACTCCAGGATATTCGCTTCGGGCTGCGCATGCTGCTCAAGTCGCCGGGCATCAGCATCATCGCGACGATCGCGCTCGCGCTCGGCATCGGCGCTAACACGGCGATCTTTACCGTGGTCAATGCAGTGTTGCTGCGTCCGCTTCCGTTTCCCAATCCGGATTCACTCGTCTCGGTGTTCGAAACCGATCTACAGCGCGGCCTGCAACGTGGATCGCATTCGTATCCAAACTTCTTCGATATACGCACGCAGAATACTGTCTTCGAGCGTATCGCTCTTTACCGCGACGGTAATTTCATCATGACCGGACGCGGTGAACCCGCGCGACTGACAGGCTGTGTCGCAACCGCGGATCTCTTGCCGCTGCTCGGCGTGGCGCCGATGTTGGGCCGCACGTTTCATCCCGATGACGACAAGCCGTCAACGACCGGTCGCGTCGTTATTCTTAGTCACGCACTCTTTCAAAACCGCTTCGGTTCCGATCAGTCGATCCTGAACCAGTCGATCACACTCGACGGTGTCAGTTTCACGGTCATCGGTGTGATGCCGCCGGGCTTTGAGTTTCCGATTCAGAACGACCCGGTTGAACTATGGACCACGATTGCCGGCGACGCTTCGGGAAGTGAACCGGTCACGAATCAACGCGGTGCGCACTTCCTCCAGGCGATCGGTCGTCTGAAACCCGGTGTGACTCATGAACAGGCGCAGATCGATCTCGCCGCAATTGGCGCGCGCCTCGAGCAACAGTATCCGGATACCAATACACGCAGGAGTTTCCGTGGTGAGTCGGCTCATGCGGCGCTCGTTGGCGACGTGTTTCCGATGTTGATCCTGTTTCTTTGCGCGGTCGCCGCCGTGCTGCTGATCGCTTGCGCGAATGTGGCCAACTTGCTGCTCGCGCGCGCCACGAGCCGTTACAAAGAGATGGCGATCCGCACTGCGCTCGGCGCGAGTCGCCTGCGCGTGATCCGTCAGTTGCTGACTGAAAGCGTGTTGCTGTCGATCTTCGGTGGTGCGATCGGCCTCCTGCTCGCCGTCTGGTGGTCCGATCTTCTGATCGCGCTTGGCAAAGAAGACATCCCACGCGCGATCGAGGTGGGTGTCGACTGGCGCGTGCTCGCATTTACGGCTGGCGTCTCGCTGATCACGGGAGTGATATTTGGTTTGGCGCCCGCGTTTCATTCTTCAAAAACCGAACTGGTGGATTCGTTGAAGGACGGTAGTCGCGGCAGTAGCGATGGCTCTCGGCGAATCAGGTTGCGCAACGTGCTGATGGTCGGCGAACTCGCAGCGGCTTTGGTGCTGCTCGTGGTCGCGGGACTATTGATTAAGAGTCTGTGGCGTTTGCAGGAGGTCAACAGCGGTCTGCGACCTGAGAACGTGTTGACGTTTAACGTCGGTCTCTCTGAAGTCAAATACAACTTCGCGAAACAAAGCCAGTTCTTCATCGACTTGAAGAGTCGTCTCGAGTCGACGCCGGGTGTGCAATCAGCCAGCACGATCTATCCACTGCCTTTGAGCGGCGATCGCTTCAGTATCTCTTTCCAGATCGAAGGACGCCCGGTCGCGCCGAAGGACGAACCATCGGGAGATTTTTTCACCACCGGCGTCGGTTACTTCCGCGCGATGGGAATTCCGGTGATCAAAGGTCGCGACTTTGACGACCGCGACAAGCATGGATCGACTCCGGTGATCATCATCACGGAGACCTTTGCGCGCCAGCATTTTCCCAATGAAGACCCGATTGGCAAGCGTATCGAACCCGGCATCTCCTCGATCGAAAATGAAGACTCGATGATGCGCGAGATTGTCGGGATTGTCGGCGACGTCAGAAACCGCAATCTGACTACAGAGCCACGCTCTGCTTACTACGTCCCGCACACGCAGGTGCCGTTCAGTCAAATGGTCGCCGTCGTTAAGACAAACAACGAACCGCGCACTTTCATTCCCGCAGTGACAAAGATCGTGGCCGAGATGGATCAGGACATTCCCCTCTTTGGCGTAAAGTCGATGGAGGAATACCTGTCAGCGTCAGTCGCGAAGCCGCGGTTCAGTTCTACATTGCTTTCGATCTTTTCGGCGGTGGCACTCGTGCTGACGATCGTTGGTTTGTATGGCGTGATGAGTTACTCGGTGGCCCAACGCACAAACGAAATCGGAATACGGCTCGCTCTCGGCGCGCAGCGACGCGATGTGCTGCTGATGGTGGTGAAGCATGGTTCGAAGTTGATCCTGATCGGTCTTGGCATCGGGCTAGCGCTGGCGTTTGCGTTAACGCGCTGGATTTCCAGTTTGCTGTTTGGAGTGACGGCGAAGGATCCGTTCACGTTCGTGGCAGTGTCGGTGTTGCTCGCGATCGTGGCGTTGATTGCGTGCTACGTACCGGCGTTGCGCGCGACGAGAGTCGATCCGATGGAAGCGCTCAGATGTGAGTGATTCATGTTCAGAGTTCAGCCTTTAGGCTGCTGCTTCGGCGGAAACAAGCTAAAGCTTGAACTCTAAACGCGGTGTTCTGGAGGTGAAATGGCGACACTACTTTCCGATATTCGTTTTGGCGCGCGGATGCTTTTGAAGAGCCCGACGATGACCGTGATCGCGCTGCTCGCGCTCACGCTGGGCATTGGCGCAAACACCGCGATCTTCAGCGTTGTGAATGCAGTGTTGTTGCGCACATTTCCTTATTCAGAACCCGAACAACTCGCGCTCGTGTGGGAGAAACGGCAGGGCGGACGAACCGATCAGAACGTAATCAACCTCGGCAACTTCTCTGACTGGAAAGAGCAGAACCAGGTTTTCAGCGACATGGCTATGTTCTTCGATCGCACGTTCAATCTCACGAGCGATGGCGAACCGGAAGAAGTCCCGACTCAATTCGCCAGCACGAATCTCTTCTCCGTACTCGGAACCAACGCCGCTCTTGGTCGAACCTTTACCGCTGACGACGGTCGTGAAGGACAACCGCGAATAGCGATCATCAGTTATGGACTCTGGCAACGAAGGTTTGGCGGCGACAGCAACATCGTTGGACGTCAAATCACTCTTAACGAGCGGCCGACAACGATCATTGGCGTGATGCCTGCGAATTTTGGTTGGCACATTCAGAGGGGAACGCAGGCGAGCAAGCCCGCCGACATCTGGGTGCCATTCGAGATTACAAACGAACTCCGGCAACGGCGCGGTCGATTCGCTTCGGCCGTCGCACGTCTGAAGCCCGGCGTGTCGATGGACCAGGCGAAGCAGGAGATGAACACGATCGCGGCTCGTCTCGTGCAACAGTATCCCGAGTTCAACACAAACTGGGGCGTCAACGTCGTTCCATTGCGAACGCAATTCACCGGTGAGATTAGGCGGCCCCTCCTGATCCTTTTGGGCGCGGTTGGGTTTGTACTATTGATCGCGTGCGCGAATGTCGCGAATTTGTTGTTGGCCCGGGCGAGTTCAAGACGAAAAGAGATCGCGGTTCGCGCAGGTTTGGGTGCGAGTCGTTTGCGGATCGCGCGACAGTTGTTGACGGAGAGCGTGATGCTGTCTCTCGCCGGAGGAACGCTCGGTGTTCTTGTCGCATGGTGGGGAACAAAGGCACTCGTCGCGCTGAGCCCGCCTGCGTTGATTGATCTCAAGAGCGTGAGCGTCAGTTTACCTGTGCTCGCATTCACACTTGGTCTATCGTTGCTCACAGGAATCGTTTTCGGACTCGTGCCCGCGCTCGAAGCCACGCGTTTCAATCTTCACGACTCACTGAAAGAAGGCGGAAAGAATGTTGGCGGCAGCTCGAGCAGTCATCGCGTTCGCAGTCTTTTTGTTGTGGCCCAGGTTGCGATGGCCCTCGTCTTACTCGTCGGCGCAGGCCTGCTAATGAAGAGTTTCAATCGTTTGCAGTCTGTCGATCCGGGCTTCAATCCGAACAACTTGTTGACGATGCGAGTCACTCTGCCGTTCGCAAAGTACGAAGCTGAGCCGAAGCGCATCGAGTTCTTCCAACGAGCACTCGAACAGATGAGATCGATTCCCGGTGTTGAGGCGGTAGGCGCCATCAATACGGCGCCGTTTACTGGTCTCTATCCGGGTACGAATGTTGAAGTCGATGGGCTGAAGTTACCTGAAGGCCAGGAGTTGCATACGGGTGTGGGCGTGACCGATGCCAACTACTTTCAGACGATGCAGATTCCGTTGCTGCGTGGCCGGCTTTACACCGCACAGGAAGCGACTGAGATGCGTCACGTCGTGGTAGTTAACGAGACGTTTGTTCGCAAGAATCTCGCCGGGAAAGAGCCACTCGGCAGGCAACTCACGATTTACATGAAAGACGAAAACGTGCCGACCGAGATCATCGGTGTGGTCGCGGACCACAAACACCTCGGACTCGATCTCGCCATCGAGCCGATGATCTACTGGCCACATCCCGAGCTGGTCTATACCGGAATGACGTTGATGCTGCGCACGCGAGGTGATGCAGCGTCGGTCGCGCCCGCCGCGCGTAACGTCATTCGCACGCTCGATCCACTACAGCCGATCGGTGAAGTCAGCACGATGGAAACTCTGATGTCGACTTCCGTTGCGAGATCGCGATTCAGCGCTTCGTTGTTAGCGGTCTTTTCCATCGTTGCTCTCGTGATGGCTGTGGTCGGGATTTACGGCGTAATGTCGTATTCGGTTTTGCAGCGCACACACGAGATTGGTGTGCGAATGGCGCTCGGCGCGCAGCGTTTCGACGTGCTCAAGCTCGTAGTGATGAAGGGGATTGTGCTGGGCGTCGTCGGAGTTGCGGCAGGACTTGCTGCTTCGTTTGCGTTAACCCGGCTGATTTCTACGTTGCTCTTTGAAGTGACCACGACTGATGCGGCGACGTTTGCCGCCGTGTCGGTAGGTTTGTTTCTCGTAACGCTTATCGCGTGCTACGTCCCAGCGAGGCGCGCCACGCGAGTCGATCCGTTGAAGGCGTTACGGTACGAATAATTCGCTTTAGAGAGGATTACAAGATGGCAACGATTGTCTCGCACAATCGCCGCGTCTGGCATTTTGATCCGGCGTATTCGACTGTGGAATTTGCTGTCCGCAATCTTTGGTACAACGTAAAGGGCCGTTTCAACGTACTTGAAGGCAGCCTTGTACTTGATGAGGACGACATCCGCCAGTCGTCGGTAACCGCAACCATCAAGGCGAACAGCATCGATACAGGAAACAAACGTCGAGATGCGCATTTGCAGGCGCCGGATTTTTTCGACGCGGAGAAGTTTCCCGACATTGAATTCAGGAGTTCGAGAGTCGAGCGCGGCAAGGACCGCGACTCACTCGACGTGGACGGCACGCTGACCATCAGGGGCAAGAGTGTTCCTATCGCTCTTGCCGTGAACGAGATGGACAAAAGCCGTTCGCCGAGAGGTGAAGAATACGTTTACTACAGCGCCACAACAGAGCTCGATCGCACGGCCTTCGGGATCGACTACGGGCGCGGGTTCATCGGCCGCAAGTTGAAAGTCACTATCAACGTGCAGGCCCGGAATATTCGCCGTTGACATAAGGAGATCATCATGAAGTTGCTCAAACACTCGATCAAAGCCCGGGTTCTCTGGCTGCTTGCCTCATGTCTGGCATTGATCATTTCGAGTCCGATGACCGGGCTTCGAGGCCAGCAGAGAAGCGATGAATCCACCAGCACAATGAGGTGGGAACACTCAGACGATGGTCTGAAACGTCGTCTCGAGATTCGCGGCAAGGCTGAATTCAACGACGACTACTCCGACGTCGTCAGTGTTTCCGAAGGCGGATGGGTAATCATCGAGGAACATCGCGACTCGCAGTCGCATCGCTACGAAGTGAGGCGCGATATGGCCGGGAATTTGACGCGCGCGTTTTTTGTTAACGGCTCAATGCGGCCGTTGGACGAGAGTGCGCGGACGTGGTTGGCGAAGTTCGTGCTCGATGCGGTTCGTCAGGGCGGCTTCGATGCTGAGAAGCGAGTTCAGCGGATCCTGTCCAGGGGTGGCGTTCCGGCAGTGCTCGCCGAGATCAGCCAGATTGGAGGCGATTGGGCGAAGCGTCGCTACTACCAGGAGTTAATCAAGCAGGGAAATCTCGATGCCAATGCTTTGCGCGATGTGATGCGACAGGTTGCGCGTGACATCACTTCGGATTACGAGCAGGCGCAGTTGCTTATCGCTGTAGCACCGATGCTCACCGGTAAAGAGGCTGCGATACAACCGTTCTTCGACGCAGTTGCGACGATCAAATCTGACTACGAACACAGTCGCGTGTTGAAGACGTTGTTGAAAGACGCAACACCAAGCCGCGCAGTGCTGGTCCTTGTCGCGTCATCAACGAAGAACATTTCCTCAGATTATGAGAAAGCGGGCGTGCTCAAGCGCGTTGCCGCGGTCTATCTCGACGATCCGACGCTGCGGGACATTTTCTTTCAAACGATCGCGAGCATCGGCTCTGATTACGAGCGTCGTGGTGTTTTGACGGCGCTCGTTAAGGCAAAGAGCCAAAGTGAGGAAGTGTTGCGACTGCTGCTCGACTCTGCCGCGGGGATCGGATCGGACTACGAGAAGGCGACGTTCCTTATTCAGGTGTCGAATGTGTACACCGGCGATACGCGATTGAAGAATGCGTTTCTGAAAGCGGTTGAGACGATCAAGTCAGATTATGAACGAGGCCGAGTGCTATCGACGCTCCTGAAGAACAAACAGATCGGTTAGTGAGAAAAGGTTAGCCACGAAAAGGCACAAAAAACCACAAAATGAATTGAAAAAACGCTTTTTTCTTTTGTGCCTTTTTGTCGCATTCAGCTGATGATCAAAGACATTCGCTACGCGTTTCGCACTCTTGCTCGGCGGCCTGGGTTCACTGCGATTGCAGTGATCACGCTGGCGCTGGGTATTGGTGCGAACACCGCGATCTTTAGCGTGGTGTATGGCGTGTTGTTGCGGCCGCTCGATTATCCGGAGCCCGAGCGGCTAGTGGCATTGCGTGAGTCGAATCCTCTGAAGCAACCCGATGCCCAGGTCGCGCCGGCGAATTTCCTCGAGTGGCAACGGCAGAACACAGTGTTCTCCGATCTCGCCCTGTATCGCACAGTCTCTTACAACCTCACTGGTGATGCTAATCCTGAACGGCTGCTGGCGGGTCGCGTGTCGGCAGGCCTTTTCAAGACCCTCGGTGCGAACCCGATCCTGGGCCGGGAGTTCACACCTGAAGAAGATCAGCCTGGCGCGGCGAAGGTCGTGCTCATCAGTGAGAGTTTGTGGCAGCGTCGCTTCGGTTCGGACGCGAGCATCATTGGCAAAACGATAAAGCTCGGTGGCGACGACTTCACTGTCATCGGCGTCATGCCGCGGGAGTTACGGCTCCCGGATCAGCGCGAGCGACAACTTTGGACTCCCATCGCATTTACAGAAAACGAACGAAATTTTCACCACACGCGTTTCTGCGACGCCATCGCGCGACTGAAGCCGGGCGTCACGTTGGAACAGGCGCAGGCAGAAATGACAGCCGTCGCAGGTCGTCTTTCACAATCGCATCCGGACGCGCTCGAGGGTTGGACCATCAGGGTCGCGCCGGTAATCGATTTCGCGGTTGGAGACGCGCGCAAGATTCTCTGGCTACTCTTCAGCGCTGTCGGTTTGGTCCTTTTGATTGCGTGCGCCAACGTCACGAATCTCCTTCTCGCGCGTGCGGCGACTCGTCAAAAGGAGATGGCCATTCGCGTCGCGCTTGGCGCCGGACGCCTTCGAATCATTCGCCAACTTGCAACCGAGAGTCTTCTGCTTGCCCTCCTCGGTGCGATTGTCGCGTGGCCCATGGCGGTTTGGGGACTCAAAGCGCTGCTTGCGATCGCGCCGGCCGATCTGCCGCGGCTTACAGATGTGACGATCGACAACCGCGCACTCCTCTTCACACTCGGAATCACGCTACTGACGGGTCTCATCTTCGGACTTGTGCCCGCGCTGCAACTGTCAAAAGCCGACGCAAATCAAAGTTTGAAAGACGGAGGCAGTGAAGGGAATCGCGGTGGCACGGGCGGGCGCATCGGGAACCTGCTGATTGCTGGGGAAGTCGCACTCGCAGTGATGTTGCTGGTCGGCAGTGGACTCCTGCTTCGCACGATCTGGCAACTCCACAATGTCAATCCGGGCTTCGACGATCGCAACGCACTCGCAGTTACAGTGCAGCTCCCCGAGAAGAAATATTCAGACAGTAAACAAATCGCGAGTTTCAGTGAAGAACTCGTCGAGCAGGTTTCTACGTTGCCGGGAGTTGAAGCGAGCGGAGTTGCGAGAATTCTGCCGATCGCACATGAGCTCAAGCTCGGATATTACGTGGAAGGCAAACCACACGAGGCCGAGAACCAGTTACCACAAACAAACTATTCAGCAGTTTCCGCCGGTTACTTCAGCGCGATGCGAATCCCATTGATTGCCGGTCGCACGTTCAGCGATCGCGACAATCAGCAGGCACCACGCGTCGCGATCGTGAGCGCCGAGTTGGCCCAACGAGCCTTTCCCGGTGAGAGCGCGATCGGACGTCGGATTAATCTGATGTTAGGACCGGAGGATTATCGCGAGATCGTCGGTGTTGTTGGTGACGTAACGCAGCAGGGACTCGTCCGTGGGGCAAGCCCGCACGTGTACGAGCCGTTTGCGCAAGCGCCCGATCGTTTCATGACGTTGATCGTGCGGAGTTCGAGCGATCCGTCAGCACTCGTTCCTGCCATCCGGTCGAAAGTGATCGCGTTGGACCATGAACTACCACTTCAACGAGTCATGACACTCGATGCAATTATCGCGAATTCAATCAGGCAACAGCGCTTCACCTCGGTAGTGCTTTCTGTGTTTGCGGCGGTGGCGCTCGTTCTTGCTCTGGCAGGACTCTACGGAGTCGTCTCCTATTCCGTCGCACAGCGAACGCGAGAGCTTGGTATTCGTCTCGCGCTGGGCGCGCAGGTCGACGATGTTTTACGGCTGGTTCTCAAACAGGGAATGACTTTTGTGATTGTGGGTGAAGTTGTTGGAATCATCGGAGCGTATGCGTTGACCGGATTGATTCAGGGATTGCTTTTTGGCGTTACGGCTACTGATAAAGCGACGTTCATCACCGTCGCAGTTTCTTTATTCGTCGTCGCGCTCGTCGCGTGTTACGTCCCCGCTCGTCGCGCGACGAAGGTTGATCCGCTTCTCGCGCTTAAGTAGATCACAAAAGGCACAAACAGAGCCACAAAAGGCACAAATTGAAAGTTAATTCAAATGGAAAACTTTATTAAAGACATTCGCTATGGCGTCCGCATGTTGACGAAGAACCCGGGCGTTACCCTCGTTGCGGTGATCACGCTTGCGCTCGGTATCGGCGCAAACACCGCCATCTTCAGTGCTGTTAACGCGTTCATGATGCGACCGCTTCCCGTCGCCAACGCGCACGAGCTCATTCGCGCGATGGAAACAACAGAAGACCGCGGGTTTACCGATGAGCTCTCGTACCCGGACTTCCTCGACTACCGCAATCAGGCTACATCATTCACTGGTCTAACTGCGGAGGACATGATCCAGGTCGCGATTAACTCCGAAAACCAAAACGACGTGATCTGGGGACAGGTAGTTTCAGCGAACTACTTCGACGTGCTTCAAGTCACTCCCGCGATGGGCCGTGCGTTCCTGCCTGACGAGGACAAGACGATCGGTGGCAGTCCCGTTGTAGTGTTGAGCCATAGTTTCTGGCAACGGCGCATGGCGTCAGATCCAAACATCGTCGGTAAGACGATCCAACTGAATAACCGCGCGTACCAGGTGATTGGTGTGGCGCCCGATTACTTCCACGGGTCGAAGTTCGCGCTCTCGATGGATTTCTGGGTGCCCATCTCGATGGCCAATGAGCTGAGACGAGCGCCCGGTCTACTCGAGGACCGCGGTAGTCATTGGATGGCTGTCGTTGGGCGACTCAAGCCCGGCGTTTCCAAAGCGCAAGCCTCCGCTGAGTTAACCGCGATAGCAAAGCGATTGAATGAGACTTATCCCACTGAGCGCGCAAGCAACACGCAGGCGCACGCACTCGGCGAAGTTGAAGGACGCTTTGAAGACGAGGGCGTCATCATCAGAAGTGCAGGAGCGATCGCGATGGCGATCGTCGGGCTCATTCTTCTGATCGCATGCGCGAATGTCGCTAATCTCATGCTTGCGCGAGCCGCTGCGCGACGAAAAGAGATTGGAATACGCTTGGCGCTGGGCGCAAATCGTTTTCGGTTGATTCGACAACTCCTGACTGAAAGTCTTTTGCTTTCGTTAGCCGGTGGCGCGCTCGGGCTGTTACTCGCTTTCTGGGTCAGCGATCTGATGCAAGGGTTCGTTCCGGTTCTCGAGTACAACTTCATCAACAACTTCTTTGCCCTCGACTCACGCGCGCTGATCTTCACGCTCATCATTTCACTCGCGACAGGACTCGTGTTTGGACTTGCGCCGGCGTTGCAGTCTTCAAATCCGGATGTTGTTCCCGTGTTGAAAGGCGATCCGGAAGCGGCGCTAAGAGGAAAGCGAAAAGCCTTTGCGCTGCGAAACATGCTGGTCGTGGCGCAGGTCGCGCTGTCGCTCGTCGTGCTGGTTTGCGGTGGTCTTTTCATCAAGAGTTTCCGGAAAGCTCAGACGATGGATCCCGGTTTCTATAATCCTAACGGACTGATCGTGTCGCTGAGCCCGCAGTTAATAGGCTACGACGAAGAGCAGACCAGGAACTTCTATCGACAGCTCATCGAACGCGTTTCGCACGTCCCGGGTATTGAAGCCGCATCACTCGCTCGCACACTTCCGCTCGGAGACAGTTCAAACTCGAATGGCCCGATTCTCAAAGAAGGCGAGACGCTCGAACCGGGAAGCGCGGGCCGCCTCATCATGACGAATACTATTGCACCCGGCTTTTTCAAGACGATGCAGATTCCGTTCGTCGAAGGGCGCGACTTTGACGATCGAGATCAGCAAAAGACGCAACGCGTCGTGATCGTGAATCAGCGTATGGCAGAAACGTTGTGGCCGGGTGAAAGCGCGATCGGCAAGCGGATCTTTATCGGCACGGAAAATCGTGACGACTGGCAGGTTGTCGGTGTTGTCAGGACCGGAAAATATCGCGCGCTCGCGGAGGATCCGAGGCCGTTTTTCTACTACGCAATGGGCCAGCGACGGCCGGGTTCGATGGCGATGGTGATGCGTGGGAGTGTTGACCCTCGCGGTCTTGTTGGTGCGGTTCGCAGCGAAGTCCGGGCTCTCGATCCACGCGTGCCGATCTTTGGTGTGAAGACGATGGACGACCACAAGACTTATGCGCTGTGGGCGCCAAATATGGCGGCGAGTTTTTCCCTCGCGTTTGGAGTAGTGGCGATTCTTCTGAGTGCGGTTGGACTTTACAGTGTTATGGCTTACGTGGTTTCGCAACGCACACGCGAGGTCGGCATTCGCATGGCGCTCGGCGCGAATCGCGCAGACGTGATGAAGTTGATCACAACACAGGGAATGCGGCTCGCCGCGATTGGAGTTGGAATCGGCTTAGTGCTCTCGCTGGCCCTCGCGAAAGTGTTGTCGTCGTTGTTGATCGGTGTGAGCGGTTACGACGTACCGACGTTCCTGCTTGTACCGGCGTTGCTCGGAGCAGTGGCGCTGCTGGCGTGTTACCTCCCGGCGCGACGTGCGACGAAAGTCGATCCGCTGGTAGCGCTACGCTACGAATAGGTTCAAGGAGCTAAAACAGAATCATTGGTCAATTATCATTTGACATTTATCAGTTGTTATTTGAAGTCCTCCGGCTTCCGAAATAAATAACAAATGATAAATGTCAAATGACAATTGACCAATGATTTGGACCAAGATTAAGGGTTCTTATGGAGAATTATTCAAAGATCTTAGATTTTCTGATCCGCAGTCTCCGGAAGCGACCGGGGTTTACGGCGGTCGTGATTTTGACTCTCGCGCTCGGGATCGGCGCCAACACGGCTATCTTCAGTGTCGTTTATTCGGTGCTGATCAAACCGCTGCCGTTCCATCGTTCCGATCGCATCGTCATGATGTGGGGAGACGATCGCGACGAGAATGATTCTCGCAGTCAGGTCTCACACACCGACGTCGTCGATTACCGCTCACAGCAAACAGTCTTCGACAGCATTTCAACGTTCAATAGCTGGACGCCGCTGATCTCCGGCAGCGGTGAACCGGCGCGCATTAGTGGCGCACTAGTCGGCGATGATTTCTTCCGTGTGATGGGTGGACAACCACTTCTCGGAAGAGCTTTCCTGCCCGAGGAACAACAGGACGGGAAGGACCAGGTCGTCGTGTTGAGCCATGAGCTGTGGCAGAAACAGTTGAACGGTGATCCAAACGCCGTCGGCAAAACGATCCTGCTCAACCTGCGCCCTCACACAATCGTGGGTGTGATGCCGGCCAGTTTTCATTCGTTACCGGGAACCCTTCTCGACAAGCCCGCTCTCGTTTATCGCCCCGCTGCAGAAGAGACCAGCGAGGAACAACGCTCGGCACGCCATCTCAGGGCGATCGGCCGTCTAAAAGACGGAGTAACTGTCGCGCAAGCCCAGTCTGAGTTGACCACGATCGCACAGCGTTTGGAGGCCCAGCATCCGGCGACGAACACAAACTGGGGAATTCATTTAGTTGGTTTGCAGGAAGACACCGTTCGCGATCTACAAAAAACGCTCTGGCTGCTTTTCGGCGCAGTTGCGTTTGTACTGCTTATCGCGTGTGCCAACGTCGCAAATCTTTTGCTCGCGCGAGCAGCGTTGCAAGCATCCGAAATGAGTATCCGAACTGCGTTGGGTGCGTCGCGATGGCGACTGCTGCGTCAGACGCTCACAGAAAGCGCGGTGCTCGCGTTTACAGGCGGTCTGATCGGATTGCTGCTCGCTATCTGGAGCATCGATTTGATTAAAGCAATCGGCAGCGAGATGCTTCCGCAACTTCAGAGTGTCGAGTTAAGTCTTCCAGCACTCGCATTCACCCTCGCGCTGTCGGTACTAACGGCGTTGCTGTTCGGTCTGGCGCCGGCGTGGCAAAGTTCAAAACCGAATTTGACTGAAGCGCTCAAAGCTGACGGCCGAACGTTCAGTGGCGGCGTGCGGCGTACGCGTTTGCGCAGTTTTCTGGTCGTCTCGGAGATTGCATTCGCGCTGATCCTGCTGATGTGCGCAGGCCTGCTTATCCGCACAGTTGTTCAGTTGCAAAAAGTCGATCCGGGTTTTGACTACACCCACGCATTAAAGATGGACCTGGGCTTACCCGCACTCCGGTATTCCACCGACGCAAAACGAATTGAGTTTTATCAGGAACTGACGAAGCGAGTTCGGTCGCTTCCGGGCGTGGTAAATGCAGGTGTTGTTACTCCGCTTCCACTCGCGGGCGGATTCGACAGTACTGGAATCGAGATCGAGCACCAACCCAATCAACCTGGTCACGAACCGATGGCCGATCGCTACATCATGACCCCTGGTTATTTGCAGGCCATGGGTATTCGGCTGGAACGTGGACGGGAACTGGCGGAACAGGACGTCGCAACTGCTCCGCTCGCGATGTTAGTGAGCGAGAGTTTTGCCGCGCGCTTTTGGCCTAATCAGGATGCGATCGGCAAGCGAGTCAAGCTGCCGTGGAATCCGGGACGCGAGGATGAACCGTGGCGAACCGTTGTAGGCGTTGTCAGAGATGTCAAGCACTATGGACCAGATAAGCCGGGTGCGATAGCCCTTTACTTACCACACGCACAGTATCCCGTCTCATTCATGACTCTCGTCGCGCGAACGTCCAACGATCCCGGCGCCATGATCGGAACTGTCAGAAAAACGGTTAACTCGCTCGATCCGGATCAAGTTCCGACCGAGGCCGCCACGATGGAAGAAGTGATGGTGAACTCGATCCAAACGCGACGTTTCCCGATGTTTCTGCTCGGAGGTTTCGCGGCGCTCGCGTTGGTTCTCGCTGCCGTGGGTATCTACGGAGTGATGTCTTACGCAGTCTCGCAACGGACTCACGAGATCGGAATTCGAATGGCATTGGGAGCACGTACGGGTAACGTTCTCAAACTGATTGTGGGGAATGCGTTGTGGTTAGTGGCACTGGGCATATTGCTTGGCGCCGCGGGAGCATTTGGATTGACGCGACTGATGAAGAGCTTGTTGTTCGGTGTCGTCCCGAATGACGTTTTAACCTTTGTCGCCGTTTGCTTGTGCCTGGTGGTGGTGGCTGTTGTGGCCTGCTATCTGCCTGCGCGTCGCGCGACGAAGATCGATCCGTTGAAAGCGCTGAGATACAAATAAGGGGGGCGTTCAGAGTTCAAGCTTTAGCTTGTGTCCGTGAAAAAGCAGCCTAAAGGCTGAACTCTAAACGAAAGAGAATGGATACACTTATCAAAGATCTTAAATTCGGAATACGCAGCCTGCTCAAGCGGCCAGGGTTTACGGCGATTGCCGTGTTGACGCTCGCGCTTGGGATTGGCGCAAACACAGCGATATTCAGCGTAGTTAATGCCACGCTCATGCAGCCGCTGCCGGTTGTCGATCCCGATCGGCTCGTGTTTGTGTTCAATGGACCACCGGGAAGCGTCTTCTCGTATCCTGATTACGCTGCATTGCGCGATCAGAACAACGTGTTGGATGGTCTGATCGCGTGGGGCGGCATCACCGCCAGTCTCAACAGCAACGATCAGGTAGATCTCGTCAATGGCGCGATCGTCTCCGGTAATTTCTTTGAAGTGACGGGAGTGCGCGCGCAATTGGGACGCGTCATTTCCAGCGAAGACGACAAAATTCCAGGCGCGCATCCTGTTGTCGTGATCAGTCAGGGACTGTGGCAGCGACGTTTTGCCGCCGATCCAAACGTGGTCGGACGCCAGCTTCTGTTGAATGGAAACACGTTTACAGTGATTGGAGTGTTGCCTGCCGGTTTCGATGGCTTGCAGCTTGGTCCAATTCGCGATCTTTATGTGCCGCTGATGATGCAGGCCACGATGCGGCCGCCGCGCGCCGGGTATTCGGGTGAGAAGAATCCCGATTTGCTCCAGGTGCGGGGCAATCGCTGGCTTTTTAGTGTGGGCCGGCTCAAACCCGGTGTTACTCGCGAACAGGCTGAAGCTTCGCTCGCCCTCATCACAAAGCAACTTGAAGAAACGTATTCCGTGAACCAGGGGCGTGGGCTTTCAGTAACGGCGTTCAATGAGAGTTCCGATCCTAACTCGAGGCAACAACTCTCGTCGGTTGCAAGTTTGTTGATGGCCGTTGTTGGCGTCGTCCTCTTAATCGCTTGCGCTAACGTCGCCAATCTTCTGCTCGCGCGCAGCTCGGCTCGCACAAAAGAGATTGCGGTCAGGCTGGCGATTGGCGCGACGCGCTGGCGAATCGTTCGTCAACTGTTAACGGAAGGGATTCTCCTCGCGACACTCGGTGGCGTTGCCGGATTGTTGCTCGCGTGGTGGGTCACACGATCGTTTAGCGCCACGCCGCCGCCGGTCGGTTCCTTGCCGATCACTCCTCAGTTCTCGATCGATATGCGGGTGCTGCTCTTTACTTTGGGACTCTCGTTGCTCGCCGGTATCGTGTTTGGACTTGCTCCCGCACTGCGTGCATCGCGACCTGCGTTGATTCCTGCGTTGAAAGACGATGCGGCCGCATTTTTCGAACGAACAAAGCTGTTCGGACTGCGGAACCTGCTCGTCGTTACTCAAGTGGCGCTCTCAGTTGTTTTGTTGATAGCCGCGGGATTGTTCCTTCGCAGTTTGCAGCAGGCACAGACAGTCGATCCCGGCTTTGACGCCGAGAAGATCGTCAGCCTGCCACTCAACATCAATCTGCTTCGTTACACGACCACACAGGGCCGCGAGTTTTACAAACAGGTCATCGAACGCGTCGAAGCAATTCCCGGAGTGGAGTCTGCGAGCGTTGCCCGCATTGCCGCGGTTAGCGGCGGCTCAAGAGTCAGCAGCTTGTTGATTGAAGGACGAGCCGGTTCCAACAATCAATTTCGCAGCGAGGGTTCAGGTCCGGCTTCGGGTGACGCCGAGTCAGTGAGCTCAAACGTCGTTGGTCCTCGTTACTTCCAGACGATGGGCATCGGCATGATGCAGGGACGCGACTTCAACGCACAGGACACAGCGGATCATCCGCCGGTCGTGATTGTCAATGAGGCTTTCGTGCGACGCCATTTTCCATCCGAGGATCCGCTTGGCAAGCGTTTGAGCTTTGGTGGGCAGGAAGGACCATGGCGTGAAATCGTCGGTGTTGTGCGCACGAGTAAGTATTTCAGTGTGATTGAACCGCCGACACCGGTGGCCTACGTGCCTTTGCAGCAGAATCACGAGACTGGAATGAATCTGCATGTGCGTACCACCGTTGATCCCGGGACTGTTGCGGGCGCGATTCGTAACGAGGTACAGGCGCTCGAGAAAAATCTTCCGCTCGGAGTTCCTGAAACAATGAGCGCGCGCGTCGCAAACTCGCTTTACGCGGCACGCATGGGAGCAATTCTGCTCGCGGTGTTTGGCGGGTTGGCGTTGTTGCTCGCATCGATCGGATTGTATGGCGTGATGTCGTTCGCAGTGTCACGTCGCACGCGCGAACTGGGCATTCGTGTGGCACTCGGCGCGCGACCCGGAGATGTTTTCGCGTTGGTGTTGAAACAGGGAATGCTGTTGGTCGCCGTCGGACTCGTGCTCGGACTCGTGGTCGCGGCGATGGTCACGCGCCTGCTGGCGAGTTTTTTATACGGTGTAAGCACGACGGATACCTTGACGTTTGCGGCGATACCGCTCTTGCTGGCCCTCGTCGCACTACTCGCGTGCTACTTGCCCGCGCGCCGCGCGACAAAAGTCGAGCCGCTCGTGGCGCTACGCTATGAGTAAAACAAGAACACGGATTTACACAAATAAACGCGGATCTGATTCGCGTTCCTCTGCGTAAATCCGCGGCTAGGAAAAATGATTATGGAATCTTTGATCAAAGACATTCGTTACGCGATTCGTGGGTTGTTGAAGCGGCCGGGGTTTGTGGCGATCGCGGTGACCACGCTCGCGCTTGGTATTGGCGCTAACACCGCGATCTTCAGTCTTGTGAACACCGTGCTGCTGCGTTCTTTGCCTGTCGAACGCCCCGGCGAGATCGTCTCCGTTGCGGTACGCGGAAAGGACGACTCGTTCTCTGCTTTCTCCCATCCAAACTATATAGATTTTCGAGATCGCAACGACGTTCTCTCCGGATTACTTGTCTACCGTTTTGTGCCACTCAGTTTGAGCCGCGATGGAGCCAACGAAAGAATCTGGGGTTACCTGGTTTCGGGAAATTATTTTGACGTTCTCGGCGTTAAAGCAGTTCAAGGACGAACGTTTCTTCCCGAAGAAGATAAGACACCCCTCTCACATCCGGTGGTCGTGCTTAGCTACGACTCGTGGCAACGACGGTACGGCGGAGATCCAAACCTCGTCGGCAAGGATGTGCTCATCAACAATCGACAGTTCCGTGTCATCGGTGTTGTGCCCCCTGCTTTCAAGGGCACCGAGGTGGTCTACACGCCTGAGATGTGGATACCGGCTGCAATGATGGAATGGGCCGAGCCCGGCGCCACATGGCTCAATGAGCGCGGCTCTAAAAATTTCTTCGGAGTCGGACGTCTGAAACCCGGAGTCGATTCACAGCAGGCTGAAGCTTCACTCAACCTGTTGGGCCAACAACTCGGCAAAGAGTATCCGGACACCAACGAAGGACAAGCGATCAGAGTTGGACCAACGGGCTTCATTCTTCCCGATCTGCGCGGTGCTGTTGTCAGTTTCACGTGGGTAATGATGGTAGCGGTTGGTCTCGTCCTGCTCGTAACTTGCACGAACCTTGCAGGCCTCATGCTCGCGCGCGCGACTGACCGGCGACGCGAGATCGCGATTCGCCTGGCGATGGGCGCTAACAGGCTGCGCTTGATCCGGCAGCTTCTGACCGAAAGTATTGTGCTCTCTGTCGCAGGTGGTGCAGCCGGTTTGTTCCTCGCACTGTGGATTCTGAAGATTTTGCTCGCCCTAAAGCCGCCAATCGACTTCCCCCTCGCTTTCGATGTCGCAGTTGATTGGCGCGTGTTGCTGTTCTCCCTGCTGGTGTCGATTACAGCAGGAGTGATCTTCGGACTTGCGCCGTCGTTACAAGCGACGCGACCCAACATCACGACCGCGCTGAAAGACACGGCCGCTCAGGGTGGTGCAGCAAAGTCACGTTTGCGAAGTGTTCTCGTCGTCGCACAGATCGCGATCTCGCTTGTAGTGCTGATCGCCGCCGGCCTGGTCGTACGCACACTTCAGCAACTACAAACGATGAACCCGGGCTTTGATCCGAATAACGCGCTCACGATGTCGTTTGACCTCGGTTTGCAGGGGTATGACGACGCTCGCGGCCAGCAGTTCTATCGCCAACTGACGGAGCGTGTGCAGTCGCTGCCAGGCGTCGAGTCAGCAACAATCTCGAATTACCTGCCACTCAGTCTGAACTTCAACAGTAACAATATCTATATCGAAGGAAAGCCTGTCGAACGAGGCGAAAACGCTCCACTCGCGATGGTGGGGAGCGTTGGAGCGGGTTATTTCAAAACAATGGCCACGCCGATTTTGCAAGGACGTGAATTCAACGAACAGGACCAGGAAAAATCCGAAGCGGTAGCGGTTGTGAACGAGACGTTTTTGCGACGTTTGATGCCCGAACTGCAAAACATGAACGAAGCTGTCGGCAAGCGTTTCAGCTTCGGCAGTCCGGATCAACCATTTCGTCGCATCGTCGGTGTGGCGAAAGATGGCAAGTATTTCAACATTGCCGAAGAGCCGCGCATGTTTGTGTGGAGACCGATGACTCAGTCGTACTCATCGAGCGGCATTCTGGTAGTTCGCACGAAGGGTAATCCTGAACCTCTGTTCGGTCCTGTTCGCAACCAGGTGCAGTCGCTCGATCCGAACCTGCCGCTCTTCGATTCCAAGACACTGAATGCGCACATGAAATTCGCGCTGTTTCCCTCCAAAGTAGCCGCAACTGTACTCGGTGTTTTCGGTTTAGTAGCGCTCATGCTTGCGGCGATCGGAGTTTACGGTATCACGTCGTACGCAGTTGCGCAGCGAACGCATGAGATCGGAATTCGTCTCGCACTCGGAGCACAGTTAAGCGACGTGCTGAGACTCGTGCTTCGCCAGGGATTAATACTGACACTCATCGGTACAGCCGTGGGACTGCTTGGCGCGTATCTCACGACACGCGCGATCACGAGCGTGCTTTACGGAGTAAGTGCAACCGATCCGTTCACATTTGTCTTCGTTTCGGGATTGTTAATTGCGGTGGCGCTGATCGCGAGTTACGTGCCGGCGCGTCGCGCGACGAAGGTCGAGCCACTGACGGCGTTGAGAAATGAGTAACACGGATTAGAAGGATTACGCAGATGGAAAACTTAATCAAAGACATCCGCTACGGAGTTCGGAGTTTTCTAAAGCGGCCAGGGTTCTTAGTGATAGCGGTTTCGACGCTTGCACTCGGAATCGGTGCGACCACGGCGATGTTCACGGTTGTGAACTCTGTGTTGTTGCGTCCGCCGTTTCCGGAACCAGAACGGGTCGTTCTGTTTGCAGGATTTAATCCGCGGTTCGGAACTACGTCGGCGGGCTGGAATTCACTGCCTGACATCGACGACTGGCAGAAGCAAAGTCAGTCGTTCGAACACATTGCTACATTCAACACGGGTGGTTCCTTTGTGAAGATCGGAGATGAAACATTACGTCTTCGCTCAGCGGGTGTGTCGCCCGAGTTCTTTCCGGTCTTGGGCAACAAGCCGCTCCATGGCCGGCTGTTTCAGCCAGACGATTTTCAGCGCGGCAAAGAGCCTATGGTGATTAGTTACGCACTCTGGCAACGACAGTTTGGCGGTCGACCGGACGTGGTGAACTCCACGGTGATGCTCGGCACCGAAAGCATAACGATCGCCGGGATCATGCCACCCGGTTTTAATTATCCCGACAACACAGAAATGTGGTGGCCGCGACAATTCAGTCCAGCAGACGAAAGACGCGACAACCGTTGGGTAAGGTCTATCGGGCGCCTGAAGTCGAACGTATCAATCGTACAGGCACAGGCCGAGATGGAAACGATCAGTGAACGCCTCGCGCAGAGTTACGTTGAGACAAACGCTAATTGGACCATTCGACTTATCGAACTCCAGGAACGTCTCGTTGGCGAGTTGCGAACGTCTTTGCTGATTTTGTTGGGCGCGGTTGCATTCGTGCTTCTGATCGCGTGTGCGAACGTTGCGAACCTTTTGTTGGCCCGTGCTGCTTATCGCCAACAGGAAATCGCGGTGCGCACCGCGCTCGGCGCAAGTCGAATGCGCATTGTACGGCAACTCTTAACTGAAAGCGTGCTGCTTTCGACTGTTAGCGGTTTACTGGGTCTCGCATTGAGCATCTGGCTAATCAAATTGCTGATAGCCATCGTCCCTGCGGATACTCCGCGCATCGAGGAGATCGGAATCGATCTGCGCGTGTTTGCGTTCACCCTGGGCATCACTCTACTCACGGGTCTGCTATTCGGACTTTTCCCCGCTTTGCAAACATCACGGCCTAACCTGAATGAAGTGCTGAAAGACACCGGCCGGCGATCTGAAACTGGTAGCAGGAATCGCGTTGGCGGGTTTCTGATTGTTTCCGAAATCGCGCTTTCGTTCATCTTGCTCGCGGGCGCGGGACTGCTGATCAAAAGTTTTCTGAACCTCACAGAGACCAGTCCGGGATTCAACGCAGATAACGTGCTGGCGACGCGGATGGTTTTATTTTGGCCCAAATACAAGGAGGCTGAACCACGCATCCAGGCCTACAAGCAGGTGATCGAGAGTGTGAAAGCAATTCCTGGTGTGCAATCCGCCGGCGCTGTGCTCTCGCTTCCATTGAAAGCCGATTCATTTGAGTTGGGACGCTCAGTGATTCGCGAAGGTCGCCCAATGGTGCCCGACGAAGCAGTGAACGCGCGGCACCTTACTGTGACGGGTGATTACTTTCAGACACTTCAGATCCCGTTGAAGTCGGGAAGGCTATTTACAGATCAGGACAACGCGCAGTCGCCAAAGGTTGTAATCATTAGTGAAAAAATGGCGCGAGAGTTGTGGCCGAATGAGAACCCAATCGGGCGTAGCTTTTCAATCTGGCGCGACGAGAAGTTTTCACGTGAAGTGGTCGGTGTCGTAGGGGATACGAAGGTGTTCTCGCTCGATAAAGAAACCGAAAACCAGATGTACATTCCATACCTTCAGGATTCGGGGTGGGGAAGCCTCACGCTGGTGGTGCGTACAACCGGTGAAGCGGGTGCGTTCGCCGGCCCGGTGCGAGAAGCAATTCGCGCCGTGGATAAAGACATACCAACCTACAACTTGAGGACGTTGAACGATGTCGTCTCACTTTCCGTTGCGCCGCGCCGCGTTCCGATGTTGTTGTTGAGCGCGTTTGCGGGAGTGGCGATGCTGCTGGCGATGCTGGGGATTTACGGAGTGACTTCTTACTACGTCACGCAACGGACACACGAGATAGGAGTACGAATGGCGCTGGGAGCACAGATTGGAGATGTACTGAAACTCGTTTTGCGACGCGCCATGTTGCTGGCGGCGGTTGGCATCGGAATCGGGATAGCTGGTGCGGTGGCCTTGACTCGTTACCTCGGCACGCTGCTGTTCGGGGTGAAGCCGGTGGATGCGATCACGTTTGTAGGTGTGGCCATCATCTTGTCCGTAGTTGTTCTGGTTGCATGTGTGGTGCCGGCGCGACGAGCAGCGAAGATCGATCCGTTGAATGCGTTGCGATGAGCGACAAAAGCACAAAGGAGCGAAGATGGAAAACTTAATTAAGGACATACGGTACGGTGTCCGCAGTTTTCTGAAGCGACCGGGGTTTCTGATGATCGCTGTTTCGACGCTAGCGCTCGGAATAGGCGCGACGACGGCGATGTTCACTGTTGTGAACTCGGTTTTGTTGCGGCCACTGCAATTCCAGGAGCCGGAACAACTCGTGATGGTTGAAGGCATCGAGCGGCGGCTGGGAATTACCGGGGGCAGCACGTCGGTGCCTGACCTTGCGGATTGGCAGCAACAGAGCCAGTCGTTTAACCACCTTGCTGGATTTTTTGGGACCGGCCTCTTTGTCACTGCTGACGATCAAACCGAACGAGTACGCGCAACGGGTGTGACGACGGATTTCTTTGCACTCTTCAAGACCAATCCCATCCATGGTCGCATTTTCAACGCGGAGGACGCGCGGCTGGTTGAGAGCCAACCCACTGTGGTGATCAGTCATGGACTGTGGCAACGGCGTTTCGGCGGTCGTACGGATGTATTGAATAGCAAAGTGATCTTGAACGGCGTGCCAGAGACGCTCGTTGGAATCATGCCACCAGGCTTTGCGTATCCCAGCGAGACCGAGATCTGGTTTCCGCTGCCATTTGAGCCCGCGAAAGAGCCTCGTGATAACCGTTACCTCCGGATCGTCGGACGACTAAAACCAAACGTCTCGATGGACCAGGCACAGGCCGAGATGAATACGATCAGTGAACGCCTGGCCCAGAATTACGTGGTGACAAACAGCGGTTGGGGCGTTCAACTCATCGGTCTACAGGAACGTCTCGTCGGCGAGTTGCGAACATCTCTGCTCATGTTGTTGGGTGCGGTTGCGTTCGTCCTGCTGATAGCGTGCGCGAATGTCGCAAACCTTCTGCTCGCCCGTGCTGCTTATCGCCAACAGGAGATTGCGGTGCGGACAGCGCTCGGTGCGAGTCGATTGCGCGTCGTGCGGCAACTCTTGACTGAAAGCGTTCTGCTTTCAGCATTGAGCGGCCTAATCGGTTTCGGGTTGAGCGTCTGGCTGATCAAGCTTCTGATTGCAATCAGTCCAGCGGATAGTCCACGTGTCAACGAGATCGGGATCGACCTGCGCGTGTTTGCGTTCACTTTAGGTGCCACTTTGATTACGGGTCTGCTGTTCGGGCTCTTCCCAGCGCTGCAAACGTCGCGTCCAAATCTAAACGAGATGCTCAAAGACAGTGGGCGGCTTGGTGTTGAGAGTGGCAGGCGTAATCGCGTCGGAAGTCTGCTCATCGTGTTCGAAATCGCGCTCTCGTTTGTCCTGCTCGCAGGCGCGGGATTGCTGATCAAGAGTTTTGTGAATTTGAGACGCACGGATCCGGGATTCAACGCGGATAACGTCCTCGTGATGCGGTTGGCTGTACCATGGGGTAAATACAAGCCGGGTGAACCGCGCGCTCAGATCTACAAGCAGTTGGTCGAAGGGGTAAAAGCGACTCCGGGTGTGCAATCGGCCGGTGCTGTGCTCTCACTGCCACTCGGAGGCGATACGTTCAATCTGTGGCGTGGCGTGGTTGCCGAAGGTCGCCCGTTGACTCCTGAAGCAGCGTCAAACGCGCAGCACCTTCCGGTGCTGTCTGAATACTTTAGCGCACTTCAGATTCCGTTGAAGTCGGGACGCTTCTTCACAGATCACGACAACTCACAGTCGACACCGGTTGTGATCATAAATGAAAAATTCGCGCGAGAGTTGTGGCCGAATGAGAACCCCGTCGGTCGTCGCTTCAAGATCTGGCGCGACGAAGATGTGATACGTGAAGTAGTCGGCGTTGTCGGTAATACCAAAGGTTCGCTCGACGAAGAAGCCGGTAATCAGATGTACATTCCCTATGCTCAGGATCCAAACTGGACCAATCTCACGATGACCATTCGCACGGCAGGTGAACCAACATCGGTGGCGACTGCGGTGCGCGAAGCGATTCGTGCCGTGGATAAGGACGTCCCGACCTACAACGTGAAAACGATGAATGATGTGGTTGCGATTTCTGCCGCGCCGCGCCGCGTTCCGATGTTGTTGTTGAGCGCGTTTGCGGGAGTGGCGATGCTGCTGGCGATGCTGGGGATTTACGGCGTCACTTCTTACTACGTCACGCAACGGACACACGAGATAGGAGTACGGATGGCGCTGGGAGCACAGATTGGGGATGTACTGAAACTTGTTTTGCGACGCGCGATGTTGCTGTCGGCGGTTGGCATCGGAATCGGGATAGCTGGTGCGGTTGCATTGACTCGTTACCTCGGCACGCTGCTGTTCGGGGTGAAGCCGGTAGATGCGATCACGTTTGTAGGTGTGGCTCTCATATTGAGCGTGGTTGTTCTGGTTGCATGTGTCGTTCCGGCGCGACGAGCAGCGAAGATCGATCCGTTGCATGCGTTGAGATGAGGCACAAAGCACAAAGGAGCGAAGATGGAAAACCTAATTAAGGACATCCGCTACGGTGTCCGCAGTTTTCTGAAGCGACCGGGTTTTCTGGTGATCGCTGTTTCGACGCTAGCGCTCGGAATAGGCGCGACGACGGCGATGTTCACTGTGGTGAACTCGGTTTTGTTGCGGCCGCTGCAATTTCCGGAACCGGAACGGATCGTTGTGCTTGAGGGAATAAATCCGCAGCAGGGAATTACGCTGTCCAATGTGTCAGTGCCTGATATTGACGACTGGCAAAAGCAAAGTCAGTCGTTCGAGCAGATTGCTGCGTTTTCCTCATCTGGTCTTTTAATGACGATTGGGGATGAAACGGAACACGTTAACTCGGCCGCTGTATCATCCGAGTTTTTTCCGCTCTTGCGCAGTAAGCCGCTCCACGGCCGTCTGTTACAGCCGGAAGATTATAAGCGGGGCGATGCCGTGATTAGTTATGGACTATGGCAACGACGCTTTGGTGGCTCACTTGACGTGCTGAACACCACCGTGAATCTTAGCGGCGATACAACCATCGTTGGGATTATGCCCCCCGATTTCAAATACCCAGACGTAGAAGTATGGTGGGCGCGAACATTCAGGCCGGCAAGCGAACAACGCGACAACCGTTACGTGCAAGCTATTGCGCGCTTGAAGCCGAATGTATCGATCGCGCAGGCACAGGCCGAGATGAATACGATCAGTGAACGCCTGGCCCAGAACTATGTTGTGACAAACAGCGGTTGGTCTACCCGGGTTATCGAACTCCAGGAACGTTTCGTTGGAGATTTGCGAACGTCTTTGCTGATTCTGTTGGGCGCGGTAGCATTCGTGCTTCTAATTGCGTGCGCGAACGTCGCGAACCTTTTGTTGGCGCGTGCGGCTTATCGCCAACAGGAGATTGCGGTGCGCACGGCGCTCGGCGCCAGTCGTAGGCGCATCGTGCGGCAACTGTTAACTGAAAGCGTTCTGCTTTCGATCGTTAGTGGTGTGATTGGCCTGGCGTTGAGCCTCTGGCTTATCAAACTTCTGATCGCGATCAGTCCAGCGGATAGTCCACGTGTCGACGAGATCGGGATCGACTTGCGCGTGTTTGGGTTCACTTTTGGTGTAACTATTCTTGCCGGTCTTCTCTTTGGACTCGTCCCTGCGTTGCAAACATCGCGTCCCAACCTCAACGAGATGCTCAAAGACAGTGGGCGGCATGGTGGTGAGACTGGCGGACGTAATCGCGTCGGAAGTTTGCTCATCGTTTCCGAAATCGCCCTCTCGTTTGTTTTGCTCGCGGGTGCGGGATTGCTTATCAAGAGTTTTCTTAACTTGCGACAAATCAATCCGGGATTTAACGCCGATAACGTTCTCGTGATCCGGATAATGCTGCCATTTAACACCTACAAAGAGCCTGAACAGCGCACTCAGGTGTTCAAGCAACTGCAAGACAGCGTAAAAACGATTCCGGGTGTCCAATCCGCCGGCGGCGTGGCCTCCATTCCATTGCGAGGCGATAAATTTGGGGTAGGGACATTTGTGACTCTCGAAGGGCGGCAGAGGACGCTCGACGAGTCGACGAACGTGAAACACCTTCCTGTGACAGGTGATTACTTTCAGACAATGCAGATTCCGTTGAAATCTGGAAGGTTATTTACAGATCACGACAACTCACAGTCGACAAAGGTTGCAATCCTCAGCGAAAAACTGGTGCGACAATTGTGGCCCAATGAGAACCCAATCGGACGTCGCTTTGTGATGTGGGACGAAGACTTTTTGCGTGAAGTGGTCGGTGTCGTAGGGGATACGAAGGAGGAGCTCGATGAAGATGCCATAAACCAGATGTACATTCCCTATGCTCAGGATGCGCATTGGGATAGCCAAACGTTCGTTGTGCGAACGGCCGGTGATCCGGGTGCAATGGCAGGCTCGGTCCGAGAAGCGATTCGAGCTGTTGATAAAGGAATACCCACGTACAACTTGAAGACGATGAACGATGTCGTCTCAGCTTCAGCCGCGCCGCGCCGCGTTCCGATGTTGTTGTTGAGTGCGTTTGCAGGAGTCGCGATGCTGCTTGCGATGCTGGGAATCTATGGCGTCACGTCTTATTACGTCACGCAAAGAACTCACGAGATCGGACTACGGATGGCGCTCGGTGCGCAGATCACCGATGTGCTGAAACTCGTGTTGCGACGCGCGATGTTGCTCGCAGCGATTGGAGTTGGGATTGGTGTCGCAGGTGCTTACCTGCTCACTCGATATATGACAACGCTGTTGTTTGGCGTGAAGCCCGTTGACGTCATCACGTTTGCCGGAGTCGCGATTGTTTTGGCAGCGGTTGTTTTTGTCGCATGTCTCGTGCCCGCGCGGAGAGCGGCGAAGATCGATCCGTTGGAAGCATTGAAATAAGCCACAAAAAAGGACCGTCGCGGTGTTACTTAGAGTATGGAAACAGTAATTAAAGACATACGTTACGGGGTACGAGGTCTACTCAAACGGCCTGGGTTTACGATTATCGCTTTGATCACGCTCACGTTGGGCATCGGCGCCAACACAGCGATCTTCAGTGTGATCAATGCGGTGCTGCTGCGCCCGCTTCAATTCAAAAATCCGGAGCAGCTCGTCATAGTTTGGGAAGACGCTACGTTCGCAGGTTTCCCGAGAAATACTCCCGCGCCTGCAAACTTCTTCGACTGGAAAAACCAGAACCAATCCTTTTCTGACATGGCCGCCTGCGCCGAGTTCAGCTTCAATCTTACCGGCGATGGCGAACCCGAACGGGTCACCGCATTCGCGGTAACAGAGAACTTCCTTCCGCTCTTTGGTGTTCAACCACTGCTCGGTCGTAGCTTTCTTGCAGAAGAGGATCGGCCCGGGGCGAACAAGGTCGTCGTACTCAGTCACAGCCTCTGGCAATCTCGCTATGGCGGTGATCGACAGGTCGTGAATCGCGAGATCCTCCTCAATGGTGAAAAGCACACGGTCGTTGGAGTCATGCCCGCGAGCTTTCAGTTCTTGAACAGAGAAGTTCGACTGTGGGTTCCAATCGCGTTTACTCCTGAAAACGCGGCAAATCGCGGCGGCCACTATTTGAACGTTGTCGGGCGCTTGAAGCCTGGAGTTTCGCAGTCACAAGCTCAAGCTGACATGAATGCGGTGATGAGTCGCATTGCGAGGGACCATCCGGAGGAAACCTTTGAAGGAAAACTCAGTGCGATCGTCATGCCGATGCGCGAGCAGCTCGTTGGTGACACGCGCAGCTCACTGGTCGTGCTGCTGATCGCAGTCGGGTTTGTACTTTTGATCGCATGCGCTAACGTTGCCGGACTTCTGCTCGCACGCGCGGTTGGTCGACGACGAGAGATCGCGTTGCGTATTGCGCTGGGCGCAAGTCGTTCGCGAGTCGTGAGACAACTGCTCACCGAAAGTTTATTGCTCGCGACCGTGGCGGGTGTGCTCGGTTCCTTGCTTGCCTACTGGAGTTTTACGTTTTTACAGGGGCTCGTGCCGCCTGAGATGGCTCTGTTGACAAGTCTTAACCTCGACAGTCGTATCCTCGCGTTCACGTTGCTGATCTCGATCGTGACCGGAATCATCTTTGGTCTCGTGCCTGCTCTGCAATCGGCCAACATCGATCTGAATGATGCGTTGAAACAGACCAGCGCGCGAGCGACTTCGACTGGTCGTTTGCGAAACGCGTTGATCGTGTCGGAAGTTGCGCTCTCGATCGTTCTGCTCGTTGGCGCGGGTTTGTTGATTCAAACGCTGTTTCAACTGTTCCGGCAATACGCAGTGCTTGAACCCGATAAGGTTTTGACGTTGCGGACCGAGCTGCCGCCCGACAAATACAAAGAAGCAGCACAACGCGCCAACTACTACCGGCAAGTGCTTGAACGTGTTGAGCGTCTGCCTGGAGTAGCCTCGGCGGGGTATGTCACGTCGATACCACTGTCATGGAAGGGCGGCACAAGCGGCTTTTATCCGGAAGGCATTACTTCGCCGATTCCGGGAATGGCCTACGACGCTAATCACCGCCAGGTGAGCGCTGATTATCTGAGGACCATGAACGTTCCCCTCGTTACGGGAAGACACTTTGATAATCGCGACAATGAGAACTCGATGCCGGTCGCGATCATCAACGAAACGATGGCGCGACAGTATTGGCCGGGGGAGAAGGCGCTCGGGCGTCGTTTCAAAATCGGTGATCCCAATGAGCCGGGAAAACTCTGGAAAGAGATCGTCGGAATTGTGGCGGACGTGCGCCAGATGGGAATCGACGAGCCGGTGAAGGCAGAGATGTATTTCCCGTACCAGCAGATTACTGACTGGCCCGGGTACCTACCACGCGATCTCGCGATTCGTACCACAGGCGACACGGCGAATCTGGTGAGCTCGGTGCGGCAAGTGATTCGCGAAGTCGATCCGGACCAACCGGTTTCCAATGTCGCGACGATGGCTGAAGTTTTGGGCGAAGAAGCAGCGCAACGACGCATGGGGATGATCATGCTTGTTGCGTTTGCGGCGCTCGCGTTGGTGCTTGCTTCGATCGGTATTTACGGCGTGCTTGCCTACTTTGTTACGCAGCACACAAATGAGATCGGCGTGCGTCTCGCGCTCGGCGCCACGCCCCGCAACATACTGTTTCTCGTGTTGAAAAAGGGAATGGGGCTTACGCTCATCGGTGTGGCGATAGGTATGGCGGCGTCGTTCGCGTTGACGCGTTGGATGAGTTCGTTGCTGTTCGGTGTGAAGGCGGCGGATCCATTGACGTTTGTTGCCGTGCCGTTATTGCTTGGCGTCGTTGCGCTGTTGGCGTGTGCGATTCCCGCGCGCCGCGCGACGAAAGTCGACCCGATGGTGGCACTGCGTTACGAGTAGTTGTTGGGAACGCAGCGCCGAAGCGTTACGAATAGTTTCTGGGAACGCAGCGCCGAAGCGTTACGAGTATTTCTGGGAAGGCAGCGCCGAAGCGTTACGAGTAGTTGTTGGGAACGCAGCGCCGAAGCGTTACGAATAGTTTCTGGCAACGCAGCGCCGAAGGCGCGAAATATGATAGCCAGGGGCAAGCGCGAAGCGCGTCGCCCCTGGTAAAGAAAAAGAACAACGACCGTGAGCTCTGAAAGAGCGAAATAATAGTTAACGGCCCACGATATTTCGCACTTTCAGTGCTCTCTCAAAATTTATTCTTGCTAACCAGGGGCGACGCGCTTCGCGCTTGCCCCTGGCTATCATATTTCGCGCCTTCGGCGCTGCGGTTCGACTCGCTAGCGCGCTGCGCGCAGCGACAGCGCGTTGCCCCTGGCTATCATATTTCGCGCCTTCGGCGCTGCGGTTCGACTTGGCTAACGCGCTTCGCGCTTGCCCCTGGCTATCATATTTCGCGCCTTCGGCGCTGCGGTTCGACTCGCTAGCGCGCTTTGCGCTTGCCCCTGGCTATCATATTTCGCGCCTTCGGCGCTGCGGTGAGGACAGGATTCATGAACACACTAATCCAGGATCTGCAATATGGTCTGAGAATGTTGCTCAAGCATCCGGGTGTTACAGCGATTGCCGTGCTCACGCTCGCGCTGGGTATTGGTGCGAATACCGCGATATTCAGTGTGGTCAACGCTGTCTTGCTCAACCCGTTGCCGTACCGGGAACCCGATCGGCTCGTCGCGCTGTGGGAGAACGTTCCGAACCACGGACGATGGCGGGTCGCGCCGGCAAACTTCCTCGATTGGAAAAAGCAAAACACAGTTTTCGAAGACGTCGCAGCCTTTGGCCGAAGCTCATTGACGCTCACAGGCGATGGCGAACCCGAACAACTCATCGGTGCGCGCGCGAGCTCCGGCTATTTTGCAGTAGTTGGAATCGAGCCGTTTATCGGTCGTTCATTCACCGCGGAAGAATATGAACCTGGAAAAGGACGCGTCGTCATTCTGGGCCATACTCTCTGGCAACGTCGCTACGGTGGCGACCGCAACATCGTCAACCGGAATATCACTCTCGATAACACCCCTTATACCGTCATCGGTGTAATGCCTCCCGGTCTTTATCCGGTGTCACCGCTAAACCCTGGTCAGCTTACTTTCGACGAGCACGAACAGAATTTCTGGACACCGATGTCGTTCTCGGCCGAGTGGGCCGCTATGCGAGGCGCGCACGTGCTCGGTGTCGTAGCACGTCTCAAACCAGGAATCACGCACGAGCAAGCTACGGCTGAAATGAACGCCATTGGCGCGCGACTCGAAAAGGAATATGCGGAGAACCGTGGCGAAGGAATAATCGTCAACCCGTTTATGAACGAGGTGGTTGGCAATGTCAGACCTGCTCTGCTGACACTGTTAAGCGCGGTTGCTCTTGTTCTGCTGATTGCCTGTGCGAATGTGGCCGGACTGTTGTTGGCCCAACATGCAGGACGGAGTAAAGAAATCGCGATCCGCGCGGCGCTGGGAGCAGGTCGAAGCCGTTTAGTGCGCCAGTTTTTTATCGAGGGCTTGCTGCTTTCATTGCTTGGAACCGCGGCCGGCGTCGCACTGGCAGCGTTTGGAACGAAGTTGCTGTTGCAGTTTGTGCCCGCCGGTATTCCGCGTCTCGCGCAGGTTAGTCTCAACTGGCGAGTGCTCGGCTTCACGATGTTACTCTCGCTCGGCACCTGCTTGATCTTTGGTTTGGTGCCGGCATTCCAAACTTCAAAGCCCTGCTTGAACAGTGCCCTTGAACACGCGGGTCGCACGTCAGGCCCGGGAGCAAGCAGGCTGCGCTTCCGGCAGCTCCTCGTTGTATTCCAGGTCAGCATCGCGGTGATGCTGGTGATCGGCGCGGGACTGCTGATGAAAAGTTTTTGGATGTTGCAGCGAGTCGATCCCGGATTTGAAAGTGAGCGAGTGTTAACGGCGGGATTGACACTGACCGTTTCGAAGTATTCCGAACCGGCGCAAGTTAACAATTTTCACAAACAGTTGCTCGAGCGCGTTTCCGCACTGCCTGGAGTGAAGCACGCTACTATGGCTTACGATCATCCACTCGCTTCGAATTGGATGGATTCATTCGAGATCGAGGGCAGAGTTTTGCCGCCGGATAGCCGGTCACAATCAGCTAACTTTGTGCCGGTTGGACCAGACTATTTCGACACTGTCGGACTGAAGCTTGTTACCGGGCGGCGATTTACGCCACAGGATGATCAGGATCACCCGGGAGTGGCGATCATCAACGAGTCGTTCGTCAAATATTACTTTCCCGGCGAGAATCCCATAGGTCAACGAATGCGACTTGGTCCGCCTTTGCGAATATGGGACAACAAAAAGCTCACGTCTTTCGAGATCGTCGGTATCGTGCGTGACGTTAAACTCGCCGGTCTCGAAGCGCCCTCAGAACCGGCTTACTACGTACCCGCTTCGCAAGCGCCACTGGAAGATATGACCATTCTCGTACGCACGAGTGTAGATCCACTTTCAATCGTTGGCGCGTTGCGACAAGCAGTTTGGTCCATCGATCCGAATCAACCTATCTCAAACGTCAGCACGCTCGAGAAGGTTGTTGACGACAGCATTGCGCAACATCGTCTCAGCATGTTGCTGATGGGGCTGTTCGGTGGGTTGGCGATGCTGCTGTCAGCGGTCGGCATCTACGGTTTGTTGTCGCACGCGGTAACACAGCGCACGCAGGAGATGGGAATTCGGATGGCGCTCGGGGCGCAAGCCGCCGACGTGCTGAAACTCGTGCTCAAACAGGGAATGACCCTCGCGCTCGCGGGCCTCGGGATCGGATTGGTCGGCGCCTTTGCTTTAACGCGTTTAATTCGAGGATTGTTATTTGGGGTGGGGCCGAACGATGCGATGACATTTATCGTAGTGGCAGGTGTACTAACAATCGTAGCTTTGCTCGCGTGTTATCTTCCTGCGCGTCGCGCGACGAAAGTCGATCCGCTCGTCGCATTACGATACGAGTAAGCAAAAAACATGTTTGAAACGTTGCTCAAAGACATTCGATATGGCGCGAAGATGCTGTGGAGGAGTAAGGGCGTAACGCTCATCGCCGTGATCTCGCTGGCGGTCGGGATTGGCGCAAACTCCGCGATCTTCAGTCTACTAAACTCAATCCTCCTGCGTCCGCGTGCGGTGTCGCAGCCCGAAACGCTGGTCGAAGTTTTTGTGGGGGAAGGTGAACATCCTTACCACAGCACTTCATATCCGAGTTATGTCGAACTCCGCGATCGCAACAAGGTCTTAACCAGTCTCGCCGCTTACGGCATTTCGCAGTTCAAGCTAAAAGCTACTGACGAGGTCGAAGAGATCTGGGGCGAGACCGTTTCAGGAAACTACTTTGATGTTCTCGGTGTCACGCCGCACAAGGGCCGCACGTTTGCCGCGGACGAAGATCTTGTGCCGGGACAAAAGCCGGTAGCGATTCTCGGATACAACTTGTGGCAACGGCGATTCAATTCAGATCCGGAACTCGTTGGTAAGACGGTCACGATCAATGGTCAGCAATTGACTGTGGTTGGAATCGCACCCCCGCAATGGGCAGGAATGATCCGCGGCTTCGGGATCGACATCTGGATTCCGACGATGACGACGCCGCTACTGGAACCGCGTGGAGATAGAAGACTGGCGAGCCGCGGTAGTCGCTGGCTGAAGATGGTGGGCCGTCTCAAACCAGACACGACGATTGAACAAGCGCGAGCACGTTTCGATCTCCTCACGCACGAAATGCGAGCAGCACATCCCGAAGAATGGCTGTCGAAGCATGACGGGACGGGCAAAGTGCGTGAATCGTTCGTCTCGGTTCTTTCCGAAAGCGAAACGCGTATTCCTCCAGACATGCAATCAGCGGCGTGGGGTGTGTTTGCTCTGCTCTTTGTCATCATCAATCTCGTGTTGCTGATCGCCTGTATCAATCTCGCGAGTATGTTGCTTGCGCGAGCAGTGGCGCGACGCAGAGAGATCGCGGTTCGTATAGCGCTCGGGGCAAGTCGCGTCCGGATCATTCGACAGTTGCTGACAGAGAGCGTGATGCTGTCGTTGATCGCAGGCGGCGCCGGGATATTGCTTGCTGTTTGGCTGTTGAATTTGGCGGTGGCCGCGCTCCCTGCATTGCCGGAAGGAATTCGCGTTGCAGTCGATCTCAGACTTGACTGGCGTGTCGTCATCTACACGATCACATTTGCAACCATCACCGGAGTTCTTTTCGGTCTGGCTCCGGCGCTAAACATTTCCAAGGCTGACGTTTCGACGGTTCTCAAGAACGACTCGAGTCTGTTTGCTGGTCTGTATCGCAAGTCGCGCGGGCGAATGGCCCTCGTGGTGGCCCAGGTTGCTTTTTCATTTCTGCTTTTGATCGTTGCAGGACTGGTGTTGCGTAGTCTCGAGAAAGTGAGGCCCACACGTTTAGGCTTCAGCACTGACAACATGGTCGTCGCGCCCGTGACGTTGGAAGCAGAAAAACACGATCGGTTAAAGAGACAGGAGTTTTTCCGCCAACTCTCCGAACGTGCTGCAACTCTGCCGGGTGTGCAAGCCGTGAGTCTTGTCGACAACCCCCTGGGCGGTCTCACGGGCAGCTCTCGACGCAGCACGCGGATCGATGGATACCAACCGCGACCCGGCGAGGACATGCAGGTAGAGTTTGCTTTCGCTGGCCCACGTTACTTCACGAATATGAAGTATCCATTTGCACACGGCCGTGATTTTGACGAACGCGATCGAGAAGGTGCGCCGTGTGTCGCGATCGTCAACGAAGCATTTGTTAAGCGCTATCTTGCGGGAACTGCTGCACCACTCGGAAGGCAACTGACGAAATTCGAGGCTGGATCGGAACCCGAGTACAACAGAATTCCGTGTCAGATAGTTGGCGTGATCCGCGACAACGAGTGGTATTCGTTGTCAAAAGAGGTGCCTCCGTTTTATTCGCTTGCTCTCCAGCAGTCAGATAGCACGCAGACCACGTTAATGGTTAACACGGCGGGCGATCCGAAAACTCTGGTCGCGGGAGTGCGCAATGTCATCCGCGAACTCGATTCGAATATCCCCGTCGCTGACGTGCAGACGCTGGGCGATTTCTTTAGTGTCAGCTTGTACCCGTTTCGTGTGCTGGCTGTGATGATGGGTGGCTGCGGATTAATGGCACTGCTGTTGGCGGTCATCGGGATTTACGGAGTTGTTTCTTATTCTGTGGCGCAGCGCACGCGCGAGCTTGGCATTCGCATGGCGCTCGGCGCTTTGCGAAACGACATTTTGCGGATGGTGATCGGACAGGGAATGGTCCTTGTGCTCGTCGGCCTTGCCTCTGGGGTGTTGCTATCGCTCGCGCTGACGCGCGTGTTGACGAGTTCGATTGTTGAGCTGGAACTTCCGTTGCCGGTTACTGCGACCGATCCGTTTACGTTTGTGGGCGTGACGATAGTGTTAGCGGTAGTTGCGCTGTTTGCTTGTTACATTCCGGCGCGAAGGGCTACGAAAGTCGATCCTATCGAAGCTTTACGGTACGAATAGCTAAAGGGAGATTTTAGGAATGTCATCAACACTCTGGCAAGACATACGTTACGGCGCGAGAATGCTGCTGAAAAATCCTGGCGTCACGATAATCGTGATAATTGCGCTGGCGCTCGGTATCGGCGCGAACACGGCGATTTTTAGCGTCGTCAACTCCGTACTTCTCCAGCCTTTGCCTTACGAGGAATCGGAACGGCTGGTTTTGCTGAACGAGAAGAGTCCCGTGATGGACGAGATGTCGATCTCCTATCCAAACTTCACTGACTGGCGCAACCAGAATCAAACCTTCGAGAAGATGGGCGTCTACAACCGCGCCAGCTACAACCTCACCGCCGCGGGAGAGCCGGAGCGCATCGTCACAGGCCAGGTCTCCGCGGATCTGTTCGCCGCTTTGCGTGTGAACGCTGCTCACGGACGCGTGTTTACAAACGACGAAGATAAACCCGGTGGCGCTCCTGTTGTGGTTTTGAGTCATGGTCTGTGGCAACGCCGGTTTGGTGGTCAAACAAGCATAGTGGGCCAGGCGATCACGCTCAATAACAAGAGCTACACAGTTATCGGGATCATGCCCCAGTCGTACCTTTATCCGAGTCGCGTGGAGATGTGGGTGCCTGTGGGCCAACTCTCCGATCAGGTGAGCTGGCAGAATCGTGGGAATCATCCAGGCTTGTACGGAGTCGCGCGTCTAAAACCGGGCGTGACTTTTGAACAGGCTGAGGCCGACATGAACAACGTTGGCGCCAACCTCGAAAAACAATATCCCGATTCAAACACGTCCACTCGGCCGAGATTACGCCCGCTCATGGAAATCTTCGTCGCCGACGTGCGTCGAACGCTGTGGATCATCTTCGCAGTCGTTGGCGCCGTTTTGCTGATTGCATGCGCGAACATCGCAAACTTGTTGCTGGCGCGCGCGACAGCTCGCAGGAAGGAGATGGCGATTCGAACGGCAGTCGGCGCGAGTCGCTGGCGTATCGCTCGGCAGTTACTGACGGAAAGTATTTTAATTTCGATGATCGGTGGCGCCATCGGGCTGTTTTTAGCGTACTGGGGCGTGCAACTGATTCTGTACATGAGCCCGGATGCGATACCACGATCGCGCGAGGTTGGTCTGAATTGGATGGTACTTGCATTTACGATCGGCGTCTCGTTTATCACCGGTATTCTGTTTGGTCTGATTCCCGCCATTCAGGCGGGTGAAGTAGATGTAAACGAGACGTTGAAGGAATCTGGTCGCAGCACGACCGGGCGTCAGTGGCTGCGTAGTTCGTTGGTCATCGCCGAAGTTGCAACCACTCTTGTCGTGCTGATCTTCGCTGGTCTGATGATCCGCAGTTTTTACAAGCTTCAGCAAGTGAATCCGGGTTTTTCGCACGACCGGTTGACGAGCTTTAGTATTTCGTTACCCGCCAAGAAGTATTCAACTGACGAAGTAGTCGGGTCGTTTTACACGCGTCTGATGGAGAATCTTCGTGCTTTGCCGGGCGTTGAATCTGCTGCCGCAGCATCCGGGTTGCCGCTTGGCAACAATGGCTGGCAAACGTCGTTTGTGGTTGACGGCCAGCCTGTGCCACCGCGCGATCAAACTCCACTGATGGAAGCATGTTTGGTCACGCCGGATTATTTTAAGGCGATGAATATTCCGGTGGTGCGCGGGCGTGTGTTCACCGATCGTGATGATCGCTCGCATCTCACGGGCCGGGACATGAGCAAGATGAACGAGATCGAACGCTCAATCGCGGGATTGACGTCGATCGTTATCGACGAAGAGTTTGCGCGGCGACATTGGCCCAATGAAGATCCCATTGGCAAGCACGTTAGATTAGGAGGCCCGGACCCCAATAATCCGAAGCTCGAAGTGATTGGTGTTGTGGGCCGCGTGAAGATGGAAAGCCTTAACCAGAACAGCGATCGCGTTCAGGGTTACTTTGCATTTAACCAGACGCCGTCAGAAGGAATGACCGTGCTAATCAAGGGCGCTTCGGATCCTAACCTGTTGATTTCTTCAGCGCGTAACGCGGTGAAAGAGCTCGATCCGGATCAACCGATTTACAACCCGCGCACGATGACGGAGATTCGCGCCGAGTCGGTTCAGGGAGAGAAGTTGACGCTCACGTTGTTGAGTTTATTTGCAGGGATCGCACTGGTGCTGGCGATTGTTGGGATCTATGGCGTGATGTCTTACTCAGTGACGCAACGTACGCACGAGATTGGTATACGTATGGCCATCGGTGCACGCCCACGCGACGTGTTCAAGATGATCCTGGGCCACGGAATGAAGCTCGCGCTGATCGGAGTTGGCATCGGGTTGTTGCTGGCGTTCGGAGTGACGCGATTTATGGTCACGATGCTCTTCGGCGTCGAACCGACGGATGCGACGACCTTTGGCGCAATCACGGCGATACTGATTGGCGTGGCGCTGCTGGCTTGTTATCTTCCCGGACGCCGCGCAACGAAGGTGGAACCCACGATATCGCTGCGATATGAGTAGAGTTGAGTCTCGACGACCGGGCGGCCACGGAGGGCCGCCCCTACAGTTCATTCCGTCCGCGCCCTTTCGTCGAACGAGCCGTGTGTGCAACATCTGTAGGGGCGGCCCTCCGTGGCCGCCCGTTTCGAAATCACAGAGACAGTCAGAACCATCTTGAACGATCTGCGTTACGCTCTAAGAAGTTTATTTAAACAGCCCGGCTTTGCTGCGGTCGTGGTGATCACGCTGGCCCTCGGGATTGGCACGAGCACCGCGATCTTCAGCGTGGTCAATGCCGTGCTGCTCCGCCCATTACCTTACGCAAACGCCGATCGCCTCCACGTGATCTGGGGCAACTATCGCGCGCTTAACATCGAACGCCTGCGTGCCAAGGCCGCCGAATACGACGACTACGCCAGGCAAACACAGGTCTTCGACTCGGTTGCGGCATACTCGAATCATAGCTTCAACATGTCAGGCAACTCCGAGCCTGAACGAGTAGGCGGCGCTTACGTTTCCGCGAACCTCTTTCCGATGCTCGAAGCGCAAGCCGCCGCGGGACGAGTGTTCACCGATGCCGAGCGACAAGATCGAGTTGTTGTGTTGAGCGATGGTTTCTGGAAACGACGCTTTGCGGCCGATCCCAACATCATCAATCAAAGCATCACACTCGATAATCAAAACTACACCGTTGTTGGCGTGATGCCGGTGACGTTTCAGTTTCCACATGCCTCTTTTCAATGGGGAGAGCCCGCCGATCTTTGGCTGCCGTTGACTTACACGGGCGAACAGGTTGCCACTCGTCGTGGTCCATACTTTCTTCACGTCCTCGGCAGGCTTGCACCGGGGGTCACCCTCGGTCAGGCTCGTTCTCACATGAACGCCGTAGCCGGAAGGTTCGAACGCGAGCTGCCGGGTTACCGTGGTCCAAAAGGCGAAGACGGTGGTTGGCACATCACCGTCACCCCTTTGCAGGACGAGATCGTCGGCGGCAGCCGGCGCGCGTTGCTGGTGCTTCTGTTTGCGGTTGGTTTGTTACTGCTCATTGCGTGCGCGAACGTTGCGAATCTTTTGTTGATGCGCTCGGCAAAACGTCATAGAGAGCTGGCCATTCGCGCTGCACTCGGTGCGAGTCGTTGGAAGATCGTTCGGCAGTCGTTGGTAGAAGGGCTTCTGCTCTCGACGTTCGCCGCCGCGTTGGGGCTTGTGTTTGTGAGTTGGGGAATTGAGCTGCTTGCGGCGCTTGGTCCATCAGTTCTTCCGCGAACGCAGGAAGTAACGATCGACGCGCGTGTGTTTGGATTCATTGCCGTATCGGTGTCGTTGATTAGCATCGGATTTGGCCTGGTCGCGGCGTGGCCCACTTCCAGGCTCGATTTGCAAGCCTCGTTGAAAAACTCGAGTAAAGGCGGTGGCGGAGTTTCGCGCAAGTGGAGCAGCGTCCTGATCGTTGCCGAAGTCTCGCTCGCTGTGATGCTGCTGGTCGGTTCCGGTCTGCTGGTCAAGAGTCTCTTGCGACTTCAACGCACGAATACGGGAATTGTTGCTGATCACTTAGTGAGCGTTGAGATCGATCTTGCCGCATCGACTTACGCGGAACCACAGCGTGCTTCAGATTTTTACCGCCAGCTAGTGCAGCGGGTTGAATCGCTGCCGGGCGTGCAGTCCGTTAGCTTTGGAACTTTGCAGCCGTTGAGTGGCAGGGCAGGAAGTGATCCATTCGCAATTGAAGGCCGCAAACTCGATCCGGCGAATTTGACCTCTGCCGGTTGGCAGTTAGCCGGCGCCAATTACTTCAAAACGCTTGGTATTCCACTAGTCAAAGGACGTGATCTCTCGCCTCAGGACATGGAACCCGGAGCGCCTGCCGTTGCGGTCATTAATGAAAAAATGGCGGCGCGGTACTGGCCCAATGAGGATCCGATTGGCCGCCGCATCACGCTCGGTCTGCCGCGTCCTGACAATCCGTGGATAGAAATAATCGGAATCGCGAAGGACGTGCCGCATCGCGCCGTCGATTCACAGCCTGAGCCTGACTGGTACACGTCGCGAGTAGTTTCACCGCAGCGACATCGTTATTTGTTTGTTCGCACCGCCCAGCCAACTGCATCCATTGCCGCGGCAATTCGAAACGAAGTGACAACGATCGATCGTCATCAGCCTTTGACGAGTATCAAGACAATGACTGACGTAATAAGCACCACTACCGCGCCGCGCAGGTTCAACGCACTTCTGCTCGGTGCTTTTGCAACGATCGCACTCATACTGGCTACACTCGGTATTTACAGCGTGATCTCTTACTCGATCACACTTCAAACGCAGGAGATCGGAATTCGCATGGCGCTTGGTGCACAAAGATGGTCGATCCTCCAAATGGTGATGAGGAAGGGAATTGTGCTCACTGTTCTGGGTGCGTTGATTGGATTAAGCGCCGCGTTTGTATTGACACGTTGGATGTCGAGCATGTTGTTTGGTATTACAGCATCTGATCCGTTGACGTATGCGGCGGTGCTGGTGATCGCACTCGGTGCTGCGCTGCTCGCCTGCTCAATTCCCGCGCGCCGTGCTACGCGAGTGGATCCGCTGGTAGCTTTAAGGTATGAATAATCCCCAGATTCTATGCCTCGCATTCTGATTGCCGATGATCAGGCGGACGTCCTTGCGGCGTTGAGCCTGCTGCTTAAAGGCGAGCGTTTTCAGATCGAAAGCGCGTCGTCACCCGAAGGTGTGCTCAGAACTATCGATACCCACGAATTCGACGTCGTCCTGATCGATCTCAACTACGCGCGCGATACGACCTCAGGCAGCGAAGGTCTGGATCTGCTCACACGCATCCGCGCCGCCGACCCGAGTCTGCCCGTCGTGGTCATGACCGCCTGGGGCAGCGTCGATCTCGCGGTCGAGGCAATGCGACGCGGGGCACGCGACTTTATTCAGAAGCCCTGGGACAACGCGCGGCTCCTCGCAGTGTTGCGCACACAGGTCGAACTCGCCGAAGCACTGCGTCGTGGGCGACGACTCGAAGCCGAGAACATCGCGCTTCGCGACAGTGTCTCAGAAGCCAACAACGACATTCCGCAGATCATTTCTGAATCACCCGCGATGAAGTCAGTGCTGAATCTCGTCGAGCGGATCGGTCCGGCCGATGCCAACGTTCTCATCACGGGGGAGAACGGCACTGGCAAAGAAGTCATCACGCGAGTGCTGCACTCAATCTCTTCGCGACGATCAAAGCCGTTGATTTCGTTGAACGCGGGCGCGCTTGCCGAAGGCGTGTTTGAAAGCGAACTGTTCGGACACGTGCGCGGCGCGTTTACTGACGCGAAGAGCGATCGCGTCGGACGCTTCGAACTTGCGGACGGCGGCACGCTGTTTCTCGACGAGATTGGAAACGTTCCGCTCAATCTCCAGGCGAAATTGTTGCGCGTGCTGGAAACTGGTGAGTTTGAACGAGTCGGATCGTCGAAGACGCAGAAAGTCAATGTGCGTTTGTTGTCAGCGACGAATGCTGACCTGCATGCTGAAGTCGCGGCAGGCAGGTTTCGACAGGATCTTCTCTTCCGCCTCAATACAGTTGAGATTCGTTTGCCGCCGCTGCGCGATCGAGTCGAAGATATTCCGATCCTGGCCGAACACTTCTTGAAACTGCATCGCGAGCGTTATCGCCGGCCCATCATGGGGTTCACGCCTGAAGCACTGCACGCTTTGCGACAGCATCTCTGGCCCGGTAATGTGCGCGAACTCGATCACGTGATCGAACGAGCAGTGCTGATGAGCCCGGGAAGTATCGTTACGCCCTTCGATCTCGCGCTCGAAGCGACGCCGGATGCGCGTTTGTCGGCGCGGCTCGAAGAGATGAGTCTCGAAGACGCGGAACGATTGCTGATTAAAAAGGCGCTGGCGCGTTTCGAAGGCAATGCAAACCGCGCCGCCGAAGCTCTTGGGCTCAGTCGCAGCGCGTTGTACCGCCGGCTCCAAAAGTACGGCCTCGGATCTTAGCCCACAACCAACCTGGGTTATCATTGGGTACGTGAGTACGCCCGTTAAGACTTCAAAACAGTCCCTGCCAATATCCGCGCTCGACCCCGAACTTCAACACGGGCATCGTCTGAAATTCGAAAGGCGTATCACACTCCTCGCGCTCCTCGCAGGTTTTCCCGCAGTTGGGTTGTGTGCGTTCCTGCTCTGGTACGACGGCTACTCCGCCCAAGTGCAATGGACAATCGATCTGGTGCTCGTTCTTTTGTGGCTCGGGATCTCGTTCAACCTCAAAACACGCATTGTCAGACCACTGCAAACTCTCTCAAACATTCTCGCCGCCATTCGCGAAGGCGACTACTCGATTCGCGGACGTCGCGCGCTTTCTGGAGACGCGCTCGGCGAAGTGATGCTCGAAGTAAACGATCTGGGCCAGACATTGCGCGAACAACGACTCGGCGCGATGGAAGCGACCGCCCTCCTGCGAACGGTGATGGCGGAAATCGATGTTGCTGTCTTTGCGTTTGACGGCGATCAGCGGCTGCAATTGGTCAATCGTTCGGGCGAAAAGCTGTTGGCCCAACCGTCGGCGCGCCTGTTGGGACGGACCAGTGATGAGCTCGGACTCTCAGCCTGTCTAAACCGGCCTGCAGACTCAGGACCACAAACAATGCAGATGGTTTTTCCCGGCGGTGTCGGTCGCTGGGACATTCGTCGCAGCACTTTTCGTGAAGGCGGCGCGCAGCACCAGTTGCTCGTGTTGACTGATTTGAGTCAGACGTTGCGTGAAGAAGAGCGCACCGCATGGCAGCGACTGTTGCGTGTGCTGGGCCACGAACTGAACAACTCCCTCGCGCCGATTAAATCTGTTGCTGGAAGTCTCGCCGATCTGATGAACCGTGAACCCGAACCGGTGGATTGGCGCGAAGACATGCATCGCGGTCTTGCGGTCATCTCTTCGCGCGCGGATTCGCTCGCGCGTTTCGTCGAATCCTACTCGAAGCTCGCGCGGCTTCCACCGCCGCGACTCGAGCCGTTGAAGATCGGCGTACTCGTGTCGCGCGTTGCGAGCCTTGAAACGCGGTTGCCGGTGAATGTTGTGTCTGGTCCTGAGCTGGTGGTCCAGGGAGACGACGTTCAGCTCGAACAGTTGCTTATCAATCTCGTGCGCAACGCTGTCGATGCGTCGATGGAGACGCGAGGTCGTGTTGACGTAGGCTGGCAACAGAAGAACGGGCAAGTGGAAGTGTGGATCCGCGATGAAGGCCCGGGACTGGCGAGCACCGCGAATCTCTTCGTTCCGTTTTTTACCACCAAGGCCCAGGGATCGGGAATCGGGCTTGTGTTATCGCGACAAATTGCTGAGGCGCACGGCGGTACACTGACGCTCGAGAACAGGCAACAACTACGAGGCTGCGAGGCCCGCTTGCGGCTCCCGCTGTGATCACTGACGCGCGACGTTGAATTTGTAGACGGTCGTTGACTTGTACGGCACGCCTGTCTTCAGTCTCGTGGTTGGGAACGAGGGTTTGTTGGGTGAATCGGGGTAGTGTTGAGTTTCGAAACAGAAACCTGTTCGTCTCTGGTAAACGCCTCCAGCTTTTCCGGTCAACGTCCCATCCAAAAAGTTTCCGGTGTAAAACTGCATTCCGGGTTCCGTGGTCCAAACCTCCAACTTGCGACCGCTGGCTGGATCGTAAGCGCTTGCTGCGAATCGCAATATTCCCGGGCGACCATTTATGACCCACGTGTGATCGTACCCGTTGCCAAACTTTAATTGCTGATGGTCATCGTTGATTCGAGCTCCGATCGCAGTGGCCTTCAAAAAGTTAAATGGTGTTCCGGCCACCGCCTTTAACTCCCCAGTCGGAATCGAGCCTGCGTCAGTCGGCACAAACCGGTTCGCGTTGATCCTGACATCATGAGAAAGAATGTCGCCGTTACCTTCGCCGCGAAGATTGAAGTAAGAGTGATGAGTTAGATTGATAACTGTGTCTTTGTCAGTTGTAGCTAAATAGTCAATTCTCAATTCGTTCAGGTTGGTCAGTGTGTACGTAACGGTGACATTAAGATTCCCAGGGTAACCTTCCTCGCCGTCCTTGCTCAGATAAGTTAAGGCCAGCCCTGGCCCCGCGTTGGTGTTAACTTCTTTGCCGGTCCAGATCACTTTATCAAATCCTTTGATGCCGCCATGGAGATGGTTTTCGCCGTTGTTGACTGCCAGCTTGTATTCGACGCCGTCGAGCGTGAAGCGCCCTTTGCCGATGCGGTTACCGTAACGACCGATGATCGCGCCGAAGTAAGGATTGTTTTTGGTCAGATAGCTTTCGAGATCGGTGAAGCCAAGCACGACGTCGGCCATTTCTCCCTTACGATTCGGGGCGGTGAGTGAAACGACGATGCCGCCGAAGTTCGTGATCTTCGCTTCCATCCCCTTCGCATTTCGCAGCGTGTAGAGATCGATGTTTTCGCCGGCTGGAGTTGTGCCGAAGCTGGCTTTGGTGATTTTGGCCTGCGCGAGCGCGAGAGTTGTAGTTGTTAGAATTAAGACTGCGATTAAGAAGGGGCGCAGGATGTATGTTGGATTCATGAATTCTCCGATTTACCCGGCGCTACCGCGCTCGGTTCTGTTAGTGTGCGTCCGTCTGGCGCATCAAGGTGACCTGGCGTCGAATTCTTCGTTCGGTAAAGATTTGATCTGCCATCACTCCGATCAGAATCACTGCGCCCATGACTGCGAAATCGAGTGAGCTTGGAATGCCGAGCAGGTTCACAAGGTTGCGTAACACCTGGAGCAGCGCAGTGCCGATCAATATGCCGACTACCGATCCCTCGCCGCCACGCAGCGAGCAGCCGCCAAGCACGGCGGCGGCGATGCCGTACAGTTCGTAAGCATTTCCATGATTCGCGGGAGAGACAGAGTTTGTGTAAAAAGCGAAGATTATCCCTGAGATGGCGGTGAGTAATCCCGCGACCACGTAAGTCAATGTAGTGATGTTCTTCGTGTCGATACCGGCGTAGCGCGCGGCTTCGGGATTGCGACCCGTGGCGAAAAGATAGCGACCATAAACTGAACGATGCAGCACGACCCACGTGATAACGCTGATGATGATGAGAAGCAGAAACGGCATCGGTATGTAAAACAAATTTCCATTAGCGAGGAAACGAAGAAAATCGAGACCCTCAACCGTGCCGAATCCTTTTGTTTCGTCGTTGAGTGACGAACCGCGCGAGGCCGCGATAAAAGAGCAGGCCGCAAAGCGTTACGATGAACGGTTGCATGTTAAGACGTGTGATCAGCAGCCCATGGCCCGAGCGACAGCGCCATCCCGATCCCCATGCACGCCAGCACTGCTAAGGCAACGCCGAATCCCCACTCAGTCAGCATCATCGACAGGACAACGCCGAGTAGCGCCATCATCGAACCCACTGACAGCTCAATTCCGCCGGAGATGATGACGAGGCCGAGACCGATACTGAAGATCCCAAACGCACCAATCTGCCGCGCGAGGTTCTGGAGATTGATTGGGAGCAGAAAGTTTGGGTTGATAGCTGAAACGATTATGCAGAGAACGATAAGCAGGATAAAAATGCCGAGCTCTTTTTTCATAAGCTATCCTTCTAGCCACAAAAGGCACATAAAGCACATAAGCAGGAAGAAATTAACAACCGGAAACTCAAGTAAAATCCTTTGTGACTTTTGTGCCTTTTGTGGCTAAGTTCGTGGCTATCCTTCAGTGCCGGTCGCGAGACGCATCACGGCTTCCTCACTGAACTGCGAACGTTCGAGGATCCCGGTTAGTCGTCCTTCATGCATGACTGCGATGCGGTCGCTAATACCGAGCACTTCTTCCATCTCACTGCTGATCACGATCACCGACACACCATCCGCCGCGAGCTTGCGTATCAATTCATAGATCTCAGACTTGGCACCCACGTCGATACCGCGCGTGGGTTCGTCGAAGATGAGCACTCGCGGCGCAAAAGTCAGCCATCTTGCAAGCACAACCTTCTGCTGGTTACCCCCACTGAGATTGGCGGCACGCATTTCGGGCGTCGGCGTCTTGATGTTGATCGCTTTGCACGCTTCGCGCGCAGCCTTACTTTCTTTCTTGAAATTGATGATCTTTGCTGACGAGTAGCTGTCGAGATTCGGCAGCGAAATGTTTTCACGCACATTGAAATCGACGATTAACCCCGACTGCCGGCGGTCTTCGGGAATGAGATAAATGCCATGAGTGATTGCGTCCTTTGCATCCTTAATTCGCAGGGCTTTGCCATCGAGAACAACCTCAGTTTCTAGGGCTTCCTCAACACCAAAAATCGCGCGCGCAACTTCCGAACGTCCCGCGCCAACGAGTCCGGCGAACCCCAGCACTTCTCCTTTCGCGACATTAAACGAAAGCCGATGACTCGGATATCGCAGTGTGCGTAATCGGCGCACTTCAAAACCGCCGTCCCCACGCTCAGCACTTCCCGCCGTCCCTTTGAAAAATTCTTTGAGGTCGCGTCCGACCATCATTCGCACCATGCGTTCGTGCGTGATATCAGCGCCTTCAATCTCGCCCGCGTTCTTTCCGTCGCGCAGCACCACCGCTCGATCGGCGATCTCCTGGACTTCATGCATGCGATGCGAGATGTAGATGATGCTTACGTTATGAGCCTTGAGATCTTTTACGAGCTCGAGCAGGCGTCTTGTCTCTGTGAGCGTCAAGCTCGACGTCGGCTCGTCCATGATGATGATGCGTGCACCCGCGCTCAGTGCTTTCGCAATCTCGACGAGTTGTTGTTGGGCGATAGACAGTTGGCTCAGTGGAGTTCGACTCGACAGATTCAGCCCGAGACTGTGAAGAATCTTGTCTGACTCGCGATAGATGCGTTTTCGATCGATGAGTCTTAAAAAACCACCCCGAGTTGGTTCGCGATGCAGAAAGATGTTGGCGGCGACATCGAGATTGTCGAGTACGCTCAGTTCCTGGTGAATGAACTCGATACCGAGTGCACTCGCATCGCTTGGCGATCGTATGTCCGCTGCCTCACCGTTGATCTTGACAGTGCCTGAGTCACCTGAAACGGCGCCGCCGAGAATTTTCATCAGCGTCGATTTGCCGGCGCCGTTCTCGCCAATCAGCGCGACGATTTCACCCGCCCTCACCTCGAGACTGACGTCGTTGAGCGCGACAACTCCTGGGAACCGCTTGCTGATTCCCGACATTTCAAGGAGTGGGATTGGCGCCGGCATCCGATTAACGGCCGCGAAGGGTATTTATCTCTTTCGTGAACGCTTCGACCGTCTCTTTCTTCACAGCCTTGGTTGGGACAAAGATCTGTTTGGTGGCGGGAATCTGTGAACGATCGCCACCCAGGATCTTCGCCATCAACTCCATCGACCGGTAACCAAACTCAAATGGTTGTTGCACGACCGTCGCGTAAATCGCGCCGTCCTTGATCCCGCCGAGGGTTTCGTCTTCTTCGTCGAAAGCGATGATCTTTATCTTGTCGACTTTGTTGTTTTCTTTGACTGCGCTGAGTATCGCTGGTCCATTGTAGGACCAGAGACCCACCATTCCCGCGAGGTCGGGATTATTGACGATGGTGTCGGACGCATTTGACTTCGCCCGTACGCGGTCGGTGTTGTCAGTTCGCACGTCGAGGATCTTTATGTTCGATCCCTCGATTGCTTCCTTCAAACCCTGGTAACGTTGCTGCGCATTCGCGGCGTCGAGCACGCCGACGAACACCATGACCTTGCCGCCCTGCGGCAGTGCTTCTTTGAGCAACTCGCCAGCCTGACGTCCCGCTGCGACGTTGTCCGTACCCACATAACACACGCGATTGCTATTCGGCGCATCGCTGTCCTGCGTCACGACGAGTGTTTGAGCAGCGACGCGATTGAGCATCTGTGTTTGATTGGCAGGGTCGACCGGGCTGATCGCGATCCCGTGAATACCCTTTGCGAGCAGATCGTCGACGACTCGCTGTTGTTCCGCAGCGGTTCCGTCAGACGGAATCCGAAACTCCACTTCGATGTTAGGAATGTCTTTAGCGGCTTTCTCGGTTCCTTTACGAGCGATGACCCAGAAGTCGGAGGCGTTGTTTGTAACAAACGCGAGTTTGTGTTTGCTACCTGCAGTGTTGGTGCTTGTGTTTGTCGGAGCCGGCTGGCAACCGGACAAGACTAAAGTGATCAGCAACGTGCAAACAAAGACGGAGATCAATGGAGCGGTTTTTTGTAGTCGCATTGGTTTCCTCGTAATGTTTTGATTGGGCTAATCTTCTTAGCACATTCTGCGGGTTTGGAAAAGCCGGATCTCATTTATTAAGACCTTGAAAGGTTGAGATTTACGTCTCTGAGTGGTACAAGTTGAACGTTCCCTCCTTGTTGTAAATAAAAACCCCCGCAAAGGTTAGTACAAGCGCAAACAACAGCGTTGCGCACAAACGTGCATGGGAGGAAACAATTCATGAGCAAGAAGATTTTGTTATTGATAATGGTGGGTTTTTCGGTCGCTGTGGGAGGTTTTTGGGTGCTCAGAGCGCAGGACCCACCGCAAACGCCAACGGCCGCGGCGCCAGTGCAAACCGACCTTTCGGGAACTTACACCGGAACGTTTGATTGCGAGCCGCTGGGCTTAACGGGACAGACTACGCTCACGATCACCGGAAACGACTTCACGACAGCTGATGGGAAGACAGGACGAATCGTAGCTTCGACCACAGGTGGTTACACCGCCGTAGCCCTTCAGATGGGGACCATGACAACGGCGGCCACTGCGGCTTCAACCGCGCCTGCAACGCCCCCGGTAATCGTCTCGATGCGCGCGCGCAAGAGCGGGACACGGTTGACGTTGACACCGGTAGCAGGTGCTGCCATGAGGTGTTCGTTTGTTCCCGGGCGTGTTGCGCGAGGCAAACGAAGTCGCACACCGGCAGCAACGGGAACCGAAGTAGCGGCTCCAGCGACAACGCCGGTTCCGACTGAAAGTCCGATGCCGGAGCAAACTCCGTCGCCAAGTCCGAGCCCCGTTCCCACTCCAAGTCCGAGTCCATCGGGAACTCCAACGCCAGAGCCTAGCCCGGTTCCCAGTCCAAGTCCGAGTCCATCGGGAACTCCGACGCCAGAGCCTAGCCCCACGCCGAGTGGAAGCCCGACTCCAACGCCGAGTCCATCACCGGCAGAACCGGCGCCAAGTCCAACTCCGACGCCGAGTCCAAGTCCGCGAGGACTTTGACATCGAGCGTATCAATTGTAGGGGCGGCACTCCGTGGCCGCCCGCCCCTACAGTTTGCATGTCGACGCCGTTCCGGTTAGATTGCAAAGCTCCTAATGAAAGAGAAAATACGCATCGCCGCTGGACAGGGGTTCTGGGGAGATCTTCCTGACGCACCAGTGCGCCAGGTTGAAGGTGGACCAATCGACTATCTGATGCTCGACTATCTCGCCGAAGTAACGATGTCGATCATGCAGAAGCAAAAAGCCCGCGATCCCAGTGCCGGTTACGCGAAAGATTTTGTGCCGTTGATGCGGCGGATTCTGCCTGCGTGTGTCGAGAGAGGCATCAAGGTTACTGCGAACGCGGGTGGAGTGAACGTCAGAGGTTGTGCTGACGCAGTGATTGAAGTCGCTCGCGAGCTGGGCCTTGGAGGCAAGGTACGTATCGGGATTGTCACCGGCGACGACATCATGTCGCGGCTGGATGATCTGCTCGCGCGCGGCATCGAGTTGCGCAACATGGATACGGGCGAGCCTTTGTCGACAGTGCGCGACAAGATTCAGAGCGCGAATGCGTACCTCGGCGCCTGGCCCATCGTCGATGCGTTGAACCAGGGCGCACAAATCGTGATTACGGGACGAGCTACCGACACGGGGTTGACACTCGCGCCGATGATTCATGAGTTTGGATGGTCCAACACCGATTGGAATCGACTGTCAGCAGGGACTATCGCAGGACACATTATTGAGTGCGGCGCGCAGGCTTCGGGAGGGAATTGCCAGTACGAGTGGCGCAGCATTCCTAACCTCGCGGACGTCGGTTTCCCGATTGTTGAAGCGTCACCTGATGGGACGTTTGTGGTTACGAAGCATGAACGCACGGGCGGCTGGATCATCATTCCTTCTATAAAGGAGCAACTGGTTTACGAGATGGGTGATCCGCGTGAGTACATCACGCCCGATTGCGTCGCTGATTTCACGACGATCAGGCTGGCTTACGAAGGCCGCGACCGCGTCCGCGTGTTTGGCATCGAGGGGCGGCCGGCGACGGAGTTTTTGAAAGTGTCGATTAGCTATTCCGCAGGATTTAAGGCCGTGGGAACACTGGTTTACGCGTGGCCGGATGCGTACGACAAGGCACAGGCGGCGGATCGAATTTTACGCAGTCGTCTCGACCGGCTTGGGCTGAAGTTTGACCAGATCTTGACTGAGTTTGTGGGTGTGAGCGCGACGCATGGTCCATTGGCGGACCCGCCGGATCCCGATATACCCGAAGTACAACTGCGTGTGGGTGTGCGTGGGCAGGATCGGAGCGCGATTGAAAGATTTACGAAGGAGATTGCGCCGTTGATTCTGACTGGACCACCGGCGGTCACGGGTTTCGCGGGCGGCAGGCCAAAGGTCGAAGAGATCGTTGCTTACTGGCCGGCCCTGATTCCAAAGGAAGAGATTAAACCCGCAGTTGAAGTGTTCAATACATGAAAGTACAACTGACAAAACTGGCCCACGCTCGATCCGGGGATAAGGGGGATACTGCGAACGTCGGTTTGATTGCGTTGAAGGATGAGTTTTATCCGATCCTTGTTCGTGAGGTGACTGCGGATCGCGTCAAGCGACACTTCAAGGATGTTTGCCACGGCGACGTTGAACGATTTGAGCTGCCGAATCTGGGTGCGCTCAATTTTCTGCTTCATGAGAGTTTGGGTGGCGGCGGTACGTTGTCGTTGATGACTGACGCGCAGGGAAAGACTTTTTCGACTGCGCTGCTGCGGATGGAGATTGAAATCTCAGATCAGGAAGCCGCGGATTTACACGGATGAAGACGGATCAGGTCTTATATTCAGTGGATGGTAAGATCGCGACGATTACGCTGAACCGGCCGGAAAAGCGGAATGCGTTGAACGACGCCGTTATCGCGGGTATCAAGCATGCTTTGAAGAAGGCTGCGGCCGATGAAGGCGTCAAAGCAGTCGTGATCTCGGGCGCGGGTAAAGACTTTTGTGCGGGTGCGGATCTTTCAGCGCTTCAGAAGATCGCCGGTGCATCTGTTGCTGACAATTCTGAAGATGCACGATCGTTGCTTGAGTTGTTCCTTTTGATACGCCAGGTTGCTGTGCCGGTGATCGCAGCTGTTACCGGACGAGCGCTTGCGGGAGGGTGTGGACTTGCGAGTGCCTGTGATCTCGTGTTGGCTTCAACGTCGGCGCGTTTTGGGTATCCGGAGGTAAAGATTGGTTTCGTGCCTGCGATGGTGATGGCGATTCTGCGACGCAACGTTTCGGAAAAACGTGCTTTCGAATTAATCACACGCGGCGAAGAGATCAACGCGCAGCAAGCGAAAGATTTCGGACTCGTAAATCAGGTCTTCGATGATGAGACTTTTGCGGCAGACGTCGATGCGTATGCAAAGAGGTTTGAAGAACTCAGCAAACAGGCAATAGCTTTAACAAAAACGCTGCTTTATCAGATCGACGGGCTGGCTTTCCCTGAGGCACTCGAAACGGGCGCTGACGTGAACGTCATTGCGCGCATGAGTGAAGATTGTCAGAAGGGCATCGCTCGTTTTCTGCGAAAAGAGTAGCCACAAAAAGCACAAAACAAAGCCGCAAAAGGCACAAAATTAATCATCTGTTTTGTACTTTTTGTGGCTTTGTTTGTGCTTTTTGTGACCCTACTCGCGAGGCTTCACGTTCTCGTTCAGGAACTTAACGATGTCGTCAGTATTCGTTCCGGGCAAAAAAACTTCCGCCACGCCCTGTTGTTTGAGTTTCGGTAGATCTTCCTGAGGGACGATGCCGCCGACGAGCACCAGCACGTTATCCATACCTTTCTCACGAAGCAATTGAACAATGCGCGGGCAGAGTGTGTTGTGGGCGCCACTTAATATTGACACGCCAACCGCATCAACATCTTCTTGAAGCGCTGCGGCCGCGATCATCTCAGGCGTCTGCCGCAGGCCCGTATAGATCACTTCCATGCCTGCATCGCGCAGCGCGCGCGCGATTACTTTTGCTCCCCGGTCATGACCGTCAAGACCGGGTTTGGCGACGAGAACTCGAATCTTTCGACTGGACATAGATGCAGATTAAAAAGCAGGCTCTTCGTAGATGCCGTAGACGTCGCGCAGCGCTGAACAGATCTCACCGAGAGTGGCGTAGGCACGGACGGCTTCGATCGTTGCCGGCATGGTGTTTTCGTGTTTGTGCGCGGTTTGTTTGAGTTTTTCGAGTGCGTTCGCGACTGCGCCTGCGTCGCGGCTTGTGCGAGTTTGCTCGAGTCGTTCGACCTGGTGTTCGCGAACTGATTCGTCGATGACGAGGATAGGAACCTCAGGCTCGGCGCTCATCGCATACTTGTTCACGCCGACGATCACCTGTTCGCCTCGTTCGACGGCTTTCTGATAGTGATAAGCCGAATCCTGGATCTCACGTTGCGGGAATCCCTTTTCAATGCTCGCGACCATACCGCCCATCGCGTCGATCTTGCGGAAATACTCGAGCGCTTCCTGTTCCATCTTTTCAGTGAGTGCTTCGAGATAGTAAGAGCCACCGAGCGGATCGACTGTATTAACCACGCCTGTTTCTTCGGCGATGATCTGTTGCGTGCGAAGTGCGATGAGCGCCGCGCGATCAGTAGGCAATGCTAACGCTTCGTCATAAGCATCAGTGTGCAGGCTCTGCGTACCGCCGAGTACGCCTGCCAGCGCCTGGATTGCAACGCGAACGATGTTGTTGAGTGGTTGTTGGACCGTGAGGGAGACGCCGGCAGTTTGAGTATGAAAACGCATTTGCAGCGTCCGCTCATAGTTACTACCGAAACGGTTCTTCATCTCACGGGCCCAAATCCGCCGGGCCGCGCGATACTTCGCGATCTCTTCAAAGAAATCGTTGTGCGCGTTGAAGAAGAAGGAGATGCGCGGGACGAAACGATCTACGTCGAGACCCGCTTCCACGCCCCACGCGACATACTCAATGCCATCTCGCAACGTGAACGCGAGCTCCTGAACGGCCGTCGCACCCGCTTCACGAATGTGATAACCGCTTACTGAAATCGGATTGTAGCGAGGAACTTGATTCGTGCAGAACTCAAACGTGTCGACGACGAGTTTCATCGCCGGCTTGATCGGATAGATCCACTCTTTCTGCGCGATGTACTCCTTAAGAATATCGTTCTGTAGAGTTCCGGAGATCTTGTCCCAGCGCGCGCCTTGTTTCTCTGCGACAACCAGGTACATCGCAAGGAGAACTGACGCGGGCGCGTTGATCGTCTGGGAGACAGTGACCTGTTCCAGAGGAATTCCATCGAAGAGGACTTCCATGTCGGCGAGTGACGAAACCGCGACCCCGCATTTGCCGACCTCGCCTTCTGATAAAGGTGAGTCAGCGTCGTAACCCATCAGAGTCGGAAGATCGTAGGCGACTGATAGTCCGGTTTGACCTTGTTCCAGCAGGTACTTGAACCGCGCGTTTGTCTCCTCGGGAGTGCTGAACCCGGCGAACTGGCGCATGGTCCACAGTTTTCCCCGATAGCCGGTCGGGTGGATGCCGCGCGTGTAAGGAAACTGGCCCGGGAAAGAAATGTCGCGAGCGAAGTCGACATCGTCTGTGTCAGCCGGCGTGTAGAGGCGTTCAACCTCTTCGAGCGAAACAGTTTGGAAGCTCTTCTTGCGTTCGGGATGCTTCTCGAGCGCCGGCTTCAGCGTCTGCTCTTCCCAGTTCTCTCGCTCTATCTCAGCGGGTGAGCTTTCCTTCGTTTCGGGCATTCGACCTCACAAGTTATGAATTTACTCGCGGTCGAATCTTAGCACGACAAGTAAAACAGAACCGAGCGCGGTAGCGCCGGGTAAATGTTTATGAAAGGGCCTGATGATGGGAGTTGACCCGGCGCTACCGCGCTCGGTTCTGTTTTAGCCAACGTGTAAGAGGGGAGCGCGGCTGCGATGGCAGTCACAGCCGCGCCAACTCGGAAGGTTTACCCGGTTGCGTGGATGTCGAGCAGGGAAACACTATGAGCAGGTTTGGGCAGGTATAGAATTCGGTTCCTCACGTCTGTGATCTCAATCATTCAACTGGAACAACATATTCATTAGTCCGGACCATATTCAGCCGGGCACGAGCCTCGACCTCAATCGTCCGCGGATCTGTGCGAAGTCTTTGCACTTCAGCTTTTAAGCTGTGGTTTACGTTACGCAATACTTCCACGTCGGTTTGCATTGCGGTAAGTTGTTGCGAGGCAATCTGAACTTTGGCGCGAGTTCGCATGTTGACGGTCACACAAACAGCCAGGGTCGCCAGCAGGATCATCCCGAAAACCACCCAGGAGGGAATTATTCCTCCACGCCGGCGCACCTCGGTGCGTGTTCCCAGGATGTCGATGGAAATCTGCTGTACTGAAGCCAGAGAGTTAGCGCGGGGCGCGACGCGTTGCGCTTTAATTCGCTCGTCAATCCAATAACTGTTTGCGACCTTACTCACTTGACACCTCCCAATCCTTTGCCGGTCAGATTCCGCCAGTTCGTACGTTCAGCTCCATGCCAACTGCGGCAAAGGTGACGGTCGCCTCCTTCGGCTTACCATCTCCCACGACCCGAGTAGATTGTCATGCGCCAGTTAAGAGGCTGCTTAACTGAATCTGTGGGTTTGGCCACAACATAGCAGGTATATCGTGCCCAGCAGCCCCAACTAAATGTACTTTAGTGGCTTGTCAATTTGTTGCTGCTCAACAACTTAGCAGCGACACGGCCGGAATGTAGCATCGTGCTTAAGCGCTGTAAAGTGTTTTTCACTCAATGGTTTAAGTCCGTAAGTTCAACATTTACTTGAATAAGAGCGCTTAAGGCGAACGTGGGGCGAACGGAAATCCATCGGGAGATCGTTTTGAGTCCAGCCTTTAGGCTGCTGCCTGAGGACAAGCTAAAGCTTGAACTCCGAACGGGGTGTTGAAACTTGTTGACAGTCGAGGCCCTTGATAACTAGACTCTTCAGCACGCGGGGCGATCATGCCAGGCCCCCAATCCCGCGGCCTCTCAATAAGGATCCAATCATTTCTTTCGAGCACATTCCTGAAGGAAGGGTGTCGATGTCTGACTCGTCCGTTCTGAACCCGGAAATCCCAGCCTCCGATTCGAACACACTCAATCTACCAATCAGTTCAATCGTACGCGCGGTTTGTGAAGCTGCTAACGGCGGTCCGGATCTGCTGTACGAAGTGATGATCAAGATGAGTTTGATGGTGGAAGCCACCGCTCCCACCTACGGCTTGTCCATCTGGGCTACCTCCGATAAAGGTAAACCAACACTGCGTTGGGCCGAGGGACTCGAAGAGCAGGAGATTGCTACAGCTGAAAGCGTGGTTGCCGAGATTTTTTCAACGAAAGGGCGACCGCAACTGGCAGGCGAGGGGGATCAGGCAATCTGTCTTTTGCTCGCATCGCCTTCCGCCACGCGTGAAGGTGCCGCACTTTATGGCCGTTGTGTTCGGCCATTAAGTGCGCAACAAGCAAAAGAACTAAACGCGCTGAGCGACGTCGCACATCTGGCCCACTCTCACCAGTCTGTAAACGTCATCTCCACCGCGACGAAACCCGCGAGCCTCGCTTCGGCGAGTTCGTTGCCGGGAATGGTGTTTAGCAGCCGCGCGATGAGCGAAGTGGCTCGAAACGTCGAGCGCATCAAAGATTCCAACTCAACGATACTCGTAACCGGGGAATCAGGGACTGGAAAGGAACTGATCGCGCGCGCGATTCATCGTGTGAGCAGGCGGTCCGAAAGCGAGTTCATTCCATTCAACTGCTCTGCGGTCCCTGCCGAGCTGATCGAAAGCATGTTGTTTGGCCATCGACGCGGAACGTTTACCGGCGCGATGTCAGACCAGGCGGGACTCATACGCTCAGCAGAGAATGGAACTCTCTTTCTCGACGAGATTGGAGATCTGCCGCTCCCGCTCCAACCGAAGCTCTTGAGGTTTCTACAGGAAGGCGAGATTCATACATTAGGTGAGCGTGCGCCGCGCAAAGTGAACGTGCGCGTGATTGCCGCAACGCACAAAGATCTCGAGACCCTCGTAAGCGAGAAGCTGTTTCGCGAAGACCTTTACTACCGGATCGCGACACTGAGTGTGAAGGTGCCGCCTTTGCGTGAGCGGCGCGAAGATATCTCGACGCTGATTTCGCATTTCATCAGTCACTACGCGCGGAAGAACGAGCGACCGATTTCTGGAATCACTGCGGAGGCGATCCAGATTCTCGAAACATACTCATGGCCCGGGAATATTCGCGAGCTCGCCGCGGAGATTGAACGTCTGGTTTTGTACGCCGAGGATGATGGTTACATCCGGCCGGAGAATATAAGCCCGCGAATCTGCCCGAACGGTGTGCAAACTGAAGCTACCGCGGAGCGACTCGACGAGTTGCTCGAGAGCTACGAGCGCCGCGTGATAACTGAGACTCTTAAGCGCCATGATTGCAACGTCGCGAAGGCGAGTGAAGCGCTTGGGCTCGGATCGAGGCAGACGCTTTATAAGAAATTGAAGCGGCTGGCGATCGACGTTGGAGATTTTCTGCAGGAAGACACAGAACCTGGAATGCAATACCGGGCCTAACCCGCAAAGTGAAAAGCATAAAGCCGGAGCACACAGATTACACGAGATCTAGCCTTTACGCCCCGGCTCTATGCTTTTAATCCGCTTCGCGGGCTCATGTTATTTCATAGCGCTTACGCCCCGGCTTTATGCTGTCGCCACCGCGGGTCTTGTAGCCTGCGGGCGACACGCCTTCAACCCCAACAAAACCCGAAGTTCATGGTCCAACATGCCCCATCCCATCGCTTTGGACCACCTGCCGTTGTCAACCGCGGGCGACAAACTCGACCACAAAGTCCCCAAAAACCGCGGCTGGCCCAATGGCACACTGGTTGTAGAAGTCATGCACGTCAAGCGAGCGCAATGCCTCGCATCAATGGGTCGAGCAGACAAACCTTATGAAGGCTAACACCACAAGAAACGTTACATCAGCACTGATGCTTGTAATCCTATCTCCGTTTCTGGCACTGGCAATTCTAGTCAGTATTAAGACGGTAGGAATCAAGGACAACTATGTATTGCTGGTGCTGTTGACGTTATCGAGTGCTGTCCTCAGTGGAATCAATGGTTTTGGACGCCGCACGTCTACAACTATTCCAATTTCGACAGCGAACCCTTCGCAATCCCGCATTGAACTGTCCGCTCGTTCGAGCAACAACGCCTAATCGAATCCAAAAGGAGCAACAAAATGATTAAGAGATTCTTCCGTGATGAAACTGGTCTTGAACTTTCTGAGTACGCAGTAGCCGCAGCGCTCGTCGCTATGGCAGTTGTCACCGCTTTCACGCTTTTGGGCGGCAACATCGGTATCAGAATCACCGACCTGGCCGAAACGATCGTTCAGTAGTGCGATCACCGATTGTGCCGGCAGCGGGACACAAAGCTGCCGGCCCGAAAGGCTCATGCCTTTCAATTGAGACACGATCATGACCATTAAATTCTTGCGAGATGAAACGGGGCTTGAGCTATCAGAGTATGCCGTAGCGGCAGCTCTTATCACCATAGCCACGATTACCGCGTTCACGCTAGTCGGAACCAGCATCGCGACAAGAATTGAGAGTCTGGCAAGTTTCATCCTGTGAACCTTGAATAAGTGAACTGCCATTGGGAGGTGGCGCGCCTTGTGAAGTTTTCCTGCACAGGTGCGCCGCCAGCTTTCTGTGAATCCTCGGATAGCGCTTCCGGATCGAAATGCTTAGTCCAACCGCAACAGCCTTTCAGTTGTTCTTAATTCCGCTTGCCGCGCTCGTTATCTATTACGACGTGCGGTATCGCCGTATTCCGAATGTCTTTGTACTCGCCACGCTGATCGGCGGAATAATTTTGAACCTGGCCATCGGCGGATTGAGCGGTGCTATCAGCAGCGTCGGCGGGTGCCTCTTCGCTTTCATTCTGATGTTTATGTTGCACGTCTTCGGGGCGATGGGTGCAGGCGACGTAAAACTTTTCGCCGCCATCGGCTCAGTGATCGGTGCTCAACTTGTTCTTCCTACTTTTGTCGTCGTCGTCTTAACCGGCGGCGTGCTTGCCTTTATTTCCATACTCCGAACGGGAATCTTCAGAACGACGATGATTCGCGTGCTGCAGATTTTTGTCGGTCTGTTACCAGGGTGGCAGATGCCGAAGTTCAGCGTTCCTGCTGATCGCCGGCTCACTGTTCCGTACGGTGTGGCCATCACCATCGGCGCCATTATCTCAACCGCGATCTTTAAGCCTTAACAATGGCTATCAACCAGGCCTGACCTGGCGAGAACGGAGAGTAGATTCAATGCGAAACAAACGTTTCTTAATAGTGTTGGTAGGGGCGCTGATGTTTGGAGTGCTCGCTGCCGTAACAGTCAGCAAATACTTATCCAGCGCACAGGCCTACACCAAGAATCTGAACAAGGTAGCGGTGGCGAAGGTCATGATTCCGATCGGCAGCAAGATTGTCGCCGAGCAGATCTCGATGGTCCAGCTTCCCAAGGAATCAACTCCGGACGGAGCTTACGACAACGCTGACAAACTGGTGGGCCGTGTGGCCGTCGTCAACATCGCCGCGCGCGAACCAATCACCGAAGTGCGATTGGCCGCTGAAGGAACTGCTGCTGGTCTTTCCGCAGTTATTCCCGAAGGCTACCGCGCCATGACGGTTAAGGTTGACGATGCCGCCGGTATCTCCGGATTCATCCAGCCCGGCACGATGGTTGACGTGGTTGTCACCATCGATCCAGCCGAAGCGGGTGGACGACAGGATCCAGTATCGAAGATCGTGTTGCAGAACATAAAGGTTCTCGCCAACGGTCAGAACATCGACAAGCCTGAGGACGAACGCGAAGCTAATAGTGTTAAGGCCGTCACCCTCCAGGTTACCCCGGAACAAGCAGAGAAACTCGCACTCGCTTCAGCGGAAGGCAAACTACAACTCGTAATGCGTAACCAGATCGATCAGGGCGACGAGCAGACTCCGGGCATGGACAAGCGCAAGTTGCTCAATGGTGACGTTGCCACTCCGGCGCCAGAGCCGGGTGCGCTAAAGAGTGAACAGCCAAAGAGTGAAGCGAAACCAGTACGCAGATCAGCGCCGGCGCGCAAAGCAGCAGCAGAAGCGGCCCCAGCTCCTCAGCCGACACCGCGTGCGTCAGTGGAAATGATCGAGGGCGCCAAGAAGCGCGCCGTCGAGTTTCCATAAATCAGAACACGGAATTGAGTTCGGAGTTCAGCTTGAACTCCAAACGCACTACTTGAAGTTGATCGCATTGACGATCGCTAGAAACAAAGGAGCATAAAGATCATGCAGAGCCGTTCCCCAATTGCACGCCGGGTGAGTTTGTTGCTGGCGTCACTGATAACAATCGTTGCAACTTCCATCGCGCACGCCCAGGAAACCTCCTACAAAGCGTCGTTCGGCGAGAACAAAGAACCAATCGCCGTCAACGTACTTGTCGGACAGTCGCGCGTGATCAATTTCGATCGCCCGGTCGGACGCTTTTCAGTTTCGAATCCTGAAATCGCGGAAGCCGTGCTCGTGACACCAGACCAGGTGCTCGTAAATGGAAAAGCTTTCGGTCAGGTCAACTTCATCGCATGGGAACAGACTGGCGGTCAGTTCTTAGTGTTTGATGTTTTCGTTCGCGCGAATCTTTCGCTGATCGACTCTCAGATCCGCGCGCTGTTTCCGAAGGATGACATTCGCCTCAGCCAGGCCAACGGATCAGTTGTGATCTCTGGCAGCGTGGCGAATTCAGCCACGGCAGCGCAGGTGCAGAGTGTGATCGAAGCCGCGAATTTCAAGACCGTGAACATGCTGACCTCGCCTGTCTCGGGCGCCACGCAAGTGCAGCTTCAGGTCCGCGTTGCGGAAGTGAATCGCACGAAACTGCGTGACTACGGCACCTCGTTCAGTGCCTTGCCGAAAGGTGGCACTGGCGGTTACGTAAACAGTGGTAATGGTCCAAGTGTTCTTGGTGACGTCGTCACCAGCCCGGCAGGCGCCGCGCTCGATATGATTCTTCAACCGGCGCTGAACCTGTTTATCTTCAATCGACAGATCAACACCGGCGCGATGCTGCGCATGTTGCGCCAGGAAGGTGCCTTCCGCGAATTGGCCGAACCAAATCTGATCGCCATGAACGGTCAGCAGGCGAGTTTCCTCGCGGGCGGTGAGTTTCCAGTGCCAGTGCTTCAGATGGGCAACAACGGTACCGGCATCACGATCGTTTGGAAAGAATATGGCATTCGCCTGAACTTCAAACCAACCATCATCGACGAAGATCACATCCGTCTCGAACTCGAACCCGAAGTTTCGACAATCGATTTTACGAACGGCGTCCGTTTCAACGGTTTCGTCGTGCCTGCCCTTCGCACTCGCCGCGCCAAGACTGGTGTCGAGCTGCGCGATGGCCAGTCGTTCGCGTTGGCGGGTTTGCTTGATAACACTGAAACCAAGACGTTGTCGAGAGTTCCGCTCGTGAGCGAGATCCCTGTTATCGGTGCTCTGTTCAAATCGAAGTCATTCGAGAAGAAAGAGACCGAGTTGATGTTCATCGTAACGGCGCACATGGTCAAGCCAGTCAGTCCAGACGACCTGCCGAACATGCGTGGTATGGATGGTCTGAAAGGCAACTCACCTTTGGGTGTTGAACCGAAGGGTGAAGGCGTGCAGGGCCAGACCGGTTACAAGGTTTCAGGACAGAAAGAACAAACTCCAGCAGCGCCGGCGAAGGTTGAAGAGCCCAAGGCCAAGACTGTCGACGCCACGACTCAATCCACGACCGGCGGTGCCGTCGGTAGTGTTCGCAACACTAATCCTGCCCTGCCAGTCGCCAAGACAATAGTACTGGATTCAAATCCAAATTCAGTAAGGCCCTGGTAACAACCTCTTTTCTCGAGCCGATCGTTGTTCGAACTTAGAGGGGGAAACATGAAGAAGAGAGCAGAACAAGCAGGTTCACGTAAACGAGAGCGAGGTTCAATCCTTGCGACGTCAGCAATCGGGATGTTGTCAGTCATGCTGGCGGTTGGTTTGGGCATCGATATCAGCAGGCTCTATCTATCAAAAACAGAACTCCAGAACGCGGCTGATGCGGCAGCATTGGCCGCCGTTTCTGGCTTGAACGGAGCCGCTCCCGGAATTACCGAGGCCACCAATCGCGCCGTGGCGGCAATGAACAATTACAACTTCAATAACACGGGTGTGAGCTTTCCGCGGTCCAACGTGCTTTTTTCCGTTAACTTGAACGGTACGTACATGAGCGAGGGCTCCGCCGCGGCATCACCTACTAACATTCGCTTTGTCAAAGTAACGACTCCTGAGGAGCCAGTCGGCATTTCTTTCGCCGCTATGGTATTGGGCAATAGCGTCGACATGACAGCGACGGCTACCGCGGGTAAGTCAGTTCCACTAAATGAAATCTGCCCGTGGCTGCCAGCGTTCGTACTCGATATCCCCGGCAACCCGATCACCGCGGGTCAGACCTATACCTTCCGCTTAGACTCGGGCACCGCCGTTTCTCCCGGAAACTATCAATTGCTGGCGCCGATACACTCAGGCGGCAGCGGCGATCGTGAAGGAATGGCAAACGGAGTCAACTGGTGCATCCACACGGGTCAGGAAGTTGCGACAAAGCCCGGTGTGACATCGGGTGCGATTCGCCAGGGAATCAATACGCGGTTCGACGAGTATGTCGCCGGGTTGGATCCTGCTTTATCACCACCGGATAAAAACATCGCCGAGAACATCACCTACGACGACTACATCAAGAACAGGGTATTCAAAGCACCCAGGAATGAAGGTGTTGCTGACCGTCGCATTGTGTTCATTCCGATCGCGACGAGTCTGCCTGGAACGGGTCGCGACACGATCGTTGTCGACAGATTCGGCGTCTTCTTTCTGCAGGCCAAGATTGGCGGTGGCACGGGTGGTGAGCTGAAAGCCGAATTCATCACCACTACAGCCTTCGCCGGTAACAGCAGTTTCGTCCCGGGCGCCGGCGCTACCAACAGCAACATGACCGTTCCAGTTCTCTACAAGTAGGTGAAGCCATGCATGCAAGAATCCGAAGAATTCGGACTCGACTCCGAAACAGAAGGTTGCTGCAATTTCACCGTTTCACGAGAGACGAGCAGGGATTGCAGTTGGTTGAGGCCGCAATAGTAATTCCGATCTTTTTGCTTTTGTTTGCGGCCACGGCTGAATTTGGACGTTACTTTTACGAGTACACAACTCTGGCGAAAGCAACGCGAGTCGGAGCTCGTTATCTCGTCACTGCTCAGCTTTCCGCAGCCGAAAAAACTAACGTTAAAAACATCGTTGTGTTTGGAAATCCCAGCGGCACTGGTGATCCGATCTTACCGGGCCTGGATATAAGCGATGTCGAGATCACACAGGCGGGAGGTCCCGCCATCACACCCCACACAGTTACGGTGAAGATCGTTGGTTACGAATATGAGCCGATCTTCGACCTGGGGCTTTTCACAAAAAATGACGATCTCTCGCTCAACATTGCGGTAAGTCCGAGCGTGACGATGCGTTATCTATTGACCCAACCTCCCCCACTTTAAGCAAGGGGTAGAAAACCAATGAGGCAAATCAAACGATTCAGATCAGATGAGTGCGGTTCGACGTTGGTTGAGTTTTCCATCGCGGCCGTAGTGTTTCTGACGGCAATGTTTGCGGTAGTCGAATTTGGTCGTGCGCTCTGGGCCCATAATGCTCTTTCCGATGCGGCTCGACGCGGCGCCCGGTACGCCTGCCTTCACTCTGCTGATGACGTCGACAAAGTCAAAAACGTCGTGGTCTATGGCGACGAAGAGGGTGGTGATAAACCGCTGCTTCCTAACCTGACCACTACAAACGTGTCAGTTAATTATTCGGACTTCCAATTGAACAAGGGAAGGGTATCCGTCAGTGTTACGGGTTACGAATTTGAGTTTGTAATTCCGATCGTTGGCACCACTATCACGATGCCTGATTACACAACCACGATGACAGGCGAAAGCGTGGGTTGGGTTCCGCCGGATATGTAGAACAAAGAAATGCCAGTCTCAAGTTTCGATTCCACTGCCAGGCGGCACCAGTATTACGCCAGCCTTTTCGAACATCGCTCCGGCTGAAACCGGCCTTGCAATATGGCGATGGTCCTACCGTAACCCCCAGGCACTCTGTCACGAGTTTTATTCAGTCTAGAGCCGCCGGCAGTGGGATTCGAAAAAGAATAAAGAGGACGAGATGCCCGAACCAATCTCAGTAGTAGTTTTAAGTACCGGACTCGATAACTTCAAAGACATTCGCAGGGCTTTGTCTGCTGAGGATCGCGTGAAGCTCCTCGCGGGCGGCAACGACGCCGATCAGCTCTACGAAGAGATCGTTCGCCTGAAACCTCAGGCGGCGATCATTGCGCTTGGTCCAAACGCGGATCACGCGGTCAGATTTATTGAACGCTTAAATAAAGAATGTCCGGGAACCGCCCTCATTTCAGCCGCGCAGGATGCATCTCCCGACATGATTCTGAAAAGCCTGCGAGCAGGCGCGCGCGAGTTCCTGCGCATTCCGATTAGCGCCGATGAACTGCGCACCGTGCTCGATCGAGTTTCAGAATTGATCACCAGAACGGTTGAGAGTCCAAAAAAGAAAGGCCGCATGGTTTCTGTCTTTTCAAGCAAAGGCGGATGTGGCACGTCTTTCATCGCTACCAACATCGCGGCAGCGGCAGCTTCTAAAACTGTTCTCGTCGATCTGAATCTACATGCCGGCGACCTGCCACTCTTTCTGGGACTCGATGCAAAGTATTCAATCGCAGACATGGTGGAGAAGCGCCAGCGTCTCGACGAATCACTGATTCACAGTCTGTTGACGCCACATTCGACGAACTTGTCGTTGCTGGCGGCTCCACGCGAGGCCGATCACGCCGACGGCATCGAACCGCAACATGTATACGAAGTATTGCAGTCGCTTCGTGAGCACTTTGACTACGTAGTGCTCGATCCGCAGCACACGTTCGACTCGATCACGCTGGCCGCGCTCGATCAGTCAGACGAAATTCTTCTCGTATTGACGCTCGATATTCCCGCGATACGCAGCACTCAAAGAGCGCTGGAAATCTTTGACAAGCTTGGCTACCCGCGCAAGAAGACGCGCATCGTCGTCAATCGCTGGAGTAAGCAGATCGATCTCGATCTCCGGCAAGTAGAAAAGTTCTTAGGCGAACCGGTTGTGGGTTTTGTGCCGAGTGACTATCAAACGGCAGTCGGCTCGATCAACCTCGGCACGCCGCTCGTGCAAGCTGAACCGACTTCGAAGATCGCGCTCGAGATTCGCCGCATTGGCGAGCAGATATCGATGGGTCTTGCGCCGATCGATCAGTCGAAACAACGCCGTCCGTTCTGGGCCGGATTATTGAAAAAGCAGTCGGCCCAACCGAATTTCAAACTTCAAACCTCAATGGAAAAGGTCTAGTGAAGCGGCCCCTGTCCGCGCGTGGATAAAATCATGGCACTACGTGAACGATTAATCGGAAACAACAACGGCGGTCCCGGTGGTCCATCTGACGGAACCGGTCAGCAGTCATTCCAGGATATGAAGGCGCGACTGCACCGGACGTTAATCAACCGGATGGATTTGACCAAGCTCTCGAGTCTTACTCCGGAGCAGGTCCATGCGGAAGTTTCGCGTTTGGCGGAGAACGTACTTGCCCAGGAAGCAATGCCGTTGTCGGTCGCCGAACGAGATCGGCTGGTCAACGACGTCCAGCACGAACTCTTCGGACTTGGACCACTCGAGCCACTGTTAGCGGATCCGACAATCTCCGACATTCTCGTCAACAAGCACGACATGATTTACATCGAGCGGCGCGGGAAGATCGAACGGACCAACGTATGCTTCAAAGACGACGAGCACCTGATGCGCGTGATCGAGCGAATCGTTTCGTCAGTTGGACGCCGTATCGATGAGTCGTCGCCTATGGTGGACGCACGCCTGCAAGACGGCTCGCGCGTCAACGCCATCATCCCTCCGCTCGCGATCGATGGACCAGTTGTGTCGATCCGACGTTTCGGTTCCGAACCTCTGAGGATGTCGATGCTGATCGACTACAAAGCGCTCACCAAAGACATCGCGGACATGTTGCAGATGGTTGTGACCGCGCGCCTGAACGTTTTGATTTCGGGAGGAACCGGCGCCGGCAAGACGACGCTGCTGAATGCGTTGTCAGCCTACATTCCGGAGAACGAACGCATCGTTACGATTGAAGACTCGGCGGAACTTCAGCTTCAACAGCCGCACGTCGTCAGACTTGAAACGAGACCGCCGAACATTGAAGGTCGTGGTGAAGTTTCGCAGCGAGATCTGGTTCGCAACGCGCTACGTATGCGTCCCGATCGCATAGTGATCGGCGAGGTCCGTGGCGGTGAGGCGATCGACATGCTTCAGGCTATGAACACCGGTCACGACGGCAGCTTGACGACGATTCACGCAAACACCCCACGCGACGCTCTAGCGCGGCTCGAGACGATGATCCAGATGACTGGCATGCGTCTTTCCGATCGCGCGATGCGCCAACAGGTTGCTTCGGCTCTGAACCTCGTGGTCCAGGTCGCTCGCCTGTCTGACGGTTCACGTCGTGTGACGTCAATTTCTGAAATCACCGGCATGGAGGGCGAGACGATCACCATGCAGGAGATCTTCCAATACGAGAGAACCGGCGTCGATTCGCAAGGCACAGTGCTGGGACGTTTCCGTCCGACCGGAATTCGCCCACGCTTCGCCGAACGGTTGAAAGCATGCGGCTTGCAGTTGCCGCGCGTCTTCTTCGAGGAGGTGTAGTCAAAAATGATCATACCGTTCCTCGTATTTGTGTTTGCGCTGTTCCTGGTCCTCGGCGCGTACCTCCTTGCCACTAATGGCACGGACAAGAAACGTGCGCGTCTGCAAAAGCGGCTATCGGAAGCGCTACTCCACTCGGCTCATACAGACGACGTCAGCGTGGTGCTTGCTCGCAACGAGCTGATGAGCGAGATCCCCTGGGTCAATCGTGCGCTGATCAGCATGCAGTCGGCGTTGCAGTTAAAGCGCATATTGGACCAGGCCGATCTGCATATCACGCCGTCGCGCTTGCTGATGTTTTCGTTCCTCGCAGGCCTGCTCGGCGCCCTCGCGGCTTCGGTGCTGACGATTTTTGTTCCGTTGATGATTCTTGCCGGCGTCGTTTGCGCTGCGCTGCCCTTCCTGCACGTTTGGTGGTGTAGAAAGAAACGGTTAGACGCATTCCTCGAACATCTTCCGGATGCACTCGACCTGATGAGTCGCGCAATGAGCGCGGGACACGCTTTCGCCGAATCTCTGCACATGGTGTCGATGGAAATGCCCGAGCCGATCGCTACTGAGTTTCGCAAAGCCTACGAAGAGCAGAATCTCGGTTTATCAGTGAAACTCGCGCTCGAGAATCTTACGCAGAGAATTCCATTACTCGATCTCAAGATGTGCGTAACGGCTGTCCTGATTCAACGTGAGACGGGTGGTAACCTCGCCGAAATTCTCGAGAAGGTTGCTTACACGATTCGTGAACGCTTCCGCATCCTCGGCGATCTGAAGACGTTGACAACCAGTTCGCGTTTGTCAGCCTGGCTACTCTGCGGTCTGCCGATTTTCGTCGCAATTATGGTGACGATCATGAACCCGGAGTACATGAGCGTGCTTTGGAAAGATCCACGCGGTCACTACCTGATTGCCGCGGCATTGTTTCTCCAAATTACGGGTATGTTGATCATCAGGAAGATCTTGAACATCAAGATCTAGATTAGGGCCGAGCAAATGATATTAATCATCGCCATCTCAACTTTCGTATGCATCTCTCTCGGTATGCTGGGTGTTTACTGGTTGGTATACCGTCCGCAGAGTGCTGCCACTGAACGGCTGCGACGGATGGCCGGAAAAGGCGCGGTGGCCAGCGACGGCGCTCAACCTCTCGTCGTCCCGGATGAGAGTGCCGCTTCGGAGATCGCGCAGCGTCTCGCGTCACCCATCAATAAGCTGCTGCCTCCGTCTGCGACTGAAGCTAAGAAACTTCAGAAGCAACTCATGCACGCGGGTTTTCGTTCGAGCGAGGCTCCAATCATCTATCGTGCGATTCAGGTCGCGACGATGGCGGGCTTCCCACTTCTGGTGGCGGGAATTTGCGCGTTGACGGCGCGACCGATCAAGAGCGCGTTCGTCTACATCATGATCGCTTTTGTGATGGGCTTTGCTCTTCCTCGCTTCACTTTGAAAAGAATTACGAACAACCGCCAAAGAGACTTGCGCTGGGGTCTCGCGGATGCGCTCGACCTGATGGTCATCTCGGTTGAAGCCGGACTCGGCTTGAACGCCGCGATGATGAAAGTCTCGAGCGAGTTGAAAGATGTACACCCGGCGATCGCGATCGAGTTTGAACTCGCGAATCTCGAAATCAGAGTCGGACGCGAACGCGATGAAGCGTTGCGCAATCTGGCTGAACGTACCGGCGTCGACGATCTGCGCAGCCTGGTTGCGATGCTGATTCAGACAGATAAGTTTGGTACGTCGATCGCGAAAGGACTGCGCGTCTTCTCGGATTCACTCAGAACAAAACGACGCCAGCGCGCCGAACAGGCAGCGCAAAAAGCAGCGGTCAAACTCTTGTTGCCGCTTGCCTGTTTCCTGTTCCCGACACTTTTTATCGCGATCCTTGGCCCTGCTGCTATCAACCTCATTGACGTTCTCGACAAGATGTAGAGGAGTAGATCAATGAATAAACGCAGAATCATAGCTTTCTTAATCGCTTTCGTGTTGACGATCTTCGCGACTGCCATGTGGAGTGCTTCGACGGACGAACGCGAAGGTGACCCGGACGCAATCGTGCTGGAAGATTCGGGTTCCGAGGCAGGCAGCATCGATGCGCCGCGTAAGAAGGGCGGAAACAAAGTCGTCAAAGTTTTAGCAGCACCGTTCAAGGCTTTCGGCAAACTGTTTGGTCGTGGCGATGACAAAAACAAAATCCATCGCATGACTGAGAAAGACGCCGAGCGGTTCGCATCAGTGGGCGTCACCAAAATCGAAGACGCGACCACGACAACGACGAAAAAGGAAACTGCGTCAGGCTCAGCGCGCGAACACATGGAACTGGGAAGGGAATACCTTCTCGAAGGTCGATACAACGAAGCCGTCTCTGAACTCTCAATGGCAGTGTCGCTGGATACGAAACTTACCGAAGCGCACAACCTGTTAGGCGTGGCTTACGACAAGAAAGGTTTCGGCGATCGCGCTAAAGATTCGTTTGAGCGCGCGGTGAAACTTGAAGAAGACGCCGACACGCTGAACAACCTCGGCTTCTCGCTCTATCAAAACGGAAATTACCGGGCCGCTATCGATCGCTTGAAGCGCGCTGCGAAGCTTGCGCCAACCGACGAGCGAATTCTGAACAATCTCGGTCTCGCGTACTGCCGTCTCGGCAAAGTTGACGAAGCGTACAAGGCTTTTGCGCGCGCGACTGGTCCAGTAAACGGCAATCTCAACACCGCGAAGATGCTCGAGAGATTTGGTCGTGAAGACGATGCGATCAAGTACTACGAAGCAGCACGGCAGATAGACCCGATGAACAGCTTCGCACTGCGACGCCTGGCCGATCTTTACCAGCGTGTAGGCCGCGTGTCTGATTCGGAAGGTGCTCGCGTGGCACTGGCATTGGCCTCGAATGGCAGCGCTGCCACCACGGGCCGGTAATCTTGTCCTCTTAAAAGGAACATCGAAATGTCGCACACCGCAATCCTGACGCGCGCGGAAATCGAAAGCATGGGCCCGCCACTTCCTGAAGAAGTCGCGGACACAGGCATCTCCGAAGGTTTCCTTTGCGATCTCGCGCTAAAACATGTCGCCATGCTGCCTGAGCCGACGACGCAGGCGATCAGCGAACGCATCAATCTTCCACGCACCTTAACCGAGGATCTGCTTCAGAAGCTGTATCGAGAGAAGCTGATCGAAGTTAAGAAGCAATCGGCGGTTGGTTCGACGCGTTACGCAATGTTGGACCACGGTTGGGATCGTCTCACGCGTCTATTGTCGATGTGCGGTTACGTTGGACCAGCGCCTGTTTCTCTGCGTGACTACTCCCACATGATGAAGATGCAATCGATCCCGACAAATACGGCATCGATGGATACTGTGCGCCAGGCTTTTCACGATCTGGTTTTGCCTGAGTCCCTCCTTCAAACATTGGGTTGCGTTATCAATTCACGCCGCTCGCTGTTTTTGACCGGATTGCCCGGTACTGGAAAGACGGCGGTCGCAGAACGCATCAACGGTGCGTTGGCAGGTGGAATCTGGATTCCTTATGCAGTCGAGATCGACGGCCAGATCATTCGCGTGTTCGACAATCACTGTCACGAGGAGATGCCTGCCGATGAAACTCCGATTGACTTCGATCGTCGTTGGGTTTTTATCAAGCGGCCGTTGGTCGTGGTCGGCGGTGAATTGACGCTCGAGAACGCTGACCTGACGTGGAGTGATGCGGCGAAGTTTTACGAAGCGCCATTCCAAATGAAATCAAACGGTGGAACCCTCGTTATCGACGACTTTGGACGTCAGCGAGTTGCGCCACAGGATCTGTTAAATCGTTGGATCGTGCCGCTCGAAAGACGCGTCGACTATCTCGCGTTGCACACGGGAAAGAAGATCGAAGTTCCGTTTGAGCAGCTCGTCGTTTTTTCGACGAACCTCGATGAAAACGATCTCGCCGACCAGGCATTCCTGCGACGCATGGGATACAGAGCGCGAGTCGAACCGCCAACGGCGGGAGCGTATACCGCGATTTTCCACCAGCAGGCGTCGCGACGTGGAATTCACGTCGAACAGTCAGTGCTGGATCACATTTTGATGAAGTATCGTGTGGAGCGCCGCATGATGAAAGGTTGCGAACCGCGCGACATACTCGATCGAGCCACAGACATTTGCCGCTTTGAGAAGAACAGTATCGAACTGACGCCACACATCGTCGACATCGCGTGGCGCAACTACTTCGGCACGTCGCATACGTTCGCGCCAGTGCAAACTCAGGAAACGATGATCGAGCGCACGTTGGCCGATCCGTTAGAGTTGTAATTTTGAACAAACCAGAAAAAAATCCGCGTAATCTGTGGCTACTAGCCTCTGCGCTGGTCGTGCTCGTCTGTTCCAGTTCCGCGCTTGCTCAAACGGAGCAGGTGCGGGTCCAGCTAAAAGACGGCTCTTACATGCAGGTCGATGAAGCGTCAGAGACCGCGCAGGGCGTTTGGTATCGAAAGGGTGGCCTGAACCAGTTCTTACCAAAAGAGAAGGTTAAGAAGATCGAACGGACCACGCCTGCGCCTGCTGAAACGGCCCCGGCTCCGGCTAAGGCATCGGACAATGATGACGATCACTTCGAAGTCACCGAAGCCGTTGTAGCTGAGAAGCCGAAGCAAAACGGAATCTATGACCAGCCGGTCTGGATCTATTTGAAAGGTGGCGCTCGCGTTGAGGCCGACAGTGCGACCGAATCGCCCGCGGGTGTTTGGTACAACCGCGGATCGATGTCGATGTTCCTGGACCGCAGCCGTATCGATCGAGTTCAGCTCGAGGACCCGGCAACCGTTGCACAGACGGGAAAGAAAGCAAGTGGTTGGAGCACTGGAAGGGCGGGACTCGACAAACTCATCCGTCTGAACGGAGGCAAGTACAACGTCGATCCGTATTTGATATTCCTGGTGATGGAGCAGGAGTCGCATTTCAACACTCACGCGGTCTCGCCAAAGGGCGCGCGCGGGTTGATGCAACTCATGCCCGGAACCGCGGCTCGGTTTGGAGTGCGACGTTCGCACGACCCCGCGCAAAACATCTCCGGTGGAACACGTTACCTGCGTGAGCTTTTGAATCGTTTTAATAATCGTGTGGATCTGGTGCTGGCGAGTTACAACGCCGGTGAAGGCGCGGTGGCGAAATTTGGGAACCGCGTGCCTCCGTATCGAGAGACGCGGAATTACGTTAAGAAGATCAGTTATCGTTACAAACGCGCAACAGTACGGACCAGGAAGCCAAAGCAATGAGACGAGTCATCTGGACAACTGTTTTATGTTTGTCACTCTTTGCGGTTGGACAGAGCCAGCAGGCGTCTCAAGCGCCGCTTACGAATTCGGGTGTGGTCCAACTCGTGAAAGCCGGCTTTAAAGAAAAGACTGTCATCGCAATCATCAATAGCCGGTTGAGCAATTTCAAACTCGATCCCGATGAGCTGATCAAGCTGAAGCGGAACAACGTTAGCGAGAAGATCATCCTCGCGATGTTGTCGTCGCAGCTAGGGACCACGTTCATCGCCGATGACGAGAACTGGGAAGACAGCGGGTTCTTCAAGGAGAAGGATCAGGGCAATGGCATCTTCGGATCCGGTGGAAGCTCGCAATCGTCGAGTCGAACGCGAGCAGGGCAGGGTGGAGGTCAGAGCGAGGGAAGCGTCTCAGGCTCAGCAACAGTGACCATCATCAAGCCTCCCGTCGAAGGTGGTGAGGGGGCGCCGGCGAAGCTGGAGAAAACGCCAACGCTGAATAACGACGGTGTGATTCGCCTCGTGGAAGCTGGATTTTCGGAAGGCACCATTATTAAAAGAATCGAAGAGTCGCCAGTGGAGTTTGATCTCTCACCCGGGAAGATCGATGAGCTGTTCAAGAAGCGTGTAACGGACGCGATCATTGCGGCGATGAAAGCCGCGATGGGCGACAAATAAACGGAGATTTTTTCCACGCAAAGGCGCAAAGGGCGCAAAGGAAGATTGAGTTTTTCCTTTGCGCCCTTTGCGTCTTTGCGTGAGAAATAATGCTACACGTCCGGACGATTCCGAAGCACATGTAGCACTAAGACACAGCAAGGAGTGCCTGACATTTCGGCGTTATATCCGCTAAATGATAGCAGCTACGAAAGTTAACGTGAATTAATCTTGGCGGCACGGCCATTGCCAATAGGTTCACGGCCTTGGTGCGCCTTAGCCTGCCAGGGCATGTCATAAAATTACGAACGAGACGGAGAGCCGATGCGACCAATTAAGCACGTGGAGAAGGGATTGACGCTACTTGCGGGAGGCCTTTTCAACACGATTCAGTCTGTAAATAAATACAAGCCTAATCCTTCCTTTACTCCAAAATGGTCAGATAAACCCCTTTTGAAATCCTGGCAGAAGAGTAAGCCAACCCTCGGTTGGCCACGTACCACCGACTCGCTCTGTCCAAACTGCGTGATCGAAGCACGCGAAGCCATCATCAGCGGAAAGAAAGACGTCAGCGTCCTTATTAATGAGAAGGTCGGTGAGATCAAAGCGCAGATTATCGAACGCGACGGTCAGATCTGGATGATCAAGGATTGTCCGACTCACGGTCACTTCGAAGACATGATGGCCATCGATTCGAAATTCCTGAACCACATCGAAGCGATGTTCCCGGGCCGTGACATCGATGCCCACAACGACGAGAAACTACACAATCACGGTTCGAGCACGGTGAAGTACGGTCGCGGCGCAGTGTTGACTGTCGACCTTACCAATCGCTGCAACATGATGTGTGATCCGTGCTTCATGGACGCCAACCAGGTTGGTTTCGTTCATGAGCTGAGCATGGATGAGATCAAAGAGATTCTCGACAACGCGATCACGATCAAACCGCGACGCCAGATGTCGGTGCAGTTTTCAGGCGGCGAACCGTCGATCTCTCCGCACTTCCTCGAGGCGATCAAGTATTCGCGTAAAGTCGGTTACAACAGCGTGCAGGCGGCGACCAACGGAATCGAGTTTGCCAAGAGCAAAGAGTTCTGCAAGGAAGCAGCCGCTGCTGGACTTCGTTACGTTTATCTACAGTTTGACGGTATCGGCAACGACGCCAACAGTCATCGTCAGGTAGGCAATCTCTTCGATGTGAAGATGAGAGCCATCAACAACCTTCACGAAGCAGGCGTCGAGATCGTTCTCGTTACGACGCTTGTCAACGGTATCAACAACGACCAGGTCGGTTCGATCATTCGCTTCGCGCTCGACAATCCCAAGAAGATCGCGTTCCTTTCGTTCCAGCCGGTTTCGTTTACCGGTCGCGACGAAGAGATCACCGAACAGCGCCGGCTCCAACAGCGGTACACGCTGTCGCACCTTGCTCACGACGTGAAGGACCAGGTCGGTATCACTGAGCCGACTCGCGATTGGTTCCCGCTTTCGCTGATGGGAGCGTTTGCGGATTTTGCTGATCTCGTTCATGGCCCACAGGCTGAATGGGGACAGGTCTCCTGCGGTTGTCACCCGAACTGTGGCGTCGGCACCGCGGTGATGATCGACAAGGAAAACAAAGAGATGCGTCCGGTGCCGGAGTTTCTGAACATTCCGGGTCTTGTCAAAGACATGCAGAAGATCACTGACGCAGCGCGTGGCAAGTGGATGTCGAACATCATGATGGGTTTGACGCTTTTGAAGCACTACAACCCGTACAACTCGCCCTCGCAGTTTACGCTTTATGAGCTCTTCAAGAAGTTTGATAAGTCGTTTGGCCTGACCGGTAAAGACTACGGCAAGGTCACCGGCGATCGCAGCAAGGATGATATCGAGAGGCGCCGTTCGGATCGCTGGAACTTCCTGTTCATCGCAGGTATGTGGTTCCAGGATCTCTTCAACTATGATTTCAGGCGCACTGAGATGTGCATCATTCCTTACGGAACTCAGGAAGGTGAGATCTCCTTCTGTGCTTACAACACGGGGATTGGTTGGAGGAACATTATTGAAAACATGCATCAGAACGCCACTGTCGCGAAGTGGTATCAGGAGCATGGCCGACACGAGATTTTTGCCGGCGGCAAAGATGTCGAGCTTGCTGATCCAAGCCACAGTCTCATTCTGAATGAAGTTGATTTGACGCGGCCGAATAAGCCGCAAATGGAGGGGCCGAAGACTGCGCATGAAGAAGCCGTAATGATGCGCAAGCTTTACCAGGAAATGGTGTTGAAGCAACAACTCGACACCAAGGAAGCTGACAAACCGGTACAAATTAAAGGCTTAAGCCGGAAAAAGCAGGAGGAACCAGCCGAGGCCGTTTTGGTCTAGGCCACGGGGGGTACAGAAGGGCACAAAAGGCACGGAATCATTCGATGCCTTTTGTGCTTTTTTGTGGCTTTGTGGTTAAATAGCAAGCCTGCAAAAGGGATTTAACGAAAGGGACAGCAGAGAACGAATGGCAATAGTTACTGTTAACCAGGGCGAATCGATTGAAAGCGCGTTGCGCCGCTTTAAGCGCAAGGTGATGACCGAGGAGATCATCAAGGACGCTAAGAAGCATGCGTTCTTCATTCCCCCGGGTCAAAAGGCGAAACTAAAATCGGCGCTGGCTCGGAAACGCAATAAGAAGAAGGGCCGAATGCGCATTCCTCGCGATTAGGTTATTCCTGCACAAACTACGGGCCGTAGTCTTATCTCACCAGTCGTCTTTAACTAAGGTTTCAAGAATCGGACGCTCCTGAGTGAGCGAGCCAAGCGAGATGAAGTGTGATTCGGATCTTGATTACAAACGATGACGGTATCCATTCCGACGGGCTGATCAAACTCGAGGAAGCCCTGAAGGATCTGGGTGACGTTTATGTGGTCGCTCCAGCGTCGGAGATGAGCGGCGCGTCGCACAGTCTTACACTCGCTCGACCGCTACGAATTAGACAGATGGACAATCGCCACTGGTCCATTGACGGTACTCCCACCGATTGCGTCACGCTCGCTCTCAACAAAATTCTTCCTGAAAACGAACGCCCGCACATTTGCGTCTCAGGCATCAACCACGGCGGCAATCTTGGTGATGATGCGAGTTATTCGGGGACTGTTGCTGGTGCTCTCGAAGCGGCTATTCTGGGTGTGCCCAGCATCGCTTTGAGTCTCGTCGCGCGTGAAAATTTCGAATTTGCGGATGCAGCCGCCTTTGCAGTCGTGGCCGCGCGAAAAGTGTTGGAGGAAGGTTTACCTGAAGGCACGCTGCTCAACATCAATTTGCCCCCGGGTGAGATCAAAGGCGTCAGAGTTACGCGGCAGGGCATCAAGAACGCTCGGCCCGTGATCACGGAACACATCGACCCTCGCGGCAAAGCGTATTTCTGGATTGGCGAAGAGTATTTCAACGCAAATGCGGTTGAGGGCACTGATTATCACGCAGTTAAGTCAGGTTACGTGTCGGTGACGCCACTGCGCAGCGACATGACAGATCACCAGGCGTTAACAGCCATTGAAACCTGGAACTACATAAAAGATTCCGAGCTACTCCAAAAGAGCTAGACTATTGGCAGGTGCAGCCAGCTAACAAACATCGCTCCGCTTCACTCCTGGAATACTCCATCCCCCGTGAGCGCATGGTTGCTCGTCTCCGCGAACATTACGGCATCAATGATCCGAGAGTGCTTGACGCGATGAGGAGTGTGCCTCGTCACTACTTCGTTCCTGAAGCATTGCAGGGCCGTGCTTACGGGGATCATGCGTTGCCGATCAGCGCAAACCAAACGATCTCGCAGCCGTTCATCGTCGCCAGGATGACTGAGCTACTCGAGCTGGATGCGAATAGTCGAGTGTTGGAGATCGGCGCCGGCTCGGGATACCAAACTGCGGTCCTGTCGAGGATCGCGGCGCAGGTTTATTCGATCGAACGCATTGGTGATCTCGCGCGGGAAGCGCAGGCAAGAATTCGTGAACTGGGGATCTATAACGCCACCGTGAAGTGTTTTGACGGTACACTGGGTTGGGCCGCAAACGCTCCGTACGATGCAATCCTGGTCGCTGCTGGTGGTCCAACTGTTCCGGAGCCCTTGGTTGCGCAGTTAAAAATCGGCGGCCGCTTGGTTGTCCCCGTTGGCGATTCGCGTGAGAGTCAAAGATTGGTCCGAGTGATAAAGACTGATAGGGGTTGCAGGGAAGAAGATCACGGCGGTTGCGCTTTCGTCCCACTGATCGGCCAGCACGGCTGGTCGGATCGGTAGCCCGCGAAGCCGCATGTAGCCCGCGAAGCGGGTCAAAGCATGTAGCCCGCGAAGCCGGCCAAGCATGTAGCCCGCGAAGCGGGCCAAAGCGTAAAGCCTGGGGCGTAAGCCCCAGGTAAACGTTGCAAATGAAACGTCAGCCCGCGAAGCGGGCGACAGCGCTGCCGCCCGCTAGCGGGCTTGAAAATATTCTCGGCGTTAGATCCTGGGGCTTACGCCCCAGGCTTTATGCTGGCACCTGCTTCGCAGGTTTCGGAACCAGAGACAAAGCATAAACATGATCGCAAAAATAATCGGCATTCTTACGAGCTTCGTCGTCGCTACAATTTCTTTTCTCGGATACGGCGGGGTCGTGCTCCTGATGGCAATCGAATCGGCGTGCATACCCCTTCCGTCTGAGATCATCATGCCCTTCGCCGGCTACCTCGTTTCGCGCGGCGAGATGAATCTTTGGGGTGTCGGCGTTGCGGGCGCGGTCGGTTGTGTGCTCGGTTCGCTCGTCGCTTACTGGGCCGGCATGTATGGTGGACGACCATTCATCGAGAAGTATGGACGTTTCATTTTGCTGTCGCGACACGATCTGGACATCGCGGATCGTTGGTTTTCGAAATACGGCGAGGCGATCGTCTTCACCGCGCGTTTACTGCCTGCCATCCGGACGTTCATTGCGTTTCCCGCGGGCGTGGCCCGCATGAACCTTCCTCGTTTTGTGATCTACACATTCGCGGGATCGTTACCGTGGTGTCTCGGACTTGCATACGTCGGACAGAAGCTGGGCGAGCAGTGGGACAAAGATCCGACACTAAAGACCTGGTTCCATCGCTTCGATTTCGTGATTGGCATCGTGGGTTTAGCCTTTGTGATCTGGTGGGTCTGGCGTCACATCAAACACTCGCGGAATCCTGTGCCGCACACGCAATCGAGTAAAGATCCAGAGCCCCGCTCAGACGCAGTCTAAATTCTCCCAGACTCTTGTGATCGTCCGTCGCAGCCGCGTGTTCAATCGCGTTCGAATAGTTGATGATATTGAACGCTTTAATCAGCGGCGACATTTCTTCAACCTGCCTGGGGTCGAGATCATAGCCTTCAAGGAAAAGATGTTTCTCGTCGATCGAGAGATCGTGTAGCGCGAGTGAGAGTTCCCACTGCGGCGCGATCGTGGATAGACAGTCTTCCCAGTCGAGAATTGCTGTTATCTCCCCGTCGTCGTCGACAATGACGTTTTTATAGCGCATATCGCCGTGATTGAGTGCAGGCTCAATGCGCATCGTTCTTGCGTCGTCGATAATCCTTCGTAATCTGTCCGCCTGTTGAGTTGAAAGTAGCTTGTGCTGTGTAAATACGAGCAATCGTTTCTCGATCTCCAACTCTTTATCGACATATTCTACCCACGTGCTGTTTCTGGGTTCGTTCGTGGTCCAATCGAAGTTGGCGCCGAAGTTCGCCGTTCGGATCGAATTGATGATCTGCGCGTATCGTCCCATCTCCTTGATGATGTGACTTCTGTTCGGGTGATGAGTCGCTTCTGAACCGGTCACACGACGTGTAATCATGTAAGGCTCGGCGCCGATGTTACCGACCGCAAGCACCTCCGGACTCGGTACACCAACCTCACGCACTTTTTGTGTGGCCCAAAGCTCCTTTCTGAACGCTTCGATCTTTCCCGGCTCCGGGCTGATGCGAACCACGAACTGCCCTTCGACATGATTGATGACGAATACGTAATTGCTCAGGCCTGAACGTTTATAAACGATCCTGGTGGGTAGCTGTCCAAAATGGTGCTCGACAATTTTCTTCGCCAGGCGGCGATAATTACGGATCGCTCCGGGTTGCTCCTGTGTTTCAGCCATGCGTTTTTGCTGCCGCCAGTTCCGCCGCTCGGAAGAGTAACGTGCCGAGTTCGAATGAATTGTTGAGTTTGACCGTATCGATCAATCCATGAAAATTCAAATCATTGTTACCGACCACCAACGCTAGACCGACGCCTTGAAGAAAAGTGTCGAGCTCAGTATCCCCCGCGCCGAGACTATCGCGCAGGTCGCTCTTGAAAAGTTCCGACATCATGCGTGCGCCGAACAACTTGTCGACGCCTTTATGCGTAATGAAGTTGCTGCGCTTCGTGTGCTGGTAAGCCATCAACTGATCCTGAGGCGCGTCGATTAAGAGGAAGATCATGCAAATCTCTTCAGTGAGCATCTGTTCCTGGAGCTTTGGAAATTCAACTGCAGTGACAGACGACGCGCTGCGGTATTTGTCCTTGACGTGATCGATGTTCTCCGGGACGGGCGTCCAAATCACTTCGCCGATACGCCAATCGCGAGGATAGTAGAATACGAGCACATTCTTTATTCCGCCGTCGAGCAGTCGCTCAACGCCTTTGAGGGCTTCGAGGATCTCTTCGTGTGTTAAAGGGAACGCGGCCGCTTCTTCAAACACAAGCTCCGATTCTTCCGTCTTCTTCACGAAACCCATTTGGCTGCCGTTCAAAGTAATTGTCGGGATGGGAGCGTTCGAGAGTTTGTACCAGTCTTGTCCGAACGTGCGAATCACGGATAAGGGGAAGCGGAGAGAATTGAGTATCAACGGCCGCCCGTGTTTGTAGTGACGCATCAGTCCGAGTTCAACTTCTTTAGGGATCGTTATCTTCCCCTGATACTCGTGAACAGCCGTACCATCGAGGTCTGTAACTACGACACCTGAAGTCGCGAACGCGGTTTCATCAATGAACCTCCGCAACTTGGTCTCCACCTCTTCACTCAGCCCCATGCGGGACACGATAAAGCCGATGTGTCACAGAAATGCTCCGCAGATGCGTCGATTGAAGCGTTACTGGTTCGGGTGTATCATCGCGATAATTTATGACCCAACTCACACTTACAGCGGTTTTTGAAGAGGCGGAAGAAGGCGGGTTTATCGGCTACGTCGCTGAACTTCCGGGGGCTAACACCCAGGGAGAAACCCTCGAAGAGGTGCGGGAGAACCTTAGCGAGGCGATCGAGTTGATCCTTAATTCGAATCGGGAGGAATTTGAGAAGAATTTCTCGAGCAACAGGAAAGTTACTCGGGAAACGCTGATCTGGCGCACAGCCTGAGCTCCTCACACAATTTATGAAACGAGCCGACCTCATCCGGCATCTTGAGTCTTACAAACTACTATTCCTCGTCATCGAGAAATCAAAAAACAACTCGTGAGAAAAATTTGCAAGGATTTAGGGATTCCAAGCCCCGTCTAGATAAACGAGCTAGAATGCAATTGACTATGCACTCAACCAGCTTTGATCTCGCACGGGCGCGGAGGGAGACGCCGGGGTGTGAGAAGGTGATGCATTTTAATAATGCGGGGGCGGCGTTGATGCCGCAGGCCGTGTTGGATGCCGTGGTTGGGTATCTTCAACTCGAGGCGAAGATTGGAGGGTATGAGGCGAAGAACAAGGAGTTGGAGGCTGTCGAGCGCGTTTACGACGCGGCCGCACGCCTGATCAATTGCACTCCGCAAGAGATTGCATTCATCGAGAATGCCACTCGTGCATGGGATATGGCGTTTTACTCGATTCCGTTTCAGTCAGGCGACCGTATACTCACTGCCAGAGCCGAGTACAGCAGCAACTACATCGCTTACCTTCAGATGGCGCAACGCACCGGCGCCGTCGTCGAAGCCATTCCCAATGATAAGCACGGTCAGGTATCGGTCACGGCCCTGCGCGATATGATCGATTCCAAAGTCAAACTCATCAGCATCACTCACGTCCCCACGCAGGGAGGTCTCGTCAATCCCGCGGTCGAGATCGGAAGAGTCGCGCGTGAAGCAAATGTTCTTTACATCCTCGATGCATGCCAGTCCGTCGGGCAAATGCCGATCGATGTGCAGGAAATCGGATGCGACATTTTATCCACCACCGGACGCAAGTACCTGCGCGGACCGCGCGGCACCGGTTTGTTATACGTAAGACGCGAACTGATCGAACAACTCGAACCTCCGTTTTTAGATCTGCACGCGGCCACGTGGGTTGCAGACGATCGCTACGAGATCCGCAATGACGCGCGCAGGTTTGAAAATTGGGAGATGTACTACGCCGGCAAAGTCGGACTCGGCGTCGCGATCGATTATGCAATGAGCTGGGGTCTCGCTGAGATCAAGACAAGAGTCTGGAGGTTAGCCGAAGAGCTTCGTTCGCGCCTGGCCGCACTCGGTTTCGTAACGATTCATGATCTCGGAGTGGACCGGTGCGGGATCGTCACGTTCAAGGTTGAGGGAATAGCCGCGGGCGAAGTGCAATGGAGACTCGCGGAGAAGCAGATCAACGTCACAGTCTCATCAGAGGAAAGCAGTCGACTGGATCTCGGTGCACGAAAGCTCTCCGAAATCGTTCGCGCCTCAGTGCATTACTACAACAGCGAAGAAGAAATCGACCGTTTCTGTGAAGCTATACACGGATTTAAGGCTTGATGTTTATCGGGAAAGTTTTCAACGCAAAGGGCGCAAAGGGCGCAAAGAAGGAGCTTCGAGTCCTTCTTTGCGCCTTTGCGCCTTTGCGTTAAAACTTCCGGCGAAAATAGAACCGCTACTGAAGCCGCGCCTTCAAACGTTCGATTCCGAATTCAATATTTGGATCGCGAGCGGGCGGCGACTTTTTCAGGAGCTCCGCGTAAGAGTTAAGGATCTCGATCATTTGTTCGACACAAGAGTCGGGAGCAAGAGCCAGGACCGACTTCGCATAATTCTCCTCCGGCCAGTCGACAGCCGTTCTTACCGTCGGCCTCACCTCCTCCGGCCACACAAGTCGATAAAACGATTCGGCAGCGGCGAGGTTGTTTTGGTTCGTATAAAACTTCCCGGCGAGCTGGATGATCCTCAGATAATTCTTCGCATTGTATTCGCGTGTGAGCGAATCGTTTGGGATCGCCTTTAGTTTTTCTGCCAACGTCTTGTACTGCTCGTCCGCTTCTCTGGTTCGGTTCTGAGTGACATAAACTTCCGCCAACGCGGCGCTCAGTGAATGGCGCAGCAGGTTTGCATCAATCCCGCGCGTCATCTTCAACATGTTGACGCCTATCTGGTTCATGCCGTCGATAACTTTGATGGCACGCAGTAGGTGAGCTTCAGCATCGCCGGCTTTTTTAAGTCCAATCGCCGATGTTGCAAGACCGTTAAGAGTTTCAATTAGTGTGTGCTCAGGAACGAGATCAACCTGTGGATTCCGTACCCGAACTTCGAGCGCCTGGTTGTACAGTCGCTCTGCTTCAGCAAAGTTTTTCTGTTGCAAGCGAAGTGCGGCGAGACCGTCGATCGCATGGACCACCTCGTTGCGAAATCCCTTGCTGTGACTAATGTCGAGCGCCGTTTGATACCAGCGCTGCGCCTCGAGGATCGACTCATTGCGTAGAGTTTCAGTTGGCGCGAGTTTTGCTGCCTTCAGACGCAAGTCGCCAAGACTAATGTAATGATTGACTGTGCCCTGGCTCTCAGCGCCGGAGGTTCGGATGAAAAGTTGATTTGCTTTGGTGATCAGCGATCCCGCACGGTTGAACCGGCCTTCTTCAATGTACATCTCCGCGAGCGTTTTCAGACTGCTTACTCGCGACGTCGATTCTGCACCTCGAGTAAAACGGATCTGGCGCGCTAGCGCTCTGAGACGTTGAACGCGTTTCTGATACGGAGTCTCTTCATAGGCCCGAGCCAATTCATTGAAGGTGAGGGCAATGTTTGGATCGTCGGCTTCGAGCTCGTCCTGAGTAGCTAATGCTTCTTCATACAGTTTGATAGCAGCTTGAGCATCACCATGAACAAGTTGAAACTCGGCTACTTCCTTTATTGCGGCCGTCAGGTCGAGGCTGTAACGATTCTGCCGTCTGATATCCAAAGCCTCGTTGTAACGCGCTTCGGCCTCTTCGAGCTCACCCTGGCTATTATGGTTTCTTGCGAGCTGTTCCAACGTTGACGCCTCATGTCGCAACTTGAGCGCCTCGAGATAAAGCGGTTCAGCAAGTTCATACTGGCCTTTATCGCTGTACGCTTGTCCGAGCCACGTAATCGTGTCGAAGTATTTGCCGTCGCCTTTTGTTTGAATCTTCTGTGCTTCCGAGAGGTCGTTGATACTCTGGTCAAGTTTCCCAAGCTCACGCCGAACCGCGCCTAGGTTTGACTTGGCCCATGCGAACCTCTGGGGATCGCCACGCAGTACATTCGCTAAATGGTTAAACGACTGTTCTGCCTCTTCGAAATCGCCACGACTGAATTCGGCGACAGCATTGCGATTCAGGTTATCGATCTGAATCTCTTTATTCTTCGCGAGCACTTCGTTTCGCGCGTGTTCGTGCGCTCTGACTGCGTCCTTCAAACGCGAGTCAGCGAGATCGGCTTGATGTCTGGCTACCTTTTCCGACTCGATGGCTTTTTCTCGATCCGTCCTGGCCTGTCTCTCTGCATCGTGGGCCTTCAGCTTTTCAAGTTCCGAGACCGATAGCAGTGCCGAAATACTTTTCTTTTGCTCCTCGGCTAACGCTTGCAGCGCACGGGCCTCCTGCGCACTGTTCTGTGCGCTTCGTCTCGCAACTAACGCAAACGCAGCAGTCGCCAATGCGAACATCAGGATTAGCACCATCGCCACCATCAGCGCCCTGAGCTTACGGTTTGTGCGTGCTTGCGAGGCGGCAAATAGCTGCGCCTGTTCGCGTTCGCGACGCTCGCGCTCCAGGAGTTCCTCTCGCTGGCGTTCACGCTCCGCGCGCTCGGCTTCCGCGGCGATGTTTGCCGCTTCCATCGCGTCGATCGATTTATCGAGATATGCGATCGCTGTTTCAAACTCCGGATGATAGCGCTCGGCCCATGCCTTGTTTGGACGCGACTTTTCCCGCCAGTCCGCCGCTATTTGCAGCGCGGGATTCTGTAGCAACGCTTCTTTACCCTCGCGATGTAAAACTGCCGCGTCAGCAAGACGGCGATAGATCCTTACCGACAGCGCCTCTTCGTCAACCCAGGTTTTCAATCTCTGCCAGTTGCGGATCAAACTCTCGTGTGAGATGTCGATCACTGAATCTGCATGTAGCGTAGTGCCCGCAGGCGGCATTAAAAACGATCGTCCACCGCTGCGGAACACGTCGATAACAGCGATCACTTCCGCCATGCTCGGGCCGGCTATTTTGCAAATCGTACTTAACCGAGTAGGACGACGGATCTCGCGATTATCCGCACCACGTTCGCTCAGTGCCTTGAAAAGTATTTCAGCGATATGGCGGCTTCGCTCATCGGGTAACTCATTGAAAGCTTCGTCAGCATGACGCGAGAGCGCCTCTGCCATCGTACCGATCGCTTCATAGTGTTCCAGACCGATCGGTTCGCCGTTGCGCCTCGTGGTTTGCCAGTAATCCCACGTTCGCATCAACGCGTGTTGGAGAATTGGCAGTTGATCGGGATTGTCGCCGACGTCGTTGAGGAGTCGATTGACAAGCGGCTCACTGATCTTTCCGCGTGTCACACCGACTGGTCCAGTGACGGCGAATCGTCGCTCGTCACGCGTCATACGCGGAATCAGATACTGCCCGTCGTTTATCGCTTCCGGTAAACCTTGAAACTGAGCACAGTCGCCGAGAAAGTCAGAACGCATCGTCAGCACGATGTAGATCGCCTGTTCGCGTTGCTGCGACGCCTCGAGCAAAAGCTTGACGAAAGCGGACGCTTCGTCAGCGCTTGTGCCTTCCTGAGCGGCACGGAAGCGGAACAGTTCTTCGAACTGGTCCACGACGAGGAGCAACTTATCGTGTTCACTCAACCGTGCCTGGCGTGCGACGTTGACGATTCCGAGTGAACCGCTTCTCAGTGTTGCTTCGATCACGGCTTCGGCTTCTTGTTCCGACAGACCTGCGCCTGCATCAGCAAGCACATCTTTTTGCGCGAGCACGGCGGCGAGGTTTCCGATCGGATCGCCGCCGGGTCTCATCACTGCGATACGCCAGCCAGAGCCGGCGCCTTTCATCATTCCACCACGCAACGCCGGCATTAGACCGGCACGAATTAGTGAAGACTTGCCGCTGCCTGATGTGCCAACCACCGCCAGGAACCGCGATCGTTCCAATCTCGCTAACAACTCGTCGGCTTGTCCTTCGCGACCGAAGAAGAGCCTGTACTCTGCGGTTTCAAAAGGCCGCAAACCGGGGAAGGGATTCATAACTGGTTTCGCGGATCTGCTCATTGCTGCCCCCCTTCGTCCGACTGCACGGCGGTGACGAAGTCGCGCAGATCATTGGGATCGAATGACTCGTAGTTGCGAATGATGTAAGGCACCATGTGCGTGAGGAAATCCTCCTTCTGATCGTTCGGCGGCGCGCCCACATAAACTGCGCTCGCACACCAGTCGTCTTCGCGCCCGTAGCCGTAAGCCTTCTCGAGATCTTCCAGATTTTTACGTACCCATGGCTCATCGCCATTACCGAAATAAACGAGTGCGGCATCACACTCGCGCAGGTTCTTGTGGTGATAGTCCATGAGTCTGCCGCCGTTATCGCCGTCGAGCCATGTAATGACTTCGATCTTCTGATTGAACAGATATTCTTTGATCGGGCGGATCAGGCTGCGATCGCGATTCTCACAGATGAGGTAAACCTGTTTCAGTTTCGAGCGAACGGTTGGCTTCGCGGTGGTTGTTGCGGGCGCGTTTAGTTTTTCTACAATGCGTGTCTTTAAATCTTCAATGCTTGTTTGCAAAAGTTCCGCGCCCGCACTGACGCGGTTTTGGACTGCAGTAATAAAAGCCTTCTGACGTTCATCAGTGACTTCCGCAGTCGTCAACGCCTGTGGCATCCAGAGCAGACGCGCAAACGAAGAATCTTTTTCACTGCGTTTCGCGGCGAGATTTTCCTGGATGGAGACTACCGAGCGCGCATCGTCCTCAGGGGTCGCACCGTAACGCTTGCCGATCATGTGAACGGAGAGAACTGAACGTGCAATCAACTCGGTGGCGGAGGTTTCAGTTTGCTGCACTTCGGCCGTGGGAAGTTTCTCCTCGGGCAAGACACCGTAACCGCGTTGCTTCAACTCATCGCGCACAAGTTCGCGCTCCTGAGTTAAGTCAGAACTGGTCTCCGCAAGATAAACAAACTTCTGCTGCGCGCCGTTTGTCGGTTGTACTGGAGCCTGCGGGTTTTCGGGAGCAGACGTTAACTGCGCCAGCATTGTTGAAATGTCCCACGCTAGTCGACGTAAGACGGTCCAGTAGCGCGGGTCTTTACTCGGTACTACATCAGGACTGAACTCGACCGGCATGTCGCCCTGCATTTCGTAGAAAGGATAGCCGATGAGTTCGCGTAGTTCTTCCGGCTCCTGTTTCGTGAGGTGAAAGAGCAGTGGAGTCTTTATTACTTTGAACACGCGCGAGCGATGTGCGGGCACGCCGGGCAGTGGTGGATTTTTGCAGAAGGTTTCCAGTTCGCGACGGCACCAGTCAGACTGTACGTAGCGCGGGGAAACGATGGGAATGAACACGGTCGCGTTTGAGACGCCTTCTCCGATCGCGGCGGTCAGGAGAGCGTTTCCGGTCAAACTGCGTTCGTCGCGCCAGATTTTTGGTTGATAACCCAGATTGGAGCTGATGAGGCGGGGCAGGCGTTCGACGAAAAGATCCACCCAGCCCTTAACATCGCCTGCTGGGTCGTCGTCATCGATGTGTCCGTAACTGATGAAGATGTCGTAGTTGGACATGCACAGAAATACTCCCGAAAGGAAAATTGCCCGAAAAATTCAATAACTTAAACGGCAGGGCTACTCAAAGAGTCTGCGAAGCAGGTTGCTAACTTTTATGACGTAAAGGGCATGTTTCGTGGTTCCATTATGCCGCAAAGAAGCCCAGGAAGCACAGCGATTTATGCCTCGAGAATTTCGCACGTCGTTATTGATCTTCCCCAGTGCTGTACAGATAATGACGGTGTGAGAGGAACTTGCTTCGTAGTAATGGGCTTCGGGAAGAAGACCGACTTCGAGTCGGGCCGCACACTCGATCTCGACAAGACGTACCGGAACATTATCAAGCCCGCGGCGGAAGCTGCAGGATTGAAGTGCGTGCGGGCCGATGAAATTGTTCATACTGGCCTGATTGACGTGCCTATGTACGAGCAACTATTGAACGCGGACATCGTCATTGCTGACCTCTCGACCTCAAACAAGAATGCCTTCTACGAACTCGGAGTGCGCCACGCGTTGCGGCCACACACAACCATCGTCATTGCGGAAGATGGGATTAAGGCTTTTCCGTTCGATGTGAACCACGTCATCGTCAGACAATATCATCATCTTGGTGAAGACATTGGTTATAGCGAGGTGATCAGATTTCGGGACGAGTTGACGAAAACGATCAACGAGATTCTCAACGCCGAGCCGCGGAAAACAGACAGTCCGATTTATACGATGCTGGCCGGGCTTACGCCGCCGTTGCGTGAGGAAGTTATGAGAAGTGGCGGAGATGTTAGTGGACGGTCAGTGAACGAGAGCCGAGAGACAGTTTTCCCGGAGCTGGCGCCGCCTGCGCCTGGTGCTCCCGCAAGTGCAAAGAGTTACAACAATCTGATGCAACAGGTCGACGATGCACAGGAGCGTGGCGACTTCGTGACGGCCACGACTCTGCTCGCACAGATCCGGGACACCCTAAAAGATCCGAAGAGACCAGAGGATCCCTCGCTGATCCAGCGGCACGCGTTTGCGGCTTACAAAAGTGAACATCCAACACGTTTGGCTGCATATGCGGAGGCCGCCGAGATTCTGCGAGTACTGGATCCTGAAACGACTAACGACACCGAAACATTGGGCCTCTGGGGCGCGATCCAGAAACGTTTTTGGCATGAAACAGGCGACGTCTCGTACCTGGGACAAGCGATACGCGCGTACAGCCGTGGGTTTTACCTGCGAAACGATTACTACAATGGAATTAACTACGCCTTCCTTCTGAATGTGAGAGGCGTGAATGCCCCGACCCGCGCCGAGGGGATTGCTGATTTTGTAGAAGCTCAGAGGATTCGTAAAGAAGTTATATCGATCTGTGTGCGCTTACTCGAGCAAGAGCAATTGTCGGATGAGAAAAGGTACTGGGTCGTTGCAACGATAGCAGAGGCTTGGCTCGCTCTGGAGGACGAAGAGAAATCCGCCCAACACCTCAATGCAGCAAATTCGTTTTCTCCCGCGGCGTGGATGAAGGAAACAACGAGAAAGACGGTTGCCTAACTCAGAACCATGTTGGACATGTCGCCGCTGAATTCTTTGGGGCAGGATTAGATAAATTACGCCGAAGGCGTGGGCTAATGTCAGCCCGGGGTTTGGAGCGCAGCGACAACCCTGGGGCACAAATACAAAGGAGACGTGAACGCTGAAAGCGTTCGGCATGCGCACGATTAACCCTGAGTTAACTCAAAGCGAACGCCTCGAAGTACCGCACTATGACGTATGCCGGTCTGAGTGAAGCGGAACAAAAGTTGGGGGCCGAAGTGACGCGGTTGTTGGCAGAAGCTGAGCGCATAGACGCAGCCGAAGATGAGCTTTATGGCAAAGACAAACGTGGTGATGAGTTGCCGGCAGAGTTGCGGGACAGAGAGAGTCGGCTGCGGCGAATTCGCGAGTTGAAGGCTGACTTGGAGCGAGAAGCGCGTGAGGCAGCGGAGCAACAAGCCGCGGCCGTCAAAGCAGAAAAACGAAGCGCACTTGCGCAAAGCTAAAGAGCGCGGCAAGAAACCCGGTCGGCTGGCTAAGGTACCTGATCCCGAACAGGCGCTGCCGAAGCCCAAAGCGCGGCGCAACTTCACCGATATTGAATCGCGGATGATGAAGGATCATGCGACTAACACTTTCGTCCAGGGATACAACGCGCAACTCGGAGTTGATGCGCAGGCGCAGATCATCGTGGCGGCGACCGTCGTCCAAGCAGGCAATGATCAGGAGCAGTTGGTGCCGGTACTGTTGCGGGTAAAACAAAACCTGGGCCAGTTGCCGGCCAGCGTTTCCGCTGATGCCGGCTACTTCAGCAGCGCCGCCGTGACGGCGGAAGAAATCGAGACCGTGGCGGTTCATGTGCCGCCCAATGCACGCGAGCCGCAGGCTGGGGAAGGTGCAGCACCGCTCCAGAGAACGCCACTGTGCAACAGCGCATGTGGCATAAGTTGCAGAGCAAAGAAGGAGCGGCGGTTTACAACCAACGAAAGGCGATCGTCGAACCGGTCTTTGCCTATCTGAAACATGTGCGCGGCTTTCGTCAATTTCTGCTGCGGGGCCAGGCCCGAGTCGAAGCGGAATGGTTGTTGATGTGTCTGACGCATAACGTATTGAAAATGTTCAGAGCCAGGCAACTACAAAACGCTTAGAGCAAGGAAGCGGTATCGACTAAAGAGAACGGCTAAATCCCCGCATTTCGCCGTGAAAACAGCGGTTACGGCAGTTTCGAAACGAAAGCACGACTTGTGCAAATAAAACTGCCCATCGATCGCATCATCGTTACTGCGTCGCAAACTCAAGCTGAATAAGCGAGGATTTCAGGGTTGAAAGGAATTTTGATGGGAGAATACCCAGGGTTGTAGCTGCGCTCCAACCCTGGGCTGAAATTAGCCAACGCCTTCGGCGTAACCCTGGGCTGAAATTAGCCAACGCCTTCGGCGTAACCGTGGGCTGAAATTAGCCAACGCGCCTTCGGCGTGCTACGCGGGAGAGCAGATGCGGCAGGGTTTGAAGCCGTGGGAGGCGGCTTCCGAGGCTGTTGAGAAGCCCACACGGTTCTTCGTTGATATGCGGTTTACCCAGTCGCACGTATCAAGGTGATAAATACCCAGAACCAGATTCCCAACGAACGGATTCACAGAACCCGTGTTCCGAACTGCCGTTGGTAAATTGACATGCGGATTCCACGAAGCCGGCAAATTCTGCTGCGCGACTGACGGAGGCGCCCCAAAAGCAGATTGCTGCCACTGCGAGACCATCTTCGCCTTTTTCGCTTTAAGCGCTTCGTCGACTGCACGCACCAGCCCAAACGTCAAACATCCAATACTCAAACACACCGTCGCCGCGAAGAGCGACACAAGAAAATCGAATCCCAGAAATTTGAGCAGGACGTAAGCCGCCCAGTACCAAATCAAAAAATACTTCTTCAGGAATTCCTTTGAAAACAGAAATGTATTCCCAAGTACGTCCGTAGGATCGTGAACGACTAGCTGCGCTGGCTGCGCGCTGCCGCTAAAGAGCGTCTGCACTGTTGAAGACGAAGGCGTCGACGGAACCGCCGAGCCCGCGACCCTTCTGTTGCCACGGTGACCAGCGCGCGTTCTTAGGTTCTAGTGCCGGCTCGGTTCTGACAACTTCTCTCGTCTTCGTAGTCGCATCGATACCGGCCGGCGCCGTCATCCATGAAGGCAAACCGGTTTTTGTCTGCACCAGATCGAGGAGAAAAGGAACCTTGTTCGGTTCTCCAATCGCGGCTTCGGCAAGCACGTCGGTAAGCCTCGAATGCTCTGGTCCAATTTCTCTGACCTTCTTAAACACGCTTGACGAGGACGGATCGGCGAAGTCAGCTTTGGTAAAGATCAAGTTCTCATCATGATGCTCTTTCCAAAGCTCAGGCCGTTCCGCGAGAGACACGAGCGAAAGATAGATCACGAGCGATGAGAAGCTATCGAGATCGGCGTCAAAGTGTTGTGCATCTCTTCGCGGATGCTGGTAGTGCTGGTGTCCAACCTCGCTCGCGCTCCATCCTTCCATTCGGGGAACGAAGATCCCGTCGTGGTCCACCAAACGCAACTGACCGTGCTCGACGATGATGTTACCGTGTTGTAGATCGCCGTGAGCGATGCCCGACGTCCGCAACGCATTCAGCAGTCGTAACCATTCGTCCGAGAGGTGCAGCAGCACGTCCGGTCTTTGAAGCATTTCTCCGATGTACAGGTCGAGCGTCGGCCCTTCAATCCAATTCATGAAAAGAATCGGAAACCTGTTGCCTCCGACGAGAATGCCTTCGGGCGCGTACGTGAAATCCGAGAGATATCCGACCGGGGAAGTCCTGACATGCTCCTGAATTGCGCGGTATCTTTGATCTCGATCGCCGAGATAACCACGAAAGCACCGAACGGCGAAGTCGCCGTTGCCATTCATCGATTTAAGTTTGTAGACGTAAGCAAACTGGCCGGAGGTGACGAGCGGCATTCCCAAACGATCCACGGCGGGAAGCGTGTTTCGGAGCAGCGGATGCGCAAAGCAGACGGACGGGCACTGAATGGCCTCGGTGAAGTACCTCGCCGAAGGCCAGTATCTCGGAATCGTACCCGTTGGTGTAGGAGAAACTACCACTAACTCATTCTCCGCTAGCGTCCTAACGTGTCATCTTCTCTGTGCAACCTCTGTGACCTCTGTGTCTCTGTGGTTAAAAACTCCCTTCGTAAAGATCAACCACAGAGACACAGAGGTCACAGAGGTTGCACAGAGAAGAATCTAAACTGGGTCACTAACTCATTCTCCGCTGGATTTCGATTCGAAGGACGGCGACGTCGTCGTTTCGCATGCGGCCCGCGAGCCGTTCGTCGTTAAAGAATCGTTGTAATTCATCGTCCTGTTTCGCTTCGAAGAAATCACTCGCCGTGAATTCATCTTTCTCGAAACGTTCCAGATACCACGATGCGACACCGTCTGAAAGCAACCACAGCACGTCTCCACTTTCGCAAGTGCCTGAATCGATCACCACCGACTTCATGGACGCCTCGTGCACCGAGGAATCAGATGCCACCAGCACCGGAGCACTATTGAAACTTCCCGAACTGGAAAGAGGCAAACTCTTCAACAGCGTTCCTTGCCGGCTGTGCAGCAAACAAGCATCACCCAACGCTATTGCCTTCCACGACGGCGCCTCTGTTTGCAGGTCGAGCTCGACGCCGACGAGTGCCGCAAACGATCCAGTGCGCGCTTTCTCTTCGGAATACCACGATAAACTTAGACCGTTCCATGAGTCGCGAAGTTCCCGTCCTTCCGCTGCGACCCATTCGCGAAACGCTTCCAGTGTCGACGCACACTGATTATGTACCCAGTGCTGCGCCAACCTTTGGGCCCAGTTTCGCGCGTCGAATGCTTCAGTGGCGCCGTCCGCAACAGCGAATCGACAGTTCTCGGTATCGACGGCAATGGCGTCTTCACATTCGGAGAGTTCATGGCCCAACTTCGGCAGCAGCAACTGCCTCGTCGCAAGGTCCCAGATCACACTCTGTTTGACCGAACTCAAGCCAGCTCCGATCTGCTAGTGTCATCCATCCATCTGTAGGGAGTCATACCGGTAAGGCTTGTGCCGATCTCATAAAACTGAACGATGGAGGACGGGTCGCCATTGAAAACAAAACCTCTCGAACCTTCCGTCGCGTTGACGCCGAGTTGTGCCGCCGCCGACAAAAAGTTTGCAGGCAGGGTACTTGAAATCTGAAACAGCGCGCGTGCAAATCCATCGGGCAAGGAGCGCTCGTCAATTGGATACTCAATCTTCGAAGATCGGCGTGACGAGATGTGACAATTGAACAAAAGTATCCGGCCGTCGTCGGTCCCCAGAGACATGATCTGTTGCCCGATGTCGTTTGGATCGCCGTCGCTCGACTCGCCGTCAGTAAGGTGCAGAACGGTTGGGGGAAATCCGCGCGGATGTTCAGTCAGCCAACGTTCGAGCACCTCCTTCACTTTTCCCAGCGCGTCGCACATCGGTGTCTTTCCGTCGGCAGTTGGATGGATCCACACCGGATAGCGGACGGGAATTTCCACCCAGCCACCCGCGCCGTCAGAAACTCTCTTGTAAGTGCTCTTTACCTGGAGTGGATAGTCGGCGACGTCTGAGATCGGAACGAGGTAACGCGCACCGAGTTCACCTGAGAAACAGGTGCCCACGTGACGTCCGTAACCGATGACTGAGACGTGATAGTAATTCCTGACCTCCTCAGTCTTCGTGCAGCGAATCACGAGATCGTGAAGCGTATGATTAACCGCTTCGGCGACGAAGTCACACTTCTTTCGGGCCGAGTCGCCGCTGAAAGGATCCGACATGGAACCTGACTGGTCGATCAGAAGAATGATACAAGTAGGGTTTGCGCGGGTGATCTGGGCCGAATACATCGCAGCCTATTCTATTACTGAGCGCTCTGACTCCAAAGTGCGCGAATGCTGAGATAGGTGACGAGGGAGAGAACCAGACTCGCCTGGTGCATTATCGCAGCAAAGATACCACCGGCCGCATTTAACGGCCAGAAGGCGGGGTTCCGCGCCGCAACATATTCCCCGGCATATTCGGCAGGCACACTGAAGATCCCCATTAGAATCATCACTGCCAGCATCGCACCCAGGATCTTCCAGCGATGACCTTTGGTCAGCTCCCAACTGCCCTTATAGACGTCGAATGGTGAGCCTTTTTCGAGGATCGCGATCGGGAATACCAGACTTAGAGCCACCGCGATAATGATTCCGGGGATGAAACACAACAACGTGCCGAGAGCGACAAGTATCCATGAGATAACGGCGGCAATCGTCAGCTTGATAATCTTGCTGAAACCCCAACGGTAAGATTCGTTAATGCCGGGTGCGACACCGGTTTGCATAACGTGCATCAGCGCGTAAGTCAAAGCGGGCGCCGTCAAAACAGCACAAAACAGATCGAGAACAAAAAGCCCCGCGCCCAACTGCCAGTCGTATTCAATGTCTGGAGCGCGTAGCGCCCGGAAGATCTGGAAGGGAGCGACGATGACGATCGTGATCTTTGTTATCAACCAGAAGTGCTTGGTAAACAGCACGAGTGTTGGTTCAAGCACGTCGCTGTACGGTATTGAACGGGCCAACCGTCGTGCCCGGTTCCGTTGTTGGATAAGGGACGAAAACTGGTGTTGCCCCAGACGGTCGGATAGGGTTCAGTTCGATCTCACAGACCTTGCATATTTGAGTAATACCGGTGGTTAGTACCCCACACCGGATACATTTAACGTCAGTCATGAGAGTATCCCGTTCGCAGGCCGAAAAGAGTATGCGAGGCGAGTCGCAGCAAATGAAATCTAGCTCATCCTGCAAATCCTGTAAATCCTGACATGCATGTTGTCGCGTCATTTTGCTTGACTACTCCCGCTGGTTCCTTTATTAAGGTCGCGATTGGTTGGTCCTTGCTCATCTAAATAGCTCTCAGCCCTAACTCAGCCCAGAGGGCTCCTTTTTCTGTCCTGCCGAAAGTCTCAGATTCGCGCAGCGATTGGGAGAATAAATCATGGCTACCGTTACGTTTGTTCAAGCCCCCGCTCAAACCTTTTTAGTACCCGAAAGGGAGAGCGAACACGTTCTAGAAGCCAAAAAGATTCTTCGCGAAAAGCTAACACCTGAAACCGGTAAGCTCCTGCAACTTGTAAGGTCGCTGAAAGCTGAACTGAAGTTCACCTTCGCACGGCGTTTACTCGCGCGGGCGGCCCAGTTTGAAAACATCGACCAGGATCCGAATTACGTGAAAGTCTTTCAGGAGTTCGCACTCTGCACCTACAAAGATGAAGATTTGCCGGCAGACGAGCGACTCGACCGCGCACTCCGTATCCTGCGTGAGGTTGCGGATTTTGAAACCACCAAAGACCAGGAAACACTTGGTCTGCTCGGTGGAATTCACAAACGAAAGTGGGAGGTCGATAACCAGCGGGAGAATCTCGAGCTATCACTCTTCTACTACTTGCGAGGTTACGAAGTGGGGCCGGCCACCGATCAGGGTTATACGGGAATTAATGCAGCCTTCGTGCTCGATCGGTTGGCAAGTCTTGAACAAGGCGAGGCGAAAAGAGCCGGCAAGTCGTCACCCATTGCCGATGATAGACGCAAACAAGCGACTGCTATTCGAAACGATATAGTGAATCAAGTTAGTCCGTTCGTTGATGATCCCGAACACAACTGGGTCGCAGCTAAATGGTGGTACTACGCGACGATCGCCGAAGCTTATTTTGGATTGGGGAAATACGACGAAGCAGTCAAGTGGATACATCGAGGAATGCGTGACGCAAAACCGGTTTATGAATGGGAACTGGAAACGTTCGCACGTCAACTCGCAGCCATCGCCCGTATTCAGCTGGGCGAAGAACTAGAGCTTTCTGACTTCGAAAAAACACCCGCCTGGTCCGCACTCGATCGTGCGTTCGGAGGAGCCGATGCGGTACCGCGAACAGCATTCGCCGGCAAGATCGGTCTGGCACTTTCAGGTGGTGGATTCAGAGCTTCGTTGTATCACCTCGGAGTGCTTGCGCGACTCGCTGAACTCGATGTTTTGCGCAGAGTCGACGTGTTGTCTTGCGTTTCGGGCGGATCGATTGTAGGCGCCTACTACTACCTCGAGGTGCGCAAGCTGCTGCAGACAGAAACAGATTCCGCCATCACTCGGGACCACTACATTCAAATCGTTGATAAAATGATCGAAAAGTTTGTGGCCGGCGTGAAAATGAATATCAGAACACGCGTAGCTCTGAATCCAATCAAAAATTTTCGCATGTTCTGGAGTGAGGAATATTCGCGAACGGCCCGAGCGGCGGAACTGTTTGAGAAGCACCTCTACTCTCTCGTGACAGACGATCAGCAGCGATTGCTCAGTCAGTTAAAGACGTCGCCGTTAACGGAACACGAAACCGGCAAGCCCGCGCCAAACACTAAATTTTCTCCCAAGTATCAGAATTGGAGACGCAACGCGAAAGTTCCGATCCTGGTGTTGAATGCCGCCACTCTCAACACGGGCCATACATGGCAGTTTACTGCAACGTGGATGGGTGAAGCTCCAGGCGCAATTGATAGTGAGATCGATGGAAACGAGCGATTGCGTCGCATGTATTACGGGCAGGCGCCCGAAGGTTACAAGACGTTCAGCCTCGGCCGAGCGGTGGGCGCTTCCGCAGCGGTGCCTGGAGTTTTCGAGCCGTTGACAATGGATAATCTTTATGACGGTCGGATAGTGCGTCTTGTTGATGGTGGAGTTACCGACAACCAGGGCGTTGCATCACTGCTGGAACAGGACTGCAAAGTAATTCTCGTTAGCGATGCGAGTGGCCAAATGGAGTCGCAGCCTGCCTCCAGTCGCGGAATAGTCGGGAACTTGTTACGCACAAACGACATTTTCCAGGCGCGCATTCGTCAGACTCAATACCAAAACCTCAAGGGCCGTCGACGCTCCAACCTGATACGTGGCTTCATGTTTGTTCACTTAAAAGGCGGGCTTGAAAGCGATCCAGTCAATTGGAAGGATGCTGATGACAAGTACAATGCGGCTGATGATTTTCGACCGGAATCAAAGCCCATTGACGATAAGCAAGACACCTTACCAGATCGATAAACACATTCAGAGACTTCTGTCAGCGCTTCGCACTGATCTCGACTCTTTCTCAGAAGCCGAGGCTTACGCATTGATGACCAGTGCTTACCGGATGACCGAATACCAGTTCAAAGAACAAAAATGCGTAGAAGGTTTCGTTGAGCCGTCGACGAAACGGTCGTGGAAGTTTCTGGAAATCGAAGATTGCATGGACCGTTCAAGTAAAGGTTATGAATACCTGACGAAACTGCTTGCCGCTGGTGGCAGTCAGGCCTTTAGAGCCTGGAAGATTCTTCCGGGTCTGAAAGTGGTTAGGTATGCCCTCGCGGTGCTGGTCCTCATTGCTATCGTTATTGCCGCTTACTCATGGTGGACTACACCGGTACCTCAGGCCATCTCGCAGCCGGGCACAAATTTTCTGAATTCGTTGGCACTGGGTCTTCAACAACTCACGATAAAGCAAGTCGTGACTTATCTCGTTTGGACGCTTGGCTCCGCTGTCGGCTTTGCTTTGCTGCTGAAGTTGCTCGGGTGGGCATTCGGTGCTTTCGTGGCCGAGAACACAGTGAGAGTGGTCCGCTGGAAAGACACTGTGCGGCGAATCATTTTGGTTTTGTTGGTGAGTACGGTTGGTTGTATCGCCGCAGTGGTCCATCTTTACATTTTTGACAAACGGTTCTTGAGTCTGAGTAGCCTGGAGAGAGTCAAACAAAAGAATGCCTAAATCCGAACAGATTCGAGTGATGATCTCGAGCCGCTGCAAGACGCGGATTTCCTATAACGGCAAATCCGTCTGGCTTTCCGACCTGCGTGACGATCTCAAAGAAGAAATCGAGAAGATTGTGTTGTGGGACGGGCAACCGGCGCTTTTTGATTGTTGGATCAACGAAGAAAGCTCCGGTTCTTCGATTGACGAAACCTGGTGGGAACGTTCAATCGACGAATCAAGACGCGCTGACATTCTCATCGTGATTTATAACGGTGAATCTGGTGGCGGTATCAAAGATGGACTGATGGGTATTTGTCATGCGGAGCTTGACGCAGTCATGAACGACTCAAAGAAAGTTCGCGTGATACCGATTGAGCCGGTTGCAGAGTGGCCAAAGGACAAAGCGCAACGCACGCGTGACGAAGAGTTTCGCAATTACGTGAAGAATCTCGACATCTTTGCTCCACCGGTAAGCAGTGGCGAAGGACTGATCAAACGAGTGCGCCAGGAGCTCAGAGACATCATCGTCACGCTCGTGCAAAATGCCGGAACTACTCCCGATTTTAGTAAATCGAATATTGGACCGGCGCTGGAGTGGCACCGTATGAGTTATGCGGAGCGCGAGCGTGCCATGCGGGCTCAACTCCACCTGATCTTAAAGAAACAGCAAGGATCAGAACCCGGCAAACTGAAACCTCGAGAAGGTGAATGGATGACTATGTGGCTGCGGCTGGGCGGAAAGAAAATACTTGCCGCGTTGCATGCGATTCCGGCAGGCCTGGGTCAGTCGGCGGCGCGTGAATTAGTCGGCCAGCCTTTTCTGATGGACCATAGGCTGCATGGTCAACTGGCTGAAGGTGATGGTGGACCAATTCACATCGTCGCCTGTTACAAAGGAGCGACAGAGAATCAGGCCCTGAAGATGCTGGGGTTCCCGGATGCAACCGTGGTGCCCGGTCGATTCGGTTTGCACGTCGCTGACTCAGTCCAAAAAATTCAGATCGTCCTGCTGAAGAATTGTCAGAGTCCAACTACAACCACACACGCGATCAGCACCTGGCTTGAATGGGTGAAGCGCGCCGCCGAAGATCGGCACCTGGCTGAGCGTGCCGCAGCCCGGAAGCGCATCATCGAAACGATCGCGCGCGTGAACGAGTAAAGGAATACCAGTACCATGTCCTACTATTTCTTTTTCAGCTACAAGCGCGGCAGTGATATTCCCTACCTGAAAATTCTGTTTGACGAATTGTCGAGAGAGGTGCGCGATCAGCTTCAGCTGGATCCTGGAGCTGAGGTTGGATTCTTTGACCAGGTAGGTATCGAGCTCGGACAGGATTGGGAGCCGACACTCGCCAACGCTCTTCAGGAGAGCGCTGTATTAGTTTGTGCCTATTCGCCGCGGTATTTCGAGAGCGAGTATTGCGGCAAGGAGTGGCAGGTGTTTCAAATGCGGCGGGAGCAGTATCGAAAGATTAAACAGCTCGCTGGGGATCAGAACGCGGAATTGCCACCTGTTATCAAGCCCGTACTTTGGCTGCCTTTCGACAACGATCCCGGCCCGTCCGTTAATGCGGTACAGTATCTCTATGGCAATCCTGAGGATGACCAGAATAAAAAGGGTTTGCGATCCATTGTTAGGAGGAAGCAGTATTACGAAGATCTTTTTTTAAGTTACACCGAATGGCTGGCAGCAGAGATTAAGGACGCGAGTCAGTACCAGCTACCGCGTTTGAAAGATTTGCCTCCCTTGAGCCAGGTGCCTTCTGCATTCGTCCGTCCGCCGCAACCTCCGGGGGTGCCGCAGCAGCAACCCTCCGTCACCACGCCAGGCTCAACCAAACACGTGCGGTTTATCTTCGTGGCTGCCGATCCGGCAAAGTTCGTCGGCCAACGGCAAGCAGGCGGTTACGGAGTCAAAGGATCGCACTGGAAGCCGTTTCACCCTCACGTAACGGATCGGATCGGCCGCATCCTCCAGCACTTCGTGTCAAGTGAAGAGATGGATTTCGATAGCGAAATCGTCGAGTTTGGCCAGGATCTCGTGGGGGTGGTCCAACAAGCTTATGACGAAAGAAAAATCGTCGTTCTGTTGGTTGATGGATGGACGTTGAGCTGGGACCAGGACTCCCGCGATATTCTGTCGGGGTTCGAACGCAATCGCGAGCCGTTTTACAACTGCACCGTACTTGTACCCTGGAATGAGGGTGATCTCGAGATTCAGGATCGTCGCGACGAAATCTTACAGATCGTGCGCGATACTTTTGATTCTCGTGCCAACTTATGGAAGAACGAAATTTTCTATCGCGACTCAATCACTAATCTCGATGCGTTGCTTGACGCACTACGGGGCGCCTTGGAAAGCATCAGAGGTGAGATGCACAAACGCGCGCAGGGAAAGTCTGTTCCCGGTGGAATTTCCAAGCCAGTCGTTAGCAATCAGCCGTCCCAGGTCTAGGGAGTTTTGATCAATGACATCGAACAACTGCCGGATCATCACATTCTATTCATATAAAGGTGGAACAGGCCGTTCGATGGCTCTTGCGAATGTTGCGTGGGTGCTGGCCGCTAATCGAAAACGCGTTCTTGTGATCGATTGGGATCTGGAAGCGCCAGGACTTCACCGGTACTTTCGACCATTTCTGATTGATGAGCAGCTCACGTCGTCCGAAGGACTTATCGATTTTGTAATGTCCTTTGCCGATGAGGTGATTAAGCCTGAACAAGCCGAGACGCGTAGCGATTGGTTTGAAGAGCATGCGGACATAACACCTTACGCGCTCTCCATCAATTTCGATCGCTTCCCGAAACCGGGTCGGATCGATCTCGTCCCAGCCGGACGCCAGGGTCCGGGATACGCAACACGCGTCAGTGTCTTTGACTGGCAGAATTTCTACGACCGACTCGGCGGCGGCGCTTTTTTCGAAGCACTCAAACGCCGGATGCGTGAGGAGTATGACTATGTGCTGATAGATAGCCGCACGGGTGTGAGCGATACCGCAGGCATCTGCACGGTGCAGATGCCCGACACTCTTGCTGTGTGCTTTACCTACAATAACCAGAGTATCGAGGGCGCGTCGGGTGTGGCACATTCTGCACGCATGGCAAGACGTCAACTAAGAGATGAAACGGATTCCGGCACACTTCAAATCTTTCCGATCCCGACTCGAGTGGATCAGGCGGAAGCGGATATGTTACAGGCGCGACAGATGTACGCTCGCAGCCAGTTTGAAGATCTAATACGCGATAAGACTAATCTGGATGCTTACTGGAAAGCAGTCGAGATACCGTACGTTGCCGTCTACAGCTATGAGGAATTGCTGGCGCCATTCCGGGATGAACTCAACGATCCGAAAAATCTACTCGGCGCAATAGTTCGCATCACCGATCATCTCACGGGTTCCGACGTTCGCGATTTCCATTTTCCGATCTCCCCCGACGAAAAATTGCGTGTACGTCAGGCTTTCGCCGTGACGCCCGTATCGGACGGAGCTCGTCCAGTAGTAGAAGCAGAATCAGCTATTCAACAAAAAGTCCGGGGAGCTGAAGCCGTCTTCTTGCAGTTTTCTACTACGTTGCAGGTTGAGGCCCGGAGAGTTCTCACGCGACTCGTGCGTGTCGCGCGGCATGAAGACGGCGGCAACGTCAAGCAGCGTGTGCGCGTGAAGGATTTTGGTAAATCAGAATCTGCTGCCGTCCGAAGCTTGGCCGGGGTCCAGTTGATTAAGATTGAGAAGGAATCGGAAAGCAACGAAGATGTCGCCGAAATCGCTGATGAAGTTCTTATACAGGAATGGCCTCGCCTTCGGAATTGGCTGGAAGAAGACTTCAATTTTCTTATTTGGCGTCAAGGTCTACGGGAGCAGATACGCGAGTGGGAGGGTCATAACCGCAAGCATGAGTTTCTATTGCGCGGCCTCTATTTGCTCACAGCACAGAAGTGGGTTTCTGAACACGTAGACGACATCAACGAAGTCGAACGCGACTTCATCGATCGAGCTATCCGGATGGAGCGAGAGGCTCCGGCTGAAGCCAGCGGAAGTTCGGTGCGGGCCTTCATCATCCGTCCGTTCGGCAAGAGAGATGGGATAGACTTCGATGAGGTCGAGCGCCGCCTTATCGTTCCTGCTCTTGAATTGATGGGTATTCAAGGGAGAGCCACCATTGACTTGATAAGCGCCAACAACATCCGGCTTGATATGTTTCGGCGACTTCTTACAAGCGATCTGATCATCGCAGATCTTTCTATGCATAATGCAGAAGTCTTCTACTCGCTGGGTATCCGCCATGCACTACGCGAGAGTAGTACACTCATGCTGCGCTCTAACGGTAGTAGCGTTCCTTTCGATCTACAGACTGAGCGTTACTTCGTTTACAGCCAAGAAGAACCTAGCGAAAGCCTGCCGGCTCTTGTTGAGGCACTTCGCCTCTGGAGTAGCAGACGGACACGGGACGTTAAGTCAAAAGATAGCCCCGTCTTCGCAATGTTCCCGAACTTAACGGAGCCCGATTTCACGCTTTTTAACCTGGTGCCTCAGGATTTCGGCGAGGAAGTAGAGCGCGCTGCGGCAGGCAGACGGCGTGGGGATCTCGCACTGATCTCCTATGAAGTTAAAGGCTTTGAATGGGAGACCTCCGGATGGCGAAGAGTTGGTACGGCGCAGTTTTACAGCGGTGCATTTCTGGAAGCTAAGACCACCTGGGAAAACGTACGGAAACTTGAACCGCAGGACATTGAAGCTAATCTTCGGCTTGGAACTATCTACGAACGACTTGGTGATCTCGTAAGGTCCACCGAGGCGCTCGAGCGAGCGCTCAACAACAAAGCGATCAAACAGAATGAGCGCGCCGAAGTTTATTCTCTATTAGCTCGTAATTCCAAAACACGTTGGCGTCATGAATGGGAAGGTAAGCCGCCGGCCGACCGGCCTGCCGAGGCATTGCGGTCTGCGTTTCTGCAAGATTCGTTTGAACACTACGAGCGCGCGTTTGACGAAGATCTCAACCACTTTTTTTCAGGACTAAACGCGCTCGCCATGATCAAGATTACGGTTGAGTTGGCAACGATGCTTCCTGAGGTCTGGGCCGAACGATTTAAGTCAGATAGGAAAGCCAACGAAGCACTGGAAGAGTGCTCCGAGCACGCAGCCAAATTAGCATCTGCCGTGGATCTTTCGTTGGCCGCGAACGAACACCGATTGGAACGCGAAGGGAGTAAAGATATCTGGGCCGAGATCAGTGCCGCGGATTTGATGTTTCTCACTACAGATGCGCCCTTAAGAGTTGCAACGGCTTATCGCAAAGTAATGTCGGGTGCACCGAATTTTGCTTCCGGCGCGGTCCTAAAACAACTCGCAATTTATCGTGATCTGGGTGTGCTGAGTGCAAACCTGACAGAAGTGTTCAAAGTGTTGGGCGAACCGCCGCCTTTGGTCGATCCCTGCACGCTCCCGACGATAAGTCCCGAACGCCAACGCGTACTCGTGTTCTCCGGGCACATGATCGACGCACCCGATCGCAAAAATCCTCGGTTCCCCGCGACCAGTGAGCAGTTAGTGCGCGAAAAGATCAAGGAAGCCGTGATCAAAGAGATGAACACGGGTGCGGGTGTGTTATGCGGATATGCAGGTGCGGCGAGTGGAGGAGACATACTGTTCCAGGAGGTCTGCGCCGAATTGGGAATACCGACCCGACTGTATCTCGCCATTCCTCCCGCGAAATACGTCAACACCTCGGTTGTTCACGCTGGTCCAGCTTGGGTCGACCGATTTTGGAACATTTACAATAGGCATATGAGCGCCAAACAACTTCGCATCTTGAGCGAGGCGGAAAGCGAGGAGGAAATATTTACCCGCGTGGCTCCGGTACAAAGATAACTACAGTATCTGGCAACGCAACAATCTCTGGATGCTCTTCAATGCGGTCTCAGAAGGCGTCGATGAGAAAACTGGGGACCCCAACCTTACTTTGATTGCCCTGTGGGACGGGGTCGCTAGTGATGAAGCAGGCGGCACGGGAGATCTCGTCGAAAAAGTGGAACAGTTTGGTGCTCGGGTCAATATCATCAACACAAAACAGCTCTTCGGATTGTGATCTGAGTTCGGAGTTTTACCGGCTATAAATGCAGTTTACCGAAAAGAACTCCTTCAACTTCCGGGCCGTTGTGTATAGCCTGAAGAAGGATAAGACTGGGCTTGAGTTTCTGGTCTTTCCGATGATTCACGTGGGCTCACGTGAGTTTTATCAGGAGATTAGCCAGCGGTTAGCGAGCTGCGATCTGATACTCGTTGAAGGTGTGAAATCCAGGAAAGCCGCAATCCTGACGCTTTCATATCGGATGATAAAGAAGATTCGTCGAATGGACTTGATCACGCAGCACGAAGGCATACGTCTCGACGAGTTTCGCAACAAGATTTTGAATGCCGATATGGAAGGGCGTGCTTTTGACGAGCGCTGGTCAGAGTTGCCGATCATGCTGCGAGTACAGCTGTTTCTTACGATTCCGTTTGTTGTTGTGTACCTCTTTATCTTTGGGACCAGAGAGTCGCTGGCCGAGAATCTTGTCGTGGAAGACCTGCCGTCGTCTGAGGAAGATTTAGACGGGGATGAAAGTCTTAGCAGGTTCGAATCGCTCGTAGTCGATGAGCGCGACCGCAAGTTGATCGAACATATCGCGACAGTGAACGACGAGCGTTCGCAAACATCGCAGAGGATCGGAATTGTTTACGGGGCTTTCCACATGCGTTGCGTGATGGCGTTCCTGATGCAGAAGCTAAATTATCGCGTGGTCAAGGCGGATTGGGTAAAGGTGTTCGATCTGTAACGGATTCATCGTGTTATTGCCGATCCCCAAACAGAATCACGAGAATTAATACTAGAATTGCCACTGTTAACATCAACAGCGCAATTTTCCAAACGCTATACGGACGCTCGCCCTGTATCTCGCCGGTACGTCCGTTGACGAGAATTTGAAAGAGCTTTCCGTTGTACCGGTAAGCGCCGGCATAAACCGGCAGCAACAGATGCTTGAAGCTGATCTCGGAATATTCGGTTACGAGGTTATCAATCCTTTGCTCATCGCCGCCGATGTCATTGCGCACATTACTCTCAATCGCGGGCGCAATAACCTCCTTCGCGTGTTCGAAGCCCTGCTCAAGTCCAACCTGATAGCGCTGCGCCTTGAATCCAGATAGAAAAGCCGGTTCGTATGGTCTCAGCTCAGGCAAGTCCCACGGTTCAAGCGCCGCAAGACGATTCGGAGAAAGCGACAGCGTTGCAGAAATCAAGACATCGTTGAACGACGCGGTCACCCTTCCTGAAGCCGAATACCACCGAGTGTGTCGCACCTGTCGTGTACGCTGCACTCGATTGCCCTTCGAGTCAGTTTCGTAATAAGTTTCGGTTTCGTAGTAGTACTCGCCGCGCTGGCCGGTGTAATCAGTGGTGGTGTTTGTGTCGTAGGTCCAGAAAGGAAGATAAACGCCGTGTATTGCCTCGGGTTGAGCAAAACGCTTGAGGTCATTGGGCGCAAACCATCTTGTGGAAATCCAGCGTCGCAGCTCAGAGGTGGCCTTTTGTTGCGTAATTGAAAAAGGCAGTAGTCCACCGGGAGTGAGAATCGGGTCGGCTGACTTGGGCTGGGCCACAATCTGCACGCCACAGAATTCGCACCTGCCTGCGACGTGTGGTGGAGTGAAGATGGATTTTGCGCCACAACTCTGGCATTGCACTTCGAGTGCATTGACTGCAAGCTTCGCCATTTGCTCGGGACGAATCTGCAGGTGCCGCTCGAACGACTGCTCCTCAACTTGCGCCGTGCTTTCCGGAATTGCCTGCTTGTGCCCGCAATAAGGACACGACAAAAAACCGTCTCCAGGCTCGAAAAGAAGGTCAGCCCCGCAAGACGAGCAAGGGAAATGGTGGACCTCATTCGCTTCCACGATTCATTCCGAATACACGATCAAAGAAAGTTACAACCGCGCCGTTTACCTTCAACATATTCGAGTGGACCTGGAAGTGGTGTGTGTCGTCGGGTATTACTAACTCTTCGTATGGCACACCCGCTTTTTCAAGACGTCTCACGAGATCTGTGGTTTGACTGAAGCGGACATTGCGATCGTCGTCGCCGTGGATTAACAGCACGGGAGACTTCCACGTCGAGATTGCGGAGACTGGTGACGACTGCCACGCGACGTCGAGCGCGCGTTGGACGTCTGGAGGTTTCTCATAACGATTCTCCAGGAGCGGTGCAGCGCGTTCCGCGGTCCAATTGTGTACGCCATGGATGTCGACTCCGGCAGCGAATAGCTGCGAGTCGCGAGCGAGCGCGAGCGCCGTCAGGTATCCGCCGTACGACCCGCCATAGATCCCGATACGTTTTGGATCGACCTGGGCCAGGCGCTGCAAATACTCAGCGCCCGCTTTGACGTCCTGATATTCAGACGCGCCCTGCACGCCCGCATTGGGCGGACGATGGAAATCGTATCCATAACCGATTCCTAAACGGAAATTCACCGACAATACGACATAACCGCGGCTTGCGAGGTATTGGTTGAGTGCGTATGCGTTTGAGTAGTAATCAGAGTAATGCCAACCAAGTAGCATCTGCCGCGGTGGTCCACCGTGAACGTAGATGATCGCCGGCTTCTTCGCAGCGCCACCTGTTGCTTCGAACAACTGTGCATGAACCTCGACTCCATCAGGCGCCTTGTAGACGACTTTCTTCGGCACGACGAGGCGAGCGGTTGGAAAATCATTGGGAACGCGATCTTCAGCTACTGTGATTTGCTTGCCTCCGCCGGCGAGCATTACGGTTGGCAGTGGCGGACGTTGCGAGGTTGCGCCGATGTAGGCGATGTACTTCCCGTCGCCGGTGACGAATGGTGTCCACTCGAGTCCTTTGCCCTGAGTCATCACGACAGGTTCCGCGCGATCGACGGGAACTTTCACGATGTGACGCCGATCGATGTCGTCAGCATCACTGCCTGAGTTTCCGGCAAAGACGAGGTAACGCCGATCATTGCTGATCGAGATGTACTCGGCCATGTAGTTACCGGGCGTGAGCAGCATTGGTTCGCCGCCTTTTTCCGCAATCGAATAAAGATGCGGTTGGCCGTCGAGGTAAGAGAGGAAAACGATCCGACCAGCGGCGGCCCAGTGCAGGTTAGTTCCGCCGTGCGTTGTCGGTGGAGAGCCGCGAAGTGTGAACGGACTCTTCCATAGTTGCTGTGCTTCGCCCGTTGTTGCGTCGGCGGTCCAGATGGACCACGCTTGCGGGCGCTGTTCGAGAATCGGTTCAGGAGCACCGCCGTTTCCTGGTCGTCGTACAAATGCGATGCGTGTTCCGTCAGGTGACCAGCGAGGACTCGAATCGCGCGAAGTTGACGGCGCGATATACACGATCGGTGTCGAGTCGTTTGAGTAGACCCCGACGAATGAATGATCGTTACGGTTGGAAACGAATGCGAGTCGCGAGCCGTCAGGTGACCACTCGGGAGAGCCGCAATCGCCACGCGCATAGAAGAGCCGCTTTGCTGGAGCCGATCCGTCAACCGGCACGGACCAGATGCCGCGATCTTTCAAGAACACCGCGCGGTCGCTCTTTGGTGAAATCGAAGGTTCATCGCCTTCGCCGAGAAGTTTGGGATCGCCGCCGGCAAACGGAGCGCTCCAGATCTGAACTTTCACCTGGGTCGGCGATAAAGTCGGATTCACTGGCACAGCACTATCGAAGTTTGAGCCGTGATCGCCGCCGCGAACGTAAACCACATATTTCCCATCGGACGATATCGAAAGACTCGTCAGCTCCTGCCCGTCATCCGTGTTGTAGTTAGTCAACCTGCGTGCTTTGAAGTCAGGTCCTTCAGCGACCCAAACGTTCCGTGCTCCTCGTTCATTAAACGCCCACGCGATGCGCGCGCCGGTTGCAGATGCGGTCAGCTCGTTTGGAAACGGATAACTTTTGATCTGTTCGAGGGTGAACGAGTCTGCGTGAGTGTTGCGGATGGCGCGTTGCGCGAATGAGGTTGGAAACAGCAACACGGTCGCGACGATCACCGTCAACAAAACAACCCCGCGGCGCACGCACGTATACGCAGGCTTTCGCATAAGTCATCTCCTGTGATTGGTCAACGCCTTCGACGTTTTGGATCGACCCTGTTTGTACCATGTTTTTGTGAGAATGTTGACCCTCAAACAGCGAAGCCACAAAAAGCACAAATTAGACTTGTGCTTTTTGTGGCTAAGGTCGCGCCCTCTATTGCGCTCAGTGAAAAACTATCCCGACTCCTATCCGGAAATTGTGCTGCGTGCTATCAAACAATCTCGTCGGGTTGTAATCGACCTGAATGACACGAATATCGACTCGATTGCTCGCGCGAATATCAATTCCGCCTCCGAACGCCGCTGCAAATCCCGTTTCGTTTAGGTTCTCATTAACCGGACACGGACTGGGAAAAATCGCGACGCACCCGGAATTGCTGATTTCTACGCGATTGCGAGCATGCGCAACTCCTGCGAGCGCATGCACGAATGGCTTAAACGTCGCGTCTGTAGAGTTGTTTTTGATTTGAACGCCTCCAAGAAAGTTATAGAGGCGCGACTTCAACTCCACTGCATCCGGAACCGAACCGATCGGAAACGTCTGGCTCTTGAAGTGTCCGGAAAAATCACCCTTTAGACCAACGTATCGCGAAATATTACCGGTCACCGAAGTGTTGAACCCGTGAAAGCCTTCGCGTTCATTAATGATGTCGCCCAGCTCAGGATCGTCGTCGCCTATGCCGGTATCGATCCTGTTGTGTGAATAGCCGGCAAAGAATTCGAACTTCTTATAATCGGATTGCGCCGCGGCGAGTGGGGCGCAGGTAAGGATCATTAACCCAATCAGTAATGTTTTTAACACAACCATTCCTCCTAAGTGCGTGTGTGTCTGAGTGAACAGACAGTTTCAGGCCGTCCAGCGGGGAACGCCCGTGAGTGGACCGGCCCACGTAAGTGACCGACCAGCAGGTTAACTGTGTGCCACTCCGCTTTGTAAAATTCTGTTACACAAATCGGACTGCCACAAAGAGCGAAAGACCTGGTTTTGCTGGTCAGAGTGGGAGAGCCGGAAGTTACACGCTTTGAGAAGTCTTTTGGTCCACTAAGGTTGTCCGATAGTTGGAATTTGCCCCCAAAGGGTGTCTCCATTCAATTGAACAGAATTCTTTGATAATGTTAGTTATCATGTTGAAAAACCAAAACGACGATTCATTACGCAAACATGTGCTCTACCTTTTGAGAGGTGGCGGCGCTCACCTGTCATTCGACGATTTCGTCTCCAGCTTTCCTGCGGATTTATGTAATCGCCAGATTGATGGACTGCCTTACACACCCTGGCAAATTCTGGAACACATGCGCATCGCGCAATGGGACATACTCGAGTTTAGCCGGAATGCAGACCACGTCTCGCCCGAGTTCCCGAAGGGTTATTGGCCCAACCCAAACGAACCGGGCACCGCCACGTCGTGGCAAAAAACCGTCGACGACTTTCGCAATGACCTGCAACAGATGGAGGCACTCGTGGAGAATTCGTCGACAGATCTGCACGCGACGATCGCACACGGCGATGGACAGACAATTCTACGTGAGGCGCTCTTGACTGCAGATCACAACGCCTACCATCTCGGCGTGCTGACGGTGATGGCCCGAATTCTGAAGGCAGCTCCTAACGATTAGTTTTGTGCTCGCGTCGAACTACTAGTACCTGAAGGAGTCAGGCGCAACAGATCGCCGCGTTTGTCGTCGACGATCACGAGGATCGCACCGTCCGGCGTCTGGATAACGTCGCGAATCCGCCGCTTCATGTCGATCCGCTCTTCAATACTGACTCGTGTACCATCAAGTGTTAGCCGCACCAGCGACATCGATGACAAGCCGCCGGCGAGCAGGCTACCACGCCAGCCGGGGAAGAGTGTTCCCGTGTAGAAGATCGCTCCCGAAGGTGAAATCACAGGATTCCACGAACGAACAGGAGGCTGAAATTCCTTCCTCGTCTGATGATCCGGAATCGGCGAACCATCATAGTTATCGCCATTGCTGACGGTGGGCCAGCCGTAGTTCTTTCCCTTTTCAATCAGGTTGAGCTCGTCGCCCCCGAGTGGTCCCATCTCCACTACCCACAAACGTCCGGAAGCTGGATCGATCGCCGCGGATAACATATTGCGGTGGCCGTAACTCCAGATGTCACCTAGCGCGTCGCCTTGTCCTACGAATGGATTGTCAGCAGGTATCGATCCGTCTTTGTTGATGCGCACGACTTTGCCGAGATTGGATGCGAGACTTTGTGCCGGATCGAAACGCATTCTTTCGCCGGACGTGATGAACAACTTCCCATCAGGCGCGAAGACCAGACGATTTCCGAAGTGACCGCGCCCGACAGTCTTCGGAACTTGCCGCCAGATCACCTGGACATCGCGCAACTGATTGCCATCGAGTCTGCCACGCGCGACCGCGCCGCCCTTCACGATGTTGTCCGTCATATCCACGTTTGGCCCGAAGCGCGGTTCACTGGTTTGTTGGGCGTCTGCTGGCTGTTGTTCCGCGGCTTCTGAATAGGAGAGATAGATGAGACCGTTGCGCGCGAAATCCGGATCGATTTCGACATCGAGCAATCCTCCTTGTTCCGACTGCGTCGCACGATAAACGACCTTCGGCACGCCTTGAATCGGTTCTGACAACGTGCCGTTGTTCCAGATGCGCAAGCGCCCCGGCTTTTCGGTGATGAGCAAGCGGCCGTCCGGCAGTAAAGCCATTCCCCACGGTAACTCGAGTGTTGTGAGCCGCTCGATCCTGACGTTACCTGCGTTGGAAGTAACGATGTCTGTTGGTGTGGTTTGACTATAAGCCGGCGAGATAAACGTTAAGACAAGAATCAGTAGTGCTGACTTCATATGGTCCCCTTTGTTCGTTGCGATACCAGCTTACACTATCGACCGGCGCCGTTATTGTCATTACTCTCATGTTTTTTGATCGATAAATTTTCGAAGTGGTTACGTTCCTTACAAGAACGGGCGGCGCAGCAGGTAACCAATGTAGTAGTAGGTTTCGTGAGCAAGGAGACCTAACTGGCTTCTCAGTCCCTGGTATCTTGTGCTTGGGGTCGGTGAAGGTTCTGCCACGAGGCCGACATCTTCAGCCATTGCGACTGCTCTTTTCATGTGCAAAGGGTCGCTTACGATCAAGACCTTTTTGATGCCGTGGTTATCTGCCAGTTCCTTCGCATACAAAATGTTCTCGTATGTGGTGTGAGATTTTTCTTCGATCAGGATGTCGGTTGCTGGTACGCCTCTCTGTAGCGCGTAATCGCGCGCTGCGGACGACTCGGTCGGTTCGCCCGGATTTCCCTGGCCGCCAGTGAATATGAGTTTCCGCACTTTACCTCGCCGGTAGAGATCGATACCGTGATTGATCCGCTCGCGGAAGACCGGGCTAACATTCGCTGTCCACACGGCAGCGCCCAGCACTACCGCCGCGTCAGCCTGCGCGTCAGAGCTGGCATTGCCGAATGAGTAGATGCGCGAGGCGAGTAGGCCCACCACGAGTAGCACGGTGACCAGCAGTACCAACACAACTTTCTTGATCTTTCTCATTGCCAGGACCTGCTCAAACAAAGCACAAAAGATTCAAAAAAATCAATCCTCGTAATAGAATGGGCGAGATATGGTTTCTTCCCGAATAAGGCTGGTTGCGATTGCCATTGTGTTGGTAGTCTCGAATATTGCCCCGGCGCAAGAGGCAAAACAACGTCAGGAGCTGCATAAGAAGACGCTCACACTGGTCTACGACATCGCTTCAGCCTCATGGAGCCTGAAGCTGCCGGAGAACCGACTTTTCGTCATGACCGGCGCGGCGGATTTGCTTTGGACCTTCGATGAAAAGCGCGCACGCGCTCTCTACTGGGAAGCTCTCAATTCAATTAGTCTTATCACTCAACCGCCGCGCGGTAACAGTAAAAACCCGGCGAAGGCAGAACGACAACAAGTCCTGCAATCTTATCTCTCGACCTTCACGCTGCGACGGAAAATAATCCAGCAAGTGGCCCAGAAAGATGCTCAGCTCGCGTTGGAGATGTTGCGCGCGACGCGCCAGGTGGCGCCACAACAGCTTGGATCAGAATTTCGACTTCCGAGCGATGCACAACTCGAACAGGACATCGCGATTGAGGTCGCCGCACGTGATCCGGCGCAGGCGTTGCAGTTTGCGCGCGAGAGTCTTGCAAAAGGCCTGACGTACGAGTTGTTGCATCTTTTACACCGGCTCAACCAGAAAGACTCTGAGAAAGCTTCAACGTTTGCCGGTGAAATCATTGCCAAACTCCGCACGACGAACGTCGCTACTGACTTCCGCGCCTCGACGATTGCTGCCCAACTCCTCGAGACGAGCAGGATCCCTGATACCAACCGGCCCACGTTGCGCGCTGGTGAAGCCCAAAAAGTTCTCAGCCTGAACGATGAGCAAAAGCGAGATCTGGTGGATGTTTTACTTAACGCTGCGCTCAGTGAGTCAGCAAGCAAAAACCTGCTTTCTTACATTACTGACGTGATGCCGGAGATTCAGCAGTTCTTTCCGGAAAGGCGCGCCGCTCTCGAACGAAAGCTCTTAACCTTCAACGAAAAGCTGACGCAACAGGAGCGGAATAACAATACTTACAACAATCTCATTCGACGTGGCATGCCGGAGGACCTGGTTCGCTTTGCGGTTCGCGAAGGAAGTGAAATGCGACTTCACCTCTATCAACAAGCGGCGATCCTCGCGGCTATTCGAGGGACCACTGATTCGTTTCGCGAATTAGTGAACAAAGAGGTAAGCGACGAAGGCGAGCAGCAAAAGCTTCTTGATTTCCTCGACGGCGAAGAGATCGGTATGGCTGCTTATCGCAAAAAGCTCGATCACCTGAAGAGCTTGTTCCCAAAGATTCGACGCAAGGAAGAACGCGCGCGAGCCATGGCGGAGGCCGCGTTGCTTCTGAAGGAGCAGGGTGAAGACGCTGAAGCATCGTCTCTGCTTGACGAAGCCGCAACGTTAATTAAGACAGATCTGAAGTCGGAAACTAAGACGAATGCTTTACTTAGTTTGCTATGCGCCTACGCGGTAATCGAACCCGCAAAGGCGTTTGCGCTCGCTGAGCGTACAGTAGACGACGCTAACAGCCAGATTTCGCTACTCATGTTGCTTGACCGTGTGGTGAAAAGCGGCGCCGTAAAGAAAAGTGAAATTGTTCTGGACCAGGCCGGGATAATGCCGCTCGACTTCCTCGTGTTCAGATATGGAAAAGGTGTGGCTGCATTAGCAAAGACCGACTTTGACCGCACGAGAGCCCTCGCTGATCGTTTCGATCGTCACGAGTTGAGAGTCATGGCGCGCTTGATGATAGTGAAAGGACTACTATCTGATAACCAGCCACAGATTACGAATAAATAATTGCGGATGACTCATGACGCGAAGATTGAATTGACCGTGCGATAGGGTACGGCATCTTCAGCAAAGGTGAACGTGCCCTTTTCTCTCATCTCGCGCGCCGCGCGTAAAAATCCACCGAGAGCGGCGCGGGCAAGTCCACTGCCGACACTGACGCGCCTGACTCCGATATCCGAAAGCTCTGCGAGGGTTATTTGAACGCCCTGCAAACCCATCAATACATTCACCGGACGGTCCACAGCACCGACTAAAGTCGCTATGTCGCTTTTACTGGTGAGGCCGGGCGCATAAAGAACATCAGCGCCGGCATCCTGATACGCTTGCAACCGCTCGATCGTATCTTTCAAGTCGGGCTTACCCACCAGATAATTTTCGGCGCGCGCCGTTAGCATGAAAGGGAAGGGGAGTTCGCGAACAACTTCGGCCGCCGCTCTGATTCGCGCAATCGCAAGTGTACGCTCGTAAAGTGGTTCGTCGTACACGTCCGGTCGCGTCTTCGATTGAGCCGCCGACGGCTCCAGTTCCCGCCGCCAACCTGATTGTCTTCGCAACGCTTTCGGGGGCGTCTCCAAAACCATTCTCAAGATCGATACTGAGCGGCAGATCAGTTGCTGCGGCGACTGCCGTGGCATGGTCCATCGTTCCCTCGCGACCGACAGCGTTATCTGCTTTGCCCGTCGTGAAAGCGTATCCCGCACTGCTCGTAGCGAGGGCTTCAAAGCCCAGGTTTTCCAGTAGCCGAGCGGTGCCGGCGTCGTAAGGGTTGGGGATGATGAATGTACCGTCGCGCTTGTGGAGCGCTTCAAAAGCGACTCCCTTTTCAGCTTGAGTCAGCATGCAATCTCCTCCTCATCACTGCCATGATAAGATGCGACCCGCAAAACTTATCTTAAGGCCCATGAAGATCTTCTTCAATGCGATCACACTGTTACTCATCATGGATCCGCTGGGTAACATTCCTCTATTCCTGGCGGCGCTGAAAAAGGTCCAGCCGGATCGCCGCCGGATGATCCTGGTCCGAGAGATACTGATCGCGTATGTCGTGCTTCTCGTTTTCCTGTTTGGCGGCAAATACCTTCTGCGATTACTGAGTTTACAAGAGGAGACGATAAGTATCGCCGGTGGTATCGTGCTGTTTTTGATCGCGTTGCGCATGGTGTTCCCAAGAGAGGAGACGATGCGCGATGCGCTTGAAGGCGAGCCTTTCGTCGTGCCGCTCGCCATTCCTCTGATCGCCGGCCCATCAACCCTCGCTGCACTGCTCTTGCTACAGCAGTCGCCTAACAGCACACCGCAACTGTTTCTCGCCCTCACGCTCGCATGGATCGTCACCGCCGTCATCCTGCTCTCTTCGACGATTCTCTATCGCCTGCTCAGGGAAAGAGGGTTGATTGCGATTGAGCGCCTGATGGGAATGCTGCTCGTGATGCTCGCCGTACAAATGTTCATAAACGGCGTTGCAAAATTCATGAAACCCTAAAGGTTCGAGTTTGTGAGCCTGCGAAGCAGGCTAAGCATAAAGCCTGGGGCGTGAGCCCCAGGATCGTTGAACCAATGCTTTGTGAGCGCGTGGAACGGGCGACAGTCTGTTCAGCTTTCGCCCGCTGTACGCGGGCTATTATATTATTGCTATGGGTAACCTGGGGCTCACGCCCCAGGCTTTATGCTTCCGCCTGCTTCGCAGGCGCGAAACGTACCTTTCACGATGCTTCGCAGGTGCGAAACGTACCTTTCACTTCGCAGGCGCGGAACGTAGCTTTCACGATGCTTCGCAGGCACATCCTGCAAGCAAGCCATCCCGAAATAAAGTTAACCCTCATCGGTGAACAGCCATAGACGAACCCTTGCCGAGTGCGGAATAATCTTCCGCCACACATGAAACTCTCCCGCCTGGTCCTTTTATTATTCGCAATCACCATGTTCCTCAGCGCGCTTCTGCTGTTCTGGGTTCAATTGGTGATGGCGAAGCTGCTCTTACCCCGGCTCGGTGGAACTCCGGCGGTGTGGAACACTTGCATGCTCTTTTTTCAGGTGTCGCTGTTGGCCGGATATTCATGGGTGCTGATAACCACGAGAGCGCTAGGAACTCGCACACAGTCAATCGTGCACGGCTTGCTCCTTCTTCTTTCAGGTCTTTACTTGCCCATCACTTTCGCCGGCAATTTCGGTTCAATATCCGAACAGAACAACCCTGCTGTATGGCTCTTTGGTTACCTGCTGAGTGCGATAGGTTTGCCGATCTTTCTGATATCAACTACCAGCCCGTTATTGCAGAAATGGTTTACACGTACAAATCATGCTTCAGCAAACGATCCTTACTTCCTGTTTGCGGTTAGTAATGGCGGCAGTCTCCTCGCTTTACTCAGCTATCCATTTTTTCTCGAACCTGTTTTTAGCCTCTCATTTCAGAATCATCTCTGGGTTGTGGGCTACGTAGTGTTCGTAGTTTTGAGTTTGGTGTGTGCGGTTGTCGTGTGGAAGTCGTCGACAATCGAGAAGATCGAAGAACCACAAGTCGATCACCACCCTCCCATCACGCTTAAGCGCCGGCTCTACTGGGTTCTTTTAGCTTTTATCCCTTCGAGCCTGCTGTTCGGCGCTACTACTTACATCACCACTGAAATCGCGCCGACCCCGCTGCTATGGACCATCCCGCTCGCCCTTTACCTCGTGACATTCATTCTCGCGTTCGCGGGTAAGAACTTTCTACCCGAACCACACGCAAGTCACGCCCTCGGCGCACTGGCGCTGCTACTGACTTTGGTTCTCGTTGCACAGGCTACCGAACCGACAGCCGCGATCGTACTACTACACCTGTGTTTCATGTTTGTTGCCGCGATGGTATGTCACAACAAGTTGGCGAGTGATAGACCAACTGCCGCGCGCCTCGCCGAATTCTATTTATGCGTGGCTGTTGGAGGAATGCTCGGCGGACTTTTCAACACGTTGATAGCTCCAAATACATTCAACACGATCGTTGAGTATCCGTTGGTGATCGTACTGTCATGCTTAATGCTCCAACGTGACGACAGCAGAGATGATTCCTCAGCCGATCGTTTGTTTGATTTTATATGGCCGGTTTGCGCAGGTTTACTCACTGTCGCGTTGGCACTATTTATCAATCGATTCAAAGTTAGTTCAGTTGCGAGTATCGCGATTGTTTTTGGTATTCCGTTGTTGATCATCAACCACCGTTTTCGCGGCCGGCCGCTTCGGTTTGCGTTTGCGGTGGGCGCGGTGATGCTTGGCGGCGTCGTATACTCCGAAATTCAAAACCGCACCTTGCATCAAGAGCGGAATTTCTTCGGGACGTTAGGTGTGACGATCGAACAGGAAAGCGCGACTCGAATTCTTTACCACGGCAACACCATACACGGCCGCCAGTTTATCGATCCGGTACTTCAGCGCGAACCACTTTCATACTTTCATCGCAGTGGACCACTCGGACAGATCTTTCAGGCGTATAACTCCAATTCTCCATCGCCCAACATTGCGGTAGTCGGACTGGGAACCGGATCGATGGCTTGCTACGCGCTTCCGGATCAGTCGTGGACTTTCTACGAAATCAATCCCGCAGTAATCAGCATCGCGCAAAACACACAACACTTTACGTATCTCGAGAAATGCCGCGTTGGACCAACAGAAATAATCTTGGGTGATGCACGCCTGCAATTGCAGAACGCGCCGGACCACCACTACGGCCTGATCGTTCTTGACGCTTTCAATTCGGATGCGATTCCGGTTCACCTTATGACGCAGGAAGCGATTGCCCTTTATATGTCGAAGCTCGCGACCGGCGGAATGCTGGCATTTCATGTTTCAAATCGCAGCCTGAAGCTCGATACTGTCCTTGCAGATTTGGCTAAGCAAACTGGTGCGATGACTCTGAGTCGCGCTGATGGAGAACACGATCCGTTAATTGGTAAAGATCCTTCCGAGTGGGTCGTCATGGCGCGGCTCTCACCCGCGTTCGATAGCCTGACGCAGGATCCTCGCTGGCGATTGCTTGAAGGACGAGGCGAATCCACAGCGTGGACTGATGACTTCTCCAATATCCTGAGCGTCTTCAGGTGGTACTGATTTTTGGATTTTTGTGCATTTTCATGGCGAGCCGTATTAGTAACCTTTTTCGGGACCCGAACGTATAACTAACCCGCATCAACTGCCTGAAAGGAATCGAAATGAGAAAGACACTCCTCCTGATCACCCTCTTGTTCGCGATTGGTACGATTGCCGGCGCGCAAACCATCGAGCCGTCGCTGTTCCAGAAGCCGACCTTGAGTCGATCTCAAATCGTCTTCGTCTACGCCGGCGATCTATGGATCGTTGGTCGTGACGGTGGTACCGCGTCGCGATTAACGACAGGTGGAGGCGTCGAAACTGATCCAAAGTTCTCACCGGATGGAACTTCGATCGCGTTTACCGGTGAGTACGACGGCAACGTAGACGTATTTGTCGTGCCCGCGAGTGGAGGAGTTCCTCGCAGGCTTACTTATCATCCCGGTCCCGATCTGGTTGCGGCCTGGACGCCTGACGGCAAACACATCCTCTTTCGTTCTAACCGGACCAGCACCAACAGCGTCCCTAAGTTGTTTACGATTCCTGTCGATGGTGGCTTTCCTGCAGAAGTGCCTCTGCCAATGGCCGTCACAGGAACTTATTCCGCTGACGGTTCGCGCCTGGCCTACGTGCCGACAATCAAGTGGCAGGAAGCGTGGAAGCAGTACAAGGGAGGACAAACAACTCCGATTTGGATTGCCCGGCTGTCCGACTCAAACGTCGAAAAACTGCCTCGTGACAATTCAAACGATTCCAATCCGATGTGGGTCGGCGACAAGATCTACTTCCTTTCCGATCGAAGCGGTTCCGTCTCCCTCTTCTCTTACGACGTGAATTCAAAGAAGGTGGCGCAGGTCGTCAAAAATGATGGTCTCGATATCAAGTCAGCCAATGCCGGTCCAGGCGGAATCGTTTACGAACAGTTTGGATCGTTGCATCTCTACGATCTTGCCGCAGGCAAAGAGCGAAAAGTGAACATCACGGTTTCGGGTGATCTGACGGGAGTGCGTCCACGCTATGTGAAGGTCGCGCGAACCATCGTCGCAGCGGGGTTATCGCCGACCGGTGCACGCGCGGTCTTTCAAGCTCGCGGCGAGATCATCACCGTGCCCGCTGAAAAAGGTGACGCACGTAATTTAACCAACACGTCAGGCGCTGCTGAGCGTTACCCCGCGTGGTCACCTGACGGAAAATTCATCGCTTATTTTTCAGACGAGTCAGGCGAATATGCTTTACACCTGCGCGATCAAACGGGCCTGGGTGAAGTGAAGAAGATCAATCTCGGTAATCCACCATCATTCTTCTATTCCCCTCTGTGGTCCCCTGACAGCAAGAAGATCGCTTACACCGATAAGCGTCTGAACCTCTGGTACGTCGATGTGGAAAAGGGAACGCCTGTCAAAGTTGACACCAACACTTACGAGAATCCTTTTCGCGTGATGGATCCGAGCTGGTCACCTGATAGTCGATGGATTACCTACACGAAGCAGCTTGATAACCGGTTGGGGGCGGTTTTCATTTATTCACTCGAGTCAGCGAAGACCAACCAGATCACAGACGGCATGAGCGACGCTCGCTTTGCAAACTTCGACAAGAACGGAAAGCACCTCTACTTCACGGCGAGTACGGACGCTGGTCCATCGACCGGATGGCTCGACATGTCGAGTTTCAATCGACCGATAACTCGCAGCGTCTACGTCGTAGTGCTGCGCAAAGATTTGCCATCGCCGCTGGCGCCTGAAAGTGATGAAGAAAAGGTCGCGGAAGAAAAGAAAGCAGCAGACGCCGCAGCAGCAGCCCCAGCCGCACAACCTGCTCCGGCCGCTCCGCCTGCCGCCGCGCCGAAGAAAGAAGACGTCAAAGTTGAGGTTGACTTCGACGACATCGGCCAGCGAATCCTGTCAGCTCCAATCCCCGCGCGAAACTATTTCAGCATGATGGCAGGTAAGGCCGGCAATCTTTACCTGATCGAAACTCCGCCGGGAGGCGTTTCGCCGTTGTTACCCGGCGGCGGATTGATCGTTCACAAGTTTGAGCTTGATAAGCGAAAGACTGACAAGGTGCTCGAAGGCGTGACGGCGTTCACGCTGTCAGCCAACGGTGAAAAGATGCTTTACCGTTTGGGTGGTGGCCCAAGCATCGCATGGTTCATCGCTCCGACCGCGACACCCGTCAAGCCCGGCGAAGGCGCGTTGAAGCTCGACGAACTGGAGGTCTATGTTGACCCGAAAGCCGAGTGGAAACAGATGTATGCAGAGGCGTGGCGCATACAACGCGATTTTATGTATGACCCAAACCTGCACGGGTTGGATCTAAAGGCAACCGAAGCTCAGTATCGTCAGTATCTCGATTCAGTGGGCCATCGCGGCGACTTGAATTACCTCTTCACCGAAATGTTGGGCCAGACGGTGTTGGGCCATACTTTTATCGGCGGCGGCGACCTGCCTGAGCCACCGAAAACTACCGGCGGCCTGTTGGGCGCCGACTATCGCATCGAGAACAACCGGTATCGCTTCGCACGGATTTACAACGGCGAGAACTGGAATCCACAACTGCGCGCGCCGCTCACGCAACCCGGAGTAAACGTGAAAGTCGGCGAGTACCTGCTTGCGGTGAACGGTCGTGAAGTGCGCAGCACTGACAGTGTCTACTCTTTCTTTGAACAGACGGCGGGCAAGTCCGTCGTGATTCGCGTCGGCCCGAACCCGGACGGAACAAATTCGCGCCAGGTGACCGTTGTGCCGGTTGGAGGTGAAGGCGGTTTGCGAAATCTGGCGTGGATTGAAGACAACCGGCGCAAGGTCGATGCGCTCAGTTCGGGACGCGTGGCCTACGTTTACCTGCCTGACACCGCTTTGGGCGGCTATACGAATTTCAACCGGTATTACTTCTCGCAGATCAACAAAGAAGGTGCTGTGATCGACGAGCGTTACAACGGTGGCGGCACAGCAGCCGATTACATCATCGATTACATGCGGCGTCCCCTCATGAACATGTGGACCACGCGAGAAGGCAAAGATTTCACGACCCCCGTCGGCTCGATTTATGGTCCAAAGGCGATGATCATCAACGAGTTCGCCGGCAGTGGAGGCGACATGTTGCCGTGGCTCTTCCGCAAAGCCAATGTTGGACCACTCATCGGCAAGCGCACGTGGGGAGGACTGGTTGGAATCTACGACTATCCACAATTGATCGACGGAGGCTCAGTAACGGCTCCTCGCGTGGCTTTCTATAACCTCAACGGTGAATGGGATGTGGAGAACTACGGAACAGCGCCCGATATCGAGGTGGAACTCGATCCGCAGGCCTGGCGTGCCGGTCGTGATCCACAACTTGAAAAAGCCGTTGAAGTGGTGATGGAAGCGCTCAAGAAGAATCCCCTGCCGAAGCCACGGAAGCCGGCATACCCGAATTATCACAACGGCCGCTCGACGACTTCTCGCAATTAAGTCTTAGGCCACAAACATATGGGGAACGAGTCTGGAGCATCGTTCCCCATTTACTCATATCACCACCGGAGGCAAGCCGAGTGGAGATATGAGGAGAGCCCTTATTCATCTCCCCGTATCATTCGAAACGTTTCAGTAAATCGACGGACCTTGTCCACTGGCTTTGCGAGGATCAATGTGAGTACTGCGATGTGTTGTGTCGCATACGCGATCGCCAACTGCTTTACTGTGTTGTGGTGGTCAGCTGAGGCATGATTGTACCGATACAAATCTGAGTCCGGTCCACCGGCTAGCACCAGCAATCGGTGCGAAAGCAGACTGTCCAATTGGGTCTTCGCCAACACTGGATTGAGATTGAGTTCGCGACCAACTGCGTCGGGACTCCAGATTTTGTCGCTGTTTTGACTGAGTAACAAGAGCACCTCCAGCTGAGGGACCGACTGGACGTGCTCAGTAATAAATTCTTTTACGTCGTTTGATAAGTCGCGCCCCAAAGCCTGTGTCGATCTACTTAGGAATTTTCTGCATCGTGATGGTCACCTGGGGCTCGTCACCGCTGGTTCGATTGTATGAAAGCCAGTAGCCTGCATCCTGAAATTGTTTCATCTGATAGAGCGAGCCGTCAGCCTTCGCCGTGATGTCTTCACCTAACACGTCCTTCGCGGTGGGAGCGTCATTGTTCTTGCCGGTGAAATCGATCGAGATGGCATACACCTTCTCTTGAGCGTCGTAGAAAATCTGTGCTGATTCGTTCTCGTCAAAAACAAAGAGATCCTGCGTTTTATCTTTGCTCCTGGGCTTCCCGAGTTTTTCCCGGACCTCAGTCGCAGTCATCCCGATACGGGCACCGCGATATTCCGTAAAGGCTGGCGCCTGGTAACAGGGGTTCGTTGCCACGTTCGCGAGAACGATGGCAAAAATCACAATCCACATATGTCTCCTGAACTTCATCACGTCCTGATCACCACTTTGTCTAAATTTGAGGAGAGAAAAACAAAATTAAGATAGCTGCGAGGCCCGAACAACGGTGAAATCCCTTACGAGGAATGAGTGATTCCACCTACTTCTTTAGCCTGCGAACGCAGGCGCAGGCGTAAAGCCTGGGGAGTAAGCCCCAGGTACAATACGTTCGAGTTTTCAACCCGCGAAGCGGGTGATAGATCGATTAGTCGACAGTCCGACCGCCCATTTCATGGGCTCGCCATTTCTATTGATCCGAATCCTGGGGCTTACGCCCCAGGCTTTACGCTTGCGCCTGCTTCGCAGGCTTCAGCGCTGTTGCGCCAGGACGTAGCGTGCGATCTCGACGCGGTTTTCGAAGTTCTTTTTAGCGAGGATATGGCTGATGTGATTTTCGACAGTGCGAACGCTGATGCCAAACTCGGAAGCGATTTCCTTGTTGCTCAGGCCTGACGCAACTGCGGAAGCAATGCGTTGTTCTGCGTCAGTCAATTCCTCATCACTGAATGCAAGACCGCTATGGTTGTTATTACTGAGTAGCCGGGCAATTTCCGCGTGTGTGCGTTCCACACGCGTCAGAATATTTCCCGACAACAGCAACGAGTTCGTCAGGTTCGAAAGGCTTGGTCAAATAGGCATCCACACCTGATCGGATGCCGGCGATCCGGTCTGCGCTCTCGTCCTTTGCGGTAAGAAAGATAAGAGGTATCAGATCCGTGCGTGGATTGCTGCGCAGTTGCCGCGCGAGCGCGTATCCATCCATGCGCGGCATGCGAATATCGCTGATGATCAGATCCGGCAGCCGTTGCGCGATATGAATCAGAGCTTCCTCACCGCTACGCGCAGTTTCGACTTCATAACCTTCACCACGCAAACAGGCCGCGACGGCGCGCAGTAGATTCGGCTCATCGTCAACTATGAGTAGACGTTTGGACAAATTGATCTTCCTTAGTTTCTTTGTCTTCCCGAAGTTTCGACAAGTACACCGCGATCGTCGTCCCGCGATTGCTACTCGCTTCGACGTCGATCCGGCCGCCAAACTCCTGGACGATCGAGCGCGCAAGATATAAGCCGAGACCTACACCCGGGGCCTCAGATCCCGAGTCGGTCGAGGGCCGTCCGCGATAAAATTTTTCAAAGACGTGCGGAACATCTGAAGCCTCGATGCCGCATCCATTGTCACTGATCCTGATTGCAACTTCATCGCCTTCGGATTTCGCGGCGAGCCGGATCTGACCACCATCAGGCGTGTATTTGATAGAGTTCTCAATCAGGCTACAGAGAACACGACGAAGCGCATTCGCATCCGCCAGGGCGCATAACTCTTCCTCCGGCACATCAACTTCGAGATCATGCGAGCGAATGCTCGCGGCATGACGTTCAATGACAGCGCAGCTCCTGACGATTTCCGCAACGTCCACTTTCCCACAAGAGACAGTGAAAGCGCCTGCCTCAATGCGCGAAAGATCAAGAAGGTTCAGGACCAAATCGATCTGCCGGTCGCATTCCGCGGAAATGGTTTCCAAATATTCACGACGTTCTTCCTGAGCCTCACCGCCACGCAACAAAACGCGCGTGAGCGTTTTTATGGTTGTAAGCGGCGTGCGAAGCTCGTGCGAAACGCTGCCGACGAATTCGGATTTCAATCGATCGAGTTCGGCCTGGCGCAGTGTGCGCGTTTCGATGCGCTCGGCCATTTCATCAAACGCTGCGCCCAGTTGTTCCAACTCCCCACGATTCCTGACGTTTGCGCGCGCTTTGAGTTCACCACGACCAAACTCTGTCGCGGCGTTACTAAGTTGGAGAATCGGACGAGCGATACTCCGCGCGATGAGTGTCGCAGCGACGATGGCGCAAAGAAGAGCGACTAAACTAAAAATCAAGTAGCGGCCAATTTGCCTTCGCGCCGGACTGTAGAGAACTGAGCTCGGCACGCCGGTAGCAACGACGCAGTCGGTCGATCCAACAACAACTAATCCGTAGAAGCGTTTGATTCCATCATAAGGACTCGTTGTTTCGACGAGGGCTTTTGATTGAGTGCTTAGCGGGGCGAAGAGAGGAGAATCGCTTCTATCGGTGCCCAGGTATGTGTTTTCGGATGAGCTGCGATAGAGTACGCGTCGCTGCGAATCGAATACGGCAATCACCGCTCGGTCCGGGAGTTGAATATCACGAAACAGCTCACCGACTGCAGCACCATCGATCCGCGCCACAATCATCCCGCCATTTGTTATCGGAACTGCGAGAGCCAAAACTGGATAAGCGTCGCCGCCGGTCCAATCGGTCACGACGGTCCATGAATTTCGACGTCGTATCTCGCTTTGAAGTGTGCTCAGAACATCGACTGGAAGGGGCCTGGCGTCGGGCGATTGCATTAGTAACGGTTTGCCCGCATCGTCAAGGATCCGAAGATCGAGCCAGTGCGGGCGAGTTTGGACCATGTAAGACAACCTGGTCTCGAAAGGAAATGGCCCGTGCGGATTAGCGGCGGCGATTGCTGCGAGGGTAGACAGTGGTTGACGTTGGCCGTCGATCCATCTTTCGAAAGCTACAGCGGCCAACTGCGACTGTTCTTCAATGGAATGGTTAAGTTCTCTTCGACTCTCCTGCCAAAGGGCCCACAGCACAACGAAGCCGACGACAATCAGCGGGATTGCGATGCCAATCGAGAGTGCCAGGAGTCTCTTGCGAATGCCCATTTAAGCCAGAAGTATAACGCTTGCTTCAGATTCGTCCCACTGCATGAAATGAGTGTTAACACTCATTTTGATAAGTGGATTTGCGGATGCGGCTCACAGTGTCACGACTCTACACTGGCACATGTCTGTTAAAGGTTCTCCGAGGCAAAGCTGCATCAAGTGCGGCGAGTAAGTGGGGAAACTCGCCGCGCTTTTTTTATTGGTTGCGACAAGGTATGAACTATACCGAAGTTGCGGTTGTACCTGCTGCGTTTGCGCTCTTAACCGCAATGTTCATGTTTGGAGGCCGAACCAAACGCCCTATGGCCGAAGCGAGCCATACCGCGGCCGGCGTCCTGGTTGGTTTTTTTCTGCTTAGCGCTCTCGTTTTCCTCATCGTCGCATTCTTCAAATCTGTCACCGCCCTTTTCTGACACCACCAGAAGATAAGCCTGCTGGTTTTTTTTACCTTTTTGTGCTTTTTTGTGGCTCAGTGTATTCCGCCAGGGAGTAATTACATGAAGATTCTTATTGCTTATGACGGTTCGGAAGCGGGCGACATTGCCATCGATGCGTTGCTACGTGCGGGTTTGCCGCCTGAGAACGTAGACGCGCGGGTTGTGTCGGTAGGCGAAGTATGGCTTCCACCGCGTGAAGAAGCACTCGAGGATACGCCCTCCACACAGGAGCTGCCCGGTTTGAAAGAGGCGCGTCAACGTGCCACCGACGTGATGAAAGATGCCGAACGTTTGGCTCAACGTGGCAGCCAGCGCGTACAGCAAAAGTTTCCGGGTTGGCAGGTCAGCCACGATGTGCGAAATGGCTCGCCGGGTTTTGAGCTGATCAACTACGCACGCGAATGGTCCGCGGATTTGATAGTGGTCGGCTCCCATGGGCACAGCGCGCTCGGCAGATTCGTCTTAGGCAGCGTATCGCAAAAAGTTTTGACTGAAGCGCATGCGCCAGTACACATCGGACGAGCGAACGCCGGCAGTGGAAAATCAGGAGAGCGCATTGTCATCGGAGTTGACGGTTCTCCAGGATCAATGGCTGCCGTGCATGTGGCTGCAAAGCGGCATTGGACCGATGGCAGTGAGATCCGCATCGTCGTTGCTGACGATGTGATAAGGGCCAACCCAATCTGGCTTTTGATTCCACCGGTCAGGGATTTTGTCGATGAAGTTGAAGCCGACGAGCGCACGCAGGCGGAACAGTTTGCGATGGCCGCCGCGACAGAATTGCGTGCAGGCTTGAACAACAGAAATATAACCGTGTCATCAGTGGTCGATACTGGTGACCCGAAGCATGTGCTGGTAAAGCACGCGGAAGAGTTCGGCGCTGATTGCATCTTCACTGGAGCAACAGGCTTCAGCAGCCGGCTTGAACGAGTGATTCTGGGAAGCGTATCCGCGGCCGTAGCAGCCCGCGCACACTGTTCGGTCGAAGTAGTTCGTGAGTGATGAACGTACTGGTTCTTAACTGTGGTAGTTCGTCGGTCAAGTTCCAACTGATCTCGACCGATCTCGAGCGAATTGAGCAGGATGCCGACAGGCGTCTCGCACATGGACTTATCGAGCGCGTCGGTGGCGCGGGTATTGTCACGTTTACTGCCGAAGGCCGAGAGCCAAGGCGCTTCGCCGAACCGATTCGTGATACGCGTGCGGCGGTCGAGATGATTCTTCGTTGGACCGTTTCGGAAGAGTCGGGAGTCGCGGAGGTGAACAGTGTCGCCGACATTCACGCCGTCGGTCATCGCGTGGTCCATGGCGGCGAACGCTTCACGAGCTCCGTGTTGATAACAGACGAAGTGCTGCGAGGTATTGAAGACTGCATCGAACTCGCGCCCTTACACAATCCCGCGAACATTCAGGGCATCCTCGCGGCCCGCACAACTTTAGGAGCCGCACTCCCGCAAGTTGCGGTGTTCGATACAGCATTCCATCAAACACTGCCCGAACAGGCGTTTCTCTACGCTTTACCGTATCAATTGTACCGGCGCCATCGCATTCGTCGTTACGGATTTCACGGCACCTCACACCGATACGTCGCTTACCGTTATCGCAAACTGAGAGGCATTCCGCGCGATGCAACAAACATAATCACTCTGCACCTCGGTAACGGTTGTTCTATCGCGGCGATCAAAAGCGGAAACAGTATCGACACTTCCATGGGATTCACACCATTGGAAGGTCTGGTGATGGGCACTCGTTCCGGTGACATCGACGCGTCGATCGTTGATCTAATCGCGACCAAAGAGGGTTTGACTTCACGCGAAGTCGAGACGCTGCTCAACAAACAATCCGGATTGCTGGGCATCTCCGGTTTGACGGACGACATGCGCGAATTGCTCGCAGAAGAACACGAACACGACGACCGCCGAGCACGTTTGGCCATTGAAATCTTTTGTTACCGCGCGCGGAAATATATCGGAAGCTATCTGGCTGCCATGAATGGCGCTGAGTCGATTGTCTTCACCGGTGGCATCGGCGAAAACTCCGCCGGGATTCGTGCAAGGATCTGCGCCGAGCTGACCTGGTCGGGAGTGGAGCTCGATAGAGAACTAAATTCGAGCCACGGCGCAAATACAAACGGACAGATCAGCACCGGCGGCTCTCGTGTCTCAGTTTTCGTTATACCAACAAACGAAGAGCTACTGATCGCCCGCGACACAGTACGCGTGGTGCACGGCGCCCCGAAGCGTTTTTAATGATTGTTTCCCCCTTGACAATCTAGGGAAGCCTCAGCTAATCTCCGCCCCAGATAATCTAGGGGAGACCCCTTCATGGCAGATGAACGTACGGACTTGCTACAAGGCACGCTTGAGTTGTTGATCTTAAACACGCTCGCGCGTGAATCCATGCATGGCTACGGTATTGTCCAGCGAATACACGAAGCTGCCGAAGATCTGCTCAAAGTCGAGGACGGTTCGCTTTACCCGGCGCTTTACCGCATGGAAGAGCGTGGCTGGATAAAGTCAGAGTGGGGAGTGTCGGAGAACAATCGACGGGCGAAGTTTTATAAACTCACGAGAACAGGACAAAAGCAGCTCGAAGCTCAACGCGCCAACTGGAACCGCGTTTCTAAGGCGGTTACAAAGATCTTGCAGGCTACCTAACATGAAATTCGCATTACTCAACTTATTCAAGAACCCGAACCGCAAGCAGATTGTGTTCGACGTTGAGGATGAGTTGCAATTTCATATTGAAATGCTCGAGCGTAAATATGCTCAGGACGGCATGTCCGCCGCGGCCGCGAAGGCTGCAGCCCTGAGACGCTTCGGAAGTATCGAAAGAGCCATGAAGCAGTGCGTGGACATCCGGAGTAGAAACAGTCTGCTTCGACGCGTCCTGAAAGTCTGTTCGATTATTCTCGGACTTACTGGTCTATCACTACGATTCTTTAGCTCAGATCGCAACGTCGACCACATCGGCGACATCCTCATCATGATTGCTGTCTTTGGTCGCTTATTGATTTACGTGCGCGGATTGAGTCCATCGACTTTCCTTTCCGGAACGGACGAAACGTGTCCGTCCATCGTTACCGAGAATCCTCGAGACGGCTCTAAACCACGGAAGCCTGAATGCTCGTAATCAAAGATTTGAGGAAGACTTATTCGAGCGGTGTTCAAGCGCTCAAAGGAGTAAGTCTCGAGCTGTCTCCCGGTGTCTTCGGCTTACTTGGACCAAACGGGTCGGGTAAGACAACTTTGATGAAGATCGTCGCAACGCTCCTTGAAGCGGATTCGGGCACTATTCAGATGAACGGGACTGACTTGCTGTCGCATAAGGACCAAACGCGGCAGATGTTGGGTTACCTGCCACAGGATTTTGGGCTCTATCCAACACTCACTGCCTGGCAGATGCTTGATTTTTTCGCGAAGCTCAAAGGCGTCACAAACAAGAAAGAGCGACACGGTTTGATCGATGCGCTGCTGGAGAAAGTTAACCTCTCCTCTGAACGTTCACAGCGCCTGGGTGAATTTTCGGGAGGGATGCGCCAGCGTTTAGGTATCGCTCAAGCACTCATCGGCGAACCGGAGCTAATCATCGTCGACGAGCCGACTGCAGGACTCGATCCCGAAGAACGTCTTCGTTTCCATAATTTGATAGCGGAAACGGGAAGCGAAAATACTATCGTCATTCTATCCACTCACATTGTCTCCGACGTAACAAACCTCTGCAGCCGCATGGCGATCATTCGTCAAGGAAAGATCCTTTCCGCGTGCACGCCACGGCAGGCAGTCGATGAGCTGAAAGGATCAGTTTGGGAAGGCACTGTGCCGCGCGAGCAACTCTCCGCTTTCAAGTCTCAATTCAATGTGATCTCTTCACGGAACTTTGATGGTCACGCGCAGATGCGAGTAATTTCGAAGGGCGAGCGTCCAGGCGAAGAGTTCACTGACGTTGCGCCTATTCTTGAAGACTATTATTTCGATTTTGTAAATCGAGAGAATTGATGAGGAATCCTCTCCAAACTCCCTTCGCGGCAGTCTTCACTAACGAAGTACTTCTGAATACGAAACGCATTGCTCCGTATGCGCTGATGGTGTTCTTCGCCTCGAATGCCGTGCTGTGGTGGGGATGGGGTCCAGCCGTTGAAAGAGGTTGGGCCACCAATAGCGATTTTTACATCCAGAGAAACATGGGAGGCTTCTCGTTCATTCTAGGTCTTCCTATCTTCACGGGCGTCATCATGGGCGACGTTGTTATCAGGGATTTTCGTCTAGGTGTGACTCCGCTGATCTTTTCGAAACCGGTTGGCCGTGCCTCATATCTCCTCGGAAAGTTTTTAGGAAACTTCTTTGTGCTTGTCTGTTGTCAATCAGCCTATGCGATCACGTTCTTTCTGCTTCAATGGGTTCCATTTTCGCGCATGATTGTCCTGCCCGTGCGAGTGGCTCCTTACTTCAAACATTTCTTTATCATCGTCGTCATTTCTCATCTCGCCTTAGCGACTATTTACTTCGCCGCCGGAACACTTACTCGCAACGCAAAAGTAGTTTATGGGCTGGCGGCAAGCTTTTATCCGGCTTACATCGCGGTTCAAGTGCTGTTTTTTACGCGCGTGCCCGCGGTATTTTCCGTACTTCTCGACCCTTTGGGTTTCAATCTCGGGGAAGGAGGTTTGCTGAAAAATCCCTGGCATCTGAGCGCAGATTTCCTCAACACCGTTGTAGTCAGCTACAACTTCGATCAGTACGCTAACCGCGGGTGGATCATAATTCTTACTGCTCTGCTCTTATTGATTGTTTACTTCAGGTTTCGAATTGATCCCGAGGAGAAATACTCAGAGCCCTTCACAAAGCTGACGCTTACGGAGGCGCCGAACAGGATTGCTTACGTTGCCCTTTCGTATGGACAAGTCGACCGGCTTATCGAAACATCACCGTCACGCGATCGAATAGCACTGCCCAAAGTCACTTCCACTCGAGGACCAGCTTCGACTCTTTTCAAGATACTGGCTGCCATCGGCGTTGAGTTTCGATTGCTTCGCGCGGAACGTGGTTTCATCGTTCTCATACCCCTTGCGATCTTTCTTTCGTTTTTGTCAGTTCCTTTTTCTCGAATCGCCCCTGAGATCTCGTATTCCGTCACCGCTGCGAGTAACACAGCAAACATGTTGTTGCTGTTCCTGGCGTGCGTGATCGTGTTCTACACGGGCGAAGCCATGCATCGCGATCGGGAACTCAAGATTGAACCAGTCGTGTGGTCCACGTCGGCCCCAAACAGTGTCTTCCTGCTCTCGAAATGGTCGGCGATGACGTTGTTGGCGCTTTCGCTTGTGATTGTGGGTAGTTTGACTACGATCGCGACTCAATTGTTGAGAGGTTTTACACCCATTGATTTTGGGGCCTACGTGATAATCAATGGAATAGTCGTTGTCCCGGGCGTGGTTTTTCTGAGCTCGATCGCGGTTGCGTTGAATGTTTTACTTCGGAATAAGTATCTCGCGTATGTGGTGGCGGTCGGCACAGGCGCCGGACTCGTTTATCTATACAACATGGGTTACAAGCACTGGCTGTACAACCCGCTGCTTTACCAGCTCTGGAAGTATGAGGATCTCACCAGCGCCACGATGCTTGGCTACAGACTCTACTGTTTTGCGCTTGCTGCTGCGTGTCTCACGCTCGCACACGTATTCTTTGCGCGACGTTAAGCACTCACAGATTACACAGATTTTTTTGTGTGATTTTTGCGTTGCCGGCGACGCACCGGAGTACGGTAATTGAGCAAGTCAGGATGCTGGTTTTCGATCATGTACGCTAACGATTGATATCTGACATCCAAAAGACGCGCTGCATAAGTCACCTTTCCGCCAACCTGGATCAGCGCGCGTTTGATTATCGCGCCTTCATGCTTTTCTAACTGCGCTCGAAGGCTGCTTGCCTCGCTCAATAGAATCTTTGTCGCTTCATCCGTACTCAACTCTGTCTGTACGCTGTCCACAACCCTGCCGGCAACATCAGCCAGTCGTAATTTTGTGTCCGGGCTTTGAGAGTTTGCGAGCCACTCGCGTGCTTGTCGATAAGCGGCTTGTAATGTCTCAGGCGGTAAGTCCGGAACCTCCTCAATCATCGTCAGTGCCGCTAGTCCCGCAGTATTCAAAGCGTCGACTTGATGAGCGGTTTCAATCGCCTGGCGAAAAAGAAAACGAGCATAGTCCGTCCGGCCCAATCTGGCCACCGCCACTCCTTGTGTGATAAGAGCTTCAGTCACCAAACAGAAGCGACCACTCTTTCGCAACACTGAAACTGCTCGGCGCGCGCTACGCTCGGCTTCAGTTAGTTTTCCTTCCGCGATAAAAACTTGTGCGCGGCTTTCGTCGATTTGTGCGGTGCGAGCCTTGTCTTTGAATCTAACTGTCAGGCGGCGAGCATCATCAAGATACTTATGTGCTTCTTTATACCGGCCCAGCTTGAACTGCAGGAAACCGACATTGTTGAGGACGTCAGCCCGATAGATCGGATTGTGAGCTAGTTTGAACTGTTTTTCCGCCTCCTTATATTCCTTGATGGCGCGTTGAAAGTACTCGCGCCTGTTCTCTGTCGTCGCTAGATTCCGGTGAGTGATTGCAAGCTCGCTGTGATAGCCTCCTTTGATAGCGGGGTTAGTGATTTTTTGAAATAACGATTCATTCTGCGTGAGAACTTCTAATGCCTCGCGAAATCGCCCGGATGTCCACTCAACAGTTGAGAGCTTTAGAATTGCTCTTGCTCTGGCGCGCCTCTCAAACGTCAGTTTCTTGCAGTGCCTCGTGCAACCATGATCGCGCCTCATTCAATGCGCCTTCGCGCCAGTAGCAGTAAGCAATTTCCGACTGCGCAACGGCGACCTTAACCAATTCTCTCGATTGCCTCAAAGTAAGTAATGCTTTGCGTAAGCAGGTTCTTGGCAATTTCCTGAGCATCCTGAAACCTGATTCTTACTTCCGATCCAACTAGTCAGAGTACCAATGCACAACAAGACTTCAGCGGCGACAGGTAGGTCAAGGCCGCGTGTATTTGGCTGTTCGCCTACGCGATTCCAATAGGGACGCATTGTTTTCTGTGCGCCCGCATAATCTCCTCTGTCCTTTTGTTCCAGGGCAGTTCTACATCTGAGCAGAGCTTCATCGTTCGCGCTTTGGTTCGAAGTGTTGAGCTTACGTGAGGCTATCTTCACGAAAGATAAACCTTTGCCAGTGAGTGTAAGAGCTCTTGCTTTGCCAGCGCTGGATATTAGTCACAGCGCGGGACGCCGTGTCAATAGTCTTATATGTATTTACACTAGGCTGATTTCATGCCAGTAGATTGGCATCCTCAGCTCAAAGGAGAACGAAGAATGAGACACTTGGCATTAGCAGTCCTTTTGGCATGTATGCTTTCAGGTACAGCTCGAGCCGGTGAAATCCCGTCGACGGGTGCGACCGCCCCGCCCCCGCCACCTCCGGTGAAAACGGCCGGCGAGGTCCCCACAACCGGCGCGACAACACCACAACCATCAACTGTGGTGCTGACGATTATCATTACGATCATCCGCATCGTTCGCTAAGGGATCTGCCAAGTTGGTAGTGCGTTAGTTTGAAAATTTGACAATTACGCCGAAGGCGTTGGCTAATTTCAGCCCCGTACGCCGAAGGCGTTGGCTAATTTCAGCCCAGCGGTTGGAGCGCAGCGACAACCCTGGGTGAATCAGAAGCAGGACCAACGCTGAAAGCGTTAGGCGTGTGCGATATTAACCCTTTCAGGGTTGATCGACTATCCGCTGGTGGTTACCCAGGGTTGTCGCTGCGCTCCAACCGCTGGGCTGAAATTAGCCAACGCCTTCGGCGTATTCATCCAAATTCAAACTGACGCACTGCTGCCCAGTTTTATCTGACTAAATACTGCTTCAGGCAGGACGGTAGATGTGTGTCCAATGCGAACATAACGCAAATCAGCATACAAGGCTGCTGGTATGAATTTCCATTTAAGAGCTATTGCCGAAGGATTGTTGAGGGGCGTCGGGGAAAGTTATAAGCCATATAACGGAAGTTCTGTAACGTGAAAGAACTTCGGCAACACCCATACGGGCCCAGCGTGTGGGGGCAGGCGTCACCGATCTGTGAGGTAGGTCACAGTCGGTGACGCCTTACTTGTTTTTGCCTCAAAGCTGAAGCGATCTTTGAATTTAGATTAGAATAAGGCGGAAGATGTCCCAAACTAGCGTGCTAATCAAGCCATACGGCGGGAAACTCGTGAATCTTCTCGTCGCGGAAGAAGAGCGCGAAGACATCCGCCGTCACGCCGCCTTGCTGGCCCGCGTCCAGCTCACAGCCCGCAATGTTTGCGATCTCGAACTACTTGCGACCGGTGGCTTCTCGCCACTGAGTCGTTTCATGAATCGAGCGGATTACGATCGCGTGCTGGAAGAGATGCGTCTGAGTTCGGGCGATCTCTTTCCGCTCCCCGTCACGTTGACGGTACAGAGGGACGCCGGCGTGAAGCTCGATGAAGAGTTAGCACTCGCGGATCAGCACAACAACGTGCTCGCTGTGATGCGTGTGGAGGAAATCTTTGAATGGGACGCGGAGCGCGAAGCACGCCTTGCTTACGGCACGAATGATTTGCGTCACCCGCTCGTCGCTGAAATGAACTCGTGGGGTGAGTTGTGCGTCTCTGGAAAAATACGCGTGGTGCAACTCCCGCGTTACTACGATTTCCGCGCGCTCCGGCTCTCGCCCGCAGAGGTGCGTGAACGACTGGCGGCTCTCGGGCCGGCAAACGTCGTCGCGTTCCAGACTCGAAACCCTCTGCATCGTGCGCATGAAGAACTGACCGCGCGTGCCGCACGAGAAATTGACGGTACGCTCCTGCTTCATCCAGTTGTCGGTATGACAAAGCCGGGCGACATAGATCACTTCACCCGCGTCAGGTCGTACAAGGTGCTGGCTGAACGTTACTACGATCCCAATCGAATGATGCTCGCCCTACTGCCGTTAGCGATGCGCATGGCTGGACCGCGTGAGGCACTATGGCACGCCATCATTCGCCGCAACTTCGGCGCAAACCACCTCATCGTGGGCCGCGATCATGCGAGTCCCGGCCGCGACTCAAAGGATCGCCCATTCTATGGTCCATACGACGCGCAGGAACTCGTCGCGATGCACACCGATGAGATTGGCGTTAAGCCGATGCCTTTCTCCGAATTGCTTTATATTCCCGAAGAGAACCGCTACGAAGAGGCAACGCGCATCCCCGAAGGAAAGCTCACAGCTTCAATCTCAGGAACGGAAGTGCGCGACAACTACTTGCATCTCGGACGCGCGCTGCCGAGTTGGTTCACGCGGCCCGAAGTGGCCTCGATCCTGGCGGAGGCACATCCTCCGCGTCACCAGCAGGGCTTCTGTCTTTGGTTCACAGGCCTCCCCGGGTCAGGGAAGTCGACGACTGCTGAAATCCTCACGACGCGGTTGCTCGAACATGGACGACAGGTCACCGTGCTCGACGGCGACGTCGTGCGCACGCATTTGTCGAAAGGACTCGGCTTCTCGAAAGAAGATCGCGACACGAACATCCGTCGAATCGGTTTCGTTGCTGCTGAGATCGCACGGCATGGTGGTGGAGTGATCTGCGCCGCGGTTAGTCCCTACCGCGCCACACGCAACGAGTGCCGCGCGATGGTTGGTTCCGATCGGTTTATCGAGGTCTTTGTCGATGCGCCGCTCGAAGTCTGCGAACAACGCGACGTAAAGGGCCTGTACCGCCTCGCGCGCGAAGGCAAGATCAAAAACTTCACGGGCATTGACGATCCCTACGAGCCACCCCATAACGCGGAGATCGTCATCGACACAGTACGCAAGCCGGCTGAAGAGAATGCGGAACTGATTCTCGCTTACCTTGCCGGCCAGGGCCTGGTCCTGCACACCGGTTAGCCAGAAAGCACGTCTCGGCCTTTGTGCATTTCGCTTAACTGTTGTCGCTCGCAGGCGATTGCGCTAGACTTGCACGGCCCTGTACTTCAGCGATTCCCAGAGGAACCTCAGATGTCAGCAACCGCATCCCATGCGCGTATCGGATCCGCCGAAGACTTCACGCTCCACCAGAAGCTGAATAGCGTTTGGCACAAGCGCGCCCTCAATGTGTTTATGTTCATAGTGCTGGCCCACTGGGCTGAGCACCTGGCTCAAACCGTTCAGATTCACGTGCTCGGCTGGCCGCGACCAAGCTCCAACGGTGTTCTTGGTCTGTTCTTTCCGTGGCTCGTGAGTTCCGAGTTGTTGCACTACGGCTACGCCATCGTGATGCTCGTTGGCATCTGGATGCTGAGGAAAGGCTTCACGGGAACTTCTCGTAAATGGTGGACCATCGCGCTGGTGATTCAGTTTTGGCATCACATCGAGCACGCAGTTTTGCAGTGGCAGGCGATTACGCACAACTACTGGTTTGGATCGCCGGTCCCAATCAGTTTCCTGCAACTGTTGTTTCCAAAGTTTCGCTCTGAGGTGCATCTCTTCTACAACGCGATCGTATTCATTCCGATGGTGATCGGCATGTACTACCACATGTTTCCACCCAGGGGAGAGGAGAGCGCCGCGTGTAGCTGCGCCGTCCGCCGGCAGGAAATGTCTGCGCTCGCGGCCTGATTTGTGTTACGACGCAGCTCATTGATCGCTCTTTGTGTCTGGCTCGCGCTCGTGCAAGGTTGCAGGCACCAGAGCGAGTCGTCATTGAACCTCACGCTCGCGCATGAAATTTCTCCGCACCCGCCTCGCGTGGGACCAGTGACGATCACACTCAGATTAACGGATGCTTCCGGAACGCGAGTAACAGGCGCTCGCATGATGTTGGAAGGAAACATGACGCATCCCGGAATGATTCCAGTGTTTGCTGACGCAATGGAAACTGAGCCCGGCCGGTACCAGTCAAACCTGGAACTCTGGATGGCGGGAGACTGGCACGTCATGGTCCATGTGGTTTTGCCCGACGGCCGCAAGTTCGATCGACAGTTTGAAGTCAAGGAAGTTAAGCAGTAAGTCGCTCGAGTGTTTCAACCCGCGCTAAAACGTAACCCGCAGCCATCTCTGGATCTTTTGCGCCTGCCGTTAATTGGCAGCTTGCTTCACCATCGCCATGCACGAACCGTGCTTCAGATTCCTCTATTTATAATCAGTGTCGCGATGATTCTTCACGGGCTCTTTGGTCCCGCACTCGCGCCGAAAAATCTTGCTACAACTCTAACCTGGGTACACTTTCGTGGTGCGTTAGTCTTTGTCCTACTGTTCGCAGGAAACTTTTTTTGCCTCGCGTGCCCGTTCATGCTGGTGCGAAACGCTGCGCGCAAGTTTTTCCGTCCGAGACGAAACTGGCCGCGCCGCTTGCGCAACAAGTGGCTGTCAATCGGACTATTTGTCGCGATGCTTTTTCTTTACGAGTGGCTCGATCTGTGGGCTTCTCCCTCGTGGACCGCACTTTTGATCGTCGCGTACTTCGCGGGCGCGTTGTTGATCGACTCCGTTTTCAAGCACGCAACCTTCTGCAAATTTGTTTGTCCGATCGGACAGTTTAATTTCGTCGCCTCAACCGTATCGCCGTTTGAAGTAAAAGTTCGTGATCATGACGTGTGTACTCGATGTACGACGAAGGATTGCATTCGCGGCGTGCGCGAACCTGCCGCGCCGCTGGTTGTGATTCAGCGTGGTTGCGAGCTGGCCTTATTCCAACCGCGCAAGGTCGGTAACATTGATTGCACCTTCTGTTTGGATTGTGTGCAGGCGTGTCCTCACGACAACGTCGGGATCATGAGCCGTCTTCCCGCCGCAGAATTAAGCAACGACGTGATGCGATCGGGAATAGGCTTCCTGTCGAAGCGAAAGGATCTTGCTGCCCTTACGGTTGTATTTGGTTTCGGCGCTTTGCTGAATGTGTTTGGAATGGTTAGTCCGATTTACGCCCTGGAGAATTCTCTCGCAAACCTGCTTGGAGTTAGTTTTGAATTACCGGTATTGGGTTTGGTGTTCGCATTACTGCTCGTTTGTGAGCCGCTACTTTTGATTGGTATTGCGGCATGGATTACTCGTGCCTGGAGTCGCAGCGAGAGGCCACTAATATCCCTTGCAGTACGCTACTCGTATTCGCTGGCGCCTCTAGGATTCGGTATCTGGCTGTCGCACTATGGCTTTCATTTCCTGACTGGTCTTTATACGTTCATTCCCGTGACGCAGGCCGCTCTCGCTGACGTGGGTTGGGCGGTCCTGGGCCAACCTCAATGGCGACTGCTTGGCATCTCGTCAAATGTAGTGCAACTGTTTGAGTTTGGTTTTATCGCTCTTGGACTGCTCGGATCGTTGCTGGTAGTTTACTCCCTCGCGGTGCACGAAAAGGTGGTCCACCAAGCGTATGTTTTCATTCCCTGGGCTGCGCTGTCGCTGCTGATGGCCGGCGCCGCATTCTGGTTGATGTCGCAGCCGATGGAAATGCGTGGCGTTGTGTTTGGCGGCGGTTAAAACGCCGAAGGCGTTGGGTAATTTCGGCGCGGTGTAACGCCGAAGACGTTGGCTAATTTCGGCGCGGTGTAACGCCGAAGGCGTTGGCTAATTTCAGCCCAGGGTTGCGCTGCGCAACCCTGGGTTCGCCAACAGAAATCTTTAAACCCTGAAAGGGTTAATGTGCGCATGCCTAACGCTTTCAGCGTTTATGTCGCATCTTGTAATTGTGCCCCAGGGTTGTCGCTGCGCTCCAATCCTGGGCTGAAATTAGCGAACGCCTTCGGCGTTTTGCCGCTCCTCCTCATCTTGTTCTGCGCGACGACCACGGGCGCTCACGAAGGTCCTCCATTCCCCCTCTTCGTCGATCAAAAAGTCGATGGCTACGTCGTTTCTGTTTGGACCGATCCGGATGTCGGAACGGCGCTTTTCTTTGTGATAGTCAATACACCGGATCTTCCTGCTGACTTACGCGTTTCCATCGGTGTGCAACCGGTGAGTGGCCGGTTGCCCGAAACTTTTTATCCGGGCCAACGCGAGGATTTGCGGAACCAGGTTCAGTATCGCGCGGAAGTGCAATTCGATGCCGAGGAGCTTTGGCGCGTCCGCGTTCGGCTGGATAGCGCGCAGGGAAACGCCGAAACCGTCGCGACCGTCGAAGCGACGCCGCCGGGCTATGGTCGCTGGGATATGTTGGTGTACCTGGCGCCTTTTCTGGCGGTAGGACTCTTATGGACCATCGCGATGATCCGGAGAGGCAGACGGCGCGCTTAACGTTCAGGTTGACGTAATTGCATCGAGTGTAGTCGACCTTCAGAAAAAGTAACGTTCACCTGCGACGGAATTAAGTGTAGTGTTTTCTGATCGTCGAAGGTCAAAGTATTGTTGACGGTATACTCAATACGGTTCGCGAGCATAAACCGCTCGAAGTTTTCGATGTTGTTCTCCATAAACGTGAGCTCACCCATGACAGCGGGTAAGGTGAGCACGCCGTTGTCAAAGTAAAGCCCTATGAACGAGAGCGAGTCCAGGCTGAATGAAACCTGGAGACCTCCGTACTTCCAGATCTTATTGTTCTCGGAATAATCCGCCGGATCACCCAGGAGTCGTCGCACATCATTCCGAGTTAAACCGAGATGTAGCTCACCCAGCCTACCGTTTCGCAGAAACTGTTCGATCATTAGTGAGTAGTGCGCGCCGGATCTTTTGAGTACGCGTCGTAAGCTGCTCGCGCCAGTTCGGCAATCAACTTTTCCTGAGCTGCGTCAGGCAGTTTTGATGCACTCATCAGGATCGCAATTGCAAGATGACCTCGACCTGAAGGAAGAGTGATGATACCGACGTCGTTCGTAGCCTTCGCAACTCGTGTAACCTCATCCGTCTCGCCCGAACCAGTCTTGTCGGCGACGAGTGTTCCTCTCGGTAAATCTCCTCGCAGTCGACGCAAACCTGTAGTCGCTCGCTGCATGAATCCGATCAGCATATTCGATTGAGAAGGCTGCAGGATTTTTCCTTCGTGTAGTTGTACAAGGAGCTTCGCAAGATCTTCCGCCGACCCCACATTTGGATTCTGGCGGCTCTTGACGTATTCGGCGACTGTTGAATGAATATCGAGATTCTGGAATCCGAGTGAGCGCATTCTCTCAGTGACTTTGCCTGGACCACCGGCAACGTGAAGAAGTTTTTCGGCGGAAGTATTGTCGCTACGTGAGATCGAAACATCGATGAGCTGTTCGATAGTGTAGTCAACGGGCTTTAGCCAGAGCGCAGTATTCCCAGGGAGTGCCGGGCACAATGTCCGCCGGCGTCACGTGAATTTTCTGGTCCAGGCGAAGGCGGTTCTCTTCGACATCTTTCAAGACAGCGATTGCTAATGGAAGTTTGAATACGCTATAGAGCGGCAACTGAGATCCGCCGTTGATAGAGATCGACTTTCCGCTTTCGATGTGCACCACGGAGAGGCCAACTGTGCCTTGCGCTCGATCGAAAATGCTCTTCAGTTGTCGTTCGAGTTCCTGTTCGACGTCGCCAGGCTGGCTTTGTGCAGGAGCAGATGCTACTGGCGAAGGTACTTCAGGAGAGCTTAGAGATTGTGCGCACGCCAGGCTTAACGTAGAGAAGAGCAGTAGGATACACAAGCGCATGCGGGATCCTTTCAGTTTGCAGAATGGCAAAAGGTCGCTGGAGAAATCATAAACTCGTGCAGCTTCCACGGCTTCGAATCCGGATTGCGTCATTGGAATCATTCTCCACGAACCCTACATCGACATCAAGGGGATTGTTGAGTTTTCCTGTCGGCAAGCGCAGAATGCTGGCAATCTGCGCCACCGCGAAGAGGATTTAAGATGACAAAGAAAAAGACCTGCTTCGTAGTGATGGGGTTCGGCTGGAAGGTCGACTTAGCGACAGGGCGGAAGCTGAACCTCGATGCGACTTACTTCAACCTCATCAAACCGGCCATTGAAGACGCGGGATTGAAATGCGATCGCGCCGATGAACTTATTCACTCCGGTTTGATACACGTCCCGATGTATCAACACATACTGACTGCTGACGTGGTGGTTGCCGATGTGTCAACGGCCAATTGCAACGCCTTCTATGAACTCGGCCTCCGGCACGCGCTACGGCCCCACACTACCATCATCATTGCGGAAGACAAGTACGAGTTTCCGTTCGACATTAAGCCAATCGTCATCCTCAAATATAAGCACCTTGGCGAGGATATCGGCGTCAATGAAGCCAGGAGATTCACCGCCAAGCTTACAAAGGCTGTCACCACAATCCTTGCCAACGATCCACCAAATGACGACAGTCCGCTTTATTCTTTGCTGCATGGCCTCAGACGTTTGAAACTGCCGGACGACCTGAATGTAAACCAGGCAACTGCTGGGGAAGCAGTCGCAGCAGCGAACATCGAGGTCGCGCCCGACCAAACGCATCGCGCACTCATGCAGAAGGCAGATGAGGCAGAGCAGAAGGGTGACTTCGCAAAGGCGAAGACAATTCTTAGCACCGTCCGGGAAGCGCTGCCTGACGATCCTTACATCATTCAGCGCCTCGCATGGGTAACCTACAAAGCCGAGCAGAACACACCCGAAAAGGAAATCTCTGCACTCAAAGAAGCCTGCGATCTGCTCTGGACACTGGATCCTACAACCTCTAACGATACTGAAACGCTCCTCCTGTGGGGCGCAGTACACAAGAGACTTTGGGAGAGAGCAAAGGACGAGGTCGCTCTTAACAAGGCTATACGCAGCTACGAGCGCGGATTCTCTTTGCGCAAGGATTCCTACAACGGCATCAACTTCGCATTTTTGCTTAACATCAGAGCCGCGCATTTCGCCGAGTTGGCCAAAACCTCCGCTGATCCTTCCGCGGCGGCCTCGCATCGTGCCGCGGCCATAGCTGACTTTGTCCAGGCGCAACGCGTGCGTGAAGAAGTGCTCTCGATATGTAAGCAATGGCTGAACTCCAATCCAGCCCCATCCGAGGATTCGACCGCCGAGGCCATGAAGCAGTACCAGACCAGCAAATACTGGGTAGTAGCTTCGCAGGCCGAGGCTTATCTCGGAATCGGTAAGAAGCAGGAGGCCGAGGACACTTATGAACAGGCTTACGCCTCCGCACCTGAGGGCGGGATGATCGACAGCACCAGGGAACAGCGCGCCAAACTTGAAGCTCTGCTCACCGACTCGCCGTTGAAATATATTAAAGCCGACTCCGAGTGAGGCTATCGAGCTAATTAGCTGTCACAATCGTCATTCGCGAGGTGTTCTAATTATTGGGTAATACTGCCAACTAATTCGAACAACTCCGAGCCTGCTCGATTCACGAATGGAGAAAAGGCATGACGAGCGTATCTCAGGATCTGCGCTATAGCCTGCGCATGCTGCTCAAGCACAAAGGCTTCACAATCGTTTCCGCACTGACACTCGCACTCGGCATCGGCATCAATACCGCAATGTTCAGCGTGCTAAATACGTTTCTATTTGGCTCACTGCCATACCCGCAGTCCGAACGATTGATAAGAGTCTGGCGCACGTCGCCACACTCTCAGTCCTGGCCATTCTCAGCCGCAAATTTCTTCGACCAGCACGCTCAGAATACGGTTTTTGAAAAGATGGCCGCGTACAACTTCGCGAGCCGTAATCTCACTGAATCCGGCCAAAGCGCGGAACGTCTGCTTAGCCTGGCCGCAACCGCCGACTTCTTTCCGTTGTTCGGAGTCGCACCCGCGCAAGGGCGTGTATTTAAGCCGGAGGAATTCGAGCCAGGCGCTGATAACGTGATCGTACTGAGCGATCGTTTCTGGACGCGCCGCTTCGGAAGCGATCCAAACATCGTCGGTCGAAGAATTCAGCTCGACGGAAAAACCGTCGAGATTGTCGGCGTGATGCCGCCGGGGTTCGAACATCCGATCCTCTGGGGTCCAATGGACATCTGGCAGCCGCTAACATTTACTCCCGAACGAAAGACTAATCGAGGCAACAATTTTCTCTCTTCCATTGCTCGACTCAAGCCCGGAGTCACAATCGAGCAGGCAGAGCAAAGTATGGTTGCTCTGGCCGCTAACATCCACAAGCAAAACACGTCGAACTCCGGCGAGAGCCTGCGACTCGAGCCGCTTCAGCGATCCATGTCAGACAGTATCGGCCGAACTGTCATGTGGTTCACCTTCGGACTCGCCGGTTTTGTGTTGCTGATAGCGTGCGCAAACCTCGCGAACCTCCAGCTCATTCGCACGACCGCGCGAGCGCGAGAACTGGCGGTTCGGGCAGCGCTTGGTGCGGGCCGGTTCCGGCTGCTGCGACATTCGTTTACAGAGAGCATCCTTATCGCGCTGATCGGCGGAGCAATAAGCCTCGTGATCGCGCTCGGAGCCGTGCGCTTCATTAGCGCGCGTATGTTCGCAGATCTTCCCGGAGCCAGTGTCCAACTCAATTACAGAGTGTTTGGCTTTGCGCTGCTGTGTTCACTGGTGACGGGTGTGATATTTGGGACGGTGCCCGCGTGGTTAGCATCGCGCGCCGATGTGAACCTTGCACTGCGGGACCAGGCGCGTGGATCGACCGCTGGACGATCGCAACACCGGTTGCGCCACATGCTGATCGTCGGCGAAGTGGCGTTTGCGATGATTCTGTTGACGGCTGCCGGATTGTTCCTGCGGGGCTTGCAGCGATTCATCAATACAGATCCGGGCTGGCAGGTTGATGGACTGGTGATGGCCCAGATGGGTCTTCGTGGAGACAAATATAGGGAAGACAAGCAACGAGTTGTTTTCCTGACCGAACTTGAAAATCGTCTTCGCACGTTGCCGGGTGTGCAGCACGCCGCGATTGGTAGTTCACAGCCGGTGTTTGGTTTCAATAGCAGTAGTTCATTCCTGGTTGAGGGCCGACCGGAGCCGCCGCCCGACCAGTATCCTGAAATGTTTTACGAAGCGGTAAGTAGCGACTACTTTCAGACCTTAGGTGCTCGTTTGCAACAGGGTCGTACTTTTAACGCGGGCGACACGGCCGATCACCCGAACGTGGTGGTCATCAACGAGTCGACAGCACGTACTTTCTGGCCCAACGAGAGTCCGATCGGAAAACGCGTAAGTAGTACTGGTCAACAGAAAGACTTTTTTGAGATCGTCGGCGTGGTCAATGACCTTGCGTTTCCGGGCAGCTTGCGAGAGCCGTACACTCGATTTGAAGCGTTTGTGCCCGTGACGCAAGCTGCTCCTAACTTTCTCACGATTTTCCTTCGCACTTCTTCGAATCCGGAAACGATCGGCAACAGTTTGCGCAGCGCGATTGCAGGATTAGATCCCGATTCACCGGTTTACCGCATTCGCACAGCGCGCAACGCGGTCAATCAGGGCTTGGGGAGTATCTCGCTGCTTGGCAGCTTGCTCGGAGCGTTCGCGGCGATTGGTGTCATCCTTGCTGTAATCGGAATCTACGGCGTTGTGTCGTACACCGTGGTCCAACGCACTGGAGAACTCGGAATTCGAATGGCTCTTGGAGCGCAGTCTCGCGATGTTCTGTGGTTGGTGTTGAGTAAAGGTGGCGCGCTCGTTGTGATCGGAGCGTTACTGGGCGCGCTCGGTGCGTATGGCGTCTCGAGACTATTGATTTCGCTGATTCCATCATTGCCGACACGCGATCCGCTGATGTTGCCGGCGGCTGCACTCGCGCTCATTGCGGTGGCCCTTGTGGCCTGTTTCATCCCGGCACGTCGGGCGACGCGAGTCGATCCGGTGGTGGCGCTGCGGTCGGAGTAAAGATTATTGTTGTCGCCTATGCAGGGACCAGGTAAGGGATACTCAAAAGCTGAACTCAAAAACCTGGAATCAGATGTTCTACCGGAGCGTGGAACGTACTGTGCCCGGTGCCACACAATCGTTCCTGTCTTTGCGGATCTAAGCGTCGAAGATACGCAGGCTCTGCGCGAGCGAGCAGCAAATGGCCGCGCACTCGAAGCTGCGGAGGTTATCAAGGCCCGCACAGAGTGTCCCCTGGCATGGGCGAAGATATGGGTGCTCCACCCTTACGGCGGCCAGGTGATATCCCAACGGCGCACGCCACCGTGTCCGTCCTGTGGCTCACAACTGCGCACTCCAACCGCCCGCCAATGCCCATCATGTTTTCACAGTTGGCATGTAGGCCACGGATGACACGGATTGAAATCGGATTCTCATCCGTGTCATCTGTGGCTAAAATCATTCAAGGTGTACGTGGTCTACCTCCTGATATACTAGGGACATGACGATCAAGAGATTGGACCACGTAAGCGTCGTCGTCGACGACCTTGCAGACGCTATCGCTTTTTTCACCACGCTCGGCATGACGCGCGAAGGGGAGATGCGGGGGTGTTAGACGCACTCACGTGCATGGTGCGCTGAAGCGAACTATGTAACTTTTATCGCCAGCCTGAAAACGGATGAACGAAAGATACGCGTTTCCGGGATCCTTCGGGTGGTTGCTTATCAATACGCCCTCGCGTTGCAGGCCCATCTCGGCGCGGTCACGGAAAGCCAGGCGGCCGTCGTCTGCCACTTCTAAAACCAGATTGTCGAGTTCGTAATCAGGGTAGAAGTCGACGTACAGTTTTGTGCCGTCTTGTGAAATGCCTACGGGCACGGCCTGATAAGGCAACTGCCACCTCCTCAAGATTTGCTCCATGGCCGCATCGACCAGCTCTGCTTCGTCGAGAACGAACGAAGCTGGTCGTTGCACGCGATGGTTCTTACCTGACGCAACGAAATATATTTCTCGCTTGCTTACCTGGCGGCTCGGTATGAAGGTCCAACATTCTCCGCACATTCCATCGCCCAGATTCGAGACACTCAGTTTCAGGTTCAGTGTTTCACGACCATTAATGGTTGACACGGGCTGCCGGGCAGATAAGAAGTTCGCGGTGGATTTGCGATCACGTGCGGAGAGGATTTCGCAAACATCAAAGTGGTAATCGAATCCTCTTTTTTCGATCAGGTCATTGCCAAATGCCGCCAACTCCTTCGCCGTAAGTGCCGGTTGCTTCTTCTTCCTTTCGGACACGTCTGAAAGAATATTCGATGCTGTCACTGTGATAGTCCGGCCCCGCTGCTGACCTAAAGCAAATCCCGGCATAACTGTGAGGACTGCAATAATTAAAGAAAAAAGGCGTTTCATGTTCATGCTCCAGTATCGCACTTTACCGGCCTCAAACTGTGCCACCGTTTGCATCCGCTGTCTTTGTGTGGCTCCTCAGACCAAAGACGTGATGACCCACAGTGTTTATGTTAACGGCGAGGTCTTTGTCTCGAAGGAAGAAGCAGAGAGATCAAACGCGTGGAAAGAAAAAGGCGGGGGAGTTGAAAGGTGCGTACCTAAGAAACCACTGCGTGCGCGCGCCGGCAACAAATCTGAACTGTAGGGGCGGCCAAGGAGTGCCGCCCCTACGAAATCCAACCGGAACTAGAACGCGGTTCGTTGCATACTGGATTTCAAAGCCTCATCGATTCGAGCCATCGATTCAGCCAGGTGCGCCCGAACCTCGAGAGACGTTGTCATCCCCGGTCTCGTAGCAACTCGCTGCAGTTGCCCGCGAAGCGTTACCAGACTTTGACGCGCGAGGGTGCGTGCGTCTTCCGGTACCGCAGAGTCTCGCAACACCATGCCCATCATTTTGCGCAGGTGTTCGCGCTGCAATGATCGACGATAACTATTGATGTTGAGAGTGAGACCCGGAGTTTTTGTTTCTTCCCAGATCGAGTCCTGGATTTCCGTAAACAGCAAACCCAAAGTGAAGGGCTGTGCCGGCGCCGCAACTCTCATTTCCGAGTCTTGAATTCGACTTAATATCGTCGGAAAGAAAATGCGATCCAGCACTTGCCGTTGCAGATTGAGAACTACGTTGTGAATCGCCACGTCCTGACGCGACGGCGTGAAGTTGTTGAAGTCAATAAACCGTTCGTTTTCCAACTTGTTCAGAAGCTGCGGCTTGAATTGAAAAGCCGTTGGCGCAAACAAGTTGTCGCGCAGCAGTTGCAGTGCTTGCTTTTGCTTTTCTGCCGGCACCGGCTCAAACGGTAAACGATTGCCCGGATCTCCGACGTGACTGCGGTAATGGTAGATGCCGCCGATGTATTTCGAAGTCAGGAACAGCGCCTGGCCCGTCTGGCCCAGGGCCGAATTGAAGCTGCGCCTTAATACTTGATAGCCCTCACCTTGTCTCTCCAGGCGTTGCTCCATGTTGCTCCAGATCTCACGAGCTAGTCCGACGCGATGCGAATAATACTTCAGCGGATCGGTGCCCAGATCGAAACGGTTCACTACCGGATCCATATCGAGTCCCGGACCGAAGCCCGCATCCTCGTCGGTGTCGTAAGCCAATTGTGGCTCCGCCGCACGCGACGCGATCTTCCGCAACGCATCTTGCTCGCCTTCAACGGTGGCCGAGTCGATTGGCTTATAAGCGTACTCAATGGCCCAGTAATCATATGGACCAAGAGTCGACTGGTGGTATTCTCCCTGTTTGCCGCCACGCGCCGCGATGTTGGTTGGAATGTAATCCATCACTGAGCCCGTCAGCCCATCGCGTGCCGTAACGCCTGAGTCCTGCGCCTGCTCAAAACTGTGAATCGTGCTGGCGCGGAAGTTGTGGCGAAGTCCGAGTGTATGGCCCACTTCGTGAGCGGAGATCTCACGGAGGAAGTCTTTAATAAATTTGTCGGCCTCAGCTCCATTCGGATCCATGCCGCGGCCCACCAAAAGATCGAAGGCAAACTCGGCATCTCGCACCGCGCCACCCGCGAAATCGCATAGGTATCGCGAGTTGACCACACTCCATGGCGCCATGAATGCTCGCGGACTCGAATACTCCCATGGCATCGCGAGTGGATTAATCACCTCATGCACTTCGCGCCGGAAGAAGCGAGTCATAGCTTCCGAAAAACGAATGTCAGCATCGTAGATCTGACCAGTCACCGGATCGGTACGAGATGGTCCCTGTGCAAAGCCTGGATCCGGGTAGCCCGCAAACCAGCGAATCGTGCTGTAACGAGTGTCAGCAGGATCCCAATCCGCATCATCCGGTTGCACTTTTACCTCGATCGCGTTTTGGAATCCGATCTTCTCGAACGCTTTATTCCACATGAGCACGCCGTCGCGGATCGAATCGCGATATTTCACCGGGATCGTATTCTCGAGCCAGTAAACGATCGGTTGCTTTGGAGGCGACAGTTGCGCAGTGGGATCCTTTTTCACGAGGTGCCAGCGATTAACGAAGCGCTTCGTGGTGGTGTTACGGTTGTCGTCGCTGTAGTCTTCGATCGAGTTGACGAAGTGGCCCACGCGAGCGTCTGCAAGACGTGGCCGAAAACCTGTTTGCGGACGCTCACTGATGCTGTAACGCAACTTAAAGAGCATGCTGCGCACGTCAGGAAGGTTAGCCGGAGGCGGAGGAAGCGGCGGCGGCGGTTGGCCGGGTGCGAGCATCGGAGGTAGCGGAGGACGTTCCGTCGCGTAATGCGCGATCGTTTCAACTTCTACGTTTTGCGGGAACGCTTTGAGTGTTCCGAAGACACTGTTCTTTGGATCAAAGCGATAGGGAATTCGGAAGGTCGCTTCCAAATCGTAACTAAGCATCGGTAAGTCCGTGAGCACCAGCGCGCCAAAGTCGATCAAAATACTTTTGCGTTCCGGGTGTGGCAGACTCTCAATCTTGGTAATGCCGACGATCGAGTCGCTGAACGATCTCGCCACTGCGCGGTTCATCGGACCATTGTCTGCATGGAAGCGAGTGTTCTTGACCATTAGCTGTACGTTCTTTCCCTGCTTGTGAAAAACAAATGGCGCCTCACCGGCCATCGCGGCGGCATAGAATCCACGCTCGCCAATGCCGGAATCAACTGTGAGCGACACGAGAAACATCTTCTCGAGCTGTTCGGGCAGAATCTCGAGATACACTTTTTCGTCAGTGCGATAAAGCGTAAAGAGGCCTTTGATAACCTGGGCGTCTTTAACGATGTCCGCGAAGGCTTTTTCTTTCGGCGGCTCAGGTGGCTTATCGGGTGTCGCTGGTTTCTTTACGTCAGCAGTCTGGGTAGCAGCCGGAGAAGCCGTTGGCGCAGCCGGGCTCGGTTGCTGCGGCTGCTGACCGTAGAGCATTGACGTACAGAGAAGAAGGATTGTTAAAAGGGAACCGGTTCGGTTTTTCATGTCTACTCCTTTGACCGAAATGGGGATCAATCTCTTGAAAGCCCGCGGGACAGATCCTTGCAACCAGTCGGTCGGAGGTCGACCCGGGGAGTGAATTCGATTAGAGCAGCCGCAGTGAAATTACGTTCGGAACAAAGACTCGATTTGAGGGCCGGCGCTATATAGCGTTCCCTCGAAAGTGATGAGGTTCGAATTATCTCTCGGGTAACCATAAAAGGTAAAGCGACTTTTAGCCCACCTGCCCCGGGTAAAATCAAAAAACTTCGCTTTAGTGCGGTTGTGATCAACTCGACATGCAGTTGGCACTTAAGCTATCAATGATGAATGATTCGAGAGGTACACGAACGTCCCGCTGAAGAACGTCCCTCTACCGGCCGGCGTGCGCGGCTGCACGAAATCATTTTCGAATCAGATACGCGCGCCGGCCGTTACTTCGATCTCGTTCTCATCTGGCTGATTCTTCTTAGTGTCGCCACAGTTGTTCTGGAAAGCGTTCGCGAGGTCAGAGAGCAATACGGAAAACTGCTTTACGCGCTTGAGTGGTTATTCACTCTTCTATTCACTGTCGAATACTTTCTTCGGCTCGTGAGCGTGCGCCGTCCACTGCGTTACGCGAGGAGCTTCTTTGGGATTGTTGATTTACTCGCAATAATTCCCACCTACCTGAGCATCCTCGTGCCGGGCAGCCACTACTTGCTGGTGATCCGCATCTTGCGTCTGTTCCGAGTGTTTCGCTTGTTGAAGCTCTCTGAGTACGTGGCAGAAGCCGATACACTTCGGCGCGCTCTGCGTGCAAGCAGACGCAAGATCAGTGTATTTATCTCGGCCGTAGTGCTACTCGTTGTCATTATCGGCGCCGTTATGTACGTCATCGAAGGTGAAGCACACGGTTTCACGAGCATTCCCAGAGCTATCTATTGGGCCGTCGTAACTCTAACCACCGTCGGGTACGGCGATCTCTCGCCACAGACAGCGATTGGTCAGATTGTCGCGTCGGTCGTTATGGTCATCGGCTATGGAATCATTGCAGTTCCTACTGGAATCGTATCGGTGGAACTCGCACACGCGGTGCGAGAAAAGCAAGTTTCCGGTCAGACCTGTCCTTCATGCGCGGGGGAAGGACATGACCGGGACGCTATCTGTTGCAAGTATTGCGGGGCGAAGTTGTGACGAAAGCAAATTCCTGGGAACGGCTGTGCTCAGCGCTCTTCAAACCTGTCGACATCTCTTTTCTGGTTTTCTTCCGCATCCTCTTCGGCGGCATCATGCTGTGGGAAGTTTATCGCTACTTCACTTACGGTTGGATCAGGCGTTACTACATTGAACCGGCTGTCACTTTTACTTACTACGGGTTCAGTTGGGTGAAGCCCTGGCCGGAAACCTGGATGTACATCCACTTCATTGTGCTCGGTCTGGCCGCTGCTTGTGTGATGCTTGGGTTGCTCTATCGCATTGCCGCGCCGGTATTCTTTCTTGCTTTCACATACTCATTTCTGTTGGACCAAACGCGTTATCTAAATCACCTTTACCTGATCTGCCTGATCGGTTTTCTGATGTGCTTCCTTCCTGCCGAACGCGCTTTTTCTATTGATGCATTACTGCGGCGGAAGATCCGCTCAGACGTAGTTCCAGCGTGGACGTTGTGGCTGTTACGAGCACAAGTCGGCATACCATATTTCTTTGGCGGAATCGCGAAACTCAACAGCGATTGGGTACGTGGTGGCGAGCCAATGCGCACATGGTTGAGTCCTCTGACCACAACGCCGGGCGGTAGCTCTATATTCACGTCTGATTGGGTAGTTTACGGTTTTGTGATCGGCGGTTTGCTGCTCGACCTGCTGGTGGTGCCGCTGCTCCTGTGGCGACGCACGCGGCCATTCGCGCTTGTAGCGGCAATTTTATTCAATCTTACGAACGCAGTAATATTCGATATCGGTATCTTTCCATGGTTGATGTTGGGCTCGCTGTTGATTTTCTTCCCGCCCGACATCATGCGACGCTTCGCTCGAGCATTTATGTCGCCAGGAGAGGACTTTGAGAAAACTCCACGTGGGCCGATTGTGGAAACGACGAGTTGCCCGTCTTTAACAACGTCGCAAAAGTTGGTTGCCGGCTTCCTGGCAGCTTACCTTGTGGTCCAACTTCTTTTGCCGCTTCGTCATTTTCTGTATCAGGGCAACGTTAGCTGGACCGAAGAAGGGCATAATTTTGCGTGGCATATGAAGTTGAGAACAAAGACTGGCAAGGCAGTTTTTACCGTTTCACATCCCGGAAGCGGGCAAACATGGACCATCAAGCCGGAAGATCATCTGAAGCCTCATCAGTTGATGAAGGTGATTACGAAGCCGGACCTGCTTGTGCTGTTCGGGCATTATCTTGCGGAAGAGAAGAGACGCGAAGGTTACGACAACGTTGAGGTGCGGGGTCACGTAATGGTTTCTCTCAACGGCCGCCAACCGCAGTTGCTGATCGATCCCAACGTCGACCTGGCGAAAGAGGAAGTGAGTTTGCTCCCCGCGCCCTGGATCGTGCCACTCACGACGCCGCTCATACCGCGACCATAGTGTTTGAGTTCGGAATTTGGATGAATACGCCGAAGGCGTTCGCTAATTTGAGCCCAGTACGCCGAAGGCGTTGGCGAATTCCAGCCCAGCGGTTGGAGCGCAGCGACAAACCTGGGGGTAGCCACCAGCGGATAGTTGACCAACCCTGAAAGGGTTAATATCGCACACGCCTAAACGCTTTCAGCGTTGGTCCTGCTTCTGATTTCAGATCCCAGGGTTGTCGCTGCGCTCCAACCGCTGGGCTGGAATTAGCCAACGCCTTTCGGCGTATTAACGGCCAACGCCTTCCGCGTTTTAGCCAACGCCTTCGGCGTTTTAGCCAACGCCTTCGGTGTAATCGTTAAATTTTCAAACTGACGCACCCACCAGCAAACCGGAAGCGCATCACTCTGAAGGCAAGCGTTCCATGTGCGACCTACCCCAGAGGCGAACATCCTCAACAAGCGGCATTACTGATTTACCGTACTCGGTGAGCGAGTATTCGACGGGCGCGGGAACTGCACCCTTAGGCTGACGCTTTACGATACCGTCGCCGATCAGTTCTCGGAGTTGTTGCGTAAGTACCTTCTGGGAAATACTCGGCATGGCGCGTCGCAAATCCGCAAAGTGTTTTGGCGATTCTGCTAACCAGTACACGATGATCAGTTTCCATTTGCCTCCGATCGCGGCGAGCGCTGCCGTGAGGGGACATCCACCGACCGGATTGGACCGTCGCGCAGGAGCGTAGTTACCTGGAGGTGCCTTCTTGCTGGAGACCATGAGCGAGATTATATTCGCTGGCGGCAAAATCCTTTATTCAAATCGAGGTAACCAATGATAGTCGAGGTACGCAGTTACAGAATTAAGCCAGGGCACAGAGATGAGTTTATCAAGCTGTTCGAAACGCGGGCGATTCCCGCTCTACGATCGCATGGTATGAAGATCCTTGGCCCAATGCTTGATATTGAAAATCCTAATAAGTTCGTTTGGCTGCGCAGTTTTCCCTCGCTGGAGCAACGCGACCAAATGAAGGACGCCTTCTATGGAAGTGATTTGTGGAAGAAAGAGTTGGAAGCCATCGCTATGCCTCTGCTCGAAAGTTACGATGTCATACTTTGTGAGACGTCGAGTGGGTATGTGTGTGATGGACCTCGGGAAGGGGAGTAATCACTAATGAAGAGGTTGTCTCTACTTCTGTGTGGTCTCGTCATCGCCGCGCAGCCCATCACCGGTTTCACACGAGATGGGCAACATGATTTTGATTTCCATATCGGCACCTGGAAAACTCACCTGAAACGCCGCTTGCGTCCGCTCACCGGCTCGAATACGTGGGTTGAGTATCAGGGAACCACAGTCGTCCGAAAAGTTTGGAATGGCCGTGCCAATTTGGTGGAACTCGTGGCTGATGGTCCAGCAGGTCACTTCGAAGGTTTGAGCCTGCGCTTGTACAATCCACAATCCCGCCAGTGGAGTCTGAATTTCTCCAACAGCGCTGTTGGTACTTTAGCTGTTCCGACGATCGGCGAGTTTAAGAATGGACGCGGAGAATTTTACAACCAGGAAACTCTGAATGGCCGAACGATCCTTGTTCGATTCGTCATATCGGACATCACCCCAAACTCATGCCGCTTCGAACAATCATTTTCGGATGACGGTGGCAAGACCTGGGAACTCAACTGGATCGCCGTAGACACGCGCGTCAAAAGTGAACCTTAGTCACGTCCGACTCGGGAACCGGGTCACGCCCGGTGCCGGCCTCGCCAACACCGCGTGGGACGAAGAGCACGGCGACAAAGGCGAGGGCGGTGTAGGAAGCCATTAATAGAAACAAGGGGCGGTAGCCATTCAGGAGATCGAAGAGGCGGCCGTTCACAGGATCTCCAACCGCGCCACCCAACGCCATGCAGAGCAGGTACAGCGCGGCCAGTACTCCTCTGTGCTGGCGCGGAACGGGCTCGACAAACAGCGGATACGCATTCACTGTCGGCAGCGCCCAACTTGCCGAGGCGAGCGCGAGCAGCGGTATCGCGTGATTTATTTCGGTGACGCGATCCAGCGCGAGCATGCAGGTGGCCATCAACGCGAAGCCGATGAGTATCGCGTTCCGGCGTCCGATGCGAACTCCGATGACACCAGCGGGCAGGGCACCAATCACGCCGCCGATGGCCCATGCGATAAATCCGATCGTGACGTCCTGCGGTCGAACGTTAAAGCGCTCCGTCGCGTGCAACGCATACCATGTCGTGAAGCTTTGAAAAGTCAGTTGCAACAGAAGCACGGCAACGAAGATGGGACGCATGCCCGGGACCACCCCGCGAATGGCTGCCCATGCCGCATCGACGAGCGATCGAAAAGTCACCTCCTCTGACCGCGACTCAACCAGTTTCGGCTCGCGCAATCCAACAGTAAACGCAGCCGCAATAACGAGCACGCTGCCACTCGCAATCAGAAATGCGGGCCGCATTCCCAATATTCGTCCAAGCATTAGAAACGCGATTGCTCCGACGCACATCTGAAATGTAATGGAGCCTGTTGCAAGAGAGCGGTGACGCGACGGCACGAGATCGGCCACGAGGGCCTGAAATGGCGACCGCTGAATGTTGATCCCCGTATGTAACACGACGATCGCTCCAACGAGGAAAGGTAAGCCGAAGGCAGCAGAGAAGGGGAGCAGTGCCATGCCGAGTGACGACAGTACAAGCCCGGTGAGAACGAGTGGCAACCGGCCGCGCCCACGAGAGCTGGCCCGATCCGATGCCGGTCCTGCCCACGGCATCAACAGGAGCAACAATACATTGTCAATAGCCATGATGGCCCCGATGGTCGTACGATGATCGCCGACGGCGTCGCGCACGAGTGGCGGGATGAAGGTGCTGAGCAGCGGCCCCGTGACGCCGGCGAAGAGACCGCCCAGCCCAATCAACAGGCAAGCGCGGTACGGTATTGATGATCGGTTTTGTAACACTGTGACGTGCAGAGATCTCAAATGCTTATGCGATCCAAAATCAACTTCTTTGTATTGGTTGGGTTGTCGCTCTTCCCGGCAATCACCGCACAGGCTCAGTTCTTTTCCGAGAATACCGTCAACATACAGTTTGCACCCGCAAAAGTTCCAGAAGAGGTGACCTGGTCTCAGTCCGTCTCAGTAAAAGCTGATGGTCTATACTCAGAAAAACTGCCGTCGAATATGACGACCGAAGTTTGGGTCCAGTCGCAACCAATTGCGGCAGGAATGTCATGGCGTCCGCCAACGTCAACAACGATCCGGTTAGAAGTTGACGCCGGCGCTGAAGATTTCACTTACCTCCACGCTTACGTTCGTTATAGCTGCGATCGTGTTCATTGGTCCACATGGTACAACCTGCAGTCTCAAAAGACTCATGTCTATGAAAGTTATTTGTCCATACCTCGCGTGGCCCAACAACAATACTATGCAAAGAGGCAGGAATGGTGGAAGACAAATCCCGCGTGGAGTTCGGATGAACACGAGTTGTCCCTGTGGATAATTAGCCAGGATCCGGATTTCTTTTCTCGTGAATTACCATTTATCGGTTATGTACAAGTAAGGATTGAAGGAGAAACGAGAGGGCTGCAACTCAAGTCTCTATCGATAAAAGCGAGTTCCGGGGTCAGCGGGGTGAGCACACTCAGTCAGGGACGCGTGCGGTCGACGACAGGTGAAAAGTGGTTTTTGGATGTGAGTAAAATCAAGAGGTAAGACGGAGATGCTTAAGCATCAAGCACCTCCGCCAACTTCCAACGAGGTCTACGCGGCGAAAGACATGCCGACTTCGTAGGTGCCCGGCGTAGTGCGAAAAGCGATGTTGAGGCGGTTCCAGCCGTTGATTGTTATAACGGCCAAAGTCAGGTTCACTAGCTCTGCTTCGCTGAACTGTGCGCGGGCCTGCTCATAGACGTCGTCGGGAACATCTTTGTCGCGGAGTGTTGTGACAGCCTCTGCCCATGCAAGTGCTGCACGTTCCCGATCCGAGTAGAACGGGCTTTCGCGCCACGCTTCGAGCAATAAAGCCGCTGCTCGGTTTCGCCGGCTGCTCGCAAATCTTTGGCGTGCATATCGAGACAAAAGGCACAACCATTGATCTGAGAGACGCGAAAGTACACCAGATCGAGCAAACCTTTCTCCAAGCCGCTTTGCGATAAGGGTTTGTGCAAGCCGAGCATCGCTTTCACCACGTTTGGTGTCGTTCCCAGGAAATCCAATCTTTGTTTCATTGCCAACTCCTCTAAAATTAGTGATCATGCGTCGCTGATTGCGTTCGTGTTGCGAGCGAAATCGGCGCTTCTACTAACAAAGACGAAGCTCCGGGCAGTTTGTGACACGAGTGCAGAAGGCCACGCAGCGCCGAAGGCGCGAAATATGACAGCCAGGGGCAAGCGCCGAGCGGAGCGAGGCGCGTCGCCCCTGGAAGTAAAAGAAGTAAGACCCGTGGAGCTCTGAAAGAGCGGAATAAATATTTCGCACCTTCGGCGCTGTTCCAAATTTCGCCCCAATCACCCAGGGGCGACGCGCTTCGCTGGCTCAGCACTTGCCCTGGCTATCATATTTCGCGCCTTCGGCGCTACATCCTCGAAAGGCCGTGAAGTTTTTGCGGATTGAGTACCGTGTAGAGAGCTGTGATTGAGTTGCCGTCGGTCTGAAACGAGACAGTTGCGAGGGGGGCGCCGTCCAGGTACATGGCCAGACCCGGTTCACCGTTGATGCTGACGAGCTCCTGCCGGAGTCGAGTGCCCAGTCGTCGCGCAAGAAGTAAATAGAGGCGCGCAATTCGCGAACGTCCATGAACAACTTTACGTGCCGCCGGAACAACTCCCCCACCATCGCTCGTCAGCGTCGCATCTTTTGCGAAAAGCGACAGCAACGTGACGTCGTCGCCGGCATCTGCCGCGGCCATGAATTGATTAATGAGTGAACGACGAGCGGCGTCGCTCGCTTCGAACCGCGATTGCTCCGTTCGAACTCTTTCACGCGCACGGTGCACCACTTGCCGGCAGGCGGCCTCACTCTTTCGCAGAATGTTCGCGATCATCGGATACGCACAATCGAACACATCGTGCAGCAGGAACGCTGCGCGCTCAACTGGCGCCAACCGTTCGAGCAGCACCATGAACGCCATCGAGAGATCCGATGCGTGTTCAAGTTGTTCTTCCGGAGTCGGTGAGGTGCTGGCGATGAGCGGTTCCGGCAACCAGGGGCCTATATAATTCTCTCGCTCAACTGAAACTCTGCGCAGTTTATCAATCGAGAGTCTCGTAACCACGCTGACAAGCCATGCTTCGGCCGATCGAATCTCGTCAGTGTCTGCCTGGTGCCAGCGTATGTAAGCCTCCTGAACAATATCCTCCGCATCCGCCGTGGTCCCAAGCATTCGATATGCGATACCAAAAAGCCGCCTTCGAAGTCCTTCGAACACGGCGGCACGTTTACCTGGATATGCAGCAGCCACCGCAACATTATCCCTCTTTTGAGGAGACCAGCAAAATGTATTAAAGGGCTGGCGTTGCCACCAGCCCTACTTGAAAAATCAGTGTGTCGGTCGAATTAGTAATTGATGTTTCCAACCATGGTGAACGTGTAGGCGCCCGTGATGAAGTTCTGCTCGACGACGATCGCAGCTCTTCCACTTACTCCCGCGAAACGTCCAGTGCCGCTTTGGAACACCATGTCGCCCGTCGCGATTCCAGTTCGAAGATCCATCGAACCATTCTCGATAACAGTCGGAAGACGATCGCCGTTGGCCGCTACATACGTAACTTCACCGGCCGGATGCGAGATGTTCGGGTCGTTGGCGTCAGGCAAAAATTGGATCGTGCCCGTACCTGTGAATTGCCCGAGGTGAGTCCCGTTACCTGTTAACGTCAGATTCGCACCGACGACGTTGCCGGCGCCATCTGTGATGAAGGCTGCGAGGCCATTTCCACTGGAGGCAAATGGACGTTCAGTTGCGATTACCGGAATAGTTCCCAGCAGCAGGGTAAAAACCAGGATAAAAGTTTTGACAGTTAAGAAACGTTTCATGATGTCTCCTTCATATCGACTCAAAATGTTGGGCCTCAAACCGGCGTTACCGATTGGCTGCGACCCCGTACACTTTGAAGTGGTCAATATTTGAAGAACATCACATACGATTTTTAAAAATTAACAGGCGGCCCACTCAAAACACATAGCCAACGCTGACCGTAGCCCGGACGGTTGGTTGATACCCAATCCTGGCTTCCGGAGCGATAAATATTCGTTTAGAAATGAACACTTTCAAACCAGCGCCCGCACTGGCGCTCCAGGTCGTCCATGAAGTGTCGTACGTGACCGGTGCTCCGGTATCAAAGTCAGATCCATTAAAGACACTCTTGTGCCTGATGACGCCCACGCCGCCAATTAGATACGGAACGAAGCGGTTGTCGCGTTTATCGAATTCATAAACTACGCTGGGTTGAAAGACAAAGTCCTCGTCGTTTGAATTACGACGCATGTAGTTGAATTCAGGTTCGATGCTCCAGTGGCGCGAGATGCGAACCCTGAAGGCAGTCCCGGTTACTAAATGTGGATATGACCGGTCATCAGTTCCGAAGTCTGATGCGCCGACGATCATTTTGATTTCTGCTCTCGGCTTGGGATCGGAATCTTGTGCAGCAACGTGGGAAGTGGCTAACAAAGTTAGTAATACTGCGGATGCCCAAATTGGAGGTTTCACTGCCGGGCCTCCTGACGGAGAGATGAAACAGCAGTGAAGAGAGAATCAAACCGAGTGCCTTGCTACATATTCAAAAAATCTTAGATAAAAACTGGTGAGCGATGTTAGCTGCGCCAGCTAAGTACTCCATGAGAAAGAGGGTCAGGCTACATTCTTGCTGCTCTTATTCACACTTCAGTGCAGTCATAGGATCCACCCTAATCGCTCGAAGGGCCGGGACAAGGCAGGCTAATGTCGCAGCTATTACAAGCAAACTCGGAACTGCTATAAACGTGTATGGATCGGTTTGAGTAACTCCAAATAGCAAACTGCGAAGAAACCGCGTCAGTAAAAAAGAGCCGAGCACTCCGAGTACGATTCCCACCGCCGTCATTCTCAGACCCTTCCCTAACACCATCATCAATACCGCGCGGCGATTCGCTCCCAGGGCGATTCGCACTCCGATCTCACGGGTCTGATGTTTGACGGTCCAGGCAATCACGCCATAAATGCCAACCATCGCAAGTAGCAACGAAGACCCAGCGAAGAGGGAAACAACCAAAGCATTGAACCAACGTAGCGAAATGGATTGATCTACTACTTCGCTCATCGTTCTGACAGCAAAAGCCGGCTGATCTGGATCAACCGATCTGATTGCGTTGAGCACGGAAGGCACCAGGACATGAGGATCACCTGATGTTCGTATTACCAAAGACATACGATCTCTGGCACGTTGCCAGTAGCTCCAGTAAATCTGCAGGCGTTCGTCGCTCTCAAGTTTTTCGTGGCGTATGTGTCCAACCACACCCACAACTTCTGCCCATGGACCAGCCGCACTACTCCGTACTCGCTTTCCAATCGGATCTTCTCCAGGCCACGCCCGGCTCGCTACTTCTTCGTCAAGAATAACCACTAAGGGAGAGTTGCTGTTGTCCTGTTCACTGAAGAAACGGCCCTTCAACAACGGGATGTTCATCGTTCGAAGATAGTCGGGAGTTATCGTCGTATCATCCGTTGCTGAGAGACTTCCTGGTTCCTGACCACCACCACGTTCAAACTCAATTGTGGACAACCCGCTTGGACCAGATAGCGGCAAACGATTGCCCATTCCGGTGGATTCAACTGCCGGGAGTGCTTTTACTCGTTCAAGAATCGTCTGACAAAGCGCGGCTACCTTTTGATCCTGCTTGTACTTGTTACGTGGGATTGCAAGACGAAGACTTAATACTCCGCTCGAGCGAAAGCCGGGATCAACTTCCTTGAGTGCAGCAAAAGTGCGAATTAACAATCCGGCTCCAGTGAGCAACATCACTGTCAGCGCAACCTGGCTAACGACCAGCAAATTTCTAGTTTTTGTTTTACTACCGGTTGAGGTTCGCGAATCATGACGTAATGTCGTGACAAGATCCGAACGTCTCAGTTGATAGAGCGGGATGATTAGTACGATCGCCGCCGTCACGATTAACAGTCCAACGCTAAACAGCATCACCGGGAAATTGACTGATATCTCTTCAGCTCTCGGCAGTGTTGCGGGCACCAGTTGCAGCAGAGACTTGCTGCCCCAACTGGCTGCGACCAGACCAAGAATCGCGCCGATCGACAGGAGAGGAAGTAGCTCTGCTATCGTTTGGACCAATAGCTGATAATGAGACGCTCCGAGGGCTCGCCGAACGGCAGTTTCACGATTGCGACTCAGCGTGCGGGTCAGTAATAAGTTCGCTAGGTTGCAACAACCGATCAAGAGTAGACCAAATGATGCAGCGAGCAGAATCAGGAGTGGTTTCTCCGCAGGACTGGCAATGTCTTCTCGTAATGGCGCGACGCCGAAACTCACGGACTTTTTAACAGGATATTGCTGCGACAATCGAGTGGAGATAGTTGTCAGCTCGTTTTGCGCCTGATCCAAAGTGACGCCAGGCCTCAGGCGCGCAACGGCGAGGTGCATGTAACCGGTGCGAGTTTGAAAGTCGGCTGGATTGATTGTGAGTGGCGTCCATATCTGAATGTCGCGATTCGGATACTGAAAGTTCGGACCCATCACGCCAACAACCTCGTAGGGAACATTTTCCAAACGGATATTTTTGCCGATGATATTGGTGTCGCCGGCATAGCGGCGTTGCCATAAAGCGTGACTAAGAATCACTTCGTGGTCGCGACCCGGTTGGTTTTCCTCGGCAGTAAAGCCTCGGCCCAATAGAGGTTCGACTTTCAGTAGTGGAAAGAGGTTTGAAGGAATGCTGGATCCCTGCAGCCACTCCGGCTCTCCCTCTCCTGACAGGTTGTAGTTAGCGCTGGCGCGCAAGATAGCAACGTCTTCAAATACGCTGTTCTGTTCTTTTATATCCTTATGATCTGCAGCGGCGAGAGGGAGTCGATCGACCTGCGGTGTGCGCGTCCAAATCGAAACCAGGCGTTCCGAATCTCCAAAGCGAAGCGGACGTAAAATTACGCCATACACAACGCTAAAAATCGCAGTTGTTGCGCCGATGCCAAGAACTAAAGTAAGAATGACGACAAGTGAAAATCCGGGACTCTTTCGCAGCATGCGTAAACCAAACCGCAGATCCTGAGCGAGACGAGCCAGAAATGCCCAGCTCCACATTTCTCGAGTGACCTCCTGCACAAGAGCGACATTCCCAAACTCCCGGAGAGCTCTCGCACGCGCTTCTGCCGGCGACTCACCACGCTCGATTCGCTCTCGAATGGACAGTTCGATATGATTCTGGATCTCAGTTTCGAGTTCAGCATTTTTACGCGCGCGACGCTTCCAAAAACTCATCATTCACCTTCTGCTCTGGCGGGGTGAAGAATTCCGGCCATCGCTTCTGAAAGTTTGTCCCAGTTCGAGCGTTCATGGGCCAACTGCTTTTTTCCGAGGGCAGTCAGTTGATACGACTTGACCTGTTGATTATTGTCCGAAACTATCCATTCAGCTTTGATCCATTTTTTGCGTTCGAGGCGATGCAGTGCGGGATAGAGTGAGCCTGTATCAACCTGGAGCACGTCTCCGGATCCAGTGCGAATTGCCTGGCTGATGCCGTACCCGTGTCGAGGTCCCCATTGAAGTGTTTGCAGGATTATCAAATCGAGTGTGCCCTGCAAAAGTTCTATCCGGTTTTCGTAACGCCGTTTCACTTCGATTTCTCCGCCAGGCCTGAAGGTGTAGGCACTCTACATCATAGGATGTAGTTTGTCTACACCCTAACGCGCATGAGGGAAGCAAAATTCGCAGGGCTTGTCCGGAACGAACGGGACGCGGAAATCGTAAGAGGAATCAAGGAGTCTCAATGAAAAGATACTCTCGTTACTTCCTTCTTCTCCTTGTAATCGCGCTCGTGCCGGCCGAAACTCGATCCCAACAAGTTGATGAAGCCCTGCGCCAGAAAGCCTTCAAGGTGCTCGAGTCTCTTGCTCAGCAAGTTGGTTCACTTCAATCAGGTGAGAATCGCGCTCGCATGGGTTCAAATATCGCCATGTCTCTCTGGCCCCACAATGAAGCCAGGGCGAGGGAGATGTTTGCGACAGTCACAAAAGAGATCAAAGCGGGATTAGGGAATGATGATGAACACGCCGCTAAGCCGAATTTCGTAAAACTACGAGAAGACACCGCGTTGCGAATCGGCAGGTTTGATCCGGAATGGGCACTGCGATTCCTGGAAGAAACCAGGCCCACCGACATCAAAATCAGCGATGACGATAAGAAAGAACTGAACTTACGACTCGCTCTGTTGTTTGTTCGAACAAATCCAGACCTCGCGGTGAAGCTCGGCCGCGAATCTCTCAGGCAGGGAATTTCACACACTCAGTTACTTCTCCTGTACGAACTCACCAAGAAGCATCGAGATCACGCATCAGCACTTTTGGCGGAAATCGTAAAAGTGGCCCAATACCAGAGCATCCGACATGTAGTGAAGACGGAACAATTTTATTACATGCTGGCCAGGTTAGTTGAACCAAGCCTTGGACGCGATCCGGCCTTTCGTGATCTGATGAACTATTTCACTGATCTCGCACTCGAGGCCGGTTGTGGCCGGAAGAAACATACGGATAACGACGGCTTTTGCTACCGGCTGGGCCTGGTAGTTCCTCTAATGGCAAGAGTTGATGCGAAGCGAACGGCACCATTGAAACCTCTCGCGCGAAAGGCCGCGTTCCCATATGAATGGAGTCCCGAGCTAGCTCAATACATGGACGTCTATCAGAATGGTTCGGTTGAAGATCTTTTTGCGCTGATTCCAAAGTTCTCGGAGTTTCGTGACGTCGGTCAGATTTTCGTAATTCGGAAAATTACAGAGTCTGGGAATTTCGAAAAAGCGCGGAGACTTTCCAACGAGTTTGCGTGGAAGGAAGCTTCGAGCAAACAACTTGCTGTCAAAGAGATCGACAACGCTCAGCGAATAGCAAATGAAGACACGTCGGAAGAATTATTGCGAGCCGCCAAAGAATTGCGCGATGAAGACGAAATGTTCCACTACCTGTTTCGCATGGCTACTGACATTGGTCCAAGAAATCCGCAAACGACACTAAAACTACTGGACCGCGCAAATGAGCTACTCGAGAAAGTTCCGCCGCAAAGATGGCAGACGCAGTATCAAATCGGAATGGCGGTCAGGTACTGCGAGGTGAAGAGTGATCGTTGTTTCACCATGATGGAACCAATCATTCGAAAGATGAATGAGCTTGTTTCCGCCGCAGCAACACTTAATAAGTTTGACAATCACTATCTTCGCAATGGCGAATGGAATATGACAGCCGAAGGAGGCGTGGGATCGCTCCTGACTCAGCTCGCACAAAATGCTGTCTATTTTGCGTTGTGCGACTTTGACCGGGCGATTGCGATGTCGTCGCAGTTCGAACGGCGTGAGATACGCATGATGGCCCAGTTGAAATTAGCGCAAGGAGCGTTGGAAGGGCTTCCCAAAAAACCACTCTTTGCTAGTGACAGGTGACACGTGATTCCACAAGCTCGCGAAAATCATCCGGGGTGTCCACGTCCACCGTGCCCTCGGGAAACGGTAAGAAGTGCGCGCTCGAAGTATGTCTATTAATGATCTCTTTTGCGCCTGACGTGCCTTCGAGTTGCATCAACTCGGTAAAGAGTGTTCGGCTGAACAGTGCCGGCACGCCAAAAGTTCCATTGTACGTCGAGGCAACGACTGGTCTGCCGGTGGTGTGATGCGCTGCGAGCAGAGTCGAAATGACGTCTGAGGTGACGTGAGGCTGGTCGCACAACAGAAGCACGGTTCCGCTGACGTGGGGATCGATACTAACAAGACGTTCAATGCCCGCACGAACTGACGATGCCATCCCGGCCTGCCAATCAGCATTGAACGCCTCACTCACCTCGAGCTGGTCCAACTCACGTCTACACAGCTCTGCATGTGCGCCCGTCACTACGACTATGGGACAGCACTTCGCGTCGAGCGCGGCTTGCGTCGCGCGCCTGAGCAGGCTAGTGCCCTGGAATTGAAGAGTCTGTTTGGGAATTCCCATGCGGGACGACGATCCGGCGGCGAGGATCACCGCACCCACATTCGCGGAATCGTTTTCCATCATCTTTTACAGCAGCTTGTCAGGCGTAATCGGAAGCTCCCTGATACGTTTGCCCGTTGCATGGAACACGGCGTTGGCGATTGCGGCGGGAATTCCAACCATCCCGAGCTCGCCCATGCCTTTCACTCCAAGCGGATTAACCACGGTGTCTTCCTCCTCGACGAATATGGTCTCCACCATGTGAACATCCGCATTCACGGGCACGTGATAATGCTGAAGGTTTGGGTTCATGATGCGCCCGTAACGATGATCGATTTCGGTCGCCTCCTGAAGGGCCATGCCGATTCCCCAAACGACACCACCGATCTCCTGGCTGTGCGATGCCTTAGGGTTGATGATCCTGCCGCAGGCCGTTACCTCGATCGCGCGTGCAACTTGCACGCGTCCGATGTCCGGATCCACCTTCACCTCGATAAACTGCGCGCCGTGGGCAAGAGTCGCGTACTTGCGGCGCTCCTCCGATGGTTTCGACTCAAACGTCTCTGTAATCTCGTTCAGGTTGTTCCGTTTCATGACCTCGGCGATGTTGACGAAACGCGACGTGTCGCTTTTGACTCGCAGACGGCCGTCCAGCATTTCAACATCAGAAGCCGCCGCACCTTTCAGAGGTGAGCTTGCGTCCCGGTTCGCCACCTCGAGTAGCTTCGCAGTAACAGCCAGCGCTGCTCCATGCACGGCCGAACCGACGCTCGCGGTGGTCCATGATCCGCCCTGCGCGGGAGCACGCGGGAAGTTGGAGTCGCCGAGTTCGAATTCGACCTGCTCGGGTTTCAGGCCAAGGTACTCGGCAGCGATCATGGTGATAACAGTGTACGTACCTGGACCAATGTCGCTCGTCGCGCTCGCGACGTGGGCCTTGCCGTCCGCACGGAACGTGATCCTGGCAGTGGCGGGCATCTGGAATGCACCCCAAATACCGGTGGCCGTCCCCCAACCGACCAACAGACGCCCATCACGCATCGAGCGTGGCTCGAACTTGCGATCCTTCCATCCGAATTTTTCCGCACCGAGCCGGTAGCACTCTTTCAGTGCTTTGCTCGAGAACGGCCGGCCGCTCTCAGGATCTCGTTCGGCGTAGTTGATCAACCTGAGCTCGAGCGGATCGATCTTGAGTTCGTAAGCCAACTCGTCCATCGCCGACTCGAGCGCGAACATGCCACTGACCGCGCCGGGCGCGCGCATCCACGTCGGCGTGTTGAGATCCGTCTCCGCGATCCTGAGGGGAGCGTAGAGATTCGGGCAGGCGTAGACCTGGCGTGTGAACCCGGTTGTGTTGTCTGAGAATTCCTCGAACGTTGATGTGTTATGCACGACCTCGTGGATCGTCGCCGTGAGCTTACCGCTTCGCTCTGCGCCGAGCGCGACTTTCTGGATCGTGTACGGTCGATGGCCGTGACCCGTGAACATCTGCGTCCGCGTGTAGACGACCTTGACCGGGCGCTTGATCTCGCGTGCCGCCATCGCAGTCAGCGCCGGGTAGTAGTTCGGCCTCAAAGACGAACCGAAAGCGCCGCCGACGTAAGGTGAAATGACCTGCACGTTCGCCTCGGGAATGTTGAAGCTCGATGCGAGGTGTTTCCGCACGTTATAGACTTCCTGCGACTTGTCGAACATCGTCAGCTTGTCACCGTCCCAGACTGCGACGGCTGCGTGCGGCTCCATGGGATTGTGATGTTCGATCGGTATCCGGTACTCGGCCTCGATCTTCACAGGCGCTTGACGCATCGCCTCTTCGGGATTGCCTCGCGGCTTTGGCGGTGGTCCTTTTGGCACACGCGCTCGCTCGCGCGCCGCTTCAGTGTCGGTCGTATGCTTCTCAGTGTTGTAAGTAACTTTTACGAGACGCGACGCGTAACGCGCTTGTTCATAGGTTTCCGCGACGACGAGCGCGACGGGTTGCATGTTGAAGTAGATCCTGTCTGACTGGAGCGCGCGGAACGACTTGTCCTCTTCCTCCCGCGCACGCGGCGGCGCCTGTTCGTGCGAAGCCTTCGGCCCGAGCTTCGGCGTATTTAAATGTGTGAAGACGCGGACAACGCCCGCCGCACGCTCAGCTTCGCGAGTGTCGATACTCTTGATGGTACCTTTCGCAACGGTGCCCAGTACGATAAACCCGTAAGCGAGGTTGGGTGCGCGAAACTCGGCAGCGTACTTCGCGCGACCCGTCACCTTCGCAACGCCGTCTACGCGACTCATCTCTTTTCCGATGTATCTCGGCATATAGTTCCCCTTGTCTAGATAAGTTTGGCGGCCCGCATGAGCGCGCGCACCACCGCGCGTTTTCCGAGTTCGACTTTGTAGGCGTTGTGTGCGAGGGGTTTCGCACCCGCAAGCGCAGCTTCGGCAGCTTTGCGAAAGTTCTCCTCTGAGGCAGGTCTTCCGGAAAGTGCGGCTTCCGCTTCCTGGCTGCGCCACGGCTTGTGGGCCACACTTCCCATCACGACGCGCGACTGCCTGATTCTATTGCCGTCCATTTCAAGTGCGGCCGCAACTGCGACGAGAGCGAACGCGTAACTCGCCCGATCTCGGACTTTCAGGTAGTGGTAGTTGTTCGCGAAGTTGGACCTCGGCAGATCAATCGCGACGATCAGGTCGCCGTGTTGAAGGTTATTGTCTTTCTCCGGTGTGTCGCCGGGCAGGCGGTGAAAATCACCAATCGGTATCATGCGCTCGCGCCCCGCTGCATTCCTGATTCTCACCTGGGCTTCAAGCGCGTAGAGTGCATTTGCCATGTCGCCCGGATAAGTGGCGACACACTTCTCACTCCAACCGAAGATCGCATGGATGCGATTCAAGCCTTCGCGCGCGCCGCAACCGGTTCCGGGCTCACGCTTATTGCAGGGCATCGCTGTGTCGTAGAAGTACTGGCAGCGCGTGCGCTGCATCAGGTTTCCACCATTCGTCGCCATGTTGCGAAGCTGCCCCGATGCGCCCGCAACAATGGCCTGTGTCAGGAGTGGATAGCTTCTTACGTATGAGCGGGTGGTTCGCGGTGTCTGTATTCTTTGCAAGCGCACCAATTGAGACGCCGCCGTTCGGCGCGGCTGTGATCTCGGCGAGCTTCAGCCGGGTCAGGTCAACGAGTTCATTTGGACGCTCGACATCCTCTTTCATCAAATCGAGAATGTTGGTCCCACCTGCCAGGAACTTCGCACCAGGGTTCGCGGCGACAGCTCGCGCGGCCGCTGCCGCGTCACTCGCTCGCGTGTACTTAAACGGTCTCATCGGATTGCCACTCCTTTCTGACGCGCGCCAGCTCTTGGTCCTCGACGAAGCGCCATGTCCGCGCCGACTCTTTGCCTGTATGAACTTCCCTGATGGCCGCGACGATACCCGGATAAGCTCCGCAGCGACAGATGTTGCCGCTCATACGTTCGCGTATCTCATCGTCGGTGAGCCTTGTCGTCGTGACGCCGACGTCTTCGGTCACGTGACTCACATCGCCGCGTCGTGCTTCTTCGAGCACCCCGACCGCTGAGCATATCTGTCCCGGCGTACAGTACCCGCACTGAAAGCCGTCGTACTTGATGAAGGCAGCTTGCACCGGGTGAAGCTGTTCACCGCGAGCGAGCCCTTCAATCGTTGTGATCTCACGACCTTCGAGTGTTGCTGCAAGCGTCAGGCACGACAGCACGCGACGACCGTCAACGAGTACGGTGCAGGCGCCGCACTGGCCCACCTCGCAGCCCTTTTTCGTTCCCGTGAGCTCTAACGTTTCGCGCAGTGCATCGAGCAGGACGACGCGCGAATCCAACTGGAGCGTTTTAGCCGCGCCGTTCACTTTCAGAGTCGTCCTGATTGCGTTTTGCGGCGTTACTGCCTGAGCGAACACTGCATCGGGCGAGGGTGAAAGGGCGGCTAACGCTTGCTCCTTCTCCAGCAGCATGAGGGCAAATAAACTCATGCTCTGGCCGAGGAATGTGCGACGCGCCTGGCCGACGTCAGTCAACGCCGGCATCTCCTTCACCAATGCCTCCTCGTCTGCGGTTAACTCAGGTTCTGAGGTCTCGTCCAAATCGTCATGCATGTATGGGTTCCCCCGATCTACGGTAGTGCTCGGCCACACCGTCACGATCACATGTGGCGTAGTTTAATCCCTCACATTTCGATTGAAAAATTATGTGTTGGAGGCTTTGTGTGAGGTAAGGAATCGTGGTCAGTACAGGGAACGGTAGCGACCTGGTCAGAGCCAGGGCAGCGCCGAAGGCGCGGAATAGTATAGCCAGGGGCAGCGCCGAAGGCGCGGAATATGACAGCCAGGGGCAGCGCCGAAGGCGCGGAATATGACAGCCAGGGGCAAGCGATGAGCGGAGCGAAGCGCGTCGCCCCTGGTAGCGAGGAATAAGTTGAGAGAGCACTGAAGGTGCGAAATATCGTCTCCAGTTATTTCGCTCTTTCAGAGCTTTCTCACTGAAACGCATTTTATCCAGGGGCGACGCACTTCGCTCCGCTCAGTGCTTGCCCCTGGCTGTCATATTCCGCGCCTTCGGCGCTTGCTGGCTATCATATTCCGCGCCTTCGGCGCTGGATTCCGACTTGAAGCCACCCCCGCACGCCACTGAGCATTGAGAGTTGCAAGGTGGCTTTTTGTTTTCGCCACGGTCTCACCCGGACGAAAACGAACCAGCAGTTCACCAGGGACGAATTCACCTTGTTTTCTATGAGCAGGCGGAAGCGTGGTTTGTTGATTCTGGGCGTGAGCGGAGAGGCGCTGGAATGGGACCACATGGACCAACACAACCGCAACCAGCAGAGTTGAAACGATGACTTTAGCTCGAGGGGGGTGAAGCTTCAAACAAGTTCTCTGCTGGGATCGAGAAAGGCCCGCACGAGGTCCGCTGAGCATCTTTTAGCATGAAGCTTCCAGGGCCGGCTAGACCAAAGCCGTGACTGCTCATTGAGCACGAAAGTAGTGCGAGGGGTGATGGGTATTAAGGTGAGTCGACGCGATCTTCGTCTTATTTCTTATAGACGGCGATTCCCCAAAAATTAATGTCGGGTGGCAGACTGTTCCAGTGGTCGAACGCGTGCGAATCATCAGATTTGTATCGCAACTTATAGTTTCCCGCAGGCAGAGTGATCAGCACATCAACTTTCCTGTTCTTACCCGCGCCACCTGCATGTGCAGTTTTAGCCTCTTGCATCTCCCACACACGTGACGCTTTGTCGACGTCTTCGATCCAGCCGTAGTCAAACATCTCACCGCCCTGACCTTCGCCGATGGCGAAGATACGCACGTCCTGACTACTCGCCACATTAAACGGAACAGTCTTATCTTCGTTGTCCAGCACTTGAACGATCTGCGCGAGCACCGGCAGCTTCACCAGATCTTCGGGCATAGGCTTGGAATAGAGCTCGCCATACGCTCTCATCAGTTGCGTGGAATCATTTGCGCGTCCCACGCTTTGAAAGATCCGGACTTTTGTAACAAGGTCTGTGCGATAGACATCGGCGTACGGTTTTGCCGCTACAGCGTTGAGCTGATTTTTCAATTCTGTGACCGGAGCGTTCCAACTAATCTCGGGAATGCTCTGCCCGAACTTCTCGGGGAAGATGAACGTCTTCAAAAAAGCCATGCCTAACGGAGAGCTTAGCGCGTTACCCGAACCGAGATCGGTGGGACGGCTGAGATTGTCAGAGTTCGCCATGATGATGAACGTCATGTTTCGCTCTGGCACTTTCATAATAAAGGAGGAGTTGCCGGTCCAGTAGCCGTAATGCCAGAACAGCTTCGTGCCTTTGTAGTCCTGCGTAAACCAACCCAAGCCGTAGGGAAGTGACTCACCTTTGGTCGACATAGCCGGCGTAAAGGCGAGTTGTTGAGTCTCTTTAGTAAGGAACTTGTTCTGATCGATCGCAATGTCATACTTCGCCATGTCGAGAACTGTCGAGATCAATCCGGCGGAAGTGCTGAACCCCTGCGGGTAATTGATTCTAGTCCACTTGAATTCGCGATCGAGTCCGTATGCCTGAGCGAGCATCTTGCTGACAGTGTCGAATCTTTGCTGGTGCTTTTCAGTAATGATTCCTCTGCCCAGTGGCGACTGGTGCGAATGGACCAGCTTCCAGGCGCCGTCTTGTTTGTTCCAGAAGATTGAACTTCGCCACGGACCCTCGTTGCGCACTGGTCCATTAGGAGGCGTGATGGTCGTGGCCGTATAAAAGGTTGTGACCGCACTGTCGCCGTAAACCGCAGCTTCGAGGTTGTTGACCTCCATCTTGATTTTGAAGCCCGCCTCGAATGCTCCTCTTAACTCCGACGGATCAACAAAAGAAGTTAAGAACCCGCCGTCTCCCTGAAAGCGATTTTGCTGCGATGCGAGACGTCGCTGGATCTGGTCAACGTTGCCGGAATTGAAGCCCGTAACGATATCCATAACCGCGGCTTTCACTTCGGCTTCTGCCGGCTGGCTTGCGGCGTTTGGTGATTTGGTGCTGACAATCCTGGGCACGTTCGGTGCCGTTTCATTCATGCCGAGAGGATCGAGAATGTTTGTTATTAAAAGTTCGGCGAATGATTTGCCGGTCGCCCTTTCAACCACCTTATCCAGTTCTGCAAAGCGGTTGCCGTTATAGCGGTACTGCTCGCCGGGATTTCCTTCGGATGTGTGAGAAAACAAGTGGCGCACTTTAATTACACCAGTGCTCTCAAGCGTGATGCCGTACTTTGAAACAGGATCGTCCAGCTTGATCTTTCCCTCCTGGACCAACTGCATCAAAATCGTAGACGCAAACGTTTTCGTGAGTGAAGCAAGATGGTAGGCGGTATGTTCGGTTGCAGGAATCTTATTCTCAAAGTCCGCATAGCCGAATCCCTTCGCCCAGATCACTTTCTGATCTTTCACGATGGCAGCGGAGTAAGCCGGTATCTTCAGCTCTTGTCTGAGACTGTCGAGCAGTGTTTCAAAGCGAGCGATGCGTGCCGATTCGGAATCCGTTCCGTCCGGTGTATGCGCGCCTGTAGCTCGGACGAACAGGACCTGTCCCAGAACAGCCACTGCGAGAATGAGTGCAACTAAGCCTGGTGCCTTAAACTTCATAACTATCTCTTTCATTTGATCCGTTTACCCATTTTCAGATCGCGGAGATCCAGTGCCCAGCGCGCTTGCTTACGCACCTTTTCATCCGGGTCGTTCAAGGCATTACGCAACGGCTCAACAGAGCGTTCGTCGCCTTTTAGTCCGAGAGCCCAGGCAGCCTGAGAACGCACATTGGCGTTAGTATCTTTTAGTGCGAGGATCAGCGCGCCAACCGCGTTTGCATTTCCTTTCAGACCAAGGGCCCACGCCGCTTGCGCTCGGATCTGTTCGTGACTCGCCGTCAATGCAATTGTAAGAGGCTCGACTGCACGATCGTCACCCTTGAGCCCAAGAGCCCAGGCAGCTTGTGATTGCACCTTTTCGTTTTCGTCTCGCAACGCGAGTATTAAAGGCTCGACTGAACGTGCGTCACCTTTCAGACCCAATGCCCAGGCGGCCTGCGAACGCACATGCGCGTCCGCGTCTTTAAGAGCAACACTCAGTGGCTCCACTGCACGATGGTCGCCGACTAACCCAAGCGACCACGATGCCTTCTCGCGCACTCGCGCCTCAGGATCTCGGGTCGCCGAAATTAACGGCTCTACTACACGGTCATCATGAATCAGTCCGAGAGCAAACGCGGCGTTTGCGCGTGCCGGCGTTGCAGTACTTCGCAGCGCGGCTATAAGTGGGTCAACAGCTTCACGTCCGATTTGCGATAAGGCGACCGCTGCGATTTCACCCGGCGTCGTCTTCTCCAGGTTGCGGCCACGCCAGTTATCTTTGCCGTCGCAGACTGGCTGCTCGACAGGGGAGTCGTCGCTAAGCAGTTGGATCAAAGCCGGAATCGCTCCGGCGGCGCGAGTCCTACCTAACCTGCAGGCCGCGTCGGCGCGTTCCTGGGCGTTTGGTGACGAGAGTTTCTTGATATCGTCATTTGCGGTCTGTTGCTGGACGAGGGAAGGCGAATTCAGGGCCTCGACTCCGTAAAACGTACAGCCCAATCCACATAAGACGATCGCGGCGGCGAAGGACAGTATTCTCATGATGCTCCTCGATGGTAGTTCTGATAGCGCAGAGGTGTTCTGTTGGGCAAACACCGCCGACCAGAATTTTGTGTAAATGAATTTCTAACGCGAACGTTCACGCGGTGGCCGGCGTTGTCATCGAAAATGTCACTTCTTCAAGCCTCTCAATCATTTGCAGCGCAAAGTCCGCAGACGTTGGCGCCTTGATAGCCTCGGTGAGGGCGTTGAGGTCGAGGATGCGTTTGTCCGCGGGTGCTTTTAACCCAACGTTCACTTTTTGTTTGTTGCGCAATTCTTTGACGAGCTTGCCCTGGTCCATCTCGATGCCAAACTGCAAAGTCTCAATATTTTGATGAATGGTGACACCGGTGATCTCACCCTCGAAAAGGCACAGGAACACGTTGGGTGAAAGTCGAGCCGTGCGCAGTGTTTTTAACAATTGACCTTTGTTGTACCCATCGACCTGCAAACCCGGCCAGCCTGAGACAACCTCGGAGCGAAGTATCACGCCAGTCACTAGCGAGTGCGGGTTCGTGATATGGCTGCTCGTTTTGTGTGCGGCGTCGCGAGTCGTATCGGCATCAGTATGCCGTCCGATGCTGAACGCTCCATCGAGCAGGCATTCAATCCAAAACGAGTCGAGCCAAAAGAATCGAATCGATTCGAGCGGAAGCATGCGTTCGTCTGGCACGAGATAAGAAAAAGGCACACCTTCGAGCAGGCTCAGGCTATCAAGCCACGTGCTCAGTTGTATTGGCAAAGGCAGATCCGCAGCAGGCGCGGTGAGATCGGCGAGTGGATGTGTGTTCGTTAGTTCGGCCAGTTGGCCCAACTTTGCGTGCTCTTGTTTCCAGTGGTGGAGTTCGAGCGAAAATTTCTTGTTCTGCAGGGCCGTGAGGCGTCCAATTTCCCACGCCGCGGCATACGACACGTCAAACATACCGGTATGCGAACTGTAACGCACAAGTTCGTCAGATATTTGAACTGGTGGTTGCGTGACGGCCAGAGGTGATTTCTTCGCTGGTGCGAACGGACCGTGATACCACGACACAGCCGTTTGCCCCGTTCGCATGCGATACCGCAACGGCACTGATCCTGAAGCGAGATGATCATCCAAACTTTTCGTCTCAAGAGAAACGGGCAAACGCAATGTGCTTGATCCAGTCTCACCTGGCGCCGGCTTATTGAGCGACCTCAGCAACTCGGTAAAACTCTGCTTCGGCTCGAAGCAGCCGAAGCGAAAGTCGGCCAGGCTAATCAGGCGAATCGTGTCTCCGTTTTTCGCGCCGTCGAAGTTGAATTGACCCCCTTTGAAACGATTCTCCAGGGAAACCAGATGAGCTGTGCTAAAGCCACTCAGTTTGGGTAGGCGTTTAGCAATCACCACTGCCAACTCGGTGTCGCCACGCTTACGCACGTGCGTGAGCATTGCCAGCTCGCGTGCACTCGGCACGATCAGCTCCAACAAGCCTTTTTCAACCTCGATGACAGTGACCTTATCTTCATTGGTTTGTCCCCGCTCGAGTTGTACGCCACTTATGGCCTGGCCCAAACTCATCGACTTTGGCTCAGCGACTTCGCCATCATGAAAGACGAGCAGAGCGAGCCACGGTGTCGAGTCGTCATTCGCGTCAGTTTTTCTTTCCCATGGAAGTGTGCTGCGACGGAGGACGACGTGCGGAAGCACGTTCGAGTGATCTCCCATGCTTGCGTCGGGTGGAAAAACAGCATGCACTTCATTCGGAGCCAGGACAAAGCGTTCGCTTAACACGGCGAACGACAAGACCTGGCGTACCAAACCCGGGATCGTCCGCTGGAATTTTGTCGGCAACGATAGTTTGTGTGACCTGAACGCTGTATTCGCCGGGCAGAATGCCGGGTTTGTGCCACGCGAGAAAAGTGAGTTCGTTGTTTTCAGTCATGAGCGATGTAGGGCTGGGACTCCAACTGTTATGCGGCCTCGCTTTGTGGCTGCTTCAGATATTGGTACGTAAGCGAATCATCGAGGTCGATGAAGTCAACACCAAGGCTTGCAAGCAGCGCCCTTCGCGTCGTGTTGTTTATCGCCTTAAGATCATCCTTAAACTGCTGCTCAGTCTTTTTCACTGGGTTGAATGCTTTCGCCTTGCGCTCCCAACGACACTGTTGCGGCCTTGGATCATGGATAACAAGTTCCTCGCGTTTAATTTTCGCGTTCGCATCGCTCGTGCGCAGGTTGCGCGGACGAATTTCAAATCCACTTAAAGCGTTTGTGAACTGAGAGCCATTGATCGTGGGCGTTGCCGACTTCCCCCAAAGCGCTGCGGGAAAATTCTTGGCGAGAGCTGTGTACTCGAATTCGTCACCGGTGGGACGATTGTCGCGCATGAGGGTGATGGAATGTGTTGACGACTTGACCGACCCAATACCAACTGGTGCAACACCAAACGGCGCCGCTAACTTATCGTCGAGTTTCAGAGTTGTCCCATTCCGCTCCGCTGCCGTTGCCGGAATTCGCGAATCGGTCCTCAAACAGAAATGCTTGCCGTTGATAACTCCGAGATCATTCCCATTGCCCTTTTGGACCAGACCATCGCTGACAACGACGCTGCACACTTCCGGCTTCAGCTCTTTTGGCTTTGGTTCTTTTTTGAGCAGAAACGAACTCTGAAACTCAGCCCACTCAATTGCCGGCTGCTTGCTTGAATCCTGTTTGCCGAAGTGAATCGTGAACGAAATTATCCACAGGTGAATGGTCGCTTCGCCGGCGAAGTCCGGTCCCCAGATGTGAAGATCGGCCCCGACGTCGAGCGTCAAGCGTTGCGTGCCAAAGAACTCGAACGTCACCTCCACGCCGATGTCGATGTAAGCGCGCGCGTCGTAGTGATAAGGCTTCCAGGCGATCAGAAAATCCACTCCCGCTTTAAACCACGCGTACACTTTTCCGCTGCGCCATTCCGCCTGGAGATAGCCACCGGCCATCACTGCCGCCGGAGTCAACGCAAAATAAACTTCACCTCGGAGGCTGAGTGTTTCCGGGAGTTACTTGCCAGTTGAATCCAAGCCGCGGCACGGTCGGATAATTAGAAGGCACGTGGAAAGCGGGATGATACCCGCCGAGCGTTAAAACGAAATCGCCTTCTGGTCCAGTGCTCGCTACTCCCGGCTTCGGCTTGAACCAGCAGAGAAAAGCGAAGCCTCCAGTGAGGTGACAATTCTTCGAAAAGAGATACGAGGTAGGTGTCAGTTGCGCACGCAGTTCGAGAAAACCATCGTCGGGAATAAAGCTGCCTTTCACTGCGAGTTCCACTTCGGCTACGGGTTCCACCGCAGTGCTTGCAGCATCTTCGAGCGCAGCGGGCATGCGCATCTTTGATAAGCCGAGAAGATGCAGCTCAAAGCGTTTTCCAAACGCGACAAACAGCAACACCGTCGATTCGACAAGCTTGAACGACGTGAATAAGACTCCTGCGGCGAGGAAGTGTTCTCCCGCGGCAGGAGGAATCTCTTTGGCTAAATTCGGATTTTGCAACACATCGGTGAATGAGGAATTCTTTTGCGCGGCAGTGATCAACGAAAACTGCCCGATCCGGTCGATGGTTGGAATTGCGAGGGCGCGTTGGTATCCGAAGCCTGCGGCCAGACCAGTGACAAAAAAGAAAGGTGGTCCACCAATCGGATAATCCAGCAGGCCAAAGATAAAGAGCGAAGGATGCTGGTCGATAGTCGTGTACTTACCGACGGCACTGATCGTCAACCCGCGGGCTTTAAGAGTTACCGCACCGCTGTATTCGGGCTCAGAGTTTGGATCTTTCGCCGGGACTACTGAAAAACTTCCACCGATTTCAACGAAGTCGTTACGGTAATCGATGCCCAGGCCGCGCAGTGCGGGTTTGAGATCGAAGGCGTCCAGCGGCGTCCCGAGTGATAGACCATCGAGGGAAATCTTTAATCCGGCGGCCGTTAGTGAAGCACTCAAGAGCACCCAGAGTTTTGATTGGCGATACTCGACACCCACGCGTTCGAAGTGGACTGGTCCAATCGACTTCTGGATGTTGAGCCATATGGCGCTGTCGCCGGTGGTGGTATCCGGGATCGCTTGTCCGTCCGAAGAAGATTGTTGCGCTCCGGGACTTGCCGGAAAAGAGAGAGGTTTTGAAGAACCGCCAAGGTTCAATACCGCGGCGATGTTCGCGCCCTGTTTTAGCACGGGCGTGGTCGCATCTGATTGAGTAGCGTTCCCCGGATCCGGAGTGTCTGTCCTGGTAACGTCCGGAAGCTTAGAAACCGGTGGATCGAATGCGGAGAGCAATTGATTTAAGTTCTGCACTTCCGCTGCAACGAACGGTTTCGAAGCGAAAACGATCTTTAGATTGTCGACGCCGATCTTTGCAGCGCCTGGACCGGAGAAATACTTCCCAACCAGTGGCAGACGTGAAAAGTCGCATTGAATAGCAAGGTCAGTTCCGAATAGAAATTTTCGCGAGTCTTCCCCGGTTTTGTCGAAGGCAAACACCGCGTCTTTCACTACGATTCCCAAACCATCTGGGATGAGGTTAGCAAGCGTAGATGAGACGTGCTCGACAAGCTGTTTTAGTTTGATGTTTTGGTTTTTCGAATCGGAATAAGCGGCGACAAAAAAACTCGCTTTCGCATCTTCGCTGTACTTCGTGCCGAATCCAACGGGGCCGAGAGTAAGCTCGCCTGAGAACTCGTGTCTGTATTCCTTCTTCTCCGGTTCGTCAGTGAAGTGCGCATCAAAGCGCAAACGTCCTTGTTGACTGTTCGGCTCGCTAGTGATCGGAAAATCGATCTCTGAAGTGAATAAAACTGTCGACGACTTGCTGCCGTCTGTTGTCTTCGTACTGAACTCAAGGCGCAATGTCTGCACCACCACATCGTCTTGAATGATCTGTGGAAGGGAACGGGAATACTTGGTTTCAAGCGCTTTGACGAGGCGACTCAAATGAATACCGCCCGGTTCCGCTTCGCCGACGAAGTCCCAGCCATCTTTGCATTTACGAGCTTCTATTCCGAAATTAATGTCGCCAAGAGTGATCGTGGTGTCGATCTGCCCTGTGAGCTCTCTCGACTGCTTGTCGAAAGGGTGGGTGGCAGTAAACGCAAGACGCGGATTACTTACGTCGAAGCCATGCGTGATCTGACAGGTGGCAAGTACCGCTACGTCCAAATCGGATTGCGGTTACCGAAGCGGGTGAAAGTTTGAAATCGATTTCGAATAATTTGAGCGAGAGCTCCTCGAGTTGCAAAAACCCTTCATGCAGTTGCAACTCGCCCGGAGTAATCGCGATAGGCAACTTTTCGACAGCGCCGATCTGGTCCAACTTCGCATCGCCGGAAGCGCAGAAGGTCCAGGTGCCAGTGCGAAAGTCGGATGGCACGGAGACGTCGATTTCAATTTTGGTTTCGTCGTCGATGTCGATCGAGCCAAAAATGGTGATGTGCTGTGAGTCGTTGGATCGTTTTCTCGTCCCGGTGTGATGTTAAGTCTGACGCCGGTGTTTTCGATCGAAAGGTGATTCGGAATGAGTGCCAATGGCTGAGCCGAGATCAGGCGGAAGGTAAGAAAGTCGATGTGAAGCGAGTCGGGATCGAGAAGCAACGTGAACTCGTCCAGAAAAAACGTCGAAATGCTTTCGAGTGAGTCCGGGAAAGTACGGCTCGCAGAGGGGATGCCCGCTACCTTCTCGATGAACTGCACGATTTCCGCGAGGCCGTTTTCCAGGGGGACCATGCTCGGTGATGTCACCGTCAATACCTTTGGTCCCGACGGCGCGCCAAGCGGCACATTAATCGCGATTTGTATCGGTGTTGAACCTATGTCGATTTCAGCATGCACATCCAGGGAAAGCGGCGCGCGTGTGGCTGCGTCCTGCAGGTACTCAAACCCGAGTCCTTTCAATGGTACGCCGAAAAGACCGTCGTGATTCTCATCAGACTCCATTGACACCAGATAAACCAACTCGTCTTCGGAGGCGAACGAGAAAGTGATATTCGCAAGTCGTTTGAGCGGCTCGACGAAGATACTGGGCGCCAGGATTCCGTCCGGAAGCTGGGGCAGGGTTGCGAGGAAGACAAAATCACAGCCGCCGTTCTCTTTGGCGTAATTCCGATTTGAACCGACACCGATTGGGAAAATAAGTTGGCTGATCCTCCGAAGGCCAGCTATATCTCCGGACGAATTAACCGGATTACCATCGATGGCAAGGCTTGGCAGCCGCAGATAATCAAGAAGCACCGCAAAGGCGTCGGAGTCATAGCGACGATCTGCAATGGAGATAGAGCGGCCCTTAATCTGCGCAGTTATCATAAGTGAGATTATTTGCCACTCGGGTCAAAGATTTTTTTAACTTTCCTGACGCGCTCACCCTGTTTCGGCTGCGCCTCCTTACGCTTTAGCGTGCCCGTTGTTACGTATGGTTCGGGCTTGTCGTTTACATTCCAAAAGAGAATCACCGCGTGAGGATTCAGGGTGTGGTTGAGTTTGTACTGCCTGGAGTGGCGCACCAAAAGGTTCTGAAGAGTCAACCTCTGCCTGGCAGTCAGGTTCTTTGGGGTTTCTCGGCTGAAAGTAGTTCTGTTCATTTAACGAAAAAGCAAGGTCGAACATTTTGATCATTTCGGCGAGCACTGTTGCTTTTAAATTTTCCGCAATTCTTAGCCTGATTCCATAACTCAACCAAACTAGGAAAACACATCGTTACATAGGCTTTCCCCACGTTTTGGTTCTTGTTTTTGTCTGTTGTGTACCAGTAGGCCATGGCTTCGGCCTGGGCAGTGAACCCTACATTGATGTCGTCCGCACTACACTGTAAGGCATTCCAGGAAAACGAAAATTTGTAACTTGTTGGTCTTGCTGATTCTTTTATCTTTGTAGCTTCATTACCATCACGCCGGACCATTACTACTTCGTATGCGTCGCTGGTTGCAGCTAGTCTACCCACGACATTCGGTTCGTAATCTCCTTTCTTCGGAACGTCATCGAACGCGACCGCAGAACCGTTCTTCACGCGGCGCCGGATGATCACGCACTTGACGTTGTGGTTGTCGTGGGTTTCCATCCCCGATTGAATATTATCGGGCACAATGCGATTGGCATTCAGGAGTTCCTCAAGTGCGTTGGAGCGATCGTCACCAAACTCCACCCGTAGCCGGTTGCTGAATACGACATTTGCGTCGGGGCTAATGCCATCAGTGCTGAAGTGTTCTTTGAGGCGCGTCAGGAAAATCGGCGACGGAACTTTTTTGTCCAGGTTCACGGATACGACAACGGTGCTCGGATTGACCAGCTTAAGTAAACCCAGTTGATTGCTGTGCTCGCTGCCGTGATGACTGGCTTTGAAAACGGAGACTGCGTCAGAGGGGAAGACGTTCTGCTTAGCTAAGTATGCGACGAGAGAGCTTTCGATATCGTAATAGGAGCTTTGGCCGCCATCGCCGCTTAGATCACCGGCCGTGAAATACCGGAACTTGCCCCATTCGAGGACAAAAGCCAGCGACAGATCATTCGGGTTTGCTTTCATGCGCTTCGTTTTTCTTTGCGCTGCAAGAACGTTTTGGCCATCCGCCAATATTCCATTTGCGGAATAACAAACCAGATGGATGTCGTCGTGTCCCAGCCTGATTCGAAAGGGCTTTTTGTCCGCGTCTAGCTTGGAGTTAACGAAGGGTATTTTGATCCTTGTTGCCTTGTGGTCCCGAAGATGTGTTTCAATGCGTGTTTGGTAATCGGCGAAAACATCACTGTTGGTCCCGGAACCAATGCCGTTGGGTGCAGGCTCTACACCAGTGCCGTCCTGGTATCCACCGTTGTCAACGAAGTTCGTGAATCGGATCGAATTTTCCTGCGATAAACCTTTTATATGGTCATCGTGGTAATGGGTGGCGATCATGCAATCGAAATTGGTTTGGAGATGTTTCACCAGGTATGCTTCAAGGAATGCGCTACCATTCTCTCGGCACCCGCATCAAGTAGCACGCTGTAAAGAGTAGTTTTCTTCTCCAGATCTTTGACGAGGATGACGGTGGCATCGCCACCGCGCACGTCGAGATGGTGTATCTCTAAGCCAATGTCTGACATGTTTTCTCCGCGGGAATCAAACGTCTGATTGAAACTTCGAGCCATCAAGTGAAATCATTTTTGTTGACGAAAACTCGAAGTGGCCCCACTTGATCCAACCAGCGTCGTTACCCGTTTTTCCAACCACTAGCAGCGTGCCCCAAACCGGATCGCTGGACGACGTTAAACCTCGAACCTCGTCCAGGTTGTGGTCGCTCTTCGGGTGATGGGTAGGATCAAGACGGCAGATATTTTCGTCCTTCTTTGGGGTGCCAATCACAAACAACACGCCTCGCAGATGCACGACACCTTTTTCGTCTTTCATTGATTCGACGGACGTGAAAGGGAGATATGTTGCGCCCGCTCGCCGGTCACGCGTGAACACCTCTTTCCAAACACCCTCACCCGCTGTAATCCGCCCCGTTACTGCGAGAATCCCCATGAACTTCCAGGGTGCGTAACGTGGAGAGTTCATCCACTTTCAGCGTCGTCGTTTTTATTTCACCTGCTACTTCCAACTTCGCCTTTCGAACAGGCGTTCCAATTCCGACGGTGTCGCCCTGAATAACGATTGGCGCCTTTTCAACTGCACAGACAAACTGTCCGTCCCAGTAACCGGGAATGTTGTTGTAATGCAGGTAGAGATTGGCTTGCCCCGCTTTGGAAGAGACGGTGATTTCTGTAATCTCGATCTCGAAACTCTCGCCATAGTTAAGTTGAAAGTCTTTCTCGAAAGCCAGCAACCATTCCGGTCGATCGCCCTGACTGATTTCTTGAACATGCACGTTAAGCGAATTCTTCTGGCTAGTGGCCTTCACAGTTTTCAACGCAGTGCCAAGCTCCCACTCGGCATCTCCTTTATCGTATGAAAGAACAAGTTCGGACCGAGGTTCATTTGTGGGCGAATTCGGACCTCGAAACGTAATTGCTGGACTGGCGTGCGTCCTTGCTCTTGAACACGTTGGTGATGCGCAGTTTCAACCTTCCGTCTGTCGCTCCGTTCAGAAGGTGATTGCCACCTGCAAATCCCACGTGCAACGGAATGTTCTTCCGGCCACTGTGATTGGTGACGTGAAGGTACTGGGTTCGGCTGTTTGTGATCGATGTGCCGGCTTCTCCGTCGAACTTCATCTGGTGTGGAATCAATTCAACCTGCGTCCCTCGAGATCCGGTTCCCGGTGCAGCACTGATGCCTGACAGCTTGATCGAGTGTGACTCATTTTGCTTCAGGACCTTGTTTGCGCCTGTGTAGCGAAGGTAGAGAGTGACTGGCGCGTTGGGCGGCGGCTGCGATAGCCTCGCCAGTTGCCAGTCAGTCGTCTTCATAACATTTTTAGACTGATCACTCGTCAAAAGATCGATTGCCCGCTTCGCTAATGTCCCCGCACGAAATCGCAGCGCGAAATGATGATTCGTACTCGACGTCTCGCCTGGTCCATCCACCATCGTAATTGGTTGTGAAGACGTGTTCGCAATCGTCAGATACAGTTCCCAATCGTCTTTGTCCTCGGAGATATAAATCACCGCCTGTTTGTCCTGGTCCAGCAGGCTGAAGTCGATGGGATAACTCTTACGAAAGTTGACCAGTGCTGCCTCAGTTGCCATGTGTTCGATCCTCTCTCGAAACGCGTTACTGTTTGCTCGTATTTGTTATTCTGAGCCAGCCTTCGTGAATTTCAAGCGACTCGTTCCAACTTGCCTGGGTGCTGGATGGTCCAACCGCCGCGGGCTTAATCCATTCAATTTCGCGCTTTTCGTTTTTCCTTTGCGCGACCCACGACCATGCGTGCCCAGGTTCGACTGGCAAAGGCAAATTGACGTTGTCCGCAGGACTCAGGATCGGCGCCGTCAGGAAAGTCACTTCGAGTGAGTTCATTGCGGCCTGATATTGATCCTGGGGAATCTCGAGAACTTCCGCCGGCAGAATTCCCGACGTAAGATGGACCACACCGCGCGGATCGACGAGCATTGTCAACGTCAACTCATCATCGCCTATCGCCAGATTGATGAGCGAATTGTTACCGCAGTTGAATCGCGCGTCTGGTTTGATAAAGCGTTTCCCATTCTCGGCCGTCTCTATCCAGTAACCCAGAAGCCCGTCGTTCAACTGCCTGCTATCGCCGAGGCGGACTGGAAACCGGACTGCGGTTACACCGTCAGACTTACGGACCAATTCCTTCGTGATTCCCGCGTCTTCATTCTGGAAACATCGCGCGAGATCGCTGCGAAAAGAGTCCCAGCTCTGATTAATGGCGGCCTCTCCTCGCAACTCTAATTTCAATTGAGCTCGCACTACGGCAATCGGACGGCCCAACAGTAACGCCAGTGCATCGTGTTGTGGTGCGCTGGCTGGATTGACGTTATCTAGTGCGGTTTCAATACTTGTGAAGAACGCTCCGAGATCTTCTTTTTTGAGTCCGGTCAGATGCGTGACTAGTTCCTTGAGATGCGGCGCGAGCTTCGTTTTCTCAATCGCCGCACGGCCCGGTGCGGGCAGCCAACTGCAGTCGTTAGAGATGGAACCTTGCGGTATACCAGCGCCGTCATAAACCATCAGGCTGTGGTCCAGGTGGTTTGGCAAGAGCCACCCGCAAACAGGTGACGTCGCGGGATGTGAATTCATCTCAACCTCATCGCCCGTCGCCGATCCTGATAGCCATTGAAATGAAAGCCGGGCAGGTTGCACGAATCGCGGCGGAAGCGAGAAAAGTCCTTTCTCTGCTGACGCCGGCATCGTTTCCGTTGCCAGCCAATCGTTGACGACGATGTCCTTGACGCGTCCAAATGTATCCACGAGTCGAAGATCGAGCACTTTGAAGCTACCGGTGCGGAGTGGATGGAAGTCGTCAAGCGGCTGCGGCGCGACGTACGTGTTTTGTCCGACTGCGTCGAGCAACACGCCAGGTGAATTCTTTCGCGTCGTCGAATCCGAGTGGCTCGGCCAACGGAAGTTGAAATGTCTGCTTGTGCATAAGCAGGGCTTCGTTGAAGCCATTCAGCGATTGCGCGAGCACGTGGAAGTTGGGCGAGTCGATCACCGCGGCGACCTGGATCATCGTATCCACCACTGGGTCGCCGATCGTTTTGTCATTCTTGTTTGCGTCGTACCATTTTTTGATCTCGACGACGTGCTCTTCGAAATAGTTGTCCGTCTTGTGATCGTCAGTGATCTTGCTGGCGTCGTAATATTTTTTCAGGAGCCGCTTTGAAAGAAAAGTGTTGATGCGTTCTTTTAACTGGAACCGCGCGTGTGAAGTCATCAAGCTGCTGCCTGTGAATACACTCGCTGCTTGTTCCACGCCGGCTGCGCCGGAGAGTGTCAAGTCGACCTTGTCGTCGGCGAGCCGGTAATTATTCAAGATGAAATTTGGATTGTAGGAGCGCTCGCTGGAGTTCAGGTTGTTTCCGTTTCTCAGCGGCTTCATCTCCACGCGCCAATCGAGGGTGAATGGGTGCCATGTTCCTGCCGCGTCCGGGTTTGCTCCTCCAGTGAGCTTGCTGCGAATGGAATCGATCGCGCTGACGTTTGTGAGATCCACTTGCTGGTCCAACACGTTGCACACGGGCGCGTCGCTCGCGGCATGGCGCTCAGTCTGGCGCAGTCCGTCGTCGGCGCCTGCAATCAGCACTACCGGTTCATGCGGACGATAATAGCGAGTCGCAGGCCGCGACTGGAGTACGTAAGGACTCTTCACTTTTTCATTCAGCGTCTGCCAGCTCGTTCCAAGTGTGCTCTTCGCATTCCCACAGGCCGTCTTTTGATTTTCGATGAGCTTGAGATCACTCTTCGCGATGAAATAACGCACCTCGTCGATATCGGGATAATCGTCGGGTGCGTCCGCCGGCGGGTAGGCGCAGAGCATGTACTTGTACCAATCGGCGAAGAGCTGCTTTTGCATTGAGTCGAGCTTGTTTACGGCCCGCTCGTAATCGCGTTGCGCTATGTTCAACTTGTTAAGCAGACTGGCGATGTCAGGTTCTAGCGGCTCCACCGGCGTTGTGTGTTCGCCCGTTTTGTTTGGCACTCGCACAGTCCAAACGGTTCCACCAGAGACAGTCGAGAACCCGCGATCATGTCGCGCGTGCTGAAACTTTGGTCCAATGTCGATCGTCAGGTGATCGATACGATCTGCAAGGTGTAGCGCTTCGAGCTGGCGCTCAAGATCTGCCGGGCGCGTTTTGAGTTCCGGCACGTTACCTTTGCCCAGATATGCCGAGAGAGCTTCGGTGACGGTATTACCGATTGCGGCGGTGACTGTGACCGTCTTACTCAACGGTTCGAGCGGAGGCGCCATATCGATCGACGCATGGAAGATCGTAGCGTTCGGAAACTCTGCGAATACACCCTGGATCTCCCAGCCGTACGCTTCCTTCAGTGCTTCCTTGAAGTCGTCTGCTGTAGTTATTGTTTTTCGACCAGCAGGGGAGAGACTCGAAAGAAAAGGCAGGCAATCGTGATCCTTGTTAGTAAACCAGCCGATCACGTCGTACTTCAGCCCGGCCACATTCTCAGGGGCATCCGGATCGTGAAGACCAAACACACTCAGGCAGTTTGGATAAAACGCAGCAAATGTCGGGTCTCCAAAGCCGGCGGGCGTAGGCTGAGATCCACTGGAACGAATCGGATCCACCTCAAAACCTACGGCGGTTAAGCGGTACCCTTTGGTCGAGAGGTATTCGCCCGCTCCGGCTGGATCGGATCGCAACATCTTGCGCCCGAGATAACGAAACGGGCATTCACCTTTTTCTCGATCGCACGGGAAGGGAATCGCAATACTTCGCAGCGACGTCTCGTTGCTCGAAGGGAAATCGTAATCGTTTGGATACAGGTAATCGCTCTCGACGATCCATTGACGATCAGTGTTTCCATTTACGGAGCGGGTCACGAGCCAGCGGTTCGGGACCGCGGGAAAGTTTAGCCGGTGACCCTGCTCCTTTGTGGTTTCGCTTCTGCCGCGTGCGAGGGCGTCGGGAAGGGCCCAGTGCAGATGCACACCTTTCGGTAGCACGAGTGCGCGATCCTGAAACGGATACGAGACCAGGTCATCACTAATGTTCGCGACGTCAGGGTTGACCTCGCGCTGGCCGTCCCAGTAGGGCAAACGCGTGAAATCAGTTTTCGACTCGACGACAGTCAGAGGAGTCGAAAGGCGAAGCGCGTCGAGACGAATAGGAACAGCTAGAAGGTGTGCCATCCCGTTACTGGCTCACGCGTCTAAACGCGTTTTCAAAAACATAATCCGCAACTTTCCTGCCTTGCGCTATTCCTTCGGTCTTGTCGAAGGACCAGTGAATGCCAAGGTAGATGCGGCTTTGACCGTTCTCTTCTTCAGCCTCCGAGAGCTTATTAAAAGTACGCGGCAGGAAGGGCCTGACTTGACCATCATTGCCGAGCGTCACGCCGTTCAATTCATCTGAAACGAAGGTGAAACGAATGCGATCAGTTCCGTAGAAGTTGCGCAAGGTTTCAAACAACGCGCCACCGAAGGTCGCGTGGCCGGACGGGTAGGCTGGGAATGGTGGTGTAAAATTCGGGCCTTGTAAATTGCTGGCAGGTGCGCCGAGTGGCGAGAAAGTTACATCGCCCTGCGTCTTTGGATTGCCATCGCCCAGGCCAAGTGGTCCAGTTCCTGGATCGGCTTCGCGAATACCGCCAACCGGGCGCCAGAAATCGTAGAAAAACTTTGACTCCCAGGATGCGAAACCTGCGTCTGCCATTGACACATTAACCAACGCCAGCAGTCTTGCCAGATCGAGAACGTCGTTTGTGTTTTTTAGATCTGCGATTGTTAGCGCGATCTGGTTGTACAAGCGGGGCGGCGCGCATAGGCTCGGCGTTCCGTCATAAGCCCAGAAAATGCCGATGTGGGTCTGTTCCGGAGTGCGCTCGGTCGGCGTTACGATGCCATCGCCGCCGAGACGCTTGACCTCTCGAAAGGCGGTCGTATATGCCTGACTCGTCAACGCCGGTGGGGGAGGTATTCGGAACTGATTGGCCGTCTGCAATACAAATGGTTCCACCTCGGCCCAGTGCCCACCAAGAGCGAGACGAATGAGACTGATGGGATCCTGTCGCCATCTTCCTGGCATATCGCTCGCAAGCCAATCGCCTCCATTTTGAGCTAGCACAGGCTCAGCGTGCGCTGAACCATCAGCGCTTCTCATTTCAAGAATTGCTGCAGCTGCTTGACTGCCCAATGCGATACCGCGCCCCTTGGCCTGGCCATTTGGGATGTCGCCGAGATCTTCCGCGAGTTGCTCGTCGAACGCTGCGCGCTGGGAAGGAAACATAACAATCAGCGTATCGTGAGCTGCCTGAGCTATTGCGCTATCAACTGAGGTATTGGCATTTGCGCGGGGAATGCCGGTATAGCTTTGATAACGTCCCTCGATCGCGTTAATCGCGTCGAAGATCGCAATGTGAACAATTGCTATCGCTCGTGCTGATCTACCGGGTCCCAGTTGTTCGCCGAAAATGCGAGGGTCTCCGGGTGGGACGGGTGTGTGGTCGAGTCCGCTCGCGTCAATCGCAATTGAATTCCAGTGAACGACACGACGCGATGCAGTTCCGCCGTTGTTAAGATTGAACAGTTCGCGTGGTGTTGACTGTGTTTGTATCCTAAATTGTGTTTGTACAGTGGGGTTGTAATTTCCTCCCCACACCCGGTTGAAATCCCGCGTGCCTTCTTGCGAAAAGGCCGTGAGAGTTACAACTAAACCAATCACCGCGAACGCCGGTACAAATAGTTTTCGGCTTGTTCGCAGAACTCTACGTCTGCTGTTAGAGGATGGGGACTTGTCTTGGACGTACTTTACTTTCATTGAAAATCTCCTCGGACTTTGAAGCAAAGCCGACGATTACGTAGCCCGCAAACGATTGCGAGTGCTGTGAATCACTATTTACAAATTTAGAGAGAAGTCGGGACTTATGCTCGAAACTCAGTAAGGAACTGCAAACATCAACAGTTAGGTTTAACCGTTAGCAGTTGGGGGATTGTTTTTCGGCGGGAAGTTCTTACCACAAGTGCGTTAGTTTGCGCTAGCCTTTTGTAGCCGACTCTGGCAATTTGCAGCGGTACGCTCCGGCAACGCGCTCCAATGAAACGATTCAAACATTTCTCACCGGCGGTTCTGATCGTTCTCATTGTCTGCGTTCAAGCGTGCCACCGGTCCGCCCCCAGTAACCCCGCAGTTCAAACGCAAACTTCGCCGAATGTCTTCGACGCCTATCTAAACACTGATGTCACGCCGGCTGACGGTTTTGATTTCCCCGTGGGCGACGCTAATGCCGGAGGTTCATACAAGGACGTCGTGACCGGGACCGAATATCACGGCTGGCGCATCGCCACTCACTTTGCAGAGAACTATGAACTGGGCATCCACACAGGCGAGGACTGGAATGGCAACGGCGGCGGCAACACCGATCTGGGCCAGGACGTTCATGCAGTCGCGGATGGCCGCGTCACGTTTGCTCAAAACTGCGGTCGCTTGTGGGGCAATGTCATAACCATCGAACATCATTTCTACGAAAACCACGAGCACCGCAAGATCATTTCACTCTACGCTCACCTGAACGAGATCAAGATAAACGAAGGCGACGTCGTACAGCGACGTCAGGTAATCGCGACTGTCGGCCAGGATCCCGACAAACTCTTCGCTGCGCACCTGCACCTTGAGCTACGTTGGGACGACAGCCTTTCGCCAACTTACTGGCCCTCGTCAAACGGCAAGAACGAAGCATGGGTAAAAGAACATTATGCCGAGCCCAGTGCGTTCATTAACGAGCATCGCAAACTCTTCGTGCCGCAGAAGGAAGCGAAGCTGATCGTCGTCGATCAGGAGAGTTACAAAGCGAGGTTCTATCAGGCGAGTGTCTTGAATCAGGAGTACGACGTGAGTTTTGGTCAAGGCAAGGGTCAGAAGCTGATTGAAGGCGACAACAAGACTCCGAAGGGTATGTACTTCGTGATAAAAAAACATCGCGGCGATTTCGGCGGAGAATACGGTGCGTATTACGGTGGGCACTGGATCAAGATAAACTACCCAAACAAATACGACGCGGATCGGGCCGTAGCGCAACAGATGATCTCGCGACAGCAGCAGCGAGCCATTGCTGCCGCCTGGGAAAAGCGGGCCCCAACACTCGAAAATACAAAGCTCGGCGGCGGCATCGGTTTTCACGGCTGGATTGAAGAGTGGGACAATAGCGGCCCGCGTCACCTTTCCTGGGGCTGCGTCGTGATGCACCTGTACGACATTCGAGTGCTATACGATCAGATCCCGGAAGGAACGATGGTCGTGATTCTTTGAACCAGGAGAACTTATTCGATGACGATCAGACTGCTGGGTGTGTGCGGCAGCACAAGGGAGCGCTCCTACAGCGGTCGGCTTGCGATCATCGCGTTGGACGCAGCACGCGAACACGGAGTTGAGACGCGGCTTCTCGAGCTGAACGCCCTAAACCTGCCTACTTACAATCCTGACAAGGATGACATGGACCACGAGGGCCTGCGCCTTGCGACGGAGGCTGTCAACTGGGCCGATGCCTTCCTGCTCGCCTCGCCCGACTACCACGGTTCAATGTCGGGCGCGATGAAAAATTTTCTCGACTTCTACTGGTCAGAGTTTGCCGGAAAACTGTTCGGCTACATCGTTGCGTCGCATGAAAAAGGCCTTACCGTGATGGAGCATATGCGCACCAGCGTGCGTCAGTGTTATGGATGGAGCTTGCCTTACGGAGTGTCCGTTCACGGCGAGAAGGATTTTGATTCGTCTGGTTTGACAAATCCTCAGGTGGCTGGCCGCTTGCGAATGCTGGCGCGCGACCTTTGCGTGTACGGCGCGTTACTGAGAGGACAGTTTCAACACGATCTGGCGAACGGAGTAACGGAGACGTTCGCGGCGCGTTACAAATCTTAAGGGAGTTTACGAAGACGAATCCCGCCCCTGACACTCGATACAGTGATCGTTGGTCCACCTGAACCGATCAGTCTATCAAAGCACTAACCGCCCGCGCAGGGAATAAACTTCCGGCTCTGCCTCAAAAGCTTTCCTCCCCTCTGATAGTTTCTGGCTCATATTTTCGCCTTAAGGAAAGAGCGCGAAATCTGGAACTGCTCGCGCGCGAAGTTTATTTATTTGCGGCCAAAGCGCCGCGGAAAGAAAAATCATGCATCAGCTTCTAAACACAAAATTTCGTTTGATTGCACTTTTATCTGTCAGCGCTCTTCTGATTGTGACCTCTTCCACGTTGTCACACGCTGCCACAATCCTTTCTGCGATAGGACCAGGAGCAGGCCACTCGCCGGTCGTGAAAGTCATTGTCGCGGGTGAAAAAGGAAACGACACGTTTACCTTCATGGCTTATCAAAGCAGTTTTTCCGGTGGTGTCCGCGTCGCGGTTGGCGACGTCAATGGCGACGGTGTCTCCGACATAATTACCGGTCCAGGGGCCGGTACCTCAGCGCATATCAAGGTGATTGACGGTTCACGCTTAGGAGCAAAGAGTTCGCAGTTGATGAGCTTTACCGCTTATCCGGGTTTCTTCCGCAACGGTGTTTACGTTGCGGTGGGAGATGTCAACGGTGATGGAAGACATGACATTATCGTTGCTCCCGATGCCGGCGCGCCGCAGCCTGTGCGTGTCTTTGATGGACGAGATGGCGCCTTACTCGCATCCTTTTTTGCATTCGGTCCGGCTTTTACGGGTGGCTTGACAGTCGCGGCTGGAGATCTAAACGGAGATGGTATTGACGACATCATTGTCGGTGCGCAGGCCAATGGTCACGTCAAAGTGTTTAATGGGTCAACGGGGGCTGAGATCCGAAGTTTCCTTGCCTTTCCGGGTTTCAACGGCGGCGTTTCTGTTGGTGCAGCCGACGTTAACAATGATCGTTTCGCAGACGTGATCGTTGGAGCTGGACCAGGCGCTCCGGGCGGGCATGTGAAAGTTTTTGACGGGCAAACAGGTCAGCAGCTTTTGGATTTTTTTGCCTTCGATCCAAACTTTCTCGGCGGTGTACAAGTAGCTGCTGGTGATGTGGATGATGACAAGATCGTCGATATCATCACCGCGGCCGGTCCCGGAGGAGGACCTCATGTGAAAGTATTTCGAGGTATCGATCAAGTGGTGCTCGATAGCTTTCTTGCGTACGAGCCAAAGTTTGGCGGAGGTGTATTCGTCGCTGCCGCCCCAGCCTCAGCGGGCAGGTGACATCTGCACAAAACGAAAGGGCCACTCTCCAGGAGTGGCCACGGGTGCTGAGTATTACGATATTGCATCAGTCTTGTGATCTAAAGCTCGCAGGATCGTCCGCTGGCCTTTGTCACACTCGTATTGACATTCTATACGAAAGCGGTATTCTACGCTGTACAGAACGTCTATAGGAGAGAGACATGGCAAAGAGGCAAGTTGATCTGTTGCAAGGTACGCTCGACCTTCTGGTGCTGAAATCGCTCGCTCTTGGTCCGTTGCATGGGTTGGGTGTTTCAAATCGTATCTCACAGATCACGAATGGAACTTTCAACGTCAAGCCCGGGTCACTGTTCCCGGCGTTACACCGGATGGAAGAGGCGGGCTGGCTCCAGTCTTCATGGGGTGAGTCAGAGAACAATCGCCGCGCAAAATACTATCGCCTTACCGCAGCCGGCCGGCGCCAGTTCGATACTGAAACGCAGGACTGGCAGCGCATTTCCCTGGCAATCACCACCGCACTAAAAGCTACATGAGGTGACGCAGTCGTGCCGTTAATTCCTCGCCTGACCAGCCTCTGGCGCAACCTGTTCCACAAGGACAGAGTGGACCAGGAGGTCACTGAAGAAATCCAGGCATACCTGGACATGTTGACTGAGGCGAAACTCAGGCAGGGCCTGTCGCCTAAAGAGGCCCGGCGTCACGCGCTCGTCGAAATTGGCGGGGTCGAGCAAGTTGAAGAGAGAGTGAGGGAGATTAGAATGGGTCGCTTTATAGAAACCGTGTGGCGTGACGTTCGAACGGGTCTGCGTTCACTGGTCCATAGTCCAATTTTCACTGTAGCAACCGTGCTCTCGCTCGCACTCGGCATCGGCGCCAACACTGCGATATTCAGTATCGTCAATGGTCTGCTGCTTCGGCCTTTACCCTATCCCGAACCGGAACAGATCGTACATGTGTGGCATACGCCGCCTCAGCAAAGTTTTCCCGGCCTCGACAAATTTTCAGTGTCACCCGCGAACTATCTTGATTGGAAGGCACAGAGTAGCGCCTTCGAACAGATGGCGGTTTACACGGACACGCGCCTGAGTCTGAGTACCAGCAATGATCCACTGCCATTGATCGGCGCCGTTGTGTCTTCAGACTTCTTTTCAGTGTTGCGCACTAATGCAACGCAGGGGCGCACCTTTACACCCGACGAGGAACGACCGGGACGCGACCAGGTAGTTGTGATTGGTCACGGACTGTGGCACCGAGCCTTCGGAGCCAACCCCAACATAATCGGTCAAACTCTGACCCTCAATAGTCGAAGTTTCACTGTTGTAGGCATCATGCCCGCCGGATTTGAGTTTCCGCAGGAGGCCGAGCTATGGGTGCCGCTGGCATGGGAAGACAACGAGCGTAAAGTCCGATCAGATCATAACTACCTCGTGGTTGCACGTTTAAAGCAGAACGTCTCACTCGATCAGGCGAAAGTGGAGATGAATACGATTTCGACCAGGCTCGAACAACAATATCCTGAGGAGAACTCAGGCTGGGGCGCTGTGGTGATCCCGCTCCGTGACGATCTTGTCGGCGATGTACGCCTTGCTCTGCTGGTGCTTTTCTGTGCAGTGGGCTTCGTGTTGTTGATCGCGTGCGCGAATGTAGCGAACCTGATGCTCGCGAGAGGCGCCAACCGCCAGAAAGAGATCGCGGTGCGTATCGCGCTCGGCGCTGGGCGTGCTCGGCTGGTGCGACAACTACTTACGGAAAGCGTTCTGCTCGCTGTTAGTGGAGGACTGCTTGGGCTTCTGCTCGCGATATGGGGGAGCAGAATGTTGGTCCAACTGGGCAGCCTTCCTAATTCAGGCGATATCGGTATCGATGCCTGGGCCCTGGGCTTTACCCTTTTGGTGTCGTTTGCCGCCGGCATAATAATCGGGATAGTACCCGCCTTGCAGTTTACCCGGAGCAGCATCAGTGAAACTTTGAAACAAGGTTCAGGCCGAAGCGGCGGCAGCCCTCTCAAGCAGCGCACACGCAAGGCACTGGTCATTTCCGAGGTGGCTTTGTCACTCGTACTGCTGATCGGAGCCGGACTTATGATTCGCAGTTTTTGGAAACTGCAAAACGTTAATCCCGGGTTCGAGACCAGCAACGCGTTGTCGCTGAGCATCGCTTTAAACTGGATCAGATATTCTGAACCTCACCAACGGCTTGCGTTTGTTGACCGAGCGATTGAACAGATCCGCGCCGTGCCGGGTGTCGTTTCCGTTGGAACTACTACCAGGATTCCGCTGACGGGAGGCGGGTCGACACAACCCTTCAGTGTCGAAGGCCGGCCCACAGGATCAATCGCGGAGCAGCCGATGGCGCTGACGCGTTACGTCAGCCCTGACTACTTCCGGGCTATTGGCATTCCCTTGAGACAGGGACGTTTTTTCAGCGACCAGGATCGCGATAAGAGCGTGCCGGTAGTGATCATCAGCGAGGCAATGGCGCACCGGTTCTGGCCGGGAGAAAACCCGGTCGGCCGGCGGCTAACGCCCACATTTCACGCCGAGGAAGGGGCGCGCGAGATTGTCGGCGTGGTAGGGGATGTCAAGGCAACCGGGCTGGATGCCGATGCGTCCGCAATGATTTATATGCCATTCAAACAAGCGCCTCTACCTTTTATGAGTTTCGTGGTGCGGACTAACTCAAACCCGGAAAGCCTGCTCCAACCTGTTTCGAGGGCGATCTATTCGATCGATAAAGAGCAAGCGCTGACCGACGTACAGACGATGGACCAGGTTCTGAGAAAATCGCTTTCCGACCGTCGCTTCAACATGACACTGCTGCTTACTTTCGCTGGCGTGGCGTTAATGTTGGCTGCCGTAGGAGTTTATGGCGTGATGAATTACACAGTTACGCTCCGCAGGCGCGAGCTGGGAATTCGAATGGCGCTGGGCGCAGAGAAAATGGATGTGTTGCGGTTGGTTCTGCGCCAGGGACTGGCCTTGACACTGATCGGCGTGGCGGCAGGATTGATATCTGCATACGCACTGACTCGTTTGATGGCAAGCCTTCTGTATGGCGTGACCGCGACTGACTATTTGACGTTCGGCAGCGTTTCGGCCGTGCTTATCGCAGTGGGACTTGCGGCTTCTTACATACCGGCGCGACGCGCGACGAAAGTGAACCCGACGATCGCCCTGCGCGCCGAGTGATTCGTTCGCGACATCTGTGATCCTCGAACACGCTGTCACCGAGCGAGACATATCGAAAAGCACAACCTGACCTCACACATGCCTTGGCACTCATCTTGCGGTAGAGCTCTCACCCTTGCAAAGGTGTTCCAAACGAATGCATACCTCGAGGGCAACACTGAAATTAGAGTTCATCTACGTATGCGAATCTTATGAGCGCTCTTGTTCCCAAAGTCACACGCGAACTTACGAAAATGAGGAGAACGCTCCGAGAGACTTTCGGCCTCGACAAACTCCGCCCCGGCCAGGCAGAAGTCATTCGTTCTGTTCTCGAAGGCAACAATACGCTCGCTATCATGCCGACGGGAGCAGGGAAGTCGCTCTGCTATCAACTCCCCTCTTTGCATTTGCCTGGCACGACCGTCGTCGTATCGCCTCTGATCTCGCTGATGAAAGATCAGGTGGACAAGTTGGAGCTGGCAGGCCTCGAAGCCGCGCAGTTGAATAGCGCGCTTACAACCGAGGAGCAGGCGGAGAACCTCGAACAGATCAAGACTGACAAAAGTGATTTTGTCTTCATTACGCCGGAGCGCTTCACAAGCCAGGAATTTCTCGGTGAGATGCGCAACCGCGACATCAACTTTGTGGTGATTGACGAAGCACACTGCATCTCGGAATGGGGACACGATTTTCGTCCTGCGTATTTATCGCTCGGCGCGTCGATCAAGACGCTCAGTTCGCCACCCGTACTTGCTTTAACTGCCACCGCGACATCTGAAGTCACTGCGGACATTGAAAAGCAACTGGATCTCGGAAGACTGCAGGTAGTGAAAACGGGTATTTATCGACCTAACATTCACTTCGAAGTGAAGCGAGTTACAAATGAGCGTGAGAAGCACGAACAGCTCATTCGAATACTGAATGAACACGATGGCGTCGGCATCATCTATGCTGCGACTGTCAAAGTGGTCGAGGAGTTGACGGATTGGTTGAAAGCCTTCGACTACAAAATCGAGAAGTACCACGGACGCATGAAAGCAAGTGACCGCAAGCACAATCAGGATGCATTCATGAACGACGAACTCAAAGCGATCGTGGCGACGAACGCTTTTGGCATGGGCATCGACAAACCGGATATTCGTTTTGTGGTCCATTATCAGATGCCGGGCTCGCTCGAAGCGTACTACCAGGAGGCAGGACGATCGGGCCGTGATGGAGAGCCGGCAACCTGCAGTCTGTTTTATCAACTCGCGGACCGGCGCACTCAGCAGTTCTTTCTCGGTGGAAAGCATCCGAAGTTCGACGACGTTCTCGGCGTTTATCAATCATTGCAAGCACTGCACGCGGCTGAGACTCCGATTGAACTCGCAACCGTGCAGGAACATGCAAATACGGTGAGTGCCGGAAAAGTGCGCGTCATTTTGTCTCTATTGAAGGAATTGAAAGCCGTCAGGGAACTGCGCGGCAATCAGTTTCGACTATTAAAGGTCGACCTTGAGCAAGAGGAACTTGCAGATTTCTCGCGTTTGTCGGAGGACAAAGTTAATAAGGACAAAGAGAAATTGGAACGGATGATGCAGTACGGGCAGAGTGCGATGTGCCGCTGGAAGCTCTTACACGATTACTTTGGTGAAAAGATGGAACACGAACGCTGCGGAAACTGCGATAACTGTGTTTATCCTTTGGACGAGCAATTCGCACGACCCGGCCAGTCTCGCCCCTTTGCGAGCTTTGTTTGAAACCGGGTGAAGTCTTTTTGCGGTCCGGCGGGGAGCGGAGTGCTTTAAGTCTGCAACTCCACTCCCCGGAGCGACGCACACGAACACCTACTTCGAAGCGTGCGGGCTTGGTAGGTCAGTTCGCACACGTCACCAGTCGAAAGAGATCTCACGCTAGACTGTTGGGGAAAGTTTGCCGTGTCGGTCGGCAATTCAGAAAAGAACCGCGGCGTTAGAGGATTAAAAGGACGAGATTGGTTGTACTGCAAAATGGTAGTGCAACATTTTTCGAACGCCCGTCATGGGGCGGCGGAATGCTTGACCTGCAAAGTTGGATTAGTTGAGAATCTGAGACGTTACAGCCAACTCGCGGCCAGATCCACTAAACCACGTGAAACAGTTCGTTCTCCTATCCATCCTTTTGCTGTCGTTGGTCGTGGGTGCGTCGATGGGCGTGGGCCAAATGCAACCTCCCGCGCAACTTCAGGATCCCATCGGTCTCCCCGACTTTTCCGGCTTTGGTCTAATCGACAGCTTTGCGAACCTGCCAGCCGAGCGAACCAAACTCGAAAGCCTTTGCGAAATCCGCCGCACCTCGCTTGATGAAGCTTCGCGCACCATCGAGATGGCATTGCAAAGAGTCAGTGAATCAATCGATCCACCGAAGGCGATTCGCCTTCACAATGCCTCGGCAACTGTTTACCTCTACAAAGGCGATACTACAAACGCGATTGCACACTTTGAAGAAGCTTTGCGTATAGCGGAGGCAAATTCGACTAAGAATGCAAACATTGCCGCGATGAGGAATATCGATCTTGCCGCACTCGGCATAGCGCATATGCGACGTGGCGAGGTCGAGAACTGTATTACTAATCGCAATGCCGATGTCTGCATCTTTCCACTCACTGCCTCGGCGCGACATAAGTTGAGATCCGGTTCGGAGCGCGCAATCGAGTATTTCAAGCAGTATCTTGAAAGGGAACCATCAAGTCTGGAAGTGCGCTGGCTTCTTAACGTGACGTATCAGACGCTTGGCGAATATCCCGACAAAGTTCCAAAGGCCCATCTGATCCCTCCGGCAGCTTTGGAATCGAAGGAGAACATCGGAAGGTTTGTGGACATCGCTCCCTCGCTCGGACTCGACACCGTGGGCGCAGCCGGAGGTTCGATCGTCGATGACTTCGATAACGATGGATTTCTCGACGTCGTAGAGACTAGCTTTGATCCATGCCAGCCGATGCGCGCGTTCCGCAACAATGGCGACGGTACGTTCTCGGATGTGGCCACGAGCTCGCAGTTAGCCGGGCAACTCGGCGGCATAAACTCCGTGCAAACCGACTATAACAACGACGGTTGGCTCGACATCTTTGTGATGCGTGGTGGCTGGGAGTGGCCGATGCGGAACTCGCTGTTACGCAACAATGGGAACGGCACCTTCTCGGATGTCACGCTCGAGGCGGGGCTCTTGAGTATCGATCATCCGACACATTCCGCCGCGTGGGCCGACTTCGATAATGACGGTTGGCTGGATGTGTTCATTGGACACGAGAATACGCCGAGCCAACTTTTCCGAAACAAGGGTAACGGCACCTTTGAAGATGTCTCCGCGGGCGCGGGTGTAAACCGAGTCGCGTTTACGAAGGGCGTCGCATGGGGAGATTACGACGACGATGGATATCCGGACCTCTACGTCTCCAATTATGGGACAGAGAACTTCTTGTATCGGAACAAACGTGACGGGACGTTCGAACAGGTTGCGGCGCAGCTCGGGGTGGACCAACCACGCTGGAGCTTTCCAACCTGGTTTTGGGATTACGATAACGACGCGAAACTTGACTTGTTTGTGTCCAGCTACTTCTTTTCAACCGGGGAATGGGTAAGGCCCTATCTTGGATTAGCACGACAGGGCGATTCGATGAAACTCTACCGCAATATCGGAAATGGCAAGTTTGCGGATGTGACCCGGGAGGTAGGACTTGACCGCAGCGTGGCAGCGATGGGAGCGAACTTCGGTGATCTCGACAACGACGGTTTTCTCGATTTCTATCTCGGTACCGGCGCGCCGACGTACACAGCTCTAATGCCAAACCTTCTGTTTCGTAATCAAAGTGGCAGATCTTTCGTGGAGATAAGTTCGTCGAGCGGAACTGGCCATCTCCAGAAAGGCCACGGCGTATCGTTTGCCGATCTCGACAACGATGGCGACGAAGACATTTTCGAAAACCTGGGTGGAGCTGTACCGGGCGACAAATACAATAGTGTCCTTTTTGCGAATCCTGGTCATGCTAATAATTGGATCGCAATCAAACTCGTCGGAGTCAAGAGCAACCGTTCCGCGATCGGAGCGAAGATCAAATTAACGCTCAAGGGACCTGGCGGCGAAACTGCAATCAGGTATCGCGAAGTATCAAGTGGAGGGTCGTTTGGTGCGTCGCCATTGATGCAGCACATTGGTATCGGCAAGTCGACACGAATTAGTTCGATCGAAGTGACGTGGCCCACGAGCCGCACGCGGCAGGAGTTTAATAATGTGCTGCCGAACCAGTTTATCGAAATAAAAGAGTTTGAGAAGGTTTACGAAAAGCGGCGCATTCGTCGAATCACCTGGAAGCGCGCCGGCGGTGCTAATCGACACACGCATCGGTAGAACAACCTCTGCAGCCACAGAACCGAGCGCGGTAGCGCCGGGTCAACTTCCCAGATCATTACCGTTGATAGAGTTGACCCGGCGCTACCGCGCTCGGTTCTGTGCCTACTCCGCAGAGGTCCCACCTGCTAATTTACTAACCCTTTGCCTTCTTTAACTGTCACGATCTTGTTTACCGGTACGTTGGTTAAGGTATCGACGGCGCCGCTCGGCCACCGCACCTGAATCAGGTCCACCACGGTTCGTTTCTCCAGCCCGAAATGCAACCTGGAGTCATTCTGCGAAATGTAACTGCCGCCGCTTCGCACTTCATCAACCTGAGTGAGATCTCCGGAGACGACTTTCACCTTCGCGCCAATGCCGTTGCGGTTGCTCTTCGTGCCGATCGTTTTAACTAGGATCCAGTTGTTCTTGCTTCCGCCGTCGTTCCGCAAGAGCTGTGGAACGCTGTCGAGGTCGTTTACGACGATATCAACGTCGCCGTCGTTGTCGATGTCACCGAACGCACTTCCGCGACTCGCGCGCTCTTCCATCAGCGCGCTACCAAACTGAGCAGCAACCTCTGAAAAGGTTCCATCGCGGTTGTTCTTGTGCAAAAGTTTGCGCTGACGATAGCGGCCTCGCTGCGGGTAAGCATGTCCATTAGCGATGAACAAATCGAGCCAGCCATCGTTATCGTAGTCAAAAAACTTTGTCCCCCACCCCACGTAAGGAAGACTAACCATCGCGACTCCCGCTTCGTAGGAAACATCAACGAAGGAACCACGCCCGGCGTTGCGGTAAAGTACGTTGTATTCATCGTCGAAGTTAGTGATGAACAGATCTAACAGCCCGTCATGATCGTAGTCACCTAACGTGACTCCCATGCATCCCTGCTCGTTGCCATTTTTGTCGAGTGCAGTGCCCGACTCAAATCCGACTTCGGTGAAAGTGCCGTTTCCATTATTGCGATAGAGGAAATTTGGTGTGGAGTCGTTTGCTACGAAAATATCAACCCATCCATCACCGTCGAAGTCACTGCCCACAACGTCCATTCCGTAATAACCGCGCGCGTCGGCGACGCCGGCCTTTTTCGAAACGTCGGTGAAAGTTCCGTCGCCGTTGTTGCGAAAGAGGGAATCACCAGCGCCAGGTAATCCGCGTGGTCCACACTGGACGGGAACGCCTTTAAACTGACAGCTTGGATCCGCGCCAAAAGCAGGCAGATTATTTATGTCGAAGCCCACGTAATTTGTGACGAAAAGGTCGAGCCTGCCGTCATTGTCGTAATCGAGAAAAGCCGCTCCCGTGGAGAAACGCGGATCGCTTACCCCGGCTTTTGCTGTAACGTCGGTAAAGGTGCCATTTCCGTTATTTTTGAACAGGTGATCGGGACCTATACTCGTGACATAGAGATCATCAAAACCGTCATTATTGAAGTCGCCGACCGCACACCCCATTCCCCAGCCAACATCGCCCACGCTTGCTTTGTCCGTCACATCTGAAAAAGTTCCATCACGGTTATTGCGGTATAGCACGCTGCGCGTTTTCTTGTTTGCCTTAACCAACTCAACGGTTAGTGAATTGACGAAGAAAATATCGAGATGACCGTCATTGTCATAATCGAAAAGCGCGACGCCGCCAGTCATTGATTCGGCGATGTACTTCTTTTCCGGCGACAGCGCGTGTTTGAAGGTGATACCAGACGCGCTCGTTATGTCGTTGAACTGAACGGCGGGAGGCTGGATGTAAATTCTCAAAACGACTGCCAGAAATGCAGCCAGTAAAATTACGAGCGGGTTCTTTAGAAACAGCAAGTTGGCTTTCCTCGTCCACTAAATCGTAAAAGAAGTTCTCCCGCAAAGGCGCAAAGGTGCGACGAAATCCCAGAAACGCGGCAGCGCTTTGCGTCTTTGCGGGAGAATCTTCTCATCGGTTTACTGAGGTGTTTGCCCTGTAACCGTTTGCTTTTTAAGTCGCTCGAACGTGTCCTGGGCGCGTTTCGCGTCGTCGTGTCGTTTGGCCGCGGTGTAAGCGCGACCCAGTTCATAATGAAACAGCGGATTCTCAGGCTCAAGCTTCACTGCGATCTCCAGACTTGAAACCGCGCCGGCGACGTCAGTCTGTTGAAGCAAAGCCTTGCCGAGTTCGTACCTGGCTTCGGCGCTTTTCGGATTCACGGTCAGTTCAGCTTGAAACTCCTCGGCCGCGTTTTTTAACATCAGATCCTTCGCATAGACCAGGCCCAGGTAGTAATGCGCATCTCGTGTCTGGCCATCCAACGCCAACGCCGTCGCCAGTTCTTCCTTCGCTTTCTCCGTGTTCGCACGTGCGAAATGTAGTTGAGCTCGCAGGACATGAACGCGAGGCGTTGCGCCAGTCAAACCCGTCATCTGCTCAATTGCTTGCTCAACGGCGTCGAGCTTTTGTTGCCTGATCAGTGACGACGCAAGCGCGTAGTAGAGTTCTACATTCGTCGATCCGGAGGAGAGAACATCATGCAACAGGCCGGCTGCTTTTGAATATTCTCGAGTGTTGAAGTAGCTGAGTCCTAATAGCCATCTCGCCTGGACGTTTGCCGGATTGGCTTTGATCTCACTCTCGAGCGGCGCCAGGGCTTCCCTGTACTGCTCTGCTCGAAAGTACGCCAGCCCGAGGTTGTAATCCAAGCCACCTTGCTGAGGGTTCCATTTTTTGGCGAGGCCGAATTCACTTGCGGCACCGGCAAGGTTCTGCCGTCCTGCCTGCACGAGTCCGAGACTGTTATGAAGAGCTGAAATAATTTTTGTCAAACGCGCTTCGCTTGTTTCGAGTTCGGAGCGCATCGTTGGGTCCAAAGAATCTTGTGTCACAGTTGAGCCCGGCAATGAATTCGGGCGAGACACCTGATCGTTTTCATCGGGTAATCTGGATGCGCCCATAGTCGATTGCCTGGAACTAAGGTTTAGGGCCATCTCGAATGCGCGTGCCTTCAGCTCAGATGCCACTTGCAACTCTTTCCGACCCGCTTCCGTCTGCCCTGTCTGGAGAAGAGATTGTGCAAGCCGGTAATGTGCAGTCGTTACCTGAAACTTGTTGTGAGCCAGATTCGGATTCAACTCAACAGCTTTCTTCAGCACGTCTATTGCCTGATCGTGCTTCTGTAATTCCTGATAAGCCTGGCCCAACTGGAAATAAGGATCGGGATTGTTCGGCTGAATTCGAGAGGCTGTTCTCAAGAAGTCAATTGCCAGTTCCCACTTCCTTTGAAAGATGCACGTGATTCCGAGATAGTAGTTGCTGAAGAAGTCGTTTGGATTTGCAGCTAACTCAATCTTGAACTCTTTCTCAGCATCGGCTACTGCGGAGCCGCCTTCGTTCCAAAGATATGCTAAGCCGAGATTGTAGTGTGCTCCCGGAAACTGTGAGTTCAAAGCGATAGCTTTTTTGAACTCTTCGATTGCTTCGGGTAAACGGCCCGCCTCACGAAATGCTCTGCCAATCGCAATATGAATTTGGGGATGCTGACCAAACTGACGAATCATCGAATCAAACACCCGCCTTGCGGCAGGAAACTGGCGTTGCTGTAGATACGTAATCGCGAGAGTGAAACTAGAGTTGAAGTCGTTCGGGGCAAGCTTCACGGCTGCTTCGAGCGCGCTTGCAGATTTTTCGTAATCGCCGAGAGCGAAATAGGTCTTGCCTAAAGTCGTATGAACGTCCGCGTTATTCGGTTGAAGCTGAGCGGCTTTGAGGAGAGGGTCGAGAGCTTTATCAAACTGCGCTGCCTCCAGGTAAACCATTGCCAATTCGATCAGAAGATCGGTGTCCGGTGGCTGATAATTCGCCGCTGCCTCCGCTGCCTCGAGCGCTCGTTCACGATTCCTTAGCGCTGCTTCGATTTTTATAAGTCTGCGGTATTGCGCACCGAGAATTGCCTTGAGTTCAGTCTCTGCCTCGGTAAGTTTACCGGCGCGCGCTAACTCCTGGGCCGCCTCATAACGTTGCGCTAACGTCGCGTCCTGTGCCGGACTAAAAGGGAGTAGCGAGAGTAGAAACAAAAGAAGGATCGAGCTCAGAACCATGGGTTGCTTCTTTATATCACGATTCCAAAAACGAAATCAGCGTAACCGGTTGCTTCCGGCTACGCTGATGTTTGGCAGGGCACTTGAAAATCGAACTTACTGAAGTTTTGGCGTCTGCGTTTCCTTGAGCTGTCCCAACATTAACTGCTCAAGCGTTGCGAGTCGTCGTTCTATTTCACTGTTGGCCTGGCGAAGTTGATTTACTTCTCCGCGGAGCTGTTCGACTTCAGTCGTTTTCTGCTGAAGCTCGTCAGTCTTCCTGTTCAACTCCTTGATGGCCGCAAGACTCACACCCGTAAGATCCTGCAAACCAATCGACGTATTACTGGTGCCAAGCTGAAAAGCCTTGAAGAAGTCTTCAGCCATCGGTCCCATGTGCCGCACCATGCGTCCTTCCGAAATGTAGTTCCACGTGCTCACCTCGATACCGTTCAATCGCGACAAATCTAACCGCAGAGGCACGGAGGTTAAGAATTGTCCGGTTTGACTTGCGTGCGTGAGCTCTTTACTTAGCTGCGGGCAGGCGAAAGATCCGCGACCGAGTCACGATAGATCGAGCCTTATCGGGTTCAGTGGCATCGGTAAACGCCTGGGTGATGGAGTTGCGCTCATCTTCGGTGCGCCGCGCGCGATCAGCTGCAAATGCAGCCGCGATCTTATCGAGCCCAGCCATGTTTGCAGTTGCCATCCAGACGAAGTGTGTGAATTCACCCTCTGTTTTTATCGCTTCCGTTGCCAGGCCAAACGCTAGTATCACTCCGTCAGTCATCAACTTATCGAAGACCGGTTTGTTGTATTTGTCCCACGTCCTCCGATAGTCAGCCCCTTTGCCTGGTTTAACTTTGATGAAGTTGTAACGCGTGATCGGTAGTACGCCTGCAGGCGGATTTGGACTAAACTGGACCACTTGATCGACGACAAGCCAGTCGCGAGTCTTGCTCATGTCTACCGTTTCACGAATTCGCTCTGACGGAGTTTTCGAATTGCTCGCTTTCGCGGCAGCTTGAAGCTTAGCTTGCTGTGCTTCCATAGCCATGAGCACTTTATCCACACCTTCCATATTCGCGACTGAAAACCAGATCAGATTTGTAGTCCCACCGGGATAGCGAAGGATTGGTGTCTCCATTCCCCAGGCCAGAATGACGCCATCCGCCATCAACTTGTCGCGCACAGGTGCGCCGACAGTCTTAATCAGGTCCATGAACTCCTCTTCCTTACCGGGGTTGACGTGATAGTCGTAAAAGAAGGTAAGAGGTTGTGGTTGGGTTGGTGTCTGCTGGCCAACGGCCGCAAAGCACACGAACAGAAGTAACAGGGAGGCATGCAAGATTTGTCGCATATTCTTTCTCCACGAGCCGTCGTGCCGGCTCTGGTTAGGGGGTTGAACTGAGATCAGGGCACCGCGCTCTTTTTATTGAGTTTCTGGGCTTGAGCGGTCCTGTGGCGATAGGCAGTTTTTAGTTCATTAACCGGCACTCGTCAAGAATTATTCGGTGACACGAATAAGGCATCAGCTTCAACTTTCATAAAAAATTCAGACCAAATGTAGCCGTCCTTTCGCGTTAGAAGTATAGACAGTGTGAGCGAAGTGACGGCCATGAAGCAATGTGTAGAATGCAAACATTTCTTTACCGACGAGAATCTTAAGTTTTGTCGATTCGACGGATCCCCCTTAGCTACCGAAGTTGCGCCTTCGGAGCAGAGCGGGACGGTCTTGTTTACCACCGGTCAGCTTAACGATCTATATCCAGCACTTCGGGATCTGCGTCACTCAAACGGCTCAGGAAAGCTCTACGAATAGAATCCGAACTGCCGCGGCGAATCTCAAATTTTCAGACCGGCCCTCACAAGTTAGTGTGAAGAGATGGCTGGTTCCTATGGGCCGATTCGCTGGTCATGCGGCACGAGAATGTTCGTGCTGATTGCGGTTGTATTCCCTGCTGTATCAGTCAGAGTTGCAACCACGACATAGAGTCGCCCATTCAGATCTGTGCCTTCACGACGAGACTCGACGGCGAGCGTTTCATGCCAGGTAGTCGAATTTCCTGAAAGCGATCGGAACGGCAGAGTTAACAGACTTCCGTATTCGTCGGTTACCACGTAACTAACACTCGCAAGTCCAGAAACCGAATCACTACCGCTACCATCAATTCTGACGTCGACCATTTCACCCGTGATGGGCCATATTACGGACGGAGTGGCGCTCAAAGTGAGTGAGGGTGCGCTGGTATCGATCTTCAGGGTGACGCTCTGTGAAGTTTCAGAGTTCGTCGCGCGGTCGGTGGACCGGTAAAGGATCGTAGTCGTTCCTTCGGTACTGAAGACAAAGGCTCCATTATAAGGCTGCCACGTGGCGCCTCCATCTGTGGAATATTCGGTAGCGGATACCCCCGCGCAGTTATCACTTGCGCTGAGCGTGACGGTTGGCGCAGTTTTGTACCAACTGTTTTGTCCGTCGGGAGTCGCGGGTGCTACAGCCGCGGTCGTTTGCGGCGCGAGAATATCCAGGGCGGCATCGACAACAGTGCCCTGAGTTACGTTGAAGCAATAGTACAACGAATCAACCTGCGCTCGATATGATCCAGGCTGTAAGTCAACGGCGCCGAAGAAGCCGTTACCATCAGTCTTCGCATTTTTGAGAGATTGTGTGTCGAGGTTTTCGATCGTTACAGCTGCTGTATCGAATGCAGCGCCGTCTGCTCGGCGAGCTTCGCCTTTTACATGCCCGACCATTGGCGCGATCTTCCATGAAAAACCGGGAATTACGGCGGGATCGTTGAAGATCGGAGTCAGTCCGTCAGGTTCATAAGTAACGAGACCATTCACCGATTTTCCTGTCGTCAGCCCGGCCGCAAGTTCCGCGAACGGCCGGTCGGGAGTTGCACCCGGCGGAATCGCAAACGGATTAGAAGCAACCGCGACATCGCTGGTCGCCATGGAAAAGAAGATGATGCCGCTCAAGTTGGTCGGACCAGACGCCGGCGTCAGTGTTCTTCGCGTTTGTCGAAGTGTTCCCTCAACTGCATTGACCAACGCGCCCTGCCCCGTGATGCCGGCTCGATTGTACAGATGATTTCGTAACCAAGCGTCCCATTGGTCGTATTGCGGTCGTATCGTCGCAGTGTGTTCTGCTTTGTAGGCCATGGGAATCGCGATGTCGATGATGCCTTCCTCGGTCCACGCGCGCCAATCCTGATACACGCGCCAAAACGCTTCTGCGGAATTCCAAGAGCTCTCTGTCGCACCGATACCGCCAAATGCGATCAGGGCTGCTGAGATCTTTAACTGCGGTTTGATGGCGAGTGCTTCTAAATAAACCCGGCGGACAACGTTCGAGATCTGATCGCGCCGCCACTGGTTCCATTGCGGATTGTTCGGAGCCGGTGGTGGACCATCGAGTGGAAGGTTGAAGTGCCGCTGGAAACGTTCCACGCTCGTCGGGTTATAACCGATGTTCGTTCCGGTTGAAGGCGTTTGCCCGGCGATACTGATGTCGGGGTAACGAATGCGGTCGAGGTGTAGTCCATCGATATCGTAACTTTGAACGAGATGCTTCACCACAGAGATCGTGTAGGCGGCTGCATCAGGATGCCCAAAATCAACCCAGAAGTCGCTGCCGAATCGATGACCCTGGAAAGATATGGCTGTGCTCCCGGGCGTTGTGTCAGCCAGGAGGGTGCGCGTGAGCCAGTTGTTCGGTCCGGGGATGATTGTGTTCGTCGCGGCATCATAGCCGCCGTGTAAATTGAAAACGTGATTCGGGTTTTCGGGTGGAAACAGATTAGGCGCCCGGCCCCAGATCGCGTTCATGATGACAAACGCGTGCACCTCGATACCCTCGGCGTGGGCCACGTTGATGATGTCTTGCAGCGGGTCAAAGCCAGGTTGGATCGGTACGCGATCGCCGAGTGGTTCGAGGGAGTTCAGGTACCATGAGTCACCGCGTCGTCGAACTTGGACGAAGAGCGCGTTCGCGTTCGCGGCTTTCGCGTTATTCACAACAGTGACTACATCCGTGTGGTTGTTAAGGTTGGTATTGAATGTATCAACCCAGAAGGCCCGGTATTCGGTTCTTACTTGTCCGCTGCTTATCGACGAGCAGAGGACCAATATCGCGCACAGCAATCCCAGACGGCGGCAGATCAGTTTTGTGTTCATCATGTTGTGAAAGAGGTATTAGCGTTCGTTATAGCTTATGGGGGATTGAATGGCGGATACTATCGCACAGATTGATTATCCTGACTAGCTGTTGTTTGATTTACCTGCCGCAATACCCTTGTCGAAATCGTTGCACGTCGCCCGTCATACTAACGAGCGTGATTCAACAACGAAGAGGAGAATAAGATGCTCTATGTTTTGTTGATTTATGAGAAACCGGACGACTTTGCACGCCGCGATTCGTCCGTCGAATCGGACGCATACGCCGGCGCCTGGCGCGCGTATCACCGTGCCTTGCTCGACGCCGGGATCTTCGTCGGCGGCAAACCGTTGGACGCGCCCGACACCGCGACGACGTTGCGGTTACGCGAGAGCAAGCGCGAGATCCAGGATGGGCCGTATTCCAACACGAAGGAGCAATTGGGCGGGTTTACGCTTCTCGAGCTACCTTCGCTCGACGCCGCACTGGAATGGGCGGCAAGATGTCCGGCTGCTTCCTACGGCGCCGTAGAAGTGCGGCCGATAGCCGTCGAATTGGAGCCACGCGTTACCGTTGCAAACTCGAAGTGATGAGTCGGCGCACCGCGCGGTCGAGGCCCTGGCGCGCGAATCTTACGGACGGCTCGTGGCGCTGCTCGCAGCGCGCACGCGCGATGTCGCAGGCGCTGAAGACGCATTGGCCGACGCTCTGTTGGCGGCATTGACGACGTGGCCTCGCGACGGCATTCCGACGAATCCGCAAGGCTGGCTCTTAACAGCCGCCCGCAACCGCCTCCTGGATCATGCGCGGCATCAGCAGGTACATGAACACAGCACTCCTACTTTGAAACTCATGACGGGCGAGCTGGATGAGACCTCAGACCCCGATCGGTGGCCCGACGAGCGTCTCAAGCTCCTGTTTGTGTGTGCGCATCCGGCCATCGATCCCAACATACACACGCCGCTTATGTTGCAATCAGTCCTCGGGCTCGATGCGGTGGCGATTGGAAGGGCCTTACTGGTCGCGCCGAAGACGATCGGACAACGATTGGTGCGTGCCAAGACCAAGATCCGACAAGCGCGGATCGCGTTTGAGATCCCTACGACGGATCAGATTCCCGAGCGCCTGCAGGCAGTGCTGAACGCGATCTACGCTGCGTACGGCAACAGTTGGGAGGACGCGAGTGGCGCCGACCAACGCGTCACGGAACTCGGTCAGGAAGCAATCTGGCTCGCGCGCGTCCTGCGTGAGCAGATACCCGAAGATCCGGAAGTCCGCGGACTGCTGGCGTTGATGCTTTATTGCGAGGCGCGACGTCAGGCGCGCCGCAGTGCTGATGGCAGGTTCGTGCCGCTCTCCGAGCAAGACACAAAAAACTGGCGCATGCCTCTGATCGAAGAAGCGGAAGGTGAACTCACTGCAGCCTTCCAAATGCGGCGACCAGGACGGTATCAAATCGAAGCCGCGATCCAATCAGTCCACGCTGAACGTGCTCACACAGGTCACACTGACTCTGCTGCCATTGCTACGTTCTATGATCAACTGATGCAACTCGCGCCTTCGATCGGAGGTGCGGTTGCGCGCGCCGCGGCGCAGTCCGAAGTTCGTGGACCCGAAGCAGGGCTGACTCTCCTTGATCAGATCGACTTGCACACCGTGATTTCCTACCAACCGTATTGGGCCGTTCGCGCGCACTTCCTGCGACAACTTGGCCGTTCGGAAGCCGCTGCCGAGGCATACGACCGCGCTATTGGACTCAGCGAGGACGCGGCCGTCCGCGCATTCCTGGCCGAACGTCGCAATCGTTTGAAGCCTCAATAAGCGATCGTTAGTCCACCTGTAGAAATTAGTCCGCTTCGACCGTCACTACTTTGAGACTTTGAAAAGGAGCCAAAAACTATGTGCCCTATGTGCATGACAAACGTAGCGCTGGTTGTTGCAGGCGCCACTTCAGGTGCCGGCGTGCTCGGTTTCGTGGCGGTGAAGGTTCGGGCTTTGCGGCGCCATCGTCGCACTCCACGCACACCGCAAATGGATTCAAAGAAGAGTAAACAATGAGTGAGTCACCAGTAACATCGGTCGTCAGGAACAACAGAAAACAAGGAGAGAAACGTGGAGCAGGACAACGAGAAAGACATAGCAGAGCGTGTCGTAATGAAGACGCCCCCGATCGCATCGGCGGAAGAGTGGGAGGCTGCGCGTCAGCAGCTTCTCGTGAAGGAAAAGGCGCTGACCCGCGCTCGTGACGCGCTCGCTGCCGAGCGCCGGCGAATGCCATGGCTGGAGGTGCCGAAGAAGTACGAGTTTGAAGGGCCGAGCGGAAAACTGAGCCTGCTCGATCTGTTCGAAGGTAGGCGCCAGCTGATCCTCTACCGCGCGTTCTTCGAGCCTGGCGTATTTGGCTGGCCCGAGCATGCATGCCGCGGCTGTTCATTCGTGGCAGACCAGGTTGCGCATCTTGCGCATTTGAACGCCCGCAACACGACACTCGCGTTCGCGTCCCGTGCACAGCAGCCTGACATCGAGCGCGTGAAGGCAAGAATGGATTGGCAGATACCGTGGTACACCATCACAGACGGGTTCGACAAAGACTTTGGCGTGAACGAGTGGCACGGCACGAATGCATTCATCCGCGACGGCACTAGGATTTTTCGAACCTACTTCATCAACAATCGCGGTGACGAACAGATGGGGAACACTTGGAACTATCTCGACATAACTGCGCTCGGACGGCAGGAAGAGTGGGAAGACTCGCCGGAGGGTTATCCGCAGACGCCGCCATACAAATGGTGGAACTGGCACGACAACTACGACGCTGAGGCGTCGCCCGATCCGAAGTGGGTTCAGATTTCCGACGCTGGAGAACGTGCGTTCCGAAACCGCGACGCGGATTGACTCAACGCAGTAAGAAGGCTTGCGAACCTGTGCTGCTTTGGACGGACCACAAACCGGAATCAGCTACGTGTTTGTGTTCCTCCGAAGCGGCGGAAAAAAAGCGTATTGATCTAACGCGTAAAACTCACCTGTTTAGTTCTGAAATCTTTATGAAGTGACAACCCTCCGGAATTCATAGCAATTTCAAGATTAATACCCACCTCTACGGTTATCCTCTGCGCGTTTTTCAAGTAACGCGATTAGTCCCCCCGATTTAACTTCTATCCACCATCAGAAAGGTAATACGCAAAGATGAATAGTTCCAAATTTCTAGTACGTAGTGCTGGTTTCGCTGCGCTGGCTATCGCACTGCTTGGCGGACAGCAAACGCTGCAAGCTCAAGGCAACACACCAAAAGAACCGGCGCCTGTCGTTGTTTTCCAAGCTGCCGGTCCCAACGCCGCATCCATTCAAAGCGCTGTTGATGCATTCCGCGCGGCACTGGGTAATCCCAACGGCAATGCGGCCGGACCTCTCCCGGCGGGCCGGCGCGAGATCAATTGGGATGGCGGAGGCGGTGTTGATGCCACTACCGCTCCCGTTACACCTTTCAACGTATTTTTGAACACGCGAGGCGGGCAGTTCACGACACCCGGACTCGGACTTTCTCAGGCTCCACCGTCCGGAGGAGCACAAGACGGTCTGGCGGGTCTTTTCGGTAATCCGACTTATGGCAGCGAGTTCGCGGCCTTCAGCCCCTTGAGACTGTTTACTCCGGTAGGCAGCAACATCACCGAAGCACTGTTTTTCGTTCCAGGTTCACAGGGAACCGTAAAAGCAACAGTGAGTGGTTTTGGCGCTGTCTTTACGGATGTCGATCAACCCGATGGCAGGGGACCGGGCCAGAAACACGGTAATCGTGGTGCGAGCACATTAATGGAGTTTTTCGATATCAATGGTCGTCTGCTTTACAGCAGTTTCGTCCCTGCTTCTCCTGGCAACAAAGGTCTCTCATTTCTCGCAATCAACTTTGCGGACGCGCGCATCGCCTTAGTGCGCATAACGACTGGCGACTCAGCACCTGGTCCAAATGATGACAAGAAACATGACATCGTCATGATGGACGATTTTATCTACGGCGAGCCTCAGCCACTTCCGTAACGACAAACTGGTTAGTGAATCCACATGAAGCTTTGGGTGGCATGGTACGGAAGATCTGTTTGTTCCCGAGCCATGCCCACCACTCCCCGCTAAAAAATAAAGCGAGTGTCTTTGTAAGTGAAAAATCGAAAACTGTTGATAGCTATCGTGATTCTCCTCGTATTCATACTTTGGGTTGGTTACAGTTCAAGAAAGAACGCGAAGACCGTAGGTTTCGGTAATATATTTGAGCCTACAGCCGCGCGACTGGAGCGTGGTCGTTACATCGTTGAAGGTCCTGCTCATTGTTTCGAGTGTCAGGCGAGCCAGGAGCAAGACGATCAGGCAGGCGACGAACACCTGCAACGATATTTAAGGTCAATAGTTTTCCAAACACACCGATGGTGATCATAAAGACTGGAACGATTACTAGTACCGTAAACTGATTCGCCGCCTGTGGGTCATTTATTTTCGCGGATAGACGCATCGCCGCCACCACCGAAGCCATGCCCATAAAAGGAGCAAGCACAAAGATTAGGTAGTCCATCTCTCTCAGTGAAATGGTCCACTCTGCCATCGCGAAAGCGACAGAAGAGTCTTTCTTCGGCGGCGATCCCACAAAACTCCCGGCGCTCCCTCGATAATCCGCTTGATATTGAAGCGTTCGTCTTGTTTTCCACCGAGACTGACGTACTCCAGTTGCCCGGTGGAAGGTAAGTTCTGAATTTGGATTCGGGGGTGGTGGTGAAAGGATTGAAGCGTGCGAGGCCGGCGGAGGTTGCGACCCAGTAATCGCCGCTCTTAGTAATGAGCAGGTCGTAAACTACTCGATGGGGCAATCCGTGGGCGACGCTGTAATTTACGAATTCATAACCGTCGAAACGCGACAAGCCGTCGGAGGTGCAGAACCAGAGGTAGCCAAGCGGATCGGAGATTATTTTGTGAATGCTGTCACGGGCGAAACCATCCGCGGTGGTGTACGTTCGGATCGGAAGTTGTTCGGCACGGAGTTGCGCACCGGATACCAGGACGAAGAGAAAGATAGCAACAACTCGCTTCACGGCCCGATATCACAGTCATTTTGTGGGTTCCGTCATAAAGTGAAATCGGCCTATTAGTGGAATCAACAACTTACGCGGAGGATTCTAGCATTGCATTAATCGCACGTGATAACGCACTCCGCCGGAGTGCAATACTTCATATCTCGGACGGAAATGCTTCGCGGCTTTTTGCATAAGTGTTAGGTGAAAATCTAATTGAGAATGTTCACGTTTGACAGCACAGTAAGGGTCGGAACTCCTTACAGTTGTTTCCAATGTCACACAAAAGGGAGGTGTTGAAATGCCTAACGATAACTCAGAGTTCAAGAACGACTGGACGTTAATGTTTTTCTTTGCGAGCGATAACCCGCTGGCGCCGCTGCTGGTTTCTCAGCTCAAAGCCATAAAAGATGCTGGCTTCCAGGAGCACACGGAAGTCCTCGTATACTTTGACCCGATGGAAAAGCGGTGGCCAACTAAAATCTATAACGTTAATCAAAACCGAAAAGCCTATGCGAAAGCTAAGTGGGAACAGGATAAGGATTACCCGAAAACCAAAATTGGCGATGGCAACGACTCGTTCGTCCGCAAAATGGAAGGTGACGAGGTTGATTCTGCGGCATTTCCCACAGCGATGAAGACGGCGATGGACAATCCAGGCACCACACCCGCGGACGAAGCGCTGATGCATTTTGTCCAATATGGAATAAACAACCATCGCGCAAGGAACTACATGCTTTTTCTGATTGGTCACGGGATGATTGTTGGTCGCGACATGTTTTTGCCCGATGAGGATCCCGTATCTGCGATCACGCTGCAAGAACTGCAGACGATAATGAAAGAGTTCGTAGAGGCAGACAACACAACACGTTTGCAATTACTTTCTCTGCATAGTTGTAGCATGAGCTCCATCGAGGTTGCTTATCAACTTAGAGGCACTGCCAACTATATGATCGCGCATCAGGGACCGGCGTTTGTAAACAGTTGGCCATATCGCCAGTTGCTGAAAAAGATCTTCAACACGATCGACAAAAGGAAACGCGCCGCAGGAAAACGAGCGCAGGAACAAGGCAAGGATCAAAAGGAAGTTGAACAGGCGATACAGGACGCAAAAGTCAATGTAAAGAGGTTGGTTGAAAAACTCTATTATCACTGTCTCTACAATGCCACTGATTTCTTGTCTGCCGGGTATTCCGCAGACATGGCACTCTGCAGGCTAGACAAAGTTACAGACATCAATGAGCCGCTCAAGAAATTGGTTGAAAAGCTGAAGCCAAATCTTGATCAACCAAGCATTAAAGATCTGATCCTCCTGGCTCACTGGGAATCTCAGAGTTTTTGGGACGAGAACTACACTGACTTGAATGATTTTTGTATTTGCTTACGCAAAGGATGCGACGAACGCGCCAAGGCTCTTGAAGCTCTCTCGCCAGGTGCAACCGACCTAATTCAAGAGTTGCGCGACGTTCGCGATAGGTGTGATGAAGTGTCTAAGGTTTTGAACGTTATCAACTCAGAAAAACGTTCGGAGCGCTTTAAGGGATTAGTTGTTCTTGCGGATAATTTTGGCTGGAAGTACCAATACGCTCGTGGTTTGTCGGTCTATTTCCCATGGAGCGAGCCGCTTGATGACGAGCCGCTGCGGCCGGAGTCGACGGGGACGAGACCACGGTCCGATCAAACAGGGACAGAAGAGAGGAGTTACAAGCTAATCAAACGTTACACGAGTTATGAGTTCAATACCGAATTGGGTGACGATTCCTGGTGGAGCTTTCTGGAGTTGTACTTTGAGAAAACGAAGCGGCCACATCTCGACCCAGACGAGAGCTTTAAGAGGTTCTCCGGAGTTGTACCTGACCGACTCAAAGAACTGCTTGCAACAGCAGAAAAGTCATTTTATTCAGGCGTGACATTAGGCTGGAGACCGCCCGAGCTCGGTAGAACCCCAACCACGGGGGTACCGTGTACCTGTCCGACGATCAAGAACTATCCCACCGATCGGGTGCTCAGGGTTAAAAAGTTTTCGATCACTCCTGGTGCGTTGGAGGCGTTTCGACCGGAATTTGATCTTCTTGAAGAAGAGCCAGTTGATGATGATGACGACGATGATGCTCATGAGGACGATATCCGTGACGATGGACGGCCGAATGAGCTTTAATAAGTGGCAATGATGAAGCCGGTAGTCGTTTTTGTGTGGGCGATAATCTGCCTCTTTTACCTTCAGGCTGCTCCGCAGACGCCTGATGAAAGTATTCTGACCCGGCAAACTGATGAAATCGAACGCACCCGAGAGGATAGACAGCGTGCTCTGACAATCCTTTTGGCAGCGGGTCACCAGTTTGCCGATTACGATCCTCTGAAAGCAGCCCGTTACTTCACGCGAGCGGGACGGTTGCAACTGCGTCTAAACTCATCCAGCGAGGCGATAACCACCTACCAATATGCCTTGGGCCTTATTAAGGACAATTCTGACTCCAACGAAAGGATAGATCTGCTCAACGGCATAGCCACCGTCTACATGTCCCTTAGCAAATGCGATGAAGGCGAAACGTATTTGGATGAGGCTATTTCATCTAGTGAGCATAAAGGCTATACCGCCGGTCACGCAGAGGCGTTGCTGACGTTGAGCAGGTGCCAGGATTTCAGTGACCACGCCCTTGCTATCAAGACAGCACAAAAGTCACTGGAACTATCGGAGTCAATTGGAAACAGGATCGGTGTAGCCAGAGCCTATGCCAATCTGAGTGAATTCCAAATGCTTCACAGCAACATCATGGAAGCTGGTGAAAGCAGCGAAGCGGCGCTGAGGCTCTGGCGCGAGCTGAACATGCCCGATGAAGAGGCTTCCGCCTTAATTAGTTTAGGTTTCATTGAATATCACAAAGGAGCCTGGCAAAGTTGCTTGTCCTTTTTAATGCAGGCACAAAGCCTCATCGACGAAAAGGCGGAGCCTTACAAAATGGGCCAAATCAATGGAGGCCTCGCGGAAGCTTTCATTGAGAGTGGAATGCCGGAAATCGGTCTGACTAAATCGCGAGACGCTCTGGAATATTTCCGTCTGGCAGACGACCCGCGCGGCGTCACCATCATGACTTTGGATATCGGCAAAAGTTATTTCCTGCTGGGTAATTACGCCGAGGCGCTCAAAGCTTTACAGCAAGCAATGAATGAAGCCACTGCTATGAAAGATCCTTTAGTCATGGCAATTTGCCACGACTTCCTGGGGCGGACGTACAGCGCCAGCCACGATCAGACAAGCAGCTTGCGCCATTTCGAACTCGCGATCGATGTGTATACCCAGATTGGCAATCCCAGAGAAGCCGCTAGCACGCGGGCCTTAATAGGCCAGCTTTACGAGCAACAAGGGAAAACCGAAAAAGCGCGTTACCTGTTCCAAACAGCCCTCGCGGAGTTTAGCAAGCTTGCTGATCGTGTTAACCAGTCTGCCGCCCTTTATGCGTTAGGTCGACTTGAGCTGAAGAGTAACAATCTCGATCTGGCGGAAAGCTACTTGCGACAATCGATTGATGTAACTGAAAACATTCGTCGAGTTTCCACAAGCGGGGATCTGGTGGCTGCGTTTTCAGCCACGGTTCACGATCGCTATGAGAGTTATATCGAATGCCTTATGCGCAAATCTCTAACGCAAACCTCCGGGGACCTGGTTGTCCGCGCGTTTGAGACCAGTGAGCTCGCCAGAGCTCGATCACTAGCGGAATTACTTCGTACTACTCAAACCGTCCTTGTGCCTGGCATCGATCCGCAGTTGGCAGAGAGAGAAAAATCCCTGCGCCAATCCTTAAAAGTAAAGGAAGACTCAAGAGTAACTCTGCTCGCAAAGAATTACACAAAGGAAGAACTGCGGGCGCTGGATGCCGATCTCGCAAGATTAGAGAAGGAATATCAGGAGGTCACTCATATAATCCGGACGCGATATCCTTCGTACCAGCAGGTTACAGCACCCACGGGCTGGGACTTGCGACAAATTCAGGAACAGGTAATCGTCGACGATCAGACGCTTTTATTGGAATACAGTCTTGGGTTAAATAAAAGCTATGTCTGGGCGGTCACTAAAAACGACGTCAAAAGCTACGAACTGCCACCGCTTAAGGACGTCAACGAGGCCGCTCAGAAGGTCTATCAATTACTGAAGACTTCTGATGGGAGTAAGAACGCGTACGAATTGGTCCAGGCCATTTGGCACTTAAGCCAATTGGTCATATCGCCCGTAACTGCGGAGTTGAATAAAAACCGACTAATTGTTGTAGCCGATGGCGCTCTGCACTACATTCCATTTCAAATCCTGACTCTTGCTACAAGCGATCAGCCATTAGTAGCTACAACCGAAATTATTAACTCCCCTTCAGCTTCCATCCTGGGACAGTTAAGGCAAGAGGCTTTCCGAAAGAAACTCCCGACTAAGGTGTTAGCGGCGTTCGGTGATCCAGTGTTCGCGTCGAACTATGCGCAACGTAGAGATTCAGATAACGACGGATATTTTGCCGCATTGCAACATCCAGAAGAGCACCGATGGCAACAGGCCGTACGTGATATTGACGCGGATGGAGGCTCTTTAAATCTCGCTAAGATCCAACCCCTGTTCTATGCAAAATACGAGTTGGACAGTCTCCAAAACGTCGCGGGGTCGGAGACTTTTCTGGCTACCGGCTTCGACGCAACGCTTGAAAACCTGAAGAATACAGATTTGTCAAAATATGCAATTCTCCATTTCGCCACGCACGGTATTTTGAATCCCAAGCGGCCTGAAAATTCCGGGCTTTTCTTGTCCACGGTCACCCACGATGGCCAGCCGCGGAATGGATTTGTTGGACTGGAAGACATTTACGGCTTGCGGGCGCCGGTTAGTTTGGTAGTCCTAAGCGCGTGCCAAACAGGCTTAGGTAAAGACGTTCGTGGTGAAGGTTTGATTGGGCTGACGCGCGGATTTATGTATGCAGGCGCATCGAGCGTTGTGTCGAGTTTGTGGAAAGTCGACGACGAAGTGACCGCGGAATTAATGAAGCACTTCTACGCCAATATGTTGCGGCGGGGTATGCCACCGGCTGCCGCTCTTCGCGACGCGCAGAACAAGATTCGTAAGCAACCACAGTGGAGCTCGCCGTATTACTGGGCAGCTTTTACCTTTCAAGGCGATTATCAGCAGAGTATTAGAGTAACTTCTCCAACAATCACGAAACTTAGAGAGAAAAGGCTGATTGCGGTGGTTATTTTTGCGATGTTCCTGTTTGCTGTTGGAGGACTAATGTTTTACCGCCGTTTCGGAAGACTGCATTATTCAACCATAAAGAAATAGTTGCCGGTGATCCGCTCTTCTGTACCATTGGACCGGATTGCGTAAAGCCTCAACGCATATTGTCCGCGCCGCAGTTGCGCTGCCGGGATAATGACGGAAACTGAGTTGCTGTCAGAACCTGCAATCGACAAGGTGTTGATTCCATCGACTGCCTCAACACGATAACTGGACGCTGACGGCGAAGACTCGGGTAGTACTAATGCGATTCTCAGCTCGTCCACATTAAGTGGTAGCGAAACCTTGGCAGTTGGTTCAGTTTCTTCTGCGCGAACTGCAGAACTATTAGTTAGCGTCAGCGTTAAGAATGTACGGGCGTTGGATTGAGAAGTGCCGATTGTCGCGCGCAGGACTATACCTCCAACTAGGAGCACCACAGCAACGGAAGCTATTGCAATAACGGCCGGCTGGCTTCTCCAAAGATCTGTGAGGCGGGTTTGAATTCCCTCGAAGAGCGTCACGCGTTTTGGATATGGCGGCTTGCCCGGTCGTAAGGCAAGTGCAAACGTCCTTCTCAGTTTCCCGTCCGGGGAAGCTAGAAAATGTTGCTCAAGCCAATCACGTTCGTTCGTCGTTAGTTCTCCGGCACAATACTCCTCGATTATTTCGTCCTTTGATATCTCGAGTTCTTCAAAGAGGTCGTTCTCAGTCATGAGGCGGTCCTCAATCTTTTGCTGCTCTTCAGAGTTGAGCTGCCCTAAGAGATACCTTCTGATTTTTTCTTGATCACTACTACTAAGCGCCATGAATGATTACTTTCCAGTCGGGGGGAGACCTCTAAGTTAATATGTTATCCGCTACGAAAGCGTTTCACTCTGCCGGCGTATTCCGCATGCACAAGTCAACACACTGACGAAGATCGGAGTGGAGATAAAAAATTTTCATTCTAAGTGCATTAATTGATATTCCCAACTCCGCGGCCATCTGTTTTCTTAGGCGGATCTTCGCCCCTTTATTCTCCTCGTGATACCGCACGACCAGATTCCGGTGTTCTGCGGTTAATTTCTCAAGGCAGTCGTCCAAACACTCAGCTGCACGATCAATCTCCTCGGGAGGGGGTTCGGGCGGAGGTAGATTTGGGAGAGGCTTTCTTCTTAGTTGTTCGAGGTGTTTCTTTTTCGCAACGCCGAAGAAGTACAACGCAGGGTTGCCTTCATAATTTTCCACAAGCCAATTGATTTTCCCCATGACGACATCGAGAGTCTCATCGGCTAGATTCTCCGGCTCACAACACCCTTGGCAAGCAAAGATTCGTATCAGTCGAAATCGAATCTGGTTGTACTTCTCGCCTGCTTTGTCGCGGTCTGGATCCAACCAGGCAAGTAGCTTGTCGAAAGCCTTCTGATTTGACGACTCTGTTGTCAATGGGAGAGTGAACTTCTCGCTTGAACGGGCAAGCCGGTTCGACATGGATTTGAATCACCTACCTTATTGTGGCTTCTGCTCCGTAGGGCTGGGCACCGAGGATGAAGCGTCTTTTGAGAGCCGCTCGGCTTCGGTTGTTAGGCGCTCGAATTGCACAGTCGAGCAACGGAGCTAACAACCAAATCGACGTGCGAGTGCAGCCGAAAGAGTAATCACATCATTTAAGCGATGTCAATTAAAGCATTGGTTTGAGATTAAGATGCATTTCGCCGGCCGACCGGAGTGGAGGCGACGTTGCTTAATCATTCTAGGGGGTTTCTCATCTTCACATCATGAAGCTGACAGTCTCATGCATCTCCATCCTCGTCGGAGAGTTAGCTTGATTCAAAATAAACAAGTCGGCCTGCATCGCATTCATCGGCCTGGAAAACAAAAAGCCCTGAGCATACTGGCACTTCAGTAATCTGAGCTGATTTAGTTGTTCCTCAGTTTCGACACCTTCGGCGATCACCTCCATGCCGAGGTTTCCAGCCAATGTCACGATCGTTTTCACTATCTGTAAGTTTTCATCACTGTCATTCATTGTCGAGATGAAGGAGCGATCGATCTTCAAGATGTCCAAAGGGAACCGGTTGAGATAACTCAACGAAGAATAACCAGTGCCGAAGTCGTCAATGCTCAACCGCACTCCAAGCGCACGCAGTTTACCCAGCGTGACTGCAGCTACTTCCGGATTATCCATTACAACGCTCTCCGTGATCTCTAATTTCAAATGCCACGGTTTGAGCTCCGATTCGTGCAGCACTTCCGCAATTCGTTCGATGAGATCGGGCTGCATGAGCTGTTTCGCAGAGAGATTCACACTCATTATGAGATCTCTCTCGGACAGCGAACGTTGCTGCCACTCCCGTAACTGCCGGCAAGCTTCACGCAAGACATTCAACCCTAACGGCAGAATCAAACCGGTTTCTTCAGCCAGCGCGATGAAATCAGTAGGTGATACGAGGCCACGTTCCGGGTGGTGCCATCTCATCAGCGCCTCGAAGCCGTGCAGTTGTCCATTTGCTACCGAGACGATTGGTTGGTAATAAACGCAGAGTTCCTCGTTTTCGATCGCACGGCGTAGATCAGTTTCCAATCGCATTAAGGTGACTGCGCGTGTGTGCATCGCAGTGTTGAAAATCTCGTAACGAGCCTTGCCGCCTTCCTTGGCGCGATACATTGCCGTATCCGCATCACGGATCATGTCTTCGGCCTCTTTATAGTTCGGTGAGCTGAGCGCGACTCCGATGCTGGCGGTGGTAATCGCTTCGTGGTTTGTGAGTTTGAAAGAAGCCGACACTGTTTGCAGAACTTTCTCTGCGACTTGTACGGCGTCTGATGGATCCTGAATCGAGTCGAGCAGTATTGCGAATTCATCGCCGCCAAAACGGGCTACTACATCCGTCTGCCGCACGCAGGTTTCAAGACGGCGCGCAACCGTGATCAGAAGTTCATCGCCGCAAGGATGGCCCAAACTATCGTTGATGTTTTTGAAACGGTCCAGATCGAGAAACAATATACAGAACCGGTACTGGTCGTTTTGATGCGCACGTCCGAGAGCTAGTCGCAAATGTTCGGTGAACAATGAACGATTAGGCAGCCTTGTCAGTGCATCGTGAAAAGCGGCATGACGAAAATGCTCGCGACTTTCCTGAAGCTCTTGGCTGGTGCCTTCGAGCTTTTCGACATACCGATTAAGTTCTTCAACGTGGCGCTCAGCTTGTTCAGCTCGCAGACGCTCGGCTTCCGCACGGGCGTGTTCAGCCTCGGCGCGGTCGCGCTCGGCTTGTTCTGCCTGCGCTGCTGTTGACCTGATGTCTTCGAGGTATTTTTCGTAGGTGAAGTAAATGATCGAGATAATCGGGAGCGGGGCAAGGACCGCGTAAAAGCTGATCGTGCTCTCCAATTTCACGATGCCGCCGGCTAAAAACGCGCCTATAAAGTAAGTCAGCGACGACCAAAGATAATGCGTGCTCCACGTTTGCCACAGCGGCCGCTCAGTCTTGAGCCCCATGCAAATCGCTACCAGCCAGGTATGTATCAAATACTGCGTTACAGCGACCACACAGAGAATAGCCAGGCTGACTGAATACGACTGCGACTGAATGTTGAGATCGACGCCGAAAAGCAAATGGCCGATAGCGCCCGTTGTGAAAACTGCACTCGCGCTTGCGGCTGCATTGAAGAGGACCGTGATCCATCGTCTGCTGAGATACAGGCCGGAACTCAATCCATCAGCGGCAGCAACTACCACCGCCGCCTGTGGTCCATAAAGGAGAAACGTGAGGAAGACAAAGGTATCAGCGACTGTAATAGTCGTATTGACACGAGGGACTTTGATGGCAATCCGCGAACTGACAGCTATTGTCAGCAAGAGCAGCAACAGAAAACGAAAGTCGAGTTTGTGATATGGAAGCTTTTCGATCGAATAGAGAAAGATCGTACTGCCGACGAAAACGACCAGCCACATATACCGGCTAATGAGTCTTTGTCTTGCCGTAGTGTCTGGCATGGTGAATCGCGCGGTCGCCGGGGGCGTCAAAAATAGAGGAGATCGTATTGACCGGCAGCGGTGAAGCCGAGGTTTAGATAAAAGGATTTTGTGCGCGTGTTTTCATTCTCAACAAACAGGTAAATCGCTTTCCTGCTTTCCAGAAGAATACGCCCAAGCGCAGTAATACAACGACTACCGACTCCTTTGCCTCGCTCGTCAGGGCTTACATAAACCCCTTCGAGGTAGGTGGCCTGAGGTGTATCTGCAATGATGTCAGTCTTGAAGATCAGCCGGCCATTTTCGATCACGACCCAAACTCGGTTCTTTTCGATGCGCGACAGGTATCGTTCGCGAAAGCCTGTTGGATCCTTCTTCAGCGGGTCGACGCCACTCATCTCGAAGGCCATCGCCGCTTGTGCGTGGACCACTTGCTCGAGATCTTCCCGTGTCGCTGGACGAAGACCTGCGATTTCAGTTTGTTCGTGAAACGAGTCGCGCCTCTCCAAGAAAACTATCGGACATACAAGGCGCGGCGACTCGTCATTAGACGAGTAATAGTTCCAGAAACGCTCGACAACATTGTGCTCACCCATTAGTAAGTGAGGTGAACTCTCACGGCGTGCAAACGCTGCAAAGGCCCCAATAGCACGGTCGCTAAAAGCTTCAAGAAGGATCGTGTGGCCTATGAGGGCGACACCCTCCACGTCATTCTTTTCATCACGGCAGGTATAAAAATGCCCGCGGTTTAGAGGGTTGATGAAACCGTTATCGCGGATGAACCCAGCCATGACTACGTTTGTTAGTGAGTCGTGCGAGAGCGCTTCTAGAATCCGCTCCTCACTTCCAGGTGAAGCTTGCGTAACAACAGGCACATTCGTTGGTCCAGGTGTAGCAAGCGGAAGAACACCTCTGTGTCCACTTTGCTGGAAGAAACTGCTTTCGAGTTTGCAAGCTGCGTTTGGCATAATGATTCCTCAGTAGTTATGAAAAGTTCACTGCACGGAACCATCTTCCTGTACGGCAGCCATTTCGGTGGACGCGTCGCCGTTCAAAAGCACTGACAACGCCCAAACCGCACCACCGTCGCCGATCGCCACGCCATCGCCGATGGCCACTCCATCAGAGAGCAAGATGCCATCACCGATTGCTACTCCATCGCCGATCGCGACGCCGCTCGCAAAACTGCTACCCAAAAAGAAGATATAGCCATCGCCAATCGCAACACCGGTGCTGGTCAAAACGTTATCTCCGATTGCTACACCGTCGCCAATAGCTACTCCATCACCGATCGCAACGCCATCTCTAGAGCCGTCACCGATTGCGACCCCATCGCCGATTGCGACACCGTCACCGATTGCGACTCCGAGATCGTAAATTCGATGGTAACGAGTTATGAGGTTAATACCGGTCGCGTATCCTTTATTGAGGATAATTCCCTGGGCCCACGTGAAAGTGAAACCATGAATCGAGGAATATGGATGGGGCGGCGTAGTTGTGATGAGCAGTGGTGCTCCCAGCCATGTCGCGTTTGATAAGTCAGTCCGCACCAGCTTCGTCAGACGAACAGCACCTTCAACATTCAACTGGCCGGCTCCCTGTTCGAGCATGTTGTGACCAGCGAGAGGTTGCGCCGTGTACATCAGGATCATCTTGACGAGGTTCGGAGTGAGTTTTGGATTTGCCTGCAGGAGTACAGACACTGTGCCCGACACGAGTGGCGCTGCCATAGAAGTGCCACTCATTCGCATCATCTTATGATTGCTGCCACTAGCGGGAGTACATCCGAGTTGTGGGTAGTCCGAAACGAGTCGATTCGCCTTGCTCTCTGCTGCAATCAGTTTGTTTCCCGGAGCAACGAGATCTGGCTTGAAGATGTGATCGTAGTAGCGAACACCGTTGACAGTTCTATAACTTCGTGTCGGTCCGCGCGAGCTATAGCTCGTGATGCGATCGTCAGCGCGTGTATCGGTGCCGAACGAATTCGTTGAACCCACCGTGATTACTGACGGTTCGTTTCCGGGCGCATGGATAAGGCCGTAGATTCTTCTTCCAGTAGCGTCCGTGCCGTCGTTACCAGCAGCGGCGACAACAACAATTCCCGCATTGACCAGCCGGCGAGCTGCGCGACACAGTGGATCGTCTTTGTAGGAATCCACCGCAGGGGCGCCCAGGCTCAGGTTGACGACTCTGATTTTGTATTTCTGATGATTCTTCTCGCCGAGTGGCTTGGTGGGATCGACTGGTGCAAGAATCCAGTTGAGCGCTCTCATCACGTTAGACACGGCACCGATTCCGCGTGAGTTGAGAACGCGTAGATTGATTATCTTTGCTTCGGGCGCCACTCCGGTATATGCGCCGTGTGCGATGTGATCTACACCCACTGCGAGCGACGCGACGTGCGTTCCGTGGCCATATGGATCGTCAACTCGGCCTTCGCCGGTGAAATCGAGTTGTGTCTCAATTCTGCTTCCAATCTGGTGATGGTCCTTGTCGATGCCCGAGTCAAGCACCGCAATGTTGACATCTTTACCTTTGAGACCGCTGTTGCCGGATTGTGTGCGCATGAACGCTGCACCGGTGGTTCGCTCGACGTGTCCCAGTAAACTAACTTCTCTGTCGAGAGAAATGAACTCGACTTCATTAAATTCCGATAACTCATTGACTACACTCAACGGCAATTCGACGACAGACGAATTAAGTTCTGCAAGTTCGTCTTTAACGCGGATGCCGTTGCGTCGGAGTAGCGCTTTCAATCGGCCTGACGGAGCGGAATTGAGCTGAAGGATGACCTGAACCAGTTGGTCGTCGCCATGTTGCTGACTCAGAGTTGGTGAGATCTTTTCACGCTTACTGCGCTTTGTTTTCGGAGCTTCGGTTTTGGTTGATTCAGCTCCGACCGGCTGTGGGCCAATACCGGCGCTGCAAAGGCAGAAGAAGAGGGCGCAGGCTGTGAGCACAGAAGCAATGGTGGATAGCCTTTTTAGTTTCATCATTCCCCCAGGGGTTCGAAATGCAAAGCAACACAATACTCGTCGAGGGGCACATTGCATCGCCTATGCCGCCTAACGGCACACCCAGCTCTGGCCAATTTACAGAGAGAATTAGTGCAAACTGGGCGCACCGGCATCAAGATGGCAGGTCAAAGTGATTTATGAGGTCAGGTTGATTCAGAGTTGACTTGTATGTGTAGAAATGATGAGTGAGGGGGTAACGAGCGCGATGGCTACCTTCTCGGTTCATACCGCATTGCGACAGCACCCGAGCCGAACTCCAGGTGGCTCACCAGCCTCAACTCGACATGCTTCGATAGGCCAGCGAACAACGTCGGCCCATAGCCAGCTACCCTGGGATGGACCACGAATTCGTACTCATCGATCAATCCCATCTCCGCCAGTGCCAGCGGGAGTTTCACGCCGCCCAGGAGCAGCCCCTTACCCGGCTCCTGCTTGAGTTGCTGAACGGCCGTCCCAAGATCACCGCGCACGAATTCCGCGTTCCAATCGACCCGCTCCAGAGTGCTCGACACGACGTACTTCTTTGCTGCGTCGATCGTCCGGGCGAAAGGATCGGTCCAATCAGGCCTTGCTTCCGTCTGCGCCGACGGCCGGAACGCTGCCTCCATCATTTCGTAAGTCACCCGGCCAAACAGGAGGGCATCAGCCTGGTTGAGGTTCTCGATCGCGTGACGGTGCAAGGCTTCGTCCGCGGGAATCGCACGGTGATCGCAGCACCCGTCTAAGGTGACGTTAATGGAATACCGAAGGGGTCGCATTTCGCAGCTCCGCTCGTTGTAAGGTGTCAACGCGCCATCATATGGTTTACAAGCCGTGCGTACAAGCGACAGTTTCAATAAGGCCCGTAAGACTAATGCTCTGCCACAAAACACGCACTTCCGATCATCTCTAGAGCAATCTCACAACACAAATAGCAAGCACAGAAAAGACTGCGGCGGGGGTGGCCGCGCATTGTGGAGGTAATATGAAAGTCTTCGTCGCCGGTGCGACCGGCACGCTCGGACTTCCGCTGGTTCGCGCGCTTGTCGCGCTGAAACACTTGCCCAATGGTCAATAAATCTTCCACGCGATTTACCTCAAACTCTGTGGCTTCGATTGAAGTCGCTCACATCTCGGGTGTGGGCAACTATTTTCTCCCTGAGGGTATGAAAAGTGAAAAGGAAATTCTTTTCTCAGCTTGCTAAGCCTTTCGTGGGCTTGCTCCGAAATTCGAATACGAGGGGGACAGTGTGATACCAGCAACGCTAGCCACTAGGCCGACATATCTCTTTCACAGAGGTCGCTCCATGCTTTTCCGCAAGTCACGTCCGTAAATTGATGGATTGTGAGTTAATGGTGTCTGGGCGAGATGATCCGAACCTCCGACCTCACGGTCCCGAAACCTGCAACCTGACAGTGCGCCTGTTACGTTCTGACCACATTTACTAACATTTATCGCGGATCGCAGCCCGTCACGATTGCACTACTTTACGCCTATAACCGCTCTTTCCATTTAAGACCGACACAGTTTTCCCCACACTGCCACCCAGCCGCGGAAAAATACTCCAAGCGCTGCCACCGATGTTCTTGATGATTCCGGTTAGTGGTAAGCATCTGAAGTGGCTCATGCTGAATGTACTTCATGTGGGACTCAGAAGGAATTCTGGTTCGATGTGACGGCCGCTTGTGGTAACCATTTTTCATTGACGAATTCCATTTTGTCGCGCAAATTGTCCCAAGATGTAGACCGGTTTTTGTGATGGTGCGCGTGTGCCCAGCAGCGCTCAAACTCGCCTGCCACTGTCAGAACAACTAAAACCTGAGTGGTGTTTATTGACTCTCGTTGCCGGAACAAAACTCAGCCGTTACGAAATCCGCTCAAAGCTCGGCGCCGGCGGTATGGGCGAAGTGTATCTGGCGCAGGACACAGGCGAACTAGAACGAACGGTGGCCATCAAGCTGTTGCCCGCAGAAGTGGCTTCTGATCCGAAACGGATGCAGCGGTTCGTTCAGGAAGCCAGGACTGTCTCGGCGCTCAATCATCCTAACATCCTTACGGTCCACGAGTTTGGGCAAGAAGGTGCGACGCGCTTTATAGTCACGGAATATGTGGATGGTATTACGCTCCGCGAGTACTTGCGCACGCACCGAATTAAGCTTCACGAGGTGCTCGACATCGCGACACAGATCGCTGCGGCGCTCGACGCTGCGCACGAAGCGCACGTCGTGCATCGTGATATGAAGCCGGAGAACGTCATGGTGCGGCGGCGCGATGGAATCGTTAAGGTGCTTGACTTCGGCTTGGCTAAACCAAGCGACAAGATTCTGGCACAGCAGCCCGGCATCGACTCAGAGGCAGGAACGAAGCTGCTGGTCCATACCGAGCCGGGCATCGTGATGGGGACAGTCCGTTACATGTCACCAGAGCAGTCACAAGGCTCAACACTCCTGGACCATCGCACCGACATCTGGAGCCTGGGCGCAGTGCTTTATGAAATGCTCGCCGGGCGTGTGCCATTCGAAGGCAAAGACGTGCATCGACAAATCATCGCCATTCAAGAGCAGGAGCTAACTCCGCTTTCGAGATTTACGGAAGGAGTACCGGAACGTCTGGAAGATATTGTCGCGAAGGCGCTGGCGAAAGATCGCAACGAGCGTTATCAAACGGCGAAGGATTTGCTAATTGATTTGCGAAATCTCAAACGCAAGCTCGACCTAGATGCGGAAATTGACCGCACGGTCGCACCCGAATCACGCGGTGCGACGTCGATGCGCAATGTCCAGAAGCTTTTGCCACTGCACCTGGCACGGCCCCGACAGCACAAGCGACCGCGCCGTCTACTGTTTCCAGCGCCGAGTACCTCGTCAGTGGGATCAAGAAGCACAAACTTGCAATTGTGTTTGCGCTGCTCCTGCTTGTAACCGGAGCTGTTATCAGTCTTCGTTTCTGGGGGCGCAACTCAGACAGCACGATCAGATCTCTCGCCGTACTGCCGTTCGTTAATGAAAGCTCTAATCAGGACGTTGAGTACCTTTCGGATGGAATGACTGAAACGCTCATCAGTAGTCTGTCACAACTGCCGAATCTCACTGTGAAAGCACGCTCATCAGTTTTTCGTTACAAAGGAAAGGAAACCACGCCGCAGACGATTGGCAAGGATTTAAACGTGCAGGCAATTCTAAACGGTCGCGTGAGTCAATACGGCGACCAATTAACGCTTACTCTGGAACTCGTCGATGTGCAAACTGAAAATGTTATTTGGAGCGAACAATACAATCGGAGACAAGCCGACCTTGTTGGCCTACAAAGCGAGATTGCCTTTGATGTTTCGAGCAAACTGAAAACCAAACTATCAGGCACGGACGAGACTAAAATTACAAAGACCTACACGGCTGATTCTAAAGCCTATCAACTTTATCTGAAAGGACGATTTTACTTTAACAAAAGAACCAAAGATGACGTGCTTCGGAGCATCGACTTTTACAAGCAGGCGATTGGTCTCGATTCAAATTTCGCTCTTGCATATGTAGGTATTGCTGACTCCTACGGGGTTATGTCGCCCTATGGTTACGCAGCGCCGAATGAGGTTTATCCGCAAGCAAAGGTGGCTGCGCAGCGGGCAATCGAGATCGATCCCGATTTGGCCGAAGCGCATGCGGCCTACGCAAAGATACTGGCGGATTACGATTGGAACTGGTCACAGGCTGAGCGCGAATACAAACGGTCGATCGAACTCAATCCACAGATACCCTTGACGCATTACCAGTACGGTGCGGCATGTCTTACGCCAGTGGGTCGATTTGATGAGGCAATCAGTGAAATAAAACGGGCTCTGGAACTTGACCCACTTTCGGTGCCTGCGGCAGCCAACCTCGCCAGTTGCTTAACATATGCGCACAAGTATGAGTTGGCTGTGCAACAGGGAATTGAAGCGCTTCGGCTCGACCCGAACCATCCTACAGCGAGGGTCGCACTGGGTCTTGCCTATGCCGCCAGCGGAATGTACGAGCAAGCGATTTCGATTTGCGAGACCACCTTGAAAACTGATCCAGCTGACCAAGACTGCCTTTCTGTCGTGGGACTTGCTTATGCTAAAGCAGGTCGCCGGCAGGAAGCGGAGAAGGTATTGAGAAAGTTTGACGAACTTGGCAGGACTACATACTTAGTGAGCTACAGGCCCGCCGCGATTTATGCGTCGTTAGGTGATAAAGACAAAGCTTTCGCGTGGCTTGAGAAGGCTTTCGCGGCTCACGATTGGGACGTCGGACGAATAAATGTGGACCCGTTCCTGGACTCGCTTCATGATGACGCGCGTTTTAAGGATCTAATCAAGCGAATGGGATTCTCCGCACCACCGTAAGGAAATAACTTCGTGATCCGCATTACTTATTGGTGTCAGATATCTGTTGACAGGTCTTGTCGAGAGTACTATTTTCGTCTTTCACACGTTCAGGTCTAGGGCGGCTCTAACCTTCTTTTGTCTCTAGGCGTTCGTGGTTCTTCTGTAAAAGCGTTCAGCGAGCCTCGGAAATATCTGGCGACCCAGTCTAGCAATTCTTAGGTAACTTGTGATCTGCGAAGGAGCATAAGGATGGCAACTAAGAAAACAGCAAGAAAACCATCAAGGAAGCCAGCAAGAAAGCCAGCTCGGAAACCGGCGCGAAAGCCAGCGCGAAAGACAGCTAGAAAGAAGTAGATACGGATTCTATTGTCTGAAGTATCCGGCATGACAACGCCCACCGTCGTGCGGTGGTATTTGTGTGAAGAGTTGCCTTGTTCGAAGGCAAGTCGGGTAACTCACTTTCGCGCTGGTCTACGTAAGCGGGCGGACGGATCAAATTTGATGATGTGCCAACAGCAATCTAACATTTCCAAGCCAGCACTTTTGTGCGTTGTCCCGCCTTATACAATTGGCCCACCTGCCGGAATCGCCTATCTGCTAGCTTATGCAAAAAAACAGGGTTGTTCTGACTTCGGCTTCCTCGATCTTCGATTGGGTGTCCCCGAGGCGTATGCGCCGACGTATGCACATACAGGTGTTTTTGGTGAAGCTTATGTGATGGATGTGCCCGATCTTCCGCTGGTGCTTTCCCTGGTAGATGCTTGTGAAAACGGGCAGGAGCCAGCAGAGAAAATCGCTAACGTTCTAGAACGTTATTGTCGTCATCGAGGGCTGTCTGAATCCTATTTGCACCGCTACCTAATTTCTCTCGATAGTTATTTTAGGTCAGTGGCAAAATCACTTAACGGTATTAAGTTTATCGGCTGTTCAGTCTGGACCTCAAATTTTCTAACAAGCCTTCTGTTTGCCGCTCACCTAAAGCGCTGCCCCCACCCTCCTATTATCGTCGCAGGTGGACCGCAGGTTACCGAGAGTCGTGCCAGTGCGGCAATCGCACTACGCAGTCGATTATTCGACTACGTTATCACTGGTGAGGGCGAATCTTCCCTTATTGATCTCTATTGCTCCGTCATAACCAAAACGCGTGATTCGAACCCTGTGCCCGGAACGCTTTCGCTCGACAGTCAAAATCGAATACTGCAAGGTGTGGAACGACCACTCCTCGCGCAACATGAGATACCGGTCCCCTCATTCGATCAGATGCCGCTACTCTCTTATCAAGAATACGGCTCATTGCGAACGGTGCCTTATCATCTGTCCAGAGGTTGCACTGACAAGTGTACATTTTGCAGTGAATGGGTGTTCTGGAGGCGATTCAGACCTGGCAACTCTGGAAGTGCAGTTGCTGGGAATTAGAGAGTTGCAGAAAAGGTACGGTGCTGAATATATCGCTTTCACGGATTCGCTACTTAACGGTCATCCGGCAAGACTTCGAGAATTTGCTGAGGCCATGATAGGTCGTAAGCCTCGTGTTTCCTGGAGTGGATTTATGCGCGCTCAGATGGATGGTGAGACGGCCCTATTGTTAAAGCGTGCGGGCTGCGATGTGGTATTCATCGGAATTGAATCAATGTCAGACGAAACGCTCATGCTCATGAAAAAACGCCGCACCGAGCTTCACAACATGCAAGCTCTTCGAGCATTTTTAGGTGCGGGAATCGATGTCGTAGCTGGAATTATTCCCGGATTTCCAGGCGATAGTAGGAGCGCTTTTGTCTACACTATTGAGCAAATCCGGTGTATTCAACGCGAGTTTCCTGGACGTCTACGGGTTAACATTGAACCTTTCATTGTCTCGCCCGGGCAACCCCTATTTCGGAATTTGGAACAGATGGGCCTCCGGGGCAAGCCTTGGGATGAAGGTACTCTCGACCTTGCTCCACAATACAAAGATATTACGGCTTCACTATTCTGCACGGTCGAAGGCAGTAATCAAGGCGTAGAACGGATGGGGCGACTTTATATGGCCGAAGCTATCGAGTCTGATGAACCCATGAAGAACGATCCTTTCGAGTATAAGGTGGCTGAAACTCTTAATGAGTCTGAATTCTGTTTCGATCACATGACGAGCGGCTGGTTTATAGGAAGGCTGAAAGGACCGCAGGCGTGGATCTTTGCCCTTATTGTCAACGAGGAAGAACGACAACAAATAGAAAGAACGACCGCCGAAAAGCGAGCGCAGACTATTCTCGCAGCTTCGGCGGTTCGCAAGCTCTTAAATCGCATTAAATTGGCACACTCAATACCCCCGAAAGAACTTCCTCGAGTATTTGAGAGCGGCTATAGCCGGTTACAAAATGTCAACACGACTTATCAGACAGCCCCCTATATCGTATCGCGTCCTGGTAATTGGCACGTCAAGAACCGCCTCATTGTTGTAAATTATGTGACCACCGACTGGTGGATCCTGCCGGCGTGGCAGGCCGAAATCTTAGAGGCTCTCCGATACAAACCTCACAATCCGTCATCTCTTCAGAAGATTTTGGCGGTTAAGGGAATACATCGTTCACATCGGCACTTTGATCGTCTGTTACGTGATCTTTCAGAAAAGGGAATTCTTGTTATACGTAATGACCAACCTTTTAGTCCAAAAGCAGGTGATCGAACAAGAGATTCAGCCTCTCCATTCAAGAAGCTACCGCTCAATAGTCTTCCAGTGATTAACGAAGTGTCTGCTCAGAGGGACTGGCATTGTCAAAACCAAAGGAGCTAAAAAGTGGGTGAAACCTCATGCAACTAGCCGCTTAATCCGAACGTTAGTAGGTTTGTTTTTCTACGTGCTGGCTTATATTGCCCTTCGACTCCTACCAAACCAAGCCTACGCTGGATACTTCAATACCGCAGTGCGATGCGGTTACTAACACAATCTGGACTGGGGAAGGACAACGGTAAGGTCTTGCATCTTCCAAACTGAACCGACACCAAAGTCCCACATTAAAAGGGAACGGGCGGCAAGCGCTGTCCGTAAGTGCTTGAAATTAATGGTCGGGGCGAGAGGATTCGAACCTCCGACCTCACGGTCCCGAATGAAGGGAAGTAGGAAAATTTAACCAATTGATTTGCATCGAGTTGCAGCCACGAGCAAAATCAAGGGTTTTTGAACATGCTTACATCCGTTCCCATCCATTACCAGTCACTTTTCATTTATTCCTGCCACAAATCTGCCACAAAAGTTGGGGCGAGTCTGAGAACTCACAAGTGAATTCGCTTTCGAATCCAATCCGCTAGCTCTTCTTCAGAGATAGTTCCCTCGGCCAGATTTAAGAAGGTAAGAACTTTGTCATCCTGAGTCGCTTCGAGATCAACCCCGTTGAGTATGAGAAATGTGCGAGCTGCCACTAGCGCAGTACGCTTGTTACCATCAACAAATGGATGGTTGCGAGCAATTCCGTAAGCATAAGCTACAGCCAACGACGCCAAGTCAGGAGCAGGTTCACCATATGCGAGGAGGTTCTGTGGTCGCGCCGAGGCAGACAAAAGTAAGCCCTCATCTCGCAATCCCTCGCTTCCCCCATGCTCAGCTATTTGCCGATGATGAATTGCGCGGAGGCGGCTATGTTTTTTTGCATGGTCCATTTTCGCCTTCAGTGCTATGCCTTGCGATTCAATGTCATTTCGTGCGCGAGTCTAACCAGATGGCACACTTTTCGGCACAACGAATGATTATTCTATTCAACCCCCCATGCCGGGAGTTCGATCTTCTGCTGTGAGGGTTTTGGGCCACGTCACCTAATACGCACGTCAAAAAACAAAAGCCCGCGCGTTTCGATTCCCAGTAACACATCTTTAACGACCACTGACGCATCAGTGGAAAAACCAGTTCCCACAACCGGGGCAGCGCCTTCACCGACTATCGTTTGCTGGTCACTTCAACAAAGGGATGGCCAGCATTTCATCCGGACAATACAAGGAGGCGGTTGAATCACTGACGCACGCTGTAACTGTTAACCCGCACGATGCGATTCCTTATACAAAGCTCGGACTCGTGTATTCGACGCTCGGCGAGCATGAACCTGCCATCACGGCTTTCAAACAAGCTATCAAGTTAAATCGTGCTTTTGTTGATGCGGAGTCTTATTTCCGCCTCGGTAATGCTTATCTTGCACTGTCCGATTACGGTTCCGCGATCGATCCTCTGAAGCAAGCCTTGTACGGTGTCAAAGCAAGACAGATGGAAGAACAAAATCGACGCCGGACCCGGTGAAACGAAAATCAACGACGCTCTGGGCCGCGCTTACTACGGTAGCGGCTCATATCGCCAGGCTGTTCGTTTGAAACTGCCGTTCGGCTTAAACCTAACTTCGCGGCGGCGCACTATGGGCTCGGGCTGTCGTATCCGGCAATAGGCGACAAACGTTCAGCCGAAAAGGAGGAGCAGGTGCTGCGCAAGTTGAACTCACGTATAGCGGATCGCCTCGCGGGAATGCTTCTCGTTCCGGCGCTTCACAGAAATAAAGTGTTTTGGACGTCCCCGATCGTGCAGCAACCCGCATCCGTGCCACCGTCTGATTGCCCGCTTTGCCTCCTTCCAACACCCAGGACGCTACACAGATCTGCCATATGAAGAATGCCCAAACATGCCATGAAATTGGCAAGGTTCTCCCTTGTCGAGATCTCGCAATGTGACTACTCTCACCACCACACAAACCGCGTCGCACTAATCACGCCCAATGCATCGGCGACGCTCACCTCGAGTCACGGAGGAACGTTCATCATGCAACTGTTTTCTACAAAGGTAGGTTGAAGCGTTTGATGTTCGAACGGAAGCCTCGTTCCGTCGAAACTACCTTGCCGACCCGCTCACAGCGGACGGATTAAGACGCAAACGCAGGTGCCTTGAATCGGTTAACGGCACCAATACTACTCAGCTCCACCGCGCTGTCCTGTGCAGATGTCATCCACATCCAAACCCGAGAGTGCAGTGCTTCCTTGACATTAAAGGACGCCAAGCCGCCCAGAGTTTCCCTTCCTCGATTTGTTGGTCAACCAGCTCGCTGGTCCAAGCAGACGATGTCCGGTAACGAAGGTGGGGCAGCAACCGCATTTAATGCCAACACGCGGGATCTTCGTGATTCCGTGAGGCTCTTAGCTATCCATCCACACCCGTCAGTGTGGATGCAACTCCCTTGTCCGCAGCCAGGCGGGCAAAGAAAGGCAAAAGAAAATGAGACGAACAACAATTACTCTCTTCTCCCTGCTGGTGCTGGCTAGCATCGCCGTGATAGCAGTACGAGCAGCAAGCCCGCATTACAAGAAAGGTCCGGTCGTCGTTGACAACGGGTTTACCGCCACCGCCACAGGGTCTGTGGCAGGCCTTGGGAACGGCGACGTAATCGTAACGCTAAGCTTTCCAAACGCCACCGGGACCACAACGTGCACGAACCCGGGCGGGCATCAAGCCGCAGGGCAGAATCCCGCGACGCCTGCCGCGACGTCAGGCAGCCAGTTCATAGACAATCCAAAGAATGGAAATTTGTCGTTTACCGTAACAACCTCTCCGCCGCCCAATCCCACACCTCAGGCTGCGGGATGTCCGAACGGTAGTTGGACAGCGGCCTTTGACAATATAACTTTCGGTGCGGGAACCCTCACGATCCAGCAGGAAACATTCCAAGGTTCTGGCGTGTATCAAACCGTGCTCACCACCAACGTGTTTCTCTCGTAGTTGGACCAACGAGTTTGATGAAGGCCGCTGAAAATTTCGGCGGCCTTTTTTCTTTGCCAAGTCGTGTTCGTAATGCAAGCAGATCAAACGGTTGGAGAAAAGCTCCATTCGGGGAAGCTATTTTGGCGAAACAAAGGAGGGCCGACCTCACATGGCCCGCAAGAAAGCAAATCTCAAACGTAAATCAACCATCAAGCAACACGCTTACACCTTAGCCTCTGTAGTGCTCAAACCTATTCGAGCGTTTTGACATCCGTTCCCGTTCTATGCCATTCGCTATCGGTTGAGTGCTGAGAATTTTGTCCACAAATTGGCCACACGTTTTGCACGATTAAGGGGTGCATCCATCGTTACGCCGATTTCGCAGAGTTTAGGATGAATATGTGTAAGCTGCATCCAGCGCAGGGGAGGCGAGTTTTGTGTTCACCACATGCGACAGCGCGGTAAAAGATGCGTCATACTCCCTCGAAAAGTTTCATCTTCAATCGCGCAGAATTAAGAAAGGAGTACAAGATTGCGTCGAAGAATTTTGGTTACGACGGGTTTGATCCTGCTCTGGACGCTGCTGGTGAGCGCTGTCCTCTTCGCGAAGGCGCTTTGGTTCCCGCACCCTTCCGTTGTTCGAGGGGATTTCGCGTCTATCGAGCGTCATCTAATTCAAGAGCTACGTGCTGCCGCAAACGATAAGAGATTGGGTAGTGCAGCTCTGGCATTACTATATGATGGCAAGATTGCCGCGGAACATGGTTTCGGTGTCGCGAACCCTGGAACACAAGCTTCTGTCAAATCCGACCAGACGCTTTTTCGGGTCGCCTCGGTGAGTAAAGCTGTTACGGCTTGGGGTGTCATGAAGCTGGTAGAGGAGGGCAAGCTCTCTCTAGACGAACCTGTAATGCACCACCTCACGCGATGGCGGTTCCCTGGCAGTGAGGAGTATCGCGACAAAGTCACCGTCAGACATTTGCTCACGCATACTGCTGGGTTAGACGATGGCCTGGGCTATGGCGGATTTTCACCAGGCGAGTCCGTGCAGAGCCTGGAAGAATCTCTCACTTTACCCAAAGACTCAACGGTCGGCGAACCACGTCCTATCAGAGTGGTGAGAGAGCCGGGAACGGCTATGGCTTATTCAGGCGCTGGCTACACTATCTTGCAGCTCTTGATCGAGGAGGTTACAAAGCGGCCATTTGCGGACTATATAAAGGACGCGGTTTTGGCGCCGTTGGGAATGACAAGGTCGAGTTTCGATCTGGACGCGATCGCGGCACAAGGTCGTGTGCAGGAGATAGCGTCTAGTTATGACGGCGAAGTGCGATCGCAGCCGCACCGTCGCCATACGGCAAAAGCCGCAGTGTCACTCTACACAACGGCTCACGACTTAGCTCGATTTGCCATGGCTTACACCGCTCGAGAGAATCCTGTGCTCAGGCAAGAAACAGTGAAGCAGATGTTAATGCCACAGCCGGGGACAGCCGGAACCTGGGGCTTGGGGCAGACTCTTTTCGTTGCCAATGATGATGGTGGCTACATAGTGGGCCATGATGGAGGATCACCTCCCGCATGGGGTGGGTGGATGCGCGTGAATCCTGCATCCGGTAATGGCATAGTAATGATGAGCTCAGGCGGACGCGGCGCGGTAAATATACTGGCCCATGATTGGGTTTACTGGGAAACCGGAAAGGTGAGCTTTGAGGCGCGACGGCAAACTATATATAACCTTTTAGGACCAGCGTCGGTAGCGATTATTGTTGGCGCAGTCGTGATTACGCTGTGGCAGCGGGTCAAGTATTCAAAGCACCAATCGGTCACCTCCACCCTATAAACCTCTGTTTAAGAAGCAAGGGTCAATCAAGCCACAAAAATGACGCGCAACACTGAATTGTGACATGCGCAAAGCGATTAACATTCCTGCTAATTTGTTGTGGGCTGCATTGCTCTGCCTTGTACTTTCACCTTTCAGCTTAGCTCACGGCCAACGGTAGCAGGACTTCGCCATGCCGACCCACAGGAAAGGGGACCTTCTAATCATTGGGATCAAGCAGAACGGCTTCGAAGGTAGGTACGGCAAGAGAGATACGGGGACGATGAAGCTGTCGAGTTTTATTGATGAGATTTACCTGCCTTGGGCTAAGTCGAATAAGACCTCGTGGCTAAACGATCACAACAACACCGTCACTCTCAAAAACCACTTGGGAGAGAAAAAGTTGAAAGAGATCGACGCCGGCACGGTCGAATTGATCGCATGGGAGGATGTTCGGGCAGAATTGTTCGGCCAGTCTGAATGAGAGTTAAGCTTCACCCTGACGCTCCCGCCGAACTTCGCGCCGCGCGTAATTGGTATTACGAACGCAGTCCTCTAGCGTTATTGCATTTGCCCAGACTGTCGCCAATGCCATATCCAGAAAAGGAAAGCTCCAAACACCTTCCCGCTTGCCGATCACGGCACCCGCAAGTTCGTGTCTGCCGCGGTTTCCTTTCAATATCTTTTATTGAACCCGTGAGACTGAGATCGTAATCGTCGCGTGACCTCCCCCCAAAAAAGCTGCCATTCCAAACTGAAAACGTTCCGAGCTATGACGCAAGGATCTCTCTCACTGAGGAGTAGGTAACTCACTGCCATAATATCTTGGCATGTTGAAAGCCGACGAAGCTGAATACGTGATTGAGGCCATCTTCGCGAACTGAGATCAGCGATGCAATTCACCATTAGGCGCAAGCCTAGCGTTGGCAGATGCCGCCGAGATCTAAAGGCCGCCACGGGTATACGGATCGTCATCGCTTGCCAGTGGGCGCGGAAGTTGTGAAGTCCGTCACGTAGAATGCAAACGACCACACGGTCCGTCTCGAACGAACTTAATTCAATCTTCAGTAAATAAACGATTTACATATTGAGAGAGCGCACGGTTCCGAGGGGTGATAAGTTGGACCATCGGTAAGGATCACTTTCGGCGTTGCTCGTTTTTAAGGGATCTTTGCAGATCGAGACGTTTAGCTAATACAGATTAACTCCGTGAGTCAAAAAAGTTTGTCCACAAATTGGCCACAAGACCAAAAAAGATCGTTAACGCTCACGACTGTAAGTAGTTGATTGGGAGTATGTTATTGATTGGGGGCGAGAGGTTCGAACCTCCGACCTCACGGTCCCGAATGAAGAAGGATATGAAAATTTAACCAATTGATTTGAATCGAGTTGCAGCCACGAGCAAAATCAAGGGTTTTTGAACTTGCTTACATCCGTTCCCATCCATTACCAGTCACTTTCCATTTATTCCTGCCACAAATCTGCCACAGCGAATTTTGGCTTCTAATCGGAGTCAGGAGTGCCAAAGTCACTTAGTCGAGCGCGTCAATCCGCGAAGGACGCTTGAATACATCGGCGACCGCCCCTCACGGTCCACCCGTGACGGTGGACCAATCTCGGTCGAATCAGGAGAATTGGTCCATGCTGAACGAACCAACGGCGTCGGGTCAAGAAGGAGCGTTACTCAACTACGTGTTTACTTATCACTAGCTCATTTGTGGCAGGATTGTGGCAGATGAAAACTGCAAACAGCCAAGTCGAGGTGATAAACTGGCGTACTGTTGACTTCATGAAGTGGTCAGGAGTAACTCTGAAATATGGAAAGAAACCTTAACGACGTTTTTCAGCAGGCGGTCCAACTAAGATTAAAGCCTGGGGAGCGAGCAAGACTTGTCGACCGACTAATAGCAACCCTCGATGCTGATCCGGAAGTCGATGAAGCTTGGGCAACGGAAGTGGAGCGCCGGCAATCTGAAATCGAAAATGGAACTGTTTCTCTCCTTGCCGATTCCGAAACCCTGGGCAAACTGAAAGCCGAGTTTGAAATAACTTCAGTCCTCAGCTTTACCATTGTGAGCACTAACTGCGGTCTTCTCAATCCTTGCTTGGAACGTTTGAACATATGAAACTAATTCTGATTGTCCTGACTTGCTTAGGCACCTCCATTGTTGCCCAACCTACAGATAGCATCAATATCAATGGGCCGAGCCATACAGAACAAGACCGCTCTAAAGACGTAAGCGAACTGTTAAAATCTGCGTACAAAGCATTGCAGGAAAGTAAATTTGCGGAGGCTTTGGCCAGTTGCGCTAAAGCTATTGCTCTAAACCCTAAGGAGTATCGCGCTTACGCGCTGTCGGGTTATGCGTACCAAGCTCAACGTAAGCTGAAGAGCGCATCCGAAGCGTTTGCGAAAGCAATTGAATTACGACCAGACATCAAAGAGCTATACCTTTCAAAGAGCGAGGTAGATTTTTTTCGAAACGCACATGAAGAGGCGCTGTCAGCTGCAAGAGAAGCGGTCAAACTCGATCCAAGCTATGCGAAGGCGCATCTGATGGTAGGCACGTTGCTCAGATGGGACAAACAACGGCAGGCCGAGGCTATCACGGCGTACGAAACAGCGCTTAGTATCAACCCTCGACTCTGGTCCGCATACGACGGATTAGGTGCAATATTGGAGTCAGCCAACGAGCAGAAGCGGGCCGAGGCCCTCTTTCGAAAAGGTATGGCAACAGATCCGAATCACATGGCTGGTCGGTTTGCTCTGGGCCGTATCTTTGTAAAACAGGGCAGACTAGCTGAAGCGCGAGAGCTTTGGGACGGGAGAACTTCCGATGAAGATCGCACCTTTCCTCAGTTCATTGAGTTGCTGAAGCGAGCGGAAAACCTGAAGCGAGCGACCGACATGCTAGCGCAGAAGCCAAATGATCCTGATGCATTGATTGAAATGGGAATAGCGGTGATGGACGGCGATGCGTGGGTGGTAGACGGGCGACAGAAGCGAGCAGTGGAGTACTTCCGCAAAGCTCTGACGGTGAAACCAAATTACGCGCGAGCTCAATACAGCATCGTCAAAGCATACATTCAGATTGCTGCGACCTTTAGTAAAGAGAATGAGAACGTTGACCGCGAACTAAGCACGCTAAGAGCGCTGGATACGAAATTGGCTGCTGAATTGGACGATTATCGAAAGAACTACAAAGCTGGATTGCGCGCCTCGCCAGTAAAGTTAGACCAGTAACAATGAGAGATTGAACTGCTTTGAGTTTGTTCACTTTGTGCAATTAAGAGGGAACGTAGCGAGATGACTTCCGGAAGAGATAAGTAGCGCATCAGGCAAGCCGGCAATACAAGTCGGCATTCTTCTCGAGTCCGTATTCAGCAGAGCGACGGAATTCATCCTCGAGCTGAGCAAGCGTCTCTTCGATACTCAGAATTGACAACTGCTCGGGAGAAACACTAAGACGCTCCGCAGCCTCCTGCAACTTCGAAGCGGTTTGCTCTGGCAGCTGAAGTTCCAAGACCTTCATAACAACAATTTACACCAATAGGACTCTGTTGGTCATTCTTTGTTCCCATCGAACGCCCGCGGTTTCACAGGACGTGGTCCAGACCAAAAGCGAAAGCACTGGTAACTTGCTTTATAGACTGAAGTGAGAGGTTCGCCAATATTATTGCGGTCGACGGAACGCCGAGGACACTTCTTAATACAAATGGATAAGAAGCCTCGCGCTACTCTTCAAAATAATCGCTATCTATCTTGGGAATTCTTACTAGGCGATGTGAAACGCCGACACCGTATTCCATCATGAGGTCAGCGAGTCGGAGTCCATCAATCAAAACAATTTTTTCGACAAGTCGAGCAAACTCAACAGCGCCGGTCGTAAAAGTGGATGTAGTAATGAATACCCCCTTATTGGCACGTCGACCTTCAAGGGCACCGTAAAAAGCCTGGACTGCTTCTGGCCCAACAGGATTCTGCCATCTCTTCGCCTGAACAAACACCTTTTCTAACCCCAGACGATCAAGTGAAATGATGCCGTCGATGCCTCCATCGCCCGATATGAGACGAGGTGATTTGTTTAACCTGACGTGGGAGAAAATCGATTTCCAACGCGGTTTGATCTACGTGCCGAATTCAAAAACGGGAAGAGACTATTCAGTGCCGATGAATGAAGACGTGAGAAACACGTTGCGGCAGATACGCAGCACGATCCGCGGCAACGGCTACGTTTTCATCAATCCCGACACGGCCAAGCCTTACACCGACATCAAGACATGCGTTCGGGACGGCTTGTCAGTTAGCGGGGATTGAAAACCTGCATTGGCACGACTTGCGTCACACGTTCGGGACCAGGCTTGCTGAAGCGGGTTGCAGTGAAGCGACGATTGCCGATCTGATGGGACACTCTGATCCGCAGACTACGCGACGCTACACGCACGCAACGGATCGAGCGAAGCGGGCCGCGGTCGAAGCGGTAAGATTGCGCGTTTGCCACAATCCTGCCACAAAACAAGAACGGCCACCTTTGCAGGTAGCCGTAAATGCTTGAATTAATTGGTCGGGGCGAGAGGATTCGAACCTCCGACCTCACGGTCCCGAACCGTGCGCTCTACCAGGCTGAGCCACGCCCCGATGTTGAGGGATGATAGGGAAGGCCGCCCAACGTGTCAAACGCCCTTCACGCGGGATTCTTTCAGGAGGGTGTTGCGCGGATCAATTTCGATGGTTGTTGGAGGTTCGCGGAGCTGCAGTGTTTCTATCGACTGTTTGCCAGAGGGCTTCAGCCAAAGGTCGCGCTTGCCGCTTGCCGTTGTGATTGTGATTGGGACGGGATCCAGAAACGCATTGCCGAGTTGGAGTTGCTTAAGAACGACGCGCACGTTGTTCCGTGGAAGCGATTGCCAGGTCAGTTCGTACTGCGGATGGCCCACGTCATAGACCCAACGTGAGAAGAACGCCTTAAGATCTTTGCCGGAAGCTTTCTCGAGCGCGACGCGAAGGTCTTCGGTAGTCGCGACGGAGTTCTTGTGCGCTTCGTAGTAGTTTCGAATGCCACGGAAGAAGACTTCATCTCCGAGGTTTGAGCGCAACATGTGAAGCAGCCACGCGCCTTTTTGATAGTTGTTTGAGTTCAAAAGTTCGAGAAGGTTCTCGGTGTCGCGGTCGTGGATGGGTGTGCGCTTCCGTCGCTCATATTCAAAGATGTTCTTCGCGGCGTTGTTCATGTACTCCTGAAAAACGGCCTCACCTTCGTAACGCTGTAGAAACAGACCGGCAAAGTACGTCGCGAAGCCTTCGCTCAACCACAAGTCGGACCACGTCGACTCAGTAACAGAATCTCCAAACCATTGGTGCGCGATCTCATGCGCGATCAAACCTACATTCGCGGATGGAATGCCGTACGTCTTGCTCAACCCGTCGGCTCCGGATCGCGATAACAAATTGGTCGTGAAGACGATCGCGCTCGAGTTTTCCATGCCGCCGTAACGAGTCGCGCCCACGATCATCGCGAGTTTTTCGTATGGATATGGACCAACGGTTTGCGTGAAGTACTCCAACGAAGGAATCGTCGGAGAAAATCCTTTTTCCGCAAGGTGCCGCTCCGACAGCGGGACGTAATATGAAAGCGGCGTCAGTGCCCGCGCCGAAGGTTCCACACGCGCAAACTGGCCCACACCGATGATCATGCAGTACGGAGGAATCGGGACACCTTCCGAATACGTCCACGTACGTTGACCGCTCGCCGTCGTCTCGACGTGGTCCAACTTTCCATTCGCAACCACTTCCTCACGCGCCGGCGCGGTGATGTTGAAAGTAACTGTTGCTTTCGCTGACGGATGATCGAAACTCGGGATCCAGTGATGAACTCGATCGGGCCAGTTGTCGCCGACAGCAGAAGGCTTGCCGTCCTTGTCGTTCGTTAGGATCAGTCCGTCTTTCGGTTTGCCTTGATACTCGACGACGAGAGTTAAACGCGTGCCTCGAGTTGCTGAATCAGGCAGAGTGACTTTTAGTTTGCCGTCTTTGTGGGTGAAGGGAACAGGTTTTGAATTGAGTGTGACACTCTTCGTTGTCAAATCACCGAAGTCGAGATCGATGAGGTTTGTTGGCTTCAGGATCAGGATGGTGATGCGCGCGGTGGCGGAGATTTCAGAGAGTCGATCGTCGAGGGTGATGTCGACTAAGTAGTGTTCGGGGCGCCATGTGTCGATGAGACGTTCGACACGCGCGGCGAACGCGGGCGAGAAGAAAAGTAAAACCAGGAACACGGATGAACGCAGATTGACGCGGATTTGATTCATTAGCGAATGCCGAGCATTAAGAGAGCTGAACGATCCGAGACGACCCGATCACCACCGAGCCAATCTCGGTAGGCGGCGAGCTCATCATCATTAACGGGGCGATTGCCGAGACGGGCTGCCGGAGTGCGTTCGAACGCGCGATTCGTTAGGGCCATGTGTGGTTTGCGGATGGGCAACGGAGTCCCGCGTGCTAACGCGGCTTCTGCTGATTCCACGTCGGGGAAAAACTCCTCGTACGCCATCAGGTGCCACACCGTGTCGGCGCCTTCGCCCTCGATCGCTAACACGCGAAGCAATCCAAACCCGCTCTCGAGTTGAAAGATCAGGTCATCGCCGGGATTGAAGGAGCTGGACATATCACTCTTTCGTACGCTTCAAGAACTCGATCCGCCATGTTCGCCGCGGAGTATTGTTCGCGCACCCCGCGAAAACCATTCGCACTCAATTCCTCCGCGAGCTGTTTGTCTCTGACGATCTTCAGAATCCCTTCAGCAAGACTCTGCGGGTCGTCAGGTTGAACCAGCAGCCCGCCGCCAGTGTTTTCAACAATCTCAGAAAACGAGCCGCGCCGCGGTTGGACCAACGGAACGCCACACGCCATCGCCTCGAGCAAAGATACTCCCTTTGGTTCATCGTACGTCGCAGGCACTGACATCACGTCGAGCCCGCGCAGAAACGCGATCTTCTCAGCGCGATCCAACACACCACGATAATGAAACTCGCCATCGAGTCCAGCGTCTTTCAAACGCCTCTGAATACCTTCGAGATACGGTTTGGCATCGGCGGCCATGTAGCCCGCCGCTTCGAACCTCGCTTCCGGCAACTCTCCCGACTCGCGCAGGATGCGATACGCGTCAGCCAGCACATGCAATCCTTTTTCTGGCGCGATGCGAGCAAAAAATCCAATTGTGAAAGGACCACTGCGCCGAGGCTCGCGCAACTCAAACCCGTGGGGATTAATTCCTAAAGGCACAACGCGAATCTTCTCGCGCGGAATGCCGATATAGCCCGCCATGAAATCGGCGTAGTACTGCGACACGGATAGAAACAGATCCACATGCGGCAGATGATCACGGATCAGGTTCAGCGATTCAGTGCGATAAGGTTCCTGGAGATTGTCGAGGAAGAGGTCCTCGCCTTGCAGCGTGCAGAGAATCGGCACATTCAACGCGCGTTTGAGTGGTCCAGCCATGCCAAGCAGCAGCGAGTATGGAAGATTGATAACGTCAGGCGTGTCCTGAACGGTTAGCCACTCAATCAGCTTGTCGATCTCTTTACGCTGAAATCCGTCTTCGCCCTTCAACACCGAGACGGTCATCTCACCGAGCATCTGCGGTTTCACCGAGATCGATCGACGCGTCGCGAGATTCAGCACAGTCTTCGAATCCAAAATCCGATCGAGCCAGCGCGGCGTCTTGCGAAACATCGGGACGTACTGTTCGAGGTACGCGCTGACGCCTCCTAAAGCCACATGGTCGTTACTGACATTGGGCTCATCGGTGAGGGTGGGCGTGTAAACAGGCAGAAGCATCACGTCGTGGCCGCGCGCGATCAGCTCGGTGGCCATGGCGTTGTCGCGCAGGCAACTGCCACAATACATTCGCCCCGCGCCGCCTGTGAGATAAAGAATTCTCAACTTAAACCCTCACACGGCGACAGCGTGCTGGAATGCGCGGCGCGCGTAAAGATGATCGAAGAGATTGCCTTCGTGGGGTTGATCCCAACTCACCTGGTTCGTCGGTAGTGCGCCGATATTCAGACGATCGATGTGCGGGGAGTTGACTAGTGTTTGGATCAGTTTTGGATCTTTGGTGATGGCTGTGGCAACGAGAGTTGGACCAAGCCGATTCGCGATATCGTTTTGATCGACTTTGACAACGCTTGCGAACGGGAAAAGAAACTCTTTCATCGCGAGTGGGTGATCGTATTCGCAACGTAGAACTGTCGGAAGCAGATACGAGCAGTTGTTCCACTGTACGAGCCGCCCGCCATCACGATAAGCGGCTGTCACGTCACGTGCGCCCGGTTCGGTCAGACTCTGATCGATAATCGCGTTAATCCGATTTGCGACTTGGGGATCGACGAACGGCGCGATCTGGGCGTTTTCATCGTCCGCCGCGCGTGGAACCATCTGGACCAGTCGCTTCGCGAGTGCTTCACTGATCTCTTCGACATGTGCCGGCGCCCAAACGGATGAAGCATTGACACACGAACGTCCGCCGTTATCGGCGATCGACGCGATCATGACATCGAGGTATTGCTCCCAATCGTCGACACAATCCTCACCGATGATGACCTTGCTGTAGCCTGGTCCATGTATTTCAACGCGAGGATCGTTCTCGGAAATACCGACTGTCGAAGAATCGCCGAAGAGCATGGAACGCCCGCAGCGACGCAAGATCTCACCCGCTCCGGCGTGATCGCTGGGATAAAAACTGAACGCCTCAGGCGGCGCACCGGCCTTTATCAACGATTGAATGATCCGGTAAGGCGTCCATGGTTCAGCGCTGCCTGGTTTGAGCACGAGTGGAATACGAAGTGGAAACGCCGGGATCCAGAGCGAATGCACGCCGGGCGAATTGTTTGGCAACACTGCGCCGAGCGACTGCGTGCGCGGAAAGAAGCTGATTGCTTTTCCTTCGAGTTTGCCAAAACCGCGGTCGAGAATGTCCCAGTCAATATTCCGCGTCAGACCATTGAGCACGCTTTCCATGTTGGTAAACATGCTTTTGATCTTTTGCATGTTTCGACGCGCGAGGACGTAGGGCATGCCGGTCGTTGCCGAGACTTGCTGTACGTAGTCTTCAGCACTTTGTTCGCTATCGCCCAGCGGCAATGAATCGTTGGTAAAAAACTCCCCGGCACGAGCACAGATGTCCACAAGGTTTCGTGTCGAGAACTTGTTCAGTGCCTCGCGACCGATCTCCTGTCGGGAAAGATCTCGCCGGATCAAGCCTGCGTTTGCCTGGCTTACTTCGACGAAGATCTCGCGGGTTTGATGGTGAGGCACACGAGAGATGTCGAGGCTCTTATAAATGTTTCCCTGGCGCAGGATTGGAATGTTAAGCATGTTGTTATATCGCGTTGAATAAGACAGAACCGAGCGCGGTAGCGCCGGGTAAATCTCGGTTCCAGAGCGCCTCGGTATGATCATTGACCCGGCGCTACCGCGCTCGGTTCTGTTTGTCGCAACAATCAGTAGACTCCTTCGACGACCGACGATTGGAAGCGCGAGAAGGGGCGAACGTTGCGGACTCCGTCCCATGGATAGAGATCACATGGCGGTTCGCGCTCAGCTTCGTCGCGTTCCAAAAAGCGTGGCATGAAGAATTCTTTAGTTAACGTTGTTAAGCGCACGCGGCCCGTCTCGCCGTATTCAACAACTCGATCAGGCTGATCGGGATCGACAACTTCAACCATCGCGCGCGGTCTTGGCGGATAGTAAATGATCGCGTAGTTGTCTTCGACCTGTCGTGGTTTGTGGACCGCGAGACCCATCAGCGTGTTGCCGTAAGTCGGCGCGAAGTAAGCGCCTTCGAGCAGTTCTTCGACGGCGAAACGATGAAACTGCGGCGTCATCTCAGTTCCGCCACAAAATACACCCGTGATACCCATTTTCTTCAACGACACCTTCTCGCAGAGCGCTTCCAACAGCTTGGGTGTCGTGAACAGGCAACGAATATTGTCGTGTGCTTTCAGTAGTGTTAGTCCTTGCTCGATCACGTGTTGCTTGTACTGCTCCGCCATCTTTGGTTGGCCCATCTTCAGCAGTTTGATCACCCAGCGCGGATCGAGGTCGACCATGAAACAGATCCCGCCGCGATGTTGGGCCAGGTGCTCGACGGCCAGGCGCAAACGTCGTGGACCAGTTGGTCCAAGCGACAGCCAATCAGCGTTGCGGGGAAAATGTTCTTCAGGCAACGTCTCGCTAAACGCTTCGTAGTCGAGACGGAAGTCTTCGATGTTAATGCGCGACTTCGGCACGCCCGTGCTGCCGCCTGTTTCAAAGGTGTAAACGGGTCGATCAGCAAAACCTTTCGGCACCCACCGGCGAACGGGACCACCGCGCAGCCACTCATCCTGGAAAAAACCAAGGCGCGAAAGATCCTCGTAAGTTTGAATCTCCTTGCGGGGATCCCACGAAAGATTCTTCGCGAAGTCTAGCCAGAAAGGACAGCCAGTCTCGGGATCGAAGTGCCACGCGACAACTTCGCGTACCCAGGCGTCTAAGTCTTCTCCATTTTTCATACGGTCGATAAATTAAGGAATCGTCTTCTCAGTTTCTCTCATCAGATCAGCAAAACGTGGATCGGAACGCAACTTTGCCAGATGTGGATCGACGCGCACAAACGTAAAGCCAACAGCGTGCTCGCGCTCTGCTTGCGCGAGCCAGCGGAATGCGTTGTCGAAGTCGCCCAACCATGTGTAGATGATGGCGATCTCATACGCTGTCACCCAGTTCTGGTTTCGCTTTGCGATGATGTCGTTCAGGATCACCTGCGCTTCATCACGCTTGCCGGTCGCAGCGAGCACGTGCGCGCGTTTCGCATGCGTCGTCGGCGTGTCGCCTGCGAAGCTTCGTTCCTGTTCAAACGCCGCCATCGCTTCGTTGTGCATTCCCTTTAATTCGTACGCCCAACGAAGAATCGTATGCGCGGCAACTGCGCCCGGGTCAAGGTCGAGTGCCTTCTTCGCCTGTGCCACAGACTCGTCAAACTTGCCGGCGAGAAACAATACGTTCGCAACCGCCGTTGCGATCACTGCTGACTGCGGTGAAATCTGTCGCGCGCGTTCGATCTCGGCATAAGCCTCATCATGACGACCCATGGCCGACAAGCTGTACGCATACCAGCGATGGGCCACCTGATTGCTGGTCTTCAGTTCGATCGCTTTTCGCAACTCGCGCTCGGCCTGGAGCCAGTCGCGATCGAAGTGAAGCCTGACGAATCCGAGTGATGCATGTCCCTCAGCCAGATCAGGATCTGTTTCTACGGCGCGCATGGCGTATTGCTTTGCGCGCTCCCACGCTCCGACCGGTGGCGGCTCGACATACCAGTTTAGCAACGCATAGCAGTCAGCGAGCTCCGACAGAGCGATCGCGAATTCTGGATCGAGCTCAACTGCACGCTCCAGACGTTCGATCGCCTGACGCAAACCTTCCGCTGTTCGTCGCGTCGAGTAGTAACGTCCCGCGGTGTAGAGTTGACGAGCTTCCTCGTTTTCGCCCGATTGCGTATCGGGCGTTGGACTCAGGATCGCAGTCGTAATCGGCGCTATGCGCGCGTGGTGTCTCTTCTTCTTTTCCGACGCCGCCGCAGCCGCCATCTTCGCGAGCTTGCGATACATCGCAGGATGTCGCATCTCGCGCAGTATTTCTTCAAACGCAGGGTCGCCGCGCAGCGGATCCCATTGCGGTTCGACGCCGAGCCAAACGCACCACGCGTCGCGAATCGCGTACGCGTTTTGAAGCAACTCGAGAGCGCGCTCGCGTTCGTTGAGGTGCAAGTGCATCAAGGCGAGGTGATAAGGCGACACGTACGCATGGGCCGACATTTGAACCAGCCGTTCCTGAACAGCGCGCGCTTCCTCATGTTTGCCGGCTGCGGCATACGTTCCACCTAACACAGAAAGGTAGAACTGGCTGCCGCCCGCGAGCTCCACCGCTTTCTCGGCAACTTGAACGGCGCGATCGCCGTCGCCAATGTGTCTCAGCGCCCACGAGAACGTGATCAGGCCGTAGGGAAACTCAGGCACCGCTTCCAACATGTTTTGGAAAGTCACGATTGCTTCGTCGAAGCGACGTGCGTGGTAGTAGCACCAGCCGAGTGCCTGTAGAACGCTTGGCGAAACAGGATCGAGCTCGCGCGTGCGCAACATCTGCTCGATACCTTCTTCGAAGCGTCCTTCCATCATCAGGTGAAACGCATACCAGTGATGACCGGTCGAGTAGTTTGGATTGGTCTCGATCGCGCGCCGGTGTTGACCTTCGGCTACGGCCCAATCGAAGTCATGACAAACAGTCGCGAAGCCAAGGGCGCTGTACGCTTCGGCGGAAGTAGAATCGAGTTCGACTGCTTTCGCCGCATTCTGTTTCGCAGCGGCTGATGTTTCAGCAAATGGCCTGATGCCGAAGACGCCCAGCCAGTTGTAGTAATCAGCGATGCCCGTGTACGCGAGCGCGTAGTCGGGATCCACCTTGATCGCCTGCTTGTAACATTCGAGCGCTTTCGCGAGACCGACTTCGGTGTACGAACTCCAGTAATAACGACCACGAAGATAAGACTCATACGCTTCCGAACTGTCAGTTCCGCGTTTCGACAACTGGCGCTGCTCGTCGCGCGTCAACTTCGGCAACAATGCCGACGCGACTTTTTCCGAGATCGAATCTTCGATCTGAAGCACGTCAGTCGAATCTTCATCGTAGTTGTCGGCCCAACGTGTGACGCCTTCACTGACGTTTAGCAGTTGCGCCGTTATCCGGAGACGATTGTTTACACGTCTGATGGTGCCGTTGATTACGTAATCGATCCCCAGATCGCGTCCAGCGATGATGGGATCGATCGCAGCACCGTGGTAACGCAGCACGCTGCTCGTCGGACGCACGACGAGACGCTGCACGTTGCTGAGACGAGTGATGAGCGCATCGGTAAGTCCGACACCGAGGTATTCGTCCCCCGTGTTTTCTCCTGCTGGACCGAGGACTCTGAACGGCAATACCGCTATCGACTCCTGCTCCACTCCAAATTGACCGGAAATCGCGGGAAGAGCGGCGAGTCGATGGTCCAACCGGCGCATCAGCTCGTTGTAACGTGGGTGCCCGTGAAGCGGATCGAGTTCGGGTTCGACGCCGATCCACAAGATCCTCGCATCGCCGGAGTCATAAGCCTTCTCGAGTAGATCGAGAGCCACTTCTGTTCGTCCAAGTGCGCAATGTGCGACCGCGAGGTGGTAAGGTGACACATAACGTCTTGCGGCAACCACTTCGATTTCCTCAAGCGCACGTTGTGCAGCTTCCATGTTTCCCGCTGCCGCATATGCCGAACTCAGACGCGATAGCGTGTGCGAAGCCTTGCCCATCAACTCGACGACCTTTTCAGATGTCTTGATCGCTTCGTCATGACGGCCCATGGCAGTGAGCACAAAGCTCGAAGCATAAAGCATCAGCAGGTTGTTGGGTTCGTTCTCGAGCGTTGAGCTCGCGAAGCGCCAGGCCTCGTCGAACCGGCGTGCGTGGTAGGCACACCACACAACTGCGAAACGTGAAATGATTGCGAGTGGGTCGAGATCGCGACCAAGCTGTCCTTCGCGAAGCGCTTCAGTAAAGCGACCTTCCTTCACTAGCTGCATCGCGTACAGCGTGTGGGCGGGCGCGTAGTTTGGATCGAGTTCAATAGCGCGGACGAGGTGATGCTCGGCGCTGGCCCATGCGAAATCGCGGAAGAGAATCGCCTGGCCCAACGCGGTGTGGCCTTCCGCGAGACCAGGATCAAGTTCGACAGCCGTCGAAGCAGCTTCGTGAGCAGCGGCGGCACACTCAGCAAACGGCATGACACTGAACACGCCTAGCCAGTTGTGATAGTTGGCTACGCCTGCATACGCCAACGCGTATCGCGGATCGAGTGCGATGGCCTGCTGGTAACAGACGATTGCGCGAGCAAAGCCGTCTTCAGTGAAAGTGTTCCAGTAAAAACGTCCGCGCAGGTAAGCTTCGTGCGCCTGCGGGTTATCCGTGCCGCGTTTCGCGAGTCGCAGTCGCTGATCGACAGTCAGATGCGGAACAATCGCCTCCGCAACGTGAGAAGAGATCACGTCTTCGAGATTGAGAACGTCAGTAAACTGCTCGTCGAATTGTCCAGCCCATGCTGTGGTTTCGTCGCGTACGTTGAGTAATTGAATCGTGACGCGAATACGTTCCGCAGCTCGCCTTATTCTTCCGTCCAGAACAAACGCGACTCCGAGCTCGCGCCCGGCGCGCAAAGGATCGGCGTCACTGCCGTAACGAAGCACACTGCTCGTTGGTCGAACCGCAAAACTGCGAATCGCGCTGAGTCGTGTGATGAGCGCATCGGCCAAACCTGTTCCGAGATAGTCTGGATTAGTTTCCTGCTGGTTGATGTCGATCAACTTCATCGGCAGCACAGCCAGAGAGTTTTCAGTTGATGACTCAGTCCTCGTGCCAATGTACGGCGGGTCAGGAAGATCCAGAATCGGACGGCCTTCGAGAAAACGCGTGATGTCGTCGCGCAAGTCAGCGGCGGTCTGGTATCGCCATTCCGGTTCTTTGCGAAGGGCCTGCATGACGATGTTGTCGAGATCACCCGAGAGCGCTCGACGTAATGTTTCGAGAGTTGCGCCCCGCGTACTGAAGAGCCGTTTGAGTGTTGCTGCTTCGTCGCCCTGGAAGAGACTCGGCAAGAGATCTTCAGCTCGAGTGATGATGATGCTAGGCGGCGCCGGAGCTTCTTCGCAAATCACTCGCGCGATCTCGTGTGGTGCGCGGTTAAGCAGTCGATACGGACGGTGTCCGGTGAGCAACTCGTAAAGCAACACGCCGAGTGAATAGACGTCAGTTGTCGGCGTTGTCGGCGCGCCCTGCACTTGTTCGGGTGACGCGTATTCGGGAGTCATCAAACGCATCGCAGTTGCTGTCGGATCGTGAGTGATGTCTCCCGCTATCTGCGGGTTGAGCAACTTCGCGATACCGAAGTCGAGAAGTTTTGGAATGCCCGCGGAAGTTACGAGTACGTTTGATGGTTTGATGTCGCGGTGTACAACCTGTTTCTGGTGTGCGTAATGAACTGCGTCGCAGATCGAGCGAAAGAGTTTCAGACGTTCTGTGATGTTGAGTTTGTTGTTGTCGCAGTAACTGTAAAGAGGTTGACCCTCGATGTACTCCATCACGAAGTAGGGCAGACCGTCTTCAGTAGTTCCGCCGTCGAGGAGACCGCCGATATGTGGATGATCGAGAGCGGCGAGGATTTGGCGTTCTTTTCGAAAGCGACGCAGGATGAAGTCGGTGTCCATACCGCGCTTCACCAGTTTGATGGCGGCTCTCTTGTTAAACTCGTTATCGGCGCGTGAGGCTTCGTACACGGCGCCCATTCCACCACGGCCGATCTCTCGTTCGATGCGATAAGCGCCAAGGCGGCGCCCGAGCATCGGATCCTTCTCTTCAACAAACGACTCGAGCACGCTTAGTTCAGTGTTGCCGTAAATGGGTTCTTCGAGAAGTTCGCCGGCGCTGTCATATTGCAAAAGTAACGATTCGACATCGCGCTGTAGTGCCGTGTCGTGTGCGCACACCTCTGATACGTAACGCGGACGATCCTCGGGAGTTAGGTCGAGCGCGGCCTGAAAAATTTCTTCAACTCTTTGCCAGCGTTCAGGAGTCATTAAGGCTACGGGTCCTAAACCAATCAGAGCTAGCTAATAAAATCATTTGTCATTTGACATTTATCATTTGGTCATTTTGTTCGGAAGTCGCGAGGTCCTCAAATAACAAAATGACAAATGTCAAATGATATATGACAAATGATTCGGTCTTTAGTTGTAGGGTTGGACTTGCTGCGTGCATCAACTATTTCTTTGCATTTCCCCATGAAGCCATGCTTTGGCCAGGCGCCAATGACGTTTGATTGTTGTTGGAGTGACGCCCAGAACGCCTGCTGTCTCTTCAATGGAGAGGCCGCCGAAGTAGCGCAACTCAACCATGCGCGCTTTTGGTGCGTCGAACGTAGCCAAAGTCTTGAGCGCATCATCGAGCGCGATCAATTCCGCGCTTCGTTCCACTGCACGATCGATGTTTTCATCCAGGGAGAGTTTTTGAAAATCCTGGCCACGCTTTTCCGCATTGTGTTTGCGCGCATGATCCACAAGCAGGCGACGCATTATCTGTGCAGCAACCCCGAAAAAGTGAGCACGATTCTGCCAGTTCACCCTCGTCTGATCGATGAGCTTCAGGTAAGCCTCGTGAACCAGAGCGGTCGGCTGCAGGGTGTGATCCGGCCGTTCGCGTCTCAAATAATTCGCTGCGAGCTTTCGCAGTTCATCGTAGATGACGGGTAACAAAAGATCAACCGCTGCCCGATCTCCGTTTGAGAGCTCGATAAGGAGACGGGTTACGTTATCTGCGGGGTGGTCGCTCAATCGCTAACTCTCCAGACATCCGGCGTTTACGGCCCTTTAGTATAAGGTAACAAGACCGGGCGCGGTAGCGCTCGGATGACCCAATTCGCTTGCTCTTTGCGCGTTACCCTGTGACGGATAGTTCTGGAGAGTTGAAAGGTAAGGATCATGCAGGCGTTGACTGGAAAAATCACTGGTTTCGTATCACGAGTATTTGGCTGCTGGCACGGCGAGCTCAGCCGTCCGTTCTCCCGCGAAGGCCGAGCGTATCGCACATGTCTTAACTGTGGCGCGCAAAGAAAATTCAACCTGGGCAATTGGGAGATGCAGGGTCGTTTTTTCTACAAGGTTTGAGCCTGACGGTTCACGGATTCAGCCGTGTTACCTGAGGCTTCTTGTCTGAGTAGATGTAACTATCCCGCGACTTCACCACCAGATCCGCTTCCGTAGTTTTCACTTTTATCTGCCGCCGTTCACCATCCTTGCCCGCCGTCGAAGGGTAATAGCCAATACTGTACTGAAGTCCGAGCTCCTCAGCGATCCACGTAAACGCCTGAGCGATTCCGAATAGAGAGTCGCCGCTATAAAAGCGACCACCCGTTTTGTCAGAGAGTGCGTGCAAGTATCTGACGGCTCTTTTGTAGTCTCCGGGTGTTGCTCCGCCAGGGCTGGTTGGACGCGGCAGCGGCAAACCGAGAACTGGTCCACGACCGCCTGGGATACCGAAAACCCCTGAGCCCGAAGTGTCATAATCAACTGAATAGATCGGCGCATCCGTCTCTTCAGCCAAACGTATCGTGCTGTCGTAAGAAGCGCGACGGCTCGTTGTATCCACTCCATCAGTGAAGAGAACGATTGCTTTTCGACCCGCGATCGTTTTGACCTGTTTCGTCAGAATGTCGTCAACTGCGTCGTAGAGACGTGTGCCACCGCCGGTGCGCGTGCGGCGAATGGCTTTCGCGATCTCGTTGCGATCACTGGTCGCCTTGCACAACACCTGGATCCGATCGTCAAACGACATCACCATCACGCTGTCAGAAGGCTTTAGTCGTTCGACAAACTTGATCGCGGCGTCCTGGATATCATCAAGGCGCCATTGTGTCGAGCCGCTCGTGTCGATCAATAAGACGACGCTGAATGGCGACGTCGTGGTGGCGAAGTATGCGATTTTTTGTTCGACGCCGTTTTCGAAAACTTTGAAGTTCTCGCGACGGAGTAGTGGAACGTAACGACCGCTACGATCGGCTACGGTTACCGGAACAGTTACTAAAGCAGTATCGAAACGAACAACGTCGTCTTCAATCGTCTCACCTTCGGGGGAGACCCTGGCTTCATTGATCGTGTCGTCAGCGGTTGTTGATGTTTGATCTTTGTTCGGTTTCGGTTGAGTTGTTTTGCGTCCCGACTGTGCATGCAGGTTCAAAGACAAAAAGGAGACACTAAGAAGCACGATCAAAATAATTTTCTTCATTACGGATCCTGATCTGGATGTGCGTTTCGGGAGAGTAGTGGAGGATAGATGCGGCGCTTGTGCAAAGGGTTGTTGCCTTGAGTCCACGAAGCGGACGAGGAGCGGAAAGCATGGGGCGTAAGCCCCAGGTGGAGGATCGTAATTGTGATTCAGCCCGCAGCGCGGGCGAAAAGCTGTCACCCGCGTTGCGGGCTGGGCGTTCAATGGTCACTGTTACCTGGGGCTTACGCCCCAGGCTTTATGCTGCACGCCTGCTTCGCAGGCTTAAGGCTGAAAGCGTGCTTGCAGGCTTAAGCAGTCTCAAAGGTTGAATGTTGTAGCCCGCCTCAACTATATTGCCGCGCAATCATCAACTCTGGGAGAACCGGCCTAACGTACTCTATATGAGCCAACAAACCTTGACTGCTACTGAAGTAGCGCCAGCGCAGGACCTCGACCGCGGCCTCCTCGGACATCCGAAAGGGCTTGGACCGCTCTTCTTTTCCGAGCTTTGGGAGCGTTTTAGTTACTACGGCATGCGCGCCATTCTTGTCCTTTATATGGTGGCGCCGCCTGCCCAGGGAGGTTTAGGTTTTGACGTGAAGGGTGCTGCATCGATCTATGGCACCTACACGATGGCAGTCTACTTAACCGCGCTTCCGGGTGGACTGGCCGCAGATTATTTGCTCGGCGCACGTCTGGCCGTGTTCCTGGGCGGACTCGTCATCGCCGCTGGTCACTTCTCAATGGTGTTTCACTCGATGACGTCGTTCTACCTCGGCATGGTACTCATCGCAATAGGCACCGGTCTTCTCAAACCCAACATCAGCGCGATGGTCGGCGGCCTTTATCGCGAAAACGATCCTCGCAGAGACAGCGGCTTCTCGATTTTTTACATGGGTATAAATATCGGAGCTGTTGCAGCGCCGCTTGTTTGCGGTTACCTCGCGCAGAGCGACAGTTTCAAACGAGTTTTGGTCAGTAATGGCTTCGATCCGCTGAAGAGTTGGCACTGGGGATTTGGTGCGGCCGGCATCGGGATGATCATCGGACTGGTTATCTTTGTGATCTTCGGCAAGTGGTTGGCGCATGTTGGTAACCGCATCAAGAAAGCGAAGGCAAATGCGGACGCGAGTGAAGCGGCTGCGGCTGCTCAACCGCTGACATCGTCAGACTGGAAACGTATCGCGGCGATCTTTATCTTCTTCGCGTTTACGATGTTGTTTTGGGCTGCGTACGAACAAAAGGGCGCGAGCTTGAATCTCTTTGCGAAAGAGCTCGTGCGCACGGAGATCTTCGGGATTGGATTTCCTTCGAGTTACTTACAATCATGTACGCCGTTTTTTGTAATCCTGCTCGCGCCGCTATTTTCATACATCTGGGTGAGTATGAAGGAGCGGCAGCCGTCGAGTCCGGTGAAGTTTACGCTTGGAATGCTCTTTATCGGCGTCGCTTACCTGTTGATGATACCGGCGTCGATGATGACCGTGCAGGGTAAGATCAGTCCGCTGTGGTTGGTCGGACTTTACTTTCTCGAGGTCTGCGGTGAGATGTGTTTGAGTCCAGTGGGACTCAGCACGGTTACGAAGTTAGCGCCGAAGAAACTCGTCGGAATCATGATGGGTGTTTGGTTCCTCGCGGCGGCGTTTGGCAGCAAGCTGGCGGGATACTTGTCAGGCTTCTTCGTCGCGAACGATTCGTGGCAGTTGACGAAGCTGTATGGCGGGATCGCGATCGGTTTGCTGATAGCGACGGCGATTCTCGCGATGCTAACACCAACTATCAAGAGGTTGATGGGAAAAGTCAGTTAAACAGAATGGATGTTTAGGAAAGCGATCGTACGAGAGCCGGCTAAGAATTTCGCTGATGGATTGACTAGCGTCGACTTGGGACCACCGGATTTCGAGCGCGCTTTGCGACAGCACGAGGCTTACTGCAAGGCACTGCAATCGTGCGGAGTTGAGATCATTCGACTAGCGCCGAACGAAGAGCATCCAGACTCAACTTTTGTCGAAGATACAGCGGTGTTGACTGCTCGTGGCGCTGTGATCACGCGCCCGGGCGCGGCAAGCAGGATGGGTGAGGTCAGATCGATCGAGCCGGTTTTGCGTCAACATTTTTCTGAGCTTCAGTTCATACGCGAGCCCGGGACAGTAGATGGCGGCGACGTCTGCGAAGCCGGCGAACACTTCTTTATCGGTGTGTCGAGACGCACGAACGAAGAAGGCGCGAAACAGCTCGCTGCCGTGCTTGGATCTTTCGGCTACAGTTCGAGTTTGATAGACATCCGCAGCCTTAGTAATATCCTTCACTTAAAGAGCGGGCTGGCTTACCTTGGCGGCAGGAACCTTGTGGTTATTGAGGATCTTATTCTCAGTGACGACGAGTTTTGTAAGTACAGTCTGAATTGCCTGAGCTCGGTCGAAGCCTACGCCGCGAATTGTTTACTGGTGAACGGCAAAGTGTTAGTAGCGGCCGGATTTGAAACGACAAAGAAACACCTCGAGCACCTGGGTTACGAAACGATCGTCCTGGAAATGTCGGAATTTCAGAAGATGGACGGCGGCCTAAGTTGTCTTTCACTGCGATTCTGACGAATACGCCGAAGGCATTGGATAATACGCCGAAGGCGTTGGCTAATGTTAGCCCAGGGTTGGGAGCGCAGCGACAACCCTGGGTTCATAGATAAGCGAGACAACAACGCTGAAAGCGTTAGGCATGTGCGGCGCGAACCCTTTCAGGGTTAAAGATTGGTAGTCACGGTAATCCCAGGGTTGAAGCAACCCTGGGCTGAAATTAGCTAACGCCTTCGGCGTTGAAAGCACGGTTACAGAATTAAGCTAACGCCTTCGGCGTTGAAAGCACGGTTACAGAATTAAGCTAACGCTTTCGGCGTTGAAAGCACGGTTACAGAATTAAGCTAACGCCTTCGGCGTTGAAAGCACGGTTACAGAATTAAGCTAACGCCTTCGGCGTTGAAAGCACGGTTAAGCAACGCCTTCGGCGTTGAAAGCACGGTTACAGAAAGCTAACGCTTTCGGCGTTGAAAGCATGTATGGAGATTTAATCCACGCCTCGCGGCTAAAGCATGGGAGGAGAATATGGCTGAAGAAAACTTCGACAAATCAGCGGCGGTGAAGCTTTTGAATCAGATCATGGAAGCCGAGCTGGCCGGTGTTGTTCGATACACTCACTACTCGCTGATGGTCTTCGGTCACAATAGAATTCCCATCGTGAGCTGGTTGCGTAACGAGGCCAATACCTGTCTTACACATGCGTCCGAAGCGGGCGAACTCGTCACGCATCTCGGTGAACACCCGTCGCTGAAAATCGGTGCTTTGCTCGAAACCCATAAACACGGCATTAACGACATTCTGATCGAATCGCTCGAAGCCGAGAACACAGGATTACAACTTTATCGCCAGTTGTTCGACCTCGTCCGAGATCGATCGGTGCTCCTCGAAGACTACGCACGACGCATGATCGCTGAAGAGGAACTGCACGTTGGAGAAGTAAACAAAATGCTCCGCAAGCCGGGTGAAATCACCCAGTTTGAGGCATGACCTAAAATTTGTCCCCGATTGGCACAAGAACCACTACATCAGATCACCCAACTGCTCGCCGAGTGGAGCGAAGGCAATCAATCCGCACTCGACGAGTTGTACCCGCTGGTCTACGAAGAACTGCACCGGCTCGCCCGCCGCTATATGAGCCGTGAGCGAAAAGGTCACACCCTCCAAACCACTGCACTGATCAACGAAGCTTACGTCCGCCTTGTCGATCAAAAAAATGTGCGATGGGCCAATCGTTCGCATTTCTTCGCCATCTCCGCGCAAATAATGCGGCGCATACTCATCGACCATGCGCGTCGTCACGGTTATGCAAAACGCGGCGGCGGGGCGCAACAGGTTTCACTCGACGAAGTCGCGATGGTTGCAGGCGAGTTAAGTTCTGAGCTGATCCGGCTGGACGAAGCGCTAAAAACTCTGGCGAAGATGGATCCGCGACGCTGCAACGTAGTCGAGTTGCGTTACTTCGGCGGGCTAAGCAACGAAGAGATCGCGGGTGTGTTGAAAGTCTCCGAAAACACCGTGACTCGCGACTGGAACCTCGCGCGCGCGTGGCTTCATCAACAACTCACTGGGAGCGCAGCTAATTGACGCCCGACCGATGGCAACAGATCAGTCGCATATTCAAATCGGCAATCTCGCTCGACGGCGTCGCGCGCGATGATTATCTCAAGGGCGTCGACGATTCTTTACGAGAAGAAGTTGAGAAATTAATCGACTCGCACCATAAGGCGAGCGATGAAAAGTTTATCGACGGAGTTGCCGCTGAAAAGAACGCAGCACTGCTGATCGATGGGGATGAGAACGAACAGCAGACCCGCCGCCTTAGTAAAGGACAGCAACTCGGTTCTTACGTCGTTCTCGACGACCTCGGCGCGGGTGGAATGGGTGAAGTTTACCTCGCCAAAGACACCCGGCTCGATCGCACAGTCGCTCTCAAAATGCTCTCAGAGGACATCGCCTCCGACGAGCGACGAATGCAGCGCTTTCGTCAGGAAGCCAAAATCGCTTCGTCGTTAAACCAACCCAACATCCTCACGATCTATGAGTTTGGTGAAGTAGAAGGACTGACGTTTCTGGCCACAGAGTTCATCGACGGCGAAACGTTGCGAAGCGTTCTTCACGCGAGGCGACTCAAACCGGCCGAGATCGTGGACATCGCGATCCAGGTATTAGCCGCACTCGACGCCGCTCATGAAGCTCACATCGTTCATCGCGACATAAAACCCGAGAACGTGATGATTCGCCGTCGCGATCATGTCGTTAAGGTGCTCGACTTCGGATTGGCCAAAGCTACGGGCGAACGAAGAACGTCGACGTTAACGGCGCACGAGTCTGAAGCGGCGACTGAATTCAAGACTGCGCCACATGTTCTGATGGGCACGCTCAACTACATGTCGCCCGAGCAGACTCAGGCGCACGCGGTCGATGTGCGCACGGACATCTGGAGCACCGGAGTGATGATTTACGAGATGGTCTCCGGACTGTTGCCCTTTAAAGGAGCGACGGTTAGTCACACGGTAGTTCAAATCCTCGAAAAAGAGCCGGTCCCGTTGACGGAACTCAAGCAGCGCAAGGCGCCGCCGGAGTTGCAGCGGATTGTGGCGAAGGCGTTGGCAAAGAATCCAGACGAGCGTTACCAGACTGCAAATGACATGTTGACGGATCTGAGCAGTCTCAAGAGACGGCTTGAGATGGAAGCAGAGATCGATCCGACGTCGCCGCTTGATATAGCGAGATCGACCGTGCCGAGTATTGAAGTCGATCGCACACCACAAAAGAGACGAGTAGTTGCGATCGCGCTGATCGCTATGGCTATTGTGACTGCCGGAATTTTAGCGTTTAGCCTTTGGCGCTCTTCGCGCGCGCGACCGGCGCCTGCTGTCGCTCCGCCGGTACCGGTTGAAGAACGCAGTTTGACATACTGGATTACTGTGCAGAAGTTCAGAAACAACGAGGCTTTTCAAAAGCCTTTCACGTTAGCAGGCGAAATCAATTTCGAAGCTGATTACCAGATCCGGATTAGTGTGCAGAGCCCGCAGCCGGGTTACCTGTACGTTGTCAACGAAGGACCGCCGGAAGGCTCTGCGCAAGCCGAGTTCAATGTCTTATTTCCTTCGCCAACCGCAAACGCCGGCTCACCTCAGCTCGTAGCCGAACAGGAGGTTCAGATTCCGGAAAAGACGTGGTTTAGTTTCGACAAGCAGCAGGGAACGGAAACAGTCTGGCTGGTTTTCTCGAAAGACGCGGTCCCGGAGCTTGAGGCCGTGAAAGAATTTGCCAGCAGCCGGACAAGAGGCGTGATTACTGACTCTGTCAGGAACAGGGCTGTGCGAAACTTTCTGACGGTTCATTCGACTCAGAAGCCCATTGCGGAAAAGGGTGATAAGCAAACGATACTGAAGACCTCAGGAACCGTACTCGTCCATCCGGTAAGGCTAGAACACCACTGAGACAAATCACGGGCGGCCACGGAGGGCCGCCCCTACAGTTGTTGCGGTAAGCGCCCGTTCGTCGAACGCGCCTCATGAGCGACATCTGTAGGGGCGGCCCCTCTGTGGCCGCCCGTGGCCGGAGGTACCCAATGCTGCCTTTCCTCCAGAACCATTTCATCGTATTATTCCCGCCATTCAGACGTAGTTTGTTAGCTTTCCGGTAGAGAGTTTCCCTCTCAATTTTTGCGACCTTAAGCCCAGAGTCTTTTCGGCTAATTAACCCAAGAGCATCGATAGGAGGAAGTGTCTATGAACCACGATACAAAACGGATCAGGATTGACCATGTACACGGAGGCGGCACGCGCGACCAGCAGGCGCTGATGCGCAACTACTTCATGACAACAGGTGTAAATAACACCTTCCAGTTCTTCACACCGAACGGCGAGTTGATACCCACCACGCCGGTTGTCGTGGCTACCGGTTATGACTTCTCTTTCTTCCTCAGAGAGATGCCCGGAGTCACCTGGACCATCATGAAATTCGACGTTAACGACGACCGCGCAGGGGGAGATTGGACTAATACTCAGCAGGTCGAAGCGGAAGAGGGCACGTTTACGGCTCAAGCCGGTGGAGGCGCCGGGGAAGAGGAGACAGCGTCCTCAGCCTCTGCGTAATGGAGGTTAGACTCCCGCCTGGGTGGTGGTTTTCCTCAGGAGTTCTCGCGTTAATCAATGAGTAGAGTTGCAACGCACGTAAAGCCTTTGCCCAGGCGCCGATGTTCGCAACCTCCCGGACACAAAGCCGTTACAGTTGTGTTAACCGGAACATCCACCCAGAAGGAGAAAGACGATGAGCGACACCAAAATAATAATTGACTCGGTAATCAGTGGTGGCCCGACTGATAAAGACGATTTGATGGGCTGTTACTTCGAGAGCATAGATGGATCTCCGGACGCGTTTGGTCTTTACGCTCCGGGCGGCTTCCCAATTCCGACGAAACCGCAGTTTTTGGTTTACGGACAAGATTTCATGTTCATCCGGGGCGGATTTTTGTGGAGGGTTTCCGACTTCAAGATTGATCAGGAATGCGGAAGCGGCACGTGGCGAAACGATGATTTCGAGAGTTCGCGCTCGGACGACGAAGGGACCTTCACCGCTCAGGCTGGAGGAGGAGCCGTTGAAGAAAGTGCCGCCTCAGCTGGCGTGTAATGGAGGCGGGATTTTGACTTCGTTTTCAGGGGTGGCGCATTCCGTGGCCACCCCTTCTCCGCAGTTAGTGATGCTGCTGTTCTCAGCGTAATGAAAAAGTATTTGCTTCAATTTGTAATTCAGATATTGGCAGCAGCGATTATCTGCGTCCTGCCGGCACTTGCCCAGACACCAAAGGATTTGCCGGTACTCGCTGCTGTCCAACGCGAGCTCAAGGGTGGCGAAACTCATTCATATCGAATCGAGCTCAAAGCCGGACAGTTTCTGAACGCCCGTGTCGAGCAGGAAAACATTGACGTGGTCACAGCGATTTTCGGACCTGATGGAAAGCAACTAACTGAAAGCGATAGTCCCAATGACCAGTGGGGCTCGGAACCGCTTTTGTTAGTTGCTTCGACAACTGGTGAGTATCGAGTAGACGTGCGTTCGCCACGTGCTACTGCTCCCGCGGGACGTTACCAGATTCAGGTTGTCACTTTGCGAGATGCCACCGATATCGACAAAGGCCACGCGGCGGCCCAATCAGCATTCGACGAAGGAAGAAAGTTACGAGGACAGCAAACTGCTCCATCGAGGCGCGCCGCTCTCGAGAAATATCAAAGCGCCGTCCCGCTGTTTCAGGCTGCCGGAGATACATATCGACGCGCGTTGACGTTGTTATCCCTCGGCATAACCCATTTTCAATTGAACGAGGTTCGCAAGGCGCTGGAGTATTTCAACGAGACTCTTGCGATCGCTGTTTCGCTCGATAATCGACGACTCGAAGCAGGAACCGAAACTTTTGTCGGCGGTATGCTCGACATACTCGGCGACGTCGACAAAGCGTTGGACCACCACCAGCGCGCACTCAAGTTAGCACGTGAAAACGGCTCACAAGCCGCTGAAGGCAGTGCGCTCACAAACATCGGGAAGATTTACAACGACGTTGCGGAATGGCAGAAGGCGTTGGAGTTTTACTCGCAGGCCCTGCCGATTTTTAGAGCGCTTCGCAATGGGCAAAACGAGGCACTCGCCCTTAACAACATCGGCATCGCTTATTACGAGTTGGGTGAACTGCAAAAAGCGCTTGACTATCTTCAACAATCGCTTCCGTTACTGCGCGCGGCCGGAAACAAGAACGCTGAGGCTTATACGCTTCTTAACATCGGTCGCGTCTATCGACGTTCTGGTGAGTTTCAGAAGGCGTTGGCCCAATTCAGCCAGGCACAGGCACTTCAGCAGCAAACAGGCAATCGCGCCCAGGAAGCCGAAAGTCTTGATGACACCGGGATCGCCTACAGCGCGCTGGGCCAGCACGAAAAAGCTCTCGACTATCATCGTCAGGCAGTTCAGATCTTGAGAAGCGTGGGAAATGTGCGCCGCGAGGCTATGGCGCTCAGAAGTCTCGGCGACACCTACACACTCCTCAATAAACCTGAAAAAGCAATCGAGCACTTTACACAGGCGCTCTCGTTATTCCGCAGCATCAGTGACCTCAGTTACGAGGCGACAACTCTTAAAGGTCTCGCGCGCGCAGAGCAGAAACGAGGCGACCTTGAGGCTGCGCACAAAAATATCGCCGCCTCGATTGCGCTGATTGAGACGGTGCGTTCTCGTTCGGGCAGTTTGACGTTGCGTGCTTCTTACCGGGCTTTGGTCGAGGAAGCTTACGAGTTTTATATCGATCTCCTCATGCAGCGGCATACTCAAAATCCGGCGCAGGGATTTGCTGCTGAGGCTTTAACAGCCAATGAGCGTGGCCGTGCGCGCAGTCTGGTTGAACGTTTGAGCGAAGCGTCCCTCGATATTCGTGAGGGGATCGATCCCGCGTTGATCGAGAAAGAGCGCGATCTCAAGCGAGTGATGAACGCGAAGGCGCAACGTGAGATGCAGCTCAAGGCGCGCAAAGCGGGTCCCGAAGATATTGCGACGTTGAAGAAGGAAATCAGCGCGCTCGAAGACGAGTATCAGCAGGTGCAGGCCGCGATCAGGAAAAGCAGTCCGCAGTATGCGGCTTTGACACAACCACAGCCACTCGGATTGAAAGAGATCCAGCACCAGTTGGACGCGGACACGGTGTTGCTCGAGTACTCACTCGGTGAATCGCGCAGTTTCCTCTGGGCTGTCACGCCGGATTCGTTGAAGAGTTTCGAGTTACCAAAGCGAGCACAGATTGAAATGCTTGCAAGGGAAGTTTCTGAGTCGTTGGGCGCGCGCAGTGTTGTTCAGTCGTTCGAAACATCGGAGCAGAGGAGAACACGCATTGCCGAGGCAGATGCGAAGTTCAAGCAGTTGAACGCCGAGTTGAGCCGGATGATATTGGCGCCTGCGGCTGCTGAGTTTGGAAAGAAACGATTGGTTGTCGTGCTCGATGGTGCTCTGAACTACGTGCCCGTCGCTGCTTTATCCCTTGCTGCGAATCGTCCAATCATTCTCGATCACGAAATAGTTGGTCTGCAGTCTGCGTCAGCATTCGCGGTTCAGCGTCAGAATCTTTCGAATCGTGAACTGGCGCCGAAAACGGTTGCCGTGATCGCGGACCCGGTGTTTTCGAGTAATGATGCGCGATTGAAAACCGGCGGTTCGCAGGGAGACACGAGCGGAGCTGGTTCGACGCGGATTATTGAGCACACGTCAGGTGGTGTTGGAAATGGTCAGCTCTCGATCCCGCGTTTGCCGTTCACGAGGTGGGAAGCGGATCAGATCCTCGCCGTCGCGCCTCGGCAGTCAAGTTTGAAAGCGCTCGACTTTGGTGCAAACCGCTCGATCGCGACGAGCGATGAGTTGAGCAAATATCGTTACGTGCATTTCGCAACCCACGGTTACCTCGACAAGGATCGCGCAGGTTTTTCGGCGATCGTGCTCTCGATGGTCGATGCGCAAGGTAAGCCTCAGGATGGATTCTTGCGAACGCACGATATTTACAACCTTAAGCTGCCGGCAGAGCTTGTGGTGTTGAGCGCGTGCGAAACCGGGCTTGGAAAAGACATTAAAGGCGAGGGTCTTGAAGGACTGACGCGCGGGTTTATGTACGCGGGTGCGCGTCGTGTGATTGTGAGTCTGTGGAACGTTAACGACAAGGCAACAGCAACGCTGATGCAGCGTCTGTACGCCGGAATGTTGCGCCAGAACAAAACTCCAGGGGCTGCCCTGCGAGCGGCGCAGATCGAAATGCTGCGAATGCGGCCCTGGCAATCCCCCTATTTTTGGGCCGCATTCGTGATGCAAGGGGAGTGGAGGTAGTTATGAAATTGATCGCGAGTCTCACATTGCTAATCCTCATGGCAACGTCGTTTTGCTTCGTTGAACCGTGGGCCATGGCCCAGACTCAGGACGAAATGACGAGAAAACTCTGGGATACAGCGTTTATTGCAACTTCTAACAATAGAAGATCCGCAAAGCGCCGGTCCAACTATCGAATCGCCACACCGAATGTGCCGGTTGAGAATGTCGCGCCTGACACAGTTGTAGGTGTCACGATCTGGCGTCTTCGCCCGGCAAAGCGAGTCGATTCCGGGGAGCGGTTGATCGTTCACGACGATAACGCGACGAAAGAGTACGTGCCCGAGCGGATCTCAGCAGGGACAAAACTGGTCCAGGGTGATCGACTGCGAATCAGTGTTGAAGGTGTGCGCGCCGGTTACCTCTACGTGATTAACCGGGAACAGTATGCGGACGGGACGGTATCGGAGCCTTACCTGATTTTTCCGACCACGCGCACCGGTGGCGGGGACAATACGGTCGCAATTGGGCGGTTGCTGGAGATTCCCGCGCAGGACGATAGTCCACCATTCTTCACGATGAAGAAGAGCAGGCCGGATCACGTGGCGGAAATCGTGAGCGTGCTCGTAACTCCGACGCAGCTTGAAGGTGTGCAGGTTACGGATAAAGCGCAGAAGCTTACGGATGCGCAAGTAGCGAAATGGGAAAACGCGTGGGGATCGAGTGTGGGTCGTTTGGAGATGGCGACTGCGGGCCAGGCATGGACCAAGGAGGAGAAGGAGGCGGAGACCAGAGCATTGACCGCCAGTGCGCCCGCGCCACAACTTTTGTTCTACCGGCCGATGGTCAAGCCGACTGAGCCGATGTTTGTAAAGCTGAAACTTCAGTATCGAAAGTGATTCGTTTGTAACCTTCTCTGTGCAACCTCTGTGTTCTCTTTCTCTTTGTGGTTTTGCCGTGTAGTGGCGAATAAGCACCCACTTGAAGCTGAGAACACAGAGGCTGCCCAGAGAAGGTTCTGATCCGTGTTAATCCCATTTATCCTTTAATCCGTGTCCAAATAATTTGTCGGATTTACGGCGCTCCCGGGGAAATTGGCCCATAAAACTTCCAGTTCGTAACAAAATCACGCGTCAGCTTCTGGTTCGTGATCGCCGCACGCAACATCTCGATCGGGATACGATTCTCCTTCAGCAGCGCATCGTTATACGCCTTGATGCTCATCTTCCCGTTAACCACCAGATCCTTGTACATCGCATATTGCTGTAGTCCACCAATCAGATACGCGATCTGGTAGAGCGGACCATAACTACCATCGAACGAACGCCGCACTTCCGCGGTCGCATTGTCGCGTTCGTGTCCCACTTTATTCACGAGCAAGTCAATACACTCCTGTGGCGTCATCTTCTCGAGATGAAAACTCAGCGAGAAGATAATTCGAGCACAGCGGTGCATACGCCAGAAAAGCATGCCGATCCGGTTCTCGGGCGTTTTCGCGAAGTTCAAATCCCACAGCAACAGTTCCCAGTAAAGCGCGTTTCCTTCTGTCCAAAACGGTGTGCCGAAGACGCTCCGATACGGTTTGTTACGCGCTGACATGAACCCCTGCAAATGATGACCCGGGATCAGCTCGTGATGCACAGTCGCGCGCGAGAAGTGAATATTGTTGCCGCGCATGCTCATCATCTTTTGTTCGTGGGCCATCGTGTTGGTCGGAAACGACACCTGAATCACTTCTCCACCAAGGAAGAACGGGCTGACGAGTTGTCGTTCAGGAGTCATCATCTCCATCCGCCAGCTCTCGCGCGCGAGCTCCGGAACAGTTACGAGGTTGTTGTCTTCGACAAACTTGATCGCCTCGAGCGCGAGGTCACGAATCATTTCGGGCTGCTTGCCTGGTTCGACATAAAGATTCTTGACGTGTTCGAGCGCCTTGTGCCAATCGTCGCCATAACCCAGCGCGCGCGACGCTTTCTTCATCTCATTCTCGCACCACGCCATCTCTTTGTAGCCGATCGCGATGATCTCCTCGGGTGTGTAAGGAATCATCTCGGAACGCAACTCGCTAAGGAGCGCCTCACGACCAATCGGATCGCCGACGATGTCGCTCGCGTCGCCCGCTCGCGCGTTTCCACTCGGACGTTGGAAGCCTTGTCCACCACCTTGTCCACCACCACCTGGACCGCCGCCGCCACGAGTCTGCCCCGCTTGTGTTTGCCCGCCTTCGGATCTGACACCCACGACTCGCTCACTAATAAAAGCAGCATACGTGGTTATCGCCTGATCGAGTGACCGGTATGGTTCTTCGTTCCACCACGTGAACACCGGATCGTATCCGTTATAAAACGTGTACCAGTTTCGAAGATTGTTGCGCAGTCCGTTGAGCGCCGCGACGGCTCGATTCGCGACGGTCTTTTTCACGCGCAGAGGTTCGACACCAGCGTTCGCATCGCCTCCGCGGCCGTCAGGACGCAGGCCGAGTTCTAATGCACGTCGTCGTTCGTCAACCTGTTTTCTGAGCTCGGTCAACGTCGCGGCCACCTTCGACGAGTTGATCGGCTCCATGCGGCGACGCGTTTCTTCCAGCTCGATAATTTTCGCCGCGAAGGGAAGCAGAGGTTCAATCTCGTTGAGCTGGCGCGATTGGATTTCAAGTTGTCGCAACTCATACTCGAGATGATTCTTGAAGAGTATGTAATCAACCTTGCCGTCCTGGCTCATCGAGTTGAAATCGAGGCTTTGCAGCGAGTTGAGCCACTCAGTGTAGAACTTCTTAAACCGTTCCCGGCGCCCGCGCGACACGGCGATCGGATAAGACCGCGCTAGGCTGCCGCGATCGACGGTGTATCGTTCGATCCCGCTGCGCATTTCACTGGAGGGAGTCCTGGCTCCGTTTTGTGCGGGAATCTGAGCAAAAAAGCAGCAGAGTAATGGAACGACAACGAAAGCCCGTGCTGAACGCATGCTTCATGTCTCCTAACAAACTGGTATCTGTTGAGCTAAACTGCAGGGGTGAACCGGGCACATATTACCGCAAATCAACTCGGACATCATGTCTGTTTGAGGTGAGAAATGAGTAAAACGGTCAAACTACTGTTAGGCATCGCCACAGCCTGGCCTGCCGCATACATGGTGCTTTTCTTCTTCTTTATCGTCTCAACAATTCTGTCTGGTGAGTCTGGTCCAGCCTTTGGCCTTATCTTCATCCTGCATCTTCTGACGATGCTGCTGATAATGGCGCTCACCATTTTTTATATAGTCAACGTCTTCAAAAACAATCGAGTCGAAAAAGACAAGAAGGTACTTTGGGCAGTCGTGCTGTTTTTGGGAAGCATCATCGCCATGCCGGTTTACTGGTACCTGTATATCTGGAAGGCGGAATCCGAACTGCCGGCGTTTAGTATGCCGGGCCAACTTGGCGCCCAAAATACTTCGGCCTGGACGAATGAGGTCAGGGCCGATCGTTCCGCGGAGGAACAATATGTCCCGCCAGCGGAGCCGCCTAACTGGCGCTAGTGGGAACTCTAACTTGCGGGATCAAAAGCGCTTTTGCTAGAATCCGCTTTCGTTACTTTGCCGTGGCAGGGCTTTGATTTACAGTTTGCTGCCAATTTCTAACTTTTGATAGGACGCTCCGAAAGACCTTCGTCATGAATCGAACATTCACTCGATTCTTTACTTTTTGATTGCCGACCCGCACCACGCGGGCGCGCGGCGAAGGCGCTCCTATCGAATCCGATCGACTGAAGTAACAAATTAGTGATTCGTAAATCGTAGGTAATCGTCTTCGGCCTTGGGACCAGGGTGTTTGTGTGGTCCCTGCGTTCCGTTTTTGCGGCGGCTGGAGACATGAAATGAGCGAGATCAACGTACAACTCAAGAATGGTGAACCAGTACCCGTGCCCGATTCGGCCACGGTCGCTGAGGCTCTGAAGAAACTCGATCGCGACGTCGCGAAACAGGCGCTGGCCGCGAAAGTTGGCGGACGCGAGGTTGACCTCACCGCGCAACTGGATCAGCTGCGTTCAAACGGTGAAGCCGTTCAAATCGAACCGATAGTGCCGCAGACGCGCGACGGTCTCGAAGTGCTGCGTCATTCGACCGCGCATTTGCTTGCCGCGGCTGTTCTCGATCTGTTTCCCGGAACCAAACTGGGTATTGGACCAGCGTTGCTCGACGATCCGCGTTATGGATTTTTCTACGACGTGATCACGCCGAAGCCGCTGACGGAAGCCGATCTGTCGGTCATCGAAAAACGGATGAAGCAGATCGCTAGCAAGAACCTGGTATATCGACGCGAGGAGATTCCCAAGCACGAAGCGCTGCGTGTGTTCGGCGAACGCGACGAGCCGTTGAAGTGTGAGCTGATCGACGAAAAGGCCGGCGACTTCGTGAGCGTTTATTACATCGAGGGCTCGCCGTTCATCGACTTCTGTCTTGGTCCACACGTTCCAAACACGAACAAGCTGCGCGCTTTCAAATTACTCTCACTCGCAGGTGCTTACTGGAAAGGCGACGCGTCGCAGCCGCAGATGCAGAGGATTTACGGCACGGCATTCTTCACGCAGGAAGAGCTCGACGCGTGGTTGAAGCAGCGTGAAGAGGCTGAGAAGCGCGATCATCGTCGTCTTGGACGCGAGTTGGATCTGTTTTCGATTCAGGAAGAGTACGGGCAGGGCCTGGTTTTGTGGCATCCGAAAGGCGGCGCGATTCGCAAGGAGATGGAAGACTATCTCCGCGAGCAATTGCTGTTGCGTGGTTACGGATTGGTCTTCACGCCGCATATCGCCAAACGCGATTTGTGGCACACGAGCGGGCACGAAGTTAACTACGCTGACTCGATGTTTTCTCCCATGGAATTCGAGGAGCAGGAGTTTCGCATCAAGCCGATGAACTGCCCTTTCCACATCGGGATTTACAAGAATGCGCAACGCTCGTATCGTGATTTGCCACTTCGTTACGCCGAGTTTGGAGCATGTTACCGCGCCGAACTTTCGGGCACGCTTCATGGCTTGACGCGTGTGCGCGGCTTCACGCAGGACGATGCTCACATCTTCTGCACGAAGGCGAGCGTACGCTCTGAAATCATGGCTTGCATCGACTTTGCTTTCAATGTCTACGAGGCTTTTGGTTTCAAGGACATCAAGGTCGAATTGTCCGTGAGAGGCAACGATCCGGACGCGCATTACCTCGGTTCAGACGAAGACTGGGAACAAGCCGAAGCGGCTTTGGTCGATGCTTTGAATTCGAAGCAGATACCTTACCAGCGTGTCGAGGGTGAAGCGGTTTTCTACGGACCAAAGATCGATATTCGAGTGGAAGACGCGATTGGACGCACGTGGCAGTTGACGACGGTCCAGTTTGACTTTAATTTGCCGGAACGTTTTCAACTCGAGTACATCGGCGAAGACAACAAACCGCATCGCCCGATCATGATTCATCGTGCGCTCTTTGGATCGATGGAGCGTTTCTTCGGTGTTTTGATCGAACACTACGCAGGAGCGTTTCCGATGTGGCTGGCGCCGGTGCAAGTCGCAGTGCTTCCGATTACGGATCGTGTGAACGAATATGCGGAAGAGCTGTCGCGTGAGCTTCGGGAAGCGGGTTTCCGAGTAGAGGCGAACCTGCGCAGTGAGAAGATTGGCGCGAAGATACGCGATGCGCAGTTGCAGAAGGTGCCGTTCATGCTCGTGCTCGGCGATCGTGAGATGGAGCAGAGGACGGTAGCTGTGAGAGAACGTGCACGGGGTGACATCGGGGTGATGTCGATTGACGAATTTAAAGAGATGGCGCGCAGATTGGTTGAAACGCGCGCTTTGGCGAATAACTAGTCGACAGGAACAAGTCCTCGGACCAATTCTGAAGACTAAAACTTAGGAGGTGCAGCAATAGCTACAGGCTTTCGAGGTCGCGGTCAGCGTCCTGACAACCGGCGTCTGCCGCCGGTTCGTGTTAACGAAAGAATTCGCGTGCCTGAGGTGCGCGTGATTGGTGAAGAAGGAGAGCAGCTCGGCGTAATGGATGTGCGCGACGCCGTACGCGCGGCGCGTGAGAAAGGACTGGACCTCGTCGAGGTCGCTCCCAATGCAGATCCCCCGGTGTGCCGGATCATCGACTTCGGAAAGTATCAGTACGAAGCGAAGAAGAAGGCAAACGAGGCGAAGAAGAAACAGGTAACGATCACGGTCAAGGAAGTTAAGTTTCGCCCCGGGACTGACGATCACGATTACGAGTACCGCATGAAGCATGCGCGGGAGTGGTTGCAGGAAGGCGACAAAGTCAAAGCCACGATCTGGTTTCGCGGTCGCGAGATGACTCACCGTGAACTGGGCGCGCGGATCCTGGAGAAACTCGAAAAGGATCTGCAGGACGTTGGCGAAGTTGAAGCACGGCCACGCATGGAAGGGAACCAGATGTTCATCATCCTCGGGCCGAAGAGACATAAGGGTGGCGCGAAGGACGCGCACCCGAATCAGTAAATTAGGAAGGGAATTACAGATGCCAAAACTTAAAACACATAAAGGAGCAGCGAAGCGATTCAGGCTGACTGCTACCGGAAAGATCAAGCGTGGCCACTCGCATGCGCGGCACATCCTGACAAAGAAGACGAACAAGCGAAAGCGTCAACTGGATATCGATGTGCTCGTATCCGACTCTGACCATGAGCGCGTGATGTCGATGTTGCCGTACGGAAGAGATTAAGCCGCGCCCGCGTTGAAAATTGGAAATCGGCATTAATAAGGAGGTAATCATATGCCTAGAGCAAAACGTGGTAATAAGCGTCTCGAGAGGCGCAAGAAGATATTAAAGCTGGCGAAGGGTTATCGCGGTACTAAGTCGAAACTTTATCGATCCGCGAAAGAGTCAGTCGAGAGAGGTTTGAATTTCGCCTACACCGGACGGAAGTTGAAGAAGCGCGACTTTCGCAGCCTCTGGATCGTTCGTATCGGAGCTGCTGCGCGGTTGAATGGTCTTAATTACTCGCAGCTCATGCATGGCCTAAAGCTCGCCAATATCGAACTCGATCGGAAGGTGCTCGCGGATCTAGCCGTGCATCAGCCGGAGTCGTTTTCGCAGGTCGCGGCCCAGGCCAAGGATGCGCTCGAAAGTGAACAGCGAAATAAAGCTGCCTGAGTTTTTGAAAGGAACAGATCAGTGAAAAACAAAACGAACTTATTAATACTGATGCTCACGGTCCTTTTTGGCAGCATCATCGCTGTTGCCCAGACTGCGCCGCCTCAGAATGTGTCGGGCACTTACGAAGGAACTGTGAAGACAGACACACGTGAGGTGAAAGTCACGCTCGAGTTGAAAAGCGAAGCTGGAAAAATATCGGCGCGTGTGATTACCGGCACGACTTCCGCCGATTCCACTGAAGGAAAGTTGGAGAATGGGACGCTGACGCTCAGCTTCGGTAAGGATAAAGGGCTAGTCGCGAAAGTTGATGGCGATAAGCTTGTGGGTGAAGCAACAGAGGGAACGATGAAGGTTCCGATTGAGTTGAAAAAAGTTCCGGCTGCAGCAGCCACTGCTGCAACTGCGGCTCCCGTCAACTTGAGCGGCAACTGGGATGCGGTAGCGGATGCGAATGGGCAGGCGTTTCCATTTGCGCTCACGCTGAAAGTCGAGGGCGAGACTGTCACCGGAGGCAGCAGTTCGCAACTCGGTGAGGCGCAGATCAAGAACGGTTCATGGAAGGCTGGCAAACTCGTGTTCGAGCTCGAAGGCCAAAATGGGACCATCTCGATGAGCGCCACGGTGATCGATGGAAAACTCTCGGGTGAGTTTGATTACTCAGGACAAATGCAGGGCAAGTGGGTCGCCGTAAAGAAGAACTAGCCTGCGAAGCAGGTGAGAGCGTAAAGCCTGGGGCGTAAGCCCCAGGGAGAATGCAAGAAACAGTTTCGAGAGCCCGCGAAGCGGGCAACAGCGCTATCGCCCGTTTCACGGGCTATGTTTATCTATCGATCAAAAACCTGGGGCTCACGCCCCAGGCTTTATGCTAATGCCTGCTTCGCAGGCTCGGATTGTTAGAATGACGGAAAGTCATACCGACCTATCACCCGCGAATCAAGTGGAAGCGGCCGGCAAAGCGTTCGAGCAAGAGTTCGAACGCTTTGCCCGCTTTACCGGTGATCCATCCGCGCTCAGCGGCATTGATCTCGACAGCGCGATCAATGAAGGGCGTGCGCTTGGCGAACTGCGCACGCGGCATCTCGGAAAGAAGAGCGCGCTCGCGTCGACCAAGAAGCTCATCGGTCGCGTCGCCCTCGAGGAACGCGCGGCCTTTGGCCAGCTAGTCCAATCGACTGAGGCGGCCCTCGTCCAGGCAATCGAGCAAGCCGAGCAAAGTCTCAAAAGTCACATCGAACAGCAACGCACAGCGCGCGAGAGTATCGACGTCACGCAGCCTGGCAGGCGACCGCGCTCAGGTCATCGCCACCCGATCACGCTGTTGCGCGAGCGTCTCGAAGACATCTTTGTCTCGCTTGGCTACGCGATTGAAGACGATCGCGAGATCGAAACCGACTTTTACAATTTCGACGCGCTGAACATCCCGCTTAACCACCCTGCGCGCGCATGGCAGGACACGTTCTACACCACTGACGGGCTCGCCCTTCGTTCGCAGACTTCGACGGTCCAGATTCATGCCATGCAACGCCGCGGCGTGCCGGTTCGCATGATTGCTCCCGGTCGCGTGTTCCGGCGCGATACTCCCGACCCGACTCACAATCCGATGTTCTACCAGGTTGAAGGCTTGTGCGTCGATCGAGGCATCACGATGGCGCATTTAAAAGGAACCGTGGGTGAGTTTCTGCGCCGCATGTTTGGTCCTGACACAGTCACGCGCTTTCGACCGTCATACTTTCCGTTTACCGAGCCGAGCGCCGAGTTTGATTTCAGTTGCTTCAAATGCAAGGGCAGTGGTTGCCGGATTTGTAAAAACTCGGGCTGGATCGAGTTAGGAGGATCAGGGATGGTCCACCCGAATGTGCTGCGCGCAGTTGGCGTCGACAGCCAGGTGTATTCGGGGTTCGCGTTTGGTCTCGGGATCGATCGCATGGCTGCGTTGATGTACGAGCTCGATGATATTCGGCTGCTGTTCGAGAACGACGTTCGGTTTTTAGAAAAATTTGAGTAAGGATTTACGCGGATTAGAGGATTTACGCGGATAGATGCTGATCAGTTATCAGTGGCTTAAGGAATTCACAGAAACCAACTTCAGTGCGCAGGAAGTGAAAGAGCGGCTGACCATGGTTGGTCTGGCTATCGATGCCGTTGAGAATCATGGACATGATTTTGTGCTCGACGTCGAGGTTCCGTCGAATCGTCCGGATTGTCTTTCACACGTGGGAATCGCACGTGAAGTCACTGTAATCGAGCAAAAACAATTGCATCTACCGGCAGGGAAGCCGGCGAAGACCGAAGGCCGATCTGCAAGTTTGACTTCAGTCGAGATCAAGGATCCGGATCTTTGCCCGCGTTACGGAGCCCGGCTCGTGCGCGGCGTGAAAATTGGACCATCACCGGATTGGCTCGCCAAACGTCTTGAGACAATCGGCCAGCGGCCAATTAATAACGTCGCGGATATCACAAACTACGTGCTGCATGAGATGGGCCAACCTCTCCACGCATTTGATTTCGACAAACTGGGCGGTCGCCGAATCGTAGTTCGCCGTGCGGCGCCGGGTGAGAAACTCACAACCCTCGACGGCGTTGAAAGAACTCTCACGGCTGACATGCTCGTCATCGCGGACGCTGAGAAAGCAGTTGCGCTCGCGGGCATCATGGGTGGTCAGGACTCTGAAATCTCATCCCAGACCAAAGACGTTCTGATTGAAAGCGCTTACTTCGACCCGCATTCGGTTCGTCAAACTGCGCGTCAGCTCGGAATGGATACCGAAGCGTCGAGAAGGTTCGAGCGCGGCGCCGATATTAAAGGTGTGCAGGATGCACAACAACGCTGCGTCGAGCTCATCTGTGAGATTGCAGGAGGTGTTGCAACGGAGGACGCCGTCGACGTTTACCCGAAGCCGTTACAGCAACGTGTTGTGAGTCTTCGTCCAGAACGTGTTAAAGAACTCACTTCGCTGTCTGTCGAACCAGAACCAGATCAATCGAATACTCACCGGAATCGGCTATGAACCTGCAGAGGAGTCGCAGTCAGAGGCGGGACTCGCCGACGCTCAGATGATTTATAAGGTGCCGTCGTGGCGCATCGACGTTGAGCAGGAAGAAGATCTTGTCGAGGAAGTTGCGCGGCACACTGGTTACGATCAGATCGGCTCTGAACTGCCACCCGCCAGCCTCGCGGGTGAATACCAGCCAAGCGAGATGCAGCAACGTTCTTTGCGACGCGCGTTAAACGCTTTCGGATTTGATGAGGCAATAAATTTTAGTTTCATCCCGGAGGAAGATCGGTTCGCACTGATCCCGTCGCTTACCTGGCAGGAAGGTCTTCAGCCGCAACTCGCAAATCCGATCATCGAGGACGCGTCATCAATGCGTCCAACGCTTCTTCCCGGCTTGTTGAATGCTTTGCGACACAACCTCAATCACGGCATTCGCGACGTGCGTTTGTTCGAAATCGGCCGCATTTTCTCGCGTTCTACCCCTGGAGAATTGCCGCAGGAACCGCTGTCGCTCGCAATGATCGCAACCGGTGGAGCGTCGGAGGAGAACCGTGCGCAGCCGGAACGCGAGCTCGATTTCTTCGACGTCAAAGGTGCTTTGGAAGCGGCCGTCGATTGGATGAACTTGAGTCCACTGGGATTTGCGCCCGCAAGTATTCGTCATCTTCGTGAGGGGCAAAGTGCCCAAATCAACCTTGCGGACGGAACGGAGATCGGCTCCATTGGCCGACTCGCAGAGCACGTTGCAAGTTCTTACAAGTTTCGGCAACCGGTTTACGCGTTGGAGCTCGACCTTTCGGCGCTTCTCAGTGGTCCTGTGAAAGTTATCCAGTACTCACCACTGCCACGTTATCCATCGGTAGTTCGCGATATCTCTCTCCTCGTGAATCGCAACGTTGCGCTTGAGGAGATCTTCAGCGCAGTGAAGCAACAAGGTGTGGCCGATTGCCGCAGCGTCAAGTTGGTCGGTACCTTTGAAGGTGGAAACATTCCATCGCAGAAACGATCGGTGACTCTTCGCCTCGAGTATCGGTCTGACGAACGCACGTTGCGCGATGAGGAAGTTGAAGAGCATCACTCGCGGTTGACGTCGTCGTTGCTCGAAAGATTCGCAGCGGAGCAACGGTGACCGTGCGCGCGCGAAAATAAATCGCGCATGATTGCAGAATGAGTCTTGCGCTAGCACGCGTGAAGGCGGATAATCGCTCTCGCGATTTCCAAATCAATCACGTCGGGAGAAAATGATGGTAGGTCTGTCAGGCTTGGAAAAGTTTTCTCATTTAGAAGATAAGATCTATCGGACCATCGAACTCACCAAAACGCTGCGCCAGGAAAAAGAGAATCTGGAAAAAGAACTCGCGCTTATTCATCGAGACATGGGCAGTGTGCTCAATGAAAAAGAGAGACTCGAAAACCAGGTGGAGAAGCTACTCGCCGAACGTGAGACCATTCGTATGAAAGTCGAAGCTATGCTTGATGCCGTCGCTGCTCTCGATCCGGAAATGGTTGAGGAGTTCAGATGAGTTCCGGAATCGGTAGAATGATAAACAAGAATGGAATGGAAGCAGGGACCAGTGGTAGCCCGACGATTCGTGTCGAGATCTACAACCAGACCTACAACATTCGGTCTGACGGCGACACGGAATACATTATTCAACTCGCTGAATTCGTCGATAGCAGGATGAGAGAGATCTCGTCCGGTACACTCACGGTCGACTCCTTAAAAGTCGCAATCCTCGCCGCGCTTCACATCGCTGACGAACTACACCGGCTGAAGAACATGCACGAACAGGCAGATGCGCAACTCGCCGCACGCAGTGCGGAGTGCGCGGAAATGCTTGATCGCCTGCTGAAAGTTCGAACTACCCTCGAGCACGAACAGGGCGGCGCCGGCAAGCTCACTCTGGGTTAAGCCACAAAAGGCACAAAAGTCACAAAGGAAGTACAGTTAAAACTGTAATCTGTTTTTGTGCTTTATGTGCCTTTTTGTGGCTACTTTATGTTACTATCCGTCGCGGCGGAGGGATACGTTCTGCGGTGTTCGTCACCGAGTGTACGATGATTGAGCCAACGCCGTTGATTAGGGAGACCGAGGTCGCCTAGCCAGTGCAGTTCTTCAACGTTAAGAACTGCCAGAGGCTGCGTCATTAAGAGGTCACCCACCTGTCTATGCAGGTTCAATTACGGCTTCGGAACGGCAAACGCGGATCTCCCTCCTGCCAGACCGCAAGTCGTGAATCGATCAATCCCCAGGATTGACGATCCAGGATTTGCGGCCTTTTTCTGTCTGAAACAATTTTATGAAAGTCCTCATGATCGGAGATGTTGTTGCGAAGCCCGGGCGCATAGCTGTGCTCGAGCGCATCCAGGATCTGCGCGAACAGCACCACATCGATCTGGCGATCATGAACGCTGAAAACCTCGCGGGCGGTTTTTCGGTCACACCGCAGTTGTGCGAACAGTTATTTTCGACCGGCATCGACGTCATGACTTCCGGCAATCATATTTTTGATAAGAAGGAAGCGATCGACTACATCCGAAAACAGCCGCGACTGCTTCGCCCGGCAAACTATCCGCCGAATACTCCCGGCAGTGGCTGCTGGGTTGGTGAAGTGAACGGAACAAAGGTCGCTGTGATGAACGTCATGGGCCGAGTTTTCATGCCGCCTTCCGACGATCCGTTCCGAGTGATTGATAGTTTAGTGAATAACCTGTCCGCTGATACGACGGTCCGGCTTGTCGACGTGCATGCGGAAGCAACCTCGGAGAAAGTCGCGATGGGTTGGCATCTCGATGGACGCGTGTCGGTGGTGGTGGGTACGCACACGCACGTGCAAACTGCCGATGAAAGAATTCTTCCCGGCGGCACGGCCTATCTCACGGATCTGGGAATGACTGGAAGCTACGCGGGCGTGATCGGTATGAACAAGGCCGATGTGCTAGCGCGCTTCACTTCGGTTACAGCGAAGCGCGCTGAACATTCGAGCGGTGAGGTACGCATTTGTGCGGCCGTGATCGACATCGACGAGGCGACGGGTAAAGCCCGGAAGATCGAGCGATTGAGTTTGAGCCACGATTAAGATTTCTCTTTACTCCGGTGGTTGACCGATACGCCTCAAGTGCCTCGCCAATTCCGCGCGTGACTCGATTTGCGGCCTCAGGTCTGGCTTCAGTCTAAGGCATTCATCGAAGTCCCTCTGAGCTCTTCCATCTTCTCCGAAATACACCCAGATCAATCCTCGATTTAGATAAGCCTGCGCGATCTTCGGATCGAGTTCGATTGCTCGATTGAAGTCGTCCATAGCGCGCAACATTTCACCTTTGAACACGAGGACGGTGCCTCTGCCTTGATAAGCCCACGCCCTTTTTGGTTCCAGCTCGATAACACGATTAAAGTCGGCGAGCGCGGCGTCGAAGTTTTTTAGAGCAATGTACGTGTAGCCGCGATGATAATAAGGCTCGCCAATTTTCTTGTTTAGTTCAATCGCTCGATTGAGATCCGCAAGAGCAGCATCTGGCTCGCCACGATCCAGATGAAGACTCCCACGGTTGTTGTAGGCGTGAAAAAAGTCTTTGTCGAGCGCGATCGCTTTATCGAGATCTTTGATCGCTGCTGCCGTGTCGCCACTCGCACGAAGAGCGGCTGCGCGATTCAGATAGGCGATCACTAAACCGGGTCTGATTCGCAATGCCCGATTGTAATCTTCAATCGCTCCGGCGTAGTCGCCTTTGCGGAAAAGTGCGAGTCCGCGGTTTGTGTATGCGTTTGCAGTGAACGGATCGACAATCGTGATCTCTTCACTCAAAACGTCATTGCTCTCCGCGAAAGAGTTTCCTGATTTTTTCGACGCACCAAAACTGGAACTGAGTCGAATCGCTCGGCTGTAATCTTCGATTGCTCCGTCCAGATCACCGTTTCCACTTTTCTTTAAAGCGTTTTTGAAATGATTGAGAGCAGCTTCAGGCGTGCGTTCCTGGGAGAACGCGGTTGCAGGAAGCAGTAGGGAGACGAGGGCGAAAAGAATGGCATAGCGGCGCATGGAAGACCCTCCGTGATTGAAGCTCGTCCACCAAGTGCGCTAAGATGCGGCTGTCGACGATGCACTTTCGGCGCTGCGAGGCGATTCGAACTTGTGTTGTCATTCCGAGCCTCGTTGCTATCGCAAGTAGCAACGAGGCTTTCAATTTGGTTTCCGGTGCCCGGCACCGGGCTCTGAAGTTAAAACGACCGAACTCGAAAAAAGTTACAAAGAATCTCTGGGACTACTGGATCTGTAACACCGTAGACCCAAGAGTTGTGGCAAGGAAGAGAAGATCGGATGTAGATCTCCCGCGGACCTGTATTATTTTGAAGAAGTTTCTATTATTCGGGTGCGGTTTGGCTGGGTACCATCGGGCCGGGATGAGGTTTAACTAAAGGCGCAGCCATGAGTCGTTGCGCGTAGCCTTCCGGAAACGAGCGAACGCGTCCGGTGGAGTCAGTGACAACGTGTCCTGTTTCGCCTTCAGCGACAACCTGTCCGTTTGACGCGCGCACGATCTCGTAACCGAAGCGAAGCGATCGTTTACGTAATTCTGTAATGTGCGTACGAACTATGAGTTCGTCATCGTAGTAAGCGGCAGCTTTGTAGCGGCAATACGCTTCTGCGACGACCAGGAAGGCGTCTTCGCTCTCTTCCATGTCGCGATAAGAAAATCCGCGGGCGCGGCAGTAATCGGTCCTTCCGATTTCGAACCAGACGAGATAGTTGGCATAATAAACTATGCCCATCTTGTCCGTTTCGGCGTAACGCACGCGCAACAACGTTTCGTGCCAAACGCCGAATACATCTTCAGGGGTCGGGCTTGTCATCTGAGCAAAGCCTTCCGAACTCATAAGCGAGAGGGATAACTCCGATCCTGGTTAAGCTGTAACGTTTAGCGGACTATAAGAGTGAAAACCGATTATGTCAAAGAAAATTAGCGTCGCGTTGGCCCTGTTGAGTCTCCTATGCCTGGTTGCAAGCATCTTTTTGCCTCCGGGCCATGCCCAAACCATGGGAGTTGGCCCTGCCCGAAATGCGGCCATTATTTCAACCACCGCAGCCGTGCTCAAAGAGACAAGTGAACTGAGAGAGTTGTCGATACTCAGAGAGGTAAAGAGCGGTGCCCAGTCGCGCGACGACATTCAGCGGATGATTATGAAGAACCTCGACGCCGATACAACTCCGGCCGAGATGCACGCCGCGGAAGTTTTACTGAAGGCTTTTGGGTTGGCGCCGAAAGAGTTTGTATATCGTTCGTTTTTGATCAAACTGCTGACGGAACAGGTTGCGGGTTATTACGATCCTAAGGCACAGCAGTTTTATCTTGCTGACTGGATCGAACTTGAAGGTCAGAAGCCGGTCATGGCCCATGAGCTGACTCACGCGCTTCAGGACCAGCACTTCAATCTCAAACGGTTTGAGAAATGGCCCAAGGGTGATTCTGACGCCGAGCTCGCAGCCCATGCACTGATCGAAGGTGATGCGACTTTGGCCATGACACTCTACATGGCGAGGAATCCATTGATCGCACTCGCCTTCATGCGTACGCTTGGGTCTCAGGAAACAGCTTCGGAGCAGTTCAGGCAGGCGCCGCGTGCTTTAGGTGAGTCGCTGTTGTTTCCTTATGAAGAGGGCTCTCAATGGGCCACGCAAGTGTACAAGCGCGGCGGATGGGACGCGGTGTCGCAAGCGTTTTCGAAACTGCCGCAATCAAGTGAGCAGATTCTTCACGCTGAAAAATACTTTGCGTATGAAGCTCCGCAGAAGGTTACGTTACCGGAGTTTAAGACTGTTCTTGGTCGAACCTGGAAGCGCATCGACAGTGATGTGAATGGGGAGTGGGGATGTTACCTGGTTCTCGATGAGTTCTTAAAAAACGCGGCGGAATCGAAACAAGCGTCGGCTGGTTGGGGCGGCGATCGTTTTGCGCTATACGAGACTCGCTCTGGCGCGGCCTTTGTGGCTCAGTTAACGGCGTGGGATACCCTCTTGGATGCTCGCGAATTCTTTGATGCATACGCGAAGCGCACATCGAAGCGATACCCCGAAGCCAGAGAAACTAAGTCTGGCGCGCGCATGGTCTGGGAAACCGCGGCAGGACGAGTCGTGATGGAATTGCGTGGCTCTCGTGTCGCGATTCTCGAAGGTGTTCCTGCTAAGATGAACGCAAACAAACTGCTTCGCATGATCTGGCAGCAACGATCAGTCACGAAAAGGGTATAAAGCACAAAGCGAATGAAAAAGTCTGATAGCGGTCCGGCAACGAAACAACCAACGCGCTTACGCGAACTCACCGATCATCTTCATCAACTCGAAGACAGGCTCCGCGCTGGTGGTGGTCCAGACAAGATCGATCGACAGCATCAGCAAGGCAAGTTGACCGCACGTGAGCGCATCGAGCTCCTGGTCGACAAAGACTCTTACATGCAGGAGATCGGTTTGCTCGTCGCACACGACCAATACGAAGGCGGTGCGCCGGGCGCGGGTGTCGTCACTGTTGTTGGACGCGTTGAGGGAAGGGAAGTCGTCGTCGTTGCAAATGACGCCACTGTAAAAGCTGGTTCATGGTGGCCGGAAACGATCAAGAAGATCCTGCGCGCACAGGAGATCGCGATGCGTTCGCGCGTGCCGATCATTTATCTCGTCGACTCCGCGGGCGTAAATCTTCCCTATCAGGGCGGCGTGTTTCCGGGTCAGTATGGTGCTTCGAGAATCTTCTATTACAACTCGATTATGCGGCGCTATCTGAAGGTGCCACAGATTTCAGCAGTGATGGGACCATGTATTGCCGGTGGCGCCTATTTACCGGCGCTTTCGGACATCATCATCATGGTTGAAGGAACCTCCTTCATGGGTCTTGGTGGCGCAAACCTTGTGAAAGGCGCGACCGGACAAACAATTGATAATGAAACACTGGGTGGTGCTCGAACGCATAACGAGCTGTCGGGTGTCGCTCATTACCGCGTCGCTGATGATCAAACGTGCATTGAAAAGATTCGTGAGTTTGTATCGGAGTTACCAAAGCCCACGCTTGCGTCCTCGACTGAAGCAGCGAGTGAGCCTTTGCGGTCTGGAGAGGAACTTTACGACATCATTCCCGAAGATCATCGTCAGCCTTACGACGTAAGAAAGCTGCTCGAGTGTTTGCTCGATGAAGGTCACCTCGACGAGTTTCAGGCGGATTATGCGAAAGAGATGATCACGGGCCATGCGCGTCTGGCGGGTATTCAAGTCGGCGTGATCGCGAATCATCGTGGCATGATCCGCGCGCCGGGCGGCAAGCCGCCCGGTTTGGGGGGATTATCTATACCGAGTCAGCGGAAAAAGTCGCGTACTTCATCGAGACCTGCAACCGTCATCGAACGCCGCTTCTCTTTGTCCAGGATGTTTCAGGATTCATGGTTGGACCAGACGCTGAACACTCCGGGATAATTCGTGCCGGGGCGCAGTTTGTTGAAGCGATGGCGACTGCGACTGTGCCGAAGATTGTCTTGACGGTGAACCATGCGTCAGGCGCTGGTTATTACGCGATGGCGGGACAAGGTTTCGATCCTGACTTCATTTTTAGCTGGCCCACCGGACGGATGGGCGTGATGGAAGGCGACTCAGCAGTGCAGGCTGTTTTCGGTAGTCAACTCGAGAAGTTAAAAAAGAACGGACAGTCGCCGGACACGGCGTTAACGGCAGAAATGGATAAAGTGCGTGAGACTTACGACATGGAGCTCGATGCCAAGTACGCGGCGGCGCGTGGCTTCGTTGATGCGGTGATCACACCTGAGACGACCAGGGCGGCACTGGAGCTCGCGCTTCGCACAGCTCAAAACTATTCGGGCCCACACCTGGGTCAATTCACTTTGCCCTCCGACCTTGTTTAGCAAGAGGAAATAGGGGCCGTGTTACTACAGTGGCAGGTGCTGTATTCTATCCAAAAACTCTTCCTGCGAATGACACGCGATCACGAGTTCAAGATCTTCTATAGCGCGACCGATTCCCATTAGCTCGGGGACGGCTATTACTCCGGCCATTGGTTCTCCACGCTGTAGTAGTTGCTTCGCGAACGGAACCATGGTTTTCAGATCATGAGTGAGAATGGTTCTATTGTTTTCAGCTGCCCAGCTGAGCAATGCAGTATCTTCAAACCCACCGAACCCAATCTGCCGGACTGTGACGAAGTCGAGTTCAGGTAAACGGCTCTTCAAACCGCGCAAAATATTATGGTCGAAGTTTTCGTCAGTGAGGAGACGAAGCATTTTGTGTGAGGTCTTTTAAGCTTATCTTTTGTTCAGTTGTTCTCGAAGACTCTGGACCTTTTTTCTGAACGCTATGTTTGCAGGCCAGCTCTCGATTTCCTGACGCAGCTTTTCAGCTGCCTCCCGGCCTTCCCTTACATACTCATCCGCCTCCACCTGGTTTTTGAGGTACCAGTCGCGAATGGCGGTGATTTGTTCGACTGTGAGTGAGGGATATCCGTCTAAGATTTCCTCTGTCGTCTTTCCCATTTCGAAACATGCGACCAGGGTATCGAGGGTGATGCGTGAGCCGATCACCCGAATCGTATCGAGGTCATCTTCAACGAAGAGGAACCGTGTCCGGAAAATTGAAGCGCTTGTTAGTCACTTGCCCGGCATTCTAACCCCTTTCGTTTGTTGGAGAAAGACCCAAAACTCCCCAAAACTCCTCCACCAGCCGCCTCAGGTAATTCCTGATTGTTGGATCAGGTAGATCCTGCAATGATGCGCAGGTCGAAACCAGCGAACGGTTTTGTTTTGTTAAAAAAACTCTCATGCTCACTACAACCTTCACCGGCCTCCAATGGGGGTAAACAAGGTAGCCCAGCCTATGAAACCCATCCGTGTGCTAATCGCTGACGATCATGCTCTGGTACGCGCAGGCATTCGCGCCCTCGTCGAAAAGATCGAAGGGGTCGTCGTCGTCGCCGAAGCAGGCAGCGGCACCGAGGCTTTGAAACTGATCAAAGAACTTAAACCTGCGCTGGTCCTGCTGGACATCACCATGCCCGATGGCAGCGGCTTCGACGTGCTGGACCACGTCACAAAAAACTTTCCCGACATCCGCGTGATTGTGCTGACGGTTCATGAAGCAGGCGAATATGCGATCCGTGCTCTGCGTGAGGGCGCCGCCGGTTTCCTGCCGAAGAGCGCCGCCAGCACCGAGCTGGAGCAGGCAATTCAAACTGTCATCCGAGGCGAAGTTTATATCTCAGCCGAAACCTCACGAAAAACGGTGCTCGAATACGGCAAGGGCACCAAGCGCGATCTTCTCGCTACACTCAGCCCGCGCCAGCGTGAAGTCTTGCGTTTGATTGCAGAAGGACGCACCACGAAGCAGATCGCACAGCAATTGGAAATCAGCGTAAAGACGGTTGAGACGCATCGAGCACAGTTGATGGAACGTCTCGATATTCACGACGTGGCCGGGCTCGTACGCTACGCGATCATCGTTGGCTTGATACAAGTTGAATAAATGCTCAGGAAATTACTGAGCTGTTGTCAGGATTCTCCCCAATTGCGCAGTTTTCGCATACCGCTTAGCCTCCCACTGTGCATGGCCCCATTGATGGAGCAGTTTTCCGATTGCCACCTCCTAGGCAACCTCACATCAAGAGACAAGGCTGTGTGTGGGAGAAGACATAATTGAAGTGTGGGCATTAGCCAGCACTGAGATGATTTCTACGCGACGGGTGCGTTTTAAACGGGGTAAATCCTCGCGCGTGGAAAGCGGGACGGCGACCAGGGCGAGGTTGCCGTCCCTTCCTCAACCCAGACGCCGACATGAGTAATAGAGTGGAAGAAAATCCTCAGCCGCTTGTCGAAGATGACGAGCAACTTCAAAGATCCTCACCCACACGCCGCGTGGCTGCGGACCAGTCAGACTTCGAGCTGATGGCACGCAGCCAGGCGTTTATGAATGTCTTGAAACAGGTGGACCACGCGTCCAACTCAATTTTGCCTGTGTTGGTGATCGGTGCGCCAGGCACAGGCAAGCAATTAGTAGCGTGTGCGATTCATCAACGCAGCGCGCGCAGTGATCATCCATTCGTTCCCGTCAACTGTAGTGCTTTACCTGCTAATGCGATCGAGGCAGAACTTTTTGGCGCTGGTCCAGATCAACCGGGCCTATGGGAGCAAGCTGACGGCGGAACACTTTTTCTCGATGAGATTATCCTCACGGATTCGCCACTTCAGACGAAGATCTTGCGAACACTGCAAACAGGTGAGATCACTCGCCCAGGTTCCGGCGATCCACGAACGGTAAATGTGCGCGTCATCGCTGCAAACAGTCGCGGTCTGGACCAGGAAGTAGCGGAAGGAAGGTTTCAAGATGATCTATTCCTCGCACTAAAAGCGCTCACGATCGTTTTGCCGCCGATGCGTAAAATTACGGATGCGATCTCCGAGGAACGTGTGAACGACGACTGGGTAACGTTGTCGGAGATTGAAGGACGATACGTCGCGCGCGTACTCGAATACACACGCGGAAACAAGCAGAAAGCGGCAGGCGTTCTTTCTGTCGATCGGAAAACCCTCGACCGTATGATCAAGCGCCACCAGATCGATTATCCGCACGCGCGCCACCGCGTTAAAGCCTCGGTAAGTTCCTGACTGGCCTCTTTTTCTCTCTTCTTGCGCGTTAATTCATGGGTGCAGCTAGCGCCCGTAGATTAGAACGTTACAGGGAGAAAAGAATGTCCACAGCGGTTTTTGAAATTTTAGAGTCAATACCCTCACAACCAATTCAGGTCCCCCCAATCGGCACGCAAGCAGAAACAGTCTTAACGCAGATACTGCTCGGAAGAGTGGCATCGCAAGCTCTCTACGTAGTAGCCAAGCTGGGTATAGCCGATTTACTTGTCGACGGGCCGAAGCCAGTCGAGGAATTGGCAAAGGCAGCAGAATCGGATGCAGCGGCACTCTATCGTGTCCTGCGTGCACTCGCGTCGATGGGTATTTTTGAGGAGCAAGAAGATCGCGTGTTTGCACTGACGCCAACGGCCGAACCGTTGCGTTCCGATGTGCCGAATTCAATGCGCGACGTCGCTGTGTTTTGGGGTGAAGAGTGGAACTGGCAAGTCTGGGGCAAGATTCTCTACAGCGTGAGAACTGGAAAGCCCGCCTGGACTCAGATTCACAGCGAGCAGGTATTTGAGTACTTCGAGAAGAACCCGGAAGCCGGGAGAATTTTTGATCGCGCGATGACCAGCTTTTCGGGTGTAGCGACCAAAGCAGTGCTCGAAGCATACGATTTTTCGGGAATCGAAACATTGATCGACATCGCGGGCGGGCACGGTCGTTTGATCAACCGTATTCTCGATGCATATCCAGCAATGCAGGGTGTGTTGTTTGATTTGCCGCATGTGATTGAGAATGCGAATGTCGGTGATCGACTCGAATTGGCGACAGGCGACTTTTTTGCCAAGGTCCCTTCGGGTGGCGATGCTTACATGATGAAGCACATCATTCACGACTGGGACGACGAGCGCGCGATCACCATCCTGAAAAACATCAAGAAGGCGATGAATCCGGGTGCTCGAGTGCTGGTGATCGAATCGGTAATCGCAGATGGAAACGGCCAGGATTTCGGCAAGTTGCTCGACATCGAGATGCTGGTCTCGCCCGGCGGTAAGGAAAGAACTGCGGCCGAGTATGAAGATTTGTTCCGGCGTTCAGGTTTGCGTCTGACGCGAATCGTTCGGACAAAATCGCCGTACAGCGTGATCGAAGCCGTCGCGGCCTAACCGCCCGCGAAGCGGGTGAAGAGTAAAGCCTGAGGCGTTAGCCCCAGGTTTCAGAAAGTAAAAATATAGAGCCCCGCGAAGCGGGCGACAGCCAAGAAACTGTCGCCCTCTTCGCGGGCTTCGACGTTGCCGACAACCATTGCCTGGGGCTTACGCCCCAGGCTTTATGCTGAACGCGCGCTTCGCGCGCTGGGCCGGTGCGCTTCGCGCGCTGTGCCCAAACCTTGACACTCGCCAAACGGCCTTGCTACTTTCTGGCCTCCACAATGAAAAAAATCCTGCTCGTGGTTGCGGTCGCCGTATTGTACGTACTTCATCAGGACATCTGGTTCTGGCGAAGCTCTTACCTGGTTTTTGGTTTCATCCCAATCGGACTCTTCTATCAAGGATGTTTCTCAGTCGCCGCATCATTCTTGATGTGGTTGCTCGTAACTCATGCCTGGCCGTCGCACCTTGAACAAGAAGTAGAAGAAGCAAAGCCCAGGGAGGATCGAAGCGCTTGATTCCTGCCATCGTAGTTTTTATTTATCTCGCGGTTGTTCTCTACATCGGCATCTTTGCTTTCCGGCGCTCCGGGCGTGAAAAAGCCGAAGACTATTTTCTTGCCAGCCGCTCCCTTGGTCCATTCGTGTTTCTGTTCTCACTCTTCGGCACGAACATGACCGCATTCGCGATCCTCGGATCGTCAGGTCACGCATTCAACAATGGAATCGTAACTTTCGGTTTGATGGCTTCATCGTCGGGCCTCGTCATTCCATTGACAATCTTTTTGATTGGGACGCGCATGTGGGCGCTCGGGAAAAAATATGGCTTCATGACGCCAGTGCAGATGTTCAGAGACCGTTGGGAGTGCAGCCACATCGGCACATTCATCTTCGCCGTTCAGGCGGTGTTGCTCGTTCCGTACATCATCATCGGAATCATGGGCGGCGGCACAACGCTCTCAGTCATTAGTGGTGGCGTGGTCCCGTTTTGGTTCGGCGGCGCAATCGTCGCGATGGTGGTGATGAGTTATGTCTTCTTTGGGGGCATGCGCGGCACAGCATGGGTCAACACATTTCAAACTGTGCTCTTCCTGTGCTTCGGCGCCGTCGCATTGATTGTGATCGGAGTTGGCATGGGAGGCTTTCCCAGCGCGGCGCAGGCATTACAAAACTCACCGCTGTCCTATCTTCTTTCTCGCGAGCGCTTCTCTACGTATTACTTTTTCAGCTACACGTTTATTCCGCTGTCCGCTATCGCTTTTCCACACATCGTGATCTTTTGTTTGACGGCGGAGAAGATGAAGCACTTCAAGAAGACAGTCATCTTCTATCCGATCTGCATACTCGCGATCTGGTTGCCATGCGTGTTTCTGGGAGTGATGGCGAACCGTGTCACTGATGTGCCGCAAATTCGCGCCAAGCAGGAAGCGCGTCGAACACTCGCAACTCAAGGCCGAACTATGGAGCCTGAAGCGCGCGATCAACTGCGGGAACAAGCGGCGGGCGACGACGTCATCATGCTGCTGCTGCAACGCTACGCGCCACTGTGGCTCGCCGGATTGCTGGGTGCCGGCATCATGGCTGCCGTGATGGCCAGTGATTCGCAGATTCTCGCTCTCTCGACAATGTTTACGGAGGACGTCTTCGCCTTCTACGGCGGAAAAACGCGCTTTGGGGAAGCCGTTCAGGTCATGACCGGGCGCATTTTCATCGTCCTGATTACGCTCTTTGCTTACGCAGTCGCATTGCGCGCGCCGGAATCTATCTTTGAGCTTGCGATTCAGTACGGATTTTCAGGGTTCGCAGCAATGTCGCCGCTTCTGATCGCGGCGTTGTTCTGGAAGGGAAGTACTAAGTGGGGCGCGCTGGCATCAACTCTATGGGTCGCGCTATCGGTAGCGTTTGTGGCGATATTGCAGGCGGTGGTACCGGCGCCTGCGCCTGGTCCATCGACGATCCTGTGGGCGCCTGGAGGTTTTGAAGTGTTGTCGAGAACTCCGGGCGGGACGGCAGTGCTTGGCTTCCTGCCGGTTGTGCCGATGGTTCTGATCTCTGCGTTATTGATGATTGTTGTGTCGATGATTACGAACAAACCTCGCGCTACTACGCTAGCGAGGTATTTTGGAGGTCGAGATCGATGAAAAGATTAATCATGACATTCGTAGCGATCGCGTGTGTGTCTGTTTATGCCCTGGGCCAAACTACCGCTCCCGGTAAGCGTCGTCCGGTGAAGACGGGACCTCCGAATGGAATATTCACGCCTGCGATCATCACCGGGGATCTTGTTTTCACGTCTGGACAGATCGGGCTTGATCCAAAAACGGGGCAATTCCCCGAAGGCGGTTTCGAGGCGCAATTCAATCAGGTGTTTAAAAATCTAACGGCTGTGCTGGAAGCGTCAGGAAGCAGTGTGGATCATATCGTGAAGGCGACAGTGTTTTTGGCGGACATGAACGACTACGCCGCGATGAATGAATTGTATAAGAAACAATTCAAGGTTGATCCACCGGCACGAACAACAGTGCAGGTTGCGCGCCTCCCGCGTGACGCGCGCATTGAAATCGAAGCGGTCGCAGTACTGAAGTAAGTTTTCGCTCGCAAAGGCGCAAAGACGCAAAGGAGAACTTAAGCTCTTCCTTTGCGTCTTTGAGTCTGTGCGAGGCGAAACTTTACCCGAAGCAATAAAGACGTCCGTCTTGCGAACCGATCACGATTTTCCCGTTCGCGATCGCTGGTGACGCAGACAGTGGCGCACCTGCATTAAACTCCCAAACCTTCGCGCCGTTACTCACCGATAAAACATAGAAGCGACCGTCATTCGATCCTACAAACACACGTCCGCCTGCAATCGCAGGCGACGACTCGACACGCGCACGCGTTGTGAACGTCCACGCGGCTTTTCCATCCAACGTCAATCCATGAACCAACTTGTCACGCCCACCAAGAACGATACGATTCTCTGTCACTGCCGCTGATGAATAGTAAGGAAACTTCCGAGTCGGGTGCTCATACTCCCAGACAATCGCCCGCTTTTGCAGATCCACACTCAGCACCTGGTTATCGAACGTCCCGTAATACGCCACGCCGGATCGCAACGCAGGCGAAGCACCCGTGTACGCGCCGGAACTTACAGTGAAAACCTCTTTCCCGTCAGAAATTCGAATTCCACGAAATACTTCATCGCACCCTGCAATGAAGGCCATGCCCGCGGAAATGCTGGGCGTCGAATGCACTGGTCCATTTGTCTTGAACTTCCACAACACCGAACCATTACGGGCGGAGAGACAATAAAGATGTTCGTCGTAAGAGCCGATCAGCACTCGATCACCGACCACGACCGGCGATGATTTGATCTCGCCGCTTGCTTTGAACGCCCACACTTTTCTTCCGTCAGTAGCATTTACAGCGTTCAGCCAGCCTCCCAGGTCGCCGATGAAAACCACACCGCCACCATACGCCGGCGACGATTCGCCGATCGCCGATCCGGTCGAGAACTTCCAGTAAACCGATCCATTATCAAGACTCAACGCGACGAGCTCGCCTTTGTCGCCTTGATTCGCACCGACAAAGACGGTGCCGCCAACGATCGCTGCTGATGATTCGATCGATTCGCCAGCTTCGTAGGTCCAGACTTGTTTCAGCGATGCAGGAACATTGGAGTTCGAAACTCCAGTCAAACTGTGGTTGCCTCGGAATTGAGACCAGTTATCTGCCGGCGTCTCCTCGGCCACCACTGAAACAGCCAGGCATAAAATCAAAAACAATGTCCTCAATACACGCATTGGTAGACCTCGATTGCTCCTTCTTTATTGAATGGTCTCGGATTGAAAGTCCCGGTCCATTGCTCGGCCGCTTCCGAAGCGAGCTCGTTTAGCTCAGTCTCTGTCACTCCCGAATCGCGAAGCGTCGCGCGCAACCCACCCACTTCGACAAGCTGTTCGAGTCTGCGCGCCAATGCTTCAGTTGGCGACAGCTCACCGTTCCTTCCCTGAACGCTGGACCAGTGAAGAAACATCGCATACTGATCCGCCACCGCCCTTTCGTTCCAGCGCACGACTGACGGAAGCAACATCGCGATCGCGGCTCCATGAGCAGTTCCGTAACGAGCAGTAAGCGGATTGGCACACGCGTGCGTCGCGCCGAGCATTGAATTCTCAATTGCAACTCCCGCGTAGAATGCTCCCAACTGCATTGCCCCTCGCGCTTCGAGATCATTCGGCTCGCTCAACACTCGTTCGTAATTCGGCTCGAGCAGCCGCCATGCTTCACGCGAAAAGATTTCGGAAATAGGATTGCGCCTTGTGGTGACGAAAGTCTCGACGGCGTGAGCAATCGCGTCGAAGCCCGAAGTCGCAGTGATGCTGCGCGGTTGTGAAACGGTCAATGCAGGATCGAGCAGGGCAACTCGAAACGACGCTTTTGGATCGCCGCACGCCATCTTGACGTGTGTCTCTGCGTCGGAGATCAACGCGTACGACTGAGCTTCGCTGCCAGTGCCCGCGGTTGTTGGAATGGCGACCATTGGCAACATCGGTTTTGTCGCCAACCCGTACCCTCGATAGTCAGCCATGCGACCGCCGTTGGTTAGCAGGAAATTAATTCCTTTGGCGCAATCGAGTGAGCTACCACCGCCGAGCCCGATGATCGAATCGATGTTGAGTGTCGAAACGAAGCTGGTGCCGGCTTCAATCATTCGCGTGTCGGGATTCACTTCGAAATCATGAAAGCGAACAACCTCGATGCCGGCTTTTTGCAAAGGCGTTACTGCTTCATCGACGTGGCCTGACGCAACCATGCCGTGGTCTGCGACGAGCAGGGTGCGTTGAAACTGTAATTCGCGCGCTAGCTCGCCCAGACGGTCGATTACGCCTGCGCCAAAGATCACGCGAGTACGAGGTTGAAAGTCGAAAGACCTCATCTCTGTCGGATCGTTGGCCTCGGTGCGGCTGCGGTCGTTGGCTTCGGTGCGGCTGCAGCTTCCGACAATGCGTAAAGTTGATTGCGGCTCGAAATGTACAGCGCGCCGTTGGCCGGAACCGGACTCGAATAAACGGAGCTGCCCATGTTCAATTCACCGAGCACCTTCAGCGTTTTTCCTTCCTGCATGATCACAACGTCGCCGTCTTCATCGCCCAGGTAGATCTTGCCGTCGACTAGTAACGGCGATCCCCATACAGCAGCGAACAGATCGTGTTTCCAGTAAAGCTTGCCAGTCTTGGCATCGAGAGCGTGGAGAAAGCCGCTGAAATCCGGTTGATAAACGATCCCGTCCTTGATGGCCGGAGTGGAGATTGAGCGACGAATCTGGTCGTAGTGCCAGACAACTCCGGTTTTCGTGATATCACCGCGCTTTGTCGCGTCGATGCAGTACATGTGGCCCACGCCTTCGCCGTGTTCCGGATCCTGACCGTTGGCGAGGTAGACGAGATTGTCGTAAATCACTGGCGTGCTGATGATCTCGTTGCGCGTCTTGGGCCAGACAGATTCCTTCGGATTGGTGTCAAACTCCCAGAGTTTCTTTCCGGTCAAAGCTTCATATCCGCGAACCCAACCATCACCTTGACCGTGGATTACCTGGACCACACCGCCAATTGTTCCAACCGTAGGCGAAGACCATTGACCATGAAGAATCTTATCGTGTACGGAGTTGTCTTCCCACGCGAGTTTCGCGGTCTTCTTGTTAACGGCAATGATCGCGGGCGATTTCGGAGAAGGAACGTTTACGTGACTCTCGTCCTGACCATTTGAAGTGCTGACGTAGATCAGGTCGCCATAAGCAACGGGCGATGAGTTGGCAAGGTTGTGCGGCAGTGATCCGACTTCTTCGATCATGTCGAAGCGCCAGACGACGTCTGCATCTTCTTGACCATTCAGTTTCTCATCGGTGACTGGACCGTCATTCTCTTTGTCGCGAAAGCCCTGTGCGTCGAGACACACGAGCTCAGCGCGATTCGAAACGTAATAAACACGGTCTCCTTCAACCAAAGGCGACGAGGCGACGCCCTGATATGGCCAGTCATTCACACGTCCTGCCGCCAGTTTGTCATGGACCATTTGCCAGAGGAACGTTCCGTCCGATTCACGAAAGGCCATAAGGATGCCCTTGTCGCCCGTGATCTTCGGGTTGCGCAGGCCCTCGTTGTTTGTACCAACGAAGACGACGCCACCAGCTACGACAACATTACCGTAGGTTTGCGAACCGAGTTGGGCCACCCACTTCACGTTTTTCTTGGTCTTGACGTCCCACGATGTCGGCAGGCCCTTCATGTTGGAGATCATGTTGCGATCGGCGGTCCCACCCCACATGGGCCAATCACCGGTACCGGGATCGGACGCGGAAGTAGATGGCGCCGCAAAGTACGCAGCGACAGCCATTAGGAACAGGATTGAAACCAACACGCCGAGACGATTTTTGTGCTTTAGACTTTTGACTTTCATTTGTTCGCGTACACCTTTATGTTGTCGAAGTAGAGTTCAGCGAGACCGTTTCCGAATACTCCCGGCGCTCCCTGTCGGTTGGGAATCGGGTCGATGCGTTCAACCATCCATTGCGCGGGTTCTTGTTCGCCGACCGCCCATGCTTTCCCGCGCGCGCGTGTTTTTCCATCCGGCAAATTGTCCACCTGTAATTTCAGGCGATACCAGGTATCGGGCTTCCATGCAAACGGGACAGTCTTTGTCCTCGCAGTTTCAGGCTGCCACGGTTCAAGATGCAACATCTGGCTGTTGCCGTAAAGCGTTAAGACGTAGCGCTGCGCGATGACGCCCGCGTCGCCTTGCTGTCTTCGTTTTGTCGTTGCAAAGACGTCCGATTCAATAGTGTAGTTGGACCAGTCAGACGGTCCCATGTAAGCGCGCGCACGGCTCAGCAACGACGAGCCGGTCGTTAGCTTAGTGAGCACCTTGTTTCCATTCTGTTCCTGCACGACGAATTTCATCGTGGTATTGACCCACGTCGGAGGCAATGCATTTGGAGCATAAGAGTCAAATGTTTCGCTCCACGGTAGTGGAGGAAACACGCGCACTCCCGCGCTGCCGGTGATTCCGCCGACAGTTGCTTTCACTAATCCCGCCTGAGCGACGGACTCGGAACCAACGGTGAATTGACCGTTCTCGACAGTCCCTTTCAACTGGTCGAGCGACCACGTTGCCGCAGTTTCTTCGCGAATGAAATTACCTTGAGCGTCGAACAATCGCGCACGAAATTTTACTTTGTCTCCGGGTTTGAGCAGCAGTTCGGTCGGTACGACCTGAATATAGGTTGCGGGATTTGAACTGACGCTCGTTCCGACTGCTGTCGATGGCTGACTGGAAGAACTCTGCGCCGCTTTTTTACCGATACAGTAAAGACCGGAGTCGCTGACGACAAAAATGCGGCCATTTGAGACTGCGGGCGAACCAATGATCGCTTCCGGGTGCATTTCAGTACCTAATTGATCTTCGTCGAGGATCTCAACTCCGGTCGCACTTGGTTTCAGAATGAAAAACTTGCCGTTCTCAGTTCCGACATAAAGTTTACCGTCGGCGAGCACGGGAGAAGATTTCTGGATCGTTCCAAGATTTTTCAACCAGAGTTGTTTACCGGTATTAACGTCGAAGGCTGCGATGTTCGCGCCGTTGTCGACGTGATAAAGCCGTTCACCATCGATCACCGGCGACGAAAATCCACCCTGCCAGCCGTAATTAGTCCACTTGATGTTTTCTTTCTTGAGATCGCCTTTCGCTGTCGCGTCCACGGCGACCATCATGCCCATCTCGCTCGATTCGAGGTTCTCTTCGCTGTGAGTGATGATCGCAGTCGTTCCGTGAACTACCACTCCCGTGTTCAGTCCACGCTTGCTGACTTCGATTTTCCAAACCGGCTCGCCTGTTTGTGGCTTGATTGCGTGCACCACGCCGTCGCTCGCGCCCTGAATGAGCAGACGCATTCCGTTGACGTTGGCGATTATCGGCGGTGCGTACGTTGTATCGTATGGCCGTAGTCCTGGAAAACTCACCCACATCGTCTCGCCCGTCTTTTTGTCGAAGGCCATGAAGCGATGACCGCCGCGTCCGTGCTGGCCCCACATAAACGTGACGCCGCTGACGATTACAAGGTCGCCATCAACGATTGGAGAAACGGTGCGTCCACCGTGCGTGGTTAGCAGTGCGAAGTCCTCGCCGAGTGAACGTTCCCAGATTACCTTTCCATCGCGATTGAGCCCGATCAGATTGCCGCCCACGCCAAACACGTAAACGTTTCCAGTCGTGGGATCTCCGACTGGCGAAGCCCAGCCGACACGATGTGGAGGCACGTCGCTCAAGTAAATATTGAAGCGATGCTCCCAAATGAGTTTTCCTGTGTCGGCGTTGAAGCACATGACGCGTTCCTGCAACGACTCGCCTGAGCCGGCGGCATTTTGAAGATAAACTCGATCGCCCATCACGATAGGCGCCGAGCGACCGCCGTATGGAACCTTCCAAGCCAGATTGTCACCGGCTGGTGACCACTTCGCCGGGAGATTCTTCTCCAGCGACACGCCATCGCGTGACGGTCCGCGCCATTCGGCCCAATCACTGGCTGCAACAAACGAAAAAGCAAAAGTAACGTTCAAAAAAATGGAGATAAGGTTAGTCATTTTGGAGACCCGTCATCAAAAATGGACAAGAGCTTCTGAGTCCGCAAAAAAGTTTGGACAAGGACCACAAGTCAATGCGCTTTTGCAACCTAGGAGATGTACAATACGTACGCTCACGTTGCTGCGTTTACAAATTTTCTGTTGATTCTAACAGGTTCCGAAAAACCTGCGAAGCGAACGCCGATCGATAACCTGCGAAGCAGGTGAACACAGTATCGACAATCTGCGAAGCAGGTGAACAGCATAAAGCCTCGGGCGTAAGCCCGAGGTCCGACATCAACACGCATGTGCAGCCCGCGAAGCGGGCGGCAGCGCAACCAAAGAAAAATCATGCTATCTAAAATTCTCATCTTTTCGCTTCTGTCACTGTTGTCTCCACAAACACCTTCGAAGCAGGAGCTCAACGATCAGCTTTTTGAAGCTGTTCGCAAAGGCGACGCGGCGGCCGTGACCGCGGCCCTGGACCGCGGCGCGGATGTGAACGCAAAATTTCGCTACGGCACCACTGCACTCTTCAAAGCCGCAGAACGTGGGAATGCGGAAGTTGTCAAAATACTCCTGGATCGCGGAGTTGACGTTAAAGTGAAAGACACTTTTTACGGCGCAACCGCGATCTCGTGGGCACTTAACGGTGATCACGTGGAAGCCGTGCGCCTCATTCTTCAAAAGAGCGACGACGCCGTTGAAGACGTGTTGATGAACGGAATCCGCAGCAATAATGAAGCGTTCGTCAAAATGGCACTCGAGCGAGGCGGGACGAAACCCGAAACACTGACCCTTGCGTGGGCGGTCGCGTCTTCAGATCCGAAGGGCGCCGCCCTCGCCGAGATGTTGAAAAAAGCAGGGGCGACACCTCCGCCCGAAGTTGAGGCCGCGACCCTTCAATCCTATGCAGGCAAATACAAGGGTGAGACCGGACCGGAATTAACGCTCGCCGCTAAAGACGGAATTCTCTTCGCGACCGGTCTGGGGCGAAATGAGCTGCGCCTGATGCCTCTCGATAAGTCGACCTTCAGGCCATTGGCATTCGGTGGCGTGACTTTCACTTTCAACGTTGAAGGTGGAAAGGTAACCGGACTGGCCTTCAAGCAAGGGCAGACTGTAACGCAAATGAAACGGCTCGAAGTGAGCCAGTAATCGGTCCTTATCCGGTCTGATCGGACCTATTTCAGAGAAAGACAACATGAAACGCCTAACATTATCCCTTCTCCTCTTATCCGCTGCTTCGATCGTCGCTAACGCGCAGAACTGGCCGCAATTCCGTGGTCCTGGCGCTACCGGAGTTAACGAAGGCCTCGCAAAACCCGTCAAATGGGACGCCGCGAAATCCGAGAACGTGCGTTGGAAACTGAAAATTCCCGGCCTCGCGCACTCGAGCCCGGTCGTCTGGGGCAACAAGGTCTTCGTCAGCACTGCCGTAACCAGTGGCGCAAAAGATGAAACGAGATTTGGCCTGTACGGCGACGTCGCGCCCGTCAAAGACGATCCAAAGCACACGTGGAAGGTCTACGCGATCGACAAAAACACCGGAGCAATCCTCTGGGAACGCGTTGCCTTCGACGGCATGCCTAAAGTGAAGCGTCATCCGAAGTCGACGCATGCGGATTCCACGCCGGTGACAGACGGCAAATACCTCATCGTGAATTTCGGTTCGATGGGTCTCTTCGCCTACGACCTGAATGGAAAACTGAAGTGGCAAAAGGATCTCGGTGTGCTGGATGCCGGCTGGTTCTACGATATTGATTACCAGTGGGAATACGGCAGTTCGCCAATCATCTACAAGAACATGGTGATTGTGCAGGCCGACATTCAAAAGAATTCGTTCATTGCCGCTTACGACATCAAGAACGGAAAAGAACTCTGGCGAACGCCGCGCGAGGAGATTCCTTCGTGGGGTTCACCGACAGTTTACGAAGGCAAGCAGCGGGTTGAGTTGATCACCAGTGGACCAAAAGCGATTCGAGGTTACGACCCGGCAACCGGAAAAGAACTCTGGCGGCTTGGTCCAATGTCTGAAATCACGACTCCGACGCCATTTGTCGCCCACGATCTGATCTTCGTCACTAGCGGTTACGCACCGATTCAGCCGATTTATGCCATCAAGCCCGGCGCCAACGGCGATATTTCACTCAAGGACGGGAAAGAAACTAACGAGTTCATCGCGTGGAGCAAGCAGCGCGGTGGTCCATACATGCCGACTCCGATCGTCTATGGCGATCTCCTTTACACCTGCTCGAACCAGGGTGTGCTTACCGCATACAACGCAAAAACCGGTGAGCGCGTTTACCAGGAGCGATTAGGTGGAACTGGCGGCGCCTTCACCGCTTCACCCGTCGCTTCAGACGGAAAAATTTATCTTTCGAGCGAAGACGGCGACGTTTTCGTTGTGAAAGCCGGTCCGAAATACGAGTTGCTCGCGAAGAACCCCGTTGGCGAAGTCATGATGGCAACACCGGCTATCTCGGACGGCCTACTAATCGTACGCACGGTCTCGCATCTTTTTGCTTTTGGAGAAGCGTCCACGTCGAATAACAAATCCGGGAAGTAGACGCGGATCACGCGGATCGTCACGGATAAAAACTACAAAGGAATGACAACAGTGAAACGAATCGCCCTAACTTTAACCATTGCAATTTCATTAGCGTCCGCAGGCCTGAACTTCTTCGCGGAAAGCGCGGCAGCAGGGAACTGGCCACAGTGGAGAGGCCCGGACGGTTCGGGCATCTCTAACGAAAAGAATCTCCCCTCCGAATGGAGTCCAACCAAGAACATCAAGTGGAAAACTCCGATCGAAGGGCGAGCGCATTCTTCGCCGATCGTTTGGGGCAACAGGATTTTCGTGACCACCGCAATCGAAGGTGCCGAAGTCGCCGGAGCCAAGGCCGCGAAGCACATGCTGGGAGACAAAGAGTTCGTTCATCCCGACAGCATTGGCGCGAATCGCAAACATACTTTCAAAGTCGTCAGTATCGATCGCGACTCAGGCAAGGTCGTCTGGCAGACGACTGCGTGGGAAGGTACTCCGTACGACGATCGTCACCGAAAGAGTTCTTACGCCGCCTCAACTCCCGCAACCGACGGCAAGATGGTTTATGCGTTTTTCGGCACGGAAGGTCTCTACGCATTCGATTACAAAGGCAAACTCGCGTGGAAAGCGCACGTCGGAAACATCGCGACTCTCGGTATGGGCGCCGCAACGTCACCGATTCTCTTCGAGAACCTCGTGATCGTGCAGGCCGACGAGGACAACGGAGAGGCTTCGCTCATCGTCGCTTTCGACAAGAAGACCGGCAAAGAAGTTTGGAAGCAGTCGCGAAAAGGACTACAGGTCAGTTGGTCCACACCGTTGCTCGTGCGCACTGCGACCCGTCCGGAATTGATAGCGAGCGGAACAGAGTTTGTCATCTCTTACGATCCTGCGACCGGGAAAGAACTCTGGCGGCACAAGGGCGTTGAGAGCAATGCGATTCCTTCGCCAGTCGCAAACAATGAGTTCGTTTATCTCGTCGCGGGTTATCCAGCGAAGATCGCGATGGCGATTCGTCTCGGACAGACTGGTGATTTAACTGGAACTCCGAACGTTCCCTGGCAGTATGCGAAGGGAACCGCGTATGTTCCGTCGCCAATCCTGTATGGCGACTATCTGTATCTGACAACTGATCGCGGGATTCTCACCGCTATCGACGCAAAGACAGGCGACGTGAAATACGAGGGCGGACGAACCCCGATTCCGGCTACTTTCACCGCGTCGCCAGTGGCTTTCGAAGGAAAGATCCTGATGACGAGCGAAGACGGCGACACGTTCATCATCAAGGCTGGCCCGAAGCATGAGATCATCGGCACAAATTCAATTGGCGAGGCTGTGTACGCTTCGCCCGCGATTGCCGACGGTCGCATTTTCATTCGCGGCGAGAAGAACCTCTACTGCATCGGCAGCTAGTTCTAGCCACAAAAGGCACAAAAGGTACAATGTGATGCCTTTTGTGCTTTTTTGTGACCAATTGACGGGAAATATTTGTCCCTGTGCGGCGTCTAACGTATATCGGAGGGATTTGTGTATGTTTCAGCGATACCTGATTCTGGTTTCGATTTCATGCATCCTGCTCGTTGGTTCAGCATGCAGGTCGTCAAGCAATAATGAAGCGCATTACGCAGAACTCGAGAAGCACCGGCAGAACCAGGCGGCCCAACCGGGAAACTCACCGGCTGCCGGAGTGAGCCCTTCGCCCCAAGCGAGCGTTGCCGCGTCGCCAACTCAAGCCGCTGCTCCGCCCGTTATTTCCACCAACTACTGGACGAACTTTCGCGGTCCAAAGCGCGATGGCAAGTATGATGAAACGCCTGTTTCCACCAGCTGGCCTGCGAACGGTTTGCCTGTGCTCTGGAAACAACCGGTCGGCGTTGGCCACGCCTCTTTTGCGATTGCTGATGGAAAGGCTTTTACGATCGAGCAAAGACGAGCGCAGGAGGTTGTAGCGGCCTACGACCTCGGAACCGGCCGCGAATTGTGGGCGGCCAAGTGGAACGCCGAGTTCAGGGATTCAACAGGCGATGGTCCACGAGCGACTCCGACGTGGGATCAAGGTCGTATCTATGCGCTCGGCGCGACGGGTGAGTTGAAGTGCATCGATGCCAGTAACGGTTCAATTGTTTGGGGAAAGAACATTTTATCGGACAACGGCGCCGACAACCTTTCCTGGGCGATGGCGGCGGCGCCGCTGGTCGTCGACGACAAAGTGATTGTCTTGCCCGGTGGCACGTCCGGCAAATCCGTTGTCGCTTACAACAAAAACACAGGCGCCCCGGTTTGGAGAGTGCTCAACGACACGCAGGCGTACGTTTCGCCGATGCTCATGGAGTTGGCTGGCCGGCGCCAAATAGTCGTCGTTAGTTCAATGCGAGTTGTCGGGCTCGTACCTGAGAGTGGAAAACTCCTCTGGAGTTATGACTGGGATACAAACAACGGCATCAACGTGTCGCAGCCAATCGTTGTCGATCAGAATCGTTTCTTTATCTCGTCGGGATATGGAAAGGGTGCGGCGCTCGTTGAAGTTAAGGGCAGCGGCGACAGTTACACTGCCACGACGATCTGGGAAAACGGAATGATGAAGAACAAGTTCAATAGTTCGGTTCTTCATAATGGTTACGTTTACGGGCTCGATGAAGGCATTCTCAGTTGTTTGGACGTGAATACCGGCGAGCGTAAATGGAAAGATGGGCGTTATGGTTACGGGCAGGTGCTGCTTGCAGGCGGGCACTTGATTGTCACTTCCGACAAAGGCGAGGTTGCGCTGGTGAAGGCTACGCCTGCGGGGTATACCGAGGTCGCGAAGTTTCCGGCGCTGCAGGGACAGACGTGGAACTATCCCGCGATCGCTGGTGGGCGGTTGTTGGTGCGCAATTCCACCGAGATGGCTGCGTACGATATCTCAGCGAAGTAGGACTAGAACACAGATAACTTCTGCGGCAGAATTTAGCTCTTGGTGAAGATCCGTTTCGCCTCGAACGAGCCGTTTGGACCATCGATATACATATCAATCACTAGCTCACCCTGAGGTGAGATCACCCACTTCCTCACGACTTGCGTGGTAACCGGTCCTTTTGGAGTTTCCGCGGTTGTCACTTCAGTCACCATCAATCCTTTATCACCCGGCAACCAACTGATTGTACGTTTGCCTTTTGGCGGCGTTTGGTTTGGGGGCGCCTGCGGTGTGAACTCATACTCCTTGCCGTCGAGGTTGTAAGTGTCTTTCACGGTTCGCTCGTTCCCGGGCTGTATGAGTTTCGTCTCTAGCTCGATCTTATCGTCTGTTTGAGTAACAGTGAGGACCTGGGTCATGTTTCCGGGCAGACCAAAGCTACGCGCTCGATCCATTGTCCACGTGCCGCTGAAGTTTGGTTTTGTCGCGGCCATTGCCAACACTGACAATCCGAAGATTGCCGCCGCAGATATCAGTAACTTCTTTGTCATGTTGTCTCCTTATGCCTCACGAGTGAAAGAAGTGGTCCCGTCATAAATGTTGTGACGAGCGCCATCAAGACCATCATTGCGAAAATACGTCCCGAGAGAATACCCAAATCATAACCGATATTCAGCACGACCAACTCAACTAATCCTCTCGTGTTCATGAGCGTTCCTATCGCAAACGACTGCGACCAGCTCATCCCGGTCCAACGAGCCATCAACATGCTACCGCCAAGCTTGCCCGCTATCGCGACGAGGATTATCACGCCACACAGCAGCCAGTCGTACCAGTCGGTTAACAAACCAACCTGTGTCCGCAAACCCGTGAATACAAAAAATAGAGGCAGCAGCGCGTACGAACCGAACGCCTCGAGCCTGTCTTTAAGAAAGATCCGAAATTCGGGAGAAGGCGGCATTACGACTCCCGCCAGGAACGCTCCAAATAACGCGTGAATGCCGATCGTTTCCGTAATCAAAGCGCACGCCAGCAGAAACGCAAGGATGAGCGGAATCAAGCGGCGGCGGTGTGATGGCGAGTCGGGCTCTTTGATAATTCGAGCCAGCTGCGGCCGCACTAAAAAGAACATCACCCCTGCGAATACAAGTGTCAGCAGGATCGTAATCGCAGAGATTTCGACCCCGGTTGCTTTTACAAGCGCAATGACGAGCGCAAGGATGCACCAGGCAGTTACATCGTCAACAGCAGCACAGGTGATGGCGACGACGCCAAGATGCGTTTGCGAGAGTTTGCGATCTTCCAGTATCCGGGCCAACACCGGAAAGGCCGTTATGCTCATCGCAACACCGATGAATAACGCAAATGCATTGAACGAGGTTCCAGGGCTTGCGAGATCGCGGTACAGAAAAAGCGACAGTGCTGCGCCCAGAAGAAAAGGCACGATGATGCTGGCGTGACTGATCATCACCGCTGCGGTTCCTTTTTCTCTAAGGTGCTGGATGTTCACTTCCATACCCACTATGAACATGAAGAGCACTACGCCGATTTGACTGAGCAGCCGGAGTGTTTCCAGTGAGGCTGGAGGAAAGAGGAACGACATCGCCTCGGGAAACAGCAGTCCCAGCACTGAGGGACCGAGCACGATGCCGGCAACCATCTCGCCCATCACTGGTGGCTGCTTCATCCATCGGAACAGCCTTCTGAACAGACCTGCAAAAATAAGGATAACGATTATCTGAGTGAGCAGAATGCTCAAGGAAGTTCTGAAGTTTTCCCACAAGACTCCGGTCGGCCGCGGTTGGTGGTGTCGCGGCCGGAGCTGTGCTCGCCGGATGTAACCTGGACCCTGCGGCAAGAATGAGCCAAACCCCGGCTATGAAAAAAAAGATCAGCAAAAAATACGGTAAATAGTTCCGGAAATGCGAAAAGTGGGATCGGGAAGCCGCGGGCATCGGGGTTTCTATACACGGTCCTACGGGTCCACGCAATACACGAAATGGTTAATTCGGAAACGCACGAAATGGTCAATTGGCAATTGGCAATGACGGTGCTAATTTGATTGTTTCCATGACGATAGAGATTGCACAACCCAAAACTGAAGTTGGCAATTATTTTGTCTCGAATTATCCGCCGTTTTCACAATGGAAACCTGACTTTGTTTCTGACGTGCTCCGGGCATTAAACCAGCCGCCGCGAGTTGAAGATCCCCTGGGTCTGTACATTCACATCCCCTTCTGCCGGAAGCGCTGTCATTTCTGTTACTTCAAAGTTTACACAGACAAGAACGCATCCGACATCGAGATCTATCTCAACGCTCTGATCAAAGAGAATGAACTCTACAGCCGCATGCCCGCTTTTCAGGGACGCAAGCTTCGTTTTGCATACTTCGGCGGCGGCACGCCTTCATACATCAGCGAGAAACAGTTGCACTACCTCGTCGATGGTCTGAATCGACATGTGAGCTGGGCTGATGCAGAAGAAGTCACGTTTGAGTGTGAGCCGGGGACGATACAGAAATCAAAACTCGAAACTCTGAAGCAGATCGGAGTTACTCGACTCAGCCTCGGCATCGAACATTTTGACGACGAAATCCTCGCGGCAAACGGGCGCGCTCATCTATCACCGGAAATCTATCGCGCGTACGCATGGGCGCGCGAAGTCGACTTCCCACAGGTCAACATCGATCTGATTGCGGGCATGATGGGTGAGACGGAAGAGAAGTGGCGCGATACGGTGAAGCGCGCGATCGATCTCGAACCGGACTCGGTAACGATCTATCAGATGGAGCTGCCGTACAACACGGTCATCTCCCAGGACATTCTGAAGAAGGGCAAGCAGTCGCCAATCGCGGGTTGGACCACAAAACGCCGCTGGCTTGACTACGCTTTCGAACAGTTTCTCGCACACGACTACGAAATTGCTGGCACTGATATCGTTGCGACAAAGAAGAAGACTTGCCGGTTTATTTACCGAGACGCTTTGTGGCACGGCGGCGATATGGTCGGGATCGGCGTCTCATCCTTTTCACATTTTGGAGGCGTCAATTTTCAGAACGCGCACAACTTCGAGGAGTACGTGCGCATCCTTAACGAAGACCGTCTGCCGCTGTTGCGCGCGGTTTCGTTGACTCCGAAACAGAGACTGATTCGCGAGATGGTGTTGCAGTTAAAAACGGGCTGGCTCGATACCGGTTATTTCCAGAAGAAGTTTGGCGTGAATGTTTGGAATGAATTTCAACCTGTCTACGAGGATCTGGAAAGCAAGAGTTTACTGCAACGCGACAATGGTCATATCACGTTGAGCCGTCGCGGTCTTTTGGAAGTCGATCACTTTCTCCTCGATTTCTTCGAACCCGAACTGAGGACAGTAAGGTACGCATGAGTGAAAATAAATTCGACGTCATAGTAATGGGTGGTGGACCGGCAGGAAGTTCTGTGGCCGGCATGCTGGCTCGCGAGGGACGCCAGGTAATCCTTTTTGAGAAGGCCATTTTTCCGCGTCATCACATCGGCGAATCGCTGATGACTGACACGTATTGGACCTTCCGCCGTCTCGGCTTGCTCGAGAAGCTCAAGGAAAGTCCTTTCGTGCGCAAGTACAGCGTGCAGTTTGCGAATCCCGCGGGCAAGGAATCGCGGCCGTTTTACTTCTTTGAGGCCGTACACCACGAGAGCGCTGTCACATGGCAGGTGACGCGCGCGCAATTCGATCACATGCTAATCAACCACGCGGCAGAGCAGGGCGCGGTGGTCCATCAGGGTGTGCAGGTCAAGCAGGTGTTGTTCGAGGGAGACCGCGCGGTTGGTGTTGAAGTGGAGATGCAGGACGGAACGCGCGAGAAGTTTTACGCGAACGTCGTTGTTGATGCGACCGGCCAAACGGCGATGCTGTCGAACAAGTTTCGGTGGCGAGTGCGCGATCCAAAGTTGAAAAAGGCTGTGATCTACTCCTATTTCAAAGGCGCGCACCGCGAACCGGATCTAAATGGAGGCGCGACGCTTGTACTGCGAACCGAAGCCGGCAGTGGCGGATGGTTCTGGTATATCCCACTCGAAAACGACATCACGAGCGTTGGCATCGTTGCCAATCCGGAATATTTGCTGAAGGGACGCGGGCAGGATCTCGCGAAGATCTTTCAGGAAGAGATCGATAAATGTGAACCGTGCCGGAAGCGCGTTGCCGAAGGAACTCGCGTCGATAAGATCTATTCGATTCTCGATTACTCTTATCGCTCAAAGCACAATGCTGGTAATGGATTCATCATCATCGGCGACGCGTACGGATTTCTCGATCCGATCTATTCGTCGGGAGTTCTGCTGGCGCTGAAGATGGCGGAGTTGGCCGCCGATGCGATTCACGACGCCTTCAATCACGACGATTTCTCTGCTGCGCGACTTGGACAGTACCAGCAGAAACTCGATCGGGGTATCGAGTCGATGCGCAAGTTGGTTTACGCGTTCTACAACGACGGATTTAGTTTTGCCGGTTTCCTGCGGAAGTATCCTGAGGAGCGCGTACACATCATCAATCTTCTGATCGGCGACGTGTTCAAGGAAGGCGTGGATTCGGTTTATGGTCCGATGTCGGAATTCGCCGAAATCCCGCCGCCACTCTACGAACAGGTCGATGGCTCAATGATCGCCCAGGTGCCTACACCAGAAGAATCAGAGTTGTTGCTGACAGCTAAGTACCAGTACTTCGACGACCAGAGGAAACCGTCTGCCGAATCTGGCGACTAGCCGGGGAAGCAGGCGAAAAGCGTAAAGCCTGGGGCGCGAAACGTACGAGCCTGCGAAGCAGGCGAAAAGCGTAAAGCCTGGGGCGTGAGCCCCAGGGGACACATAACGAAAACGTTCGAGCCCGCGAAGCGGGCGGAAGCTGCCGCCCGCTTTGCGGGCTCGATTCGTGTATTGGGATTTTACCTGGGGCTTACGCCCCAGGCTTTATGCTGGCGTCCGCTTCGCGGACTTAAACTGCAGCCGCCGCTCCGCGGAGTTAAACTGCAGCCGCCGCTCCGCGGAGTTAAACTGCAGCTCGCTTTGCGGATAAACACGCGTCGCGGACTAAAACAATAGTTTCAACCCTAACTGAATATGCCGCGGATCTCGTGCCGATGAGATCCGCCCGAACGTCGGCGAGCCGAGGAAGTTGTCCGGCAGGTTGAAGTTTGGGTGATTGAAGAGGTTGAACGCCTCCGCGCGGAATTGGATACGAACACTCTCAGTCAACGCCGTGTTCTTCACCAACGACATGTTTACGTTCTGAAATCCCGGACCATCGAGAATATTTCTCCCGGCGTTTCCAAACGTTCCCTGAGCCGGGAATGCGAACGCTGCTGTGTTGAACCACTGTAGCGTTGTCGGGTTCGAAAGCTCGGGATTGCCGACGATATTCGGTCGATCGTTCGCCCCAAAGCCAAGAATGGACCGACCCGTTCCACTGTTATCGATCTCAGAAAGCAGAGCCACCGTGAATGGGCGTCCTGACTGGAGCGTCACGATGCCGTGAGTTTCCCAGCCGCGCAGGAGATACCTTCCCAACCCTTCATGCGCGCTTCTTCCGAACGGAAAAGCGTACGAATAACTCGCTGACAATCGATGACGAACATCAAAGTTCGAACGCCCCCGCTCCGCGGCGACGTTGAAACTGTTCTGCGGAAAGTTCGGATCGCCCGCACTGCTGAAGAAGTTTGAAGCATCGTCAATCGACTTGGACCACGTGTATGACACAAGCGCCGAAAAACCTCGCGTGAGACGTTGCTGGTAACGAGCCTGAAGCGCGTGATAATTCGAGTTCGCGCGCGACTCTAGCAGGTCAATGTCGTCAAAACGAAAATCAGGTCGAGGCACAAACGGCAGTCCCGGCGGAAGTACGCTGGGTTGTGGCTGGTTGATATCTCGCGCGGTCAAGAGTTTTGTGCCCTTCGAACCAACGTACGCGACCTCTGCGACGCCTTTCTCCCCGATCTGGCGCTCGACGTTGAAGTTCCAATGCTGCATGTATCCGGTGCGAAGATCGCGCTGGATTGCCAAAGCAGAGTCAGGTAATGCGAACGGGAAGAACGTTGGAAACGGATCGTTAAGCGTCAACGGCAAACCGGGCAACGAGAAAAAAATGTTGTTGTCGAAGAACGGTGAATTGAAGTAAAGCGCTTCGGCCGGCGCTAGTGGTGACTGGTCGTAATAGATGCCATAACCACCGCGCAGGACCGTCGCCTGTTCGTCTCCGATGGTCCAGGCGAAACCGACGCGCGGCGCAAAGTTGTTTTTGTCAGCGTCGAAACCGCTTCGCGGGACGCCGCCTGTGCCTACCGGCACGAGAGTTTGAGTCGCGACGTCGTAAATAGTTGCGCGATCGCCGGCATCAACAGGCGGCGAGTTGTATTCATAACGCAAGCCACCCACGAGCGTGAGTCGCGGCGTCACCCGGTAACTGTCGTTGATGAAAAAGTTGTAGCTCTCAGTGCGAATCCTTTGTGGATTGTCGACGCGTGCGACGCTCGTAAGAAATGGAAAGCCGAGTAAAAGATCGGCGAGCGCATTCCCTGTAATCTGCCCAAACGGTGAGAACTGAAGACGCCCGCGCGATTCAACGTCGCGGAACGCATTCTGCTGCGAGAAGCGAAGGTCAGCACCGAACTTAATCAAATGATCGCCGCGAATATAGCTCGAATTATTTATGAACTGGTAAACGTTCGTGACGCTGTTTTGCGGATTGTTACCTTCGTCGCCGAGCGGTGAAAAGCCGGTGATGGTGATGAAACTGAGCCCGGCATCACGCTCTCGTGGTGAAATCGTCGGCAGCCCAACGTCAGAATTAAGAACGCTCGCTTCCTGTGTCACTGAGGCCGCGACTCTGCTGAACGCGCCACGGGTTTCGTTGACAAAGTTGGGAGTCAATACGAGCGTCAATGCAGCCATGCCGTTTTGACTGCGGCGCTTCACGGTGTCGCCAAAACCAGGTACGACCGAGAAGGATGGACCAGTAAACGGTTCGAACAGATCGCGGTCGCCAAAGCTATACCTGAACGCCAGGTCAGACCGATCCGTCAGGTGATGATCGACGCGCACGTCGAAACTGTCGTTGTCGTCGCGCAACGTCGGTGACGAGACAAAATTCTGGAACGGAACGTCGCGGTTCGGCAGTGGATAAAGCGCAGCGATTGCGCGGCCGACAGGGTTGATGAGGAAATCCGGAATGATGCCGTTAGTAAATTGCAATCCCGGGAATGGACTGGCTGGAGCGCCAAAAAAACTCTGCGAAAAGTTACCCGCGCGCTCGAGAGCAGTCGGAACATTTGTTACACGTGTAATGCCTTCACGCGAACGAGTGCCTTCATAGTCGGCAAAGAAAAATGTGCGATCGTGTTTGATTGGCCCACCAAGCGAGCCGCCAAACTGATTGCGAAGATACTTCGGCTTTGGTTCCGACGCGGGTGCGAAAAAGTTGCGTGCATCGAATGCAGCATTACGATGAAACTCGAAGAGCGAACCATGAAAATCGTTGGAGCCTGATTTCAGAACTACGTTGACCTGCGCGCCCGGGTTACGTCCGAACGAAGCATCGTACGTGCTGGTCAGCATTTCAAACTCGCGAATCGCGTCGACCGATGGGCGAACACCAAACGTGTTCAGTTTCGGATCGATGTTGTAAACACCGTCGAGCAGGAAGTTGTTGGCGTCTTCGCGAGCGCCGTTAACGCTGAACGCGAAGTCGCCGCGAACAGATCCGGCCGAACCTTGCGCGGGCGGCACGGCGCCCGGCACGAGCAGGCTGAGTTCGAAAAAGTTACGACCATCGAGTGGCAAGCCTGTAATCTGGTTGTTCTCGATCACTGTGCCAAGCGAAGCCGTGTCCTTCTTCAGAGCATCCTGGAAAGTGGATTCGACGAGCTGGGGAGGCGCGACGCCAACCCCGAGGGTCACGTTTTGACGCTTCGTTTCGTTCACGAGCAGTTCGACTGTGTGGCTGTGCTTACTGAAGTTCGCCTTCGCGACTTCGATCTGGTAGGTCCCGGCCGGAACTGACGCGATGGCATACTCGCCGTCTTCGTCGCTCGTCGTGGTTCGAGTTTCGCCGGTTTCGAGGCTGGTCAGGCTGATCGTTGCGCCAGGGATAACTGCCTGATTTGTGTCATAAATCGTCCCTCGCAACGAAGCGCGATACGTTTGAGCCGTAACGGCGACACACGCCAGGAGGGGAAGAACCAGAAGGAAGAGAGTTCGAAAGTTCGACTTCAAAATTTAAAGCTCCCGTTCGAGATTTTGGATGGACCTGTTTATTTCGCGAGACCTTAGCAAATGACTTGCTGCTATGTCTAAGGCTCAGATGTTAGAATGCCCGAAATCGTAAGAAGATTACGGACAAAGGCTTTTCTGAGTTTCACTTCTTCTCTGCGCAACCTCTGTGTTCTCCGTGTCTCTCTGGTTGGTTTTTCTCAACCAGCATTTAACCACAGAGACACGGAGAACACAGAGGTTGCACAAAGAAGAAGCTGATTTCAAATTGTGCTCTTGTTGTAGAATCGACCTAAGGCTTGGAGGACTTTAATGCTCTGGATCCTTTTCGCTCTCGGCGCCGCGCTCTCCTGGGGACTTTATGGTCCTGCTCTGCATCGCGGCCAGGTGGAGCTTGGCAACCCGATGCGCGCCCTGCTGTGTGTGGGTGTTGCTTACTTTCTGATCGGCGTACTCGTTCCCGTCATTAGTCTTTCTTATCAGGGTCAACTTAGCGGCTTCTCGATGAAGGGCTCAATCGGCGCGACGCTCGCGGGCGTGCTGGGTGCAGCCGGCGCCGTTTGTATAATTTATGCGTTTCGCTCGGGCGGATTGCCCACGTATGTTATGCCACTTGTTTTCGCGGGAGCGCCCCTTGTGAATGTTTTGTATTCCATGTGGCTGCACCCGCCGAAGACTTCGCCTAATCCGTTGCTCTATCTCGGCTTTGTTCTGGCCGCACTCGGCGGTGGTTTGGTGCTTTACTTCAAACCGCAGTCGTGAAACAAGAACTCTTCGTGCTCCCCACAATGTTTCGCTCGATATACGAAGGAGATCGTAAATGAAAAGCATGAGGGTTTCATTGCTTGCACTCGTAGCGTTGCTCTGCTTGGCGGGCCAGGTCATGGCCCAGGCCAACGCCAACTGGCCGCAGTGGCGTGGTCCAAATCGTGACGGCATTTCAAAAGAAACAGGATTACTGAAACAGTGGCCCGAAAATGGTCCTCCACTAGCTTGGAAAGCTACGGGCGCGGGAGGCGGTTACTCTTCGTTCTCTATTTCCAATGGCAAGCTCTACACGATGGGCCTGCGCGGTGATCGCGAGTTTGTAGTGGCTTTTGATGTTGCGACCGGCAAAGAAGCATGGGCCACTCAACACGGTGGAGCGTTTCGCAACGATCAAGGTGACGGTCCCCGAGGAACGCCGACAGTCGACGGCGATCGTGTTTTTGCACTCGGCGGCAACGGAGATTTGACTGCACTCGATGCACGTACGGGGAAGGTTGTTTGGACCAAGAACGTCTTGTCCGAGTTTGGCGGATCAAATATTACCTGGGGCATAAGTGAGTCGCCCCTGGTGCTCGGAAATAAAGTTCTGGTAAACGCGGGCGGTCCAGGCGCGTCAATCGTCGCATTGAACAAGACCGACGGTTCACTGATTTGGAAGAGCCAGAGCGATAAGGCCGGTTATTCGTCGGCGATTCCTCTGGACATAAATGGTACGACACAGGTCGTGTTCTTTACTGGCCAACGTGCGGTGGGACTCGACGCGAAGGACGGCCGCTTGTTGTGGGAGTACTCCAAGCCCTCGAACAGGGTTGCAAATGCAGCGACGCCCATCGCGCGAAGCAACCGAGTATTTATCTCTTCTGACTACGGCACTGGCGGCGGTGTCGTCGAGATCAATCCAGACAACAAAGCGCAGGAGGTTTGGTTCTCCACCAACATGAAGAATCACCACAGCAGCTCTGTTTTGGTTGGAGATTACCTTTATGGTTTCTCGAGCTCGATTCTGACTGCGATGAAGTTCGACACGGGGGAGATAGCCTGGCGCGACCGTAGTGTCGGCAAGGGATCACTGGTTTATGCCGATGGTCACTTGTATTGCTTGAGTGAGAATGGTGTCGTTGGGTTGGTTGAAGCGACGCCGGCCGGTTACAAGGAGAAGGGACGCTTCAGGATTAACCAGGACTCAAGGCCGACGTGGACGCATCCCGTCATCGCTGGTGGACGGTTGTACTTGCGTGATCAGGACACGATCTACGCGTTTGATGTGAAGGAAAAGAAATAGCAAAACAGAACCGAGCGCGGTAGCGCCGGGTCGATGTTTAGCCAGCGGGGCCGCAAGGCCGTAATTTACCCGGCGCTACCGCGCTCGGTTCTGTACATACTCCCGGGCCTCGCGTAACTCCGCGAGGCCTTCGTCTGCCTGCTTCCATTGTTCCAGAAGCGCTGTGTAAGCTGCAGCAGCAGCGGCTTGATTGCCGCTCTGCGCGGCTGCGCGTGCGGAGCCGAGCAACGAACGTGCGCGGTTTGGTTGACGTAGTAGTGCGATCCTGAACTGTTCTGACGCTTCGGCGGGTTTTCCTGCACGAAGAAGAATCTCACCAAACAATTCGTGAGTTGGCTTGACGAGCGTGGGTGGACCATATGGTGCGCTCGATTGCTCTTCCATGGCCGTTGCCTGCTTCATCAACTCGATTGCTTTGTTGTGCTCCTTTTTCATCGACGAGCGCAACGCGACGATCTCCATGTCTTTAATCAGCTGAGAATTCCCAGAGCCGCCAACGGACGCAGTTGACATCGAACCATTCACCGCAGCAGCCAGGCCACGAACGAAAACCGGCAGCGTTACACTCGCTGTTGAGGTGCGTACGGTAGCCGATCCATTTCCGCTTGAACCATGTCCGCCATGACCACCGCTCATCGTCGTTTGAGTTGAGCTGGCCGGTGGGTTCTTACCCTCGGGAAACAGCTCAGTTGCCAGGTTCCATCTTTCCGTTTCGACAATAAACGCCGCGGCCATGTTGGCGTAGTTATTCTCGTAATAATCCGGGCGCAGCTTATTGTCGTAAGTCGATTCCGACATTACCTTCTTCATCAGGTTGAGCAATTGTTCGGCCTGGTTGTACCGGCCTTGTTGCAGGTACGCGTAGAGCAACCAGTGCAGGCTGTGATAGTCGCGCACGCTAAGCGAAAGCTTCTTGCGCTTCATCCATGCGTCGGACGCTTCCCATGCCGACTCATTCGACGCAGCAGCTTCGGGCCACATGCCCAGTTGCAAAAAAATGTGCGACGGCATGTGCCGGGCGTGATGAGCTTCCGGCGCAATGCTCGCGTAACGGCGAGCGGCAGGCAGCGCGAGAATCGCATGGTCCGGATCGTCAAACGCATGAATGATGTAATGCGCAGCGCCCGGATGACCTGGGTTCTTCTCGTAGACGTGGAGCGCAATCGCTCCGGCTTTTGCCTGCAAGCGATAACTCTTCTCGTCGCCTCTTACCATTCCCAACAGCGATAGCGAGTAAAACGCAGCCGCATCGAGATCCTCGGGATAGGCGCGATAGACTTTTCCCATCGCTGCCGAATAAGCCGCATCGCGAGATCGTTTATCGCCTTCGCCATAAAGGGCTCTGACCGCGGCAATGTACGCGCGTTCACGATCGGTCAACTTCGGCGTGTCTTTGATTTTCGTGAGCACCTGCCGCGCGGCGGCAATATCCTGCTCAGACCAGAGCGGGTGATTGTGAGTCATCGCCTCGCCCCAGTAACCCATCGCGAAGTCAGGCTCCACTTTGGTCGACTCGCGAAAAGCTTCGAGCGCCTCCTCGTACCAAAACGAGTGTAACGCCGCCAGTCCGCGGAGGAAGTGTGCCTGTGCTTTTTCCGATCCGGAGGTTGGAAACTCGACTTTACCTAACTGTGATTCCTGCGCGAAAACATTCAGTCCACAGATTACGCAGATTACACAGATAAAGATAAATTTATTTCTTGCCGATAGCATAAAGGTGTCCTGACGTCTTGATGTAGATCCTGCCATCTGAGATTGCCGGTGAACTCAGCGTGTAATCGTTCAGCGGGTTCTCCGCTAAAATTTCAAACTTCGGACCAGCAGCGATTACCGACGTGACTCCCTCTTCATTCGTGACGTAGATCTTTCCATCTGCAAGCACCGGTGAAGCACTGTATGTCCCGGTTTTAATGCGTTGGCTCGCATAAACTTCAGCGCCGGTCTTCGCATCGAGACAATACATCACACCGTTATCTTTCACGATATAAAAATACTTGCCATCGGTGACTGGTGTCGGAACGTCAGGTCCATTGGCTGTGGACCAGAGCAGATGCGAACTGGTCACATCACCTCGACCACCTGCCTTGAACGCGAGCAAAGGCTTGACGCGCGTCGGAACGTAAATGATCTCGTCGAAAATGATCGGCGAGGCAACGATGCGATAGAACGGATTGTTTTCCGGATTGAGACCATTGGCGCGCCACAACTCCTTGCCCGTCGCCGGATCGTGACCCGTCACACAATCGCCGCCCGTGATCACGATCTCCGTTGTTTTGCCGTAACGAAGCAGTCCCGGAGTCGTGTAGGAATCAGGAGATTCGCGAATCGCACTTGTCGGGCGATCAACTTTCCACAACGTCTTGCCGTTCTTTTTGTCGACGCGCATTACGTACGAAGGAGCGTCAGTCTTCATGCCGTGAAGCACCTGAATGTACAGCGAATCTTCAAACAGAAGCGGTGAAGAAGCGTAGCCCCAGTTCAATCCGAAGTTGCCGTACTCTTGCTGGATGTCTCTGGACCACAGCTCTTTGCCGCTGAAGTCGAAGCCTTTGAGTATTCCGGTTCCGGTCATCACGTAAACGCTGCGGCCATCTGTGACCGGTGAAGGTGACGACATGTTGTGCTTGCGCATTTTGACATTGCCGCCGCCGAGCGGTTGCTTCCACAACACTGCGCCTTTTGCCTTATCAATGCACCAGAGCGCGAGGTTGTCGCCTTCGGCAACGTTTAGAAAGATGCGGTCGCGCCATACTATTGGCGTGGCGCCACTCAGACCCGGCATCGCGACTTTCCATACGACATTCTCTTCGGTGGTCCACTTAACTGGCAGGTTCTTCTCGTTACTCACACCGTTCAGTGCCGGTCCTCGCCACTGCGGCCAGTTCTCCGCCTGGACGATGGCAAACGAGATCAAGACAAGAGCCACGACTCCGAGAGTTCGTTTCCGCATCCTTCTGATCCTCCTACTTATTGTTCTTTTATTCTTTGGTGGCCTAAACTTAGAACCTTTAACGCCGGAAGTAAAGTTATTCTGCCCTGAGAGCCGGCAGCAAAGGCGACCGCAAAGCAGCTAGGGTTGCTACGAGCGATGCGATCGCGCCTGAAAGCAAAACCGCCAGCAACAACAGCCCGAGTGAAATATTTGGGAGCCGGCCCCCGCGCTCAAACAACACGGGCGCAATCGCCAGCAGAGCACAGAAAAAACCCACCGCCAGACCACAGCAAAGCATCAACACGTTTTCTGTGATTACCATTGCCGCGAAGTGTGAAGAGTTATACCCCACTGCACGAAGCAGAGCCAGTTCTCGCCGTCGCTCGAAGACATTTCGAAGTAAAACGGCAGCCATGCCCAGTGTGCCGAGTGCGAGACCGAGGCCGCCGAGCATCTGGAACGTTGAAAGGTACGTGTTCTCAACACGATGATAATTCTCGAGTCGTTCTTCAGTCGAAGACACGTCAAACCCGAAGTCAGATAGCCGGTCCTCCAAAACACTTGCGACTTGCTGCGTGTTCCCGCCTTCGAGCAGAAACAGGCGGTAACCTTGATGGTCCGGAAACAAGCGCAGGAAGTTTTTCTCTGACATTAACAACTCACTCTGGAAAATACTGTCAGACAACGCTCCGACGATCCGCAATCGCAGTGGACCAGTCGCATGGTCAATGACCAGGTCTTCGCCGAGTTTCAAATGCAGCACATACGTCAGCGAGTTTGCATCGCCGATTACTGGCACGACTCCGTTTTCGAATTGACGATCCAGGAGCAGCCAAGGGTTTTGTTTCTCTTCGTTGCTTGCGGCTAACGAATTATGAAAGGTGAATCGATTGTCGCGAACGAACGCTTCGGGTGGAGCAACGATCTTCGGATTGCGCGGCTGGTAGAGATTCAGACAGCTTGTATCGTCGCCGGGTCGTACGCGCAGGTTGACGAGCTTCACTTCTTTCAGCGAAGCACTGTCGTTTGCGCTGTTGAGATTGAGCGACTCACGGCCTTCGGATGTGTTCGCGTCATGGACCACTGGCAGTAACGACTCCGCGAGGAGAGGGAAGCCGCCCGTTCCCGATTTTCGATCAGTGTCAGCAGTGCCGGAGCGTCTAAAGGAATCGACGGCGACGATGATGAAAGCAGCGGAGGCAATCAGCGTGATACAGAGGATGGTTCGGCCGGGACGAAACGTTGCGTTGCGAAAGCCGAGACGCGCGATGGTCCACCAGCCTGAGCCGTGGATGGGTTTGCGTTCCTTTCGCTTCAGCCAGGCTGAAAGGAAACAAACGCCGGCGACGAGTAGAATAACGCCACCGCCGAAGAAGGCGCCCGTTTGAGGGATTAGTTCGAACGACCCGGCCAATAAAAGCGCAACTCCGATCAGGGTCAAGGCAATCCCGAAGAAAGTCGCTCGCAAAGGCGCAAAGGCGCCAAGGAGAGCCTTTCTTTGCCCCTTTGCGCCTTTGCGTTGAGATTCTTCCGTCGCCAGCGATCCCGCAAGCAAATTCCGCGTCGAAGCTCGCCCAAGTTTCCTCAACGTAAAGAAGATACAAACGACGGCAGCGGCTACTCCTCCGACCGCACCAATCACTAGCCACAACCACGAGACATGGAGCGTCAACGAAGTCGTTCCGACCGCATCCACCCACCACGTCCTCAACCCGTGCATCAATAACGCCGCATATCCGATCGCGCCCAGCAGTCCTAGCCCACTTCCGATCACCGACAACAAAATCCCTTCCGCGAGAAACAGTCGTCGAATACCCGCATCCGAAAACCCGACTGCCTGGAGAGTTCCGATCTCACGAGCGCGCTGCTCGATCCCGAGTTTGAAAAACAGCGTCGTGAGCATGAGCGCCGACACCACGAGAAAGAAACTGAAGTACAAAAAGTATTCACCAAAGTCAGTCGCACCACTCGAAGCCGCTTGTCCCTGATCGCGAACAGGAATTACCTGGAACCCCATCAATGCCGGGTCCAACTTCTCTCGGAAATTGTCGCGATACTTGCTTACAGTCTCGGTGGTCAGTTCACCTTGAGCAGGCGCAATACGGATGGAGGTAAGGTTGCCAAACCGCGTTCCCCACAGCTTTTGAGCAACAGGCAACTGAATGAATGCTTTTGGCGTGGTGCGATACTGATGCCAGTAATCTTCGTCCTCTTTCCTCACGCGATTTAGATCGACCGGAAAAGGTGGATCCCAATCCGAGAGATTTTCTGATTCGGTAATGCCTGGATATTCAGGAACCAGCTCGCGATCGGCAGCGAAGCCTGCAATCGGCACTACCTGGGCTAACTGAAACTCAGCCTTCTTTGTCTCCAGCCGGCCGTTCTCGTGCCACAAGTAATATTCGAGTGACACTGTATCTCCGACTTGCGCCTGGAGATCTTTTGCAGCCCATTCGTTGAGCAAGATCGGTGGGTGCCGGAACGATTGAGTCGCTGAGGGAAGCAGTGAATCAATGGGCATTCCAGTGACCAGCGAATATGGGATAAACCGTTCCCCCGAGTTGATGCTGTTGGCGAGGTAAGAAATGACCGGGGTTGTAGCAAGTGGCAATGGCTGTGCAGCGTCGACAGCCGCAGTCGTCACGTGTTCGTTTATGATCTTGCTGCTGCTTTCGAGGGAGATGAGTTGTCCCTGATTGAGACTTCGGACATTGAGACCCAGATCTTCGAGCGTCGCTTTGGTTTTAAGTAGCGTAGCAATCGCTTCCCGTTGCTGTGCGGGCTGTGTGCCAGGGCGTCGAGTAATCAAGATGGTGTTAACCTTGCCATCCTGTTCGAGTTCCTTTTGCAGAAAGCTCAATGAAACAAAAACATTGCGGACTGCGCCGTGCTGCGCTTGCAGTGAGAACTCGCCGAGCGATTCGCCGGGCAACGCGTTTGCGATATTGAGCCTGATCGTGCGTCCCGTGTCTTCTTTGCGCCCGTGCAGCGACTCGACAGGAATGTCTGACGGTTTTTCGAGTCTCAACAACAACGAATCGCCTGGTCCACTTCCAAGCTCACTCGCAAGACTTTGACTCACCAGCACGTTTCGACTCTGCGGCGTTGTGACGCCAGACACGCCGTGAAACTCCCAGAACCTTTCATCAACTCCGTAAATTCTTACGCCACCCGCGCGCCGCTTGCTTTGTTCGTGAACAACAACACCTTCAAGCGCTATCAATGGAACGGTGGTTCCGGCGCCGTTAGCCATCTCCATCGCTAACTGTTCCTGAAAAAATCCCGTCGAAGAGATCAGATCGTCAGTCTTGCCTAATCTTCGCGACGATAGATCTCGAAGACTGCCTCGCACTGATTCACCGATCAGCAACGCACCAGCGAGCACTGACACGGCGATTGCCACGCCGAGCACTACGACCAGATTGGTTTGCCAGTAATACCTGAGACTGCGTTTTAGGAGTTGAGTAGTTTGCATTAAAGCGGTTCGAGATGCTCGCTCCTGAGTTCGAAGCGTTGGGGAAACCGGGACGCGAGTTCTTTGCTATGGGTGACGACGATCAGAATCGTCTCTGCCTGCTCGTGAATGTCGAGCAGCATGTCGGCGACGACTTCCGCCGACTTTTGGTCGAGATTTCCGGTCGGCTCATCACACAGCAACAGTTGCGGTTTCATGATCAGCGCGCGTGCCAGAGCGACGCGCTGTTTTTCACCGCCGGAAAGTTGGGCCGGACGATGATCGAAGCGTTCCGCAAGCCCGACTTGCTTGAGTAGTTCAGTGGCGCGAGCGGATTGCTCTCCGTTTGTCGCCGCAACCATCGTCGGTGTCAAAACATTTTCTATCACCGAACATTGCGGCAACAGGCAGTGGTCCTGGAACACAAAGCCGATCTGCTGGTTGCGAAATGCGGCGAGTTGTTTTGCGTTGAGCAGGAAAGGATTTTGTCCCTTTAAGGTGACAGTGCCGCGCGTTGGTGTTTCGAGTGCGCCGAGCATGTAGAGCAAAGTGCTTTTACCGCTGCCCGACGGTCCCATGATCGAGACCGCCGAACCTGCCGGTAATGACAGAGACACGTCTGAAACAATACGCAGTGGTCCCGCTGGAGTTATGTACTCCTTCGAAAGATTCTCAACTTTGAGCAAAAACTTCTCCTCCGTTTGAACTCTAAACGGCGAACTCTGAACTCACATTGCCAAACGAAAACGGCACCTCTAGAATCAGGCAATTCGCGATGAGCCAGTTCGATTCGAACAAAGACTACTACGGCGTTTTAGGCGTCGACAAGGACGCCTCTCAGGTCGAGATCGATCGGCAGTACAAGCGACAGGCCTCGAAGCATCATCCGGATCGTGGCGGCAGTGAAGAGCGGATGAAGTCGTTGAACGAAGCTTACGGCGTTCTAAAGGACACGTCGTTGCGCAATTCTTACGACGAAGGAAGGCGAGCTCGACGACCCGCAACCCCGCAAGGCGTTGCCCGTGTCACCACTCCGACCGCGCGAGACGTCGGAGTTTTGGGTCATTGCCTGAGCGCTCTGCTTTGTCTGATCGGCGGTCTGTTCTTACTACTACTCGTGCGCTTTCAGTGGTTCTGGTTTCTCTGGCCGCTCGCGATTTTGTCTCTGATGATTCTGGGATTCGGAGTCTTGCTTGCGCGTAGCGCGATGGTTGCAGTGAATGCGTCGCTCCCGGTGACAAACCGGTTGAAACGCCACACACGACTTCAGGAGCTCGCGTTCTGGACGGTTATCGTAACCGGAGCGTATGGTCTCTACGTGATAATGACTCTCTGATATCAAGATGATTAGTGGTCTGGATCTGCTGTTTTTGGAAGTCAATAGTCTTGAAGAGTCTGTCGCTTTCTATCATGACGTGCTCGGGATGGAGGTGGAGTCGCTCAACACGGCATCGGATCCTCCGATGGCAAAGGTTCGCAGTGGTGAACTGAGGATCACCCTCGCTCAGCATCTCGAGACGATGCTTCGAAGAGGACGTGGTGTTCACTTCTTTGTGGGAGTCGACAACGTTGATGAGTTTTACGAGAAGCTCGCGGCACAAGGAGCAGACGTGCAGCCACCCGTGGATGAAGGTTGGGGCGGTCGTTTTGTCACTCTCGAGGATCCGGACAAGTACAGGTTCTTCTTTGTGACGTGGGGCACCGATAACACAGATTAATGGCTGAAAGAGATTTTTATGCAGTACGTAGCGAATCCTCCCAACCCGTGGTTGACTCATTCAGTCGAGTGGATCGGCGAACCTCCCGAAACCGCACTCGAAGTGTTCGAAGAAACTGAGACTCGCCACATCATCACTCACAACGATAGTCCCGACGTCGGCTTCGATTACACGGTCAACTGCTATCGCGGCTGCATACACGGCTGTACTTATTGTTTTAGCAGGCCCACACACGAGTATCTCGGCTACGGCGCGGGAACCGATTTCGATCGCAAGATCATCGCGAAAGTGAAAGCGCCTGAGCTGCTGCGGAAGGAGTTGATGAAACCTTCGTGGAAAGGCGACGAGATCGTTTTCTCTTTCACTTCCGATCCGTACATACCTCTCGAGGCAAATTACAAACTGACGCGTCGCTGTCTCGAAATCTGCGCGGAGTTTCGACAACCTGTGGGCGTCATTACTAAATCCGCGTTGATACGAAGAGACATCGACGTGCTTCAGGAACTCTCGCGCAACGCAAAGCTCGGCGTGTTCTTCACGATTCCTTTCACTGACGTCGAAACAGCGCGTGCGGTCGAGCCTTTTGCTCCGCTTCCGGAAGCACGGTTTCACGCAATGGAAGCTCTTGCTGCTGCGGGAATTAAAGTTGGAATCGGGATCGCGCCTGTAATTCCGGGTTTGTCGACCGACATTCCCGTGCTCCTTAAGCGTGCGAAAGAAGTGGGCGCGGAGTATGCGTTCATCAACATGCTGCGGTTGCCCGGCAACGTCGCGCCGTATTTCGAAGAACGGCTGCGGGAGAAGTTGCCGACAAAAGCCGACCGCGTCTTGAACAGGATTCGCGAAGCGCGTGGTGGAAAACTGAATTCAAGTGTCTTTGGCGAGCGCATGCGCGGCAAAGGTGAATACTGGGCCGCGACCGAACGTCTTTTCAAGATCCACTGCGAGCGTCTCGGCTTCAACAAGAAACGAACTCACCAAACCGCAAGCGGCACGACCTTCCGCAGGCCCACGGCCCAGCAGTCGTTGTTTGGATGAGGTCCGATAAAATAGAGACATCCGTCCTTTCATTCTTTATAATACCCGCACCCTACAGCCAAATAATCGGAGGCAAAAGCGATGCTAATCCGCGAAGTGATTCGCAACCGTGAGCCTTACTCGACAAGGGCTTCGGCTACCGTGCAGGAGGCAGCGGAGTTCATGGCTGCGAAAAACATTGGCGCCGTCTGCGTGCTTGATGAAGACGGTAGGCTGCTCGGCGTGTTTTCCGAGCGAGACGTTTTGAACCGAGTCGTTGTCGCACAACGCGACCCGCTCACCGTGAAGGTTGGAGACGTGACAAGCGAGTTGCGTGCGGTGATCCAGTGCGATGAAACACCCCACCAGGCCCTCGAACGAATGGAGCTGATTGGCAGTCGACATCTTCCCGTTGTCGATGGAGAACGCTGGGTAGGGATGCTCTCGATGCGCGACCTGCTCCGCGTTGAAGTAGGTGAACAAGGCGACGAGATCAAACTGCTTCACGAGTACATTCAGCATTGAGCGTTACCGGCGAGGGTCAGCCTATCGAATTCACACACATGAAACTGTTCTCTTCTATCGCGCTCGTGGTAGCGCTCTGTCTTGCATGTAGCCAACCGCCTGCGGGACGGGGAGCTGGTGAAGTTGGGACTTCTCCGCAGTCGGGTACGAATTTCAAAATTGAAAAGGTCGTCGGTGGACTCGAAGTGCCGTGGTCCATCGTCTGGGCGCCTGATGGCCGGATGATCGTCACTGAGCGACCCGGGCGTGTGCGCGTGGTTGAAAATGGCACGTTGCGACCAAAGCCGCTGTACGTTGTTTCTGATGTTGAAGAGTCAGGCGAAAGCGGTCTCATGAGCGTAGCACTGCATCCGCAGTTCAGCAGCAATCGTTTTCTGTATCTCTCGTATGCGTACACGGGTGGTGACGGAGTACGAGTGCGTGTAGTGCGTTTACGTGAAGCTGCCGAAGGGCTCGTCGATCGCAAGGTTATCATCGAGAATATTCCCGCGGCCCAATTTCATGCGGGCTGTCGACTTCGTTTTGGTCCGGATGGGAAGTTGTATGTAACGACTGGAGATGCAACGAATCGCCAGCTCGCTCAAAAGCTCGACTCACTCGCGGGCAAGACGCTCCGTTTGAACGACGACGGCACGGTTCCACAAGATAATCCATTTGTCGGACAACAGAACGCGCGTCCTGAGATCTGGTCGATTGGACATCGCAACGCACAGGGCATGGATTTCCAGCCCGAGTCGAACTTAATGTTTCAGACCGAGCATGGACCGAGTGGCTTTGATGGACCAGAGGGAGGTGATGAAGTCAACATAGTCGAGAAAGGAAAGAACTACGGTTGGCCCACGATTCACCACACGGCGTCACGTTCAGGCCTGGAAGCACCATTGCTTGAATACACGCCCGCATGTGCACCGGCGAGCGGGACGTTTTATCGCGGTTCGGTGTTTCCGAGGTTCAAAGGAAACTTCATGTTTGGGTGCTTGCGCGGCCAGATGCTGATTCGCGTAGCGCTCGACGGCAGACGCGTTGTGGGCCAGGAAGGAATCGTGAAAGATTACGGGCGGATACGTGACGTCGCGGAAGGTCCGGATGGAAACCTGTACTTCTCGACTTCAAACCGCGACGGACGCGGGAAGCCCACGCAGGACGACGATCGGATCCTGCGCCTCGTCCCGGCGCCCTGAAGAAAATCATTGGTCAATTATCATTTGACATTTATCAATTGTTATCTTCTTCCGAAGCCGAAGGTCTGCAAAATAACAACTGATAAATGTCAAATGATAATTGACCAATGATTAGATCCTAATTAACTACACCTTCTGCGCGAGTATCGCCGTCTTGCTCCACCCGATCGCCTGCTGTGGCGGAAAGCGATACTGGTGCACGATCTTGAAGTGCTCCTCAGTCTTGTTGATCACTTCAGCGGGTGGATGGCTCTTAAATCGAAACAGTATTTCGAGGAAGACTCCAGCGATGCCCGGATGGATTGGTAAGTGAAGTAAATGCCCGCCCGGCGCGATAACGCGCGCGAGTTCTGTCAGCCCATCGCGTAACGGCACGTACTCAAGCGCGCCCGACGTCACCACCAAATCCAGCGACTCATCTGCTATGGGCAGCGACAGGAGATTGCCCTGTGTGAACGTAACGTCGCGCTTCCGCCCTGGACTGTAATAAAGCGCCTTGCGCGCAGCCACGACTGAAGTCGACGAGAGGTCGAGCGCCGTAATGGAAACTGGAAAACGTATCGCCCGCAGCAATGCCATTGTCAGCAATCCGGTCCCACAGCCGGCGTCGAGTATACGAGCGCCCCGGGACACGGGCAGGGGATGGTTTTCAAAGTATTGATCCAAAGACCGGCCATAACCGTTAAGCTTGAAGGTTAGGTCATAGAACCGCGCGATCCGGTCGTAATAAGACCCCGCGCGTGCCTCGGTTTTGGTTGCAGTTAGGGCATACTCCATGAGTTTCTATCGAGCCTCACTTAGTGTACTAACGACAATTGTCGGTATTTCCTGGCCTGAAGTGGCGCGCAATTGTAGCCTCCCTGTCAATTTTCCTCAACCGAAAAGGCGCAACGGCCCCTCCGTACAATGAAACGGGCAGCAAAAAGTGCGCCATTTCCCGGAATTAAGGATTTATCGCACAAATTCGCTATCAAGGCGCAAGGAAGTCGGACAGAAAGCGTTCTTGTTTGCAGGAGGGGAGCCATGAATCGAATTCGCCTTATAGTCAGTATCACGGCATTTTTGCTGGCAATTCTATTGGGGACAGGCACAGTCGCGGTGCTCCGCAGGGCTAGTGCTGCGGTGGTGCAGGATTCAAACTCCGGCCGCATCATAAGGCCTCCAAAACCGTATTCCAGCTTCGAAATAGACGTGCTCGTAAACGGGCGACCAGTCGCCGAATACTTCGCGAGAGGTCGCACGTATGTCGAAGCTATTCAGGGAGCCGAGTACGAACTGCGGTTGAGAAATTCGTCTCCGGATCGCGTGGCCGTTGCGCTCGCGGTTGATGGACTCAACACGATTGACGCGCAACATACGTCCGCATGGAATGCGAGCAAATGGGTTATTGAGCCGTATCAGACGATAACAATCAGCGGCTGGCAAATGAGTACGGAAAGGGCGCGCCGCTTCTACTTCACAAACGAACGAGATTCGTACGGAGCGAAGCTTGGTCAGACAGCGAACCTTGGCGTGATCTCAGCAGTGTTCTTTAAAGAACGACGACGCGTCTCGCCGATCACTCCGCCTTATCCGATCTATCGTGACCGAGATTCGCAAGGTTCTTCGAGGCAATCACAGGAGGCGCCGAGCGCGAAATCGAAAGGCGACTCAGTGGGGCGTGACAATCGCGCAGCGATGCCGGTGCCTGACGAGGACTATGCGGCGACCGGTATTGGACGATCGGTTCGACACGATGTGCGCTGGGTGAATATGGAACTCGACTCGAACTCCGTCGGCGCAGATGACCGTGAGGTATGAGTTTTACAATGCTTTACTTCGGTTAGGCGTCGTTCCAAGGCCCTACCCACCGCGTGAGCCTTATCCTTTGCATCGGCGCGAGGACTCGAGAGGCTTTAGTCCCGAGCCGTAACAAAAACGGATGACGGGGTGATGGGGAGAGGGGGTGATGGGGCGTCATCTCCCCGTCTCCCTGTCTCCCCCTCACCGTTACCTGCGGATCAAATCAGCGGTGTAGAGCCTGCGGTAAACGCGGTAGTTGGCCATCACCTTCTGAACGTAGCCCTTCGTCTCATCGAATCCGACCTCCGAGGTAAACACTCCCGGATCCTTTCGCTTCGAACGTGTCAACCACCGCGCAACATTGTCTTCACCGCCGTTGTATGAAGCAGCAACTGGCTCAATCATCTCGGGAAACATCTTCGTCAGATGTTCCAGGTACTCAGCGCCCACGATGATCGAAGTTGCCGGTTCATAAAGCTGGTTCTCGCGCACGGAGTTGAAACCTGCCGCAGGCGCGTACTTCTGCGCCGCGTCCATTGTTAACTGCAACAGCCCGCGAGCGCCCGCAGGTGACTTAGCGAGAGGTTTGAAGACGCTCTCCTGTTTGATCAGCGCGAGTATGAAACGCGGATCCAGCTTCCGACTTTTCGCAGCACTCAGTATCGGCTGTCGATACGGCGCCGGATACGAGTCAGCAACTGACGCGATCGCGGAGTTCACGCGCTCTTCGCGTTGCGCGACGATTTCTTTCCGCGATGCTCCGGCAAGCTCCGACAAACGCTGACTTGCAAGCCAACCGTAGTACGACTCGATGCTGTCAGGAATCGCGAGGTAAGCATTGAACGCTTCATCTTTTCTGCCGGCTCGTTCGAGGCTGAAAGCCCTCAGATACGCCACTTCGTTTCGACTCGTATCCACGGCCTTTGAGAAAGATCGCCTGAGTAGCTCGTCGGCCATCAGAACCGCATCGGCCCATTCTTCCTCCGCCACGTACAAACGTAACGCGGCAAACATCGCATTCGTTTCAACCGCTGACCCGGCAAATCGTTGTCGCGTTCGTGTGACCCACTTGAGCGCTTCGGCTGGTTGATTCGCTTCGCGAAGCGTGTCGATCACGTTCAAATGCGCAGTGTCGATGCGTTCACCATTCGGGAAGCGGTCGACGTATTCCGCATAACGTGCTGCCGATTCAGAAAACTTGCCCATGCGGAGCAGGGAAGCCGCGCTGAAGTTCAAAGCCTCGCGGCCTTCCTTCGTCGGACCATAATCCTGGACCAACTGGTTGAAGATTCGATATCCATCCTCGTAGATCTTGCCGAGAAAGTATGAACGGCCGATGCCCAGCAGGGCTTCAGGAACGCGCGGATCCTGCGGGTAGTTGTCGATGAGCGTCTGCCAGTGATCTCGTGCTTCGGGAAACGCTCGAACACTCAGGTAGACGGCGGCGCGACGCATGTGCTCGGTTTGCGGAAGCTTTTTGAGTTTTCCTCGTGCGTCTCGATCAGCCGCATCGCTGCGACGCACTGCGGATAGCGTAGTCTCGCTGGCTGATTGTTTGACAGTAAGATGGTTAGATTTTTCAGCCGCGAGAGCTGTCAAAGCGCACGAGCAGCAAATGAAAAAGGCAACGACGTTCTTTAGCACTTCCCAATTACTCCTGGGTTTGTGATTTCTCTTCGATGATCTCGAAGCTGGATTGGATTTCTACAGTCGGTCGCAACGTTGCCGCGACGCTGCAGTACTTGTTTTCGGAGAGTTCAATTGCATCGGCGACGGCTTTCTGCGAAATAGACCTGCCGGTGAGTATGTGATGAACCTTCATCGAAGTGAAACTTCTCGGATGCTCGTCGCGACGCACGCCGGAAACCTCGACAACATAACTCGTCACAACCTGCCTCTTCTTCGCGAGAATGCTTGCGACGTCAGTTGCCGTGCACGATCCGAGTGCGACGAGCAAAAGCTCGACGGGAGACGCAGCCGATGATCGTTCTTTGTCGGTATCGAGCGCTAAGGCATGACCGGAGGGCGTGATTCCAAGAAACAAGTCTTCAGTGACGAAACGCACAGTCGCTTTCACGAGACTGAGCATATAACAACTAAGTACACAAAAACACAAAATAATTTCTGTTCTTGTTTGTGCTTTTATGTACTAAGCCGCAACGGTGGAAAATGAGTCTTCGCGGGTTGGGTCAGTGAACCTGCTGATCTCGTGGACCAACTCTGCGATCCGATCGGCAGTAAAGGGTTTGGCGACGATCCAGTTGACGCCCGCTGCCTTTTGTTCGTTCGAACCAACAGCTTCACCCCAACCAGTAATGACAGCGATCGGAATGCGCGTACTGATCTGCCGGATCTCGCGCGCCAGTTCCCAACCGCTCATTCCGGGCATGCCGACATCCGTGAACACTCCATCAAACTGAAACTCGCTGAAAAGCGACAGCGCTTCGCTGCCACTCTCCGCAACGTGAACCTCGCAGTGTTCGCCTTCGAGAATGTCGCGCAGCAGTTCCCTCACAAAGTCTTCATCGTCGACCACGAGCAACCGGGTTCTCGGCCGTTCGTGCGGTGGTAACGTCGAAGTCGCTGGAAGCGGGGGCAACGCCGGAACGTCTTCCTCAACTGTCGTGACGCTTTTATCTACGACCTTCGCAAGAGGCAGAGTGATGCGAAACTCGGTTCCATTGCCATACTGCGAGTCAACCTCGATGTTGCCTCCGTGTCGCCGGATAATTCCGAAACTAACCGCCAGGCCAAGTCCGAGCCCCGCTTTTCCTTTCGTGGTGAAGAACGGATCGAAGATGCGCGAACGCACCTCCGGATACATACCGACACCTGTGTCCACAACGGAAATCACGACCGACTTGTTGACCGTGCGCGTCGTCAACGTAAGAGTTCCACCTTCGGGCATTGCGTCGATCGCATTGAAGACCATGTTTACGAGCACTTCGCGCAACTCCGAATCATCGCCCATCACCATCGCATGCGATCCGATTTGCAGGTCGAGTGTGATGTGAATGTTCGAAGCCTCGGCACAATTCTTCCAGCGCGGACGCGTGATCTCACTCGCGTCGAGCAGGATCTGATCCACTGAGACGAGCTCAAAATCATGATCTCGACGCTGCCGCGCGAAGTCCTGTATGCGTTTGACAGTCTTGGCGCCGTCCTCTGCGGTTTTGATGATGATGTCGAGCCCGCGTTTGATCTTCTCGACGTCGTTTGTACGCTGAAGTAACTGCGCGCGACCCAGTATTCCTGAGAGCGTGTTGTTGAAGTCGTGCGCGACTCCCGATGCAAGCTCACCGAGTGCAGACAGTTTCTCCATCTGAGAAAACTGCTCGCGAATGCGTTCCTGCTCCGCGATGTAATGCGAGAGTTCCTTGACGTGCTTCTCAGCCTGAGCCGCCTGGGCCGCGGACGTCTCGACGTTCCTGAGATACGTGCGATACGTAAGAAAAATGATCGCGATGATCGGCAGTGTGATTACAAACGCGTACACGCCGATGAAGTAGACCAGTCCGGCGATAACACCGGCAGCGCATGCTCCGGCGAAGTAAGTAATTGAAGTCCAGAGATAGTGCTTCCGCCATGTTTGCCAGATCGGCTGGTCCGCTTTGAGTGCGGCGCCGATCGAGACAATCCCTGAATTGGCGATGTAGTGCGTCAGCGCCATTGTGCAGATTGCGCCAACGAAGGTGGTTACCGGTGTTTCGCGAAGAGCAACGACACTACCGAAGATCAACTCCATCACCTTGCTGGTAATGAAAATCGACACAGCCGCAGCGGCCCAGTTGAAACCAACTGTAACGGGTTTGCGGCTGAAGCGTAGTGACGAGAGAAGTGCTTCGAGTGCACCGACCACCACTGCCATCGCGCTTCCATACAGAAGCAGGGTCAGAAAAACGAAAGTGTCAGAGACTGAGACCTTCGAACTGAAGCGCGGAATGGGAACCGTGATCCGTGTGGACAGCAACAGCGCCATCGCAACAAGAAGCGCTAAGCTGGAATCGATTTTGCTGAAGTCGAGCCGAACAGAGGAATAAATAAACGCGAGGCTACCGCATCCAGTTACTACCCAGAGGAATGGCCCGAAGTATCTATTTGCCATGGTTGCCGGGGTGTCAAGCACGGTCTGTAGCTGAGGTGTGGTCAAGGTTTCCCTTGATCAGGGACAGATCGGGGATTGAAAAACAATTACTTAGTTCTGCAATTGCTCCTTCCGTGGAAGGAATATGGTTTCGTAGGTCGCTCTAAAATTGAACCCACACTTGCGATAAAAACCCTGTGCCCATTTGTTGGTTTCATTTACGAGCAGGCAGATCGATTTCGTGTCTTCAAGCAAACGTCGCATCAACTCCGCCATGAATCTCTTGCCGGCGTTCTTGTTACGTTGGTCTTCGCGCACCCAGATACCCTCGAGATAGTTAACCTCAGGGGTCTTCGAAACCACGTCGGCCTTGAAAACCAGTAAATCATTTTCAATTACTACCCAGGTTCTTCCTTGTTCGATACGTCGCAAGCATCGCTCGCGAAAACCTTGTGGATCGACTTCGAGTGGATTCACGCCACTTTCGGCAAAAGCAAGTTCAGCCTGAACCGGCATGACCAACTCGAGCTCTTCCGCTTTCGCCGGCCTGAGCTCCGCGACACGTTCGCGCGCTTCGATGGGCCAACTTAATTCAAACAACCACTCGCGGCAGGCCAGGCGTTGCCGGCGACCAGCTTCAGCGTAGTGAATCCAGAAGTTGGCAACTCTTTCTTTTTCTCCCATGATCATATGGGTGCTTGGACATTCGCGCGCGACTTGTGCAAGCGCCGCCAACGCACGATCTGAAACGGTTTCCATCAGAGTAGCGTGACCGACCAGTGCCACACCTTCGAGCTGTCCATAAAAATCACGACAGCCGTAGAACGTGCCGCGATTAAAAGGGCTCACGATGCCGTTGTCATGGATCAGGCTCATCATTGCCACAGTGTGAATGGGGCGTTGAGACAAGAACTCAAGAACTTCTTCTTCCTCGGCCTTCACCAGGCGCTCGACACGAACCGGCGCCGGCAGTTCTGATGTGTTTATCTTCGGTGCTGTGCTCGTCTGCAACATGTGGTCTACCTATCAGCGTGGGGACAAATATCGTTCGCGCGTTAAAGGATGTGGTGCCTAGAAGCCGAGATAGTTCGTGTTGTCATCGACGACAACTGTCATTGATCCCGTGGCATCTCCGTTTGTTAGCGCGTTGAACGCTTGCATGATTGCGTCGCTGACAAGTACTCCGTCGCTGACGAGTACACCGTCACTGACGAGCACGCCGTCACTGACGAGCACGCCATCGCTGACAAGCACGCCGTCTCCAAAGAGCATGCCGTCACTAACGAGCACGCCGCCTCTGAACAGAAGAGCAACGGGACAGAACAACTGGCCTGTACCAAGCATCGTGCCATCACTTATCCAAATCGAGTCACCAATCATGACGCCATTTGTAAACATCGTGGTGTCGCTAACCAAAACTCCATCAGTGATCAGGACGCCGTCGGTAATCAACACACCATCGCTGAGCAAGGTGCCATCGCCGATCAGAGATTCCGTCGCTGATCAATACGCCCTTGGGCATAGACGCGCTGGTACAAAGTGATTAAAGGCGTGCCGGTCACGTAGGTTCGGCCGGCAATGACGCCCTGCGACCACTGGAATGTCGAAACACCGTTTCTCAGCGAGATGCTTGTTTGCGGCGATGGAGCTGGACCAGTCAGCAACGAAGCTCCGAGAGCCGTCGAGCTGTTGATCGTGGTACGAACAAGCCTGGCGATACGAGTTGCACCGTCGATGTTAAGTGAGCCTGCTCCCTGTTCCAGCATGTTCTGGTTGGGAAGCTGTTGGGCGGTGTACATCAACAAGGTCTTAACGAGATTAGGCGTAAGAGTCGGATTGGCTTCGAACATGAGAGCCGCGGCGCCGGCTACGAGTGGTGCAGCCATTGATGTCCCGCTGAGCATCATCTGCTTGCGAGGAGCACTGCCGCTGACGTGTACGTCAAGTGCTGGATTCTGCGAAAGAAGGTAATTGTTTGGAGACTGGGCAAAGACAGTCTTGTTCCCGGCAGCAGCGATCTCCGGTTTGATCAAACCGTCGAAGTGTTTGTTGCCGTTCTGGTCAGTCCAGAAACTACGCGTTGGACCACGCGAGCTGTAGGTCGCGATCGTATCGTCGTTTCTTTGATCGGTTCCTTTGGTGTCTACTGCGCCGACTGTAATCGCTGATGGTTCATTGCCGGGTGAATGAATGTGACCATAAAGCTTTTGACCTTCGCTGTTCTTTCCATTATTTCCGGCCGCTGCCACAACTACGATGCCTCGGTCGACGAGAGCACGGACCGCGAGGCAGAGCGGGTCAAACTTGTAAGAGTTGATAGCGGGCATGCCGAGGCTGAGATTTACTACGCGAACGTTGTAAGTCGAAGCATTGGTCATCAGCCAGTTGAAAGCGGAGAGAAGGCCCGATACCGAGCCGATACCTTTGGAGTTCAAAACACGCAGGTTGAGAATCCTTGCTCGAGGAGCAATTCCGATGTACTCACCTCTCGAGATAACGCCGTTGCCTGCGGCTGCGGCTGCAACGTGAGTTCCGTGACCGTATGGATCGTCTGTGCGGCCTTCACCGGTGAAATCCATGTTCACAACGATTCGTGATTGGCCGTTTTGGGTATCGACAAACGAGGTGTGCGCGCCGTAGATACCCGAGTCAATAATCGCGATTCCGACTCCACTTCCATCGAGTGCGCCATCAGCGCTCATCGAACGAACATTGTCTGCGCCTGAAGTATGAGCAACGTGACCACCGAGAGTTCTAACTTCACTGTCGACTGATATAAAAGCGACTTCAGGAAAAGTTGATAAGACATCGACCACGTTTGCTGGTAATTCGAGGGCAAAAGAGTTCAGGTTGTCGAAATGCTTTTTAATCTTGACGCCGTTTGATGCCAACAGGGCGTTGAGTTGGCCCGTCGGCTTATCATTGAGCTGGAGAATTACTTTGACCATGCTGTCGCTGCTCTTGCTGCTGAGCAGATCGCTGAGGTCTGAGGCTATTTTCTTTGGCTTGAGGTCCTGGTTGCCATTCGATTGGTCCTTACCCTTCGCGGCGTGAACGCTTGTTAGCAGTTTGCCGCTCAGAAGGGCTGGACCAACTGCCAGGCTTAGCAGTAAGGACAGTACCAGGAAGCGTTTTGTTCGGTGGCTCGATGTCACAATCATCATCTCCGTAAACTTGAGGATTGCCGGTGCAGACAACAAACCGGCGAACCCCCCTGTGCAGGGCCTGTGCCAAAAGCACAAAAATGACTCAAGTCTTTGTGGTCCAACGAATTAAGTGGGTTTGGTGAAAACAGCAGGCTACCGTTGAGGCTGACCGATCTACTCAGATTGACCGGCCGGTGCTTTCACTTTGATAGAATCCGCCCATGCTTCCGGAAGAGATTGAGGTTTACCGCGACCGCATCTGGAGACGCGATCCAGAGAACCGCGTCGAGGATGTGTATGCGGCGGAGCGTTTCATAGAAGACGTCGGTTTTTGCGAGGCGTTGACGGACTCGCGGCGACCTGGACCATCGCTTTACATCGCTGTGTGCGGCCGCAGGGATGCGCACATGCCACGCAATGTACAAAAGGATCCGGAAAGCCGTTTGGCGTGGACCATCAAGGACGAAGTGATGCGCCGGGGCAAGTGTTTTTATGGAAAGTTGTTGCGGGGTCGCTCGACTTTTATCGCGCCACGGTTAATTCCGTTCTTTAATGCGTTGTGGGGAGTTCCGCAAAGAATGGAAAAGACGACTCTCTCGCCCGATGCCCTGGCAATTTTGAAGGTTATGCGGAGCGAATGGGAAATGGGGACGCGCGACCTCCGTGAGGCGAGTGGAATTGTCGAGCGTGCTCGTTTCGATCGGGCTATGACTCAGTTGCAAAAGAGTTTGAAGATCATTCCCACCGAAGTCTTATACGAGCCGACGTTTACCTATATCTGGTCCATTCCTGAGGCTCGTTTCCCCGATCAATTAAGACAAAATGTTAAAAGGGAAGACGCGTTGAAGGAGATTGCGCGAGCGTATTTGACCGGCGCGGGCATGACGCCAAGAAGGGAACTGGCGCGTGTGACAGGGCTCAACGCGCCTGAAGCTGGATTGGGTAATTGGGGGTTAGTCGATGAAGGTTTTGCGCAACGACTGGCGCCGGGCGTGTATTGCCTTACGAGCCTTAAAGAATCGAAGTCCGTTGCGGCTCATTTGTAGGGGCGGCCCTCCGTGGCCGCCCGTTTTATGGAGAGATGACATCGACGCGCGGGCGGCCACGGAGGGCCGCCCCTACAGTTGTTTACGAGGGTCTTGTTAGGCCTTCCTCAACGTTGGCTTCACGAAGCGCCTGCTGCTCGATTTGCGCGAGTTCCAGCACCAGCGGCAGTTGATCTGCCGAACTGCCCAGGCGTTGCATCATCTGATCCGTCTCGCCCTGAGTCAATTTCCGGCTAGCCGTCGCCTCGATAACCTGAAGCCTTGTTTTAGCCTTTGCCAAATGCTCGTTTGCCTGTTGCCGCACCTGCTCCAGCCTTTCACGATCTTCCGTCAATTCCTTCTGAAGCGCCGTGGATTCAGGGGTTCGAATGGTACGGGCCCGGTTCAATTGCCTCTCGACCTTCAACATTTCGCGTTTTGACCGGGAAATAATGCGTGACGCAGTGAGCCGGTTAGCCAGCGTTTCCGTGTATGCATCGGCCAAAAGTGGGTTGTGCTGCTCGATTTCTGCCAACGCTTTTCGCTCCGCCGACGTCAATTCAGATCGGAACCATGCAACCTCGTTGGCAGTGATTCCATCCGAAGCTAATCGGTCTCGCAATTTTGAGAGCCATTTCCGTTGGTAAATCAGGAGAATTGCGGCGATAACCACCCCCAACGCGAACCCAAGGGTTAGCGAGAGACCGGCAAGCAGTAAATAAACCGCGGCCGATTCTGTCGTTGAGGTCGTCAGAAAAAGCACAAGGAAAACGAGCGGAGCCGGGATTGAGGCCGCCAGCACGGCGACCCACGGAGCGATCTTCAAGACACGCGACGTCGTGAGATCTTTGCTCGAAAGTTTGCCCTGTAACTGCTGCATCGACACGTCCGGCTCCAATCAAATGGTTTCGAAATCTTAGCTCATGCGGCTGGTGTCTGTATAATGTCCGTCAAGTAAAGGAATACCGCAATGAAGACTCTCCGACAATTCAACCTGATCCTGTTGCAGCTATTCTTATTGATCGGCTTTGCCGCGATGAGTCAACCGTCATTTGCCCAGCCACAAAGCATCAACGGAGCTACCTCGTCTGGCACTCCCGGACGCCCGGTTACGATCCCCGTTACTATCAAAGTCAACGAAAAGACCGAAGTCGCTGAATTGCAGAACATCGATTTGACGGTGAGTGAAGACGGAGATCCGCAGACAATCATCTCGCTCAGAGGCTTCGGATACGCACCTGTGACCATCGCAATCCTTATCCAGGAAGATCTTGTGCCTTCAATTGGAACCGAGGTTAAGGCTTTGGCCAACTTTGTCAGAGGATTGCCGAAAGGATCGAGAGTCATGGTTGGATACCTGCGCACAGGCAGTTTGCAGGTGAGGCAAAAGTTCACAAATGATCTCGAGAAGGCTGCGAAGTCGATGCGGCCGCCGAGTGGTTTCGCGAGTGCGGGGCCTTATAACCCTTACGTGGAAGTGATCGAGGCGCTTAAAAAGTTCGAAGCGCAGCCGCTTGGTCGTCGTGCGATTTTGCTGGTGTCGGACGGTCTTGATGTTTCGCGTGGTGTTGATTCCTCAGCGCCGACTCAGAGCCTTGATTTGCAGCGGGCGGTGAATGAGGCGCAGCGCAGAAGCGTAGCTGTCTACGGGTTTTATGCACCGACGCAACTGGCAGCATCCAATCCGATACTGGCGGGGAATGCTCAGAGTTCGCTATTGCGTATCGCGAATGAGACTGGAGGGCTGGCGTTCTTCCAGGGGACTGGAGCTCCCGTGAGTTTCGAGCCCTTTATTCGCGAACTCGACGTTTCGCTCCAGAAACAAGCCGCACTGACGTTTTTATCAACACATCTCAACAAGGGCTTCCATAAAATCGAGATCAAATCCTCGACTCCCGGTGTCAGGGTCGCGTACCCAACCGGGTACGTTAGATAACTACTGGACCGTTGCGGCGAGCAATGACCCGCGATGGTCGCTGGCAATGGCCCAACCATCCGCGAGCTGTCCAATCATTCCGTGGAAGTGAATCTCACTGCCACTTAGGACCACGACCACATCACCGGCGTGGTACTGTGGATCTTCCAGTCGAAACCGAATCACGGTCGCCTGGCCATTCTTCTGGTCCAAAGTCTCGAACTGAAAAGTATCAGCGTCGGCGACGTAGGTTTGAGAGTTATTTGCTACTCGTTGTTCGTCAGGCATTAGGCAATCCTTCTCCTATTGGGAATTTTTTGCACCAAATGCGAAATTCTCACCATTCTGACCTGCGTCTGAGATCTGGATAGTCTCGTTCAGCCCCCAGACAGTTTCGAAAATTTGCTTGCAGATAGCGCTGAGGGAAGTTATCATCCGTTCACCTTTTTTAGCAAAAGCTAAGCTTTTATTGGCTACTTTCAACTGCGCAACGGCGCGGAAAGTAGCTTTTTCTTTTGAGTGCAGCACGAGTCGAGCCGTCCAAAAATAAGAAGTCTTGTCTGTGTCTTAGACAGGCTTCGGAACGTTAATCGCCTTTGCTTTAAAAATCCTAAGCTTTTAGGATGATTAGAGTATTTGAAGGATGGTCCAAGTTTTGCAATGGCCCGGCCCACAACGCTGGCGCGGGCGAAGGTTGCGGCGACACTCAACCACCCTGACAACGGGGGTTGATGAAATAATGTTCGCCGAACGTTCATTGAAGCTTGACATTGTTTTGAAGGCTAATGGCGCTTGGTGTAGACTCCCGCCATTCTTAGAGAATGGTAGGAGATACCCTCGCCGATTTGATCGCTTCAGCGACCGCGTGCTAGGCTCAAGGACGGGGTGGAACACCCCCTACTTCCCGTTCGGAGGCGAACTCACGCGCATCGCTTTTGCAATCAGATCACAATCACTTCATTACAACTCGACGAAAATGCAAGAGGTAGACTGCCTGACCTGCACGGTCCGTTGTCGCCTATCGCCGAGTTGGAACATTTGTGATTGTTTTATGAGGCGACGTAAGAATGTGGTGTCCGTTCCGACACAGCGCCGCGAGACACTGCGCGCATTAGCCCGACTTGTAAATCCATTAGTGCCGGCGGCGCCGCCTGGTTTCTGATGGTCCACGTGTGTTGCCCGTGGGAGGACTAAAATGATTGACCGAACAAATCATCCCGATCTCGTGATCGTGAGCTTGTTTAATCGGCGGTTTGAGGTAAATCTCAGAGTGATTAACCGCCGGTTGATTGCGGCCACGGTATTAGTGGCAATCGGGTACGCGATATTTTTCGTTGCCGCCTGGTTCTTTGGTAATGCGGCCGGCGATCACGCGCGCAGCATCATGCCGGGCAATCCGCGATTGGTGATAGTTTTATGCTTAATCACGGCGGCGTTGACTTCGCTTTACCTCGGCGATCTTGGAAAGATTATTTCGGCAAGTCTTTTCGGCGGGCTGATGCTCTTTTTCGTTCACTGGTGGAATGTGACTTCCGGCATTCGCGGCAATGTGGAACCGGAAACGATTCCGACCTCTGGCTGGCTTCAAAACTACTTGATTGGTGCTAGCTGGGTCGACGTGTCGATATTGTTTGCGGCGGTCATTTTTTTCCTCCTCGATGTTTGGACCGTGGCCAAAAATTTTCAGTGGCGACCCTCAAAAAATCGTAGACCGTCGCTGTCGTCGTAGTTACTTTTCTAAAACTTAACCTCACGATCAAAAGCCCGGAAACTCCCAGCAAGAGCGTCGCGAAGAATTCGTACGCATAAGAGTCCCAACTGCTGAGGCTGTGTTTGGCCACAAACCATCTGTATTCTCGCAGGTAGGCCAGGTCGGTTTGCTCTCTGGTAAGTACACGTGTTCCGATCAAGGGAACATCCACCGTGTGTCGATAGCCCGGGATATTCAATGCATGCACGAGTTCATGGAATACGTTGAATCGAACCGATCGCGTCGATGCAAACGCCTCAGGTTTCAGGATAATCACCGGTGTTCCCGTTAGAGTTCTGACGCCCTTGCCATCAGGTTTTTCTCGAATCGTGGTAGCGGAAACGCTAGGATCATTTTCGGCTTCCAGGAAAGCGTTCCAGCCTTCACCGCGAGTAATTCCTGAGTCTTCAAGGTAAGCACTCTCCGTCAGCTTCCACGAATAGAGAACTATGACTTTTACGTCCTTCAGGGAGGTCTGGAAACGATCGAAGAACCATCTCTGCGCCTCAGGATCCTTCATAACAAACGCATACGCCTCATCCACCATGTTTTTCTGAAGCGTCGAACAGTAGCGAACCAACATCGGTTTTTCTTGAGGCGTGACGTTAGCGTCTGCTGCAACCTTCGCTTGCAGTTTTTCAGACTTACCGATGTGATCTTTAAGCCAGTCTTCCGCCGGCGGTGTTAACCAGCGAACGAATATTTCAGTTTGAGTCAGGCAGCCGACTCCGATGAGCGCGGACACAACTATTCCAACGATAAAACCGCCCTTTGGAATTTTGTAAGGAGCTCGTGTGAAGTCAGCGAACATTCGTCAGGATTTTGGCCTTGCTGCGAGAAAGCTAGGTGGAGCCTGTGAAGCCGCGCGATTCTACAGGAAGCACGAGCCAAGTGCCAGTAGTTGAGGCAGAATACTGCCAGATGACTTTCGCGTTTTTGCGTTTGGATTGTTGGTGCGGTGGGATGTGGGGCGGCTAGTGGGACTCGAACCCACGACCTCTTGATCCACAATCAAGCGTTCTAACCTACTGAACTATAGCCGCCATATTTTGTTGTGCGTGGTGCCCCCGGCAGGACTCGAACCTGCGGCCCTCTGCTTAGCTTCCAGCATCAGGCTTTCCCTGACCGCCCGTCAAAGCTGGGGTTGCTGGCTGGACTATATCTTGGACATCACAGTCCCGACCCGTTTAGTCTCTGAGGATCCCTATTTAGCAAAACAGGTTTCCTGCGGATTACCCAATCCTCGAGGATTGTTACTTGGACCAGTTTAGGACCAGAGTACCTGAGGCTCTCAGGGCGTTCCCGCATACAGGGCCGTCCACTCAATGGGTTCGAAAAGCAATTCCCCATTAAGGCTCCAACAAGGCAGATGCTCTATCCGCTGAGCTACAGGGGCACATTTCAAATGGCTTTCGCATGTTAGCACGTCAAAAACAGGTGTCAACCGCGCCTGAATGTGCCACATGCAAACAAAAAGAGATCGCCCACGGAGGGCGATCTCTTTTGATTTTCGTAGAGGTTATGCTTTAAGCCGCGCGAGTGTGTTCCTTGGTCTCCGCAAACACGCGACGGCCGTTCAGCGCATCGTCAATGATTTCGCGTACTGCCGGAAGTTTCCGGATTAACGTCCATTCGGTCGCACGCTTTCAAGTGTCTGACGATACCCTCTGTCGCTATCTCAAGAGCTACGCCGTTGAGCTTAGAAAAACGACGTGCCTGTATATGATCTATCCTCATCAACCGCTCGTGGAGCGGCAAGTGTGTATCAAATGTCACGATTGCTTCTACTCCTCCAATTAATAATCTACCGGTGCCAAATGTATGAACCTAAGATGCTTAACCGCTCCCGTTGGATGCAGCCTTCGACAGCCTTCGACCCTAAGGCAAAGCTTTGGATTCAGGGTTGAACCCCAAACACAAAGGTTCGCGAATAATCATTTGCCGCAGGGGTGTTCAGCGAAACGTGGGATTATATCGAACGAGTTGAGACTCGTCCATAAATTTTTTCGTTGCGTTGGGGGCGGGTACGTAACTGGTGCGAACGTTAGTGGTTACAGGCAAAAGCGCCGCCCGAATACCTGTAAGGTGGATGGGGCGGCGCCGATGCTGAAAAATAATAGTGCCGGACGTTTACTTTTTTGGAAGCACGCTATCTTTCATAGATTTGCCAACTCTAAACTTCAACGTGGTTTTCGCGGGAATCTGGATGGTTTCGCCGGTCGCGGGGTTTCGGCCTTCACGGGCCTTTCTATCGGATTTCACGAGTTTTCCGATGCCTGGGACAACGAACTCACCGTTTGATTTAACTTCGCGCGCAGCGAGAGTCGACAATTGTTCGAAGAACTCCTTGACCTGTGCTCGCTTCATTCCTGTGGATTCAGAGAAGTGGTTAATAACTTCCGATTGGGTCATGCGCTTCTTGCCTGTCGCGGCTTTGGTCGCCATAGTCTGGTGTGACACCTCCAACGAGAACTAGATTTAAAAATCGGTCGCACACTCATATATCACACTCAAGCGGCAAAGTCTTCAATAAAAACCACGATTTCGCTAGGTTTTTTGGGCTTTGCTCATCACTATTTCGCGCTCAGCTCTTTCCGATACACAACAAAATTCCGCAGGACGTGCCCGCCGAGTTTCTCAGTAGTGCGCCGTGAGGGCCAGTTGTCGTCGAGGACCGTGTAGCTCGCTGACTTGTAACCGCGACCAATCATTCCAAGGTAACTGTGCGCGCCCATAGCCAAATTGATGCCATGCCCGCGAAACTTCTGCTTTACGCCGATTATCAGAAGCGCACCGCGATCTATTTGTTGAAATCGCTGCTGAAACTCCGGAAAGTTTTCCTCCAGCACTTTGTCTCGCATCGGATGAAGAGCTTGGTTTAGGTCGGGCAACGAGTAAACAAACCCAACTCGCTCACCGTCAACTTCGGCAAACGCCAAAAACTCCGGAATTAAGAAGTCTCTGAAATCAACATAAAACGCGCGCATGACTGCATCCGGTAACGGCATGAAGCCCCAGTGTGCGCTAAACGTTTCGTTAGCCAATTTTGCGAATGCCTCGCCTTCTTCTTGAAGCCTGTCCATGTCCCACGACCGCACGACCACGCCTGATTCTTCAACGCGCTGGACCATGTTCCGATAACGACGTTCCAGTTCAGGTGTAAACTCAACTTCATATTCGACGATGCCACGCTCGGTAACAAAGCCTGAGTTCTTGATGTAGCTGTGATAGTAAGCAGGGTTGTAACGGTTGAAGCACGTGGGAACCGCGTCGTACGCATCGATCGTGAGAGGTAGCTGAACCGCCGCCAGCATCGAAAGCCGCCCCGCTGTGCAACCTCGCTCTCGCAGCCACTCACATGCGTCACGCATTAACACGTCGACGGCTTCCGTTTGATCGGGCAACGCCTCGAAGAAGAGTAGGTGGCCCAACCTTTCGTTCCAGTGAACGTGGTAAGCTTCGTCGTTCAGCGCGGCGACTGTGGCCAGAGTTCGACCTTCACGCTCAACTGCGAAAGCCTGTATTTCAGACTGTGGACCAAAGCCGGCGTTTCCGCTCAACAGTTTGATCAAGTGATGTTTGTTCGACGGCACCCAGTAAGGGTTGTCACGATAGACTTCTTTCTCGAAATCGACGTACCGCTCGAGGTCTTCAGGGGTGCTGAGTTTCTTCACCTGCATGGCATCATTCTCAACTTATTGCTTCCTAAGCCTTGCCATAATCTGCTGATACTCTGGATCGTTACGAATAGAATCAAATGCTTTATTAGCTGTAATCATCGCAGCATCTGAAAAGCCTTTCTCCACTGCTGCGTTCAAAGACTGCAACGACTTCTTCTTCTCGCGGTTGGCAGCGTAAGCCCAAGCAAGGTAAAAGAAGGCGCCGGATCGATCAGGATTGACTTCGGTCGCCAGTTTAAGAGGCTTGATGGACTCGGAGTAATTCTTTTCCGTTTGTAGGAGATTGATGCCTTGCTCAATCAGGCCTACGAACAAACCATCCAATACGCGACGAGCGACTCTGCGCTGAGCGGAGTCTTCAGATGCTTTTGACTGCTTTCGCAAGTCGTTGAGAATTCGCGGCAGCAGGTTCCCCGAATCAAACGCTTCTTCGGTTTGGTTGACCGAAGCTCCGGCATCACGGCCGGCAATCAAAGAATTTAGCCGAGCCTCCAGGTCTCGTTGTTTATTGATTTGACCTTGCTCTTCGCGGATTGCGGCTTTCACTTCGCGCGTGTCGACGAGTTGGTTTACCTTCGTTTCAATCTCCGCAACGTCTCGCAGCCCTTTGAAGCTGTGGGCCAGGTCGAGATAGAGCTGGTACGCTTCATAGTATTTCTTCGATTCCTCAAGTGTTGTTGCGTAATCGAGGCGCTGTTGCCACATCGCGTTTATAAAGCCGTCATCGCGCGGCCGCTTGCCGGCTTTCATTGCATGCAACTCCATCCACTCAACTGCTGCCGTCGCGACCGAAACAGGAAGCCACTCGTGACGACCATCAAATGTGTGAACGCGACGGGTGATGCCTGCTTTGGTTAGCGGTTCTTCCAGGCTTTTAAGTTCGGCATAGTTGAAGTCATCGACGCCGGCTGCACCAAAGAACACAAAATGCATCTGTGACGACGGAGCAAGATTGATCGGAAAACCTGCGCCGTTGGCCATGACACCTGCCAGGCATTTACATCCAGTCGCAATTTGGACCGCCGCTCGTGCACCGCCCGAAAAACCGGTCGCGTACATACGCTCATCGTCGATTGCGAAACGCTGGTGAGAATCTTTCAGCATCGCGTTCCACGCATTCACAACAACGTTCCATGGACCATTGCGTGAGTTGTTCGATCCGAGGACGATCCACCCATACTTCTCCGCCGCCTCTTTAAAACGCTCAACCGGCACCCGGCCCCGCGCACCCGGGTCGAACGCGTAGAGCACCGGCCACTTCCGATCCGGCGTGTATTTCGAAGGCAGATAGAGCGCGTAGCTCTGCGATGCATCGTTGAGTGCTTCAATTCTTTCAACGATCTGACCTCTTGGGATCGAGTCTGTCTGCGTGATCGCATGTGCGGTTGGGTGGGCGAGCAAAACGAGTATCACACTCAAGCGCATGATGAAGAAATAATCATCACGATTCGTCTTTTTGACTACGCCATTAGACTCGCGAGACGATGAACAGGCTGCCACCGATCGCAATCAGGTCCTCGATCAGTGCAACGTTGAAATCTGGTTGGCGCAGGGACTTTACGAGCCGAGCGCGGACTTGATAGCCGGCGAAACAACCGGCGATTCCTCCGATCGCTCCCAGCCCGGCACCAACGAACGCTGACTGTCCACCGTCAATAGAAACGCATGCGCCCGTTAAGCCACCTGTCACGATGCGGGCGATAAGTCCGAGGGGAGCAGTGCGGTTCGGAGTATTCGGCAGCTTATCAACAATGATTTCTGTTATCGCTAACACGCTCAGAATTATTACTGCAGGAAGCGAGCCGATGAGAGAGAGTGGGCGGGCAAGTTTGAGCCACCCCAGGTGTACGGCCCACGCGACGGCCGCAGGAGGCGTAAGCGCGCGCAACCCGGCGAAGAGTCCAATCAAAAATGCGAATACCAGCGTCATCTGTTACTCAACCTGTGGTGAAACTCATACGGCGTTCTCGATTGTATAATGAGTTTTGCACATCCTAATTCGTAAAGGGAAATCAATGTTGAGAATCAGTTATTTGCTTGGGGTAGTGATTCTGGCGGCTGCGTACACATTGGGCCAATCCAGGACTCCACAGTTCAAGGACTTCCCGGTGGTCGGCGAGTACGCTGGAAAGAATGCTCCTGTAATTATTACGCGCGACGACCGCATGTTCCGCACCAGACTGAGAGAGGCGGCACAAGAGCAACCAAACTTTGCTGGACACTACATAGTAACTGCCTGGGGCTGTGGCGCCGGTTGTTTGATGGGAGCCGTCATTGACGCAAATACCGGTAAGGTACACTGGTTTCCACATACAATTTGTTGCTGGAACGAAATGCAGCAAGACGACAACTTCACGCCTATCGTGTATCGAATAAACAGCCGGCTTATTGTGTTCGCAGGGTTAAGGAATGAGCAAGACGGAGATCAAGGTGCGCATTTTTATGAATTTAACAAAAAGGGATTCAAGTACATTCGAACGATCAAATCCACGAAGAGCGAACAACGATTCCGGCAGAGACTCCGCGAGCGGGGCAGCGGCTACAAATGAAATACGGCCGCCGATGATGGCAGCCGTCAATTATTGATCTTATCGATCGGGGCGAGAGGATTCGAACCTCTCGGTGCCAAATCATAGGCTCGGCAAACTTAAGTTTTGCTATTTCGAAAGTTGCAGCCACCACGAGTTTACTAGGGTTTTGCCGCTCTCGACTCCCTATCATGATATCGGCGCTGTGCTGAGAGTTCTGTCCCAAATTGGCCACAATTTTTTCGGGACTTCATGGTCTAGTCGTGAGTAATTAGACTGAGCCCCTGAATCCTGAGTGCAGTTGCAGAACATAAGAGATCCTTACGATCACTGTCTCTCCTGCTTCAAGATTGTTTTGGGAATTACGTATTGGATAGCAAGCGAAACTAACGATGCTTTCACTACTTTAGCGGGATTCACGTGATCGTGCTGATAATAAGTTGCAGATAATTTTCATAAGTCATACGTCTCGGTCGCGTCGGTGGCGATGATGCTCTGTTTGGCCTGAAGATGGCTCAGATATTCCTGTTCAAACTGTTGATGAACCCACAAAAACTCTTGGCGCTTGTTCTGCACACGTACTAGCCCACCGAAACTGGGGTCGTTCTCTATCAGCCACGCGTGTAGCTGTCGCAACAAGGCACTGTGGCCCATTATCGCCTCCCCATCTTCGAGCTCGGGTGCACCGCTCTCTGCTAACCAGCTTCCCGCTTGTTGTCCACCTTTGATTAAGGAGTCCAAGCTCTTTTCGTCCAAAATCCAATTGCTTTCTCACATTCCCTTAAAATGAAGCATCATCAAGCAAAAGCTTTGTCCCGGAAGTAGCAACGGGCAATATGAGACTGAGTGTACCCGCGAGGATCTTCAAAAACGGTGCGGCCTTTGTAGATCCAATCTCGCGGAAGCGTCAAATCATACACGCCTCGTTTATCACCCTTGCCGTTGAGCTGAGGTAAAGGTAAACGGGAATGCTCGCACCAGAGGGTGATTCTAAACCGTGCACTGACCCATTTGGGTTTTTCAAAGAACCGCGGTTGAATAGGCTCGAAGCTAAACAGACGTGGTCCATCTTTCGCCTCGTCGAGCAGAGTATGCATCAAGCCCGAATAGGCATCTTCCACCTTACTTACGAGTTCCTTGCTGCTGGCATCCAGCCTATCAAAACGACCCAGCAACTCAATCCGCTGGTCACTTAACTGCAAACGAATTTCATTCAAAGTTCGCGTTACGGAACCCGAATTGTTCAGCAACTCCTCAAGAGGACTTGGACGACCTGCGGGAGCATTGTGTAGTAGTTCTTCGATGCTTTGCCACTCGTTACAGATTGGGCAGGGCTGGTCAGGACGACCTCGCTTCTTATTCTCGGGCAGTTTTCGCACTTCGAACAAGCCGATGCATGGAAGCAGATTTAGGCACGGCACCATCACATCGCAACGCAAGCGGCCCAGAAGTTTTCGACTAGCCACTTCACCTCATACGTCAGAGCAGCAAGAAATTTCTCCGGATATGGGGATCTCACAGTAATCCGGACTCATTGACAACATACTCGAGCAACGCTCTTGCACCATAGTCATCCTCAAGGACAAGTCCTCGCTGCCAATGAACACTGTCAGCGTAGTTAACCCTACCCAAAGAAAACTTATGTAGTCGAACAATCAATTGAAAAAACAAACCCTCCGCCGTCGCGGACTGACGACTTTCGGCTTGAGTGATCCTGCAGATCTGCACTCGTTCTTCATCACCCACAGCTCTTTGATCGGACCAACCACTAATTGGTTCCGGCCGAATGTCTGGCACAAGTTGCGCAATCAAACTTGTATATTGAAGTTGGTTTGGATTATTGCTCGATACGGTTACCGAGACCAAAAAGTCCTTTCACTCTCTGCCAAAAGCTCACAGCATCTTCAGGCTCAGAAGGGATAGCAACTTTATAAGATAGGTCAAATCTTTCCATTAGCCTTAGAAACAATGGGTGTAGTGCCGCATCGTATCTGAATTCCACTGGTCTTGCTGGATCATTCCAAAGCTGAGCGAGCCGACGGAACTCCGCCAAGCCGTGGCTCTCGCGTGTTTGCTTGTCATCTAGAACGAAACTAATGGCTGTTGCCAGCCAGACTGGTTTAGAATTACGATCTCTCGTAACGCTGGGTCGTGTTCGTAGTGAATGAATTGCCCCAAACGATGGGAAATTCTTAAGAAGTCACGTGCCTCATCCTGATCCATCGAAATTTTCGGCACTCATCCAACACTTGCTCCAATGCCAAATATGCTTGGCTCATGGATTGTAAGCGCTGACGCACCGCTGCCCACCGCCGGGGTATTCTGCGGCCCATCTCTGGAAGATTTGCAGCTACCGTAGCGATCGCCCGCTTCAGTTCGGCTATGCCTTTACGTTCACCTGTTCCGACAGTCGGTTTGCTGTCGACTAAGAAAAAGTCAACGACCATTTCTTTGCCAAACATATCCCAAAGTTCTTGGCGGTCGATGTCGGGACGTCGCTCTCCTGGTCCTCCATGCGTAGCTACTACGAGGATCTTCGCATCAGGTTCGCGATGCTGAATAAGTTTTATCCACTCTTTAACAAACCCTTGTTGCGGACCCTCACGCGGTTTCCAGACCACCAAATAAACCGCGGGAGCACTGAAAAAAAGCTGGTGTGTGGGTCGATAGACGCGTTGTCCTCCAAAGTCCCACCCGTTGAGTGTAATCTGTGTCCCCGATACGGGGTCTACTAACGAAACGGGCTTTATCTCGATTCCGTGTGTCGTTGGACGATCATCCTGCCATGTATCTCCACGCAAGGCCCCCGAATAAGGCAACTCTTACCAACTTCACCTTCCCCAACGAGGATTAGCTTAGCTTCATTTAGGACAACTTCGGCAAATGCGCGCGCATTTAAATAGCGCTGCACAGCGCTAAATCCTTCGTAATAAGCCGACTCGAGCTCAGGATTCAACGGGTTATGATGGAGTGTAAACTCCCTCAACTTGTCTATGTGTCCAAGTGACGTCGGTACATCCGCCAATTGATTATTGAATAAAACCAAAGTTCGAAGATTGGTAATCTCTCCAATCGACTCCGGTAGCGCTGAAATTTGGTTATTTCTAACGTCTAAAGTTGTCAACTTAGTTAGCTGGCCTAATGAAGCTGGGAGTGCTTTCAACTGGTTGAACGAAAGATTTAGGCTCTGTAACTGGCTACACTCTGTTAATGCATCCGGCAAGGACAATATACGGTTGTAGGAGAGATCCAACGCTTCCAATTCACGCAGGTGCCCGATAGATTCTGGCAGGGTGGCTATTACATTTGCCTTCAAATCAAGCGAATGTAGTTTCGAAAGTCGCCCGATGGTTTCTGGAAGTGCGGATAGCATGTTCGCCGTGAGATTTAACTTTTCTAAGGCGGAGAGCTGTCCAACAGAATCCGGTAAGGCTCTTATCTGGTTGTTGAAAGCATTGAGCAATTTCAGGTTTCCAAGTTCTCCAAGCTGCTCGGGTATTAAAGTAAGCTGGATATTGCTAAGGGCAATGAGTGCAAACGCGAAAAGGCTTACAATCGGGTAATGTTAAGGAGTTACGTCGAGATTCAGGGACTCCAAGTTCGTGAGTGCGCTCACTTCTGTTGGTATCAACCTCAAATAATTATGAGCAAGATTTAGCGACGTCAACTGTCTCAACTCTACAAACCATTCAGGCAGGGTTACAGACGTGTATGAGAGATTGAGTGACCGCAACCACGTCAGGTGACGTAAGGAGTCAGGTAGAGAGTATAGTGTGCCCGCTAATGTGAGCTCTTGTAATTGCCGTACACGGGCTGTCTCTATTCTAGCTTCTGCTCGTCCGTAGGCTTCAGACTCAATAGATGAATCGACCATGCGTTTCCTTAAAAAATGGGGAATCACTAAACTTGCAGCGAGGTCGAGAATAAGGTCTCAGAATCAGTGATTCACTTTTTGGAGAACAATTGTTAAAGAGGATAAACAGAAAGCGCAACATCTGTAAAGAAGTGCTCGAGGACTCTCGTTTAAATCGCCGAGGCCTCGATGATGGCTGGGCAAAATGTCGCTGATGGGACACAAGGATTTGAAAACTACGATGCGCTACATCCGCGCGTTCAGCTTCAACGCGACGTGCGTCCACTTCAACTTGTCCAGAGATTGGCCACAAATGAAATACGGCCACCGATGATGGCAGCCGTGAATTAATTGATCTTATTGGTCGGGGCGAGAGGATTCGAACCTCCGACCTCTCGGTCCCAAACCGAGCGCACTACCAGGCTGTGCTACGCCCCGAAGGTTGAGGCATTCTATGAAGCGTGTGGGAGATGGTCAAGCTTGGGACAGGATTAACACGGATGTTTAAGGATTAAGCGGATCTGAGGAAGCTTGCGGTCTTGATTAGTGCGCGAGCACGGTGACTGATGCGGTTTTTGACGTCCGTAGCCAGTTCCGCGAAGGTTTGATCGTATCCGTCGGGAATGAAGAGTGGATCGTAGCCAAATCCTCCCGTGCCGCGTGGCGCAAGTGCAAGGGTTCCTTCGCAAATGCCTTCGGAGACATTTAGAACTCGACCGTCGGGATCTGCAATCGCGACCACCGAGACAAAGCGAGCCTTCCGTTCGTTGTCGCCGGCGAGTTGTGATAGCAACAGCTCGCGCCTGTCAGCATCCGACGCGTTCTCGCCCGCATAGCGTGCCGACAAAACACCTGGAGCTCCGGCGAGTGCTTCAACCTCGAGGCCTGAGTCGTCGGCCAAAGCATATTGCCCCGTCGCTGCTGCGTAGAATCGCGCTTTGAGTATCGCGTTGTCAGCATAAGTCTCGCCAATCTCTTCCGGTGATTCGACGTGCTCGAATTCTTCAAGTGAAGAGAATGACCAACCTGAATCTTCGAGGATGCTCGTGATCTCTTTCACCTTCCCACGGTTCCGCGTTCCCAACAGGAGAGATGGCATAACTAACGGCTCGCGCTATCAGTTTGAAGGAATGAAAGTAGGGTACTGAATTGCCCGAATCCCGATCGCGTTGTGCGCTCGATGCCAAACGAGTTCAATCGTGTTTCGGTAGTCGAATACGGTGCTTGTTGCATCGTACTACGCAAGTTCGCAAGTTCGTCCGTCGACAGACGCCGGCCCTGGAGTTGTAAGAGCGTGAGGATGAAATTGTTCAGTCGAGCCTCGTCGTTTGCGAAGGTTAGAATCGCTGCTGAGTTCCAGTCTGACGGCCAGCTCAAATACTTCTTTGAGTCGGCAGGTTTGTTCGCCCTCAACGCCTGCAAGCTCGAGAGCATGTGCTCACTCTTTCCCAGCATCACATAGCCATCGGCAAACACTGCCGTAAACTCTTTCTTCGGATCCGGCTTCGACTCGAGTCCATCGAGAATCTCACCCTTGTCACCTTTGAAGACCTCTTCCGCCAACAAGCTTCTCAATTTCGGTTCATCACTAACACGCGCGATCAGGACAGATCCTTCAGCGTCCTGCGAAGGTCTCATTGTCAGTAAAGGTGGATCCAGAACTGCCAGCGCGTCTCTTGGATTGCTGATTCCGTAGACAGAAACACTCGATGCCAACAGCGAGCCGAACAGCATTGCGGGGAGGGCGTCGAGTTTAAGTGAGACGGCCGAGCCCAGCGAACTCCACGACGTCGCAGGCGGCTTTCGATACATCGTCAAAGATTCAAATCCCTCAGGTACGCGGTTCCAGATCTCAACAGTAGAACTATTTTCACTCTCTGTCGCTTTTTCGAATGCGGGTTGCAAACGCGACACGACCGCCGGATCGAGTGAGAAGAGAAAGCGATCTTCAATTCGACCGGACGACACGCTTGCGGTCCATGCAACACCTCGCAAAATCTTTCCGGCACTCACGGCGAGCAGTTGTTGTAACTGCTGATCTCCCGGCGCCTGGCCCATCAACAATGGAGCGGCCCACGAGAAAAGTTTTGCCGAGTTTGCCGGTGAGATATAACCAAACCCGAGTGTCGTATCACCCGTAAGATTCCAGCGCACTTTCAGCAACTCATTATCAGTGCGAAGGCTCGCACGATTACCGCGCCGCGTGTCTAAACAACTTCGCACTGCATTATCAGAGTTGCCGATCACTACCAGTGTTCCATCGACCGCGCCAACAATCTTCCGGTCACCACCGGCGACCGAGCATTCGATGTACTCAGCGTCGGCAGTTCGCTCGCTGCACATTGACGCTCCATAGGCGAAGTTGGCGAGCTTCTTAACTGCTTCCACCGCCGCAGGCTTAGTGCGCCATTTCAAAGTGTGGGTCTCGGCAATGAGTGCGACGTCGGGCCTTACTTTCAACGTGTCAGCTTCTTCTGAACTGTTCAGGCCAACTACGACGAGAGCTATCTGTGCGCGCGCGAAGAGCACCGCTTCGAGTGGTCCAATTCCGGCACGTGCGGCCGTCATCATCACCCGGTTGCGTGAAACTGGCTTGCTCTGCGTGATGGGCGCTGCGGCTTGCCAGACGTCGGTGGTCTGAATCGCCTGGGCCACTGCCGCAGGGTTATTGAACTCCATGTACACGAGCGAGTCGGCGGGAGCATAGTCCGCCATATCGACTTTGGAGGGTAATGACCACCAAAGCACCGCGGCTACGATTAAAATTGCTATGAAGACGAAAGCAAGCAGGGGGCGAAGGTACTTCATTAGTTGGGCATGGTATCCCGCAAAGGCGCAAAGACGCAAAGAAAGCAAGCTTTGCGTCTTTGCGCCTTTGCGGGAGACAATTGCTGCGATTCACAGGCGTGTGTTAACTTGGCGCGCTTGGTAACCAACCTATGACCTATCGTGATTTGTCTGCACAGGCGCTGGCAGAACAGGACTATGACGGTTTTTTAACCGAGTTAGAAAAGTCGCTGACAGACGGACGAAAAGACCCGAACGATGTAGTTCGCGACACGCTGTTCGAGATATATTTCGGCGGCAATCAGCCTGACAGGGAACACCTGAGTCTCGCCGCGCGCGCCGCGCTTCATAATTTCGATCCACGCAACATCACCACGGAACCTGAGTACTACTCCGACATCGACGCTGACCTCTATGCTGAACGGAAGCCGGCGATCTGGTTGTGGCAGATGTTCGATCGCTCGCCACTCGGCCTAAATGCGCTTTTCGCACATCGCTTCCGTCGCATGCTCGCGCCGCTCATTTTTCGCACCGTAGGTGAGAATTTTAAGTGCTGGCAGTTTGTCGAGTGGTCGTTCGGATACAACCTCTCGTTCGGAAATAACGTTGTCGTCCACCGGCACGTGCTGCTCGACGATCGCGGCGGCATCGACATCGGTAACGACGTCTCAATCTCCGATTACGTAAATATTTACTCACACAGCCACGACGTTTACGATATTCACAAGATTGAAACGCCTCGAACGCGCATCGGAAACGGCGTTCGACTGACATATCACTCGACCGTTCTCGCCGGGATTCAGGTTGGCGACAACGCGATGATAGGTACCGGCGCCGTGGTCACTCGTGATATCGAACCGCATCACATCGTCGTCGGTATCCCCGCCAAAACTGCGAAGGTAAAAAGCCCCACAACCGTCGCCGAAGAAGCCTAAGAAATTGGAATGTAACGCTTAGTTCTTCCAGAATCATGCGCCGTCGAACGCGATTTTCACCCTCTAACCTAAGAAATAATTTAAGTTAAACGTTGAAAAATTGCGATTGACATTGTTTGGCCCATTAAGGTAATCTCACGGAGGTTGACGGCAAATACCTTGCCGTTCGCCGGGTGCCCACCCGGTTCAACAGCGGTCAGTCCCGCGCATCTTTTGGAGCACGATAAAGGCACACTTCGCGTGAGCGGAGGTCGCAAAGCCTACAGAAGTTGGGCTTATAACCAACTTGGCTGGGTTCCCGAATGAGCTTCATTCCTGCCCTTGCAGACTTCTCCATCAGTGCTCTGTTGATACCCGCCGCACCCCTACCTATGCACGCTGTTATGTCCAGCAACCTTACAGACAAACGGATGGCGACCTTGAAACCAACTCCCGATTCTCTGACCGCCAAGTTTTTCAAACGTCAACTGCCGAGAGCGCGAAAAGCCCGCGCCCGACTGCGCCAGCAAAACAAATTGCGGACTGCTGCTGCCGTGAGGAATAGCTAACTATGTTCAAAAAAGGATCTGGAAAAAAGAACCTCGTTGGTCTCGATATCGGCTCGAGCGCCGTCAAAGCTGTTGAGCTCGGCAAGAAGGGAACTGGTCTACAGCTTCTCAATCTCGGTTTCGAGAATCTTCAGACTGACACGATCGTCGATGGTCAGATCATGGAGCTCAACAACGTCTCCAACGTGATCTCACACATCTTCAGCGAACACCAGATTCGCACCACTCGTGTTGCAGCCGGCGTCAGTGGTCACTCAGTGATCGTGAAGAACATTGTGCTTCCGCAAATGAGCCAGGAAGAACTGCAGGAGTCGTTTAGTTGGCACGCAGAAGAACACATTCCTTTCGACATCGGCGACGTGAATCTCGACTACGAGTTGACTGGAAAATCGTCAGAGACGTTGCACGTGCTGATGGCTGCGTGCAAGAGCGACAAGATCGCAAACGTCAAACAGGCAATTCAGCTCGCGGGGAAGCAGCCTGTGATCATCGATGTCGACGCATTCGCGCTTCAGAACTGCTACGAGCTCAACTACCAGCCAAGAGTCGGCGAGATCGTTGCACTGCTCAACATCGGTGCCGCGACGATGAACATCAACATCCTCAACGGTACGCGTTCGATCTTCGCGAGAGACGCGTCAGTGGGTGGAAGCCAATACACGAGCTTGCTGCAAAAGGAACTCGGACTCAGTTTCGAACAGGCTGAGGCAGTGAAGCGAGGCATGGCATTGCCTGAAGGCGTTGAACCCAGACCAATTCAGCCAATCATCGAAACTGTCTCCGACATTCTCGCGCTCGAAGTAAAGAAGACGTTCGACTTTTATCGCGCGACCGTGCAGGAAAGCGATTCAACGATTCAGAAGATCCTGCTGGCTGGTGGTGGCTCGAAATTGCCTGGCCTGCCCGACTTCCTAGCGCATCGTTTTGAGATTCCGGTCGAGGTCTTCGATCCGTTCCGTCAGATCGAAGTCGATGCACGCAAGTTTGATCCGGACTACATGCGGGAGATAGTGCCTGAGATGGCAGTCGCGGTTGGTCTCGCCCTGAGAGGAGTAGAGGCATGATTAAGATAAACCTGCTCGAGTCGGTAACAGACCGGCCTCAGGGAGTCGCGGCGGTTGAAGACAAAGTCGCCAGCCCGCGCATGCAGACACTTCTGCTCGCGCTGACAGTGTTTGGCCTGATGGTGTTGGCGATGGGTTACGACTATGTGAGTTCGAACATGGCCCGTTCATCAGCGCAAAAGGAACTCGACAATCAAAAGCGCATCAACGCCCAGATGCTGGCTATTCAAAAAGAGCAGATGGAGCTGGAGAAGAAGTCGAAAGAGATTCAGGCCCGCATCGATGCGATCAAGAAATTGCGCGAATCACAGCAGGGACCGAGCGCAGTGCTTCAGGAGATCAAGGCGCGCTTCGATGCAGTTCCTGGTTTGTACTTGACGAGCATCGAGAACAAAGACGGCGAGATTACGATCAAAGGCGAATCGCCGAATGAGAGTTCGGTGACGAAGTTTGGTCAGAGCCTCGAATTCTCCGACGGTCTGTTTAGCAACCTCAACATCGAGACGCAGCGGGAAGTCGCAAAACAGGGGACCCTGACCGGAGCAGCAGCAGCTCCTGCGGCGGCGGCCGGCGATGGCAATGTAATACTGCCCGAAGTTGTGGTGTTCACGGTGAAGGCAAAGTTTGACATTGCGAAATCGGATCAGCCGTCACAGCCTGCACCAGCCGCAGCGAACCAGGTCGCGATGAAGAAAGAGAATTGAACTAAAGGATCAAAGAGATGAAACTCGGCAAACTCCCAGCACTTCCCTGGTACCTGCGACTGGTCGCGTTCCTCGCGATCGGCGGCGCCATGTATGCAGGTTTCTGGTACTTCGTCACGAGCGGTACTCGCGCGGAGACGAAAACAATGGAGGACGAGATCGCTAAACTGCGGCCAAAAAACGCGCAAGCGGCGATCGTTCAGCAGAACCTCAACAACTTCAAAGCCGCTTACAAGGCGCGTGAAGAAGAGTACGCCGAATTGAAAGCTCTGCTTCCCGAGCAACGCGAGCTGACGATGGTCCTTCAGGGAATTCAGGAGCGCGCGCGTGGCAATGGTCTCGTATTATCGCGTTTCAATCCGAAGGAAGATGTGCAACAAGATAACTACAGCGGCAAGAAGATTGAAGTCACCGTTGTCAGCGGTTTCACCGGATTGCGCGCGTTCTTCGAACAGTTGGCCCACTACCAGCGCATCGTCTCGGTTACCAATTTTGAACTGAAGCAACTGGACAAACAGTCGCCGAACAAGACTGTTGACGCTCGTTTCGACCTAACCGCTTATTACGTTTCTGCTGAACGCCTGCAAACCCAGGCACCGGCTCCGAATGCTGCGAATGGTAAGCCCGCGACTGGTGGAGGAGTGCCTGCTCCGACAGTACCAGCGCCGCAACCCGCCAAGTAACGCCGGTAAAGAGAGTGAACATGATGATGCAAGTCAAAGAAACATCGATAAGTTATTCGACGCTGTCGCGCTCCGTGCTGTTGCTGCTTGTGATCGTTGCCGCCGGTTTTGCGAGCAACGTCCCGGCCCAGGAAACTAAGCCGGAGAAGCCGGTGGCGACGACGAAGCGAAATTACGGCGGTCGTGATCCATTCAAAAAGTATGAGCCGCCTCGTCCGATCGTTAAAAGGACAGAAGAACTGTCGAACATTCCTGCGATCCAGGAACGAATCAATCAGTACAAAGCGCAAAAAGCCGCGGCGATGAGTGCTCGCATGCCTGCCCCAAAGCCCACAACCGCTCTGTTGCTTAGCGAGATTCAAGTCATCGGCATCTCCCGCTCTCCGAGAGGCTATGCCGCGATCATCGAAGCTACGCCAATTAAACTTTCCTATGTCATCTATCCTGGCGAACCGTTCTTTGATGGCCAGTTAGTGGCGATTGAAGACAACCGTTTAGTGTTCCGGCGCGAGACGGTTTACAAGGATGGCCGCCGCGAACGAGCTGTCGAATACAAGCCTTTGCGACAACCAACGCCGGTAAACGCGATGACAACTCCTGCCGCAGTTGCGACTGCGCAACCGTAATGACTTTGGTTTGGTTCCTAACCAGCCACTTTTTGACAAATACCAGGACGTAGTCGTGCTGTGCGGTGCGCGCTAAGTTGCCCCGGCAATCGAGCGTAGTGCGTGACGGCCTTGTCGCTGGAAACCCCTAGGAGGGAATGATGTCTTTTCAGTCTCGAGTCAAATCAGCCATCAGCAGGAGCACGCTCGGCCTGCTGGTTATGAGCCTTTCCGCTGCCGGTGCTTTGGCCCAGCAAACGCCGGCAGCAGCACCCGCGTCTCCTGTGGCCACGTCGCGTCCGGCGGATAAACAGTCGGACCAGGGGCGCCAGTATGGACAACCGGGATTTGTCGGCGAGCCGATCAATCTCAACGTTGTCAATGCTGACATTCGCGACATCCTCAACTACATCACCGAACAGTATGGCGTGAACTTCGTGATCGATGCTTCGGTCAGCGCAGTCCCGGTGACGGTGAACGTTCAGGATGTCCCGTGGAACATTGCTCTTGATGCGGTGCTCAAAGCCAACCGGCTGGGTATCGAAGTCAGCGGCAATATCCTGCGCGTCGCGACGAACGAGGTGCTGGCGAAGGAAGCGGAAACTCAAAAGGTGATTAACGACTCGCGTCTGGATGCTTCACCACTCGTTACCGAATTCATCAGGCTTAATTACGCGCGTGCTTCGGGCACGTTGGCCCAGGCAGCGGGTTCCACGGGTGCATTCTCCGGCGGTTCCACGAATCTCAGTTTCAGTGGCGGCGCAGGTGGTGATTCGACCGGTGGCGGCGGCGACCAGGGTTTGCTTCCGATCATCTCTCGCAGACTTTCGCGACGTGGAGGGATCGAGGTCGATGGTCGCAGCAATACGCTGATCATCACAGACGTAAAAGACAACATCGACGCGATTCGACAGTTGGTCGCGATCCTGGACCAACCCGAGCCGCAGGTTGAGATCGAAACACGTATCGTGATCGCGCAGCGCAACTTCAGCCGTGATATGGGTGCGCAGCTTTCAGCGGGTGTTCTTAGTTTGGGCCGCTCCGGGTTGGGCAGCCTTAGTACTCTTCCTTTCCAAAACACGAGCTCCGGAGGTTCTGGAGGAAGTGGTGGTAGTGGTTCGGGAGGCTCTGGCTCGGGAAGTGGTTCCGGGCCAACTGCTGGTCCAAATCCGCACGGTGTGTTCGGCGGCTTAGCTGGTACTCCTGTACCGGCGAATTCACTGGCCGCTGCTGCCGCAAGCACCGTCATCGGCTTAACAACGGGATTGTTCGGTACTGCTCAGATCAGCGCGCTTCTCTCGATGGCTGAGTCTCGGGGCCAGGCTAAGACAGTTGCAACTCCTCGTGTGACTGCCTTGAACAATCGTCCCGCACAGATTGAAAGCGGTTCACAGATTCCGGTTCAAACAACACAGGCCGCAGCTGGTTCGGCGGTAGTTACGACGACATTCGTCTCAGTGCCGCTGCGTCTTTCGATCACGCCGCAGATTACAGATGCGGGTACGGTTGTGCTGCGCGTCACGATTGAAAACAACACGCTCAACACCGGTATCTCCGTCGCAGGCGTTCCGGGCATCGACACACAGCGCATGCAGTCAGAAGTGCTCGTTCCAGATGGTGGGACCACCGTCATGGGCGGAGTGCTTGCAGATACTGAAGGTGAAGCTCAGCAGAGAACTCCTGGACTCGCTTCGATTCCGGTTGTTGGTAATCTCTTCAAGAGAAAATTGACGACTCGCCAGAACAGCGAAATTCTGTTCTTCATCACACCGCACATTTATCGTCCGGACTACAATGGTCGTCCGACTGCGGGAACCGTTACCAACGGTCAACGTTCCATCACCATTCCGCAACCGGTTCCACTTGGAAATCCGCCAAGCAACACGCCAACTCCGACTCAGTTGCAACAACCTCAGTCGCAACCGACCACACCCTCAACCCAGCCGCAGTTGTTGAGTGCTCCTCTGCCAAATAGTCCGACCGGAACGAACACGGCAAGGCCGGGTAGTCTTAGCGGTCAACGTCCTTAATTGGAGGGCCACATGTTCAAGGAATTACTCGAGTCCATTGTTGAACGCACCGAGGGCAGCCTCGGCGCGCTCATCATGGGAACTGATGGCATCGCCGTTGAGAAAGTACTTGGCGAAGCCGGCATGGACGCGAATCTCGACGTCGCCGCGGCTGAGTTTACTTCGTTAGTGCGGAGTGCTCAGCGAGCGGGAAACGATACGGGACTTGGTGGACTGCGCGAGCTCGTGATTTCACTCGAAGGTGCGACGATGTTGATGCGGCTGTTGAGCAAAGACTACTTCGTCGTACTAGCGATGAATGCGCACGGGAATCTGGGGCGCGGCCGCTTCGAGTTGCGGAAGGCCGAATTGAAGCTCGCGAAAGAGTTTGCTGTCTAAGAATTTCTCCCAACGGTTCATGAAACGCATCACACTGATCGCCGCGTTCGCAGTGCTTTGTTTTTTGTGCACTGAGGTGAATGCGGCATCAATGTCTGGAAAAGTGATCGACGTCAGCAGCGGTGATGTCATCACCATTTTCAACCTCAATCGCCCGGTTCGAGTGAAGCTAATCGGCGTAGATGCGCCTGCGATGGACCAGGCGTTTGGCGACGTTGCAAAGAAGCATCTTTCGGATTTTCTTCATGACAAGATCGTAGTGGTGGAATACTCCGGTATCGCCGCGGATGGAAGTGTGGCGGGCAGAGTTTTGTTGAACGACGTGGACATCGGCGCGCAAATGATTCGCGACGGTGCTGCCTGGTTCGATCCGAACAATCTCAGTCGTTTGAGTGCGATGGATCAACAGATCTATCAGCAGTCGGAACAAGCTGCTCGAAGCGAAGGCCGCGGTTTGTGGCAAGCACCGAATCCCACAGCACCGTGGGAGTTTGTTAAAGCAAAAGCTCTGAGAATCGATACAGGCGCAGGTCTCAATCCTGCTGCGACGGCCAAAAAATCCAAAGGCGAACGGCAATACGGGGAACTCACCAACCTGATGCTCGGGACTCGTGGTACCGCGGCGGCGCCCAGTACGAACGCGAAGGAGTTTGCGTGGGCTGACTCGATTCCAACTAAGTCAGACTGGTACCGATTTCAGCCTGCTGGGGAAGACTTCTCGGCACTTGTTCCTCAGAACGGCAAGCAGCTCGATGCTGAGGTCCCTTTCGCCGGTGAACTGGGTAATGTAACTGTTTATATCGGCCGCGACGGTTGGTCCACCTATCTGGTCCAGTGGCTTAAAAAAGAAACCCTTGGTGAAAGTCACAAGGCCGTGCTCGATAGTGGCATGATGGGTTTCGCGATGGGCCTGAACTCGGGTTTAGGTCCGGCCGGCACCGGCTCTTGCGCTCCGGCAAACGAGAAGTACATCTCTGTGAGCGGCCTTCCCGCAATCGAGTTTGAGCTGAAGTCATGCGTGATTCATGGGCGCGTACGCATCGCGACCAAAGTAGTAAACGAACAACGATCCGTCTACGTTTTGGGCGCCCTCTTTGCTGACGAAGACGATAACGTCAAACGTTTCTTGAACTCACTCACGATTGAATCGGCAAACAAAGCACCGAGACGCTTAAGGTAGCTTCACGTAAGGCATGCCGCGGAGGATGATGCGCTGGCGACGTGCGACCCGGCGTGGGTTTACCTGTGGATTGAACACCGTGCGCGGATTCGGGATCATCGCGGAGAGATAAGCCGCTTCGCTCGCGGTCAACGCTGATGCAGGTTTACGAAAGTAGCGCTGCGAAGCAGCTTCCGCTCCATAAATTCCATCTCCCCACTCAATCACATTCAAATAGATCTCGAGAATGCGTCGCTTGGTCAGCGTGCGCTCGATCATGATTGTCAACGCGGCTTCCTGGCCCTTTCGCAGGAACGATCGTTGTGATGAGAGATAGAGGTTCTTCGCGAGCTGCTGGCTTATGGTGGAGCCACCACGTTTGAACTCAGGAAGAGTTGGAAGCCAGTCGTCGTCCTCTCCTTCAGCTTTTGCCTGGCGAGCGGTTTCTCGTTGCGCCTGTTCGAAGGCTTTCTGAATTGCCTCGTAATCGAATCCGCGATGAGTGAGGAAATTCGTATCTTCACCTGCGAGCACTGCGCGTTGCAGATTCGTTGAGATCTTGTCGAGTGGCACCCAGGCCTGTTCGCGTCTTGCTTGTTGGCCTTTTGCTGCCGCTTCCTGAGCGCGTGTGTCGATCAATGACGTCGAGGAAGGATTATTACCGCGTAGCCGGAAGACGCGAACAAGGAAGATGCCCTCGTAGATGACCATGCCGATCACGATCCCAACGACCACCAGGAACAGCATTCGAAGGATTCTGCGCATTGCGTTTCAGGCGAGCCGGCGAGTTGCGACTCGAGATTCAAAGATCTCTTTCACCATGCGGATCGTGTTGCAATGGATTTCGATCGTGTCGTTGATGTCTTTGCCGTAGCCCCCGGACATTACTGTCACTACCGGCACTTCGCGTTCGTAGCACTCGCGCAGGACAAAGGCGTCGCGTGTTCTTAGTCCTTCGAGTGAAAGCGCAAGACGACCCAGTTTATCTCCGGCATAGGGGTCGGCGCCGGCGAGATAGAAGACAATGTCCGGATCGACTCGAAAAACCGCGGGCAGGTTGTGCGAGAGTGCCGCTAAATACTCGTCATCGGAGGTGCCGTCCGGCAATTCTACGTCGAGCGTCGAATGTGCTTTGAAAAGCGGATAGTTGTTTGCTCCGTGGATTGAAAACGTAAACGTGTCGTCGTCGCCCGCGAAGATCGTTGCGGTGCCGTTTCCCTGGTGGACGTCGCAATCGACGATTGCTGCGCGGTGGAACAACTTCCTCGCGCGCATTGCGCGAATCGCGACGGCCACGTCGTTGAGCACGCAAAATCCTTCACCGCGATCGGCAAACGAGTGATGAGTGCCGCCTGCGAGATTCGAAGCATAACCTTCGGCGAGCGCTGCGTGCGTCGCAGCGAGAGTGCCGCCAGTGGCATAAAACGATCTGCGCACGAGCGATTCGGACCATGGCAGTCCGAGACGTCGTATTTCTTTGGGAGTTAAGGCGCCGCTGCACAGACGCGAAACGTAGTCGTGCGTGTGGACGAGGAGCACATCGTCGAGACTCGCGGGCGCAGGTTCATGAATCTCACCGGGATGCAACGTGCCTTCAGCAAGCAGCCGTTCGCGCACAAGCTCGAATTTTCGAATCGGGAAAACGTGGCCTTCTCCTATGTCAGCGTAATAACGAGGTGTGTAGAAGACGTGCATGCCCGTGAGAGTATACGTCCTACCGGTTGAATATCATCTATCTACTTGCGTTGGGATTTTCGCGTGATGCCGCGGTAGTTAACGTTGCCGGGAAGTTTGCGAGGCAAATCCAGATTGTCGTCGACGATGTCTTCCAGGTGAACGCTCGCGGCGCGGGCGTAGGCGAGGAGGGTCATAAGCGTTGGCTCACGTTTGTCCTGCTCGTACTCTGAAATACGGCCATAGTGCATGGTGTCGCCGAGTCCGAGCCGTTCGAGCATCTGTGTTTGAGACAATGCGAGGCTGGTGCGGATGTGGAGAAGTTTTTCAGCAAGGCGCAGCGGCCGTGGACGCGGGTTGCCCATCAGAAGTTTCCTCCTGACAGGAACTGCTTTGGTGCTTCGCTGGCCCAATTGGCCCTTCGCCGGCTTCGGTAGAGCTCTCTTCCGCATCCACTCGCAGTTGGGAGTAATCTGCGTTCGCTTTTCTTTGTCGCCGTGAGTATGAACCTTTCATGCTCAACGGCGATGCTCATCACTCGTTAGTGTGGGAGGCTGAGCCGCGCATTTTGCCGTTGCTGAATTGTCAAAGACGGCTGCCATCCTAAAACGGCAGGGCACCAGTAGTAAACAGAAAAATTCACTTTTGGACCACTTGGCGGCAAAAAGGCTCATTAGTTGGGCTGATTTTGGTCTCTTGCGCCTACTCGCAGTTGCGAGTAAGATGATTACTCAGTTTAGTCGGTATGATTCCCCATGGGCACAAAGCCGCGACGCCGACCCGAAAATCTCGGCCGAAAACTCCTTCAGATTAGAAACGCGCTAGGTCTATCGCAGTCAGAGATGTTGCGCCGGTTAGGAGTCGAACGTTCGTTCTCACCTGCCCGGATCTCCGAATACGAATCGGGTGTGCGGGAGCCTTCGCTTTCGATGCTGCTGGCTTATGCCAGCGTGGCCGGCGTGCATCTCGAACACCTAATTGACGACAACACTCTCCTGCCAGAGAAGTTACCTGGGACTTTCAACTACCGCCGTTCCAAACGAAAAACCTGAGAATTTTAGGCCGCTCAAACCTCCAGCCGCCTCTTGACAGCATTCGCACTTGAGAGTAATATCGCCTCTCCCAAGTGAGAGTTTTTGTCGGAAGTAGAGCCTCATGGCCCCATATACCGGTTCGCAATGTTTAATCGCCGCTTCACAGCCACCAGCGGCTTCGATCGCATGGTCACGCTTAGTTCACTGGTCGAGGCCCATCAAGCGGCTGTTCCACGCTTCCAGGTTTGTTGTGATGTGTAGGGTAGAGGTAAAATCAAGCGCCTCATTAAGGAAACCTCACATGACACATGAATTAATCAGTATTCCAGCAGAGTCCGTTGAAAGCTCTATCCTTCTCATTCGCAGTCAAAAAGTGATCCTCGACCGAACGCTCGCCAAGCTCTACGGTGTCTCAACCAGAGTGCTTAACCAAGCGGTCAAGCGCAACCCTGATCGATTCCCGTCAGACTTTATGTTTCAGCTAACGATAGCGGAAGCGCAGGCGTTGGACGAACGTTTAAGGTCACAAATTGTGACCTTAAGAAAAGCCCATGGAAAACACCTAAAGTATCGCCCTTACGCATTCACGGAACACGGAATTTTGATGCTCTCGAGCGTCCTCAAAAGCGATCGGGCGGTCCAGGTGAATATTGAGATCATGCGAACGTTTGTTCGTCTTCGCGAAATACTGGCGTCACATGCAGACCTAAATAGGCGATTGGACGCTCTTGAACGGAATTATGACAACAAGTTCAAGGTTGTTTTCGAAGCAATTCGACAGCTTATGAAACCAACTATTCCGAAGCGAAAACCTATCGGTTTTCGAGGAAAAACAGTGAAGAAGTGACTCTAAAGCCGTTCAAGGTCAGAATAAAAATCTTAAGATCACAAATTGTGATCTTAAGATTGATTATCTCACCTGGGCTCTAATGCACCATCGGATCGGAGACCGAGTCGTCGGCCCCGATGCTGAGGGCGAGGGCGCGGATGGCGGTGCGGGCGTCGCGTTGTTGATCTTCAGTGAGAAGGGACCAGGCGAGAGAAAGTGGACATTCTGAGTCGTGGGAGAGAGCTTTGTGACAGACCGGGCAGTTGTCGACTGAGAGTTCGAGCACCACGTAGAGCTTCGCCAATAACGTGATGATCAGTTGAGCGCGTTTCCTCTGCTCCTCTGTTTCGAACATGGAACTGTGATCCGCAGCAACAGATTAATACTGCAGCGTGTTTTCCCATTTCACTCGCTTCAGGAGCGCGAAATCGGAAAGCATCTTGCCTGCGCCAAGTACGACCGAGGTGAGCGGATCGTCGGCAACAAACACAGGCAGTCCTGTCTCAGTGCGCAAACGCTTATCGAGATTGGCAAGCAGCGCTCCACCGCCGGTTAAAACAACGCCGCGGTCGATTATATCCGCTGAAAGTTCCGGTGGAGTGCGCTCAAGTGCGACACGAACCGCGTCGACGATCGCGCTGACAGACGGATCGAGTGCCTGGCGCACTTCTGCATCGGTCACTGTAATAGTTTGCGGGATGCCTTCCACAAGATTGCGACCACGCACCTCCATCGATAAGGGCTCATCAAGTGGAAACGCACTCCCGAGGTGGATCTTGATCTCTTCCGCCGTGCGCTCGCCAATCAGAAGGTTGTGCTTGCGCTTTACATACTCGGCAACCGCAGTGTCCATCGCGTCACCCGCCGTGCGGACCGCGCGCGCATAAACGATTCCGCCGAGACTGATAACGGCGATGTCGGTCGTGCCGCCACCGATATCGACGACGATGTTTCCGTGCGGCTCGGTGATTGGCAGCCCGGCGCCGATTGCCGCCGCGACAGCTTCTTCTACGAGGTAGACTTCCGAGGCTTTGGCGCGATACGCCGAGTCTTCAACCGCGCGCCGCTCAACCTGGGTAATTTCACTGGGAATTCCGATAATGACTCGCGGGCTCACCCACGAGCGGCCGTTGTGCGCCTTGCGGATGAAGTGCTGAAGCATCTTTTCCGTGACTTCAAAATTGGCGATCACGCCGTCGCGCATCGGGCGAATGGCGACGATGTTTCCCGGTGTCCGGCCCAACATCTCCTTGGCGTCCTTTCCGACTGCCTCGACCTGATTCGTCACCTTATTAATAGCGACGATGGACGGCTCGCTGAGCACGACTCCGCGCCCTTTCGCGTAGACGAGTGTGTTAGCGGTTCCGAGGTCGATAGCCAGGTCGTTGGAGCGGAGTCCGGATAGCAGGGGGAAGGACATAGATTTCACCTCAATTTATTAGTTTGTGTTGGGCGGGACAAGTCTCTGCGGGAAAAACAAAGACAAACATTATTTAATTTATTGAGGTAAGAGTGTCAAGAAAAAAGTTCGCGGTAGCGCCGGGTAGGTCTCCAGAGAGCGTGATGCTGGAGATTTACCCGGCGCTACCGCGCTCGGTTCTGTTAATACTGCCAGTTGACGGTGACAAATCCGGTGCCGCTCGTGGGCACGGTGTACTGGTGATTACTGCCGGCTTCCCACGTTACCGCTCCATTTGCGGCGATCTTGATGAACTTAAATTGGATCGTTTGCCCGGCCGGAACGGCGGCGACGATGAACCAGTTGGGATAATTTGGCGTCAACATCGGACCGACCGCGCCCTGCCACGTCGTCGACCAGTTGCTGAGCTCGACTGTATTCCCGGTCAGAAAGATGTAATCACCAACCTGCGTCGGCGACGCATTGTTGACTGTAAAGACGATTGGGATGAGTTTGGCCGTAAGAACGGTGTATTGAATCGAATTGGAAACCTGACTGCTGCTGTTTGTCACAGTCACGCTGTAGTTCCCGTTGGTAACGGACGGCGTGGTAACTGTTATCTGTGTGGGCGACCAGGAATTCACGGTCGCGGTGGTCGTGCCAAACTTCACCGAGCCGCCGCTCGAGCCGAAATTCTTCCCTGCAATGACTGTCTTAACACCCGGCTGACCAGCGGTCGGTCCAATCGAACCGATTTGGGGCGTCGACGCACCTTCAGTGAACTGCCACACGGAAACGGTGTGGGCCGGCAGCGTAAAGTTAGAAACAGGATTGTTGCCACCAGACCCGGTGCTGACTGTGATCGAAAGTCCACCTAACAAACCCGTCAGATAATCCGAGTAATTACCCGCGGGCAGCGAGGTGTTCAGGCCGCTGATGTTGTAGCTGGACGTTTCATTCTTATTGATGGCAACTAGAACCACGTTGCCGAAGAACTTGCGCTCATAGATATAGACGTCGTTGTTGATCCAACGTTGGCCCATCGAGCCGTATGGAATCGCCGGATTGTTCCGTCGCAGCGTCGAGAGCTTGTTCACAAGCTGATACGCGGTGGTGCTGGTGCTGAAATTGGTCATCATCGGCCGGTTGTAAGGATCAGTGCCGCCACTCGTATCGTTGTGCAGATACTGTTCGGTGCCGTAATAGATGCACGGGATGCCACGGCTCGTGAGCGTGAAAGCCATCGCTTCATGCAGACGATTGTTATTGTTGTTGATGGAGAGGAAGCGAGCCATGTCGTGATTGTCGATGAAGGTGACGAGATCTTCCTTCCATGTGAAGTTGCTCGCTTCCGCGGTGATCACGGCATCGATATCCGAAAAGTTCGCGTTGGTAGATCCGAACACATTGCGTATCGCGGTGTTCAGAGGAAAATCCAGCATCGAGATGCCGCTCTTGTTTGCATACTTGTAGGAGTCGGCGTAGAGCGGATCGGAAGTGCCATTCTGAAACCACTCGCCGAAAAGAAAACTATCTCCAAACGTGTAAATTGAATTCGCGAGGCTGTATTGCCAACCCCAATTCAGGTGCTTGATCGCATCGATTCGGAAACCATCGACGCCGTGTTGCTGGAACAGTTGCGCCGCCGCCTTGAGGTAGGCGTCCATTGTCGGGTGCTGCTGGTTGATGTCTGAAAGATCGAAGAGCGTGTAGTACTGAGTTTGGTATCGATCGTCCCAACCACCGCCGGAGATGTTTGGATTGTGATGGAAGTAACCGTTCGTGTCGCTGGTGAAGTTACCGAGAAATGTACCGTTATCGTAAAGGGCGCCAAACTCACCGGCGTTGTTTTGAGTCCCGTGGTTAGGCGCAAAGTCGACGATGACCTTTATTCCGTTTGAATGCGCCGCGGAGACGAGATTGTCAAACTCGGTCCATGTATTACTCGCGTTGCCGAAGTGTTCTTCGATGCGCTTGAAGTCGCGCGCCTGGTAACCGTGATATGAAGCCGTAGGATTGCCGCTGCCGTCAGGAATATTTGTGTTGAGGTTATCAACAGGCGGCGAGATCCAGATCGCTGTGACACCCATGCCCGCGAGGTACGACATCTTCTGTTGAATGCCTGCCAGATCGCCACCCCAGTAAGCACGCCAGTTTGTTTTCGTTGAATCGTAGAGTCCGGCGCTTTGCGATGGGTTGTTGTTTGAACTGCTGCCATCGAAGAAACGATCGGTGATGATCTGGTAGATGACTTCACGTTTGAAGTCTGCGGCTGGTGCAATTGTTAATGGTGCGAAGACGATGCAAAAAAGAAGAGCGACGACAAAGAGTCGCTGTGAGAACGTTCGCATGAGAAGGTACCTCCGTCGTGAGTTCGACGTTCAAGATATATACCTCGGATTTTTTAGTGTCAATGCATTTGTTTAGGCAGGATTTGAAGGATTAACAGGATTGCCGGCGTTGCCGCCACAGACGATCACTCCCACGCGCGATCCGGGCGCCGGTTTGTAACGGCCTGAAAGAAGTGCTGCGAAAGCTGCCGCGCCGCCGGGTTCTGCAAGCACGCGTATTGATTGCCACAATTTCTGTTGTGCGTCGACGATCTCTTCGTCGGTAACAAGTACAACTTCACGCACGTGCTTCTGTGCGATCGGGAACATTTGTTGACCGACTTGTCTCGGCGCGAGCGAATCCGCAGCGATTCCGCCGGCGGGTGCGTCGACGGGACGCCCGGCGCTCAACGCACGTTCGAGAGTGGGAGCAGCGAATGGTTCAACTGCTACGATCGTGACTCTGTCCCGATACCAGGCTGCAACTCCACCAATTAGACCACCACCACCAACAGCGACGAGTAGTGAGTCGAGTTTTGGATCCTGTTGCTCCAACTCGAGTCCGAGCGTGCCCTGGCCCATCAACGTCTCGGTTCCTTCATAAGCGTGAATCGGAAGCGCACCGGATTTTGCGGTCCATGCCTCGCTCGCTTCCAGCGACTCTGCGTAACGATCTCCGGAGATCACCAACTCCGCCCCATAACTGCGAATTCGCTCGAGCTTTGTTGGCGCTGCAACAGACGGCACAAAGATCGTTGCAGGTTTGCGCAACTTCATCGCCGCAAACGCGACGGCGGCGCCGTGGTTGCCACCAGAAGCTGCAACAACGCCTGCGGGTGGAACTTCACGCGTGAGCATGTTTGTAAACGCACCGCGCGCTTTGAACGATCCGGAGTGTTGGAAGAGTTCGAGCTTGAAGACGATCGTGATCCAATCGAGGCCAAAGTCGGCGCCGTCAACTTCGAGAATTGGCGTTCGCCGGATGTAGGGTCGAATAACTTTCTCTGTTTGTTGAATTTGGTCCTTCATTTAGCCACAGATTATACGGATGAAATGCGGATAGGGTATCATCCGCGAATTATGAACAATACTTCCGAACGTCTATCTGGCGAGGAGATCGTCGATCTCTGCCGGCGTTACACGCTGTTCGAGTGGTCCGCACAAGCCGCTGTTGATCCGATTCCGGTTGCACGTTCAAAAGGAATTTATTTCTGGACACCTGAAGACAAACGTTTCATCGACTTCAACAGCCAATTGATGTGCGTGAACATCGGTCATGGCGACGAGCGAGTGATTCGCGCGATCCAGGACCAGGCTGCGACGCTCGCTTACGCGAACCCGTTCATGGCCACTGAAGTGCGCGGCCGGTTGAGTAAAAAGCTTGCCGATCTGGCCCCCGGCGATATCGACGCATTCTTCTTCACGAATGGCGGTGCCGAAGCAAACGAGAACGCGATCCGCATCGCGAGACTTTATACGGGACGACACAAGATCGGCGCGAGGTATCGCACATATCATGGTGGCACCGCAGGCTCTTTAACACTCACGGGCGATCCTCGACGTTGGGCCGCCGAACCGGGCATCCCCGGCGTTTTCCGCATTCCTGATTATTATCACGGTATTCAAAGAGGCTGGGACACAACTGACGAAGTGCTCGCGCGCACTGAAGAGATTCTCCAACTCGAAGGACCAACGACCGTAGCGGCGATCATCGTCGAACCTGTTGTAGGAACCAACGGCATACTCATTCCTCCCGACGGATACATGCAAGGGCTGCGCGATCTTTGCGACAACCACGGCATCCTGCTGATCGCGGATGAAGTGATGGCGGGTTTTGGTCGCACTGGTGAGTGGTTCTCGATCGATCACTGGAAAGTCGTTCCGGATCTGATGTCGATGGCGAAGGGATTAACGAGCGCTTACGTGGCACTCGGCGCAGTTGGTATGCGACGGCGGATTGCGGACCACTTTGAAAAGAATGTCTTTTACGGTGGCCTTACTTACAACAGTCACCCGCTCGCTTGTGCGGCGGCACTCGCGACAATCTCTGTTTACGAAGAGGATAATTTGATCGAGAACGCGCGACGCATGGGGACGGTCATGCGTGGTCTACTCGAGGATCTCGAAAGCCGTCACCCGTCAGTCGGAGCGACGCGTAACATCGGACTTTTCGGGATTGTCGAACTGGTGCGCAATCGCGAGACGCGCGAGCCGATGGCTCCTTTCAACGGAACGGCGCCCGAGATGCAGGCGCTCGGAAAGTTTTTCCGGCAGGAGGGGCTGTACACGTTTGTGAGGTGGAATACGTTCTTCACGAATCCACCGCTTTGCATTACGGAAGACGAGTTACGCGAAGCGTTCGCGATCATTGATAGAGGTCTTGAAATCACGGATCGCGCACTTAGCTAATGACGGTTCAGCCACAAAAGGCACAAATCAAACCACAAAAGGCAAAAAATTCAGCCGCAAAAGAGCAGAATCAATTCTGTGCTCTTTTGTGGCTTGGATTTGTGCCTTTTGTGGCTCATCTGTCCCGCCGTTCGGCGCCAGGTTCCGTATCTGTTAAATTCGATGCGTCGCGTGCCTGTTGCGGCGGATCAGCTCGTTGCGTGCGCGGGTTCTCGTGTTCACGCATTGCCTTGTTCTTCTTGTCCGTCCGTTCGTGATCTTTTTTAGCGCGATCTTTGTCTGACATTGCATTCCCCTCCGGTAAGTTACGCCTTTCGAACCAAAGCCTTTGCGCGCGGTGTTGAGTCAGTCTGCTCGTACGGCGCTGCGTTCTCTTCAGAAATTCGATAACGCAGGAAACCCCCGACGCCACCAAGCAATTCCAGCCGAGTGCTGTCCTCGACGAAAGTCACTTTTGCGGACGAGAGTAGATTCGCTCGTTTGACGAGTTCATCCGCAACCGATCGCTGATCGAGCTCATCAGGCAGCGGTTCTTCATCTCGATAAAGCTCCAGTACTTTTTTGACTTCCTCTTCGTCGTATTGAATGCTTTCCACCTTGGCGGATATGAGCATCTCTTCCACCTGACCATTTGATAACGCTGCAAGTGTTTCAGGAACACCGGCCACTCCAAGATCGTCAGCCCGGTACTCATTCAACAGACGCTCAACCTTTTCCATGTCGGTCAGCGAATCATGACGACGAAATGCCGTTAGCGATTCCTCGAGCAGTTCATGCTCCGGGGTGTCAATGCCAAGACTCAAAGCGTCGATAATCTTTTCTTCGATAGTCTTCGACATCTGTTCACGAAGGAGGGGAATTACAACCGCTTCATCTCCCGCGAGGACGATGTGCTCGATGTTTTCATCTCGCACGATCTTCTCGAGCATTTCCATTACTTCCTTGGCATGCTGGAGGTGATAGTTTTCCTGATGTCGCTGGTACCTCGCCTGGGACCAGCCGCCAACCTTCGCGTGCTTCGTCTTCACATTCTGCACGTCCTGCCGGTCGACTGCGCGACCCGCGGCAAAGACGAAGATCTGTGCGCGATTTGTATCGGCAAGCACAACCGCATAACGCCCGTATTGATCCATCAAACGCGCAAGCGGATAAACGTGAGGTCGATCGGATATGAACGCTCTGTTGCGCTCGAACGGCGCCTCAAAGTTTCCAACCTCAAACCAATCATTGGCCGCAGAGCACGCGAACAGAGCAAGGCCCTGTACTGAGTCCGGGACTTCGTGTTCTAGATATCGCATGATGCGAACGAAATCCTCTTCGATACTCTGTCGCTCTTCAGACGTAACGTCGTACGACTTAACTCGCTCATTCAGTTGCTTGCGAACAAAAGGCATAAAGGTTCGCTGCCCGTTCTCATTCACGCGGGCGTCGAGATACAAACTGATTACCGGCGCGGGCGTCGGCTCGAAGCTCAATAATCGTTCGAACAGCTTATCCGGCACCTTGGTTTTTCTGGCTTCACTTGGTTGAGTAGCGACATCTGAAACTTGGTTTTCCATACTCATCTCCGCTTCGGGTTTTATGGCAGTTTCGCGTTCGAATTGCATACGGAACTGTCCGCAGACACTTCTACAATCTCGAGGTTCTGCTCGTTTTCTTACACCTAAAACAAACGCGAACTATGACAAAGCACGTCGAGTTCCAAAGTTTCACGCGAGACTTTTACGAAGTGCGACTCGAGCGGCATGGTAACCACAAAGACCGTGAACTCCACCGCCGGGCGGTGTTGAGGAAGAACAGATGTAAAGCCCTTTTTTCGGAGTTGAATAAAGGCGTGCAGTCGGGCGCGTAAACATTTGCGCGAGGTGTTGTGAACCGCCGTTGATATCTCCGCCGATCAGGTTGGCGTTGTGTTGTTCGAGGTTTGCGGGTGTCATGACATTGCGGGCGCGAATGCAATCGCGAAAGCCGGGTGCGAAGCGTTCAATCTGGCTCTCGATACGTTCTGTCATATCCAGGTTCGAACCGTTTGGAACATGACAGTAAGCCCAGAGCGTGTGTTGACCGTGGGGCGCGCGCGATGGATCGAAGAGTGTCGGCTGGCAAAGAATCACGAAAGGTTTTTCGGCATGTTGACCTGAATTAACGATTCGCTCGGAGGTGATGATCTCAGCGAACGAGCCGCCGAGATGAATCGTTGCCGCTTGTTCGCATTCAGGCGCACGCCAGGGCACGGGTGCATTCAATGCCCAGTCAAGTTTGAAAGCTGCTGGTCCGTAACGATAACGAGTCAACTTGCGACTAAATCCAGAGGGCAGTGACTCGCCCGCGATACGAACGATCTGTCGAGGTGTGAGGTCGCAGAGAATTGCTTTGGCAGGAGACAACTCTGACAGAGATTCGATCCTGCGACCGGTAACGATTTCGCCGCCGAGTTCTTTCAGATAAGCAGCGAGCGCATTCGAGATACTCTGCGATCCACCTTTCGCGAGCGGCCAACCGTTGGTGTGAGCGAGAACGCCGAGCACTAATCCGAAAGCCGAAGTTGCTAACTGATCGAGAGACAGGAACGAATGAGCCGCGAGTCCAGCAAAGAGCGCGCGAGTTTTGTCTTCACGAAATGTACTTTCGGCAAACCCCTTTGCGGATCGAATGGCGCGAATACCGAAACGTCCCGTAAGAAAAGGATGATGAGGAACACGCGGCGGTCCGAGTAAGTCGCCCGCGAGCTCGTGCCAGCGTCTGACGAAGGGCTTCATCAAATTTTCATAGCTGGATTTGTCTGGTCCTAGTTTGTCCCCTGTGACGTCGAGTGAGTGATGAAGGATCGCGGCCGTACCGTCGTCGAATGGATGAGCGAGGGCGATTGGAGAATGGATGAACTCCAATCCGTATTGGTTGAGCGGCAGAGTTGAAAAAAATGGTGAACCGAAAGCGAGTGGATGCACAGCCGAACAGATGTCGTGCGTGAAACCTGGAAGCGTCAGTTCGGCGGAGCGTGCGCCACCGCCAACGATTGCGTTGGCCTCGTAGATACGAACTGATTTACCGGAGCGCGCGAGTTCGATCGCGGCCGCTAATCCGTTTGGTCCAGCACCGATAACGATCGCATCCACGTTTGTACTTTTACCATACGGCGGGGCGGAACCACCGCCGCGAAGCCAACTCAGGCGGCGAAGCCGGAGCACCGTTCCTGCTCCTACCATGCGCTGTCCTTCCTATTACCCAAGGAGCAGAATTTGCGTGGGTCTGGTGCATGGCAAACGCAAACCAAATCGTCAAAGTCGCAGCGCTCGCGGGTGGCGCTTTCTTGCTTAAATCGGCTCTTAGTCGTTTCTTCGAATACGACCTTAAGAACAAGACGGTATTGATCACCGGAGGTTCGCGAGGACTCGGGCTCGTGATGGCGCGCGAGTTCGCTCGCGAAGGTGCGCGCCTCGCGCTTTGCGCGCGCGACGACGAAGAACTCGAACGTGCCCGAACCGACCTCGAGCAATTCGGCGGCGACGTGATGGTTTATAGATGCGACGTCAGAAACAGACAGGAAGTCGCGGATCTAGTCGCTTCGGTCAATAACAACTTTGGGCACATCGATGTGCTCGTCAACAATGCAGGTGTGATTCAGGTCGGACCCATCGAAGTCATGACGCATGAGGATTTCGACCTCGCGATGCAAGCGCATTTCTGGGGTCCATTGAACACGATCTTGTCTGTCCTTCCATCGATGCGCCGGCGCAAACAAGGACGAATCGTTAACATCAGTTCAATTGGCGGAAAAGTATCGGTGCCTCATCTCGTTCCCTACAGCGCCAGCAAGTTTGCGCTTGTGGGTCTTTCGAAAGGTCTGCGTGCGGAGTTAATGAAGGACGGCATCAATGTTACAACCGTTTGTCCAGGGTTGATGCGAACCGGCAGCCCGCGCAATGCCGACTTTAAAGGACACCACAGATTCGAGTACGCATGGTTCAGCATCAGCGACTCGTTACCGCTTCTGTCGGTCAGCGCAGAAAACGCTGCTCGGCAAATCGTTCGCGCGTGCAAACGTGGCGATGCCGAGCTCGTTATTTCGATACCTGCGAAAATTGCAGTGCTATTTGAAGCATTATTTCCTGGAGCGACGTCGCAAATGTTGGCCGCTGTTAATCAACTCTTACCAGAGGCAGGCGGAGCTGGTACTGAGCGCGTTAAAGGTAGGGACAGCACATCAGCGTGGTCGCCGTCGTGGGTCACGACATTGACCGAGCAAGCCGCCGTCCGGAATAATGAAGTTGTTCATTCGTGATCTTTTCGTTGCGGTGCTGCAGGTGTTGAGTTTCTGTCACATCAAGAAAAGTGGTTGACGGAACTTGGTAGACGACTCTAATATCCTGCGCACACACGCTATTGTGAGTACTCGCAGTGCCCGCGATTCTTGCAGTATCTCTTTCAAGTCGAAAGTGCCGCGTTAAGTGTATTCAGCGGTCCGTACAAGGAGGAATTTCCATGCCCCGATTAAGTCGGTTTATATTTTCACTTGCCGCATTAGTGGTGATTGCCGTCGCGAGCTCGAGTGTTCGCGCCGACACCATCACTATAACGGGTGTTGACTCAGGCCAAGCGTCTACAGCTACAGTTGTCTGCGAGTTCAACTCTCAAACTAACACTTTTACCTTTACAATCACGAACACTTCGGCAATCACATTTCCCGGGTCCACGTCGACGATCACTGCGATCGGTTTTGACTTGCCGCCCCGTGGAAATGCCGTGAATACGGGATTGAATGGGTTTACCGGAAACCAGGCGCCGAGCCTGTCTTCGAATTTCACTTTCAGCGACGCGGACTTAGGAGTGGTACCACACGGGTTTAACAACCCGCCTCCCACAGTACTCGACTTCGCGTTTATCACAAGCAACTCGGGAAACTTCAATTCCGGTGACGTAGCTGACGGATTGTTACCGGGTGAGAGCGCATCATTTACAGTTTCTGGCGCCGCGTTCACAGGGTTTACAGAAACAGAGATCTGTAATGCGATCTTCGTCAGGTTCCAGAATGTGCCGACGGGCCCTGGAATAGGTGGCGAAGGCAGCGACGTAGGCAGGCCGGGAACACCGAACGGTGAAGTACCTGAACCGTCGTCAATACTGCTGCTCGGATCAGCTCTAGTGGGATTGGGCGGCTATGCGCGCAAAAAACTGAAGGCGCGCGGTTAGTAACGTCAGTAAAGATTAGTAACGAAGGGCGTCACCGGCATGCGGATCGGTGGCGCCTTTTTGTATGTTCCGAAGGAGCATGAACTAACTAAACAGAAACTCCAAATGTTATGTCCTTAAACGTACGGAGCAAAGCGCTTGTGATCTATTAAACAATGACGCTGATCCAGTCACAACTAACGGCACTAAGTTTGCACAAGGGATGAACGTGACGAAAGAGGTTTACTGGACGGTTGAGAACAAAACAGAGTGAGAGTTTGTCGTATTGAATTAAGGCGAGATCCCCCACGTCAATCCGCAATGGTTTAAGGGACCAGCAGTTATCCCAACGGCCGGGTGGAACCAACAAATTCTCAAACCCAACCGGCCACTTAATAAAAGTCGCATGTTGTGAATCGCTCTCCGCGGTAAACGTGCGCGCGGAGAAAGGAAAGTCTCGGTAAGTAGTGGAGGATGTGATGAGTAATAAAACAAGGGGTTTATTTCCACCTTTAAATCTACGCTCGAATGAGAAACCGGATCTGGTGTGCTTTTCTCATTTGCGCTGGGACTTTGTATATCAACGTCCACAACATCTGTTAACGCGATGCGCGCGCGATCGCCGCGTCTTCTTTGTTGAAGAACCTATTTACGGTAACGGCTCGATGCGACTTGAAGTACGTGAGTCTGAGCCAGGATTGCACGTCGTTGTGCCTCAGTTGCCGGATGGATTACGAAGCGAGATCGCAATCAACGCTGTCATGAAAGAGATGACGCGCCAACTTTTTCATGAGCACGAAATCGACGACTACGTTTTCTGGTACTACACGCCAATGGCGCTGAAGTTTACGGATCAGTTTAAGCCGATCGCTTCCATTTACGACTGCATGGACGAGTTGTCGGCGTTCAAGGGAGCAGACTCGCAATTGCCGGTGCTTGAGAAAGAACTTTTCCGGTGTGTGGATCTTGTTTTCACCGGTGGCCAGAGTCTTTACGAAGCAAAGTGTAATCAGCACGCAGCCGTTCACGCGTTTCCAAGCAGCATCGATGCATCGCATTTTGGTAAGGCGAGAAGCCCTGTTCAGGATCCGGACGATCAAGCGTCAATTCCACATCCGCGTCTTGGATTCTTTGGCGTGATCGATGAGCGCTTCGACGTGGAACTGTTGAAGCAGGTTGCGGCAAGACGTCCCGACTGGAATTTCATAATGATTGGTCCGATCGTGAAGATCGATCCGGCGTCGCTGCCGTCGCTCCCAAACATTCACTATCTTGGCGGAAAGAAATACAGTGAGCTTCCTGACTATCTCGCGGGCTGGGACATCGCTCTATTGTTATTTGCCCGCAATGAGTCCACTCGCTTTATCAGTCCGACAAAGACGCCCGAATACCTGGCCGCCGGCAAGCCTGTTATTTCAACTTCGATCAGGGATGTGGTACGGCCATACGGTGAGTTGAACTTGGTTGAGATCGCCGACACTGCCGACGAGTTTATCCACGCTGCTGAAAAGATCATGTCGCGTTCGTCGCAGTCTGAATGGCTGGCGAGAGTCGACACGTTTCTCCAGGACGTATCGTGGGACAAAACCTGGGCACAAATGTCTGCATTGATTGATTCGGTAATAGATGCTCGACGGCCTTCGCGCTCGGCTACATTGCCGCTGAATAAAGTGGGCACACGAGCGAATGCGGCAGTTACAACTTAGCACTTAATTAATACGAACACGGGAGGGTTTCATGTGATGTTTGATTATCTCATTGTGGGAGCCGGCTTTGCCGGCAGTGTTCTCGCTGAACGACTTGCAGCGGGTTCGAATAAGAAAGTTTTAATTTGCGACAAACGACCACATATAGGCGGCAACGCTTACGATCATTACAACGACGCGGGAATTCTGGTTCACAAATACGGGCCACATATATTCCACACGAATTCACGCGAGGTTTTTGAATATCTTTCACGCTTTACTGACTGGCGTCCGTACCAGCATCGCGTTCGCGCAAGCGTCGATGGGCAGATCGTGCCGATTCCCATCAACCTCGACACCATCAACACTCTTTACGGCCTAAGCCTGACTTCATTTGAAGTGGAAGAGTTTTTTAAGAAAGTCGCGGAGCCTGTCGATCAAGTACGGACTTCGGAAGACGTAGTGGTTAGCAAAGTCGGACGTGAGTTATACGAAAAGTTTTTTCGTAACTACACGCGGAAGCAGTGGGGGCTCGATCCGTCGGAATTGGACGCGAGTGTGACGTCCAGAGTGCCGACTCGAACTAATCGGGACGATCGATATTTCACCGATTCATACCAGGCGATGCCTCTGCACGGATATACACGCATGTTCGAGAACATGCTTGATCACCCCAACATCAAGATCATGTTGAATTGCGACTATCGCGAGATCGAAAAAGAGATACCCTTCGCGGAGATGATTTATACCGGACCCGTTGATTCTTACTTTGATTACTGTTACGGAAAGTTGCCTTACCGTTCCCTCGAGTTCAAACACGAAACACACGACGTGCCGGTTTTTCAGCAGGCGCCCGTGGTGAATTATCCAAATGAGCAGATGTACACCCGTGTGACTGAGTTCAAGTATCTCACCGGGCAGGAGCATGCGAAGACGAGCATTGTTTACGAGTTTCCGAAGGCGCAGGGCGATGCCTATTATCCGGTGCCGCGCAAAGAGAACGCGGAATTGTACTCGCGCTATAAGGCGTTAGCCGATACAACGCCCAAAGTACACTTCGTTGGGCGTTTAGCGACGTACAAGTATTACAACATGGACCAGATCGTGGCGCAGGCGCTGACGACATACGGCAAGATCGCGGGTATGAAACGCGTGGAGGCGATGGTCCAAACCCACGGTAACGGAAAGGGCAAGGGGTACGGCGTGAGAACCGAGCACATCGTGCTGCCGGAACGAGTGATCGCCGCGGTAGATAAGCTCGGCTCGCGAACCGAGCGATCAGCATAAAGCCTGGGGCCTAAGCCCCAGGTTCAAGAACGAGCAAGGGGTGGGGGAACATGGATTTAAGAGTTGGGGGAATTTATTGTTTGCCCAATGGGCGTGAACTTATTGTTTTAGGTAAACGTGAAAATGGCCGAGTCATATATCGATTGTCGTGTCGAGACGGCCAGTATGAGATCAGCGACGATGGCCGGTTACTCTGCGAAGGCAAATTAACCGCGTGGGACGTATCCAGCTTGAGTGATACGGGGCGATCAGTTGGTATGGAACGCTCCACGAAGCTGCAAGAAAACACACAGGCACACTCGATTTAGATACCGCGTTTGCGCCGTCGTGATTTTTGTGGCTTAAACTGGTGGCATGATTCTTAGTCGAAAAGACGTCCCCCGGCTTGAGTATCCGCGTCCACAATTTGTACGCAGCATCTGGTTCAATCTAAACGGTGAGTGGGAGTTTGCTTTTGATGACGCCGATGAAGGATTGAGTCATGGTTGGTACGACGGCCGCAATTTGCCAATGCGAATCGTCGTGCCGTTTGCGTATCAAACAAAACTGTCGGGCATCAACGACAATTCGATTCATGAAGTTGTTTGGTATGCGCGGTCGTTCGAGTTACCAGACGAGTTCAGTAAGCGCGACTTGCTGTTGAACTTCGGCGCCGTTGACTATGCGTCGACGATTTGGATCAACGGTCACGAAGTTGGACACCATAGCGGCGGCCACGTTCCATTCCAGTTTGATATCGCACCTTACCTCAAGAAAGGTGAGAATCGTCTAACACTTCGAGTTGAGGATCGCCAGGATCCCCAACAACCTCGCGGCAAACAGTCGTACACGGGTTTGCCTGAAGGCATCGACTACTACTGCACAACTGGGATATGGCAAACGGTATGGCTCGAACCCGTGCCGCCGATGCGCATTGAAGAGCTGCGCTTCAGTACAGATGCTGAACGAAATCGTCTCGACGTTACAGTGTTTTTGCACGCACCCTCCGCTGCATGGCGTGTAGAGGTTGAAGTACTCGAAGAAGGGAAGCGCATCGCCATCGGCGAGGACCAGACACCTGTCGCGACCGGACGAATCAGTCTCACGATTCCATACGCAAAGCTTTGGTCACCTGAGTCGCCACATCTCTACGATCTGCAGGTTCGTCTCTACGAAGGAAATAATCTTCTCGATGAAGTGGGCTCTTATTTCGGACTTCGCGGCATCGAGTTGCGCAATGCCAACCTTCTGCTTAACGGCAAACCCACTTATCTGAAGATGGTCCTGGACCAGGGCTACTGGCCCGACGGGTATCTCACGGCGCCTTCTGATGAAGCGCTTCAAACGGATATCGGATGGATCAAGATGTTTGGGTTTAATGGTGTCAGGAAACACCAGAAGATCGAGGATCAGCGTTGGCTTTACTGGTGCGACAAGTTGGGCTTGCTCGTTTGGGAAGAAATGCCAAACGCGCGCGAGTGGTCGCCGAAAGCGGAGGATTTGTTATCCGCCGAATGGCAGGATGCGGTCAGGCGCGACTACAACCATCCGTGCATCGTTACGTGGGTGCCGGTTAACGAGAGCATGGGGTTTCCGGGATTAAGCCAGGAACATGCCGGACAATATGCGTTCATCGAACGGATGGTGCGAGTCACAAGAAGGCTGGACTCGAGCCGTCCGGTGGTCGATAACGATGGTTGGGAACACACTGACATCACAGACATCTGCGCGATTCACGACTACACGCCAACCGCTGAAAAGATAATAGGTCGCTACGAAGAGATGCTCAGCGGTGGAGGATTACCGTCGAAGGTGTGGGTAGACAAGCCGTTGTTTGCGCGTGGCTCGCGTTATCGAGGTCAGCCTATCGTGCTCTCTGAGGTTGGCGGATTTCTGGCGATACCTCCGGACGTTCCGCCGGACAAACTGGATCTGCTCTATCGCTTCTACGCTTCATTCAAGACGCCCGACGAGCTGTTGGAGAAGTATGGAGATCTGATGAAAGGCATTGCGTCGTTAGAGTTTCTTGCGGGCTTTTGTTACACGCAATTGACGGACATCGAACAGGAGATCAATGGATTGCTTACGTACGATCGCAAGCCAAAGGTCGCCCCGGAGGCGATCGCGGCAATCCATGACGAGTACTTCAGAAAGTTTGGCTAGTTTCCACGCAAAGGCGCAAAGATGTGATGTTTTCTTTGCGTCTTTGCGCCTTGGCGTGGAAGACATCTCTCGTGGCCCACAACTTGACTATGGTTTAAGAACACGGGGAGGTTGCAGAATGGAAAGTAGAGCGAAACTTTTCGGTCACGCGATTCATCCGATCCTGATCGTTTATCCGCTCGGTTTGTTATCGGCGGCAGTGGTCTTCGACGTGATCTACCTGGTCACGGGTAATCCAACCTGGACCACGGTTTCATATTGGATGATCGCCGCAGGAATCGTCGGTGGATTGATGGCGGCCATCTTCGGGTTGATCGACTTCTTGTACATTCCTTCGGGCACGCGAGCGAAGCGTATTGGTCTTTTGCACGGCAGCGTGAACCTCGGAGTGATGATCTTGTTCAGCGCCAGTTGGTATTTGCGGACGAGTTCTCCGGAGGCGCCATCAACGGCGGCGTTCGCCTTATCGTTCATTGGAGTCGGCGCGGCAATGCTCGGTGGTTGGCTCGGTGGCGAGTTAGTTGAACGACTGGGGGTCGGAGTCTCGGATCGCGCAAATCTGAATGCCCCGAACTCTTTGACCTCGAGACCGGCTGCACACCAGGCGGCAGAGCCGAGACTAAGCGCTAAATGATTCGACTAAACTCATGAGACACCCTACTGATGTCGACCGTCTCGAACTCCGGCACAAGCCTGCCGGGCAGCCCGTGATGCACCAGGATTGGGGCAAGCTCCTCTTCATGCATTGGCGCATCAGCGAGAACATTCTGCGGCCGCATGTACCTAAGCCTCTGGAACTCGATACGTACGGCAATTCCGCGTGGATCGCGATGACGCCGTTCACAATGTGGGACATTCGAGCGTTTCCACCGTTTGTTCCGCCCGTACCGGGTTTGGATTCAATGGAAGAATTGAATGTTCGGACTTACGTTCATTTCAACGGCGTTCCAGGTGTGTGGTTCTTCTCGCTCGACGCGAACAGCAGAGCGTTAGTTTTAGGTGCGAAAACTTTCTTCCATTTACCGTACTACAACGCTGACATTCGCATGACTGGAAAGAACAAGATCAAGTATCGATCGAAGCGACTCGACGATCCCGCGGCGATGTTCAAAGCTGAATGGTCGGTTGGCAAAGCACTGCCAAAATCGCAGCCTGGATCACGAGAGTTCTTCTTGACGGAGCGGTACCTTTTGTACACGGAGGTTGAAGGAGAACTATATAGCGCTCGCATCCATCACGAACCGTGGCAGCTCTACGAAGCGGAGTTAACAAATTTTGAATCATCAATGCTCGCACCAAGACAGATCCCTCAACCGAAGACCCAACCAATCCTCCATCACGCAGAAGAAGTAAGTGTCGACATCTGGGGCTTAGAAGCTGTTGAAGTCTAGGAGTGTTCGGCGACAAGACCATGCATTAAGAATTCATTGCGAAGGCGAATAAGCTGGCAATGGACCCCTCAAAAGTGGTATAAGCAACCCACCGATCCCCTATTTTTTCGCTTGTTCGGTTTACGTGCGGAGTTTACCGAACTCGCCCACCGTGCGGGTTTTATTTAAATCAAACTCCTGAGCAAGGGGGCCCGATGTTCAAAACGCTCGCTTTCTTCATCGTCGCCGCAGTATCTGGTCCTCTCCTGGACCGCGTTTCCGCCCAAACAGCGAACTACATCGACAATCCGACATCCAATCCGCGCGCAGCCTCTTCGGAAGCGAAAGCGGAAGCGAAACGACTATACCGGCAGGGATTGAAGTACGGGTCGACAGGGTTGGTGCCGCAAGCCGCGCAAATGTTCGAGGAGGCAGTAAAACTGGATCCTCAGCATGCAGATGCCTACTTCGCGCTGGGCCATGCGTATTTTGAGATGAAGCAGTATAAAAACGCGATCCGAGCATTTCAGCGAGCGTACGAATTGAATCCCAAGGACCAGGAGGCCCGCGACATGTTGGCGCTCTCTCGCACACTGGTCCACCAGGGGCCGGCCTCCGCGTACACGCCGCGTGTGCAAACGCCACCCAAGGCCGAGAGCGTTCCGGTGTCGATGAGTGTTAAGCAGCCTGGCCCACCGGCGAAAACTGAGAGCCCGGCTGTTAGTGAACCTGATAAAGTCAACGCCGCCGCAAATGAATTAGCACTAACAAAGATTTATCGAGTTGGTCCAAACGATGTACTGGATATTCGTATTAACGATTCGTCCTCACCACAATCGACGTTGTTTACCGTCACATCATCAGGCGCTTTGGAACATCCGCTGCTCGTTGAGCCTTTTCACGTCGGCGGTCTAACAGTGACTGAAATCAGTTCCCGTCTTGAAGCTGAGCTGAAACGACGTGCGTTGATCGAGAACCCAAAAGTAACGGTGGGCGTGCGCGATTATGCAAGCCACACGATTCTCGTCAGCGGACTCGTGAAAGACTCAGGCACAAAGATTCTGCGACGCGAAGCGATTCCACTATACGTCGTCATCGCCGACTCGCAGCCGCTGCCTGAAGCCGCGCGAGTGACAGTTGTGCGAAGTGAATCGAGTTCGACGTTCGAAATAGAGCTCGGCCACGCGACCGACATGAACCTGCTGGTCCGTCCCGGAGATGTGATCACGGTACTTCCTAACGTTACGCAGTTTGTTTACATCGGAGGCGAAGTGAAGCAGCCGGGTGAGAAGACTTACCGGCGTGGTCTAACTCTCACGCAGGCGATCATCGCGGCGGGAGGCCTGACACCGGACGCAAAAGAGGCTCGGCTCGGGCGCGACGATGGCAAGGGGTTTCTGGTTGTAACGAAGTACAAGTTAAAGGAAATTGAGTCAGGGAAGGTGCAGGATCCACTGATCAAACCTGGCGACAGGATAACGATTCGCGATTAGACATGTCTGCGACCGCAACACAACCGAGATCATGCGACATCGCATTGTGGCGCATTGCTGAGTCTGGCCACGTTGACGAATTGACGCAAGTATTCGCAAACGGCGCCCACGTCAATGCGCGCAACAAGCACGGCATGACCGCGCTGATGAAAGCGGCGTCTCGCGGACAAGCGCGAATGGTTCGCGCGCTGCTCTCGCGTGGTGCAGATCCAAACCTGGCGCGAAACGATAAGTTTACGGCGCTCGCCCTCGCTGCGTTTTTTGGGCACACCGAGACAGTCCAGATCCTGATTGAACATGGCGCAAGGCCGGATGTGCTCACGCGTGGTGGTGCCTCAGCGCAAACATGGGCCACCCGGAGAACGTGCTTAGAGGCTGCGCGCTGCCTCGAGTCTCACGTTCCCAAACGCACACCTGAGCTTCCCCTCGTCGCTGCTGCTCCTGTTGCGGCGCCGGCGTTTATGAGAACGCCCCTCGCTTTTCGGATTGCGGCCGTCGCTTTAGTGAGTATCGCGTGTGTTGTTAGTTTGCTCGTATTGAGAAAATCGCAAGCACGCAGCTTATCGGTGGAGGTTCCGGCGACACAGAATGGTGTCGCAGCCGAAGTCAGCACAACGGTGAGTGTTGAAAACACAAAAGCCGAAACGCCTGCTCAAGAATCAAAGCCCGAAGCTGGAGAACTTTCTCATCACTCGGAACCGTCAAAAGTTGATGCGACGCCTGCTCGCAAAGTAGTTCTGACGAGACAAGCCAGAGCCCGAGCTATTCCGTACGAAGAACCGGTCCAGAATGCGCCGGCTGTGGCGACTAGTGAAGCGCAAGTAGCCGCTCCTGTGATCGCGAGTCCTCAAGTACAGCAGCGCAACACTGCTCCCAGTAAACCGAATACGGCTTTGAGTCCGCAGTTAATCACACCCGCGAAGAGTGCCCCGCCAAAAGGAAAAGTAATTCAGTGGCCTTAATTAATTAGCAGGTTGAGGAACAGTAAAACCGCGGTCCGATCTACTCGGAAAGTCTGTGCCCAGCGGCTCGTCGAGTTTCGACGATGGCCCACCTGAGTTATCCCCCGCGCGAATTACAAACGACTCGTCAACATAGAAGGATCGCGTGCCGCTGCTACCATAAGTCACAGGCACACCTGTCACCTCGAAGGTCTCAGGATTGGAGCTGTCTAAAGTGACTTCAAATCTGTAGCCATTCTTGTTGCCGGAAGCGAGGTTCTTGTCGATCAAACCATTCGCAGCGAGTTCTTCCAGCGTCCCGAACTTTGCCAGGCTGCTCTGGTACGCGAATTCCGCTGAAGAGATCGTTTTCAGCGTGTGAATAGCCGAAGCCTCATTCGCGGCTCGTCGAGCTGCGAGTAGATTTGGAATGGCGATGGCGGCAACGATGCCGACTGGAAGAGCCGAAGCCAGCGACGTAATGCTCAATACGAGTCCGGCGATCGCCATACCGCGTCCACCGTATTTCCACGGTTCGCGATTGACTCGTCCCATCGCTTTGACAGACAGGATGATGCCGATGACGGCGCCAACGCCCAGCAGACCGAAGGTCAAGAAGCTGAGGAGGCCGAGGATGAGAGCCGCGACCGCGAGTCCTTTTTGCTGGCCTTCGGACTGTTCCCAGGGGGTATGGGAACCGCCTGCTTGTAAGCCCTGGTTCAACGGGGCTCCGCACGATTTGCAGTTTTCGATATCAGACCAGCCCACAAAGCCGCATTGAAGGCATTTCGTACTTTTCATGGATTTCCTCGCATGTTGGGAGTGAAAGAGAATGGATGGGTTGAACTGACGCGAGTTTCGGTGTCGGAAGGAGGTTGCGTCAGTGCCCTTCAGGAGAAAGGGCCGTAAGCATCGTACCGGGTTGAGGTTCGGGTGGTCAACAAGTTTTGTCGCCGGCAATGGGTGACGGGGAGAAGGGGTGACGGGGAGAAGCGGTGACGGGGAGAAGCGGTGACGGGTCTTTATCACCAAAACGATCCCCGCGTCTCCGCGTCCCCGCGTCTCGCCCCATCTCCGTCTCACCCCGTCTCCGTCTCGCCCCATCTCCGTCTCGCCCCGTCTCCGCTCCTGTCCCTACGCTTTCGCGGCCAACTTCTTCTGCGCGCGCTCCTTCGTCATCCATTCACGCATTGCGTCAATATGCCCCGGACTACGCTGATTCGCCCACGCCTCATACCGTTTTGCTGCCTGTTCGATGTTCGCGAGCATATTCGGCTCTTTGAACGCTTTACGAAACTCAGGCACGACCGGCTTGAGCTGTTCCCAAACGCCGAAGAACTCGCCGCTCGTTTCAAAGAAGAGATCTTCGTGGAGCAATCCGTAATTGAGCAGCGCGCACGCTTGCTCCCAGTACCCGATCACCATTCCTACGAAGTTTCCGTGCTCCGTCCCTGGGGTTCCGAGTTTCATCGCCTCTTCCATGGTCTCCGCAGTGTAACTTTGCTGAAACCAATCACGCGCCTGCCGGAGTCGAGGCTCACGACGCAGATCGTAGACCTGCAAGTGTAACTGCGCTTGTTCGTACGTTGGTGCTTTTGCCATAACTTTCCCTTTCATTTCACTTGGATTTGTAAAATTGCTTTGACGGTTCTTATTGTACCCCTATGTCCGGTGAGAAAGATTGCGGACTCGAAGCATTTCACGCAAAAAAGTACGACGTTGTGGTCTAAGTGATCAGTAATAAGACACGCCCGTATGTCAGAGTGCTGGATAATGCAGTCTTTCACGACAGCTACGATATTTGCCAGTAGTTGTGAACGAATCCGGGGGGTAGAACGTCGATGGCATCAATGTGGGCGCTGGGCAATCTTGGCTGGCGTGAATTAGCAAAACGAGTTTGGAAAGAGATCCAGGAAGATGAGATCTTTAGCCGCGCCGCGGAGCTGTCGTACTACTTCCTGCTGGCGCTGTTTCCGTTTTTGATCTTCCTGACGTCAATACTCGGTTTGATACTCGGTTCGGGAACGGGTACACGCCAAACGCTCTTTGAGTATCTCGCGCGCGTGATGCCGCCGTCTGCTTATCAACTGATTAGCACGACGATGATCGAGGTATCGAACTCGAGTAGTGGCGGAAAAATATCGTTCGGCATTCTCGCCGCGTTGTGGGCTGCTTCGAATGGCATGAGTGCAATCAGTACCTCACTCAACAGCGCCTACGACCTCAAGGAAACGCGGCCGTGGTGGAAGCAGCGACTCATCGTCATTGTGCTGACGATCGCTCTGTCAATATTGATTATTTCAGCATTGCTTCTCGTCGTGGCAGGCGGAGGAATCGCGGAGTGGCTAGCGACGACATTCGGGTTGGGTTCGACCTTTCCCCTCGCGTGGAAGATCATTCAGTGGCCAATCGTTCTTTTCTGCATGGTCCTGGCGTTTGCGTTGATCTACTACTTTGCTCCTGACTTGCACGAACAGAAATGGGTATGGCTCACTCCAGGCGCTGCGATCGGCGTCGCGCTGTGGTTGATCGTTTCGATCGCGTTTCGCGTCTACTTGCAGTTCTTCGATTCTTACAGCGCAACCTACGGTTCGCTCGGCGCCGTGATCATACTGATGCTCTGGCTCTACTTTACCGGCACCGCGGTTTTAATAGGCGGCGAAATCAACTCCGAAATCGAGCACGCCGCCGCCGAACAAGGCCAACCCGAGGCTAAGGAGAAAGGCGAGAAGGCCCCCCAGGAGGGCAAAGGTTCAGCACAAGCTGCCTAAAAAGAATATAGCCACAAAAGGCACAAAAGATGATCAAATGAAGTAGAGTTCACTTTGTGACTTTTGTGGCCTAATGATGGAGTTTTTGAATGAACCGCGTGACGCGAACCGGGTCGATGGTGTTGGACCAGAGGCCGTCGATCTTGAAGGATGAGCCGATGATGAACCCGTCGGCTTCGTTGTAGAATTGATCGATATTTCGTTCGCTGATGCCTGAACCGAGAAATACAGGAAGCTGACAGTGCGTCCTGGCTTCTTGAATGTCCGCGACTTGCGGCGCCTGGCCGGTCACGCTGCCGGTAACAATCACACACTCGGCACCCATGAACTCAACCGTCTCGGCAGTTTCGCCTAAACTCACGTCTGCTGTGATAGCGTGCGCAGCATGTTTCTTCTTCACGTCGGTCCACACCTGAACGCGTTCAGCCCCAATCATCCGGCGATAACGCAGCAGCTTTGCCGCGGAAGCCTGGATTAATCCTTCGTCGGCAACATGAGCGTAGGCGTAACCCTCAGCGCGTATGAAATCCAACCCGGCCGCGTGCGCGACCGCCATCGCCTCGATATTCGCGCCCGCGAGAATTTGAATGCCGGCCGGCAAACCACATTCAACCTTTACTTCAGTGGCGATCGCAGTCATTGCCGCGACAATCTCTGGTCCAACTTCGGCGCGCAGGTACGGCACGTCGTGCATATTTTCAATGACGATTCCATCGACGCCACATTCACGATAGATCTTCGCCTCTTCGCGAGCGGACGCTACTAACTCTCCGACCGTCGCAGAACTCCGCGGAGTCCCCGGCAAAGCTCCGACATGAATTACACCGACAACAGGTTTTGATCGGGAAAACAGGGAACCCATGCGCCAAAGATTACACGGATTCGCATAATCTGTGTAATCTGTAACTATGGATTGGAAGCAGGAGGCCAAACAAAAATTCAATGCGCCGAAGCCGGACCATTTCACTGACTATCGTCACTGCTGCGAGTGCGCCGAACACGATCAAACGCTGCTTACTTTCAACGTCGACACGATCGGTCTCGAGCAACTGGGCAATCCCGGTTGGGACCCGCTGTGCTTCTCATCATCTGAAGGCATGATCTATTACATGCCGGCATTGATCAGGCTTACGGTTGATACGATCGCCAAACCTCAGGAGAGCTATCTCGATCAGATGCTCTTCCACCTAATTAAGGACGGCCCGAGAAACAGTTTGGTGAGTGCGTGTAATGAAGAGCAACGGAAATTTATCGCGCAGTTTTTGGAATACCTCATTGCGGAGCATGCAGAGCAGATCGCGTCACAAGTTTTTACTTCCGACGACGTTTTGAGAGCCCACGAGATCTGGTCGGAACCACTCAACTAAGTAGTCGCCGGCAAATCAGTTGCGCCGATGTGCGTACAGAGACTGTGAAGCCGAAAAACGGGCCGAAATCCTGGCCCGCCGGCATGCTCGTAATAAATAAGCCGGGAATGGAAGTCTCAAAGTGAACGTCGAGTACGGGAAATCCGTTCCGAGTTTCGAGCTGCTCGAGGAGGTTGCCGTTCGCCAGAATTGGTAACTGCGCTATGTTCACTTTATAGCCGGTAGCCAGGACCACATGGTCGACGCTAAGTGTTTGTCCGTTAGTAAGCGTAACGAGTAGCTCGCCATTTTCCTGCTGGACACAACTGGCGAGTTCAGTGTGTGGCCACAATTTTACGCGCTCATTTTTGATGCGCGACTCCAACCATGGCTCAAGCTTCAGTCTGCCTTCGGCCCACATCCTGTGGCTGATGTCGTCTTTCTCGGCTTGCGACAATCGTCGAAACCAACTCGGATCATCGAGCGTGCTATCAACCAATTTATTTATCCAATCCCACTCGGCCACATCGAAGTCTGGCGTCGCGTGTCGATACGAAACGTGGACCGCGACCGCTCCGGCTTCCAGCAGTAACGCCGCCCATTCGAATGCACTCTGCCTTCCGCCGATGATTAAGTAGCGCTTGTTATGAGCCTCGCTGAAGTCGACGAAGTCACAAGTGTGCTGGTAACGGTTAGCGGGAAGTTTTGCTTTCAAATCCGCGGGTATATGAGCGAAATGTTTGAAACCCGGTGCGAGCACAACCCGGCGAGCGTTGATGACCTCACCGGTTTTTGTGGTCGCAACAAAGCGATCATTCGTGCGTTCGAGCGTTTGGATGTAGACAGGAAGTGGCTGAATGCGTTTCCGCTTTTGGAACCAGTCACAATATGAGAGATAGAAGTCGAGCGAGAGCGGTTCGACATCGCCCGGGGTTTTTTGTTGCGACTGCAGGTACGACTCGATCGTGTCGACGTTTTGCGGATCGAGATGCCAGTCACACGCCGACCGCAGCAACATACCCTTCGGCATGTTCCGCCGCCAAAACTCCATCGGCTTGCCGGCGACGAGATGCTCGATACCATCGTGCGTCGCCTGAGCCGCAACAGCCAGCCCGAACGGTCCCGCACCGATGATGAGAAGATTCGTTTCGCTATTCAACGGCTACAATTTGAGCCCGGATCGGGCTCGAAGTTCAAGCGCCGTTATGGCTCGGGTATGACGGCGACCTGGAGGGAGCCCCTCGATCACGACGAGTGCGGACTTGAAAGTAGCGCGAGCTTCCTCGATTCTGCCAGCGCTTCTCAGAATCTCCCCCCGGCGAACCAGCCACATTTCTTTGCGTTCGGATTGCGTGGTTATCATATCCAATCGACTCAACGCACCGTCATAATGCTTGCGTCGCAACTCCAGATCGATAGCCGCTAGTTGCAACGTTACCACTGGTCCAACTCGCTTGATGCCCTCGTCGAGCCCGCTTAGCGCTTCTTCAAGGTGCTGTTTGTCGATCGCGAGCACCTGCGCACGTTCGAGGTAGAGGTCCGGCTCCGGAGTTGTCGTTAATGCGAGAGCTTGTGTGAAGTTTCGTGTTGCTTCAAGGCGAGCCCCGATCGCCGCAAGGACCCTCGCCCGCGTAACCCAACCCTCAATGCTTTCGGGCTGATGACGCAGAAACCGATCCAACAAAGATCTCGCTTGCTGAAACCTGCGAGACTCGAACAACATTTTCCCACGCGCGAGATCGACAACAATCAGGCTGGGCTGTAAACGTGCGGCGCGGTCGTAATCCGCCGCCGCACGAGACCACTCACGATGATGTCGATGGAGTTCACCGCGTTGCAGATATAGCGACGCATTCTTCGGATCGCGCTTGATCTTCGCTGTTATCGCAACGATCTGTTCGTGCAAACCTTCGTGAGCTCGCACGGGCACGGATAAAAGCGCGACGCAGGCGCCAATGACGAGTATGTTAATTATTTGCTTTCTCATCACTTCAAAGTCTTTGCAGCCGCGATGTTTGAATAAGCGGAATTGCCGTCCGTATTGAAAGCTCGCACGCGGAATCTATACGTCGAGTTTTTAGTTAAGCCGGTGTTGCTGAACGTCGTTACGTTAGCACCGACCTGAGCTACCTCGACGAAGTTTGTGCAAGTCGCATTCTTACAACGCTCAATCCTGAAGCCTGTTTCATTCGTCGAGTTGTCGGTCCAGGAAAGATTGATCTGACTGGTCGAAATTGTCGTTGCCGCCAGATTGCTCGGCGCAGCGGGTATCACAGGGGCGACAGCTCCTTTAACGATGCTGAAGTAATCGGCAATCACACCATTCTCACGTATAAACTTCGCGTCGAGCGTGTCGCCGTTAATGTCAAGCACCATCGAGCCAAGGTTATTCAACGAAATGAACATGGCCGGATGATTAAGTGTTCCACCGGAAATTTGTCCCGAACTTCCGGCCACCGCGTAAACAGCTCCTTCGCGAGCACCGGGCCCCGAAGTTGGTTTGTTGTAAGCGCCGGTGCCGTCCGTCCGGCCACTTCCACCATCCTTCTTCATCGCGTTCGTAAAGGTTGTCGATAATCCGTAGTGACCGTCGATCAGGAACGAGCGCTCATAAGAGTGACTATGACCAGTCAACACCAGGTCCACGCCATTGTCTTCGAGAATGGGCAGAAACGTCTGCCGCATCTGGACCAAATTCGACTCAGTGTCTGAATTATGGGAGCCCTTCGTGTACGGCGGATGGTGCCAGAAGGCGATGGTCCACAACCGCGTTGTTGAAGCCAGGTCTGACCTGAGCCAGTTGGCCATTGGACCAGTCGACGATCGATCAGACGTCATCGAGTCGAGGACGACGAAATGTATGTTGGCGTAGTCAAACGAATAATACTTCTCAGTGCCTGACGCCAATCCGCCGGCCTCCGCATTTGTGGGCAACGTAAACATCGCAAAATAGGGAAGACTTGCGGGTGGATTCGACGACTGTGCAGTGTCGTGGTTGCCAATCGTGGGCCATAGAACTGACTGCCGCAACACCGTTGGGTACATGTCAAAGACGGCCACCTGATATTCGGGATCGGTGCCATTTTCATAAGCATTGTCACCCAGCATCAACCAGAGATTCGTGTGGGTCGTGCCGGTGAAGCTCAGATATGCATTACGTACGGCTTGCGCGTTTACGTTTGCTGTTCCCGAGTCGCCGAGGACCCAGATTCGCGTCGCATTGGTGGTGCCGGCCGTGGGTGACGTCACAAAGAAATGGCTCGCGTCGTTACCTGCGAGAGTCTCAGTCGTTGAACCGACGGAGTAAAAGTATTTGGTTGCCGCGGACAGACCCGAGACCACTACCTCGTGTTCGGTAGTTACGGTTGTGTTGTCGAAGTTTGAAGTCAGACTGCCTTGCGTGGTTCCGATGCTGACACGGCTGTTCGTCGCAACGTTAGTACGCCAACGAACCACGGTGCTGTTCGGAGTTCCGATTTGCAGGTATGGACCACGTGTAACGGAAGCAGAGTTGTCGGTGCCGAATAAGTGAAGATCGAAACTGATATCCGAGCTCGTGCCGCCCGACTGGTGTAGCTCGACCGCGAGGACGTTTGTACCGTTGACGAGCAATGCAGGGCTAATCGTTGTTTGAACGAACGTTGCTTCGTCGACGCCGCCGATTGCGACTGACGCAGGCGTGAGATGGCCCACGGTGCCGCCCGGCATGTTAGAGCGCCATACTTCAACACCGTTTAGATAAACAACGGCGCCATCGTCACGCAGGAGCCGCAAAGTGATACTGGTAAAGAGTGACGCATCCGTAACATTGAAGGCACGACGAAAATAGCTCGTGATGAATTTGTTGTTGATGTCGGGGCCGAAGCCGAGTGTCGTGGCTTCGTCGCTGTCGCCGTAACCGAGTTGCGCTGGACCAGAGGGCCAGGTTGAGTCATTGAATGAGGTGGCGCGCCACGCCGTGTCTTGATTAGAACCGTTGTCGAGATACTTCCACGTCGCTCCTGTGGGAACGAGTGTCGTGTCGGCGGCGAAAGCTGCCGGCGCGAGAGTCAGGATGAGTAAGAACAAGAATGGCTTTATGAAATTGCGCATGGCTGGTCCCTTAAATTTTTTCGAGTTGGTTCAGTGTGAAGTTAGAGCGTTATCGGAATTGTCGACTCAACGCACGAGAGCATAGGTCAACATCGTGCGCGCGTCTAGCGTTTTCGCCGATGGAGTGCATCGACAATGTTACGAATATATTGCTCTTGTGTGTTCTGTCGAAGAAGAACAGACCCTCGCGCGTCGTAAGAACATGGGAGGGTTGTGATGAAGATCGCATGCTGGATAGTTTCGTTTGTTGTGATTGTGGGCTCCGCCCCAAGTTGTGATTCGAATACTAGCGCGTTTGACACTTCGCAAACTGCGAGCGCGATTACTGCCGTTCGCAGTATGAGCCTGACGCGAGCCGCACACACTTCAACATTGCTTCCGAACGGTATGGTTTTGATCGCAGGTGGATTTGCGAATAACCAGAACAGTCTTGCGAGTGCAGAAGAGTTCGATCCTGCCCAGCAGGCGTTCGCCTCGACTAGCGACATGAATGAGTCTCGTGTCGGCCACAGCGCGACGCTGCTTCCGAATGGAAAAGTTCTCATTGCGGGAGGCTATAACGGAAACTATCTCGCCAGTGCCGAGCTGTACGATCCCGTCACGCGCACATTTAGTCCTACGAAGGCGATGCAAGAGGCGCGAAGTGGACACGTTGCTGTGCGTCTGCCGAGCGGAAAAGTATTGCTGGCGGGTGGCGTAGGTGTTGGATGGACGTTTCTCAGCAATGCCGAAGTGTACGATCCCGCGACTAATACCTTCACTGCCACGGGCGACATGGCCGCAGCGCGTGAATCTCACACAGCTACTTTGCTCGAGAACGGCAAGGTGCTCATCGCCGGTGGTCACAAAGGCAGGCGAGCTGAAATGACGATCTATTCTTCGGCGGAAATCTATGATCCTGCGACAGGGCGGTTCACCGCAACAGGCGACATGACGCGCGTGCGACATAAACACGGAGCCGTGTTGTTAGCGGATGGACGAGTTCTCATCGTTGGCGGTGCAGACAAACGCGACGGCCGCCCCGCGTATACGAGTGTGGAGGTTTACAATCCTGCAAACGGAACGTTTACTGCTGTAGGAGACATGAACTCTCCACGTTACAAACTTCAGGACACCGTCGTTCTTTTGAACAACGGCACCGTCCTGATCGCAGGCGGCGCCGCGCGCGCAGAACTCTTCGACCCTTCGCGGAACAAATTCACGTACGTCTCAGGCGACCTCGGCACCTCACACCAATTCGCCACCGCCACACGAATGCGCAACGGCCAGGTCCTAATCACCGGCGGCTACCACGGCAACAACGAAGTCAGCGCCCAAGCCTGGGTGTTCCGGGGGTGAGGGAAACCCGTTGCGTCTCGGCGCCTGGGCGCGAGAGAATGGGGGCGCTAAAAAATCACAAAACAGGACGTGTCGATCGTTGAAGAAACTTGCAACTTGGATATGCGCTGTCGCAGTCGTCATGAGTTCGGCTCGAGTTCCGCAAGCACAGAACTCTGCGCCTCAACTTGGTAAGAACACGGTGAGAGAGGTTGTTGCGGCGATGACGACTGAGGAGAAGGCCAAACTCCTTGTCGGCATGGGATTAAGTTTCGACTTACCTGGAGTGCCCTTGCCCTCCGAAGAAGATAAAAAGATCCCGGAGAAGGTGCCCGGCGCTGCCGGACGCACGCGCGCAATTCCTCGACTCGGCATCCCTTCACTCACGCTTTCGGATGGACCAGCAGGAGTCCGAATTAACCCAAAGAGAAGCAACACAAACAGAACTTACTACGCCACAGGATTTCCCATCGCGACAGTGCTTGCATCCTCATGGGATATTGAGTTGGTAGAACGAGTAGGCGCGGCTTTCGGTAGTGAAGCACACGACTATGGCATCGACATCCTGCTCGCGCCCGGAATGAACATTCACCGCAATCCCCTTGGCGGTAGAAACTTTGAATACTACTCCGAAGATCCTCTTGTTACGGGCCTGATGGCCGGCGCGTTTGTGCGAGGTGTGCAGTCGAAAGGGGTCGGAGCCACGCTGAAACATTTCGCGGCGAATAACCAGGAGTTCAATCGCAGGCAATCAAATTCGATCGTTGACGAAAGAGCCTTGCGAGAGATCTATTTGCGAGGTTTCGAGGTCGCACTAAAGACCTCGCAACCCTGGTCGGTCATGTCGTCTTACAATCTCATCAATGGAACGTTCACTTCAGAGAGCCGGAAACTGCTCACCGACGTGTTAAGAAACGAATTTCACTTTCAGGGTTTTGTAGTGAGTGATTGGTGGGGCGGAAACGATCCTGTCGAGCAGATGAAAGCCGGAAATGATTTGTTGATGCCCGGCATGGTCCAACAGGAACAAGCCATCATCAAAGCCGTAAACGACGGCACCCTCAGCAAAGAACAACTGGACAAAAACGTCGAGCGCTTCCTGAACGTAGTTGTGCAAACTCCCACATTCAAGAAGAGCAACTATTCCGAGCAGCCTGATTTGAAAACTCACGCGCAGTTGGCTCGAGAGGCTGCGAGTCAGGGCATGGTCTTGCTGAAGAACGACAACAATGCACTGCCACTTCCCGCGAGTTCTAAAGTTGCTCTACTCGGTAACAATTCATACGACACAACCGCCGGAGGCACGGGCAGTGGTGACGTGAACAAGGCCTACGTGATCTCTTTAGACCAGGGATTGTCGGAAGCAGGATTAACGTTCGACGATTCACTGAAACAGAATTACACGAAGTTCATCACCGAGGAAAAGGCGAAGCGGCCAAAGGTGCCATGGTTCCTGTTGCCTCCACCGATTCCAGAGATGCCCGTCGAAATTGAACGTCTGCAACAACTCGCAAACGAAGCGGACACCGCGATCGTCACGATCGGACGAAACTCTGGTGAGTTTAGCGATCGAAAAGTTGAAAACGACTTCACGCTTTCCACCGCAGAACAGACGTTCATCGAAAACGTTTCCAAAGTCTTTCGCGCTCAAGGCAAGAAGATCGTTGCAGTGCTTAATATCGGCGGGCCGATAGAAATCGCGAGTTGGCGATCGCTGGTCGACGGAATTCTGTTGGCGTGGCAGCCGGGGCAGGAAGCGGGACACGCGATTACTGATGTGTTAACGGGGAAGGTGAATCCTTCCGGTAAATTACCAATGACGTTTCCGGTCGCTTACAGCGACGTGCCTTCAGCAAAAACATTTCCCGGAAAAGAATTGGTCGGAAAAGCTCCCCTCGCCCATGGTCCATTTGCGGGCAAACCTGCGGAAGCGGTTTATGAGGAAGGCATCTACGTCGGGTATCGTTACTACAACACGTTCAATGTTAAGCCTGCTTATGAGTTTGGTTACGGGCTATCGTACACAACCTTTGGTTATGGCGAACCAGCCGTGAGCTTCAAAGGACCTAACGTAAACGTCAAGGTGACCATTAAGAACACCGGACGTGTCGCCGGGGAGAGAAGTGGTCCAGTTTTACATCAGTGCGCCAAAACAGAAACTGAAAAAGCCGGAAAGCGAGCTGAGGATGTTTGCGAAGACGAAAATGTTAGCGCCGGGAGAATCGGAGACGGTGACGTTTACGGTTCCGTGGAAGGAGTTGGCATCCTACGACCCGGCGTGTTCCTGCTGGTCTCTCGAGGCGGGAACTTACATTGTAAATGTTGCTGCCTCTTCGTTGGATGTACGGAGTTCCGGAAAGTTTAAGTTGTCGTAAGTTGGTGATACTCCGAGATCATTTCAACACACAAGCGCTCTGCGCGCTCGCGATCCGGTTCGGGTGGTAATGACGAACGAACGTAGGCTTCCTGCGAGAGTTGAAACAAACGCTCGGCTTCTGATTTCACCTTTTCCAACGGCCATTCGCCGCGTTTTATTGCCAGCAACTCCGGTGCATCAACGCGCTCGACGTGCATCGTTCCCTCAGTAAGGAACTCGATACCCATGCGCAATAGTCGAATCAAATGCGCGGCGTTCTTCGCGTCATAGCCGACTCGACGCACCAGTTCGCGACGCTTCTGGCCCATGTAGCCGCCACTGTAATATCGCCTCCGCTCACCTCGATATCGCTTTACAACTTCCATCATCTCAGTCGATGCACCCACGAATGGTTGACCGTTAAGACTGCGCAGTGAATGACCTGTGTCACACGATTCAGGATCGATGCCGTACGACGCGAGTTGTTCTTCGAGCTGCTGCATCAACGCCTGCGCTTCCTGGTTGAACGAAATCATCTTTTTGAACTGTGCGTGCGCGTAGCCGGAAAACGAGTGGTAAGCCTTCCTGGTTACAAACAGATCGCGATGCTCGCGAAGGCGGGCGCCGATGTGGAGACTCGTAGATGATGCCGGACGGCTTCAGCCACAGCAGACTCAACACGTTGGGATTGCAGTTGATTAACAGGCCGATGAATTTTCTGAGTTCGTAAAAGACACAGTCCCACTCGCCTTCCCACTGCTCGTAAACATCTTCGCGGCCAAAGCCAAGGTAATGTTCGAATGGTCCAATGTAGATCCCCATGACGTCTTTATCGTCAATCGAATCGGGATCGGATTTGGGAACGTACATGCCATGCGCGACGCTGCCGCGCCAGCAGAGTGAGATGAGACCCTCAGGCAGTAGTCGATCTACTTGATCCGCTGAAAGACCTTTGAGTTCGATCCTGCTAATGCTCATCGCATGAGAGTTAAGCAGGATTGCGGTTTAGAGTTTCAAGGTTGGAGTGCGGCATAGAGCTGCCGCACTCCAAAAAGGAAGGTTAGTTCTTTGCCTTGTAGAAGTAGTACTCAGCCGTGTACTCAACTTCTTTGATCTCGTCTGCGAACGAGCCCGGAACTGTTGGCTTCAGACCCCCGGTCGTGTTGACACGCTGAATGAAGGTGGTGTCTTTGAAAATACCTTTCTCAGGTGTCTCGATGGCCTTGAGCAGCAACCATGCAATCGCGGTGGTGTCGGGAGTACAGGCTTTTCCGAGAATAGCCTGGCCTTTAACTCTGCTCCCGCCTTTGCTCTGCCAGTATGGACCGCTAAAGTGTGAGCCGACTTCTCCGTGGTAACTCTCTTCTGCGAACAGATCCGCTCGCGGTCCCACAAAATCCCACGCCTGGGTCACGAAGTTCCATTTGTAGACTTGCACGCCTTTGGCGTAGAGGTGATGGGCAACCTCGTTTCCTGCTTCCGGGACGATGGTGCCGCACTCCGCGGGCAGTTCGGGTCCATTCGAAGCGAATGCCGGCTGGACAGAGAAGATAGCAAGGGCGATAAGTATGAAAAGTTTAGTTTTCAGGTGGTTCATGATTTTCTCCTAGGAACATTTTTAATACCGAATGATGAAGTTGCTGAAGGGGCGGTCGTATTACCGCCCACTTCAGAAATTTTCGCCACAAGTAACGCAGAAAAGAAACGTGTTTCGTCACGGCAGAGTTACTTTCCACTTCTCGGTGAATGATCCGCCGCTGTAAGTGCCGCCGAAGGTAAGCGTACGCTTCTGGCCGGCTGGGTGGTTTGCGCCGTTGAACGTGATCACGTTTGTGACCCACCGTCCTGGCGCAATGTTGCCAAGGTTTATGGGGAGTGGTGCTCCGTTCGTCGACGGTGATGCGAGCGTGCCGGTCATTAACCGAACGTTGTTGGCAGTCGTGCCGCCGGCGTTCTGAACCGTCACGCCTACCGCGAGCGAACCGCAGTTGGTGCGCACCAGTGACGTCACTGTCACGATCAGGTTCACCGGTTGCGGCGTGGGCGTCGGTGTTGGCGACGGCGACGGTGATGGCGAAGGTGATGGATTCGGCGACGGCGACGGTGATGGAGTCGGAGTTGGCGTTGGACTAGGCGACGGCGTTGGACCACCGGGCTGAAGCTCAAACGCGCCGACGTCCGTACCATCAGACGCATTTGCGATTGCGGGATCATCGAACGTACGCTCGAAAACCTGGCGCTGATCGTTCTCGAGCTTGCCGCTGATCGCATCCGAACTACCCTTATCGACTGCAGGGCTGTCTGGTTGCAGTGCGATGGTTTGTGTTGTACCACCATTGTCTTTCAGGCCCAGCGGGTCCAGCTTCGGATCTAGTGGCGCACCGCTCGAACCTACCTGATCGTTGTTTACGCCGTTCACGAAGCCGGTGCTTATCGACGGATTACCTATGAGATTGAATCCGCCCGACGTAAACACTCCGGAGAGATCGATACCGTTTGCCGCAATGATGCTGCTCTTGACTCGCCAGACTCCGGCGTCACCCGTAAGCATGGCTAGAATTCCACGACTCTGGTTGCCGGCGATCGTGCTATTCGCGATATTCACGTGGATTCTCGCTAACTGAATAGCGCCGTTGCCCTTGTTACCGGTGATCGTACTGTTAGTGATGTCCAGCCTTGCGGTAGGCACTGTCGAACTCGCCTCCGTTTGAATGCCGCCGAACGTGTTGCCGCTGATCGTGCTATCGGTAACAGTCGTTGCGTTAACGAGAAACGTGGACGTTGCGAGCCCGTAACCTTCGTTGCCACTCAACGTGCTGCCGACGATGTGCAACGTGCCATGCGCGTGGTAAACAGCACCCATCTTTGAATTAAGAAACGTGGTGCCGTTGCTCCTGAAGCTGGAGTTGATGATGCGCATGGAGTTTGCGAAAGTACCTACCGCTGTTCCCACGAAAATACCGCTGCCACCATCTGCGGTGTTGCCAGTGAACTCAGTATTGGTGATCGTCGAGTCGCCGCCATTCGGACCCGAAGTGTCACTCTTGATCGCTCCACCGAAACTGTTAGCCACGTTGCTGATGAACTTGCTATTGCTGATGCTTAACGCGCCTACACTGCTAATTGCGCCGCCCCCGCCGCCGTCAGAACTTGAAAAATTATCGTTGAAGGTGCTGTCCGTTATGTTCAGTTTGCCCATTACGGAAAGCGCGCCCCCGACCGACGAAGCAATGTTGTTGCTGAACGTACATCCGTTGATATCTTAAACTCTTGCCAGTGAACGACACCGCGCCGCCCTCGCTCGCATTGTTGAATCCATTGCTGACGCTGAGACCTGAGATAGTCGCCGTCTCAACGACATTGCGAAACGTAAAGATGCGGTAGAAGCCTCCCGTGCTACGACGCACGGTCAACTTGTCTTTGCCTGGTCCATTAATCGTGAGATTGCTCTCCGTGATGTCAGGCAATGCAACGGTCAAGTTGATCGTGTGCCTTCCAGTGGAGGGATCGAAGCCTGGATCGTTCGTCGGAATCGCAAAGTTGATCGTGTAGTTGCCGGCAATAGCGTTCGACTCTTTCATCGCAGCCCTGAGCGAACACTGAGAACCGGAAGCAACAGCATCGCTATCGCAGTTTCCGTCGCCCGGAGCCGCATCATCTGCGTCGTTTGTTGTGTTGACTGTGAACGTGACCGCCGCGCAAGGTGTTTGGCGTTCGAAAGCGCCGATGTCTGCGCCGTCGCCTGCGTTCGTTTCGTCCGGATCGTCGACGATTCGCGGGAAACCTACGCCGCGCAAGTCAGTGCTCAATCCATTGCTCGAACCTTTATCGATCGCAGGGCTTCCACACAGCGGCAGTCCCGGGACCTGCATCGTCACCGCGGGTGCTGAAACATCCACTCCGTTCGGATCAAATTTCGGATCGAGTGGAGCTGCAATTGTTCCTTTAACATCGGTCGCCGAGGTGAAGCCGGTGCTTCCGTCTTCAACACCGATAAGATTGAATCCTTCGGATGTAAAAGCACCAAAAACGTCAGCCCCAGCAAATGCGCTTAGGTTGTTCTTTGCGACGACCGAGCTCTTAAGTGTCATCGGTCCAAACAGACCGCCGCCTTTACCTCTATTCTGCGTGATGGTGCTGTTGGTGACGTTGACGGTTCCGGTCGCGTTGTAAATACCACCGCCCTCCATGCCGCCCATGTTATTGAAGACAACACTGCCGGTGACATTTATGGTGCCGTTAGAGTTGTTGGCAATGCCGCCTCCGCGCAAAGGAGTGCTGGCTGGATCTCCGCCACTCAGTAGGCTATCGGCGATGACGCTGTTGGTAACGTTCACGGTACCTTGATTCGCATTCGAGATGCCACCACCACTTGCCGTTTTCCCAATGGTTTGTGGAGCGGTGACTTTGTTGCGCAGGATCAGGCTGCCGATAACGTTGAGCGTGCCGGAGTTGCCGTTTGTAATTCCGCCACCTTGAGCTGTGGCCTGGTTGTCTGCGACGGTGCAATTGATGACGTTGAGCGTACCGGTATTGTTGTTTGCAATGGCTCCGCCCGAACCGACAATAGTGCCGCCAAAATTGTCGGCGAGTACGCTGTCAACGACATTCACGATGCCGGTGCCGTCGTGGGCGACGCCGCCCCCCGCTGCGATTCCCGCAGGTTTGCCGTTTTCAATTCTTAAGGCTGAAAGCGTCACATCACTACCAGACACGATACGGAAGATACCGAACTCAACACTGGTATTGCGTTGCACGGTTAATCTGTTAATTCCCGTTCCGATGATTTGGATATTAGTGCTGAGATCGGGTAGCGCTTTGGTCAGGTTGATCGTGCAGTGTTCTCCCCCGGGAGAACAATTTGGTTGCGTTGAAGGAATGTTGAAATTGATCTCATCGTCGCCGGCGAGTGCGTTGGCGCGTTGAATCGCCGCGCGCAAACTGCATTGCTCGCCGGGAGTGGCTGCGTCGGTGTCGCAGCCGGTATTTGGATCGAGATTATCAGCGTCGCTGGTCGAGTTGACTACGATCAACCCGACCAGCGGCGCGTGCGCCGCCACCACGGCGCTGCCGCCCACCCTTCGAGGCGAGACGTTGCCCCTTAACATCGCGGATGCTGCGGACGGCAAACACAAGAGCGTTATCAAAGTTATGATGAGCGCCTCGGAAACTGCGAGACGTTTGGATAAAGAGAGATGAAGTTTCATTTGTTCCTCGTCGTGTAGCGAATTTGCGACATCGATTGAGGAAGTTGCTGAAGGTTCGGGGATATTACCGGCGCGTACACAAAAAGGCACAAAATCAAAAAAAGAAATTACTCTTGATGACTTTGTGCCTTTGTGGCTTTACCAGAAAGCTTGAATTTGACGGAGCAACTTTGATGCGAGCTCCGGGCTTGTACGGCGTAGCAGACGCAATTCCCGTTCGGCCTCTCTTAATAGACCAGCGTCGGCGTAGAGAAGCGCAAGTGTGAGATGTGATGAGGCGTGAGCCCGCTTCGCCTTTGCGAGTTCGTTTGCTTTCGCTTGATCGATGATACGGAATTTCGCCTGTGGCAGCGGTGGGCGGGGAAATGTGTGCACTTGTCCGTCTTTAGTCGCTTTAACCTGCCACGAGTAGACTTTCCCGCGTGGGAGTGTTGTGGTCCATGAAAGGTTCGTAAGCACAGGGCTTTTAGCCACCAGCCTGAACTGTGCATCGTAAACCTCGACGACGTATGTTGCCGGAGTATCCACATGCAACCAACGAAACGTCGCTTTGTTACTCAGCAACACTGTGCCAACAGGCTCAATCACAATGTACGGATTCTCCTGTTTATCTGAACTCATCAACGAGCTCGGCCTGCGAGTCAGTCCCTGAAGTTGTGATGACTTTTCGATCCTCTGCGTGCTGAGAGTCTTGCTCAGAAGGTTCTTGTAAGCAGCAGGAAGATCGTCAGCCCCAGTGAGTTTTCCTTCCTGGTCCAACGTCAATACACGTCCGCCGTCATTCACTTGTGCGACTACGGGCGCAGGCTCAGGTTGCGACGGCAGAGGTTCCGCTGAAGCTGAAGGTTGCGAGACAGGTGTGGGTACCACGACGACCTCGGGTTGTCGCTCCTTTGGCGCGCGCCAAACGAGCCACGCGACTACTGCCAACAAGAGGACCGCCAATGCCGCGCCGCCAAACGCAGGCACTGGCGATAGTCTGAACGCGAATCTCTTAAGCCACGATTCCTTCGCAACCGGAGACGCAACTGTTGTGGGCTGGTACTCGCGATCGAGCGATGGCGCGATCTCATTGCGAAACGCGCGCAAGTCTTCAACTGCGAATACACACTGCTCGCAACCCGCGAGATGATCCGTGACGACCTGAAGCGACTCACCGGATAAGTTCTTGTCGACGTATTCAGCCGTCTGCTCAGCCGTCAGGTGTTCGCTCAACTCCTCGCCAAAAGTCTCCCCGTGCAGCGCGAAAAACGCGGCGTTTCCATTCATTCCAGCCTCAAGACGGTGCCGGCAAGCTTCACACGCTGCGACATGATCGCCGACGGATAGGAGTTCAGCGGCGGCGAGCCGGTGTTGGGAGTAGTCCGCAATCTGTTTTTGAGTCAGGTGTTCCACTAGTTTTTAGTTTGGTCCGCCACCGGGGATCTGGTGGGGTTCATATTCATAAGTTGGCCAAAACGGTCGCGTATTACCAGCGGCATTAAATAAATCCTTTCAGGCCTCAAATAAACCCTTTCAGCCGGCGAGCAAGCCGTTCTCGCCCGGATTTTCGGGCGTTTATTACCTGTTGGCGCGTCAATCCGAGCAGTTCGGCTATCTTCGAATCTTCGAGCGGCAAGTCGTTCCAGACCTCTGCGAACCTCTCCGCGCCGATCTCGAGTGCGGCCGCGAGTTCGCGCACACTCGCAACGCCTGTTGCCGGAAACAGGGTGATACAACCAAACCCACTCGGATCCTTCAGATTGAGTAACAACGCCGAACGCTGGTTCAGCGGAAGCTGCTGCAACTCTTCCCAGAGTCGTTGCAGGAACATGCGTTTCTCCATTCGCCACGCCTGGTCCGGCTCCGGGGCAACGGGCATTTGCGCGGCGCCGTCTTCGTCTTCAGCAAGTGACTCAAACGGCTGATCGCTGATTCCCTGGATCGCCGCGATCGCACTCACCAGTTCGTCAAACTCAATTGGACCACCGGCGTGATTGAGAATTTCAGCGACTGCATCCGCCAACTCCTGCGGCTTATCGCCCCTGAGCGTCCGGATGTGATTTGGCAACGATGCAACATCTGACAGGTGACGAGCCGGCTTCACCGGTTTCGTATCTTTTTGCCAAACCTCAAAGCCGGCGACTGTCTTTCCGTCGTCGTCCCACAACGCAAACCCTCGTTGCCGAGTCAGCAGGTAATGAAGACGATTCTTGAGCGCGTGGCGTTCGGGAAACTGACGGCGCATCCAACGCGCGCAGGTGCGATGCGCGATCACCGCCGCCATGCCACGGACGTCGGAAATCGGATGTCCCGCAGGTAGTTTGCGAAAGCGCTGCAACTGGGCCAACAGTTGCAGCACAACCTCCTGTTGAATGTCGTCAGCTTCGGCGCGTTGAGTTTCGCGATAAGAATTAAGGCGGAGTTTGAAACGAATGACACCTTTGATCACCGGTTCGGCGTGCGTGGTGATCAGTTGTGAAAGGAGTTCGTCGGCCTGTTCGTCGCTGACCTCGGTCAACAGAGGTTCGAGCAGGCTATCAATCTTGACCGGCAATTCTTTCATGAGGTCTTTCATCAGTGATTGGAGATCTTCTCTGTGCAACCTCTGTGTTCTCGGTGTCTCTGTGGTTGGAAAGTCCGCGCTAGAAGTTACCACAGAGACACCGAGAACACAGAGGTTGCACAGAGAAGAATTGACAGGGATAGATTGGTAACAGATACTCTCGGAAACCCCCGAAACTAGACACATTGGAGAATGATGATGCCGAGGATTCGTGTCGTCCTTTTCGTCTTCGCAGTCTTTCTTACTCTGACGTCAGGCATGGTCGCGGTTCGCTTTGCGAGTACCGATACCACAACAACTGCGCAGGGACTCAAAGCATGGGAACAGGTCTATTCAGTCTTGATATCTCCTCGTTGTATCAACTGTCACACTGCCACCGAATATCCGCAGCAGGGTGATGAGCGACGTCGTCACGTCGCGAATGTGGTGCGTGGTCCTGAAGGCAAGGGTGTGCCGGGATTGAATTGCGCGAGTTGTCATCAGGAGTCGAACGCTGATAGCACCGGTGTCCCCGGCGGACACAACTGGCACCTCGCTCCGCTCTCGATGCGCTGGCAGGACCTGAACGATCGACCGCTTTCGAGCGCTGCTGTGTGTCGTGCCGTGACCGACCGGTCGAAGAATCACAATCTCGATGGACCAGGACTGTTGAAACATCACGAAGAGGAAGCGTTGGTGATCTGGGCGTGGAACCCGGGCCGCCGTCCGGACGGCTCGATGCGCACCCTGCCACCATTAACCCATCAACAATTTGTCGTCGCCACTCGCCAGTGGGTCGAGGCCGGCACCCCTTGTCCGTCCGGAAGATGATTAGGAGCTAGTCATGCCAACGTATCAACTCAACGTAAATGGTCAACGCAGGGAAGTGACAGTCGACGCTTCAACGCCACTGCTCTGGGTACTGCGCGAAGACCTCAAGATGACCGGAACCAAATTCGGTTGCGGCATCAGCGCATGCGGTGCGTGTACGGTCCATCTCGGCGGCATCGCCACACGTTCGTGCGTAGTTCCGATTTCGCACGTCAGCGATCGTCCGATTGTGACGATTGAGGGCATCAGTCAGGACGTCGTCGGAAAAGCTGTGCAGAATGCGTGGGTTGAAAAAGACGTCGTGCAGTGTGGTTACTGTCAGAGCGGACAAATCATGGCGGCTGTCGCACTACTCAAACACACACCCAAACCAACGGATAAAAATATCGAAGAGTCGATGGGTGGAAACATTTGCCGTTGCGGCACCTATCCGCGCATTCGCGAAGCCATCAAAACCGCTGCGGCGCAGATTAAATAAAAGGAGACGCACATGCTAACTCGATTCAGAAAACAGCAGTTGAATCGCCGCGGCTTTTTGAGCGTTTCCTTTGCGGCAGCCGGTGGACTCTTCGTTTCGTTGTATCTCGATAAGTCTGGAGTTGAAGCCCTGGCTCAGGAAGGCGGCCAACCACCGGCAAAAGTTTTTCCGCCTGACGCGTTCGTCAATATCAGGCCCGACGGCAAGATCGTGATTCAGGTCAATCGTCTCGAGTTTGGTCAGGGAGTTCACACTTCATTGCCGATGGTGCTCGCCGACGAGATGGATGCTGACTGGTCCAACGTCATCGGTGAACTCGCTCCGGCGGCGGACAATTATAAAGATCCACTTTTTGGGATTCAGATGGTTGGAGGTTCGGGCTCGATTGCGCATTCGTATCAGCAGTATCGTGAGCTGGGTGCGAAAACTCGAGCAATGCTCGTGGCGGCCGCAGCCGATCGTTGGAACACAACACCCGACAAACTTCGAACCGAGAAAAGCGTGGTCCATGGACCGGACGGGAAATCAGCGACCTACGCCGAACTCGCCAGCGACGCAGCTCGCAAACCTGTGCCTGCTAATGTCCGTTTGAAGAATCCCACAGAATTCCGGCTTATTGGGAAAGCTACCAAACGACTCGATAGCAGTTCTAAGTGTGATGGTTCGTTGAAATTCGGACTGGATCTCGACCTGCCGGGTATGAAAGTGGCGGTTGTTGCTCATCCGCCTGTTTTCGGCGCGCGAGTTAAGAGTGTTGTTGACACCGACGCGCGCGCGGTTGAGGGCGTGCGTGATGTCTTCGAGATTCCACTCGCGAACGGAACCGGAGTGGCGGTCGTTGCAGACAAGTTCTGGCCCGCGAAACAGGCGCGGAGCCGGCTAAAGATCGAGTGGGATTTCACGGGAGTCGACAAAGCCGATACTGCTGAGTTACAGACCAGATACAAGCAACTTTCACAAACCCCAGGCAATGTCGCCTTGGCCAGCGGCGACGCTAAAGCGTTGGACCAGGTGCCGGCTCGCAATCGCATAGTTGCTGAATTTGAGTTTCCATTTCTTCCTCACGCACCGATGGAGCCACTGAACACCACGGTGCGATTCGACGGCGATCGCGCGGAGGTGTGGGCCGGTTCGCAGTTTCAGACCGTCGATCAGATGGCGGTAGGCGAAGTGTTGGGATTGAAGCCCGAGCAGGTCACATTTCACACCGAGATGGCGGGTGGCGGTTTCGGGCGGCGCGCCGTGGGCGATTCTCACATTCAGCGCGAAGCTGCAACCATTGCGAAACGTCTGCGCGGCACTCCGGTTAAGCTCGTCTGGTCGCGCGAGGATGATGTGCAGGGTGGTTACTACCGGCCGATGCACGTGCATCGCGTGGAGGTCGGGATTGGTCCGGATGGTTTGCCACTCGCCTGGCGTCATGTGATCGTTGGCCAGTCGTTAACAGCCGGCACCGCCTTCGAGAGCTATACAGTCAAAAACGGTATCGACTCGACAATGACGGAGGGTGTTGTTGATACGCACTACAAGATCCCGAATCTTCATGTCACTGCTCATCATCCGAAAGTAAATGTTCCGGTACTTTGGTGGCGCTCTGTCGGTCACACTCACACAGCGTTTGTGATGGAGACTCTGATCGACGAATTGGCAACACGCGCGAAAATGGATCCGATCGCGTATCGACGTAAGCTTCTGAAGCCGGAAGCTAAGAAGTTGCACAGCGTGCTCGATCTGCTTGAGAAGGCGAGCGCTGGTTGGCGCAACAAGCTGCCGGCAGGACACGCGCTCGGTGTGTCGTGTCACGAGTCGTTTGGGACTGGCGTTGCCTGTGCGGTCGATGTGTCGATCGAGAATAAGAGGCCAAAGATTCATCGAGCGACAGTTGCAGTCGACTGCGGTCTGGCGGTCAATCCGCTGAGCGTCGAAAGTCAATTTCAAGCGGGATTGTCGTTTGGCGTTTCGCAACTGATGGCGAAAGGTGCGATTACCCTGAAGAACGGCGTCGTTGAGCAGAGGAATTTTGACGGCTACGTTCCACCTTACATCGTCGACGCTCCTGTAGCTGTCGATGTCCACATCGTGCCGAGCACCGAAGCTCCAACTGGTTGCGGCGAACCACCGGTCCCCGTTATCTCTCCAGCGGTTGTGAACGCGCTGGCACGGTTAACCGGCAAACGGTATCGTACACTTCCTTTAGTCAATATTTAGGCCACAAAAGGCACAAAAGTCACAAAATGGTGGTTACTACTTATGTGACTTTTGTGCTTTTTTATGGCCTAAATCGGGCGTTTCCCACTTCTCAACTGTGGTCGGTACGGTGCTCGTCTGTGGTCCGTATCGTTAGCAGGAAGCCATTCCGTTCGTACTATCTCCTTGTTATTTGAAACGTTTAGTCGCCTCTTAAGGCGGAGGAGATCATGCTAGTCAACTTTCGGAATTTGTTTGTTGCTTTAATAGCGGTTGCGCTTACTTTCACGTCCAGTTATGCGCAGGCGCAGGAGGATGTAACTCTCGCGCCATATTTCGTGGTCCAGGGTGACCCGAACGTCGATCATTTACCGCTCAAGGACACACGTGTCGAAATAACAGTTGCCGGTGTCATCGCCGCCGTAAAAGTCAGGCAGATATATCGCAACGAAGGTTCACGCCCAATTAACGCTTCCTACGTTTTCCCTGCTTCAACGCGCGCGGCCGTTTACGCCATGCGCATGCAGATCGGAAACGAGATCATCATCGCGAAAATCAAAGAACGCGAGCAGGCGAAGAAGGAGTTTGAGGAGGCCAAAGAGGAAGGAAAGAGTGCGTCATTGCTCGAACAGGAGAGGCCAAACGTCTTTTCGATGAGTTTGGCCAACATCATGCCCCAGGAACAGGTTGAGATCGAACTGCGTTACACCGAGCTGCTTGTTCCGACCGACAGCGTTTATGAAGTTGTGTTTCCAACTGTAGTTGGACCACGTTACCCGTCGTCACATTCAAAGAAGACTGAAGACGGGTTCATCAACACTCCGTACCTCCGCGAAGGTCAACCGTCGCCCAGTGAGCTGCACATCTCGGCAAAGATCTTCGCAGGTGTGCCGATTTACGATCTTTCGTCGCCATCGCATCAGATTTTTCCGCAGTGGCATAGTCCTGCGGCTGCGCAGTTGACGCTTGACGATTCGAAGCCGTTCGAAGGCAATCGCGACTTCGTGCTCCGCTATCGTCTCGCGGGAGATCAGATCGCCTCAGGTTTACTGCTGTTCCAGGGCGTTGATGAAAACTTCTTTCTGTACACGGCCCAGCCACCGAAGCGCGTTGCCACTGACGCTATTCCGGCGCGCGAGTACATCTTTGTCGTCGATGTATCCGGCTCAATGGAGGGTTTTCCTCTGAACACGTCGAAGCGGCTGTTGAAGGATTTGATTGGAAAGTTAAGAGCAACGGATGTATTCAACGTCGTCTTGTTTGCAGGAGACTCAACCCTGCTCTCGCCGGCGTCGCTTCAAGCGAATCAGGAGAACATCGATCGAGCGATTCAGCTGCTGGATAACCAGCGCGGCAGCGGCGGAACCGAATTATTACCTGCCATTCAACAAGCAATGAGTCTTCCGCGAGACGAAAACATTTCGCGCAGCATCGTACTGGTCACCGATGGGTATGTGTCCGGCGAGCAAGGAGTCTTCGATCACATCCGCGCGAACCTGAATCGTTCCAACGTGTTCGCGTTTGGCATCGGCACCGGCGTGAATCGCTATCTCATCGAAGGTGTGGCGAAAGCCGGAATGGGTGAACCATTCATTGTTACTGAAGAAGCTGAAGCTGAAGGCGTCGCTGCGAAGTTTCGCGAGTACATTCAGACGCCAGTATTCACTGACATCAACGTTCGCTCGATCGGGTTCGACATGTACGACGTAAACCCGGTCCGGTTTCCTGATCTGTTTGCCCAACGGCCGATCGTGCTCTTTGGTAAATGGCGTGGACCAGTTGCTGGAACTATCGAACTGACCGGCAAGACGGGCCAGGGTGATTTTGTAAGTCGCCTCGACGTTGCCGGCAGTCAACCGGACGAGGGAAACAGTGCCCTCAGTTATCTGTGGGCCCGTTCTCGTATCGCGGAGTTGTCTGACTATGGTTCATCGGATCTTTCCGAAGACAGTATCAAAGCGATCACCGTACTGGGTTTGAAGTACAACCTTCTGACTCGCTACACGTCGTTCATTGCGGTTCGTGAGATCGTTACAAATCCGACAGGTACTGCCGACGACGTGAAACAACCGTTGCCATTGCCACTGCATGTCAGTGAGCTGTCGGTCGGTGGAGCAGAAGTCGGAAGCGAACCGGAGCTCGTGTGGCTGGTAATGGGATCGCTGCTGCTGGCAACGATCATGATTCTGCGCAGGAAACGGTGGTTTGTATGAACCGCAAAGCAATCTGGGGCGCACAGTTAGTCCTGCTTGTGCTGTGCGCCCTCGCGCTGAAGTTTCATTACTCAACCGCAACGGTAAACCAGTTGCGCTGGATTCTCGCTCCGACGACATTGTTCGTCGAATTGTTCAGTGGAAAGTCGTTTGAGTTTGAATCGTACACGGGCTACATGAGCAGCGATCACACGTTTGTGATCGCTGCACCATGTGCCGGCGTCAACTTCCTGATCACAGCGTTGCTGATCCTCGGGATAACTCGCTTGTGGCGCTGCCGGTCGGACGTCATGCGGTGGTACTTCTTCCCGTCAATAGCTGCGACCGCATTTGTCGCGACGCTGATCGCTAATACAGCGCGGATCTGTCTTGCGCTCAATGACGTGAGGATTAGTTGGCTCAGCGCAAACCAGCAGCACCGTCTCGAGGGAATTGTCGTCTACTTCGGATTTCTGCTCTTGCTGTTTCTTGTAACCGAACGCTTGCGCTCCGCAAGTCCATCAGGACTGTTGATCCCACTCGGCATCTATTACGCAACGACGCTTGGCATTCCGTTGCTCAACGGCTCTTACAAACAAGGGTCTGCATTCTGGGAGCACTCTGCTTTCGTTTTGCTGCTGCCGTTACCGCTTCTTTTGTGCTTTTTTGTGGCTCAGTTCGCGTTAACCAATTTTGTGCTTCGTTGTGGCGCTGCTACACTTTCGCACAAATGAACACGCGAATGTTTTTAGTGTCGCTCATCATTACGCTGTTTGCTTCATCCTCTCCGGCGCAAACCAGGCCTGACAAAGACTATTTCGTCTACGTTTTGTCGGAAGCGGCCGACAAGATCGCGCTAGTTCGTTTTGGGCCTGAAGGCGCGCGTTTAGAGCAACAGATCGAAACCGGAGAGATGCCGATCGATCTCGATGGTCCACATGGCATCGCGATCTCGCCCGATCGGCAGTTTTATTACGTCTCGATTGCACATGGCCGCCCGTTTGGATCGGTTTGGAAGTATTCGACTAAAAACAACAGCCTCGTGGGGAAGACGGGCCTGGGCCATTTTCCCGCGACAATGGACGTCACGCCTGACGGAAACTTCCTGTTCATCGTGAACTTCAACTTGCATGGCGACATGGTGCCGTCGACGGTTTCTGTAGTTTCAACTCAGACCATGACTGAAGTCGCGCGAATAAAAACCTGCACGATGCCGCACGGTTCGCGTTTGAATGCACAGGGGACGAAGCAGTATTCGGCATGCATGATGGACGATATGCTCGTCGAAATCGACACTCGCTCGTTGAAGGCGACGCGGCATTTCGTTGTTACTAAGGGCAAAGAGAATGGAGTGACTGGACCACCCGTCACGTCTTCAAAACACTCGATGCACGGCGGTGGTCATGGTGCTGACGCTCCGAAGGTTGGGGACAACTCGTGCTCGCCGACGTGGGCCGAACCGTCAGTCGATGGGGCTTTTATTTATGTAGCGTGCAATGCGTCGAGCGAGATTGTTGAGATCAATGCGGGTGGTTGGCAAGTAGTGCGCCGGATTCCGGCGCGTCCGGGTGTTTACAATCTTGAGATCACGCGCGATGGATCGCGTTTGATCGCGACGAACAAACGCGACCAGTCAGTGTCAGTTTATGATCTGAAGAGTGGAAGGGAACTCGCGCGCCTGCCGACTAAACGCAAAGTGCTGCACGGCGCGGTCGTCTCGCCTGACGATCGTTATGTGTTCGTGACAGTGGAGGGCGTGGGTTCGGAACCGGGAACAGTTGAAGTGATCGATCTCACGGCGTTGAAAACAGTCGCGACCCTTGACGTCCCTCCCGGCGCCGCAGGCATCGATTTCTACAAGACAGAGTTAAGGGATTAGACCTCGGGCGGCCACAGAGGGCCGCCCCTACAGTTGACCTGGCGTTGTGGAATGAACTGTAGGGGCGGCCCTCCGTGGCCGCCCGTTCGTCGAGATCACTGCCCAGGTGCGGTGGTCGAACCCTTATCGATCTTGTCACCTAACTTCACGATCCACAGTCCCGAGTGAATATCATTGAAGTAGATCAAACCATTATGCGGTTGCGCACCCCACGTGAACGGCAGATTCGCGCGGAACCCCTGCGCATCGCCGGTCCACAGCGACCCGATCTCACGACCCTGGCTGTAGAGATCACCGCGCAGCTCACCCGAGACATCAACCACGCGTGCGCCGCCGCTGTAATAACCCAGGTACATCACGTCGTTCTCAACCCACATGTTGTGCGCGCCACCTTCAGGCACCGGATACTCCGCAACCTTTCGCGGCTGTTTGATATCAGACACGTCAATCACATGAACGATGCCTCTCACCGGAAAGCGTTTCTGCGACTTAATGTCGAACAGCGAAGGAAACACCTCATCGCCCACGAAGACATAGTTTCGATAGCGATAAACTGAATGCGTGCCGGCAAGCCATCCGTCTCCATAAAGCTCGTGATGATTGAAGCGAAACTGACTAACAAGCTGAGGCTTCTCCGGACTTCCACCTTTCATTCCCGCGCCGACGTCGAGAATCACCAGGCCATCGTGCCAGTAAGCGAGATACGCCAAACCATCCTTTACGTAAACATCATGAAGATAACGCCCACCCGTTGTTGTTTCACCTTCCTTCGTACTAATTGAGACTACGAGCGGATTTTCAGTTTGCCACCGCGCGACTTCTTTCGGGTTCTTGACGTCGCGAAAATCGATCACGCGTAGCGAACCCGTCGCATCATCGGTGAGATAAACGTAATGACCATCGACAAAGGCGCTATGAACACCGCCGGTAACAGTAGCCGTGTACTCGGAGATCAGTTTCGGATGTGCAGGATCGGAAGTGTCGTAAAAAGCGATTCCATTTTTTCGATTCGACGCGCCTTCACGTGAGATCACGAGAATCTTGCCATCGGCGGTCGTCGTGATGTCGTTCACGAGACGCGCATCGACTGTAATCGTGTCCGTTAACTTTGGTTCCGTTGGATTCGAAATGTCGTATACGAGAAAGCGATCCGAGATCGTCGAGTAATAAGCGTAGTTGCCAATGATCCACTGCTCGGCGCCCTGGAATTCCTTGAACGGCACTCGTCCCACGACGTTCATTTCTCGTTGAACCCGGCGCGGTGTGACCACGATCGAAGTGCTGTTTGAGATGTTTCCGGTCGTTGCCGTGACGATGTAAGTGCCGGGACGTTCTGCGACGAACCCACCATCTGCATCGATCGTCGCTGTGTTGCCACTAACGGACCAGCGTGTGGCCACGTCGTTGTCAGGATCGCAGTTGGCAGTGAAATAGACCACATCACCGGTTTGCGCAGACTTTGCGCCTGTTACCGTCACGCTTCGCAAATTGTTTTTGACTACCGAGATCGACGTGTTGGCTGTTGCGTTTCCTGACGTCGCCGTGATGACGGCTTTGCCTGGTCCAATTCCCGTCACGACCCCGCCCGCGTCGACAATTGCGACTTGCGTATTGCTGGAAGTCCATTTCAGGGGAATGCCTGTACGTGGATTGCCGCCCGGCATGCGTGTCAAAGCGTCGATTGGAACACTGCCGCCAACAACGAGCGGTGATTTGAGCGCACCGAGTTCGATAGTTTTAATTCCAGGCGCTTTCACCATGAAGGTGGTGAAGCCGGGTGTACCTCCAACGAGTGCGCCGACGATAACCTCACCCGTTCCGAAGAGCTTCACGTTTCCATCGTCGTCGACTGCGGCAATGTCAAACGGTCCGGCAAAATAAGTCGAGGGCTTTTCGCTCAAGACTTTGCCTGAAGCGTCAGTAGCAACCACCGTGAGTTTCACTTCCTGTCCAACTTCCGCTTCTTTCGCGGATGCAGTCACTTGAACGTTCTTCACCGCAGACGTAGTTGACTGCTGGGCCAGGACATTCGAAGAAAGGAGAACAAGGATAAGCGAAGCAAGTTTGAGGTCTCTCATAATGCGCAAAAGAATAACTCTAATCCCTCCCGTCTAAAAGCCAGGATCTGGCGCACCTATGGTCATTGTGGTGTGAAATACTTCGGGAGATTAATCCTAGAAACGCCGCCCATCCGGAATTCGAGTCGAGACCTGATCGCCAACTTTCAAGGGTCCATAGACCTTAACCTGGGCCGAGTGGTCTGCGATCGAAATGATTTCGTAGGCTTGCAAAAAGTCCATAGCAGTAGTTGGCACAAGCTTCATTTTCTCCTTGAGCCCGTGCGCGCGGCCGCGATCTATCGTTGCGACGGCCACGTTGTCTTCAGTCTTAACTTCCATCACGGTAGCCAGTACCGGACCGGGTAGTAAGTCGCGAAGAAATTGTTCTGGTAAGGGTGGCCGGCCGGTGACCGGCTTGTTTTCATCTCCTGTCCGGAGGTAGAAATCGCCGTAGAAGTCCCTGTAACCCTCAACCGCACGTGGTTCAAAACCGAGATTGATGGCTCGAACAAATGCGTCGACCGTTTTGGCGTTTAATAAGTAGACGCGCTCACCCCACCTGACGATCATAAGCTCCCAGGAATAAGGTTTGAAAGGTTCGTCGGTGTCCAGATACTTCTTTCTCGCTTTCCGTTTCGTGAGGTCATGTTCTTTGTTGTCGGACAAGCTGCGCGTTGTGAGCTTTAGCGTCGTAAATCGAATGACATTGTTTGATACTTTGTATGGACCGGATGCTGTTGAGACGTCAGTGCAACCACCGGATGAAGATGTGAAGCGTCCATTGTTTTTGAGGACGATCTCGCCTCCTCCAAACTGGAATCGGAACACGTACGAACCGACCAGATCGGAATTCTCCTGCGCGGCGATCTCACCGCCGGCCGTGGCAACTAGAATCAACGCCAAAGTGAGTTTGATTAACGCGCGCATGGCCTGATGTTACTCCGAGGTACTGGTCCCAGTTATCCAAACGCCGAAGGCGTTCGCGAATTCGAGCCCAGGGTTGGAGCGGGAGCGACAACCCTGGGATTGATTATGAAAATACCCGAAACCCTGAAGAGTCCGTCGGCTTATTCAGCTTGAGTTTGCGACGCAGTAACGATGATGCGATCGATGGGCAGTTTTATTTGCACAAGTCGTGCTTTCGTTTCGAAACTGCCGTAACCGCTGTTTTCACGGCGAAAATGCGGGGATTTAGCCGTTCTCTTTAGTCGATACCGCTTCCTTGCTCTAAGCGTTTTGTAGTTGCCTGGCTCTGAACATTTTCAATACGTTATGCGTCAGACACATCAACAACCATTCCGCTTCGACTCGGGCCTGGCCCCGCAGCAGAAATTGACGAAAGCCGCGCACATGTTTGAGATAGGCAAAGACCGGTTCGACGATCGCCTTTCGTTGGTTGTAAACCGCCGCTCCTTCTTTGCTCTGCAACTTATGCCACATGCGCTGTTGCACAGTGGCGTTCTCTGGGAGCGGTGCTGCACCTTCCCCAGCCTGCGGCTCGCGTGCATTGGGCGGCACATGAACCGCCACGGTCTTGATTTCTTCCGCCGTCACGGCGGCGCTGCTGAAGTAGCCGGCATCAGCGGAAACGCTGGCCGGCAACTGGCCCAGGTTTTGTTTTACCCGCAACAGTACCGGCACCAACTGCTCCTGATCATTGCCTGCTTGGACGACGGTCGCCGCCACGATGATCTGCGCCTGCGCATCAACTCCGAGTTGCGCGTTGTATCCCTGGACGAAAGTGTTAGTCGCATGATCCTTCATCATCCGCGATTCAATATCGGTGAAGTTGCGCCGCGCTTTGGGCTTCGGCAGCGCCTGTTCGGGATCAGGTACCTTAGCCAGCCGACCGGGTTTCTTGCCGCGCTCTTTAGCTTTGCGCAAGTGCGCTTCGTTTTTCTGCTTGACGGCCGCGGCTTGTTGCTCCGCTGCCTCACGCGCTTCTCGCTCCAAGTCAGCCTTCAACTCGCGAATTCGCCGCAGCCGACTCTCTCTGTCCCGCAACTCTGCCGGCAACTCATCACCACGTTTGTCTTTGCCATAAAGCTCATCTTCGGCTGCGTCTATGCGCTCAGCTTCTGCCAACAACCGCGTCACTTCGGCCACCAACTTTTGTTCCGCTTCACTCAGACCGGCATACGTCATAGTGCGGTACTTCGAGGCGTTCGCTTTGATCTTGCTGCCATCAATCGCCACATGCCCGAGCTTTATCAACCCGGCCCGCTCACACAACTGCAACACCTGCACGAACAACTGGGCCAGCGCCGCCAGATGTCGCTTGCGAAACTCGGCAATGCTGGCATGGTCCGGTTGCTGATTCCCGGACAACACTCGAAAGGCCACCTCGTCGTAAGTTGCTTCTTCGATCTTGCGCGACGACATCTTGCCCACGCAGTATCCATAAATGAGCAGTTTCACCATCATCTGCGGATGGTAAGGAGGTTGGCCGCGACCTTCTTCGTAGCTATTCAGAATCGCGCTCAGATCCAACTGCTCCACTACGTCGCTGACGTAAAGCGCCAAATGATCCGGACGCAACCACTGTCGCAAATCCGGCGGCAGCAGCAACAACTGGCTCAGATCGTATGGTCGAAATGTTTTACCCATGACCGCAGTTTACTTATTCTTGATCCGCTGTCTATGGCTTTTTCCCGACAGACTCTGAAAGGGGTTCGCCAATTGCTTAACCCTTTTCAGGGTTAATCTTACTACCATATTTCCCCAGGGTTGTCGCTCCCGCTCCAACCCTGGGCTGGAATTAGCGAACGCCTTCAGCGTTTGGATAACTGGACCAGTACTTACTCCGAACCTCACACAACCCACCAGAATAAGCAGCTCATGAACGAGGCCGACTTTGTGCCCTTTTGTGGCTCTAATTACCGCCGAGCTTTCCTGGGCCCCAGAGTGCTCGCCCGGGTTTGGCGCCGGTGTGCTCGCCGTTCTTAAGAACGTGTTTGCCGTTCACAAAAACGTCTCGAACGCCTACTGAGTACTGGTGAGGATTTTCGAAGGTGGAACGATCGGCGATTGTCTGGGGATCAAAAATCACGACGTCAGCGAACATGCCCCGTTTGAGAAGCCCACGATCTTTGAGGCCGAGATTGGTTGCAGCCAGGCTGGTTAATCTTCGAATTGCCTCAGTTAGAGAAATGACTTTCTCCTCGCGCACGTACTTGCCGAGCAGACGCGCGAAATTTCCGTAAGTGCGCGGATGTGCCGCAGATCGCAGAAACACGCCTTCGTTCGCTATCGACGCCGCGTCAGAACCGAATGACACCCAGGGCTGGCGGATCTGTTTCCTGATGTTATCTTCACTCATCAGGAAGTAGATGGTACCGATGCGGGAGCGGTCTTCGAGCAACAAATCCATGATCGTCTCAACCGGATCTTTCCCACGCATCTTTGCAACTTCAGCGAGAGTTTTCCCAGTGAGGGGCTTTAGTTTATCGTTCCTGAAGCTCGCCAACAGGAGTCGATCGGGAGAACCAGCCAACAGGTATAAATTCTCCCAGTCGCTTGAAGGCGTGCGAACTGCCTCCGCGATCTTCTGACGTGTGGCAGGATCCTGCAGACGTTTGTACGCGGCCTCGCGCCCGCCATCAAACACCCACGGCGGCAACGACGCATCCAGTCCGGTTCCACCGGCAGGATATGTATACATATCAGCCGTGATCTTCACCCCCTGTTTCCGCGCGTCTTCAACCATCTTGATCACTTGATCCATCTTGGACCAGTTCGATTCGCCCGAAGCCTTCAGGTGGTAGATCTCAGCCGGAAGCCCGGCTTCACGACTGATGCGAATCGTTTCCTGCACAGCTTCGATCAACTGTGCTCCCTCACTGCGCATGTGCGTTGTGTATTTGCCCTTGTACTTCGCCGCGACTTTGCACAACGCAATCAACTCATCGGTCTTCGCGAAGAATGCAGGCGGATAGATCAACGCGGTCGTGATGCCGAGTGCACCAGCCTCCATCTCGCGACGCACCAACTCGCGCATCTGGTCCAGTTGTGCCGGCGTGGGAGGTTTGTTTTCAAGTCCGATAACATATTCACGAATCGTCGGCGCGCCGATGAACGACGCGACATTTTGCGAGATGCCTCTTTTCTCGAGATGGTTGAGATACTCAGCGAGCGTGGTCCATGCGATGTCGTATTTCAAATCGCCCTGCGACTCGCGTCTCCGCTTTTTCATTTCGTCACTGAGCGGACCCATCGAGCCTTCACCGAATATCTGAGTGGTAACACCCTGTAGAAGTTCACTCATCGAACGGTCGTCGACAAACCACGAAGTCTCAGAGTGAGAGAGCATGTTGATAAAGCCTGGCGCAACGGCCAGGCCTTTCGCGTCAACGGTCGTTGGAGCCGTTGCACTACTCAGATTTCCAACCGCAGTGATCCGATCGCCGCTGATGCCGACGTCTGCTTTGACTGGAGCGCGACCAGTTCCGTCATAAACAGTGCCACCGCGAATGATGACGTCGAACTGTTGTTGCGAGCCTTGCGCGAAGGTGACGACGGTCAGCGCAAGGATTAGCATCAGTGATAGCATCTTCTGCATGTTGTTCTTCACCTGATTTCGTCGAGCAAACGCTGCTCGTCCTCACTCGGTCTTCTTTCTATGTCTTGCGAAACTTTAGCTAACCGAAGCAGCGCCCGAGCTTTAAGATAGTCTCCGTCAATGTGAGTGGCTGAGTTCGTCGCCGCAAGAAACAATCTTTCAGCCTGGCCAGTTCTTTCGCTTTTTGCGAACCGAAGAGCCAGGCCGGTGAACGCATCAGCCTGTTCGACAGGCTGTTCCAGACTTTCGGTTCCTGCCGATGCTTTCGACATGGCCTTCTCAGCCAACTCCGGGTGGGTTGAACGGGACGCGTCATAGATTGCAAGCCAGTATCGAACTTTGTCGTACGAACTTCTGAAATCCTCTTCGATCGCGAAGATCTTGCGCTCGTTTCCCGCACCGCAGCAAAGTTTTCCGAGTTCCATTAAGGCCAACCCGTGCTTTGGTTCGGATGTTACCGCGTTGATTAATCGGCGCGCTTCAGCGAAGTCGCCGTAGTTGGCATACGCCATGGCGAGTTCGACGATCACGTCGTCGCGCACCTCCGCTTCTTTCTCGCCGTGCGCCTTTAATTTGGCGATCATTGTCCTCGGCTCATCAAGATACTTCACTGCGTCGCGAGCAACTGCTAATTTCAAGTGAGCACGAGCGAGCAACAACGGATCCTCGATCACATCCGCAACCTCGGCTGCTTGAGCGAGATCCTGAAGTTTCACGAAACCGTCCAGTATCTGAAGTAAAACTTCCTCTTCCGCGAAGTCTGCCGATAGGCCAAGCAGTTGCGGGCTCTCAAAATCTTCACAAACTTCAAAAGCGCGGTTCAGCGCTTCGCGTGACTGTTCACGATCCGAGTGTTGTTCATAAACGGTAGCGATCTCTATGAGCGCTAACACTTTTGGTTCAGCCGACTCGATCTCCTCAGCCATGCCTCGGGCCTCAGCGAGCAAGTCTGAACTCTCATCCTTTTGATCAGTCAATCGCGCGAGTTGGGTCAGCGTCGTCGCACTTTGTTCAGGGAGGTCGATCGAACGCGCGAGATCTATGGCTTCATTCTTCAAACCGCGTTGCCAGTAGATCGCAGCGATTGAGTTGAGGGCTGAAGCATTGGAAAGCTGGTTCGTCAGGCTAAGTGCTTCATCAAACTTGCCGGCCCTGGCAAATTCGATCGACATTTCCTCAGTTGCTGAGTTGTAAAGAAATGGATCCTCGATCGTCTCGAGCAGCTCGGTGGCAAAATCCTCCCGTTCCGATGCGACGGCTTTCGCGGTGATGACCGCAAGTACTGAATCGCGCGCGTACGCATCAGGAATCTTTTCAGCGAGGTCAACTCCTTGTTCGAGTTGACCAGCTTCAACGCATAAAAGTGCGATGGCTTCAGCGATCTCGAGGTAGGCCTCACCACTGAGGGATTCAGCTACACGCGAGGCACACGTCAGGTAAGCGTCGTCGATGTCAGTGTTCATTTTGCGGCTTGAAAACTCTCAACGAGAATCACGGGCACCCACTTGTCTCCCTGCTTGACGGCTCCCATCTTAATCACAAATAGGTCGACTGGTTTATTCCACTTGGCTGAGTCCCAAAACGATGACAGAGTTTTCTTTCTGAACGTAAGCCAGTAGTCACTTCCGTTTTCTTTGAAAACTACGTCTACCTCGTAAGGTTTGTATGTGTCGAGAGACCCGGCATAGAGGCGAGCCCATTGGCGGATTACTTCCGACTTATTTTGCGGGGTACCAGCGGTTAACCCGGCGTACCTCACTCTCACACGTGTTGGAGAAAGGTCCGGATCGACCACCATCGTCTCTTCTTTGTTACCGCGGCTCTCAGAGCTCGTTGCTTTCGCAGCAAGTTCTTTCAAAGAGCCCGCTTGATAATCTTCAGGCACGCGCGCGCGTTTGGGCTCGTGGCCCTGCCGGTTCTTGTGCATTGACCGTGAGGCCGAGCAAGAAAACACCGAAGATTGCCGCAAGTAATGTTTTGATTCTCATTGGAGTCACCTCAACTGAGTCTTCCCCCGGGACTGACATCGGATATTAAACGCTTTTGGTTCGATCTTTGCGAGTGGCTGGCTCGTTGGGAAGCAATCTATGATGGCCCACTCACACCAGGAGAAAAATACTGTCAGACACAACACAGTGGGTGCCGAATCTGCTCCTCGCCGAACTCTACCTCCGAAAAAAATGATTTCAGTGCCGGTTTTTTGACTGGCGTAAGAATCTGCTTGGCTGAAATTCATCGGAGAGTCTAAACTGCCCCATCATGCTAAGCGATTTCTTCTACGCGTTCCGCACGCTGCGCAAGAGTCCCGTGTTCACAATCACAGTTGTAATAACCATCGCGCTCGCTATCGGCGCCAGCACTGCTATCTTCAGCGTCACTAACGGCGTGCTGCTGCGGCAACTTCCGTACAAGGATCCGGAGCGGTTGGTCCTGACGCGAAGCGATATGCAGAAGCGGAACGTGAAAGACTTTCCCGTTTCGAATGTCGACTTTCTCGATCTACGCAACGGCGCAAAAAACAACTTCGAGGATTTCGCCGCTGTCAGTACGTTTCGCTTCACAATTCCTGGTTCGGACGGCACGCCCGAGCAGGTGCGCGTGGCGGCCGTGTCAACGAACTTCTTTCAAATGATGGGCGGTTCGATCGTCGCCGGTCGCAACTTTCAGGATTCTGACGGCACGCCGCAACCGGCGCCGCCACCAGGACAGGGCGGCAATGCGCCCGATGGAAATGCGGCGGCTGGACCACCGCCGCTGCCGATCTACGTAATTCTCAGTAACGAGTATTTCAAACAACGTTTCGGTGGCGATCCATCGGTGATTGGCAAACCTCTTCCGGTGGCCGCTGCGTTTGGACCACCGCCAGTCATCGTAGGTGTGTTGGCTCCGGGCTTCGAATTACTGTTTCCGCCAAAAGCGAATATCGAACAGTTCCCGAGTCTCTACACCGCGTCGCGCATCGCCTACGACGTTGCTAATCGCAACAACGTTCAGTGGCGCGTTATTGGACGGTTGAAGCCCGGAGTGGCGCTGGGCCAGGCCCAGGCCGAAGTCGAAACCATCTCGCAAAAAATTCGCGCCGAAAGCACTATCGCAAACACTGCGGGTCATCATTTCGAGCTCGTGCCGATGAAGCAGCATCTTGTGGACGAAGTTCGACCCGCGATTCTCGCTCTGATGGGCGCGGTCATTTTCTTGCTGCTCATTGCGTGTGCGAATGTCGCGAACCTGATGTTGGTGAGAGCTTCGTCGCGCGAGAGAGAGTTGGCGGTTCGAGCAGCGCTCGGCGCCGGTTGGTGGCAGTTGGTGCGGCAAACTCTCGCAGAAGCGTTTGTGATCGCTGCCCTCGGAACGATTCTGGGAGTAGGTTTGGCCTATCTTGGTATTCGCCAACTGCTCGTCATCGCGCCGGAGAATCTGCCACGGTTGAATGCGATCGGTATTGATGGACAGGTGTTAGTTTTTTCGATACTGGCAGGACTAGTCTCCGCAATGCTTTTCGGAGTGATTCCGGCGCTTCGCACCGCGAAGCCAAACCTGATGGATACACTTCGCGCAAGTGGGCGAACAGGTGCACTCGGCGCTGCGGGCCTGCGCAATGCTGTGGTCGTGGTGGAAGTTGCGCTTGCATTCGTACTACTGATCGGCTCAGGGTTGATGGTGCGCACGTTCATTAACATTCAACGTGTGAATCTCGGATTTCAACCGCACGGGCTGCTGACGTTTCAACTGCTTGGAAACATCGGTAACAACACACCTCAGGAACTTGATAACTTCAAACGTCAACTGCGCGAGCAACTCGATGCGATCCCGAGTGTGAGTAACGTGACTGCGTCGTTTCCGTTGCCGCTCGCAGGTGGGTTTAACCCTGTGCGTTGGGGCGGAGCGGAAGCTCAAAACGATCCGAGCAAGTTTCAAGCTGCCGATCTTCAAATCGTGCTGCCGGGTTATTTCGAAGCGATGGGCACGACACTGCTGGCAGGACGTACTTTCACGCAGGAAGACAATAATCCGGATCGAAACGTGATCATCGTTGATCAGGCACTCGCGGCGAAGGCGTTTCCGAATGAGTCTGCTGTAGGCAAGCGGATCCTGTATCGCGTTCGCACGCCTGAAGCGCAGTGGGGAGAGATCATCGGCGTGGTGGCCCATCAGCGCAACACGTCGCTAATCGAGCCGGGGCGTGAACAGCTTTACATCGCGGATGGGTATCTGAACCACCAGGCTGCTTCGTGGTGGGCGTTGCGCACCGATGGCGATCCGTCTGCGATCGCAGGCGTGGTTCGCGATGTCGTCCGCAGGGCAGGCCCTGAGACTTTTATTAGCGAGATGCAGCCGATGGATGCACGGGTCGTCGAAGCGCAGGCGCAGACACGCTTCTCGCTGTTGCTGATCGGCGTCTTCTCTGCGATTGCAGCGATTCTCGCGGGTGTAGGTCTCTATGGTGTTCTTGCAACCTCTGTCCGCCAACGAACCGCAGAAATCGGCGTCCGCATGGCCCTCGGCGCCGCCCCTGCGCGCATCTTCCGATTGATGGTGGGGAAGGGACTCTTCCTGAGCATCATCGGTATCGCCATCGGCTTGATCGGCGCCTTCGCGTTGACGCGCGTTTTGGCGAGCATGCTCGTCGAGGTGAAGCCCACGGATCCGATAACGTTCATCTCCGTCGCCGCACTCTTCCTGCTGGTCGCCATCATGGCCTCCTGGCTCCCAGCATTGAGGGCCGCGCGACTAGATCCAACCACGGCGCTGCGGAACGAGTAGGTGGTCGCCTTTCGACCACCTCTCATTCTCCCCAACCTTTAGGTTGGGGTTTCAGCGTCACTCAAGGTGCACGTGGTCGATAGTCATTTCACCTGCTTCAACTCGTCGCACCAGTTGGCCCAGGTACGGATCCTTTATTTCCAGTGCATACCGAATCAGCGATCGGGTTTGCAGTCCTACAATTTACTAATCAACACACATCTTCACAATGTAATACATTTAAGTTTTGACTTACATATGCTTTAGTGTTATATGTGCGCTAAGGAGGGATTGTGGAAACAGTGGCAACTTCGAAAGGGCAAATCGTAATACCGTCGTCGATTCGTCGTCGACTCGGAATTAAAGAAGGAACACGCATTCAAATTGAGGAAAACGGCCACGAAATAATCCTCAGGCCCATTACGCGCGATTATATTTACAGCGTAAAAGGGAAGTTCCGGGGAAAAGGCCTGATGAAGGCATTAATGACTGAAAAGAAACGTGAGCGCGAACTTTAGTGGCCAGAAAACCGAAAGCGATAATTCTGGACTCGTGGGCGGTGATCGCCTATTTGGAAGATGAACCTGCCGCAGAAAAAATTGCCGATCTCGTTGCCAACGCACATGAGGAGCGGATTCCTTTATTGATGAGTGTCGTGAATGCTGGTGAGGTTTGGTACATCATCGCGCGCGAAACCTCTGAGACAGATGCCAACGCGAGTATCAAACAGCTTCATAGTCTGGGCATCAAATTCATTGATGCAGATTTGGACCTTGCAAAGGTCGCGGGTTTCTTCAAGTCCAGAAACAAGATGTCATTTGCCGATTGTTTTGCGGCGGCACTAACGCGCCAGCGCAAGGCGCACCTGGCTACTGGTGATCCGGAATTCAAACAAATTGAGAAGGAAATCTCAATTGAGTGGCTTAGGTAGAAATTTTCTGTAAGGCCCTCGCAGATTGCATACTCTTGCATTGAGCAACTGAGACATCAGCGCGTGGTATAATTTCTCGCATGTTCGAGAATTCGCGGCGCGATCAAATTACAGTCAGAGTCATTCGAGACGGGACGCCGGAGCCTCCTGACAATGACTGGTCTATGGCTACTCCCGAAGAGCGGATCGAGGCCGTGTGGACTCTGACCGAGCTTTGTTTGGCCTGGAACAACCCTTCAACAAGTGTACCCAGACTTCAAAGAACTGTTACTCGCGTTCAACGCGCACAACGTTGAATATCTGACTGCGGGTTTGTAAATGACATGAGACGTAGTTTGGCGCCCGTGATCGGAGTATTTGTGCTGGCAGCGTTCGCTGCGAGCGCACAACAATCACCCGTACCTCGTTATCAAACACCTCCGAAGCTTAACGATGCGTGGCGAACTGCGAACGCGGATTCTGTTGGCTTTGATTCAACGCGCCTCGCCGCACTTACTCAATCCATTCGCAACTGGCCCGAGTTAGGCGTTCACGCAATCCTCATCGAGCGCGATGGGCAATTGATTTACGAAGAGTACTTCGACGGCTTCGACGAGCGTTGGGGAGAGTCCCTTGGCCGCGTCACTATGACAGCGGAGTCAAAACACGATCTTAGATCAGTTACGAAAAGTGTTATCAGTTCTCTTATCGGGATCGCTCAAGGAGAAGGCAAGATCCCATCGTTGGACCAGCCTCTCGTCAAATGGTTTCCGGAGTATCCCGAGCTCGATACACCAGAGCGTCGACGCGTCACTGTCGCTCACGCGCTTTCGATGACTGCGGGGTTCGACTGGAATGAAGACGTACCTTATACAGATCCACGCAACGATGAGATCCGCATGACGCGCGATTCGCAGCCGCTGCGATATGCGTTGGCACGTCCATTCGTCGTCGATCCAGGCTCGGATTTCAAATACAACGGCGGGCTGACGCAGGTACTGGCCGCCGTGCTCGTACGCGCGACGAAAATGCCGCTTCAGGATTATGCGCGAACCAAGTTATTCGAGCCGCTCGGCATCACAGACGTGGAATGGGTTGGAAATCTTGCCGGAATGCCCGCAGCTGCGTCAGGCCTGAGGTTGCGCGCGCGAGACCTCGCGAAATTCGGATCATTGTATGTGAATGGTGGAAAGTGGAACGGCAAACAGATCATTCCCGCGAACTGGGTAGATCTTTCAACTCGTCGACAATTCCGCTTTCGGCCGCGCACAGGACCTGACAGTGGTGGCGAATTCGGGTACGCATATTTCTGGTGGTATTCCTGTTATCCGACTGCCGGGGGTCTGATCGAGGCGCGCACAGCTGTTGGTAATGGCCAGCAACGCCTTTTCGTGCTGCCGGGACTCAACACAGTCGTAACGATATTCGCAGGCCGGTATAACGACTTCACGACTGGAAATACACTGGGCCGGCGAATTCTGCTCGATCACATAATCCCGGCAGTCAAAACTGATGTTCGCACCGGCTGCCGAGGCGCGTGACCGCCTAGCGGGTTCTCAAAACGATGACCGACACAGAATGCTTCGGCAAAGTAACAACAAAGCGAGGTCCGCTCGGCAGCACACTCCTTTGAATAGTCACTGCATCAGGTCGTGAAAAATCATTGGGGAGACTCATCGACGGAGCGGTGACGGTTTTTAACTCCGCTCGTGCGGCTGGACTCGCGCCCTCAATCGCGATCGTTGTGAGTAATGCCCCCGTGCGATTAGTGTTGACTGCTTTGATAAAGATCGTTTTGCCGTCAGCGGTCCGGCTCGCGACAGCGTCAAGGTAAGGGATGTTCGAGCCTTCGCGAGATGAATTGAATGTTGGACCATTGACTGTCGCCGCGAGTAGCGTATCGCCGCGATGCTCGCTGTAAAGTTGGTTCACCAGATAAACAGGCGAAACAAAAACGCTATGTCGACCAGCCTGGATAATCCCGCCCGGCCAGCCGTTAATGAGATCTGAGACTGCGCTCATCTCAACGATTTCACCCGAACGCTCGAACACATTCATCAATCGTGCACCGTACAACGCCGACTCCATTGAATATTGCCGCTCACTCGGAAGATCGAGTCCCCATTCATTGATCGCCAACTTCACACGATCAGCCAGACCAAACTCACGTAACAACTGTTCGACCTCGGTGTAGAAACGTTCCAGGAATAACGGTCGCGCCATCAGGTTCAACGGATCGCCCGCCATCTCGCGCCGCCCGTAATAGTGGTGTATGGCAAGGTAATCAATGTTACGTCCTGCTTCGCGGAGCACCGTCCGGTTCCACTTCATGTCGTTGTCACCGACGGCGATCAGTTTGATCGACGGATCGACAGCACGCATCGCTTGCGCATACCGGTTGTAGTTGCGCGCATACGTTTCCGCATCTGAGTGACCACGCACCCAGTTGCCCCAGATCTCATTTCCAACTTCCCAAAATTTGACGCCGAACGGACGCGGGTGACCATTCGCCGCACGCATGGCTCCATGTTTCGAAGTTGCTGGTCCGTTGCAGTACTCAACCCACGCTGCCGCTTCCGCCACTGTCGCGCCGCGTCCCTCGACATTAATGGTAATCGAAGGCTCGGCGCCAACGGCCCGCGCGAACATGACGAACTCATCTGTTCCAAAGTCGCCCGGTTCTGGTTCGTTCTTCCACGAGAGATTGGACCACGTAACGCGCTGGTCGCGTGGTCCTATCCCCCACATCCAGCGGTAATCCTGCGCCACGTTCCCACCCGGCCACCGAATGAAGGCGGGTTTCAACTCTCGGATCTTTTCAAACACATCGCGACGTACGCCGCCAGCCACTACATCCGCCGGCATCACCGACACTTGATCAATCCAAACCGTGCCTCGTCCTGGAAAAAGAATCGCAAAGCGCGCGAGTGGATCGGTTCGAGCCGGCTTTAGTGAGAACTCATACCGCCGCCAATCACCTCTGCCGATTCGATCGACGTTCGCGGCAGCGTAGACCTGACGCTGGTCCGAGTCTGATTCCAGCGCCACGGTGATATGACCATCGTAATCATTAGTCCTGAGCCAGATGTAGCCTTGATACTCCTGGCCAGCCCTGATCGGAATGCGTGGCTGATAGACGCCATGACGTTCAATCACACCTTCGCCAGCCTCGACGCGCAACGAATGTTCCTTGACTTCGCTCTTGCGCTGTTGCGGGTAATGAAATTGATCGTCCCAGTGAAAAGTGAGTGCGTAATCGTCGTTTCGATCGTCGGGATATCGCTCCCAATTGCGTGAGAGACCGATAACGTTCGGTGGTTCTTCAAAGCTGCGGTTGCGAATCAGTTCGGCGTGCAGTCCTCCTTTAATGCCCTCGTACATGAACTCCAAAAACTGTCCGTAGAGCAGGGGACTGATTCGGTTTTCAACTTTGCGAGCATCGATCGATATCGATGCGCGTTGAACTGTTTGTGCCGGGACAGCGGACACCAAAAGGCACAAAAGGATCAAACAATCGATTGCTGCCTTTTGTGCCTTTTTGTGGCTCACTTAGCCTTGCCGGTCATCCGTTTAATAAACTCGACCTCTTCCGCAATGTAAGGCCGGCCATCGGCGCGAAACACTTCGTGAAACCAGATCGACGGTTCCCGATCGACGTACGGACGCTGCCATGAATCCCACGGCAGGTGCGTTTGTGTTTTACCCTGGACAAATCCCCAGTTGATCATGCCGACATTGTGAGCCTTGCCCACCAGCAGTCCACCGATGAAGAAACTGCCATTACCACGAGCCATGTATTCCGTGCAGATCATCGGACGGTTGTAACGCTTGAGCCAGTTGATCCGCTTCTCCAACTCTGTCGGCGAGTCGTAGTTGTGAAACGTAATGACGTCTGAGAGCTCGATCTGCAGACGATCCATCGCAGTCATCTTTTCAGGAGTGGACCAGTCGCCCTTCCAGACGCCGGAAGAGAGAGGTTGTTCCGGCTTCGCCTCACGCGCCCACGCAAAGGCTTGCGGTAACAGGCGCAACACGAGTTCCACCTTGTTCTTCGGTTCCAGCTCGTTGTAGCTGCCTGGGTTCTCATTGTCCGGCTCGTTCCAAATGTCCCACGCCAGCACGCGCTGATCTCGCGCGAACGCACCGACAACGCCTTTCACATACGCTTCAAGGCGCGGATACTCCGACGAGTTTTGAAGTGTGGTGCGGCTTGGACTCTGCACCCAACCCGAATTGTGAACGCCGGGACGAGGCGCGCGCTGTTTGCCGGGCTTCGGATCAGGATCCCAAACCGAGTCGAAGAGTACGAAGACTGGTTTGATCCTGTGTCTGGCGGCGATAGTCAAAAACTGATCGAGGCGGCGTTTGAAACCTTCGGGATCCTGCCAGAGCAGATCGTGCAGGTAAACGCGCATGGTATTCATGCCGATGCTCTCGGCCCAACCAAGTTCCAAATCGATTCGTTTTGGATCGAAAGAGTCGGCCTGCCACATCTCGAGTTGGTTAATGGCACTGGCGGGATTGTAGTTGCTGCCGATTAGCCACGGTTGCCTCGCGTACCAATCGCGCGCCTTCTGCTCCGACCAGCGCTCGGTCTGCGCCGCGACGGCGGTGACGGCGAGCAGGATCCAGAGGGGGATTACATAAACCCATTTTCGCAAGAACGACATTTCAAGCCTTTCATTTAGACACGGATAGCACGGATAAAATCCGGATTAAAATCTGACATTCGCGAGGCGACGAACAATTTCGCGGCCATCATTTCGCGCTTTCTGCTTTTCACTTAACTGTTTAAAGATCTCAAGCTCGCGATTAGCCTCATCGTTCCTCTTCAACTTCACTAACACGCGGCTTAGTTGATAATGAGCTTCAATTAACTCCGGTTGTAGAGTTACGGCACGCTCCAACAGCGGCGCGGCTTCACTGTACCGGTTTGCACGAACGTAAAGCTTCCCCCATGCGAGGTAAGCTGCGGCTAGAGTCGGATCCAGTTCAGTCGCGCGCTTCAAAAACTTTTCAGCACGCGTTGTGTCGGCGTTCGAGGTCTTAAGGATCGTATCTGCGACGAGGTAATGAAGTGCGGCGACTCGCGGACTTAATGCGATTGCATGTTCGTAGAAGCCGATCGCTTTCTCGTAAGAACCTCTTTCAGCGTAGGTCACTCCCAGGTATGCGAGCGCGGGAACGAGTTTCGCGTCCAATGCGAGCGATCGCTTAAAAGAATTCTCGGCCTCGACGTTCTGCCCGTGCGTGAACTGAGCAATTCCAAGCGCTAACCAAAGACGCGGAGACCCTGGAAACTGCTTGAGTGATTCCTGTAAACGAACAATACCTGCCGCGGGTGCATGTGAGTCTGTGAGCAGCAGACCATAACGAAAGTGATACGACTCATTCTGAGGATCGCGCTGCACTGCAAGACGCATTGCCGGAATCGCATTCTCATAGTGACCGTCCGCTTCATAAACTTCCGCTAGAGCCGCATAGATCTTTGCGTCGTCTAATCCGCTGGCGACTGCACTTTCGAGAGTGCGGCCGGCACCGCGAAGATCCCCTTTTTCCATCAACACCTGACTCAGTTTCAGGCAAGTAACAACTAGCGCGCGAGAGATTTCAGGATCTGAGGTCGTCTTTGCCGCCCGCTCCAGGAGACCTCGCGCCATTTGCAAGTCATCAGGTTGGCCCCGATCAAAATGTATTTGTGCGAGATTGGTTAACGCGCTTGGTTGATTCGGATTCAATTTCAGTGAAGCTTCGAATTGCGTTTGCGCTTCTGCCGTTCGACCCAGGCGCATCAAAATCGCACCGTAATTATTTCGCGTTGAAGGGTTAGATGGCGCCAGGGAAGCAGCAGCGGCGAATTGTCGCTCGGCTTCTTTCAAATTATTCGCATTGGCAGCGATCATTCCACGGTTCGTGTGCGCGTCTACATTCTCGTCGACACGTTTGCTTGTTTGTTGAACCACTGCGTTGGCAGTGGTCCAACTTAGCAGAATCAGTAAAACAATCTGTGTAATCCGTGGCAAAGTCATTTAGAACAGAAGCCTGAGCCGAAGTTGTATCCGGCGCGGATTGTTTGCGCCGATACTCTGGAACCCGAAGTTTGCAGCGTCGCGCAGATCCGTCGTCGGGAAGAAGAAATATGTTCGGTTAAATACGTTGAAAGCTTCAGCGCCTAATTCCAACGTCACTGTCTCTGCTATGCGTGTCTTCTTCAGCAGACTAATGTCTTCGCTAAAGAAACGCGGCGAGTGCACGTTGCTGAGTGCTGGAGCAAGCGAACCGAAGAAGCGTAAAGGATCAGCGTAATAAGCGGCATAAGCAGCGGAGCCGATCGGTGCGCCGCTCGGATTGTTGTTAAAGCCTGATCCAAACTGCGGCGGAGGCGTGAACGCTGCACGTGTTGATCGATTGCACCCCAAAGCGATCGTCAATGAACGGGCCATCAGTCTCAAACGCCTGACCGGTCGGATTCAACCGAAGGTTTCCGAGATATCCCGTCAGTTGCAGGAAGTCAGTGAATACCGGATCCGACGTGAAGAAACTCAGCGGCACGCCCGACTGATATCGATTGATGCCATTGACCTGCCATCCGCCAACCAACTTATCGACGATCCCACCCTGGTTGAAGTAACGTCTGTCTTTACCAAATGGCAACTCGATCAGGTAATTGATCACGAGCACGTGTGGTGCGCTGTTTGGAGAGACCGAGCGGAACGATTCGCGATCGAATGGATTCTGGAGCACTCCACCAAGCGGTGATCCACCGAACAAATCTTCAGAGGCATCAGTGATGAGTTTAGCGAAAGTGTAAGACACTCCAGCTTGAATACCCCGTGAAAAGCGTCGTTCGAGTTTTGCCTGAAGCGCGTTGTAATCGCTTGTGCCCTGGCTCTCGAGAATGTTGTTGATGCGGTTGTATTGCGGAAATGGTTTCAGCGATTGAGCGACGTTACCGGTGAATCCGGGAAAAACCGCATTCGTGGATGAAGGTAATGCCACTCCTACACTCTGCGCGAACGAGACAATCGCCGGATTCGCAAGCGCATCTGCAAGAGGCATATTAAGAACCGGAAAGCCCAGCCGCAGTGCGTTAAGTGGCAATGCATTTACGCGGTTGAAATTAGATCGCAGTCGTGTGGCGCGGTGGCCGACATACCCGATCGAGGCAACGAAGTTGAAAGGTAATTCACGCTGCACGTCGAGGCTGTATTGCAGAGTGCGTCCGGTCCTGAAATCCGGATTGAAGAACTGTATGTCAGACCCGATAAACTGACTGTCAGGAGCGATGGGAGGAATCGATGGATACGACGCTAAGAAGAAGCGCGCGTTGCGACCGTCGGGTGTTCGTGGTCCTGAACCGGTGTTGTAACCAATCAGTCCCGTATTCAATTCGTTTTGGCCTTCGAAGCCGTAGATGATCGGCGAATAGTACAGACCGATACCGCCGCGAATGACTGTACGATCATTCAACAAGTAAGCTGCGCCGAGCCTTGGCCCAAGGTTTGAGTAATCGTTTTTAACGAGAGCACGCTCCGTGGCCTGCAAACCGCCTTGTCCCGCGGCGCCCGCAATCGCACCAGGCCGTCCTACTTCGGGATTGATTGCATTCGGGTCGAAGCCACGATAGAAGTTGCGTGCTTCATATCGCTGGCCGGGCACGTCATAACGGATCCCGAGATTCAGAGTCAGACGGGGACTAATCTTCCAATCGTCTTGCGCAAAATATCCGTGCGTCAGTTGTCTGAACTGCGGATCGATCGAGTTATTTGAATTGAACGAGAATTCGGTCGCGCCCGTTATCAGACTTGCGATGGGCCACCCGCCATCTCCATCGAAATCAGCCGCAGTTTGATCGTGCCGGAAGTTGAAAGAACCACCAGGATCGATCCTCTGCCTGAAATTGAACTGCGATGTACGAACCTCTCCGCCGAACTTGAACGAGTGGTTGCCGCGCACGTACGTCAAAGAGTCGGAGATGTGCCACGCGGTATCGAAGATGTGATCGGTGAAAAAACTCGAACCGATGTCTTGGTAAGCACGCGGATCCGCCGAGCTCTCTGGGAAACCGTAGCCGGGAAAACCGAGTCGTGGAAATGCGCTGTTCTGCGTTGCGTTAACAGGAAAACCGAGTGATGACGTATCGAACGGATCAGTAGTATTACGATTCGCGACGTCGTAACGGGTGAACCCGACATTGAAGTGGTTCAAGAGCGTTGGACCAAACGAGTAGTCGTCCTGCACGCGCACGAGGATCGATTTGAAAAGTTGATTGAAAGCTCCCTGCGACGTGAACGGTAAAGGGAAGCGGGGAGTTGGATCACCCGCGATGCGATCGTTCTTGCGATGAGAGAAACTGCCGGAAATTCGGTGTTTGTCTGACGCGACGAAATCGAGCTTCGTCGTGTACTGGTTCATGTTTGTGGGCCTTAGCCCGATTGACAAGTAATTTCGGAAGACGGTCGAACCCTGCGGGCCGGTCGTGTTCGGCGCCGGGAAAAACTGTAATGAGTTTGCGCCGACAGGATCAATTCGAGCACCGCCCAGATACAAATCGAGACGATTACCGGGAATTGCAACGCGAGTTCCCGCAGGCTGCCGTGGATCGTAGATTTGTATTCCATGTCCAAAGAAACCCAGGATGTAAGGATCGGTGAGCAGTTCGGAAAAATCTCCCTGCCGCATTCTCAGTGTAGGAACAGTAATGATGTTGTTTGAGCCTTCAGTGAAGCGATAGCCTTCGTAGTTGAAGAAGAAGAAGGCGCGATTGCGGAAGCGATGAATGTATGGTCCACCTTCACCGAAGTGCGGCAGGGTGATTGGACCACCAATGTTGATACCGAAGTTGTTCTGATTGTCACGCGCGCGCGGGAGCCCCTGGGCGTTACCGCGAAATGTGTTTGCGTTCAGTTTTTCGTTGCGGATGAGGTCATAAACCTCGCCGTGATATTCATTGCCACCACTCTTCTGCGTGAAGTTAATCGACGCCGCCGGATGAGTTGCCGAATTCAGCGGAATAAGTGCTGGTCGAAATCGTAAACTCCTGAAACGCATTTGGTCCGGGAGCGACTTCCGAGAAGAACGTGCCATTCTGCGTGCGTCGCGTACTGGCTCCATCGATAAGAATCTCCGTGCCGAGTGCCTGTCCGCCACTAACACGAAAGCGCGAAGTGTCGGTACTACTGCCGCCCTGCGTCGCACCGCCCTGCGTCACATTGCTGTCGAGATAAATAAAAGAGAGCGGCGTGCGCCCGGCGAACTCGGAGCTGACGAGCAGCGGTAACTCGCGCACCTGACGTTCAGTCACATTCGTCTGTCGCACTGGTGTTTCAGTTTGGAGGACCGGAGCCTCGTCATTGGAAATCGTGACGACACTGCTAATCTCGCCAATTTCCAGTTTGATATCCAAAGTTCGGTTGACTTGCACAGCAACCACGACGTTTTCCGCGGATGCAGTCTTGAAACCTTGCGCTTCCGCGGTGACTTTATATGGGTCCGGTTTGAGCTCGGGTATGGTGTAGTTCCCGTCGTCGGAGGTTTGGACCTCGCGAGTTTCGGCAGTATTAAGATTGGTTGCGGTGACTTTGGCGTTTGCGACGGCGGCGCCGTTTGGATCGGTGACGCGCCCGGTTATTGACCCACGATCAGTTTGGGCAAATGCGGAAGTGACACAAAGTAGAAAGAACGTAGACAGTGCGAGAATTGACTTGCGAGATAGCATGACTCTCCCCCTTGGCTCGTTGCGTTACGCTAGTAAAGTTGGACCGAAACACAGCGGTATTCGACCCTGGGGGAATGTAATGGACAGAGGGATCTGGCCTCGATCAGGGGAACGATAACAGTGACAACAAGTATGCTGGCTTATAGCAAGCGCGTGTAAGCGTTGTCAATAAAATTCATAACTCAATTAGCCACAAAAGGCACAAAGTCATATAACAAAGAGATCTATGCGTTGTGACCTTCTTTTGTGCCTTTTGTGGCTAACGGTGAGCATGTCATTCATTACGTAAAGCCAAAAGCGGATCCACTTTTGTCGCGCGCCGGGCCGGGATGTAGCAGGCGAGTAATGCGACGAAGAGTGCACCGAGAGACACGGTTGCGAAGGTGAATGCATCTGTCGACCCGAGGCCGAAGACGACTGTCGCCAAAACCTTCGTCAAAACGATCGCGAGCGTGAGACCGATTGCTGTCCCAATCCCCGCGAGCTTCATTCCGTCGCCCACGATGAGCAAGAGCACACTGCGACGCTGTGCGCCGAGTGCCATTCGAATCCCGATCTCACTCGTTCGCTCAACGACGTGATACGACAACATTCCGTAAATACCAGTCGCTGCGATGATCAATGCCAGCAAACTAACCGTTCCGGAAAACCATGCGCCCATTCGCGCCGGCTCCAACATGCGTCTCACGTTTTCCTCGAGCGGCTCCACCGAGACGAAAGCGTCCTTCTCAACTGAACGCGCCGCTTCTCTGATAACGCTTACCGCTTGATTGTCGTTTGTGCGCAAGACAAAACTATGACCAGTTAACGCGGGCGTGTAGAACAAAGGACCATCAAGTTTACCGACGTCGATGCTACTAACATCGCCCGCGACCCCGATGATCTCGTGCGATACGCCTGTACCATCTTTGAACCGTTTGCCAATCGGATCGACGCCCGGCCAGAAACGATTCGCCATCGCCTGGCTAATGACCGCCGGCGATTCTCCGCTACGAGCGTCCTCTTGTGTAAACGCGCGACCACGGCGCAGCGGAATACCTAGAGTTTGAAAGTATTCAGCAGACACAGTATTCGCGTTTACGCTGGCTTCGCGACCCTCGATGTTGATGTTGTCCTCTTGCCTGCCGGCAAACGGTATCATGTGCGCAACACTCACCGATTTAATCCCGGGCAAAGCTTTCAACCGTTCGGACAGTTGCGCCTGGAATGTCCCCGCACGCGCTTCGTCGTAGCCCTGCGTCGCCAGATCCATCGATAGAACTATCAGATTCTTGCTATCAAATCCGAGGTCAGTCGATTGCGCCTGTTGTAATCCACGCACCAACAAACCCGCTCCGATCAAAAGCACTAGCGACACCGCAACTTGGCCAATCACCAACAGATTCCGCAAGTACGGCCGCGAGACGCGAGCTCTGCCTCTGGTCGACCTCAGCGCAGTGGTGAGATCGGGCTTTGTCGACTGGATCGCGGGCGCTAGTCCAAACGCAACTCCCGTAATCAGCGAAATCAAAAACATGTAAACAAAAACTGTCGCATTCGGTTTTAAGTCGATATCGAGTCCGACTTCAGGGATCACGGACATCAATATCGGTGGCAAACACATTGAGAGTAATAATCCGGCGACTCCACCGAGCACAGCGAGCAACAGACTTTCTGACAGAAGTAACCTGATCAATCGCCACTGACTCGCTCCAAGCGCAAGTCGCACGGCAATCTCTTTTCGCCGCGCTCCCGCACGAGCGAGCATGAGATTTGAGACGTTGGCGCATACTATCAGCAGCACCAAACCAACTGCTGCCATCACGAGCACTGCTATCGGTGCACCTTCGCTTCGAGCTTCAGGCGAGTTGAGATAAGACGCAGCCGTTACGTTGACGATCGACTTTCGTCCGGGATACTCCTGGTCCATACGTGCAGCAACCAGTTGCATCTCTGCCTGCACCTGCGCCGACGAAACGCCGTCTTTCAACCTTCCCAGCACGTTGAGCCAACTACAGTTCCCGACTGAGAGAAAGCTGCTTTCGGGTCTCAACGCCGGCTCCATCGTTACCGGAATCCAGACGTCAGGAAGCGTCATCTCCGCCCCTTGAAAATCGCGCGCTGCGATACCAAGCACAGTGAATCGCTGGCGATTAAGCGTGATCGAAGTGCCGATCACGCTCTGATCAGACCCAAACCGGCGCTGCCAAAAACCGTGACTAAGAACGGCGACTGGGCATTGAAGAGGTGTTTGACATTCGTTGTCGAAGAAAGTGCGACCGAGAGCGCTCGTCCCTCCCAACACCGAAAAGTAATTGTCGGTGACCAGCAGTCCATTGATTTTCTCAACATTATTCCCGCCCAAATACAGGCTCATGTCCGATGATGCAGCCAGACCTGACACACCACTAACTCGATCTCGATAGTTCAGGTATTCGGGATAAGAAAGCAGCGCCACGTTGCCCTCAACCTGACGCGAGAACTCACCCTCCAAAGTCTGATAGACGCTTACGACGCTCTCCGGGTCCTTCACCGGCAACTCACGGAACGCAACCGAATAAAGAAGTGTGAAAATGCTCGTGTTAATCCCGATGCCCAAAGCGAGCGTCAGTAGAGCAGCAACGGTGAAAGTGCGATGCTTAAGCAACGCCCGGAACGCGTAGCGCAGATCATGAAACGTACTGGTGAGCATATCGATGACTTCAGACTCCCGAGATGTCGTATTTGCAAAAAGGCGTTCCTATATACTAAAGAGTCTTTCGAAAAGTTCGCAGTTTACTCGAGAGGTCGTAAAAACCCGATGAGTAAGACGGTGAAACCTGGGGACGTGTTTGCGGCGAAGCTACCTGGTGGCCGTTACAAGGTAGTGCGCATTATACGTAAAGACGGAAAGATGTCGCTGGTTTACACCTCCCAGTACCTGGGCAAAAAACGTCCGGCGCTCGACGAACCGCTTCTCCGCAAGGCGGTCGTTCAACGCAGGTTCTTCTTCAAAGGACAGGTTGCGAGATACTGGCTCGAAGGTAACCCTTCATCCAATTTCGAGCTCCTCGGGAACATTCCACCGACGAACAAAGAAGCTGCTATCAAGGGCAATGTCTACGCAGGAAGGTGGATGGAGGCTGTTGGCGATGAGGCGTACCTTGAATGGCGATGGCTACATGATCGGCAGGCTCTGGAAGAAGAGGTCCGCAAAGAAGATGAGGATCGTCAGCTTGCCCGTCGGCGGCCGCAAAAACCAAAAAAGATGATCAGTGAGGATGAGTTTTGGTCGATCATCGCCATGCTCGATTGGAGGCATGAGGGAAATGACGCCAAAGTGCTGGCGCCGGCGGTCAGGGGACTTGCGGCAAAATCGACAACAGACATAAGGCGTTTTGAAGAGCGGTTATCGTATCTGCTCTATCAGTTAGATACTAAGGCACACGCGAGCAATAGCGGCGAACTAATCTGCGACCCAAAATCCGGTGACGTGTCCGCTGACGGTTTTCTCTACGCGAGGTGTGTCGTCGTTGCCAATGGACGGGAATTCTACGAGGGAGTGTTGAAGGATCCCACCAGCATGCCCAAAGACGTGGAATTCGAGTCGCTACTGGGGCTCGCACGAGACGCGTACGAGTCAAAGACCGGCAAAGACCTTGATTACTCCCCCGGCTGCAGTTACGAAACCTTCTCAAATGAAGCAGGCTGGCGAGAAGCATAATCTACCTGTTGACAACCAACATGAGTAGGCGTATAAGCCTCCTGTTGATTATCAACAGGAGCTTACGTCTATGGTCAGAGACAGCAAGCAGGAAGTACTGCCCGGCACTCTCAATCTTTTAATCCTCAAAACACTCGCGACGCTGGGACCGCTGCACGGTTACGGTATTGCCCGTCGCATCGAACAGGTCAGCGGCGACCTGCTCGAGCTCAACCAGGGCACTATCTATCCGGCTTTGTTGAAACTCGAGCAGATGCGCTGGATACGCACAAAGTGGAGCACCTCGGAAAATAATCGCCGTGCCAAGTACTATTCGATAACCGCCGCCGGTAAAAAGCGACTCGTTCAAGAAGAAGAAGAATGGCAACGAACGTCTGCAATCGTGACTAGATTTCTCACGCCCTCGGAGAAATAAAACAATGACCAGCTTACGAATCTTACTCTCGAGACTGCGCGCACTGTTTCAAAAACGAAAACTCGATGACGAGCTCGCCGATGAGATCCAATCGCATATCGAAATGCAGATCGAGGACCACGTGCGTCAGGGAATGAGTCCGGAGGAAGCACGGTATTTAGCGCTGAGAAAGTTCGGTGGTGTGGACCAGGTCAAGGAGACGTATCGCGAGCGACGTGCTCTCCCATGGGTGGAAACATTCGTCCGCGATCTGCGGTACGGGCTCCGCATGTTGCTACGCAGTCCGGGCATGACCGCGGTTGCGGTTCTCTCGTTAGGTGTGGGTATTGGTGCGAACACCGCTTTGTTCAGCGTCGTCGATGCCGTGTTGTTGAAAACTCTTCCTGTCGAGAACCCGGAAAGCCTAGTGTTGTTTGAGTGGGAGGCCGGGCGCTTATACAGACTTACTGGAATGAGTGGCACTTCAAATGTGAAAGTGGCCGAGGGCAGAAGAGGTCTTTCTCTGTTTCGCTACGACGTGTTCGAACAACTGCAACAGTCGCACGCTGCTGCGCCGCAAAGCCCGCTGAGTGATCTATTCGCTTTCGGTCCGCTCTCAGAAATAACAGCGAAGGTGGGCCACGAGCCGGAAATTATCAGCGGCCAGGCTGTGTCGGGAAACTACTACACTGGTTTGCGAGTGCAGCCGAGCTTGGGACGCGTGATCACTCTTGAAGATGACCGGCAGGGTGCTGCGCCGGTAGTAATGCTCAGTTATCCGTTCTGGCAAGAGCGCTTCGGCGCCAATCCGATCATCATCGGCCAACAACTCAAACTCAATCAGCAATTCTTTACGATCATCGGCGTCACGCCACCGTCATTCAACAGCACGCTGCAGGTGGGTTACTCGCCTGTTGTGACGATCCCAATCGCGATGGAGCCGCTGCTGCGAGGCGAAATGAGCACACTCGGCACAGCAACGGAACCTGGTGTCTGGTGGTTGAATGTAATGGGCCGGCTGAAGTCCAGCGCCACCCAGGAACAAGCGCGCGAAAGCCTGAACGGTGTTTTTCAAAGCGTCGCGCTCGCCGCTATGCCGCCGCCGCGTAGAAGCGACCAACCGGCGCAACTCGATCCAAAAGATTATCCGCGCTTGATTGTCGAATCCGGGAGTCGTGGGATGTTGGACGTTCGCAAAGATTATGCGCCCACCATTTATGGACTCTTTGTCGTTGTCGCACTCGTGCTGTTGATTGCGTGTGCAAACCTCGCGAGCTTACTGCTGGCCCGGGCAACGTTGCGTGGTCCAGAAATCGGTGTACGACTCGCGGTTGGAGCGGGCCGCTGGCGTTTGGTCCGGCAACTGCTGACTGAGAGTTTGCTGCTTGCCACATTGGGCGGCATTGTTGGAGTGCTTTTCGCTTTCTGGGGAAGGAGCGCGCTGCTCTCACTTGCCGACGAGGACCAGGGACTGTTGCCGAGCGGAGTTGAGCTCAGTCTGAATTGGCGTGTGCTCGTGTTTACTCTCGCGGTGGCGCTTCTGACCGGCGTGCTGTTTGGGTTGGCGCCTGCGTTGCGAGCGACGCGTTTGGATCTGAGCACAGCACTCAAGCAGACCGGCCGTACGATTGGTGGGGTATCGCGTTTGAGTAAAGGGTTGCTTGTGGTCCAGGTGGCGGTGTCAGTGTTGTTAGTGGCGGGCGCGGGATTGTTCATCCGCACGCTTCACAATCTCCAACGAGTTGAGCTGGGATTCAATCCTGAAAAGCTTTTGGTCTTCCGGCTACAACCGGAGCAAGCGGGTTATCAGGACGAACGTCTGGTGCGTTTGTACCAACAACTATTCAGCAGATTGGACCATCTGCCGGATGTGCAGGCGGCAACGTTTGCGAAGATCGAACTTATCGCCGACGACAATTGGTATCACACCATCGTGCTCCCCGGCGAAACGCAAGGGACTGCACCGCCGCATGACACGATGCGGCAAACGGTGCGCGAGAACTATTTTGCGACGATGCAAATTCCTTTCTTGCGTGGACGCGAGTTTAAAACACAGGACGACCAGCACGCGCCGGGGGTAGCGATCGTTAACCAAACCTTCCAGCGCAAGTTCTTTCCTAATGAAGACGTCCTCGGTAAGCGCGTCACTATCAAACACAACAAGCGCGACGTTGAGATTGTGGGCGTGGTTGCGGATGCGAAGTACCGCACTCAACGCGAGGAACTACAGCCGGTGCTCTACACACCGTGGCAACAGGAGGTTTCAGACATCGGCGAGATGCATTTCGCTCTTCGAACGGCAGGCGAGCCAACGGCGCTCGTTCCCCTCGTGCATGAAATCGTCCGCAATCTCGACGACAATTTACCTGTCACTCAAATCAGCACGCAGTCGGCTCGGGGTGCAACTACGCTTGGACAGGAACGACTGTATACACGTCTGTTCAGCTTCTTTGGCGCGCTCGCGCTCGCCCTCGCGGCGATCGGCCTCTTCGGAGTGTTGGCGTATTCCGTCAGCCAGCGCAGAAAAGAGATCGGTATCCGGATGGCCTTTGGTGCGCAAGTGACAAATGTCATCCTCCTGGTGGTCTGGCAGGGGATGAAGCTCGTTTTGTTAGGGCTGGTGGTTGGTGCAGGAATCGGCTACGCCTTGATGCGCCCGGCCGTGAGTCAATATTTGGGATCTGTTGAGTGGCAGGAAAGTATCACCGAGCAGCTCTATGGAGTGACGATAACGGACCCCTTGACACTAATCGCCATGTCCCTCCTTCTAACCCTCGTCGCACTCATTGCCTGTCTGCTACCCGCCCGCCGCGCCGCGAAGGTCGACCCACTCGTCGCGTTACGCTACGAGTAGGAGCACTGGCGTTGGTTCTCAGCGCCAACGGCGCGCAATTGGGCCAACGTGGCGTTGGTTCTCAGCGCCAACGGCGCGCAATTGGGCCAACGTGGCGTTGGTTCTCAGCGCCAACGGCGCGCAATTGGGCCAACGTGGCGTTGGTTCTCAGCGCCAACGGCGCGCAATATGATAGCCAGGGGCAAGCGACGAAGGAGCGTCGCCCCTGGATCAGGTCAAAGCCACCCGTTTGAGCCCTGAAAGGGCGAAATATATTCAATCCCACACGTAACGTTCGTCATATTCGATGTCATACGCTTCGAGAAATTTTCGATACTCATCTTGAAATGTGACACGACGATGGTGTTCCTTCTGTCGTTGAATGTAGCGCTTAACCGTTGTCACCTGTGATTGACCGATCGAGAAAGCTCCATACCCACTCTGCCAGTGAAAGTTTCGAAACTCCTGTCCCTTCGTCTTGATCCATTTGGACGACTCCGTCTTTATCTCCTCAACGAGATCCGCAATCGTGACGACTCGCGAAAGTGAAAACAGAGTGTGAAGATGATCGGACGTCCCGTTGATAATCAGAGCAGGTGATTTCATCGCCTTCAGAATTGAAGCGAGGTAAGGATAGAGCTCGGCATCAATTTCCGGCGTTAGAAATGGTTCGCGATTTTTCGTACTGAAAATTAGGTGGATGAGGATTGACGACAAGGATTGAGGCATGTCTTGGTCTCGCTTTCTGATCGTGAGGTTTGTAGAACGTGGGAAGCATACATTGATCTTGGGTGGAGTGGAAGACCGATTTTTATTTCGCCCCTCAGGGCTCAAACGGGTGGCTTCGACGTGATCCAGGGGCGACGCTCCTTCGTCGCTTGCCCCTGGCTATCATATTGCGCGCCGTTGGCGCTCAGAACCGACGCTACGTTGCCCAATTTGCGCGCCGTTGGCGCTTAGAACCGACGATACGTTGGCCGAATTCGCGCCGTTGGCGCTGAGAACAAGAGGACAGCCGTTCACCAGCTGAAGAAAGGACTCGCAACTACAACCAAACCTATCAAACCCGCCGATAGTGTGAAGGACCAGTCAATCAGCGGTGTGGGGCGACGAAAGGCGCGGCGGAAGATCACCATGCCGCTCTTCCATCCATCCTGCTGGTATAGCGGAAACAGATTTCCAATTGCCAGCGCCAGATTGAGCGTACCGAAGAAAGTACCCCACGCGATTCCGCTGAGCAGGAAATTCACAGCAATGCCTGCAAGCAGCACGAACAGTTGTTGGACCAGCGGTCGCCTCTGCAGCTCCGACATGTCCATTCGAATGTACGCGCCGATCGGAAGTGCGTGAAGTTGATAATCGACTTTCTTAACTCGAAACCCAAACAGCTTCGGTCCCCAGCCGAATCCAGCCTGAGTCACTGGAACGCGGCAAACGCGAGCTGCAAGAAAATGGCCCAGTTCGTGAAGTACGAGCGCGCCGGCAAAGCTCACGACGACATTGAATATGGAGATGTTCATAAGAGTGGAGAGGTTAGCGAGATTGTGTGAAGAGACTACCGCGTGGTGCGTCGATCCGGCCGGCGGTGGCTAAAGAGCCAAGACTTCTTGAAGTCTTCGACGCGTTCAACTCCTTCGCGAATTGAGCCAGGCAATCAGGATGAAGGTTGAAGGTTCCGCAAAACTTCTTGACTGTTCCAGCTATTGGCTGGCCGCATTTGTCGCAGATAATCCGCACGTTGTTCACCTCGACGAGAAATATTGCGCACCAACGGGGCGCGCGTGCGATTCTGCTATCACTTCTCATGCCACGAACCCGCCGCGGAAAATGCTGAACAAATTCGAATAAAGCGTAAGACAAGCCTCAGTACAGGTCAGCGTGACATGTCGATCTGATGAGGAGTTTCAGAATGAATGAGCGCCAATGATCAGTTTTTCGCCTTCTTACACTTCGGGAAAGGAAACGTCAACTCAACCTCGTAAACGTCCCGCTCTGCGATGACTTTGAAAGCATTTGTATAAACGGTAACGTTATTGCCACCGCCCTTAGCGATCAGTTCATCTACTTTCGGGCAATTCTCATACTCACCCGCATAGAGCCAATCATCAGCCGTAAGCTCACCAGTTAATCCCTTCAAAACTTGTAGAGTGAACCGACCCGCAGAATCGGTCTTTGCCTCTGTATCCCCATCAACCTTGGCATCTGGATCGATCGCTTTGAATTTCACCCACTCTTCGGCCACCGGATTCCCATCTGAGTAGCGGAGTACTCCTTCTATAGTAATTGTCTCTTCCAGCTTGGGAATGACGATGTCAAGATTCTCAACTCTCGACCCCGCAACGATGTTAATAGGCGTCGCACGCTCACGCTCCCAGACACTAGGGTAAAACACACTTCGAAACGGCTCATCACTGCTTAGTTTTCCTTCCGCATTCGCAACCAGGACGTAATCTCCCGCCCGAATCTCGGTAATTTCGAATCGCCCTTCTTCGTCTGTACAATCAGACGGACCATGCTTGACCTGTTCGGGTGCTAACAGGTAGACACAAACGCGGTGCATCGGTCTTCCTTTTGGATCAAGCACTCTCCCGCGAACGGAATTTTCTACTGTAAGAACAATGTCGAGACTCGCGTGTTTCTTTGGCTCGAGCATAATGGCTACTTGCCTCAACGATTTCATTTCCGGATTCCCGCGATCAACTCTGACGACGCTATCCGAATATCTGAGCCAGTAAGGATTAATCTTCCAACCTGCCGGAGTTTCCGGCTCGACGAAGTATTTACCTGGAGGAACATCGTAGATTTCAAATACTCCGTCTTTGTCGGTCTTTGTCTCGTAAGTCTTTTTTGGTCCAATGATCTTAATCTTCTTTTCCGCGACGTCGAGATCCGGAAAATCAAAGCCTCCGCCAATCGATCCTGAGATACGAGTCTTGCCGCGCACTTTATTCATCTTTTCAAGATAGAGCAGGTCCTCAGTGACCGACGCAAGCCCGCGTGAGCGTCCACACCCAAACGCGAACCACAAGCCCTTCTCTTTGGACGCTAAATAGGGCAAATCAGCTAGCTTCTCAGGACGATTCAGGTAAAACAGGTATTTGTGGCCCACCGACTCCTCGTTGAAGGTCCAGATACAGTCCGAGCCACCGCCTTGTCCAAAGACAATCTCATCTCTGACCTTAAGCTTTCCTTTGAACACCTTCTCGATGATCATCGTCGCCGACCTAACTCCGTCGACATATTGACGATTCTCAGTGTTTTCAGCTTTCTCGACCGATATCACCCGTAAAATAACTACTTCATCGGATGCTTCAAATGAATCGAGCACATTGCCTCGAGGGCCGCACGAGCACGCGCTCGCAGATTGACTCGCGATGACGAAAAGTGAAACTGAGAACAGGGTGAGTAAGAGATAACGTACCGGAACCATTTCGTTCTCCCTGGAGTGGACTTTTGGAGATCGATAGAGCTTTCGTTGAGGACTCTGAGATGCAGAAGGGTATTCTTTCGGTTGGATCAAACGTCAGTTTGAAATTACGCCGAAGGCGTTCACTAATTTCAGACCAGTACGCCGAAGGCGTTGGCTAATTTAGCCCAGCGGTTGGAGCGCAGCGACAACCCTGGGATTTGAATCAGAAGATGGACCAACGCTGAAAGCGTTAGGCGTGTGCGATATTAACCCTTTCAGGGTTTGAGCAACTATTGTTGGCGTGGTCCCCAGGGTTGTCGCTACGCTCCAACCGCTGGGCTGAAATTAGCCGACGCCTTCGGCGTACTGGTCTGAAATTAGTGAACGCCTTCGGCGTAGTTAGCACCGTGATCCTTCTTCCTTCACACTGATCGCGAGCGGCGAGGTGAGTTGTCGCGCCAAAGCAACGCTCCTGCGAGGAGCATCGCTAAACCTAATACGGAAATCCATGAACGAAGGAAGTGATACCATTCCCAGCGATCGCGTAACTGTTTCCAGTTGGCCGGCAACGTCGCCGTGGTCCATTGTTCGAATTGAAGATCAAGCGGGACTTCAACCAGCAACGTAATCAGGAGCGCTACCACAAATAGGGCAAATCCGATCAGTGTCGGATAAAAGCCTTTCGATCGCTGGCGATATTGCAGATAGAGCACCGGCATCGTCGCGAGCATTGCGGCCGGCATGAGTATCGCCATGATCGTTCCCAGGTTCCCGATCATCGCGTGCCCAATTTCAATAAAGGTTTCTGCCGACAGGGAAGCCATTGAACGACTGAGTCCAAGCCACGTTCCCCAAAAAGACGCCGGTCACCAGACCTAAAAGTAAGATGTTGATGAACTGCCAGACCTCCAGCGCCTGCGAAGGCTTCGCTTCACTACTTACATACCTGCGCGTAAAAACGGCGCTAGCGCGACGTTCTGCTGATTCCATATTCATATTCCTTCTAACTGTGGGTCCCCACGTACTTGAAATGATGCGTTGTGTGTTACGACCGTTGGTTGTAGTAGTGTTCTAAACGCATGATTTACACAACGAGACAGAAAGGTAAGAAAGCTATGACACCTGAAACGATGCGGGTGGTGTTAGCGACCATTGCCGTTTCATTAACTTCGGCAGTTGTCCCGGCGCAGAAGTCGACTGGAAATCCACTCAGCGGCACATCGTGGCAGTTGGTGAAGTTTCAAGGACCCGACGAGAGGACCTTCGCGCCTGATGAGAAATCGAAGTACACGATCAGTTTCCAACGTAACGGCAGGGTTACGGTGCGAGTCGATTGCAATCGCGGCAGCAGCACATGGAAAGTCACTGGAAAGGATGAACTACAGTTTGGCTCCTGGTCGAGGACAAATACGAAATGTGGCAAAGGATCGCTTCACGATCAGATCGTCATGGAAGGCGCGGATGTGCACAAGTTCGACATGAAAGATGGACGCCTCTTCTTATACGGCATGCCACGAGGTGGTTACTACGAACTCGAGCCGATGACGGGAACGAAGCGCTGAAGCAGATCGCAGACAAGTACCAACTCTCCTCTTGTTTTCCCATATGAGCTCATGTATTCTCCTATGGCCACGCCATAGGAGAACGCTTTCGCATGTCCAAAACTGAAATCTGGCAAGGGACACTTGCCCTGATGATCCTGAAAACCCTCGAGACGCTCGGGCCGCTCCACGGGTACGGAATCGCACGTCGTATCGAGCAAATCAGCGGCGATCGACTGTCACTCAACTACGGAACGCTGTATCCGTCGCTGCTGAAATTGGAGCAGGAAGGCTGGATCGCTTCTGAATGGGGTGTCTCTGACAACAATCGCAAGGCGAAGTTCTACAAACTCACACGCTCGGGTCGCAAACAACTGGCAACAGAAGCCAACGAGTGGAATCAGACCACCGCGATCGTCGCCCGGTTCTTTGAACCCGCGGAGGATCAGTCATGAGAAAACTTCGCGCGTTGTTGTTGAGATTCAAAGGACTGTTTGTGAAAGACACTCGCGAGCGTGATTTCGCGGATGAACTCGAGAGTCACCTGCAAATGCATATTGACGACAACATTCGCGCAGGCATGTCGCCGCAGGAAGCCAGAAGAGTCGCCGTAATGAAGTTAGGAGGCGTCGATCAAACAAAAGAAGCTTATCGCGATCGCAGCACGATTCCATTTCTCGAAAGCGTGGTCCAGGATCTGCGATTCACGCTCCGGCAACTTCGCAAGAATCCGGCCTTCAGTTTTACGGCCACAGCGATGGTGGCGCTCGGCATCGGCGCGAGCGTGGCGATCTTTGCTTTTGTCGATGCTGCGCTCATCAAACCATTGCCGTACAAGGATCCTTCGCGTCTCCTTTATATAACAGGGTCCACGCCGGATATTCCCCGCGCCGCAATTTCATATCCGGATTATGTTGACTGGAAGAAGCTCAACAACGTTTTCGAATCCCTCGATGTCTATGGTCGTCGCGGATACGTAGTAAGCGGGTCCGCTGAAATGGAAATGATTGATGGCGCTCGAGTGACTGCGGGGTTCTTTCGTACGCTTGGTGTTGGACCCGCGATCGGTCGAGATTTCAATGAGGGCGAAGACTTACCTGAAGCACCTCGCACTTTGATTCTAAGTTATGCGGCATGGCAAAACCGGTTTGGTGGTAAACAAGAGATCGTGGGCCAGCCGATATCCCTGGATGAGACTCCTCACACCATCATCGGTGTGCTTCCCAAAGACTTTCATTACGCGCCGCTCGAAAACGCCGAGTTTTGGACCGCACTTAATCCTGTCGGCAGGTGCTTCACGAGACGCAGTTGTCACAGTTTACACGGAGTAGCACGTCTTAAAGACGGCATGTCGCCAGACGCAGCCCTGGCTGATATGGTCCGCATCGCTAAAGACCTCGAGATTCAGTACCCCGACTCGAACCGGCACGTGGGCGTGATGGTCGCACCACTCGCGGAGGTAGTTGTCGGCGATGTTAAGCCTATTCTGTTGCTTCTGTTCGGCGGCGCCGGCTTGTTGCTTTTGATCGCCTGCATCAACGTCGCGAGTCTTTTGCTCGTACGTTCGGAAACGCGTCGACGCGAATTGTCTGTTCGTCGTGCACTTGGTGCAACGAGAATCCGGTTGATTCGCCAATTTGTTATTGAGGGTTTCGTGATCGTTTTCGCAGGCGGTGTTGCCGGCGTCATCGGTTCTCATTGGGCCATGCAGATGTTAAAGGGACTCATTCCGAATGACATGATGAAAGGCATGCCATACCTGAACGACCTTGCACTGAATTTTCGTGTGGTGATGTTCGCTCTCGTACTCGCTGGCTTTGCGGCCGCACTCTTCGCGCTCACTCCTGCCTTTCGTCTATCGACTTTAGATTTCCGGGAAGGAATGGCGGAGGGTTCTCGTGGTAGCGCAGGAAAAATCTGGAGAAGGGTTGGTTCCAAACTGGTAGTGCTGGAATTAACCACGGCCATGGTGTTGCTGGTCGGAGCAGGACTGCTCGGCAAAAGTCTTTATCGCTTGCTGCAAGTGAGTGCGGGTTTCGACACGAAGCATCTCTTAACAATGAGAATCAGAGCACCGATTTCCGGCTACGGCGAAAACGCACAAGCGGTGGCGCTTCAGCGAAAGGTGGTGGAGGAGGTTGAGAGACTGCCTGGTGTGGCCTCGGTTGCGTTGGTCGAAACTCTGCCCCTGACCTTCAACATGAATACAGATTGGATCAGGTTCGTCGGACGCGAGTACAACGGTGAGCACAACGAAGTAAATCAACGCGGAGTAAGCTCTGATTATTTCACAACATTGAAAGCGAAAGTGTTGCGAGGAAGAACATTCACAGATGCGGAAGATATGACCAAGCCTCGCGTCGTCGTCATCAATCAAACGCTGGCAACAAAGTATTTTCCAAATCAGGATCCGATCGGCCAACGTTTTGGCGATACCGACCTGAAGCCGGAATCCATAAAGGAGATCATCGGCATTGTCGACGACATCAGAGAGGGACCGTTGGATTCGGAGATTTGGCCGGCGTATTACTACGCGTTAAATCAAGATCCTGGGACGGCTTATGCAGTCGTGGTCAGGACCACCCATGACGAGCAGTCGCTCATACCAACAGTTGCTAATGCAATACGTGGAATCGATTCGAGGATCAATATCTCATTTCCGACAACCATGACCGCGAGAACGAACAACGCCCCCACGGTTTATCTGCGTCGATCGGCGACGTGGCTTGTCGGTGGTTTCGCGGCCCTCGCGTTGGTGCTGGGAGTTATCGGACTCTATGGAGTGATTGCTTACTCGGTCAGTCAACGCACTCGGGAGATCGGAGTTCGCATCGCACTTGGCGCACAACGCAGTACGGTTTATGGGCTCGTCATGCGGGAAGCAGGTGTGTTGGCGCTTGCAGGTATTGTGATCGGAATCGGATGTGCAATCCTCGTCGCCTCGCTAATGCGCAAAATCCTCTTCAACACTCCGCCGTGGGACATCGCAACGCTCGTTTGTGTTGCGGCAGTGCTGGGCGCGTCTGCGTTGCTGGCCAGCTTCCTTCCGGCGCGGCGCGCCGCGTCAGTCGATCCAATCACCGCACTGCGATCGGAGTAAGTCGATCAGCGCTGTGGGCTTGAGCCATTGGAGCCTTTTGGTTCGCGGTACCAACGCGAACCGGAAGTGTATTCTTTATCAGTCGGTCTGAGGCGCGTGAGTGAGCGCTTGGGATCGATGTGGGCGCACGCAACGTGAATAGCGCTAATGGCGGCCATCGGCGCGACGTAGCTATTAAGAAACGAAGGACTGACGACCGGAGCGAGGATGTGCGCGTCACAATAGCGCGCAATCGGCGACGTCGCGTTATCAGTGATTCCAAAAGTCGGAACACCGAGTTTCCTGGCAAGCCGCGCAGCCTCAACCGTGTCCTTCAAACATTGACCGAAGCTGATTGCGATCAGCAGATCCTTATTCGTTAACACCTCAATCTTGTACTGCAGGTTTCCCGAACTAACGAGCGGCGCCTCTGCATCGAAGCCGAGCGTGAGAAGTCCATACGCCAGGTAGTAAGAAAGCGAAGCCGCGAAGTCTAAGCCAACCACTACAATTCTCCGCGAACGTTTGATGGTTTTTGCCAGGTCGACGACCGTTTTTCTGTCGAGGCCGGAGTCCAGGATGTTCAGATTGTCGATGGCTTTGTGCAAAGCATCATCGACGTGATCGGTGACACTCCGTTTTTCGCGAGTTGCGGCTTTGAGCGCTGCATAGGGAGTAATACGCACGACGAAGTGCTGGCGAAGATCAGCAGAGAAGTCTGCGAAACTCGCATAACCCAGCACTTGTGTGGCGCGAAGGATTGTGGTCGCATCGACGTTATAGCGCTTCGCGAGTTCCCGACACGAAAGAAAGCACGTTTCATCCGCAGCAGCGAGAATCGCTCGCATGAGTTGCTGGCGTCGCGGGTTTAGTTTGGAGCCCGAGCGAGCAAACCGCTCCTCGATCGAAGTTGAGGAATCCATCACGCGAAGATAACAAATCGAAATTCCGGCTGGCAAGAATGTTTGCAGCATCTGTCGCATTATTGACTTTTATGCAGCGATTGCTGTATACGCATCGACCAATGCCGATAAAAAGTAGACCTGTAACGCGACTATCGACTGCCTTATTCGTCCTGGTAGCTTTAGCTAGTCAAGCGATGGCGCAAACGCCGGCGAGGAGTCCTGAAGGTTCGTGGCAGGGAACACTGGACGCCGGCCAGCAGCTTCGACTCGCATTGACGATTACAAAAAACACCGACGGTACATACTCGGGCAACGTCAACAGTATCGATCAAGGATCCGTAATTCCCATCGACGTAATCACGGTCAACGGTGATTCTGTTCGCGTTGAGTTGAAGTCGGTTGGTGCGGTATTCGAGGGCAAGCTCAATGCGGATGCGTCGGAACTAACCGGACAATTCTCGCAAGGTGGTGCGGTTCTTCCTTTAACTTTCAAACGTGCTCAAGCGGCCGCGCCCGCAGCGTCTCCCACTCCAACACCAACATCGTCGCCCCCCGTGCGACCGATCGACGTTCCAGTTGACGTAAGGATTCCGGCGCAACCCGCCATCTTCAAGGGTGGTGGTAAGAGTCACGTTGCTTATGAACTCCACATCACTAACTTCAGCCGCAATCAATGTGTGTTAACACGTCTTGAAGTCGTCGAACCCGCAGCGAAGAAACAACTGGCGAGTTATACCGGAGAGGAATTGGGAACGAGGATCGCGCGCCCAGGTGTGGCAGCTAGTACGACGGATGAAAAACTGAAGATCGCGGCAGGACTGCGCATGGTGGTCTATGTGTGGCTGACTTTCGACGTCGCGAGTGAAGCTCCTGGTGCAGATTCAGCATCGGCTGAGTTTCAAAGTAGGTGAATATCCGGAAGAGCTCTCCGTCCTGGCGGGGACAGCAACAGTTTCAAAAGCACCGATCGTGATTAGTTCACCCTTGCGCGGCAGCGAGTGGCTGGCCGGCAATGGACCAGGGAATTCGTCCGGGCACCGGCGTGCGTTGATTGCCACGAGTGGTGGCGCCCGGATCGCCCAGAGATTTGCGATCGACTTCGTGCAGCTTTTCCCTGACGGTAAGAGCTTCAACGGAGATCAGAAAGACAACAAGTCGTATCGCTGTTACGGAGCAGAAGCACTGGCTGTTGCCGACGCGGTTGTTGTCGCAACCAAGGATGGGATTCCTGAAAACGTTCCTGGTCCAACGTCGCGCGCTGTTCCAATCACGCTCGAAACTGTTGGTGGGAATCACGTCATCCTGGATCTTGGCGGTGGCAGATTTGCGTTTTACGCGCACCTCCAACCGGGAAGTCTCCGTGTAAAGACCGGTGACAAAGTGAGGCGCGGCCAGGTGGTCGGTCTCGTCGGAAATTCCGGAAACTCAACAGAACCTCACCTGCACTTTCACATAAGCGACACCAACTCACCACTCGGAACGGAAGGCGTTCCGTATGCCTTTCCTTCGTTTGAAGTTCAGGGAAAAGGATGGGGTTGGAAACCGAGTTCGCCTGCGGCAGCGACAGAAAAACGTCAGAACGAGATACCACTGGAAAATGAAGTCGTTCGATTTCCGTAAGATCATGATGCAGCCACGAAAGGGCACAAAGGACACAAAAGGTGATCCCTCACCATTTTTGTGTCTTTTTGTGCCTTTTGTGGCAATAAATTTGGAGGGAATTTTCGTGAAGGTACGTTGTGTATTTCTTTTTGTAGTTTTGTGTACCGGTATCTCAGGGACCGCGTACGCGCAAGGAACGCGGATGCTTCGTCAGCCGACAGTCAGTCGTGATTCCGTTGCTTTTGAATATGCCGGCGACTTGTGGATCGTTTCACGCGCGGGCGGGCAAGCGCGTCGCCTGACTGCGACACAGGGTCTCGAAATCCATCCGTACTTTTCACCCGACGGATCACAAATCGCTTACTCCGCAACAGTCGCAGGCAACACGGACGTCTACGTCATTCCAGCGAGCGGCGGTCAACCACGCCGTCTAACGTACCATCCCGGTCCCGATCGAGTGCGAGGATGGACGCCTGATGGACGTCGAGTCGTTTTCGGATCGTTCCGGACCAGCGCGCCGCAACAAGCCTACTTCCGACTCTGGTCCATCGGTTTGGATGAAGGATTTCCCACGGCTCTCCCAATGCCACGTGCATTCAGTGGCACCTATTCACCCGACGCTCAACGTTTTGCTTACGAAGAGTTTTCGACGGCATTCATTCCTGAGTGGCATGAGACGAGCCAGTGGCGTCATTATCGCGGTGGACGAACTCATCCCATCTCAGTAATCAATCTCGCGAACCTCTCGGTAGAAAAAGTTCCGTGGAACAACAGCAACGACACAGCGCCGATGTGGATCGGGAACACGATCTACTTTCTCTCCGATCGCAATCACACTGTGAACTTGTTTTCATATCGCGGCGATAACAAACCGCCGCCGCAACTCACACAACACGACGACTTCGATATCATGAACGCGTCTGCGGGTCCTGATGCAGTCGTTTACGAACAGGCCGGCTACATACATCTTCTCGACACGCGATCAGGTAAGTCGCAAAGGCTCACGATCGAAGTGAACGGCGATCTCCCGTGGGCACGTCCTCAATTCAAGAAGGTTGTGAGCATGATCCGGAACTCGGCTCTTTCGCCGACCGGTGTGCGCGCGGCATTCGAAGCACGCGGTGAGATCTTCACGGTTCCCGCGGAAAAGGGCGACTATCGCAACCTGACGCAGAGTCCGGGCGCACACGATCGCAACCCGGTTTGGTCACCTGATGGTGCACAACTCGCGTGGTTGTCAGATGCGAGCGGCGAGTATCAGCTCATGATCGGAGATCCGTTAGGAGTGACTGCGGCTCGATCGATTGCGTTGCCTTCGTCTGCATTCTTCTCGGGACTGACCTGGTCTCCTGATGGAACGCAAGTGGCGCTTCAGGATAGTCACAAGAATCTTTGGACCGTGACGATTGCAAGCGGCGCGGCTTCCAAGATCGATACTGATTCCTATCCGGATCCGTTTCGACAGTATGATGCAACGTGGTCGCCCGACTCACGCTGGATAGCGTATTCAAAGAATTTACCCAGTCGCCTGCGGGCAATCTTCATCTATTCCCTGGCCGACAAAAAGAGTCGTCAAATCACAGATGGACTAGCCGACTCGATCTCCCCCGCATTCGATGCCGGTGGTAAGTATCTATATTTTCTGGCCAGCACAAACTATGGTCCAACCACGGGTTGGCTCGAGATGAGCTCGATCGATCGCCCAGTTCGACGTGCAATCTATCTTGCTGTTCTCAGTGCCACTGAGCCCTCGCCGCTGTTACCGGAGACGGGTGATGAACCACCACCTCCACCTCCGCGAACTGAAGCACCGCCGGCACCGCCCGCTGCACCCCCTCCGCCCAGAACCGTCACAGTTCGCGTAGATTTCGAGGGCATTGGACAAAGAGTTCTCGCGATCAATGTTCCCGCAGGCGATTACAGCAGCTTGAATGCCGGCGCAGCGGGATCGTTTTACTACACGGAGCCCATGGTACCCGGCGCGCCCGGACTTCCGAACTTGCGTCTTCAGAGATATCAACTTGCTGCACGCGCTGCTGCGCCCTTCCTCGAAGGTGTTCGCTCTTACATCGTCTCTGCGGATAAAAAGAAAGTTCTTTACCAGGCAGCCGCAGGTGTTGGCACGAATTGGGGTATCGTCGCTACTGATCGGCCAGTGAAGACTGGCGATGGTCCAATCAACCTGGCGCAGCTTGAAATGCGCGTCGATCCGCGTGCCGAGTGGGATCAGATCTTTAGAGAAAACTGGCGAGTGCAACGCGAGTATTTCTACGACGCGAAAATGCACGGCGCTGATTGGCAGGCCGTCTACGAGAAGTATCGCCCGTTGCTAGCCCATGTGGGCCATCGCGCCGATTTGGCTTATTTGATCGCGACGGTTGGCGGAGAATTGGCAGTAGGCCATTCGTATCTTCAAGGATTTGGTGATTTACCTGCCGAAGATCCGGTTTCAGTTGGATTGCTCGGGGCGGATTTCGCGATCGAAAATGGGCGATACCGAATCACGAAGATTTACAGTGGTGAGAACTGGAACCCTGAGTTGCGAGCGCCTTTGAGTGCGCCCGGTATTCAAATATCGCAAGGGGATTACGTGCTGGAAGTAAATGGTCGACCGCTCGCACCGCCCACAAACATTTTCAGCTTGTTTGAAGGTACAGCGAATCGACAGACGCTAATTCGCGTAAACAAGACACCGTCGCTTGAAGGATCGCGCGTGTTGACAGTTATCCCGATCGCGAGCGAAGAAGGTCTTCGCACGCGCGCGTGGGTTGAAGAGAATCGGCGCAAGGTCGATAAGCTCTCGGGTGGTCGGCTCGCGTACGTGTGGTTACCGAATACAGCCGGGCCTGGTTACACGTCGTTCACGCGCTACTTTTATTCGCAGCAGGACAAGGAGGGCGCAGTCATCGATGAGCGTTACAACCAGGGTGGACAGGTTGCGGATTACATCGTCAACGAACTCGACCGGAAGATCATGGGTTACTTCGCGCAGCGCGACGGCGAGCCGTCGACTTCTCCGACAGCCGGCATCTATGGACCAAAAGTGATGCTCATCAACGAGTCAGCGGGATCGGGTGGCGATGCGTTGCCGTATTACTTCCGTTTGCGAAAGCTTGGACCACTAATTGGAACGCGCACGTGGGGAGCTCTGGTGGGAACAACCGGTTTTCCGCCGATGATTGACGGAGGTGGTATCACTGCGCCTAATCTTGCTTTCTACAATTTGAAGGGTGAGTGGGCGGTTGAGAATGAAGGAGTGGCGCCTGATATCGAGGTTCATTACACGCCGGCGGAAGTGAACAAGGGCGGCGATCCGCAACTCGAGCGCGCGGTGCAAGAGGCGCTGAAGTTACTCGAGCAGAATCCGGTCCGAAAAGTACCTCGACCAGCGCCGATCAATCGCGTTTCAAAATCCCCGATTTCGAGGAATTGAGTGGTTCGCACCGCGGAAGGCGCGTTAGCCAGGTGCCTTCAGCGCCGAAGGCGCGAAATATGATAGCCAGGGGCAAGCGCTGAGCGGAGCGAGGCTCGTCGCCCCTGGTAGCAGGAGTAAATATTGCGATAGAGCACTGAAAGTGCGAAATACTATTCGCCGTTAACAATTTATTTCGCTCCTTCAGAGCTTCACGCCATTCTTATTTGTTTTTCCAGGGGCGACGCGCTTCGCGCTTGCCCTGGCTATCATATTTCGCGCCTTCGGCGCTGAGACAAAGCTGTAGACCAACATGAACAACTCTCATCAACACCGATTGCATTGGTTATGGATCGCGCTTATTTGGTTCGTGGTTACGCCGGCGAGCGCGCAGCAAGAACCTTTCACACGTGTCGAAGCAATGATCTTGATGCGTGACGGCGTTCGACTCAACACACACATCTACACTCCCACTCGCGCCAACGAGCAGTTTCCCCTTCTGCTTCTACGAACTCCGTACGGCATCCGAGAGCTCTCGCCGTCTCAGCTAGCGAGCGCGATCCCTGAGCTAACGTCCGAAGGCTTCATCGTCGTGCACCAGGACATTCGCGGACGATTCAAGTCGGAAGGCCAGTTTGTAATGCTGCGGCAACCACGCGATCCAAAAGATAAAAACGCAATCGACGAAAGCACAGACACGTACGACACGATTGAGTGGCTGCTGAAGAACGCACGCAACAACAACGGGCGCGTAGGCGTCGCGGGAACAAGTTACGGCGCATGGCTTTCAGTTATGGCGATGCTGGATCCTCATCCGGCGCTAAAAGCAGTCGTGCAACAAGCCTCGCCCGCGGACATGTGGATGGGCGACGACTTTCACCACAACGGCGCTTTTCGGCTCAGTTACGGTTTTGAATACGCTTACATGATGGAGTCGTCGAAGGAAATCGCTGATGTTTCAAAAGTCGTCGACACTTTCGATACTTACGATTGGTATTTGAAACTCGGCTCGCTTGCGAATGTCGAAACAAAATATTTTCACGGCAAGATCCCGAGCTGGCGCGACTTCGCGACTCGTCCTGACTACGACGAGTTCTGGAAACGACAAGCCTTTGCGCCGTGGCTAAACAAGGTCACTGTGCCGATCTTGAACGTCGCGGGATGGTGGGATCAGGAAGACTTCTATGGTCCAATCAAGATCTACGAGCTATTGGAAGCACATGACAAGGCAAATCAAAATTTTCTTGTAGTTGGACCATGGAACCATGGCGGCTGGTCACGAGGCGACGGCAAAAAACTCGGCCGGATCGATTTCGGAAGCGCAACCGCGGAGCATTACCGGCGCAACGTCATGCTTCCGTTTCTTGTTCATTACCTGAAAGGCAAGGGAAGCCATGGACTTCCCGAAGCATTGACTTTCAGAACAGGCGCGAACGAGTGGATTCGTCACGACACATGGCCCCCCAAACGGAACGTCGTCGACCGTAAGTTATACCTGCAAAAAGATAGGGGACTCTCGTTCGATCCCCCACAAACACCGCCTCAACAATCGTTTGATAGTTACACGTCCGATCCGGCGAACCCTGTCCCTTACCGGCCGCGCCCGATCAGGCTTCGCACTGGCTGGTCCACTTGGTTAGTTGAAGATCAACGCTTTGTGGACCATCGTCCCGACGTGCTTTCCTACGTGAGCGAGCCGCTCGCTGAAGACGTGACTGTTTCAGGAAGGATTATCGCCAAGCTGTTTGCTACGACCACGGGAACGGACGGCGATTGGATAGTGAAATTGATTGATGTGTATCCGGACAAGTATGAGCCGGATCCTGAAATGGGTGGCTTCCAACTAATGATCGCCGGAGACGTCTTCCGCGGACGCTATCTGAAGAGTTTCGAGAGACCGGAACCGATTCCGGCGAATTCAATGCAGCACTATCAGATACCGTTTCCGGCCAACGATCACACGTTCCGGAAAGGTCACCGGATCATGGTGCAGATACAGAGCACGTGGTTTCCGGTCATCGATCGCAACCCGCAACGCTTTGTCCCGAACATCTTCCTTGCAAAGGACAGCGATTTTCAAACAGCGCTTCAGCGGGTGTACCGATCGAGCCGCTACTCATCTCACATTGCGGTGCCGGTGGTTACGAATCGTCGCTAGTGATCCGGGTTTATTTGGAACTTTCGAGCCCGAGCGAAGTGAATTCCGCCAGGTAAACCCTAGAACCTGTCATGGGAGAACATAAGCGCCGCATAAAAACCATTACTGCTGTCGTTATAACCGGCATCTGTTTACTGAGTTTTCCAACAGCCGCACAGCAATCTGGACCACAAAGTAAACAACCAACTCTTTCCGATGACGACTTCATGACGCTGAGCCAGCGCATCAAGGAACTAAAGAACCCGGTTTTTCGAGCCTTTCTCCGAACACGCTTATTGAGCTTTGAAGGCCACGAAGGCAGCCAGGAGCGACGACATGCAGCGATGGAAGTAGCTACTCAAGGCGTTACTGATCTTTGCGAGCATCAGGATGAAGTTTGGTCGCCGACTGCTTCATGGTTACGCGCGACTTTTGTTAAGCGCATCCAGGCGCTTCAATCACCAGCAGAGAGTGCGCTCGAGATCTGTGTTCTCAAAACTGATACGGAGAGCAGTCCTGCAAAGGATTTTTCAGCCTCAATTAAAATGTTGAGCACGCCTGAAACGAGTGCGGCGGGTCTGCGTTCCGCTAAGTCAGCGATTTTGAATGGACAGGTACCTGCGGATGCAATATTGGCCCACCTCGTCCATCTTCAGGTGAAGCAGTCGCCGCATCTTGCTGAGTTGCTCAGTGCCGTGTTGGGAATTGAAGAGAGACAACCCGGCACGTTGCCATTGAGACTCATGCCGTTCTTTACCCCGATGTTTCTCGAGAAGTCTAATCCACCGGAAATAGTAAAACGCTTTGTGGCCGTTGCGGTTCGCGCCAGCCAGCGGCCCGCGGAAGAGTTCGCGAATCCCATAGTGCGCAGTTCGGTTTATGGTTTATTGAATTCGGTTGTAATGGTTGCCGCACGGGTTGCACCGGATCTCTATCCCGAAATCGCAAGCCGGCTCAGCTTCATGAACAAAAACAATCCAAACCGGACTGATGTGCGACTCGCCGCTGAGGAACGAATTGAAAAGGCAAGCGATCAACTGGAACAACTTATCTCAGAAGCGAACACAGCTTCAGACGTCGAAATGAAAACCCACTTCTTCTTTCGTGCGGCCAGAATGGCAAAGGACCAGGGCCAGTTCAGTAAAGCTGTAGATCTGGCAATCAAATCTGCGAACGACCGCGAGAATGAGGGGACAACCGCTACCTGGATAAACGAGCTTATGTTGGAGATAGTGTCGCTGGCGGTGAAAAAGGAAACACCGCGCGACGCAATCTACGCCATCTCGAAGATGACACGTCCATTACCCAAGGCGAAAGCCTTTCGTATTCTCGGCGAATACTACGGAGCGAGTCAGAATAACGTGAAAAGCAACGAAGCCTTCACTCAGTCGGCCAAACATCTCGACTTAGTTGATAACGGCAATGAAAAAGTCAGGAGCTGGTTATCTCTCGCGGAGAGTGTTTTGAAGTATGAACCGGTGGATGCGTTTGAAGTCTTTCGCCAATCCGTCAAAGCAATCAACAATCTTCCCTTACCAAAGAAGGACGAGAAGATGTATTACGAGCATCTCCTGCCCATCGCGGAAGACTTGATCCGCTCGTTCAGGCTTCTTTCGATTCATGAAAATCAGACCGCTACAACTCTTACAGACGAAATCAAACTTTCAGAATTGCGCGTCGCAGCTCTAACCGGCGCCTCGCTCTTTTAGAAGTTGGTACGCAGCGCCGAAGGCGCGAAATATGATAGCCAGGGGCAAGCGCGAAGCGCGTCGCCCCTGGTAGCGCGAGTAAATTGATAGAGAGCACTGAAAGTGCTAAATATCGTTAGGCCATTGACGCTTATTTCGCTCTTTCAGAGCTTCACGGTCATTATTCATTCTTCACCAGGGGCGACGCGCTTCGCGCTTGCCCCTGGCTATCATATTTCGCGCCTTCGGCGCTGCGTACCAACTTCTAATCGCGCCTTCGGCGCTGAACGTCCGGCTCCATATTTCGCGCCTTCGGCGCTGCGTACCAACTTCTAATCGCGCCTTCGGCGCTGAACGTCCGGCTCCATATTTCGCGCCTTCGGCGCTGCGTACCAACTTCTAATCGCGCCTTCGGCGCTGAACGTCCGGCTCCATATTTCGCGCCTTCGGCGCTGAACGTCCGGCTCCATATTTCGCGCCTTCGGCGCTGAACCGGCGCCTACAGTGGCCACTAACTTTAGCGATGCATAAAAGAAAAGGGCGGGACCGGCAAATCCGATCCCGCCCTTCGTTTTAGCTACAGAGTGTTGTTAGTAACCTCTGTAACCATCAGTGTAACCGTTTATAAATCCCTGCCTGAAGTACTGCGCATACAGCTCCCTGCTACCTAAGCGCGAACTATAGTCAGTGTTCGCATTGCGGAAGTCTTCTTCATCGCGGTACTCGAAACGGTCATTACTGTTGCGATCTCTACGGCCTTCCTTGATGCCTTCGTTGTACCCTGCATTCAAAGCAGTCTGACGAAGCTGATAGGAACCACCGTAATTGTAGTCGTCACGCCAATCACGTCGTGCCTGGCGCTCTCGACGTCGTTGATCGCGTTCCCATTGTCGTTGACGTCTCTCCTGTTCACGTTGCCATGACGGATCACGCCACTGCGCCTGGGCTGTGGAGCTAGCCGTCATTCCGATGCCAAGAAGGAGAGTAAGACCAAAAACAATTCCAATCACTCTTTTCGTCAGTAAGTTAGTTTTCATAACGTTCTCCTCACGGTGAGCTAACTGGCAATCACGATGCCGCAGACGGAAAGAATGAAGAAGATGGTCCAAGTGTCAAATTTTCGCGCATTTCGACCGAAAGGATTGCAAGTTTGTAACAATTAACTGGTGTGTCTGTGTGGATTAAACGATTTCGTTGACGCATATACGAGATCGCAGAACGCAGTGAGTCACCTATGCGAACATGTGAATGCAATGTTAGCGAACGCGCGCGGATGACAACTTTTTACAATTCCGGTACGGGGCGTGGCAACTTTCGGTAGAATCTCGATCTATGCTCTCGCTTGATGTGTTCGGGCATGCAATCAGCAAACTATCCCTGCGAAAAAAGCTTACGATACTTGCATCAGTAGGCGTGTTACTTCCGATCCTCGTATTGACGTATATGCAATATCGATCGCTCGGAGAACTTCAGGACAAAACCAAAGGCGCATTCAAGGACAACCTTCGACAAGGATTAACCATCGTCGAGCACCAAATGAAACAACGCCTCGGTCAGATCGCAGCTCAAACGCTCAACCCGATTGCCGGCATGGATCTTTCGTCCTCTGAAGCGGCGCACGAGTTAGAAACATATTTTGCGGACGTGAAGCGCTCGCATCCTGAGATCGAAGAGATTTTTGTTTTTGGATACTCGAGTGATTCCCCTCCGCCGCCAGACATTCAGCTTCTGTTTGATGGAGCGCAGGTAGGCCAGAGTTTTGTTGATGGTGACCGCAAGTATCTATTCGTACATCAGGCCTGTACCACATGCCCGGCGGGCTCGCGTCAAGGAGCCTACCTGTTTCATCCGTTGAAGGATCAGAAAGGTTTTGCGGGAGTCTTATTAAAGGAGAGTTTTGTCAGGGACGACGTGATCTCCGGCACTTTAGCTAAGATCCTAAAGGCATATCATGGTGATGGTGACTCTTCAGACATTGCAATAACGATTAGTGACGAGAACAGCCGTGTACTTTATTCAAATGCGGCGGCTCAGCATGGTTACTTTTTCGAAAGCAATTTCGATCGTCCGTTCTCTAATTGGAAGGCGCAGGTTGGCCTGCAAAATACAAATCTCGATGAGCTCGCGCGCAACAGTTTCCTGCATAGTGCGGGGGCAACTCTCCTCGTACTCGTGTTTTTAGTTTGCGGTATCGCGCTTACCATACGCGCCACTGACCGCGAAGCGCGTCTGGCGCAGGCGAAATCAAACTTCGTCTCAAATGTCTCGCATGAACTAAAGACTCCTCTCTCGTTGCTCAGTTTGTTTTCTGAAATCCTCGAACTAGGGCGAGTAAAAAGTGAAGAGAAGAAGACGGAGTACTATCGCATCCTCCGTCATGAAAGCCTGCGTTTGAACAAGATAATCGACAACATCCTCGATTTCTCAAAGATTGAGGCGGGACGAAAAACGTATGACTTTGCCGACGCTGATATAACAGAAGTGATCGAGAATGTGCTTTCCAGCTATCGCTATCAGATCAGCAATTCCGGCTTTGACGTTCAAACAACCATACAGCCCGATCTGCCACTCGTCTCAATAGACCGGGATGCGATGGCCCAAGCTATCTCAAACCTACTTGATAATGCGATTAAATATTCACGCGACGTGAAGCAGGTTTCGATCACAACGGAACGACGCGGAGCAGATCTCTCTATTGAAATAGCGGATCGCGGCATCGGGATTCCGCATGCTGAACACGCAAAGGTTTTTGAGAAGTTTTACCGTGTCGGGAACGGACTGGTCCATGATGTGAAGGGCAGTGGACTCGGCTTATCTCTGGTGAAGCACATTATCGAAGCGCATAAGGGAACTATTTCGATCGAAAGCGACGTCGGGAAGGGAACTCGGTTTACGATTCTGCTTCCACTCGTGGCTCAGGGGAGAAACACAACTTGGTCAAAGTCCTGATAATCGAAGACGAACCCAACATGGTCCTGGGGCTAAAAGATAGCTGTGAGTATGAAGGCTACGAGGTCTCTGTGGCACGCAATGGCAAGGAAGGTTTAGAGAAGGCCTCAACTGAGAAAGTCGACATCATTCTGCTTGATGTGATGCTGCCCGTGATGAGCGGAATAGATGTTTGCCGCACCTTGCGCACACGCGGGATCGAAACTCCGATTCTGATGCTGACTGCTCGTAGTCAGGAAATTGACAAGGTCGTCGGGCTGGAAGTTGGCGCAGATGATTACGTGACGAAACCTTTCAGCATCAAGGAACTGCTCGCGCGAATCAGGGCCCACTTGCGAAGAGTCCGGCAAGCAAATAGTCGAACTCGAAAGTTTTAAATTTGGCGATGTGGAGTTGAATTTTAAAAAATTCGTCGCGAGCAAACGTGGGCAAGCATTGGATCTTTCAGCGCGCGAGTTTGAGATCTTGCGTTACTTGATCCGGCGTCGAGGTGAAATCGTCACGCGCGATCAACTGCTCGACGAAGTTTGGGGGTATGAGAGTACTCCGGTGACGCGAACGGTTGATAACCACATCGCCAGGCTACGACAAAAGATCGAACAAGATCCATCAGCGCCACAGCACATAATTACGGTTCACCGGATCGGCTATCGCTTCGTCGAGTAAAGTGAGCCGGCTTGCCGTGCAAAGGACATGGGCTCGATGGCAATCAGTCAAGGAGAGTAAATGAATCAAAGCGTTCTGTTAACTATCGCGTCTCTGCTCTCGATCCTCTTCTTTACGTTTCACCTGACGGACGACATCGTGCGCGGGATCGAAAAGGGTGGCTGGTCGAATCTCGCTGCTGTGCCCATGGTTGTCGTTTGGCTTTACGGAGCGCTGGTGCTTGCCGGGCGACGGGCGGGGTACATCATCCTGCTTCTCGGCTCGGTGCTTGGGATGCTGGTCCTCATGGTGCATACGAGAGGGAGTGGACTTGTCGGCGGAAGGATCGCCAACTCTAGTGGAATGTTCTTCTGGGTCTTTACGCTCCTCTCGCTCGGTATCACTTCACTCTTCTCTTTAATCCTCTCCGTGCGCGGACTATGGAGCCTCCGACGCCGGCTCACGTAGTTACGCCCGCTCGCTTCGGCCGATCAGTCGTACCCCAAGTGTAAAAAACAACACGGCTAGTGCCGGCGACAGTACGCTAAACGGTTGCGACCGGAGTTGATCGAGATCGCTTGCGGCCGTGAGCATATTTCCAAGACTTGGTTCCGGTTCCTGCAGCCCGACGCCGAGGTACGACAGAGCAACCTCGGCAAGCAGGAACGTTGGCACCAGCAGGAGCGCCCGCGTTCGCAGCGACGGCAAAATATTTGGGAGAATGTGGCGAAACAAAACTCTCGTTTGACTTACACCCAAAGCCATTGCCGCGACAACGAATTCGCGTTTTCGCAATGACAGCACGAGCCCGCGTGTCAGCCGCGCCATTTCGGCCCAGCCAGTGAGGGCAAAGATGAGTATGAGAAGCAAGGCTGCCCGGGTCATCGGCAGTTCCAGTGGAAAAGCCGCACGCACGCCGAGTATCAGGATCAACGTCGGCAGCGCAAGCATCGCGTCCGTCGCACCCATCAGAAACGTGTCCACGAGACGTCCTCCATAACCGCTCACTCCTCCGATTGAAATCCCAACGAGGCAAGCGACGAGAACGCCGGTCAATGCAACGATAAGAGAGAACCGCACCGCATACAGTAAGCGAGAGAAGCGGTCGCGGCCTAATTGATCAGTTCCCAGAAGATTGATCCGGGGAGCGATGCCTGAAGTACTTTTGACCCCGAACAGATGTATGTCGGTTTCTGCGATGCCGAGCAACTTATATGAATTCCCGCGGACGAAGAATCCGAGCGGAAAGGCGACTGACGTGTCTTCCGTGTACGTGAGGCGAAGCGGATCTTCGACACGGCGTGAATAAACCACCGGCGTCAGACTGCTGAAGTGGATGCTCGTCGCCGGCGCTGATGGTTCAGATCGCGACTGAGCGCTGTAATCGTACGGTGCGAGAAAGCCGGCGAAAACGGCAGACAACGCGAACAGCCCGATAACGAGCCAACCAAAGACCGCAGCGCGATCGGTTCGCCGTTTGATAAAACCATCTGTTGATAGATATTCGCTCAAAAGCCGAGGTCGCGAATTCGCTTGTCGTTGACCGCCTGCAGCAACTCGCCAATGGCATTTCCGAGCCAAACCGCAGTACTCGTAAAAAGGACGATTCCCATTACCAGGGGCAGATCACGCGTACGCACCGCTGCAACCATCAATGTTCCCAGCCCCTGGCGTCCGAGCACTGATTCGACGATAACGGAACCTCCCATCACACCGCCAAGCGAGAGACCGGCGAGCGTCAGTACCGGATTGAGTGCGGGCCTGACCGCGTGGCGAAGGATCACTGCACTCTCGCTGAGACCTTTTGCTCGTGCAAGCTTGATGAACTCCTCCCGCAACGTCCGCTGTAATTCGCCATAAAACTGTGCGAGAAACGCTGAAATCAGCGGTGCCGACAGCGCCAACGCCGCCAGCCAGAACATAACCGCCGACGACGTGTCGATCGCAGACGAAGTCAGCCGGACGGATATCGCGAGCGCGACGAGCGCGAGGACGATCCGCGGCGTCGACGCTGTCACAAGGATCGACAAGTCGATGAATGCCGCAATCGTCGTTGACTTGTATCGCACGCCGATGAGGCTTAGCGGCATGGCAAACATGAGTGCGATTGCAAAGGCGGCGGTCCCAAGCAGAAATGTACTTATCGAACGCGCCCATACGAGGCTGCTTACGGGCACACGAAAGTATGTCGACTCGCCCAGGTCGCCGGTGACCGCGCCGGAAAGCCACCGAAAGTACCTCGTCGGAAGTGGTTGATCGAGACCGTAAACGCTGCGAAGGCGCTCGACCGTCTCCTGTGAGACGTGCGGGTTATCCCGCAGCTGCGTGAGGGCGTCGCCCCCCGCAAAACCGAGTAACGCGAACGTCACCGCCGAAACGATCAGTATCATCATCAGCCCTTGCAAACATTTTCTCAGCAGCAACTTGATCATTCTGGCCTGTTGTGGGAAACGCGCGTGCGGTCTACACTCTCAACAGTTTACTCCTTCGGGTTTCGGCTTCCTTAAACTTGCTGCCGGAGAATAGCATCATGCGGCCGTTCACATGCGTTCGACTCGCTGTTTTTCTTCTGCTTCCCCTTCTGTTTTCGTGCCGGCAACCGCCCGCATCAAACACTCCGACACTCACCGCAAAACCCGAACAACGAACTATCGGCACGCGCGGCGGGAAGTTGGTCTATCGTGTATCTTCACCACCCAAAACATTCAACTATCTTCTCGCGAACGACGAGCAATCGATCGTCGTGGCGTTCTTCCTGCTCAACAGCCGGCTCGTCGAGTTTGATCATTCGACGCAAACTTATGTGCCTGGCCTCGCGGAAGGCTGGACCATGAGCGACGATCGCCGGACGGTCGACATCAAGCTTCGAGATGGCCTCAAGTTTTCGGACGGACAACCTCTGACGAGTAGTGACGTGGCGTTCACGCTCGAGGCGATGTACGACGAGCGGAACAAGGCAGAGGTGTTCCGTGACGCGCTCCTTATTAACGGCAAACCAATAACTGTCAAGGTGATCGATGACAGAAATCTTCAGTTCGTCTTTCCTGAAACGATAGCGGTACCTGACAATTATCTTTATAACATTGCCGTGTTGCCGAGGAATGCTCTCGAAGCCGATCACAAAGCGGGCCGGCTTTCCGAGGCGTGGAAGATAACAGCGCCGCCCGACTCCGTAATCTCGAGTGGTCCGTTCGTTGTCGTGTCAGCAGCGGCCGCCGAACGGATCGTCCTAAAACGCAATCCCAATTATTGGAAACGCGACTCACAGGGAACACAACTCCCGTATCTTGATGAACTGACCATCCAGGTAGTCCCCGATCAGAATCAGGCCCGCGTCGGGTTGGACCAGGCGACAATAGATATTGTCGACCGCATACGCCCGACGGATTACGCTTCGTTGCTGAACGCGCGCGGGGCCGTGAGAGCCTTCGACCTCGGCCCGAGTCTTGGTGTTGATTATATTTGGTTCAATCTGAATCCCACCAAGCCGGACGGTACGCATATGAATCCGGCCAAGCTCGGATGGTTCTCGGACGCAAGGTTTAGAAGGGCAGTTTCAATGGCGATCGACCGCGACTCGATTGCCAGGTCGACACTTCAGGGTTTGGCGACGCCACTCTTCGGCGTTGTATCACCGGCGAATCGAATCTGGGCCAATCCGGATCTACCGAAGATCGCGTACGACCTTGCTCAAGCAGCTTCGCTGCTGGGTCAAGCCGGTTTCACTAAGCGCGGAGCCGCCAGTGCCCCGGAACTGTTTGACGCGCAAGGCAATCGCGTCGAGTTCTCGCTCCTCGTCCCCGCTGAGAACGAACCGCGCAAACTGATGGCCGCAGTGATCCAGGAAGATTTGGCGAAGCTGGGCATAAGAATGCAGGTCGTGCCGATCGAGTTCGCCGCCATCACGACCGCCTGGACCAAGTCATATGAATACGATGCGATATTGCTGGGTTTGTCCGTTACGGACCTGGAGCCATCAACCTACGGCAACCTGATGCTCAGCAGCGGTGAGGCGCATCAATGGAGACCGAATCAAAAGTCGCCGTCGACCGAATGGGAAACGAAGGTCGATGAGCTTTTCGCCGACCAGGCCCGCGAGCCTGATCCGGAAAGACGGAAGTTGAAGTTTTACGAGATCCAGCGAGTCGTGGCCGAGGCGTCGCCTGTCATCCCGATCGTCTCGCGTCACGTTGTTTCGGCGGCGAACGCCAGAGTCGGAAACGTTTCACCGAGCCCGATGTTTCCTTACTCGATGTGGAATGCCGAGGAGCTCTTCATCAAACAATAGAAACGCACAGGAGTAAGATTTTTTGAGCCGCATCCGCGGTAAAAAATTGTCATTCGTCCTGTTCACTCTTGATGGTGAAATCGACCGCGGTCGTAACGTTGCCGCGAATGCGGAATACATAGTTTCCGAGCGCCAGGTTATGTAGTTGGATCTTATCGGCCTCGGCGATCGCGATCAGGTTCCCATTCGCATCCAGCAGCTCGAAATAAATCCGCTGGTTTCCATGATTCTGGTTGATTCTCGCATCGAGCCCTCCACGTCGAAGCGAAAAAGGAATCTCGACCGACGATTGCGCTGGCCGGATTGTACCCGAGTAGCGCTCCTTGAAGTCGCTACCTTCGGGAGTTGGAGTTGGTGACGGTGTGGGAGTAGGCGTGGGGTTAGGAGTCGGTGTAGGCGTCGGGTCGGGCGAGCCCGAAGCGACGTCAAAGCTCGAGCCGGTTCCCGAATCGGCGTTCAGGAGAAGGCCCCCGGACAGCGATGAACCGATAAGTATTTGAGCTTCAGCCTGCGTGTTCGTAGAGGTCGTTCCGAGGACGTTCTGCCCGACTGCGGCGTTCACCTTTTCAAGACTGAGCTTGATCGTGATCTCATTGCCGTCGATTGAACCGAAGTCCGTCGCGCCGATCGTCTCCTGATTTTGCGTACCGGTAGCGAGCGTCGTGATCTTTCCGTACTCGTACGTCGTCGTAGTCTCGTCGACGGATGCGGTAACGAAAACCTCGACCGCGCCAAATGCGGAGGTCAGTGTCCAACGCATGTTCGGCGTGCGGACCGATGCGTCGGTGACTTGCAGACGGTAGACGATTTGATTCGCGACTGGATCGTATTTGAAATAAGCGGCACGAATGTCCTGTGCGGTGGTGCCGAGCTGATCGTCTGGACCGTCAACGATCTGCGGCGCGTTCGGATCGGTAGACGGAAACAGGTTTGCCGGATGCGGTACCGCTGCTAAGGACATCGCGGCACGCACGGCGTTGTGCGCATCGACATAGCCGGCGCCGACCACGCGTTCTTCGTAGGGCATCGGCGTCGCAGTCTGCCGAAGCAGTGTTACGACCTGGTCCGGCGTCAGAAGCGGATTAGCCTCAAGCATCAGGGCGACAATCCCTGAGACTTGCGGTGTCGAGAAACTGGTTCCCTGCGACGTCGTGTAGTACGGCAGAAACGCGGGCGGGATCGTCGAGAGGTCGTTCGCACCTACAAAGATCGGAATTGTGCCCGCGATATTCGTCACACCGGGAGCCTTCGAGCGTGCGCTTTTAATATCGACTCCCGAGCCGGTGATGTCCGGCCGCAGATTTGGAGTAACTTCGGGATCTGCAGGCTGACCCGCCGTATCGCTGCCCGTGCCGTTGTCGTTACCACGAGATGAAAATCCGGCCGGCGTACCGAAGCCCTGCTTCTCCGCGGCTGCGACCGAGATCACCCATGGAGCCACCGAGAACGGATTGATCATGTCCGGAGCGTCGCCGTCGTTGCCCGCGGCAAAAACGACCGTGATATTTCGGTCGTGCATCATCCGCGTGGCGGTATTGATCGGGTCGTTCGGATCATAAGGATTATCCGCAAGCGTCGTCCCCCAGGAGTTGTTGCAGACGCGGATGTTGTATCGATATTGATTTACAAGCGTGTAATCCATGGCTTGAACGATCGCGTAAGTCGTGAGCCCGACATCATTACCTGCACGTATACCGATCAATTTCGCTCCGGGTGCCATTCCCTTGTAGAGACCGGCGGATGCAGCGCCGGTGCCTGCCGTTACGCCCGCTCCGAAGGTTCCGTGACCACCCTCGATGTCCGTTATCGGCACGTTCTCGACGGGTATCACGGGAAGAAATCCGGCAGGCGGTTCGATTGGAAGATCGGCCGTCGCGTAATAAACGTTTTGGACCACGTTCTGTCCCATCTGCAGATCGGGATGGGTGCCATCAATGCCCGTATCGATGTACGAAACGCCGATGTTCTTGCCTGTCACCGGCAGCCCGTTGTTGAGCGCTGTCACCTGAGTGTCGCGGATCAGATTCTCGACACCCGTTATCGTTCGGCCTTCCAGATCCAGCAGGCGAAACGTGCGATTGGCGTAAAGCGATCGAACGCCCGACTTTGTTTTCAAAGCATTGAATTGTGTTCGGTTGATCGACGTCAGCACGATTGGCAACGCCTTTGTGTAGTGTCCGCCGCGAATGCCAAGCGACTGAAGCATCAGGAAGTCGGTAGTTGTCACGCGGTGATCGAAGGTGATCACAACAGGTGTTAACGACAAGGGCGATGCATTGATTTTGGCTGCCAAAAGACCATCGACCGACGGCGCAGCAACGGCAGAAACGGATGCTGCAATTGTCAGGACCACTACGGCCAGCGCTTTTCCGAGCATTCTCATCGGGCTTCCTCCTGATTTCATCTAGGCGCAGCTTACTTAACGTGGCTTGAGATTTACTTGAGTCCCGCTTGAGATCTTCCGTGCGAAGAAGTATTTCTCGCGCAAAGTCGCAAAGTGGCAAAGAAAATCCTAAAAACGCGGCAGCGCTTTGCACCCTGTGCGCCTTTGCGCGAGAAAAACTTCTCGACAGAAGCCCGGCAAAAAGGCTGCCCAGGATAGGTCAGCCTTTCTGGAAAGACTCGAGTGCTGTACCGAAGTTAGAGTATTCGGATCGAAACCGTTCTGGTCAGCGGATTCACTGTGAACCGGACCAAACGCGTGAGTACATTCGTCGTGGCTGAAACAGTTGAGCTTCCCCCGACCGTTCGCGTACCGCCGTTCTCGTTCGGCGAGCCCTGCGGAAGCAGTTGATTCGACACGATCTGGAAAGTGCTCGGGCCATTCGCAAACCCGAGTACGCGGAAGACGTACGTCGTATTCGGCTGAACGGCGGAAGAGACGAACTCGGTCGCTGTGGCTCCGGCCGAACGCATCAGGACCTGCCCGCTCATAGTGCGCAACTCAAAGTCCAGATCGACCGCGGTAGCCGACGTGAGCTGTCCCTCGAGGGCCAATGCATCGGACTTCGTGGTGACAAGCACGTCTTCCCACGTGATGCCTTTGAACTCAGGCTTGCCCCACGTCGCGCTCGTGCCGCCAGTGGCGGTCGGCTCGCCCGCGAGCAATGTTCCTGTCTTCGTTTCCGTAAAGATGGAATACGTTACCGGCGCCGGCGGATTCGAACTACCATCTGAATTCTGCGTGCCCGTGCCGATCGTCGAACCTGCAAACGCGTTTGCAAAGATCTTCGCGTCGAAGCTGAACATCTGGGCCATCGGGTCGTTGAATTCAATACGTTTCGCCGCCGATGTTTGCCCGAGGGTCAACGACTCGTTGTAGATGAATGTGTTGCCGTTCGCGTCCGCGTTGCGAACCGTTACGGACGGATTCGAGATGCTCACGATCTGGAATTCGAGCGGTTTGTAAATAGTCTTGTCTGTCGAGAATGCACCGCGTGCATTTGTCAGGCGATTATCAAATGACATTACGCCATTCGCGAACGAAACGTTGGAGATGGCTGAATTGACTTGAGCAGTAACGTCCTGACGTGTCTGTAATGCTCGAGAGGAACCCGAGAAATTCGACCACCCGAGCTGGCCGGTTGAGTTCACACCTATCGCCCGAACAACATATTCACTGTCGAACACGTCTTTCAGACCCGTCGGAGCAAAGATTTCAAAGATTGGCCCTTTGTCCTCCCACGAGGTTTGGTCTCCTGCGGCGAAGAATGCGTGGCGGTAGCCTGTGGTCGAAGCGTCGCCATCGCCATAAACGCGCTTACCGTTCGGTTCTCGCCGGCCGGCAAATGCGGTCTTTCGCTTGAGAACTTCGTATGCAACCGCGCCCGGAACAGAGTCCCAAACAACGGTTACGCTTGTTGTCGAAGACGGTGTGACTTTTACATTTTGCGGAACGGCTGGAGCCGCCTGACCACCGGCAAAATGCGAAACCTGCGTCGAGATTGTCGCCTGTCCCCCCGTAACTTCGCGGGCATTGATACCGAGCTCTTTCGCAGCGAAGATCTGTTCGATCATCGCACGATGCTTTCCGGGCGCGTCGGGATCGGTCGGATCCGACGAGTACAGCATCTGGTCTGCGACGATGAAAGCATCACGGGCTTTGACCATCGTATCCGGCGACGTGGTGCCGAGAATGTACATCGAGCCGAGGAAATCGCGTTCGAAGATGTTGGTCCCGCGGCTGATGTCTTTCTGCGGCAAACCGTCCTTGGCACGCGGACGCTTAAACGTCATATCCGGATAGACGCGATTCAGCATCTCGCGAATGTCCCACATCGTTGACATATAGATCTCGCCATCGCGATGCTCTTCAACCTGGCCGGCCGCACCGAAAGTTCCGTAGTCGGAATATTTAAGGGTCGAACGTGCGCTGCGGATGTAAGCGATCGAATCCGGATCACGTCCGTTGTCGCGAAAGAACTGGCGGAAGCCTTTTGCGTTGACAACATAGTCGCCGAGGCTGGCATTGTCCGTGATGGTAAATGCCCACATGTCTGCCTGGCCTTCATTCATCGCGCTACCTTCCTCGCCTTCGAGTCCTGCGATGGGTGACGTGATGGCGTGCATCCCTTCGTGATATGGAACTGTTCCTTCAAGCGCAAGGTCGTTAAAGAGGTAACCATGGCCATAAACCGTCGGGTTTACGACGACGGGCGATTTGGTGGCTGTCACGCCTTCGATGAGCGCCGTCAAATTAAATGCAACGGCATTGTCCATCCCCAAAACGATCTTGATGAAGTCAGGATGTGTGGGATCAGGCAATTCACCATTGGCGGCATCGAGCGCGACAAAGATATTAGGAATGTGGACCGTCGCGGGAAGCGGCGTCGTCTTATTTGGATAATCGTCCGGGAAAGCGCCGCCACCAATGGCGGTGTTATCGCCGCCTATATGCAGGTGGTCCACATACTCGACGAGATACGTTACGAAGAAGAACGCATTGATCTCGTCCTGATGTTCGGCGGGTTCAGCAAGCTGATCTTGTTCGTTAGTGCGAGCTTCGAGTGCTGCCGGATCGTCCTTGCGGAAGTGCCAGGTGCCGAGTGCGGCTTGTCCGAACGGCTGCTTTGTGGCGAGCGCATTGTTGACGATAGTGTGTGCTCCGGTGAGAGTACCATTCAAACCGGTGACTCGATTCGACGGATCGAAAGAACGTAACGTCACACGTTCCTGTCCACACGGCGCCACAACGTTGTTTATTGTGCACGAGCTGATGATGCTGTTGTCCTTCAGGTTTTGATCGATCTGCGGATACTTCGGATAAATGTCGGCGGTTTCTGACCCGGGAGTGGTTTGAAATGCCAAAAAGTCTTTGCGGGCAAGGATCTCACCCGTATTTGCATCAACAGTGACCATATATAAGCCGAATGGATTGGTCGAATACTTCGCCACCTTCCAGGCGAGACGATAGCCATCCGTAGTTGGATAGATCGAGAGAGTCGGTGGAATATTCGCTACGCCTGCCATCTGCTGCGAGAGAATCGATAAACCGTTCTGCAGGAGATTCGTTACCGCGGCAGGGAGCTGAACGTGAAACTGGTTGAGATCGTTGTCCGCTGCCGTTCTTGCCTGTGCGGCGCTGAGCGAAGGCTGAGTGTTGACGGCAACGTCGCGAAAGAACGGGCCTGACGCCATGATGACCTGCTTGTTCGCGTTCATGACAATTCCGATGCCGCCATTGTCAACTGCGACGCCGTTGAACGTCTGCTGAAACCTGACAAGGTGTCCACCGAGCGCATTGCGCGAGCTGAAGACGCGGAAGTTATTTAGCTCGGTTACGCCGAAGATGCCCGCGTTCTGCATGATGAATGCGCGTGCCGCTTCTTCCGGCGTGCCCGAATACGGCTGCGATGCGAAGTCGTAGATCACGTCGGGTGATCCGCCGAAATCGTTCCAGCGTGCGGTCATACCTGGTGCGTTAACCGATGTCTTCAGGTTGTCGAGCGCGGAGAGCTGCGCGGATGTTGCCTGGCGGACGTTCGGCAATTGCCGCGAGGCGTTCAGATCGAAGTTTGGAGCAGGACGCTTGTAAAGCTCCTTCACGATTTCCGACGCTCCGGGCGCCGCCTTGCCGGCGTCTAACGGTAACCACACCATGGCTCCGAGGATCGCGGCAGCCGCGGTAAGCAAAATCGCGACCCGAAAGAGGCTCTTCCTCCTAAGTGTTTTGCTCGTGTCCTTCATACTTCCTCCATTCATCGTCCGAAGACTTTTCAAAAAAAAGCGGCCGCGGATCGCCGGGCCGCTTCCAAGTAACTCGTTCCAGCCCCCGTTGGAGGAACGAGAAGCCGCCGGATGAAATTCGCCCAGCGGAAAGATCGCGGGAGCGATAACTTTTAACCGCCCGTCGTAAACAACGTGCGATAAGCGTTGAGTTTCCGTGCAAGTACCGCTCGGGAAACCGTTGTTGCCGGCTCGAATCGCGGCCCCGGGATCGCAATGAATTGCCCGGGAGCTACTTCACGAACTTCAGCCGGAAAGACTTCGAACAAACCTTTATTGATCGCGAGCTGAACGTAGCCGCGCAGCGAACCCGGTATCTGAGCGTTGTCGCTTAGTGCCGTACCGTTTGACGTGACGGTCGTGTTCGCAAGAGCGCGTGCCGCAGTGTCCTGGCCGAGTGCTTTCATCAACGCGACCACAAGATCGAGCCTGTTTACTAAACCTGCCGGATTGAACGACGTGCCTGAAGCGGCGATCATTCCTGTCGGAGTGAAATCGAAATCGCGGTTCGTCGATCCGCGAGCAGTCGCGTACTCGGCGAAGAACCGGAGGTCGCCGGTTACGTCGGAGTACTTCGGCGTCGAGCCAAGTGTCTGACGAAGGCTCGTGTTCAATGCGAGTGAACGCGCCAGGTCCTCGCGAGTGACCGTCGAATCCGGCCGGAAGGTTCCGTCAGCAAAAGTGTCGATTAGCCGGCTCTTTAACGCCGCTTCGATCACTTCCTGTTCCGGATGTCCCTGGATGTCGGCGATCAGCGGGAGAATGAATCGCGTTTGCGTAATGTTTCCGTCAACCGGCCCCGGAGCCGCGACCTGGATTGGCGACGATACCTGTTGCGCCGCAGTTAAACCGCGTGCTCCGCGTATCTCTAGAATCCAGGTTCCCGGTTCGGGGTTCTCGACGACGATCTGTCGCTTATCAGAACCAATTACCGGAAAGTCGATCGCTGTCGAAAAAGTCAGTCCGCTCGGGCTGGTGAGGCGCATCCCGACGAGGTTTCCAGTTCGTTCTCTGGCAAGCGTGTCAACCGTCGCAAAGACGTCAAGGAGGTTGATGTCAGGGTCGACGAAGAACGCTCTTGCGTTCGCAGATGCCGGTCCCGAGACCTCTGGACTGAAATCGATGTGGAAGTTCTGCAGGGGCGCATGTTCAATATCGAAAACCGCGTTATACATGGCGTCCTGAATGTTCCTATATGGTTTGGAGCGGTTGAAAACCTTATCGACTGCCGCGTGTGCGTTGACAAAACCGGCCCCGACTTCCCATTCCTCGCGGCCCGGCATTTTGGTGGCAGTCGAGGTAAGAATCTCGCGGATCTGATCCGGCGAAAGCGTTGGATCGGCATCGAGCATCAGAGCGACAACACCGGCGATGTAAGGCGTCGCCATCGATGTACCGGAGATCTGCGTGTAGAACGGGATGTGTGCGGGCGGAAGGTCGGCGTCGGCGTCGAGCCCGTTCGCCGTGAGATTGACGGTCGAGCGTGCTGATACAACCGCAGAGGTGAACTTGCCAGCGTTGGTTTCGTAAATGCGGCCGGTGCCTGGAGCAGTGATCGTCGGAGCATTGAAGTCATCATTCGGATCTTCGTTGCTCAGTCGAACATCACGACGAACTCCCCGTGAAGAGAAGTCAGCGAGATCGCCTTCTTTCGAACCTGCCGCAACGCCGATCACCCACGGAGCTTTCGCATAAGTGTTGTAGGTGTCCTTCGTGGGCCCTTCGTTTCCGGCTGCGAAGATGACGGCGATGTTCCGGTCATGCGCCATTTTTGAGGCGATCGTGATCGGGTTGTCGGGGTCGAATGCACCCGAGCCGCCGTAGCTGTTCGAAACAACGCGGATGTTGTAGCGGAATTGATTTGCCAGGCCCCATTCCCACGCAGCGAGACCGTTTATTACGAAAATTCCCGCGCCAAGCCCCGCACCGATGATCTTCGCCCCCGGCGCAACGCCCGTATAAAGGCCGCCGGATCGCAATCCCGTTCCGCCGATGATCCCGGCGCAGTGAGTGCCGTGGCCGACGGTTTGGTCGGTGTTCGGTACGTTCTCGATCGAGACATGAGGAGTAAAACCCGGCAGTGTTCCTGCCGCGACGGGCGTCTGCACATTTTGAATAACTTTGGTCCCGAATTGGAGGTCGGCGTGTGTTGCGTCGACGCCGGAGTCGATCACTAACACCGAAAAATCACCCGCGCCCGAAACCGGCATCCCGCCGTTTCGCAGCGTCATTGCAGAGTCGGTCTGCACTTTCTGGACACCGCCCAGGACGCGTGCCTGATGCATGTAGTACATCAGGCGGTCGTTCGACCACAGCGATCTTACTGCGGAGTTCGCGGCAAGCGCGCGGACCTGGCCCACGGTCATCGGCTGCGCGACCATCCCAAGCGTCGGGAACGTTTGGCCGCCGGTCACGCCGACTGCACGCAGTACGTTAAGATGCTCGTCCCGCAATCCGTTCGACGACTTGAATGCAACGATCACCATTCCGGCGTCGGCGTCGTTCGCGAGTCCCGCTAGACGGGCGCTCAGCGCTGGGCTAAGCGTCGCGCTTCCACCTTGCGCCCATACAGCAGGAGGGAGGGGCGAATTTGGCGTTAGCCATAATCCCGGCACTCAACGCAAACAAAACCAGAAGGGTGAGCGTCCTTCTTAACAGGTTCCTCTTCTGAAAGTTCATTGTCAGCGAAGATAAAGGAAGGGCTTTGAGAAAAACTTGAGCGGGGATCTCAGGAGTTGAGGCGAACTTGAGAATTCGATATGTGCAGCGCCGAAGGCGCGAAATATGACAGCCAAGGCAAGCGCTTCGAGCGAAGCGAAGCGCCGAAGGCGCGAAATCACAAAACTCAGAGCGCAGCGCCGAAGGCGCGAAATATAACAGCCAGGGGCAAGCACTGAGCGAAGCGAAGCGCGTCGCCCCTGGTTAGCAAAAAATCATTTAAGTGAGCACTGAAAGTGCGATATAATTGCAGGTATTGCCGCTCCTTCAGAGCTTCAATGCATTTATTTCGATTGTTACCAGGGTGACGCGTTTCGCTTCGCTCAGCGCTTGCCCCTGGCTGTCATATTTCGCGCCTTCGGCGCTGCGCGTGGGCTGTTATATTTCGCGCCTTCGGCGCTGCCCGTGGCTGTTATATTTCGCGCCTTCGGCGCTGCCTTTACTTTATAAGTTCTGAAAACAAACGCTTTGTTTCTTCGGCCGGCTCGATGCCGAGTTCGGTGTGCAGGTTTTTTTTCATTCTTTCGAAATGCTTCTTAACGGACGCCGGCTTGCCCTGGGCGGCGAACGCTTTCATCGTCAGCCGATGCATGTCCTCGCGAAACGGATCGCCTGCCAAGGCTTCGCCCGCGTACTTCAACGCATCGGCCCAGTGTTTTTCGGAAAGGGAGAGTTTTGCGAGAGCGGCAACGACACGTGCGGACTGCTCTGAGTAGAACTGGCGTCTTTCATCGGCCCAATCCTCATAAACGCCGGACATGAATTCCCCCCGGTAGATCTTGTGAGCGGATTCGAGACTCGCCCGTTGATGCGCCGCGTCTTTCTCGCGTTTTGCTTTTTCCGCTTCGACGATCCACTGCTCGAATTCTTCTGCGTCGATGGAATATGAAAGCTCGGGATTGAGCTGATACGCGCCGTCGCGAAAGATAAGAAAGTTCTGCTTGAAGGGCTGACGACTGTTGAGCGCTTTTCGGATATGCGAGATCGTCGGATGAAAATTCTTCTCAACGGTTTCAAGGTCCTCATCGGGCCAGAATGCCTCGATCAGCACCTCCTTCAGAACGCGTCGATTTTTGCTGGTTGCTATGTAGCAGAAAATGTCTCGTGCCCGCCGCGTCGTCCAGGCGTCGGCGGCAAACTGAACGGAAGGATCGCGGAAGATCTCCACTGGGCCGAGCACCCGTATCGTCAGATCCGTGATAGGGGCAGGCGGTTCTAACTGAGATTGGACGCGCGCTGGCCGCACCGAGCGTTCCGCACTCAGTTCCTCGCGAAGATCTACGGGCAGGCGGTCCGCGATGTCTTCATGTCCGAATATCGCCGGATTTCGCCGGATCTCCCGCCGCAGCCAGTACTCGTAATCGAAACGATTCGAAAGATCCAGGGCCCGCCGTACGGACTCGATCATGGCTTTCGTGTTTCCCTGAACGAAGTACGTCTCGGCCAGGAGCATCGCTGTCAACGCTTCGTCGTAGTAGTGATTGTGGCGGTTGAAATAATCGAGCAGTTCACGGAGGTGCACGTCAAGGCCTTCCGAAGTGCCTTCCGCAAGATCAAGTTGATAGCGACGCAGACGCGCGGTGCGGACCCCGTGTTCGTTTCCCTGCCGTTCACGTCCCGTGATCAAAGCCTCCAGCAACGCGCGCGCCTTCGGGAGTTCACCACGCATGCGGAAGAAAGCCGCGCGTTCTTCGTTCAACTCCTTCGACGTGATGTCGATCTCGGCCTCATCATATGCATTCGCGGCCCGCTCGTAGAATTCCTCAGCGTGAGCGAAGTCGCCTTTCTCGCGATAGAAATTCGCGTAGGCTTCGAATATTTCGCCCCGCAAAAACCGAAGATTATAGAGCTGGCACAGCTCGAGCGAGCGGCTAAGGTGTTTTTCGGTGTCCTCGAATTCGCCGCGGTAAAGATGCAGGCGTGCCACGTTCAAGTGACCGATCGCTTCCTGCGGCAGTTGCTTGTCGGGCTGGCCCTCGCGAAAAATGCGTCTGAACCAGCGCAAAGCCTCGCCAAAATCTCCGCGAAAGCCCGGCGCAAGCGCAAGATTGTGTGTCACGAGGCGAACGTATTGGTCGTTTCCAAGTTTGTCAGCGAGTTCGAGGGCGATCCTGAACTGCTGTTCCGCCTCGGTCCATTTCCCTTGCACGATCAGGCACAGGCCGCGCGTGTTCGCGCACTTCATGAATGTTTCCGAAGTATGCGACACGAGAGTTTCGGCACGCTCGATAAGTGAGAACGCCTCGACGTATCGACCGCGGCGACGCGCGAGACTGGCAAGAGAGTGAAGAGCTTCGCCTTCTCCGGTCGAATCCTCAGTTTTGTTTAGAAGCTCGACGGCGCGGTTCAGAAGTTTCGACGACTTTTCAACCTCGCCGTGAAGCCGTGCGACCTCAGCCTTATGCAGCAGCGAGCGAGGATGTTCCTCCAGCGATCGGTCGGGTATCTGTTCCGCGAACAACCCAAGTGAAGTGAACGCACCGGCGGCGATCCACTCGTTCCCCGTTTCTGCGATCACGGACGCTGCGCGATCGAAGTTTCGCGCATCAAGCAGGTAGGGCAGGGCCACCTCCCACTTTCTGCTTTTGAGAAAGTGGTCGGCGATCCGGTTCCGTTCTTCGGCGACCCGTGCCTGGCCGACATCGGATCGAAGGCGCCGGACTAGAAACTCGCGGAAGAGAGGATGGAATCTATATTCCTCGCCGGTCTGACGATCACCGGCAACGGTAAGAAACACGTTCTTCTGCGCGAGCTCGGGGAGTGCCGCCGAGCAGCGCAGCTCCGGAAACAGCGCGCTGCAGAGATCGAGCTGCAGCGATTCGAGCAGGGAAAGATCCATCAGCAGCCTCTGCGTGTCAGCCGGCTCACGCGAAAAAACCTCTTCGGCGAAATAATCGAAGATGGCGCGTTCCGATTGCTGCAGAATGTCATGCAGGTCCAACGCCGCCGGTCCGTTTGCCGAATGCATCTCCTGCTCGGCAACTTGACGTACAAGCTGAAGCGCAGTTATCCATCCCTGGGTTCGCCCGCGATACTCGGCTATCTCTTCGTCTTTCAGCTCGACGTTGAGCGTTTGTTTGAACAGCTCTTTCACTTCGTCGTCGGTGAAAAGAAGATCGTCGCGCGTTATCACCAACGCAGCCGACTGCGTCTTTCGCCGCATGGTCGCGAGCGGCGGAAGGTCGCGGGTCGTTATGATCAGATGGACAAGGTCGGACGAATATTGCAGGAGCCGATCGACCAGCTTGTGAACGATGGTATCGCGGCCGATATGGTGATAGTCATCCAGAACAAGAATGAATGGCTGCTCGACCGATTGAAGTATCTCGTTTATCAGCAGGTCGGCCGATCGTTCAGGAAAGCGAAGCACCTCTTCGTTAGCTTCGCTCAAGTATGGAAAGATAGCTTCGCCGAATGCCGGATAGAGATTCTTGATGCCGTGCGCTATATAACCGAGAAAGACGACCGGATCCGCGTCAGTATGGTCGAGCTGGTACCAAACCGTGGGCCGTGTCTGGCTGCGAACAAAGTCAGCGATCAGAGTGGTCTTGCCGCATCCGGCGTCCGCCGCAACCATTGTTATGGGAGAGCCCAGGTTGGCTTGCAGCTTTTTCGTAAGCCGCGGGCGCTGCAGTAATTCGGTAACAGCGCGCGGGGGAAGCAGTTTTGTCCGGAGAAAAAAGTTTCTGTCCTGCATCGCTTCGACGAGACCTGTCGGTAAGGCTGTATTATGCCACGTCGCTCGGATGCAAATCGAAGGGCTCGGTTATAGCCGGGGCTTAGACGGTTTCCCGCCGCTGATGAACGGAAGGAGTTTCGAAACTCGCCCGAACGTTTCCGCGTGAATGCGCGCGGCTTCGGCTTGCGAACGCCCGACCTGCTTGAGGAGCAATATCGTCTCATCTCGGTCAAAGGCAAGCGTTTTCTCGTCGATAACGTCAAGCTGCTGTTTCGAACGCAAACGCCATAACGGGTTCGGCGGCTTACTCCGGCACAGAAGAAGCAGGTCCGCAGTTTCGGAAAGCGACGGCTGCAGAATATTGAAGAACCCACCGAACCAATCGGCGTCGAACAAATGGTGTATGCCGTCAAGGACAAGCAATGGCCGATGATCCTTTTCGGCGGTTTCCAACTCGGAAACTATGTTAAGGAAAAATATCGCCATCGCGGCGGGCGAAGAATTGGTAACGGCGGGCAGCGAGTCACCGACAGCTTTCTTGCTTCCGACCACTCGAAGCACGCTCGCTGCCAGGTAACTTGCGAAAACATTCCAATCGATGTCTGACGATTCCACCGTAAACCACGCGGCGCTCTTTCGCGTTCGCGCATATGCCGCAGCGATCGACGTTTTACCGGTCCCCGCACGACCGGAAACCAGTGTCGCGGCGAAGTGGCTAAGCGATCTTTCAAGTTTTTCAATGAGTCTTGGCCGTTCGACGAGCCCCGCACAGTGCGGAATCTCAAGCTTCTCATTCAATATATGCACGCCGTCGCGTTCGCCTTTCGAAGGCGTCGCTGCGGTGGTGTGGATCGCCGGCGAATATCTTTCCGTCGAATCGAAATGGTCTTGAAGGATGAAGCTCATAGTCATCGATCGGAGCATACGACCCCATCCTTGAGAAAAACTTGAACCGCACTCAAGTTTTTCTCAACCAACCCTATTTAGGATCCGCTCTAATTAAGGTCCTGGTTAAACGCGCTCGAGATCAGCGGCGGCGCTCGACGCAAATACAAGAGGTATGCAACTGAACTGCAAGCGGGGACGATATATTATGACGCCTGGATCTGTATTGATTCGATGCAATCCCCCGCAAGAATTTGGTGTTCACTTCTGATTCCTGAATTGCGCTGCGGATGCGCGGATCCCGACTGGATCAGATGAATAGGTTCGTAGCACTCTCTATTACTATTGCTGCTGACGGCGCAACCCGCGTTGGCTGGCCTATCTGTCGTCAAGTCAAACGGCATCACGCTAACCGGCGCGGACGGCATCAAGTATGTTGGGATCAACGGCATTACGCTCACCGGAGCAGACGGGATCTTCAATTACAGTTCGAACGGCATCACACTCACGGGCGCGGACGGTATCACGCTGACGGGAGCGGACGGCGTCACGTCAACAGGTCCCAACGGCGCGACGTATACGGGACCGAACGGGATCACATTGACCGGAGCCGACGGCATTACCCTTACCGGAGCTGATGGCATCACGCTGACTGGAGCCGACGGCATAACGTTTACTGGCGCCGATGGTCAGCAGTACACAGCTGACTCGATCATCATTCGCCGACCGAACGGAATAACTTTAACCGGGGCTGACGGCATCACGCTCACAGGAGCGGACGGCATCACTTTGACCGGAGCCGACGGCGCTACGCGGGTCGGCCTAAACGGCATTACACTTACCGGCGCGGACGGGATCACGTTAACCGGAGCCGACGGCATAACACTCACGGGTGCTGACGGCATCACTCTGACCGGTGCCGATTCGGTCACGGGCTTTGGAACGACGGGCGTCGTTTTCGACCACACAAATCCAACGGGCATAACGCTCACCGGTGCGGACGGCATTACGCTCACCGGTGCGGACGGCATTACGCTCACCGGTGCCGACGGCATTACGCTCACCGGTGCGGACGGCATTACGCTCACCGGTGCGGACGACAGTACGGGACTTCAGAGTGTAGATCCTGAGCTTGCCGTTGCTCTTAATAACGCGACGGACGACAGCAACATAAACGCGGTGATCGTCTATCACGCGTCGGTGACCGACGCTGACATCGCGCAGCTTCAGCAGCTCGGCATCATGGGCGGAACGCGTTTGCGTATGCTACCGATGGTTTACGTCACCGCAACCAAAGCGCAGCTCCTCGCGGTTTCACAGCTGCCGAGAGTCCGCTCGCTCTACGGTAACCGCACGCTGACGTTCAACTCCGATCCTTACTTCAACACCACCGGCGTACAGCGTGTTGCGCCAGACGCAGGACCTTCGTCAGGAGAACGGCGCTATGCCCGTAACCGGCCGCAATGTGACGGTCGCGGTCCTCGACACGGGCATCAACAGCCAGCACGCCGATCTTGCAGGCAAAGTAGTTCAGAATGTTCGATTAGCCGACACGCAAAGCCTCCCCGGCTCGTTCGCTTATCCGGCTCCGCTCGAGAATCTCACGAACACGGATCTCGTGAGTGGCCACGGAACTTTCGTCGGCGGCGTGATCGCCGCAAGCGGAGCGAGCTCGTCGGGACGATTCGCCGGTGTTGCTCCGGGCGCGCGGCTTCTGGGGCTTAGTGCCGGCGATCTAAACCTGATGTACGTCCTTTCGGGATTCGATTATCTTCTCGAGAAAAGAGCTCCAGTACAACGTGCGGGTAGTGAACTGCAGCTTCTCGGCGAACACGGTCTTCGATCTTAACGATCCGGTAAACGTGGCGACCAAGATTCTGACCGACGCAGGCGTTAACGTTGTATTCTCAGCCGGCAACAGCGGTTCCGGGAACGGAACGATGAACCCGTATGCGATAGCGCCGTGGGTGATCGGCGTCGGCGCGACCGATGCGGCAGGCAGGCTCGCGGGCTATTCGTCACGCGGCAACTTCGGTGACGCTTTGCAGCACCCGTCGCTCGTCGCTCCTGGAACGAACATCATCAGCCTTCGGAGTGCGCCGAGCTATTACAGGAGTCTCCGGGATCGCGGGTGCGGACGCCCAGCGTCTGTCGGCAACCGAAATGCCGTACTACACGACGGCGACAGGCACATCGTTCTCGGCCCCACAAGTTGCCGGAGCCATCGCCTTGATGCTCGAAGTGAATCCGAACCTGACTCCGGCAGACGTCAAGGACATCCTAAGCCGCACGGCAACGCCGATGCCTCGATACTTTTTCCACGAAGCCGGTGCCGGGATGCTCAACACGTACGCCGCAGTGCTCGAGGCCGCGTTTCCGGAACGCCACATGGGCGGATTTCGCTCAACGCTCTCGCGCAACGCCATCCGGTTCGTCACGCGCACATCGCAGACGTTTGAGCAGACCGTGTTTCCGAACCTGACAAGCTCAGCGAACGTCGCGATCCCGCAGAACACAATTCAGGTCGGCGTCAATATCTATTGGGACCTCAGTGCAAACGATTTTGGACTGAGACTTTATGATCAGTCGAACTCATTACTGGGTGAATCGAACTATCTCAACCTGCCTGGCTTCACCGGACGCCGTGAGAAAGTAGTGCTCCGCAATCCGGTGAGCCAAACGCTGCGTGCGTCGATATCGCATTCAGGTTATGTGGGGACAAGCCAGCAAGTCTTCGGCGCGGTCGATGTAACGCAGGTTGAGTATCCGGTCATGCTCGATCAGTCGACCCTCTCGCCTGACCAAGCCGCACAGGTCGAGAAGAGCCTGCTTGCAAATCTGATGCTGCCGGAAGGCCGAAAATTCCGTCCGAACGCGGCCGTCAGCCGCCTTGAACTTGCTGAGGCACTGATCCGAGCGGGCTTGGTTCCGCAGTACATGGCGTCAGCTGCGATGTTCACTGATGTTCGCGACGCGTATTCGCGGAACGCGGTCGAGAGCACACAGGCGTTCCCGTCCGGTTCACTGTTTTATGATGCGACCCCCGGCAGGAATTTTTATCCCTACAACGGAGCCACGAAACTCGCGGCAGCGATCGCGTTCGTTAAAGCCGCTGGCCTCAATTCTCAGGCCGCCTCCGCTTCGCTTCCCCTGACAGTCTCCGACGCCTCGTCGATACCCGCTCGCGTGGCGAGGCTACGTCGCCGTCGCTCTGCAGCGAGGCTTTGTTTCCCTCGACGGCAACGCGTTCAGCCCGTCGCGCAGCCTCACGCGGGTCGAGCTCGCAACGTCGCTCAATACGCTAGTATCGCAGTAGGCACGGGCGGGTGTTTCAAATAGGTTGGCGGAGTTGAAAGAGTACCGCGCTCATCCGACTTCACGTTACAGTAAATCTTCCGGCACTGTAACAAGCTGTCTCATCTGAGAATGTTTCGTACATCCAATGTGTTGATAAAGGCGTATCAGAGCCATCGCAGTTCGCCCGAGTCAACAATAGGTGCTGTTGAGTACGCAACTTTTATCACGTCCTAGACATTGTCCGCGCTCAGAAGCCGCTTTAGGGCTAAGTTCGTTACACAAAACGCGCGCGCGTGACTATCGAGAAACGTTCCGACTGGAAAGAGTTATCCTGGTACAACCCAACACTTAATTTGATCCGGTTCCTTACGTGGTCCTGTAGTCGACTTCCTACGCGGGCTTGAGCTTTTTGACGTAGTCGCGGCGATTAGTCCCACCACCGAACACGTTTTCGCCGTTTTTTACATTACTAATGGCGACTAGAAAGGGAGTACCACATGTCATCGATGGATCGAAAATGGTTCAGAGTTAGTTATCTTATACTTACCAGCTTGCTGGTGTGGCTGACGGCTAGCTCAGCGCATGCTGAGAAGCCCCAAGTCCGACTTCGTCCGATCGCACCAGGCGCTATCGCGATTGATTGGGAGCATTCCTTCGACAGTGCGGATTCGATTACAGTCGAGCGCGAGGCCCGCCAACACCTGGACTTTCGTAGCAATGGTCAACACTTTCACCGATTTGGGCCTTCAGCCTAGCCGTACCTACCGGTATCGAGTGTGCGCTGTGTACGATGGAACCCGCGACTGTGATATTCGGCGCGAAGCGATGACGCTTGCGACGCCTGAGCCCTTCACGCCGCCCGCGGTGCCCAGGTTCATTAGCTCTTCCGCGACTACGACTAGCATCGTTGTGAACTGGGCCTCCTCCTCAAGCTACGGTTTCCACCAGGTGCGCTGGGCCGAGAATGGTCACGGCGATGGCCAGAACCGCGTAAATGGACGATCGTTCACCGCGAATGGACTGCGACCGGGCACCACTTACCACTTTATTGTCCAGGGATGTAACCGAACGTTGTTGGGCTCGAGTTGTAGCCACTTCACGGCACCAATTGGGGTTACAACTCGCGTGGATGTGATTCCGCCGGCAGTTCCCCAGCAGTCGGGGATCATCTACACCATAACAGACAACGGTGACCTGCTGTGGAATCGCCACGATGGACGACAGGAGGGCACTTTCAGATGGGCACTGAGTGAGAATAGAAAGGTTGGTGTTGGGTGGAGCGTGAAGCAAGCCTTCTCCGGCGGCGATGGCATCATCTACGCCGTCATGAGGAACGGCGACCTGTTGTGGAACCGTCATGATGGACGACAGGACGGCACCTTCAGGTGGGCAGTAAGTCAGGGAAAACAGGTAGGCAACGGGTGGAGTAACTTCTCAACAGTTTTTGCGGGCGGTGAAGGTGTGATTTACGCCATCGCGGCCAACGGTGATCTGCTGTGGTATCGCCACGATGGGCGACAGGATGGGACTGCCAGATGGGCATTCAGTGCAGGAAAAAAGGTGGGCAGCGGATGGAGTGGCGTCTCAAGGGTTTTTGCTGGTGGTGATGGTGTGATTTACGCGATCGCCGCCAATGGCGACCTGCTATGGTATCGCCACGACGGGTGGCGCGATGGCAGTTTCAGATGGGCCTCCAACGAGGGAAAGAAGGTAGGAAACGGATGGAACCACCTTTCCGCAGTTTTCTCTGGAGGCGATGGGGTCATCTACGCCATAACGGCTGTTTCCAGAGATCCTCGCACCGGCCAGCGAATTGGCGGTGACCTGCTATGGAACCGTCACGATGGTCGAATTGACGGTACTTTCAGGTGGGCATTGAGTGAAGGCAAAAAGGTTGGCCACCGTTGGAACGTCGAACAAGCCTTCTCTGACGCCAACTTGGGGCGCTAATTGTTACCTGTTCTTAGGAGCTTTTCGAAAACGCACGGAATGCTTAGATGGTCCAAGATAATTGTGGTGCTTCAGTTGTGAATGATTGCGTCGCCGAACACTTTTGTGAGAGGACAGACCTTGGAGAGGTAATTGGTAGCGGGGCGGGATCGAACTCCAAAGAATGCTGGAAAACACCGTCTACAGGTTTTGAAAAAGGAGCTTGGTTACGAACACGCGCCGTTGTTAGAGCAAATTTTCAATTCAGCAGCTAATCTAAACGCTCACTCTCATCTCAGAGAAGCACCGAACGCCTGCGCTTCAGCGGCTCGCACACGCAACTACGAATAAAGGCCACTCACCGGCGAGACTGCAAGCGCTTGTTGAACTAAGCGCTACGCGCAGATAGAGGACTCGTCCCGCCGCATCTCTAATAACTCGATCATTCTCCCTCACTGATCCATTCTCGCTACACTTCCAGAAACAACGACGGCAGTATCACCAACCATGCGACGGCGTGACACTGCTGGTCCAACTTCTTTATCTGGAGGTGTCACCATGACTGAACTGCGAAAGAGAATGATCGAGTGTCTACAATTGCGCGGCCTGTCCGAGCGCACGCAGGAAGCTTACGTCCGGGCAGTGCGGCAACTGGCCGAACATTATCACAAGTCACCGGACCTGATCAGCGAGGAAGAACTACGCCAGTACTTTCTCTTTATCAAGAATGTCAAACATTACTCCCGCAACACCATGACCATCGCCATCTGTGGACTCAAGTTCTTCTTTGAGCAGACGCTGCAGAAAGAGTGGACCACCTTCAACATCGTACGCCCGGCACCCGAGAAGAGACTGCCCGTCATCCTCAGCGTCGCCGAAGTGCGTCTGCTCCTTTCCCGGATCAGATTGCCGCGTTATCAAGTTTGCCTCGCCACCATCTACTCCTGCGGTCTCCGCCTGCAGGAGGGCACGCATCTACAGGTCGCCGACCTCGACAGTGCCCGCATGATGATTCATGTCCGCCATGGCAAAGGCGCTAAAGATCGTTATGTGCCGCTGCCCAAACGCACCCTCGAGTTGCTGCGCCAATACTGGCAGCACTCATCGCAATCCCGTGCTGCTGTTTCCCGCGGAAGGCCGTAACCATCTCGACTTGGCCCAGTCTTCCGAACCAATGTCCAAGAGTAGCGTTCAGGGCGCCTTCCGCACCGCCCTCAAACAGAGTCGCCTGAACAAGCGCGCTTCGGTACACACGCTCCGTCATAGTTGGGCCACGCATCTGTTGGAAGCCGGCGTTAACCTGAGGCTGATTCAAGAATGGCTGGGCCACAACTCGCCCGCCACCACCAGCGTCTACACGCACCTGACCGTCAAGGCCGAACAACTGGGCGCGCAAGCCATCGACCAGTTAATGAACGACTTGTGAGTGGTTGATGGTTGAAGTGGCCGAGATTTTTCGGCTGCATGGTCCTCAGTACCGCAACCAGTTTGTCAAGCGCCTGTTGCCCTCGCACCGGCGGGCCATGCAGGACATTGAACAATGCCGCACCGCCGCCCGCGGCGGTCAGGTCTATTTCTGTCGGCAATGCCAGCAACCGCGCTACAGTTATCATTCCTGCAAGAATCGCCATTGTCCCAAGTGCGGCAACGAACAGGCCACGCAATGGTTGCAAGCGCAACAGAGTTTATTGCTGCCCACTCATTACTTCCTCGTCACCTTCACCCTACCCGCAGCGCTGCGCAGCCTGGCTCGCAGTAACCAAAGAATGATCTACAACCTGTTGTTTCGCGCTGCCTCACAGGCTTTGCTTAAGCTGGCCCAGGACCCACGCTTCTGTGGCGGCCTCATTGGCATGGTGGGCGTGCTCCACACTTGGACGCGAGCATTGCTCTATCATCCTCATGTGCACTTCATCGTCACCGGTGGCGGCTTGACTCAGGATCGACGCTGGCTGGCTGCACGCAAAGACTTCTTCGTTCCAGTCAAGGCCCTGTCCCCGATCTTCCGCGCTAAGTTTCAGGAGCAGTTGCGCCAGAGTGATCTCTTCCGGCAAGTGCCGGAGCAAGTTTGGCAACAAGCCTGGGTAGTGCATTCGCAACCGATCGGCAGTGGCTTGGCCGCCTTCAAATATCTTGCCCCTTACATCTTCCGTGTCGCCATCTCCAACCACCGCATCGTCAAGCTCAATGAAGGCCGCGTTACTTTTAAGTACAAAGACTCGGCCACCAAACAAATCAGATTTGCCACCGTGAACGCCGCAGAGTTCATGCGCCGCTTCCTGCAACATGTCCTGCCTGACCGCTTCGTCAAAGTGCGTTACTACGGCTTGCTCTCTCCGGCTTACCGGCAACTGCTTCCGCAAGTCTGGCAACTACTTTCCTCCAACACTGGCAAACTAAAGTGTGCGGAGCTAAAGACCTCCACCCCGTCGGCGCTGATCAGTTGTCCCCACTGCGGTGGGCCACTCAGCCTGCTCGCCTCCCTTGCTCCCAGAGGTCGCGCCCCATGAAGCTCCGCCACTGCCGAGGGTCATCTTTCTCTTCTCAGTCACTGGTGAACTTCGCTCGCCAGCGCCGTACTCTGTCTGCAACCGCAAAAAAACCAGCCTTACTGGCTGGCTTTCTCTATCTCAGGTTCCACCTCACTCGCCTTACCACACTTCTACTTCGGTCCACCTTACTTTCCACCACATCTTGCCCTTCTCAGCTTTTTATTCAAACTCCAAATTCCCCTAAGCCGGCTTAGTTCAACACCGAATTGTGTGGCGGCTCATTGCGTGCAGCGGAGGTTGCATCACCACTCCGCACCACACGAATTCTTAACTCGTTAGCGGCCCTGACATAGAACTCATCAACTAACTTCTACTATAGGCCGTTAACTTCAAATTGAATTCGATTGGCTTAAATTTCCGGTAAGAGGGTGGCATACATTTTCATCTTTCTTTGAGCTTCGCCAGAGCTTCACTTATAGCGTCATCATCGTCAGTACGCTCGCGCTCCTGCTCCTGGTAACCTGCTTGCTGTTCCTTTAATTTCTGACCTAACAGTCGCTCGCGATACTGTTGATTAGCGGCTGCCATGTCAACCTCTAAATTCTCGGCAAGCAAAGGCAGTTCTTCAATGGCACATTCTAGGACCAGGATGTCCCCATGAACGCTCGCCGCCCTATTCGATACCGTCCTCATTGCCCATTCCCTATTGAAAAGGGCAACCCACTCAGGTGTCGGCGCCTCAGAAAGTTGGAAGGGAAACTTTTTGGAATGTCTTCTGGAACCATCGCGCACCTGGGCCTGTTCTGGGTTGGCAATTATTGTGATGTCTTTGAAATCAATGGACATCAGATGCTCCTTTAGCTCTCGCTACCTTATCTCAACGCCTTTGCTCGTATCGTCTCTGCGCTAGTAATTTGCTCCAGGACGGCTCCAGCTACAATTAGCAACCCCAACCCAACATCAGCCTGATTGAGATGTCCATCGGTCGCCAGCCATTCGACTAACACGATAAGTGGAAACGCTCCAATCAATATCCAGTTCAGATGTTTGAACCGGCGGAACCGAAGGACGACCGGCGCTGGCAACGTTCGCTGCCCTTGGTCCAGTAGACGCAATTTCCAGCGCCAAAATAACACCGCCTGCATCAAAATCCACACGACGACGCCCACACCATAGGCTCGAGCAATCCAATTGACGTAAGCCCCGTCCCGAACTGCGGCTATGACCAACAAAAGGACAAAAAGGCTCGCCGAGACCGTCTCTCCTGTCCACAAATAACGATATCGTTTGGCCAGGGCTTCGGTGTCCATTCACTAAGGTCCCCGGTTTTGTTCGGGAGCGTTTGCTTAACGTCAGTATACGATGAGAGGGGTCTTAATTGGCCCCAATGTCTCCATCAGCGGCCCAACGCTGGCCTTCAGCTGGGGCGCGCGACCAGCATTCAACCGGGAAGGAATAGATTACTTGAGAAGCACGCTATCGCGCCGTCAGCTGCAAGGCTTTGTTAATGTTGCCGTTATTATCTCTTAACTCTTTTCCGTAGAAGTTTGAATCCGAGTTTCGACTGGACCATCAGTTTCTGTACTCACCTTGGCAAATCAATATTTAGTCCACTAGTTAATCCCTTGGGTCATTTGTCTCCAAACAGATCCCTTGCCAACCCTGCCGCTCTCTATCCGTTCAATGGCCTGACGGATTTGCATCGCCACTTCAAACTCGCGATCAGCCTGTGCCTCTCTGAGTGCGGGTAGAGCACGTTCGTCTCCTACCTCATAAAGAAAACGACTGGCACGCCAACGAATAAGTTTGTTCGGATCTTTTAATGTCTCAACCATCGGGCCAATCGCTTGCGGATCCCCTATATCCGTTAGTGCATCGCCTGCCGATCGGCGCACTCCAACTGCTTCGTCTTTCAGGGCCTCACAAAGTGGGGCTAAGACTTCAGGAGTCTTTATCAACCCAAGAAGGACCACCGCTAAACGGCGAATCGACATCTTTGGATCTTTGGTAGCTCTGATAATTAGTGACAGAGCTTGAGAATCTATCTGAGCCGTTGCGTTCCTGCCCAATTCCTTTAGCGCAGCGAACCGTTCTTCCCACCTAGGCGACTCAAAGGCCCCTATGAGTTCGCCCAGTTCTTCTCCGTTCGCCTCAACCGGTTCACGTAAGTCAGTGTAATAGGACCTCTCAGCCAATTCTTTTAACTTCTTTTCATCATAGACGGCTGAAATCTCGCGGACCACCGCCTCGCCGACGTCGCGCAGATCCCCGTAGCGCAGACCTTCGTCTTTCCACTTTCGCTCCATCAGCATGTTTTCAGATACACCCATTGCTCGCTCAAGTGCCTTACCGAACCTCTCGGGTAACACCAAGCGACTTGTTTCACTGCCAGAGGACACTTTTACTAACATAGGAAGATCTCGAAAGTACTGCACCGCTACCGTTACCTCGCGCCATTTGTTATCGGACGTTTCCTTTGATTCTGGCCTCGCGTTGTTCAAACTGCCGTATTCGAGTACGGCGCGGGCTTGAGACAAGATATCCTCCCATGCAGCAGTTGGTTTTCGCTGGATAGCCATAAAGTCTTCGACACGGAAGACACTGCTGACCCCTGGGATGGCCAGGATCTTTTCGATGTAGGCCGGACAATCTCCTCTATTTTCGTGTGTATATGTAATCGCGACCCCTTTGGCGAGCCTCTCATCCAAATTCAATTTCATGCTGTTTGGATTTGGCGTGGTTTCAATGGCTAATAACTTCACTTTTGCTCTCCCAAGGTCTCCCCGCGCAGCTGTAATTCTACCATTCGGGTTCATAGGATGTTTTAACTCGGGGGTTTCTGACCCCATGGTCGGCCACGGACTTAAGTCCTTGTTTTTTAACATAAAGGAATTGAGTGCATATAGCGCAAGGCAGATTACAGCAACTTTACAACAAATCTTCCGGCACTGTAACAAGCTCTCAGTGTGCGCAGCTTTGCACCGAGTTGCGAGGCGCGACAAGTGCGTGACTACGACATTGCCGATCTACATGGTCACACGATTTCAGAGCGTCACAGGAACCTGCGCACGCAGCACACCTGACCCCGTGCCAACCACCTGCGTTCTAACCCTGCCAAGAGGAGACTGCTGTTCATGAGAAAAATAGAAATTCATTATTGCTCGGTGTGACCGATTAAAAAAGCGATGGCTGCCAGTGTGGCGGCTCAACTGTCGAAAGAGACTGATCTCGAGGTGGAAACAGCCAAAGGAGGTTTGGGTGAGTTTAGCGTTTCGATCGATGGCCAAAAGGTGATTGACACGAATCGTTTGTGGTATCCCACACCCGGTAAAGTGGTCGCTAAGGTCCGAAAGCTGTTAGCCGGGCAACCTTCGTGAGGCGTCGTTCGTTGTGGCACTACGGAGCGCATTAGTTGTTCGCTTTAACCATCCACCATAAATTCCGAGTGGATCACTTCGACGTGTCATTAGGATCTGCGTGATTCGAGCGTTTCATTTCCACTTAGTAAGAATCTCTTCACGCTGAAAATTCTTCAGGTTCATCCTCAGCAGAAGAAGGCCCAACAGCGCGACCACCACGCAAGCAAGAGCAACGGCAGTCATGCTTATGGTCATTACTTTTCCGAATATCCCTATGCCGACCATAAAGGTTGGGACAATCACCAATCCCGTGAATTGATTCGCCGACTGCGGATCAGTCATCTTCGCGGAAAGGCGCATCGCCGCTAACACTGACGCCATTCCCATCAACGGAGCAAGCACAAAAACACCTACAGCCCAAAAGCGGTCCGGCGAGAAGGGGTGTTTGATACCTTCCCCAAGTGGTCCAATTAACGACAACGACGGCAAGAATCGCAGCGGCCCAGGTCACAATGATGCTCGGTACGAGTGTGGCGAGCAACTTCCCGATCAGAAACTCAAAATCCGTGATCGGTGTCGCGAGAATCGGTTCCAGCGTTCGCTGCTGCTTCTCCGCTACTATGGAGAAGGCTGCAGAGATTGAAGATAATCCCACCGGAAGAAGTAAATAAAACGCCACCAGGTTTCGCAGGAAGAACCTTGTAATCGCTTCATCAGTCGCCATCTGGGCGAACTCCGGTGCGGTTGTAATGGTGCGATGAATAGCAAGAACAACGCGATCGTTTTGATCGATAGCCATGATCGCCGGCGCCAAAGATGCAAAGAGGACAGGCAGGACCACCGCAATCGGCGGCAGCAAGAGGTAGACGGGTAGAACGAATTTGTTTTTCCGTAGCTCGCGTAACTCCTTCCGGAGGAAAAGCAAACTGACGTTCACTTGCCAACTCCTTTCTCGCTGACGCACTGAAGGTAGATGGCTTCGAGGTCCCAGGTTTTGGGTCGAACTGCATAAACCTTCGCTCCATTGTCAACCAAGGCCCTGACTAGATGAGGGATGTTGATCGTCGGATTATCCACCTCGATTACGTACCTCCGGTCTTTGCCCAGGATACTTTTAACGAACGGAAGCTTTATTGCCGCTCTTTGATGATCACTGAGCGGTTCGCCGAGTTCGATTTCAATCGAATTAGTCAGGCCTGCGGACTGAAGGTTGGCGAGAGTATCGCAAACGAGCAGTCGCCGGTTAATGATACCGACGATATCAGCAAGCCGTTGAGCCTCGTCGAGGTTGTGCGTACAAACCACGATCGTTCGGCCTTCGCCTTTGAGGTTACCGATCATCTCGCGCACCATGAGTGAGGCTTCTGGATCCAGACCCGCGGTTGGTTCATCCATGAAGATGACTTTTGGCTCATGAAATATTGCCCGAATGATGGCTAGCTTTTGCTTCATCCCTTTCGAGAAAGTTCCGACTAGACTGTGGCGCCGCTCCCAAAGGTTCATCACACGAAGATCTAGAATTCTCCCACGCGGACATCCGATCATAAAAACCAGGCGTCTCGGTCAACAGTCCGCAAACGCTGCGAAGAGCGTTGTTTGTTTGTCCAAGTTCATAATCGGCGATCCTTGCGGTTCCAGCGTCAGGTGCAATCAAGCCGAGCAGCAACCGGACGGTAGTGGTTTTACCCGCACCGTTTGGAGCAAGTAACGTAAAGAGATCGCCGCTCCAAATGGTCTCAGTGTAGAACAGATACAAGAGGCCATTCAGTTAATTGGTGAGCGATTCACGATATGCGCGAGTGGGATAGCATCGTATGACCCTCAGTATGATAAGAAAGGCGCTGTCTTAGAGGCAGGCATTACGATTATGAAAAACATCTTGGCGCACGTAACATATTACCGCGCCTAACGGCATGCACCCGACGAGTTTGCCTGAGCAGAAATTCGTGGCCAGGGCATAGCAGTGAAACCACTCGTCGTCGGATCGTTACCAAAAAGATCTGAATGGGCCGTCCGCAACTATGGGTGCGAAGTCTTGCCCCATTACTAACCCGCCAGTGCAGCATTAGGCGTTAATTGTGGCCTGCGATGCCAGATCGTACCAAGAACGCTGCTTGACGATAAATCGGAAAAATCTAAAAAAGCTACGACGGGATTGAGATCGCCAATCCAAAACTATGTTATAAGAATAGTCCCCCTCATTAAAGAATAGCCCCTGACGTAATTTCTACCCGCAATTCGGGCTGTTAATGAAAGATAGGCCATCTGCCAGTCGGCCCAGTTTCAAAACTGGCCCTAACGGTTCCCGATCATTGCCTCGACGACACGCCATTGCGCTTTTGAGTGTCGTGGCAGCGGTCCTGCTACGCTGGATTCTGATCCCAGTGCTGCATGACAACTTTCCGTTCATAACCTTATACGGAGCAGTCGCGATTGCTGTTTGGTATGGTCGTTGGCAACCCGCAGCGCTGGCGAGCTTTCTGGGATATATCGCCGCTCGTTACCTCTTTTTTGCGCCTACTCACAATGCGGCATTTACAGCCATCGGCGAAATCGTTGGCCTGATAGCATATGGACTCTCCTGCGGACTGATCATCTATTTTGGCGAGCGCATGCACCGCGCCCACGATCAACTTCTTCAACTGTTTCATTCCACCAACACCCTCGAAGACGCGTTGACGAGAGAAAAGGAGTTGCTCGCAACAACACTCGCGAGCATCGGCGATGCGGTAATTGTTACTGACGCTCAGGGGCACGTAACTTCCGTTAACGCCGAAGCGGAACGCCTGCTTGGATGGAAGAACACCGAGATGGTCCATAGGCCTTTGAGTGACGTCTTTAGAATTATCGATGAGAGCAGCCGGAGACCGGCTGAGAATCCAGTTGACAGAGCATTGCGCGAAGGAGCAGTAGTCGGCCTTGCTAATCACACCATCCTCGTTGCCAGAGACGGAACGGAAATTCCCATTGACGATAGTGCTGCTCCTATCCGTCAAGGTGATGGTCCTGTGTTGGGCGTCGCACTCGTTTTTCGTGACGTTGCTGAACAAAGAGCAGCGCAACGGGCGCAGGCTCGTCTGGCCGCGATTGTTGAATTCTCAGGCGACGCCATTATTACTAAGAACCTTGACAGCATCATTCAAACCTGGAACGTCGCAGCGGAACGACTTTTTGGCTACAGAGCGGAAGAGGTCATAGGTAAACCGATCACAATCATCTTTCCAGAGGAGCTTGTAAACGAGGAAGATGCGATTCTCGAAAGGCTTCGGCGGGGGCAGGCAGTCGAGCGCCTCGAAACTATTCGTGTGGCCAAGGACGGCCGGAGGATTCCAGTTTCTCTAAGTATTTCACCACTCAAGGATTCAGAGGGACACGTTATAGGAGCCTCCAAGATCATCCATGATGTCACTGATATTGTTGCCGCACGAGAAGCGTTGGTTCTGGAAAAAGAGTTGCTGGTGACAACGCTCGCGAGCATCGGCGATGGGGTGATAGTTACCGACACTCATGGCCGCGTGACTTTCCTCAATCCTGAAGCTGAACGTTTGACAGGATGGACCAACTCAAACGCGGAAGGTAGACCGCTTGCTGTCGTGTTTCGCATCGTCAACGAACACACCCGCCGTGTGGCAGAGAACCCAGTAGAAAAAGCAATACGTCTCGGGACGGTTGTTGGTCTTGCCAACCATACGATGCTGCTGCGGGAGGACGGCGCCGAGTTCCTGATTGACGATAGTGCCGCGCCCATTCGTAATAACGATGGTTCATTGTTTGGGGTGGTCATGGTCTTCCGCGATGTTACTGAGCAACGAAAGTTATATGAAGCTCGGGAGCAGTTAGCGGCTATTGTTGAATACTCAGGCGAGGCCATCGCCACCAAGAACCTCGATGGTATTATTCAAACGTGGAATGCCAGTGCTGAAAAACTGTTTGGATACCGCGCCGATGAGATCATCGGTAAATCAGTTACTACACTCATTCCGCCCGAGCGTCTTCACGAAGAAGGCGAGATTCTTTCACGCCTGCGCCGTGGTCTTCCGGCAGAGCGACTGGAAACAATCAGATTAAAGAAGGACGGTACACCAATACCGGTCTCTGTAACTGTCTCTCCGATAAAAACCCCGGAGGGTGAAGTTATCGGCGCGTCGAAATTGATCCAGGACATCACGGCGCGCGATCGTTTGGAGAGACAGCGCCAGCAACTACTCGCACGTGAGCAGGCACTGAGAGTTCAAGCGGAGGCAGCCGCGCGAATGAAAGATGAGTTTCTTGCGACCATCTCGCATGAGTTGCGCACGCCGTTAAGTGCGATCCTCGGTTGGGCCACAATGCTGAATAGAGGTAAGCTCGAACCAGCAATAGCCAGTCGGGGCCTTGAATCAATTGAGCGTAATGCAAAGGCCCAGGCACAACTGATTGAAGATCTTCTCGACGTTTCACGGATCATCTCCGGCAAAGTACGCCTGGACATCAAGCCTATAACTCTGACTCCAATTGTCGAGGAAGCTCTCGATGCAATTCGTCCGGCGGCTGAGGCAAAGTCAATACGGCTCAACGTCAGTATCGATCCAGATGCGGATGAATTGCGCGCTGACCCCGGACGCCTGCAGCAGATAATCTGGAATCTCGTTTCTAACAGCATTAAGTTCACCCCGGCACGGGGCGAGGTAACCGTTAAAGTCGGACACAGTGCTTCAATGACGCAGATCTCCGTTAGCGATACAGGGGAAGGTATTAATCCCAAGTTCCTGCCATACGTTTTTGATCGATTTCAGCAAGCTGATTCGTCAGTTACGAGAAAACATGGTGGTTTGGGACTAGGCTTGTCTATCACACGCCATCTGGTGGAAATGCATGGTGGAACTATCGAAGCACACAGCGAAGGTGAAGGACGCGGCGCGACCTTTACAGTCGAGTTGCCGATTCGTGCTGTCTACTCTGAAACATCGCTGACGAGAGACAGTGGGGACCGCCACTGGGATTTAAGAGTGCGTGGGAGCAATGAGCCGTCGAACTTACAGGGAATTAAGATTCTCGCCGTTGATGACTCAACTGACACGCGCGAGTTGTTATCCGTCGTCCTTGAAAATTGTGGCGCAACTGTGATTACAGCTTCGTCAGCACGTGAGGCGCTTGATGTTTTTGCTGGTTGGAAGCCTAACCTAATAGTCTGCGATATCGGCATGCCGGAACTAGATGGGTGCGCATTCATAAAATCAATTCGTCAATTACCGCGTGAACAGGGTGGAGACACACCAGCGATCGCATTGACCGGTTATGCGAGAGTCGAAGATCGAGAGCGCGTATTGGAGGCGGGGTATCAGATGTTTGTGCCGAAACCGATTGAAGCAGCAAAGCTCTGTTCGATCATAGCGAACCTGGTTAGTGACAACGCATATTCTTGAACCGAATGGAAAAGCATCCCTTGACACTTCTCCTGCCTAGCTGCGGCTAGCTTCTTTCATGTTCCACCGCCATCGTCTTTTTTTCGTTGACGAGATAAGGTTGTTCCCACGCGGAGAGAAGCTTCCGTGACAAGGGTTGCCACTGCCGCGACCAGATCGCTGGGTGCCACAGGCTTGGCCATGTGTGTTTGGTAGCCGGCTACGCGGGCACGTGCCGCATCTTCGGCACTGGCGTAGCCGGTGAGCGCTAAGGCTGGGATTGTTTCATCCTTTTCGGATTCCAGCGCTCGCACGGTCCTGATCAAATCGTAGCCGTCCTCACCCGGCATCCCAATGTCCGACACCATGACATTTGGATTCCATTGCTTCAGGATCTCAAGTGCATCCTGGACTGTGGCAGCAGTTCTCACTTCCGCTCCGTTTTGTGTAAGAGCCATGGTCAACAACTCGCGGGCATCTTCTTCGTCATCAATTACAAGCACTCGCACTCCTTTTAAGATTGCGGATGACGCAGAGGCCGCGAACCCCGACGGGAAGAATGCGCGCTCTGCACAGTAAGCGTCTGGCTGCACGGCGAGCAAAGGAAACGTCACCGTAAAAGTTGCTCCCTTTCCAACTCCTTTACTTGAGGCGCGAATTGTCCCGCCGTGTGCCTCGACAAGGTGACGCACGATCGCTAATCCTAAACCAAGGCCGCCATGCTGATGCTTGTTCGTGCTTTCTGCTTGACGAAAACGATCGAAAATGTAGGGCAGGAATTCAGCGCTAATGCCTTCACCGGTGTCGGTCACACTGAGAACAACACCGGTGTTTTCACGTTTCAGCCGCACCGTGATCCGCCCTCCCTGGGGAGAAAACTCCATTGCATTAGTCAACAAATTCAAAACCATCTGTTGCAAGCGCATGGCATCTCCTGACACCAACCCGGCGCCTTCATCCAGCTCGAGCTGCAAGACGATCCCTCTGGAATCAGCCGCGGGGCGCACAGCTCCGTGGCCGCCTCAATCACCGGCATCAAATCAACCACGCCGCTCTCAAAACGTAACTGGCCGGAGATAATGCGCGACACATCCAACAGGTCTGAGATGAGTTGGTTTTGCGCAGAGGCATTTCGCGCAATGACTCGAGGCCACGAGCGGAAGTCTCTTCGTCAAGCTTGCCTCGCGTTAACAGATGCGTCCATCCCATTATTGCGTTAAGCGGCGTCCGCAGTTCGTGCGAGACGGTGGCCAAAAATTCATCTTTGACTCGATTCGCAGTCTCAGCTGCCTCCCGGGCCTGCTGGGGATCCTCAATCTCGGTGTTGGTACCTAACCAGCACGTGATCTCGCCACTTGCGTCCCGGATGGGCAGGGCGCGCGGGAGGAACCAGCGATAGCTACCATCCTTAGCGCGGAGCGGGAAGGTATCATCCCAGATTTCGCCGGTCTCGCGCGAACGGGTGATGCTGGCGATGACGCGATCGACGTGATCGGGATTATGGCACTTGGTCCAGCCCCAGTCTTTCATCTCTTCAAAGGACATGCCGGTGTATTCGAGCCAGCGTTGGTTGTACAGGTCGACGGTGCGGCTGCGCAGGTCCAGGCAAGCTGA